>JBCCCG010000022.1:0-70543 GCA_039033595.1 Planctomycetota bacterium | reverse complement strand
GAATGCTATGACCGTTCGCCCATCGACTAGGCCAATCCACCGGAAACCGACCGGTGTCGAGCGGCGGAGTCGGTTCGGAGTGAGCGAGATTTACGGTTAGAGAGGATCCGTCACCCGCTTAGGGCGGGTGGAGTGTCTCTGATTTGACCCGGTTATTGGGTCTCAGGCAAAGCCTGATTTTTTTAAATACTTTTATTTATTCATTTTACATTTAAACTGCTTCCTCAAGCCCGGCCCGATGGTGCGTCGATAAAGTCGGTGGACCTAAGGGGTTGGGGGCGGATGCCCCGTATGCCCGCCGGGCCGGGAAGATTGAGAGAAGACCACCATGGGACAGATCACCTCCAGCACGGGCCTGATTTCGGGTCTCGATACCGAGAGTATTATCAGCCAGCTCATCGCGATCGAATCGCGGCCCCGGGTGGCGATCGAGAACCGCAACACCGTCCTTGAGGCCCAGCAGACCGCGTACCAGACTGTCAACGCCTCACTGCTGTCGCTCAGCAACGCCGCCAACCGGCTCACCGACGACGCGGCGTTCGAGTCCACTACCGCCGCGAGCTCCGACGAGTCCGTGGCGACCATCTCGTCGAGCGTCGGCGCGGCCGTGGGGAATTACGCGCTGTCGGTCAGCCAGCTCGTCGGCAGTCAGCAGACCATCACCCGCGGGTTCACCGATGAGGACGCCACGTTCATCGCGCCCGACGGCGGCGAGCTCGTGTTCAACCGCGGCGAGTCGCGCCTCGACCGCACGACGCTGCTCTCGGAGCTCAACGGCGGACAGGGCATCGAGCGCGGCTTCGTCCGCGTCACCGACCGCTCGGGCGCGACCTCCGTCATCGACCTGACCACCGCGGTCAGCGTGAACGACGTGGTGGATCAATTCAACCGCGCGACCGGCGTCAACGTGCTGGCCGAGGTCGACGGCGACGCGATCAAGCTCACCGACGCGACCGGCCAGGCCGTCAACGACCTGATCGTCCAGGACGTCGGCAGTGGCGGCACTGCCACGTCGCTCGGCCTCGTCGGCAGCTCGGCCACCGGCGAGCTCACCGGCACGGCCATCAATACCGTCGGCAAAGACTCCTACGTCGCCACCCTCAACGACGGCAACGGCATCCGCACCGTCACCGCCCTCGACGACCTGAACATCGCCGTCGCCGGCGGCGGCAGCTACGACATCAACCTCAGCAACGCCGTGACGCTCGAAGACGTCATCGACACGATCGAGACCGCGACCGGCGGCGACGTCACCGTCACGTTCAATCCCGACCAGAACGGCCTGCAGCTGACCGACAACACCGGCGGCGGCCCCGGCTTCGCCGTCACCGCGCTCAACGACTCCAAGGCCGCCGCCGACCTGGGCATCCTCGGCAGCGACGACAACTCCGACGGCGACATCGTCGGCAGCCGCGTGATCTCCGACATCAACTCCAAGCTGCTGGGCCAGCTCCGCGGCGGCCGGGGGCTGGTCGCCTTCGGCGGCGACGCGTTCGCCCCGCTCGCTACCACGACGAACCTCGCCGACCTGTTCCAGGGCACGGGACTGACCACCTCGGCTGGCGACGACATCAGCATCACGCTCCGCGACGACGCGACCACCACCTTCGGCGTGGACGTCGACGGACTCACGACGGTGCAGGACCTGATCGACGCGGTCGACACCGCCACCGGCGGCACCGCGGTCCTGACGATCGACGGCCAGTCGCTCGTCCTCACCGACGCCACCGGCGGAGCGGGCAATCTTACCGTCGCCAACGCCGGCAACTCGTCGGTGGTTAGCCAACTCGGGCTGGGCGTGAACGCGGCGGTCGCCTCGGTCGCCAGCCGCGACCTCGACCCGTTCGGCACCTCGGGCACCGGCGCGGTCATCGAAATCACCAACTCGGCGGGTGCGACCGGCAGCGTCGACCTGTCGGCCGCGCGTTCGATCCAAGGGTTGATCGACGGCATCAACGACGCGGGCCTGGGCGTCCGTGCCGAGCTCAGCGACTCGGGCACGGGCTTGAAATTGACCGACACCGCCGGTGGGTTGGGTGATCTCGAGGTGTCCGACGGCGCCGGCGGCGTGCTCGCGACGCAGCTCGGCCTCACGGGCATCTACGAAGACGGCGTTGCCGACGGTGGGCCGCTCGACTTCCAGTTTGTCAACGAGGGCAGCCGGCTCGACAACCTCGGGGTGACCCGGGGCCAATTCACGATCCGCGACTCCGACGGCCGCACCGCGACGGTGGACCTGACGCAGGGCAACGAGCAGACCATCGCGGACGTACTCAGCGAGATCAACTCCCGCGGCCTGGCGATCAACGCCCGGGTCAACGACGCCGGCGACGGGCTGGTCATCGAGGACACCGGCTCGGGGGCCGTGGGCATCAGCATCACCGAGAACGGCTCGACCACCGCGGCGGACCTGGGCATCCTCGGCGAGTTTGCGGCCGGGGCGAATATCGACGGCAGCTTCCGCAAGACCGTCACCGTCACCGCGACCGACACCCTGCAGAGCCTGGCGCTGAAGATCAACGACGCCAAGGTCGGCGTCAACGCCGCGGTGATCAACGACGGCTCGCCGGGGGCGCCCTACCGCTTGAGCCTGTCGTCGGACACGGCCGGCACCGGCGGCGCGTTCACGATCGACGACGGCGGGCTGGGGCTGGGGGTCAGCAACCTTGCCGAAGCAAAGGACGCGGTGGTGTTCTTCGGCGGCGACGACCCGGCCGACGCGCTGGTGGTGACCTCGAAGAGCAACACCATTGACACGCTGATTCCGGGGGCAACGATCAGCCTGCTGGGCACGTCCGACGGCCCGGTGCAGCTGACCGTCAGCGACGACCCCTCGGCGATCACGTCCGCGGCCAGCGACTTCGTGACCAGCTTCAACGGGCTCGTCGATTCGATCAATCAGTTCGATAACTTCAACGCCGAGACCGAGGAACGCGGGCTGCTGCTTGGCGACTCGGCGCTCGCGCGGCTGCGGAGCTCGATCTACAACGCCGTGATCGGCGCGAACGCCGGGCTGACCGGCCAGTTCAACTCGCTGGCCCAGGTGGGCATCACGGTCGGGTCCGGGGCCCGGCTGCAGATCGACCAGAACCGCTTCCAGGAGGCGTTGCTGGCCGACCCGGACGGCGTCCGCGACTTGTTTACGTTCGAACAGTTCGAGGTCGATCCCGAAACCGGCGACGACACCGAGGCCCTGGTCGCCCAGGGCGTCGGCGTGGAGATCAGCCAGCTGTTGGAGGGCCTGACCGACTCGACCGACGGCATCCTCGAGCGTCAGGTGCAGGTCCTGCAGGACCAGATCGACGCCAACAACCGCCGGATCGAGCAGGTCGACGATCGGATCGAGCGCCAGCGTGAGCGGCTGCAGCGCGAGTTCAACAACCTCGAATTCACCCTCGCCGGGCTGCAAGACCAACAGGCCGCGTTGCAAGGTCTCAGCACGCAGCAGGCCCAGGCTCAGCAGTAATAGCCCCGGCCGTCCGCCCCGACCGCCGATAACCACGTAGGGCACCAACCTCGCTCAACCCTTTCCGGCTTCTGTGTCGATAGCACCTCCGCATGAACAAGCCCGCTCCCAACCCGTACCTCCGCACGAAGATCATGACCGCCAGCCCCGAAGAGCTGCGCCTTATGCTCTACGACGGCTGCCTCAAGTTCTGCCGCGGCGCGAAGACGGAGTTGGTCAAGGACAAGCCGAATTTTGAAGCGGTCTACGAGAACTTCATGCGGGCCCAGAAGATCGTGCTCGAGCTGTCGACCAGCCTCAACCACGACGTCGCCCCCGAGCTATGCGAGAAGCTCAGCGCGCTGTACACCTACATCTACCGCTTGCTCGTCGACGCGAACCTTGAGCGTGAGCCCGCCAAGGTCGACGAGGCTGTCCAGCTCCTGGAGTACGAACGCGAGACGTGGGTGATGTTCATGCAGCGCAACGCCGAGGCCCAGGGCCAGTCGGCCGGCCAGGCCAACGCCCAACAGACCGCAATAAGCAGCCTGTCCAAGTCGGCGTAAGATCGTCTAAAATCACTGATGTTGTTCCAACCCGTGCCGGGTTTCTTCTCGGCC
The DNA here is from genome assembly GCA_039033595.1 of Planctomycetota bacterium. Taxonomy (GTDB): domain Bacteria; phylum Planctomycetota; class Phycisphaerae; order Phycisphaerales; family Phycisphaeraceae; genus Algisphaera. The sequence goes on along the minus strand of JBCCCG010000022.1, from coordinate 66,478 downwards.
CGGGCTGTTGTTTATCCGCGATCCCGGTCAAGGTTTTCCGCGATGCATTTTTTTGCCAAGAAACCGTTTCCTGTCCTGAGCATGCTCGACTTGGTCAAGGAGCTCAAGGGCGTGTTCGGCATGCTCCGCGACCCCGAGCACACCGAATCGGTCTTCGACATCGAAGACGGGCTCCGCTCGGCCGAGGCCACCAAGCTCTCGATCGAGTACATCCTCAGCTGCCCCGAGATGGGCCCGGTGGTCCGTGAACGCTACCTGCGGAAAGAGCCGCCGGACCTGGGCGCATTGGCCGAGTTGCCCGTCGGCACGCTCGGCCACGCCTACTCCCGGCACCTCACCACCCGCGGCTTCGACCCGAACTACTACCGCAAGGTCGAGGTGATCGACGACGAGTCGTACTGCATTATGCGGACCCGCGAGACCCACGACATCTGGCACGTCGTGACGGGGTTTACACCCACGCCGCTGGGCGAGATCGGCGTCAAGGCGGTTGAGCTCGCCCAGATGCACCGGCCGATGGCGGCCGTGATCTGCTGCGGCGCGGTGTTCCGTTACATGATGCGCGACCCCGACGAGCTCGGAAAAGTCCTCGACGCGATCAGCGCCGGCTACCAGCTGGGCATCCACGCCAAGAAGAAACTGCTGTCGATGAAGTGGGAGGAGATGTGGGACCGCGACGTTGCCGACATCCGCGAGGAGCTGGGCATCACGGCGGTGTCCCCACGGGTCAGCGGTGAAGACTACGACGACGAGCGACTGTAGCCACGGCGGAGGCGGTTTGTTTAACCGGCGTGCTTCGCCGGGCCGGTGATCTTCACCTTGCCGCGCAGGATGTCGAAGAACATCACGAAGTCGCCGGCGAGGCTGTAGAACGGATTGTTGAACGTGGCGGGGCGGTTGCGTTCAAAAATCAGGTGCCCCGCCCACGCGAACCCGTATCCGAAGACCGGCAGCAGTAGCAGCAGCCACCAGTGGGTGATGATCGCGGTGGTGGTCAGTGCGATGACGATCGCCGTGCCCACGAAGTGCATCAGCCGGCAGCGCGGGCAGGCGTGCTCGGTCAGGTAGAAGGCGTAGAAGTCCTTGAAATTCTCGAAACGGCGGCTCACGCTCGGGGCTTGGGGTTGGCTCATAACATTCCTCGCGGTCCGGGCGGATTCGCCCATTGACGGGAAAACCCGCAGGGGCGTCGAGATATTCCGGCCCGGATTGTGCAAGAGGCCTCAATCTTCGGCGAACTCGGCCAGGACGAGAAAACCCACCGCGGTAGCCACGCTGGAGGCTCCGCCATGCAGGTTGGGCACCGGGTCCGGGAACACCAGGGTGAGCAGGCCAAGCCCAAGCGCCAGCGCCGCCAGGCCGCGGAGGCACCACTTCTTGTTCAGAACAATGGTGTTGCCGTGCTTCTCAATCAGACGCGGTTTTCTTGGTCGTCGGCGGTTGCTCATCGATCCTCCTTGGCGGGGGTCGATTACAAGCCTACCGCCTCCCGAGTCCTCGAAATGACGTTCGCGAGCGCCGCATTCGCGTGTTTGGCACCGTCGGCCAGGACGGACTCGATGTAGCCGGGGTCGGCCATCAAGGCTTCTCGTTTCTGCCGGGCGGGGCCGAAGTGCTCGAGCAGCAGCTCGAACAACGCTTGCTTGGCGTGGCCGTAGCCGAAGTTCCCGGCCCGGTACTTCGCCGCGAGGTCCTGGGTGCGTTCGTCCTCGGCCCCGGCGATGGCGCGGAAGATCTGGAACGTTGTGTCGCCCTCGGGGTCTTTGGGGTCTTCCATCGGCGTCGAGTCGCTGACGATCTTCATGACCGTCTTGCGGAGCTGCTTCTCGGGCATGAAAGGGTTGATCGTGTTGTTGTAGGACTTGCTCATCTTTTGGCCGTCGAGTCCGGGAACGACGCCGGCTTCTTTGCGGATGACCAAGTCTGGGATTTTGAACACCGGCTGGTCTTCGGAGCCGTAGGTGTGATTGAAGCGTTGGGCCAGGTGACGGGTGATCTCGACGTGCTGCCGCTGGTCTTCGCCGACCGGGACCAGGTCTGGGTCGACCGCGAGGATGTCGGCTGCCATCAGCAGCGGGTAGTTGAAGAGCCCGGCGCTGGCGGGGATGCCTTTGGCTACTTTGTCTTTGTAGGTTGTGGCTTTATCCAGCTGCGACTTGGGACAGACGCAGGCCAGCATCCAAGTCAGTTCGCATACCGCCGGCACGTCTTGTTGCAGGTAGATGTGGACGTGGGGTAACGAAGGGTCGAGCCCAAAGGCGAGATAGTCGGTCACCACCTGTCGGATATTGGCCCGCAATTGCTGGGGGTCTTTGATTGTTGTGAGCGAGTGGTACGAAGCTACGAACACAAACATCTCGTGCGTGGCCTGTTGTTCGATGAACTGCTTGACCGCGCCGGCGTAGTTGCCGAGGTGTAGCTGGCCGGAGCCGGAGGGTTGGAGGCCGGAGAGGACACGTTTCATAAGGCGAGAGTTTAGTCATTCGCCAGGGAGGCGTCGGCCTCGCGGACCGCTTCGCAGAACGCGCGGATCAGACCATGGTCTTTAACGCCCCGTGACGACTCGACTCCGCTGGAGACGTCCACGCCCCACGGCCGCACGGTGCGGATCGCCTCCCCGACGTTGTCGGGCGTCAGCCCGCCGGCCAGGATGGAGGGTCGCGCCCCTGGTAAACGCGCACTCAACCACGTCCAGTCACTGGTTTGTCCCGAGCCGCCCCCGAGCGGGTTGTCAGGGGAAGAGGGCGCGTCCCAGAGGAACGCCTCGACGTGGGGATGAATAGACCACGCGGCAAGACGCTCGCTGTCTTCTACCGCCTCGGCCGGCAGGGCACGCAAGAGATGGAGCTCTTCGATGGTCGCGGCAAGACCGGGTGCTTCCTCCCCGTGCAGCTGTATGAAGTTAATGCCGGTGCGACGGCTGAGGTCAAGGAACTGGTCACGGTGTGTGAGATGATTGACCAACGCTACGGGCGTCATTGAATCGGGGAGCTCATCTACGATCGCTTTGGCCAAGTCGTACTCGATGTAACGGGGCGACCGCTTCACGAAATTAAACCCGATCATGTCCGCACCGGATTCGGCAACGCTCTCGGCGATCGCCATATCTCGAACGCCGCAGATCTTGATCCGGGTTTTACTTCGCGTCTCGAGTTCTTGATGAATCGACCCTGGACCAGCCGGAGTGTTAGACATCCACCACCTCCAGCCGGGCGTACTGCAGGATCAGCGTCTTGCTGCCCGAAGTGGTGAAGTCGATCTTCGCCCGGGTGTGGGCGCCCATCGGTGAGACGTTGACGACCCGGCCCAGGCCGAACTGCGGGTGCTTCACGAGCGTGCCGGGCGGGTACTGCCCGGCCTGCCGCGCGGCGAGCGAGCGCTGCGTGCCCCCGCCGCCGGAAAACAAGGCGTCTTCGTACGCATCTGGGTCCGACGACGGGTCGACTTCCTCGATCATGTCGGCGGGCAGCTCGCCGAGGAACCGGCTGCGGATGGTGGGCGTGGTCTGGCCGAACACGGTGCGGTACTTGCCGTGGCAGAGGTACAGGCGTTGCTCGGCCCGGGTGATGCCGACGAAGGCGAGCCGGCGTTCTTCCTCGAGTTCCTGCTCGTCGCTGTTGGCCCGTTCGTGGGGCAACAGCCCGTCCTCGACCCCGATCATGGCGACCACGGGGTACTCCAGGCCCTTGGCGGCGTGCAGGGTCATGAGGGTCACCATGCCCTGGTCTGAGTCCACCGAATCCGCGTCGCTGACCAGCGCGACGCGCTCGAGGAACGCGAGCAGCTTCTCGCGCAGGTGGACCTGCTCGGTCTCGCCGGCCTGCTCGGCCTCGAAGTCGTACTCCTCTTCGAACTGCTGGGCCGAGGTCACGAGTTCGCCGAGGTTGGCCAGGCGTTCCTGGTCGGGGTCGGATTTGTCGTTGCGGTAGAACGTCTCGAGCCCCGATTCGCGAAGCACGTCTTCGACGAAGCCGCGGAGGGACGGCTGCGGGGCGGTCGGGTCGTGCTCGCTTTCGGGGGTGATCCCCGCGGTCTTGCGCCACTGATCGACCGTCGTGCCGAACTTGGCGACGCTGGTCTGGGCGCGGGTGTTGAGGGCGGTAACGCGCAGCGGGTCACCGAGCAGTTCGTCGATCGGCTGGTGGTTCGCGAGCGCGAACGCTTGCAGCGCTTTGACCGTTGCGGCGCTGATCCCCCGAGCCGGGACATTGATCACCCGCAGGAGGTTCACCTCGTCCGAAGGGTTGGCCACGACGCGCAGGTACGCGATCGCGTCTTTGATCTCCTTGCGGTCGTAGAACGCGGTGCCCCGTGCGATCTGGTACGGCACGCCGGCGTTGCGCAGGGTCTCTTCCATGACGCGGGACAGTGAATTGATGCGGTAGAACACCGCCATCTGTCCCCACGCGGTCTGCTCGTCGTCGTGCAAGCGCTGGAATTCCTCGACGACCCAGGACGCTTCCTGCCGCTCGTCGGCGCAGGTAACGACTTGCACCGGCCGGCCCTCGGGGTTGTCGGTCCAGAGTTCCTTGTGTCGTCGGCCGCGGTTGTTGATGATCAACGCGTCCGCCGCAGCGAGGATCTTCTTGGTCGAGCGGTAGTTCTGCTCCAGCCGGACGATCTCGGCGGCGGGGTAGTGCTGTTCGAACTCGAGGATGTTCTGGATGTTTGCGCCACGCCAGCCGTAGATCGACTGGTCGGGGTCGCCGGTGCACATGATGTTCTGGTGCTCGCTGGCCAAGGCGTTGGCGATCATGAACTGGGCGTGGTTGGTGTCCTGGTACTCGTCGATCATGGCGTACTGGAACTTGTCACGCAGCTCCGCCAGTACGTCGGCGTGCTTGCGGAAGAGCTGCACGGTTTTCAGCAACAGGTCGTCGAAATCCAGGGCGGCGTTGCGTTCGAGGATCGACTCGTACTTGGTGTAGACCTTCGCGACGGTGCGGTCGTAGAAGTTGTTGGCCTGTTTGGCGTAGCCCGCGGCGTCGAGCAGGTCCTGCTTGGCGCTCGAGATCGACCCGAGCATCGAGGCGGGGGGGAAGTTCTTGGTGTTGATCTCCAGGTCTTCGAGGGCCTGCTTGATCGCGCGTTTCTGGTCGGCGGTGTCGTAGATTGAGTACCCCGGCGGCAGCCCGAGACGCTCGGCGTATTGCCGGATCAGTCGGGCACACAGCGAGTGGAACGTCGCGACCGTCGTCGCGCGGGCCTGCCGCTCGGTAAGCAGCTGCGCGACGCGGTCACGCATCTCGCCGGCGGCCTTGTTGGTGAACGTGATGGCCAGCACGTTCCACGGCGCGATGCCCACGCCCTTGACCAGGTACGCGATCCGTCGGGTGATGACGCGGGTCTTGCCCGAGCCGGGCCCGGCGAGCACCAGCAGCGGGCCGTCCACGTGGGTCGCGGCGCGGGCTTGCGGCTCGGTCAGGCCTTCCAGGAGTGACGATGCGTCAGACATCGGGGCAGTTTAGCAGCGCCGGAAAGCGGGCTTCAGACGGCGGGCGCGAGGCCTCAATTCAGCGGCCAGCCGTCGGCGTCGCGCGGCCCCTCGGCCTCGGCCGCTTTGTCCACGATGTCACGCAACTCGTGGAGGTGCCGCTTGAGCCACGCCGCCCGTCGCCGCGGATCGGGCTCGGCCAGCATCGCGTATCGCTCGTCGACATCCTGGGTCAGCGTCAGCGTTGCCAGGTCCAGGAACGCGGGGGTGGGGATCTCGTTGTTCAGCCACTGCCCGATCGCCGCCACCGGACGCAGCCCCGCGAGATTTGGGTCGTCGAGCAACGCGGTGATGGCGTCGCGTTCCTCGCCCAGCGCCGCGGCCACAGACTCGTCCGGGTCGTCGAGCCCGAAGGGTTCCATGCGCGCGTGGCGGTAGCCGTCTGGGTGCGGGGGCAGCTCTTCGAGGATGCGGGCGCGGCAGAGGCCCTGGAGCAGGATGTTGTACCGCCCGTCGTCCAGCCGGTCGTGACGCGCCAGATAGCCCACGGCCACGCACGGCCTCAGCGGCGGGTTGCCCTCGTAATCCTTCTTCCAGGCCTCGCCGTCGAACACCGCCATCGCGATCAATCCGTCGCTGTCGAGCGCATCCCGCAGCATCGCCCGGTAACGCGGCTCGAAGATATGCAGCGGCACGCTGGCGTAGGGCAGCAACACGCACGACTGCAGCGGGAACAAGCGGATGGGCTTGTTGAAGTTCAGCGTGAGGCGCTCTTCGGACATTGTTGATCTTAGACCAGCCGAGCGTGGCGGGTTATTTTTTCTTCCGCTCGCGTGGTGGTTTGAGGGTCAACTCCGGGGGCTTCATGGTGACCGAGTGGCCGGCCGGGACGGAGTTGGTCAGGAAGACCGAGCCGCCGATGGTCGCGCCCCGACCGATGACGGTGGCGCCGCCGAGGATGATGGCCCCGCCGTAGATGGTCACGTCGTCCTCGATGGTGGGGTGGCGCTTCATGCCGCGCCAGTCTTGTCCGCCCTTGGTCGACAACGCCCCGAGCGTGACGCCTTGGTAGATCTTGACTCCCGAGCCGATGTTGACGGTCTCGCCGATGACGATGCCGGTGCCGTGGTCGATGAAGAACGATTCGCCGATCTCAGCCCCGGGGTGGATCTCAATGCCGGTTTCGTTATGGGCGTACTCCGAGAAGATGCGGGCCAGCAGCGGGAGCTCGAGCTTGTAGAGCTCGTGGGCGTAGCGGTGGGTGAATATCGCGTCGAGGCCGGGGTAGCAGAAGATCGTTTCGTCGGTGGACGTGGCGGCGGGGTCGCCGTCGAACGCGGCCTGGATGTCGAGCGAAAGCAGCCGCCGGACCTCGGGGATGGCGTTGAGGAACGTGTCGGTTTTCTCGCGCGCGGCGACGTCGCACTCGGGGCAGTCCTCGCCGGCCTTGGCCTTGCCCTGCCGATTGAGCAGGTAGCGTTCGGTCTGGCGGATCTGCTCGTAGAGCAGCGCGTCGGTATGGGCCAAGAGGTCGGCGGTGTGGGCGGTGATGTTGTCGGTGGTCAGCCGGCAGTCGTCGAAGAAACCCGGGAACGTGAGCTTTCGTAGCAGCTCGACGATGTCGATGCAGCGGGCCCGGCTGGGTAGGAAGATCGCATCGATGTGGCGCGTGCGTTCGTCGGCGAGGTAGGTGCTGACGAGCGTGTCGGCGAGGCCCTGGAAGAGCGCCGGGTCGGGCCGGGCCGGGTCGTGATCGGTCGGCGTGGTCATACGGACATAGTACCCCAGGAGCAACCGCTCACGCTGATGCGGTGTGGGTTTCGGCAGCACGGATCAGATTATGGCGAACCGGTTGCGCGTGAGTCAGCGGGGGGGCTTCCGGGTGTGGGTGCGGGGTCGGTGGGTGCGGGGTCGCAGGCGGATGAACTCGAACCTCAAATTCAGGTGGGTGCGTCGCGGGATCATCCGGGCCGTCCGCTCGTGGGCGGCTTGGCCGTCGCGTCCCGTCCTGCTCCCTTTGAGGTTCGAAAGGCCCGAGCGCATGCTTGCCTGTGCTCGACCTCGCACCCTCCGGCCCCCGGCCCGGTTAGCGGTGAGCGTCTTCACTTGTGGTGCAATTATAACCCCGGAGCGCGACGGGGCATGGGCATTTCTGATTTGATTTTTGCTTGGACGCAGACACGTATGGTGCTAGGCGCGTGTGGCTCGGAGCATCTGAGCGTATTCCACGATCGCGTCCTGCGTGGAGTAAACGGGCTCCCAGCCCAGGCCGGCGGCGGTTTGCGTGAGGTCGGCGCGGGTGTAGTCCTGGTAGAAGTCGAAAGGGTTTTCGAAATAATCGGGGGTGTAATCGGTGCCGAGCGCCGCGTTGAGCGCAGTCACGATCTGGTTGAAGCTGGTCGCTCGCCCCGAGCCGCAGTTGTAGATCCCGGAGGCCGCGCCGTCCTGCGCCGCGGCGAGGGTGCACCCCACGACGTCTTTGACATAGACCTGGTCGCGGGCCTGGTTACCGGGGGAGAAGATCCGGGGGCGTTGACCCGAGAGCATCTGCAGCGCGAGTTGGTGCACCATCGACGCCATCTTGCCCTTGTGTTGTTCTCCGGGGCCGAAGACGTTGAAGTAGCGCAGGCCCACGAGGTGGGCGGCGGGGTGATTCGCCAACGCCTTGCGGTGGATGTTCTCCATCACCCATTTGGAGAAGCCGTACACGTTCGCGGGCCGCCCGGCATCTTCGAGCGCGAAGGGCCGACGCGCGCCCGTCGCGCCGTTGGCCGCCGTGCCGTAGGTCGCGGCGCTGCTGGCCCACACGAGCGTGATGTTTTGTTTGACGCACAGCTCGACCAACTCGTCGAACGGCTCGACGTTGTCGCGGACCATCACCGCCTCATCGGTGACGGTCGTGTCGGTAACTGATGCTTCATGGAAGACGACGTTCGGCTTAAAATCACCGATGAGGCTGGTGAGGTCGAGCTCGTGCAGCGCGCCGGCGATGACTTCGCCCCGATAAGACCAGCCCCCCGACGCGTGATCGCCTTCGACGCTCAGGTTGGCGAACGTGCCGAGGCGGAAGTCGTCGACGATCAGCAACTCGGCACCGGGATGCCGTTCCTGGAGGGCGCGGGTGAGGTTGGAGCCGACGAAGCCGGCACCGCCGGTGATGAGATAGCGCATGGGCGCGGGTGTCTTTGCGGGGTATTGGGTGAAGAATCACTTGGTGCCGGATGATCGCCCCGGGATTGAATGTCGGTCAGTTCGCGCCGTTAGCGGGAGGGGGGATCAGTAGCTTGGTGCCGAGTTGGAGCCGCCCCGGATCGTCGCCGATGGCGCGGCGGTTGGCCTGGTAGATCAGCTCCCACTTGGAAGCCGAGCCGTAGAACTGCTTGGCGATGGTGCTGAGGGTGTCGCCGGACTTGATGGTGTAGGTCGCCCCAGATCGGGGCAGGTCGTCTTCCTGCTCGACCGACGGTTCACCTGCCTCCGCAACGGAGTCCGGGCCGACGCCGTCGAGGTCGGGGAGTTTGATCTCTTGGCCGACTCTGAGTCGGTTGGGATCGACCAGCGGATTGGCTTGGGCGATGTCGACCCATCTGCGGGCGCTGCCGTAGGTTGCCAAGGCGATGGAACTCATCGAGTCGCCGGACTCGACGGTGTAGAGCCGCAGGACCGGGGGCTCGCGGGGCGGGGCGGGGCGGTCGGCCTCGGCGGCCGTGGGCTGTTCGGGGTCTGCGGGGCGGGCGACCGGATCGGTTGGACCGATGGCGACCACCGGCCGTGGCGGGTCAAGGGTGATCGGTTCGGGCTCGGGGGCATCACCGGCAGCGGTAGAGCGCTCCTGCAGACCCGGCAAGATGACGCCGGTGTCGCTGGAGAACAGCGGGTCACTGCTTTCAAACGGGCGCCGGCCGACGTCGAGTGTGGGAAAGCCGTTCTCCTCCGGCTCGGGCAGGGCGGCCAGGGCTTCGTCTTCAATGAAGTTGATGCGGGTGGCCGGGTCGTCGGAGACACCGAACGGCGGGCCGACGCTGCCTCGGCGGGGTGGGCCAAAGGGGGCGGTGTCGGGTTCGGGTAGCGGCTGGATCGGGTCGTCGAGCGAAGCGTCGGGGTCGCCGGGGGCGGGGCGGTCGGTGTGGTTGAGTGTGACGGCGGCGTCCGTGCCGGATTGCTTGGCGTCGCCGGGCGTTTCGTTTTCGCTGCGCAGGATCAGCGACGAGATCACGACGAGCAGGAGCAGGCCGCCGGCGGCGAGAGCGATCTTGTACGAAGCGGTCATGTTCGGCGTTCCTTGACGAGCGGCGGCACGGAGTAATCGGGCGGACCCCGTGACCGATGAGCGGGACGGGATCGCAGCCGTTGTCCACCCCATCAGCCAGGTCGACAGTTTACCCGTGTCCGCCCGACGGGGCCAAGCCCGCTTACCCACCGCGCCCCCGAGTCCGGCAGGCCCTATGTTTTCTTTAGAATACGGCCATGCCCGCGATTTCTGTCGTCATCTGCTGCGCCAATGCCGAGAAAACCCTGCCGGCGGCGGTCGCGTCCGCGGGCTGGGCCGACGAGCTGGTCGTCGTAGACTCGGGGTCGGAAGACGGCACCGGCGAGATCGCCCGGGCCGCCGCGGATCGGTACCTCGTCGAGCCGTGGCGGGGTTACATGGCCCAAAAGAAGTTCGGCGCTGAACAAGCGACCCACGACTGGATCTTTGTCCTCGACGGCGACGAAGAAATCTCTCCCCAACTCGCCGAGCAGATCCGTGCCCTCACCGATGCGCAGCTCGACGCACTGGATGTGGTGTACGTCAAACGCCGCAACTGGGTCATGGGGCGTGTGGTCCGCGCGTGGTCGCCCGATTGGCAGAGCCGGCTGATCCACCGTCGCCGGGTGAGGTGGCCCGAGGAAGCATTGCACGAATCGCGCTTGCCGCGTGATCCGTCGCGATCGCGCAAACTGTCGGGGCACCTCGAACACAAGCGCGTCGGCGTGGCGAGCTGGTTGGACTATTTCAGCGGCCGGCGGATGGACGAACGGCTACTGCCCGTGGCCGAGCAGATGTACGCCCGGGGTCGGCGGGCAACGTGGCTGAGCCTGTGGGTGCGGCCGTGGTTTGCGTTCTGGAAGTTTTATCTGATCAAAGGCGCGTTCCGCGACGGAGTTTTCGGCTTGCTGATCGCCCAGAAAGCGGCGGTCAGTGTGCAGCTCAAGTACGCGGCGCTATGGGCGGTGCAACAGAAACGGGCTGTAGGCCGGGAGGAAGTGACCCGCGGCGCCAAAGCCGGGCGTTGCGGCCCCGTTCACCTGCCTCAGCGCAAGAGTTAACCCGATAAAATCGCAGGGCTTGCCGCCCGGCCCGCGGATGCTTGACACTGTTTGTCAACCCGGCTAGTTTTCGTGAACGCGATCCGCCGTTGGCCGATCTACTCTTGCGTATCTGAGCAAATTTCACCCCGCCGCCCCACGGAGCACGGCCGATGACTACCCGAGATTCCCGCCTGGTCGTAAGCCAGCACGACGAAGTCACCAAGATCGAGTTTGTCGACCGCAACATCCTCGAAGAATCCAATATCCAACAGATCGGCGAAGAGATCGGCGAGATTATCGACAGCCAGCCCAATCCCAAGATCCTCTTATGTTTCGATAACGTCGAACACCTTTCGTCGGCCGCGCTGGGCACGCTCATCACGGTCAACACCAAGGTTAAAACCAAGGGCGGCCAACTCCGTCTCTCTGACATCGACAAGCAGATCTACGAAGTATTTGTCATCACTAAGCTCAATAAACTCTTCCAGATCCATGACACCAGCGAAAAAGCGCTGGGCAGCTTTAAATAATACGCAGATCGTGAACCGCCGTGTCATCACGGCCCGGGCCACGCGGCCGGGACCGTGGAGACGTAAAGGTTTGGTGTTATTCCGGGGTGTTTCCGCAGATCAGGGGCCGTCGGGGCGGTGGAGGGGCAACCACGCAATGGCTCAACCCGCAACGACCAAGCTGATATTTCCCAGCAAGCTCAGCGAAGTCCCTGCCGCGCAGCAGGCGATCGTAGATGCCGCGCAGGCCGCGGGGTTCGAGGAACAGTCGCTGTTCGCCATCCGGTTGGCTCTCGACGAGGCGCTGACCAACGCGGTCCGCCACGGCAACGGCAGCGACCCGACCAAAAACGTTACCGTCGAGTTTTCCGCCTCTGCTGGCAAACTGACCGTGAGCATCGAAGACGAGGGTCCCGGCTTCAAGCCCGAAGACGTCCCCGATCCCACAGCCGAGGAAAACCTCTGTCGGCCCCACGGCCGGGGTGTGATGCTCATGAAAGCGTATATGACCGAAGTCACTTACAACGAGCGCGGCAACCGCGTCACCCTGACCAAAGAGCAGGACTGCCCGCTGCCCAACCGGGAGTAGCCCCAGACCTTCCGGGACCCGGCAAGACCCCGTATTCGCGGTCCACGGGCCTCCCCAGAGGCCCCGGGCCCTTGGCCCGCCGCGCGGATTGGTCTACAGTACGGTATTGCGATCCCGCCCCGAGACCCGCTCGTGCCCGACACTCCGACAACCGACCCGCCCCCGGAATCGGCCTCCGATCCCGAGTCTACAACGGGCGAACCCGATCCGGATTCGCCCGACCCCATGACCGGCCTCTCCCCGGACGGCTTGCAGGTCACCTTCCACCTCGACACCCCCGACGCCGACCCGCCCGCTGCGGGTTGGCTGGAAATCTATCTGGACCGCGCCGCCCGCCTCGCCGGCGTTACCAACGGGACGCTTTCGGTCACGCTCATCGACGACACCGAGATGACCCGGCTGCACGACGAGTACTGCGGCGATCCGACCACCACCGACGTGCTGACGTTCGACCTGTGTGAGCCCGGCCAACCCGCGTCATATCTCGAGGGCGATCTTGTCGTTTGCCGCGACGAGGCCGAACGGCAGGCCGCGTCGCGCGGGCACGATGCCCGCACCGAGCTATTGCTTTACGCCGTTCACGGCCTGCTGCACCTGCTCGGCGAAGACGATCACGAGCCGGACGATTACCAACGCATGCACCGGCGAGAAGATGAATTGCTCACAGCCCTGGGATTCGGCCCTGTGTTCGGATCGGGCGCGGGGGCCGGCGCAGATTCAACGGGGGAAACACGATGATTGTGGCCGTATTCATCGCCGCGCTCGCTTGTGGGCTGGCCTGTTATTTCTCCGCGACCCACTCGGTCCTCAAGACCTTTTCGCGAAAACGGCTCAATGACGTACTCGAAAAAACGGGCCAGGCTCAGCGCATCGGTTTCGTCAACGGTAAGCTCCCCGATCTCTTGCTCATGACCGGCCTGTTGCGGGCATGCATGGGCCTGGTCGTCACGCTCTCGACGCTCTACATCGTGGAAACACGGACCGGACAATCCACGCCGATCTCGGCCACGCCGTTTCTGATCGCGTTCGTCGTCGCCGCGATCTTGTTGAGCGTCTTCAGCGTGGCGATCCCGGTGAGCTGGGCCCAGCACCGGGCCGAGCGGCTGCTGGCGTGGTCGATCCCGCTGCTGCGGGTGCTGCTGGTTCTCACGACGCCGTTGACCCGGCCGCTAAGCTATTTCGACCCGGTCATCCGCCGGATTTCGGGTGTCGATCTGCGGGACGACGACGATCTGTCGGATCAAGTGCTCGCCGCCGTGGAGGACCACGAGGAGGGCGACTCGGTCGCCGAGGAGCAGAAGCAGATGATCGAGGCGGTCTTCGACCTCGACGACACCGACTCCGGGCAGATCATGACGCCCCGCACCGACGTCCAGGGCATCGAGTTGCCCGCGACGCTCGAAGAAGTCAAGGCGGCCGTGATCGAGTTCGGCCACTCGCGTGTACCGGTCTTTCGCGAGAATCTCGACGACATCGTCGGCATCTTGTACGCCAAGGACCTGCTGCCGCTCCTGGCCGACCACGACCCCGGCGAGACTTTTGATCTCGAGGCCCATCTCCGCGAGCCCATGGTCGTCCCCGAGTCCAAGGACGTGCTCGATCTGCTCAAAGAATTCCGTGCCACCAAGGTCCACCTCGCCATCGTCGTCGACGAATACGGCGGCACCGCCGGGCTGATCACTATCGAAGACATCCTCGAAGAGATCGTCGGCGAGATCCAGGACGAATACGAGCCCGAAGACGACGCCCCCGAAATCACGCCGATCAATGAAACTACCCTCAAGGTCGACGCCCGCCTGCCCATCGACGACCTCAACGACCGGCTCGGCCTCGACCTGCCGGAGGACGAGGACTACGACACTGTCGGTGGCTTCGTCTTCGCCGAACTCGGCCACATCCCGGGGCCCGGTGAAACCTTCGAGGCCTACGGCGTGAGAGTCACCGTCGACGAGGCCGAGCGGACACGCGTCACCGCGGTCACCGTGGAGAAGCTCGCTTCGGAAGCCGCGGCGACCCCAGCTAACTAAAGCCGGAGGTTGTCTTGGAAAAAGTCGGATATTTCGGTCGGTTGCTCAGGTCTGGCTATTGGTCTTTTGGTCTGATAGTTTTCGTGGTTTTGTTTTATTTTGCGGGGCTTCACGTAGATCGTTACGAGATGGACACAATCACGGGGTCGATTCGTGAATACCGGGAGTGGGATTGGTGGGGGCAGTCGAACAAGCGAGTTCAGGTTTCTTCGCTTGAGAACTGGATTCTTCAGCATGAAGGTAGCTACGAAAATGATTGGGAATTTGTAAGCGGAGAGCGTAAAAGCGTGATTATGTTGGACGTGGCACTCCTGAATGGAGGCGCTCCTCCGATATTTCCTCTAGCTGCGCACGCGGATGCCCTTGACGCCTTCACCATTTATGCCGACCCATACGAAATTGAAGCATTCGTCGACATAATGCGAGTTGGGGACCACGACGAGCAACAAGAAGCGGTGGAGAAAGTACTAAGGCGTGGTGTGCAACTATGGGACAGTCGTCAATAGTTACACTATGCTGCTATGCCCGAAGTCCGCTTCTACAACTCGCTTTCTCACCGCGTCGAAACCTTCTCGCCGATCGAGCCGGGCCGGGTGTCGATGTACAACTGTGGGCCGACGGTATACGACTTTGCCCACATCGGGAACTTCAAGACGTTCCTGTTTTCCGACGTGCTCCGACGGTTTCTCGAGCTGGTGGGTTACGAAGTCCATCAGGTGATGAACCTCACCGACGTGGGGCACATGACCGAGGACCAGCTCGCCGACGGCGGAGGCGAAGACAAGATGGACAAGGCGCGCGAGCGCATAAAGGAAGCCAAGAAAGCGGGCGATGCGCACTTTTTGGCGATCGACGATCCCTCCGATCCCTACCAGATCGCGCAGTTCTACATCGATGCGTTCCTCGAAGACGCGCGGCAACTCGGCATGAAGGTGGCGGACGAGTATCCACTGAACATGCCGCGGGCCACCGCGCACGTACCTCACATGATCGCGATGATCGAGTCGCTGGTCGCCAAGGACCACGCCTATGTCGCGGCCGACGGCGCGGTGTACTTCGCGGTGCAGAGCTTCGAAGGCTACGGCCGGCTGTCGGGCAATAGCCTCGACCAGCTCAAGGGCGGGGCCGGCGGCCGGGTCGTGGCCGAGAACCAGGCGGGCAAGCGGCACCCCGCGGACTTCCTGCTGTGGAAGCCCGATCCCTCGCACCTGATGAAGTGGGCCAGCCCGTTCGGCGAGGGGTATCCCGGGTGGCACATCGAGTGCTCGGCGATGGCCCGGGCGGTGCTGGGCCGCGACGTGATCGACATCCACACCGGCGGCGAGGACAATATCTTCCCCCACCACGAGTGCGAGATCGCTCAGTCCTGCTGCGCGAGCGGTCAAGAGTCGTTCGCCAAGCTGTGGATGCACAGCCGACACCTCATGGTCGAGGGAACGAAGATGTCCAAGAGCAAGGGTAACTTCTTCACGGTCCGTCAGATCCTTTCCGGCGGGTTCACGGGTCGGCAAGTCGATCCGGCGGTGCTGCGTTACGAGATGATCAAAGCGAATTACCGCTCGCAGATGAACTTCACCAAGCGCGGCATGGCAGACTCAGCGGCGAACGTCCGCAAGCTCCGTGAATTCACCGCGTCGCTCGGCGATGCGGCCGCGGAGGTCGACAACGCCCACCCGGCGGTCGGCCGATTCATCGATGCGTTGGCGGACGACCTGAACATCGCCGGGGCGTTGGCGGTGGTTTTTGAATTCGTCAACGATCCGCCGGCGGATCACGCCGAGGTGCTGGGGGTAATGCGGCGGTTTGATCGGGTGCTCGGCGTCTTACCCGCGTCGGGCGGCGACGCGTCGAGCGGCGACGACTGGGCAACGGAAAGGGTCACGGCCCTCGACGTGGCCCGCCAAGACAAAGACTACGCCGCCGCCGACGCGATCCGCGACGAACTCCAGGCCGCGGGGTACGACGTCAAGACCACCAAGGACGGGACCGTCGCCACCAAGCGGTTGGCTTGAGATCCGGGAGTTATTGTGGAGGTTACGCAACGCCCGCGCGGCCAGATTGGCCACCATGGGAGATTGTCATGCCCGCCTAACGCCGCGAAGCGGGAGCCTCACGCCGCGTCGTCCACGCCCTCGTAGTGGTACTGCTCGGCGATGTACTGCTCCAGCGGACGAACATCGGCGAAGACCATGTGGAAGGGCACGTCCAGCGACCGCATCAGGTACGCCAGGGCGGTGGGCAGGGTTTCTTCTGTGGTGCAGCAGAGCAGTGAGCCATCGGACTCGAGTTCCAGCGGCAGGATCAGGTAGTCCCACGCGTCGCGGGCCGGGACGTAGGTCAGCGCGCCCGGCTCGTGCGGGGTCTGCGAGAGCTTGACGTGGTCGGTGCTTTTCTGGAGGTGCTTGGCGAGCGCGTCGAGCAGGTCGAGTTCGTTGACGCCGAATTGTTCGTGTGCGAGGTCCAAAAGGCTGATTTTATCAGACGTGGTGTGCAGATGATCGAGCAGGGCGGTGCGTTGGTCTTCGGTGAGTTGGTGCTGGGCGACCAGCACGGCGGTCATCTGCTCGGGGGTCATCGTTGATCTCCGGATCAAGGGATAACGACGCATCGGCTGGCGAGCGGTGAGGGTTAAAAGCGCGTGAGAAATTTAAGTGGAAACGCAGCTGCTTAAACCGGTTGTTTTGGCTCCGACGCGCGGAACGCCTTCATCGCGCCGGTGATGTACGGCAGCCCCGAGAGTACCGTGGCGATCACGGTGGCGTAGACCAGCACGTCCCGCACCCAGCCGAGCCAGCCCCACCCTTCGCGGGCCGGGTCGATCATCACGATCACCAGCACCACCGGCACGACGACCGACTGCAAGATCATCTTGAGCTTGCCGACCCAGTTCGCCCCGAACGCGATGCCGGCCTTCTCGACCTCGCCGCGGATCCCGGTGACCAATAACTCGCGGGCCAGCACCAGCACCACCATCCACGGGTACACGCCGCTGACCATCGTGCGGTAGCTGCCCTCGGCCACGGCGGCGTGGTCCAGGAAACGCGGACTGCCGAGGTAGATCACCGCGCCCAGGACGAGGATCTTGTCACAAAACGGATCCATGATCCGCCCGAACTTCGACACCACATCCCACCGGCGGGCCAGGTACCCGTCGAGCGCGTCGGTGATGGCGGCGAGGATGAACAGCGCCGTCGCCACCGGCAGCACCCACCCCGGCGACGCCGGCTCGGCTTGGTAGCGGTACAGCTGCAACACCCCGAAGAACGCCGCGGCGAACACGAGACGCAGCATGGTGAGCTGGTTGGGGATGTTCTTGCGCTGCATAACCTAGATCGTAGCTCAATCTCGAAAACCACGAAGGCGCGGAGGCCGCGATGACAAGACTTATTTCAGTCTACGTGTCTTCGCGGTTGAATCGTTTTCCGCCAACGATTTAGCCGCTCCGATCCCCGCGAGGCGGCCGGTACACCAGGCCCACTGGAAGTTGTACCCGCCGATACGGCCGTCCACGTCGAGAATTTCTCCCGCCAGGTGCAGCCCCGGACACACCCGCGACTCCATCGTCGACAGGTTCACCTCCGACAGCGGCACGCCTCCGGCGGTGACCTCAGCAAACTCGTAGCCGCGGTCGGCCGTTACTGGCAGCGGCAGGGCGGTCAGCGTCCGTACGAGCGCCCGCCGCCCGTCCTTGGGTAGCCGGGCCAGCGGAAGGCCGGGCTCGAGGCGGGCGCCGTGCTCGGCCAGCGCCGCAGCCAGCCGCTCGGGGAAGTGCGGCTGGACCACCTGCAACACGGTGCGGCGGGGGTGGGCCGTGGTTTGTTCCAGCAGCTCGGCTTCGAGCGTGTCGAACGTGTGCGGCGGCAAGAGATTCGCGGTGAGCGTGTGGGCGCGATCGGTAAAGTCGCCACCGAAGTGGCGGGAGATGTCCATCGCCGCCGGACCGGAGAGGCCAAAGTGGGTCAGCAGCATCGCCCCGTCCTGCTTGTGAAACACCTTGCCTGTGGGCCCGGCCAGGCTGAGCTCGACGTCCACCGCGATCCCCTTGAGCTCGGTTAGCCAGTGGTTCGCGGGCAGCACCAAAGGAACGAGCGCGGGCCAAGTCTCAGTTACCGTGTGCCCCAGCGACTCGGCGAGCCGGTAGCCGAACCCGTCGCTGCCGGTCTTGGGCAGCGCGAGCCCGCCGGTGGACAGCACCACACGCGACGCGGTGTACGCGCCCCGCGAGGTGGAGATCACGAAGCCCCCGTCGTCGGGCCGGCGCTCGATCGCGGTCACGCGGTGCTCGGTCAGCAGCCTGGCGTTTGCGTCGCAGCACGCTTCGAGCAGCGCGTTGAGCACGGTGCGGGCGCGGTCGGTGGTCGGGAACAGCTTGCCGGTGTCTTCTCGCTTGAGCTCGACGCCTCGGCCTCGGAAGAATTCAATGGTCTGATCAACCGTGAATGAACGCAGCACTTTCTTGATCGCGTTGCGCGTAGCGCCACGGGTCGCGTTCCCGGCGTAGTCTTCGGGCCGAACGATGTCATGCGTAACATTGCAGCGTCCGCCGCCGGCGATGAGGATCTTCGCCCCGAGTTTCTTCGCCCCGTCGAAGGCGAAAGCCTGTGACGCGGGTGGGATTGACTCTCCGGAAAAAACAACGGCAAACAGCCCCGCCGCCCCTGCCCCGACGATGGCGATATCGCAGTGGGGTGAGTCGGGCAAAACTTACTTGAAGTCGTCGAGAGATAGCCCGCCCAGCCCCACGCCGCCGACGTTGCCGAGGCCGGATTTGAGGCTGTCCTTGGGGGGGCGTTTGCGGACCGGGCCCTTGACGACAGGTTTCTCGCCGCGGCCGCCCCGCCGGTCGCCGCCGCCGTGGCTTTCGCTGCCGGCGGGTTTGAGCGAAAGGCTGATCTTGCGTTTGTCTTCGTCGATGTCTTTGATGCGGAATTCTTTGGTGTCGCCGACCTTGACGATGTCGGTAACCTGACCGACACGGCGGTCCGAGAGCTCGGAGATATGGACCAGGCCCTCGACGCCCTGTTCGAGCTCGACGAAGGCACCGAAGTCGGTGGTGCCGGTGACGGTGCCCGTGACCATGGCGTCCTTGGCGTACTTGTGACTCGCCCCGGTCCACGGATCGCCCTTCGCCGCCTTCAGAGAAAGCGTCAGGCGGTGCTTCTTGGGGTGGACGTTGAGGATCGCGACCTGCACCACGTCGCCGGCCTTCACGACTTCCTCGGCCTTATGGATGCGCTTCCAGCTCATCTCGGACATCGGCAACAGGCCCTCCACGCCCGGCTCGACTTCGATGAACGCGCCGAAGTTGGCGGTGCGGGTGACGCGGGCGCTGATCTGCTCGCCGGGCTTGTACTTTTCGGCGACACCTTCCCAAGGGTCGGGCAGGACCTGCTTCATGCCCAAGGCGATCCGGTTCTTCTCGTTGTCGATCTTGAGGACCTTGACCTTGACCTTGTCGCCGGGCTTGACCACGTCGCTGGGTTTGTTGACGTGGCTGTGGGACATGTCAGTAACATGAACGAGGCCGTCGATGCCGCCGAGGTCGACGAATGCGCCGAAGTCCACGACGCTGCTGACCGTGCCTTCGCGCTCCTGGCCAACCTCAAGTTCCTTGAGCACCTTGTCGCGGTTCTTGACCTTCTGGTTCTCGAGGAACGTCCGGCGGGAGAGCAGGACTTTCTTAGCCTTGCGGTCGATCTCCTGGACCACGGCCTCCATTTTCGTGCCGACGAACTGCTCGAGGTCGTCGACGTGGTGCAGGTCGATCTGGCTGGCGGGCATGAAGGCGCGGATGCTGCCGACCATTTCGAGTTCGAGGCCTCCTTTGTTGGACTTGGTCACACGGGCCTCGACGACGCTGCCGCGGACGAGCTGATCCCAGGTGGCGAGGCTGATCGCGCCCTCGCGGGAGAGGTAGACCAGCCCTTCCTGCTCATTGACCTTGTCGACGACAAAGTCCATGATCGAGCCCAAGCGGGGCGGACGTTCGAACTGGACGAGGGGCAGGACGCCCTGGAGTTTGGCGCCCTCGGTGGACAGGCCGCCGGTGATGTCGATGAAGACGTCCTCGCCGCGGATGGCGGAGATGCGTCCGCGGACGACCTGGTGGTGGAACTCGGGGGGTGGCTTCTGGTCGGCCGCCTCGCCGTCGGCGGGAGCGGCCTCCGGGGCCGGGTTGGCGTCCGCGATCGATTGTTCGAGCAACTGGTCGACGCCGCCCTCGGCGTTCGCCGCGTCGAGCTCACGCTGGACTTGCGCGTCGATGTCTTCGGCCCCGGCGGCGGGGGTGTCCTCGGGGAAGGGCTGCGGAACGACCGGCGGCGGCGATTCCGGCGTTGCTTGGGCAGCGGCCTCCGGGGACGCGGGCGTGGAGGTGGCGGGCTGAGTCTCGGGGGCGGTCTCGTTCATCGGGCTCTCGGGGACGCGGGAGGGGCCGGGGGTCGGGGAACAACTTCCGTGGGCAACCTCCAGCTTATCCGGCGGGCGGGCGCGATGCTAGGCAGGATCGTCGGATTGGTAGGTTTTCTATCGAGTCGGCCGAGCGGGTTCACCAAACGCTCACATGAGGGTGGCCGCGGACATAGAAACGCAGCGGGGCGTCGGCCCATTCCTCGGCGTAATCGATCCCCACGCGGGCGGCGGTGACGATCTGCCGAGCGGACATCGTACGCTGGCGGAAGCGTTCGATGAACAGCGAATCGCTGACGGCGAGATCGGTG
Organism: Planctomycetota bacterium; assembly: GCA_039033595.1. GTDB lineage: Bacteria > Planctomycetota > Phycisphaerae > Phycisphaerales > Phycisphaeraceae > Algisphaera. The sequence continues at coordinate 45,908 of JBCCCG010000022.1, read as the reverse complement.
CCGTCGTGGGTGCGGTTGATCGCGAACGCGGCACCGAGTTTGCCGGGGCCCGAGCACAGGTCGGGCTCGCGCTTGGCCTTGGGCCGACGCTCGAACATGGCCGCCAGCCCCTCGGTGGGTTCGACGGCCCGGATCAGCACCGCCTGCGGCACGTCGACTTCGGCGACGACGATATTCAGGAGGTGGTGGATGCCGTAGTTCAGAAAGACGTAGGCGGTGCCCCCGTCGGCGAACATGGTCTGGGTCCGCTGTGTCCTGCGCGCGTTGTAGGAATGGGCGGCTTTGTCGTTGCAGCCGAGGTAGGCTTCGGTTTCGACGATCAGCCCGGCGAGACGCACGCCGTCGACGACGTGAACGAGCCGCTGGCCGAGCAGTGCGCGGGCCACCGTGACAGGGTCGCGGCGGTAGAACTGACGGGCAAGTCTTGGGGTGGCGTTCACGAGGAAAAAGCCCGAAGGTTGCGGGGTAAGGCCAGGGGGGACAGCAAGACTTACGCCGAAGCCAAGCGTCCACGGGCCGCCGGGGGCGCTTTCAGGCGTACGAGTGCAGGCCCGCGAGCAGCAGGTTGACGCCCCAGTAGGTCCAGAGCATCACGACGAAGCCCGCGACGCTGAGCCAGGCGGTAACCAGCCCGCGGTTGCGCACGCCGAAGCGGGCGTGGATCGCGATCAGGTAAACGATCCAGGTGATCAACGCCCAAGTCTCCTTCGGGTCCCACGCCCACCATCGGCCCCAGGCGTGGTCGGCCCAGTACGCCCCGAGCAGGATCCCGACACCCAGCAGCCAGAACGCGAGCTGCATCAGCATGAGCTGTGCTTGATCCAGGTCGGCCAGCAGTCTTTTGCGTCCCGGCACGCGCGGTGTCTCGGCTGCGCCATCTCCACCGCCTGAGACGCCGCCCGCCGCCGAGGTCGAAGCCGAGTAGAGGCTGCCCGTGCCCGCCGCGACGAACGCGGCCGACTCTTTGCCCTTGACGTAGTGAGCAAAAAGGTAGGCGACGCTTACGAAGAACGACAGGGCGATGAGGCCGTAGCTGACCAGGACCATGTTGACGTGGACGTAGAGGATGCGGCTGGTATCAAGGATGCCCGCAACGGGGCCGACCTCGTGCGACGGGATCTCCCAGAGGTTGGCCACCAGCAGACTGACCGTGCCCAGCGCGGCGGCGGCGGCCCCAAACACCCAGAGCCGCTTGGCGAACATAAAGATCACGCCGACCAGCACCGCGAACAGCGAGATCGCGATGAACGATTCGTACTGGTTGTGGATCGCCCACCGGCCCGAAAGGATCGCCCGGATGGCGAAGCTGCCGGCGTGCGCCGCGAAGGCGACAAGCAGCAGCGTGACGCCCAGTACCAGCAGCGTCTTGCGACCCGTACCCAGAGCCAGCAGCATCGCCAGTGTGGCGAAAGCGTAAAACCAGTAACCGATCGTGAACTTGCCCGTGGCGTTGTAGATGCGTTCGAGATTGAGCCGGTAGGCGGGGGGGTAGCTGTCGGGGTGGATGGTCGGCAGGTCCTCGGCGATGAGCTCGAGCATCGCGTTGACCGTCTCGGCGTCGCCGTGCCGCCAAGCATCGGCGAGCACCGGCCAATAGTCTCCCATCCCCGCCTGGCGCACCACCGCCCCGGGGACCTGCGCCGCCGCGCTCGAGGCCGGCACGACCGCCACGCCGGTTGGCTCGAGGTTGAGCGTCGGGTCGATGTGCGTCCACGATTCGCTGCCGGGGGCAGGGCTGATCATCAGCAGCCGGCTGCCCGCGTTAAGGAACGCATCCGCCGCGCCGAACAACTGGTTGCGGCCCTTCATCTCGAGTTGGCTGGTCTCCTGTGCGCGGTAAACCGCCTGTACCTCGGGGTCGGCAAACATCTCCCACGAGATCCGCCCCAGCTTCTTCCAAGCCTCCTGCTCTTCGGCGGGCAAGTGAGCCAAGAGCTTCTCGCGAAACGGCAGCACCTCGACGTACAGGATCGGTTTGTTGGCGTAATACTGCCGGTTAAGCGTCATGTCCAGGTACGTGAACACCGGGTCGTACTTATATTTTTTTTGATCCTTGCGGTTCTCGGCGTCGAATGTTTCCCACGTGAAATCGATCCAGCGCGGCTTGCCGTAGACCATCGTGACGCGCTCGCGGGCCAGCGTGTCAATGATCTTCACTCGCCCCCCGTCGAACACCGGCAACTTGCGAAACACGTCGAGGTCGACCGCGTCGGCGAACTCCTGGTGCTGCCGGCGGGTCATCTCGCCGTGGTCGTGACCGGCGTGGGGATCGAGATGGTCGACCTGGTCAGGGGTCAGCGCCGGGGCTGCATCGTTGGGGAGGGTGTTGCCATCGGGCCCGGTGGCGGCTTGAACGCTCACCCCCAAGCCCGCGAGCAGAATCAAGAGCACCCGTATGTGAATCCGGATGCACGTAGATGCTCCGCTCGGTTTAGAAGTCAGACCCGTGGTCGGAAACAATATATGAGTCCATCTCGGTTTCATATCTCAGTACCTGATCTTATCCGCGGTCGTCACCGGTCATCCGTGGTGCCGTTCTGTTCCACAATAGCTGCCGTAAACCGTCGGGCCTTGCGCTTGATCAGCCAGGGCTTGATATAGAACGCCCAGGGGATGCCCAGAGCGATCAGGACGCTGCCGACGAACACGATGCGGATCCCTACGTTGTTGCCCACGCCCAGGATCGTGAACCGCTGCTGATTGACCAGCCGCCCCTGTTCGTCGCGGAGTTGTTTCATCGCCGGCGGGGTGTCGGGGTCGCCGGGGTCCCAGCCGGCCTGGCTCAACTTGACCTTGGCCAGCTGCAGCGGGGCCCCCGCCATCCGTACGATGGCGGGGTTGTTAAGGCGGGGCGAGAAACGCTCGGGCGTGCCGTCGGGCCGGCCGCGCTCGTCAACGGGGTACACAAGCAGATCCGACTCAAAGTCCCGCGGGATGTCCGAGCCGGCGTAGGGCGTCATCGTGAAATCGGTCATTGCCACGGCGAACGGCAATGCCCGCCGTTGACGCCCGAACGCGATCTGCACGCTTCCGTAGCCGGGGATGTTGACGGTCTGCGGGATCATCTCGCCGCCGCGCTGCTCCAGGTACGGCATCTGCCGCAGCCAGATAATCCGGCTGAACGTCTCGCCGGTCTTCTCGAAGTTCTCGTCCCTCAGGTCGTACTCGACCCGCACCGGCAGCAGCGCGTGCTCGTACGTGCCCTCCAGCTTCGGGTCGCGCAGCAGCTTCGGCGTGACCACCGGCCGCTGCGCCGGCACGGCCCGCTCCAGCCGCTCGACCACGTGTAGCCACGCGTTCGCCTTATCCGGATCGACCAGCGGCAGCTTCTGTTCGGCTAAGGGGCTGAGCACCGGTTTGATCCCCGCGACACGCAGCAGCACCCACAACCGATCTTCCGCATCAGGAAATACTTCCGAGCCGTCTTCGTTTACGGTCACGCCCGGGATCGCCGGCGCGCCGGTCATCAGGTGGTACTGGATCTTGGTCTGATCGAGGTACACCGTGCGGATGCCCGGGTCCGGATCGCCGCGGGTGCCGTCGACGAAGTCCTGCGAACGCTCGGGGTAGCGGTGCAGGGCGTAACGCTGGATCTGTATGTGTTCGCCGGTGATGCCGAGGCGGGCGTGCGTATCCGTCGCGCCTTCGTAGCCCTCGGTAACAAACGGCAGGCCGTAGGGCCCGATCTCTTCGACGGCGATGCGGTAGCCGGTGCTCTCGACGTCGAACGTGTCGCCGGGCGCGATGGCCCGGACCTCGCGGTGGTTCTGGTCGGGGACTTCGATGAACAGGAGGTGCGGCGCTCCGCCGACGCCCCGCGGGGCCTCGGTCAGCAGGTCGGCGACCCGCTGTTCGTTGGGGGAATGCAGGTACTCGATCGCCCAGCTCTCGGTTTCGAGCAGGCGTTGCGCGGGCCGGGCGGCGGGAAGTGTCTCACGCCGCCCGTCGCCGACGGTGTCGCGTTCGCCGCGGGCAACGGTGATCGCCGGCCCGACGGTGGTGTTGCTGCTTTCTGCTTCAGGGGCTTCCACCCAGACGCGCTCGAACTCGCCGTAAGCGATAAAGCCGGGGATCGTGAGACGCAGGTCTTCCCCGAGCCGCTCGGCAAAGCCTTGCCGATCGTGGAGCGTGATATCCAACTCGCCGATCTTGTAGTCGTTGTACCGCGGCAGCTCGTTAATGAGGGGGAACTGCATCATCGGCGCGCGGTCGACGCCGACGAACACGGCCGGCTTCACGCGGTCGTAGAAGTGCGCTACCGGCTGCCCGCCCGGTAGATCGGACCGGACGATGAACATGTCGCCTTCGAGTTTGAGTTGGCCGTAGAGGATCGAGCCGACCGCGACGGTGACGATGCCCGTGTGCACCGTGAGCACGCCGAGGTTGACGAACTTGAACTCGATCCGCCGCACGGTCGCCCAGATCATGTTGACCACGAACAGGACCAGCAGCAGCTGCATCGGCCACCAGCTGAAGAACTCGGTCTCGTTCATCTCGATGGCGGGCAAGCGATAGATGACCGTCGCCTTGTGCTCGGTAAAGAACTCGGTCCGGCTGATCGCCGAGACCGAAACGAGGCAAGCCACCGTCGCCGAGGCGATGCCGGCCAAGAAAATCAACCCGCCCACGACCAAACGCCCGCCGCCCGATCGCTGCTCGTCGTTGGCGAACTTGACGCCCAACCAGCAACCCGCCCCGACCAGCACCACGAGGATCACCAGCCACGCCCCACCGATCGCGAGAAAATAAACCGGCACCGACCCCAACACGCCGTACAGCGCGACCAGGCACAGCAGGATCACCGCCAGGGTGATCGAACTGAACGCCCGGGTCAGCCAACGCAGCGGGGCGGGCAACGCCAGGTCCGCCTGTTTCACACGTTTATATTTCGCGCTCATGGTGGGGGGCAGAGTATAGGACTTCGGCTGCGCCGAGGGATCGTCGCGCGTCGTGAATTTCCGTCTCGTTCCCCGTTACACTTTTAAATATGTCTCGGGTGTTACCCATCCTCATGCTCGCCGCCGGCGGCGCGGCCGGAACCCTCGCCCGCGTCGGGCTGGCGGCCGCGGTGCAGAGATTCCACGGCGGCACCTACCCCTGGGGCACCTTCGCCGCCAACGCCGCGGGCTGCTTCCTCTTCGGCCTGTTTTTCGCCGTGCTCGACGCGGACCACCGGCTCGGACCCGTCGCCCGTCTCGCCCTGCTCGGCGGTTTCTGCGGCGCGTTCACCACCTTCAGCACCTTCGCCTTCGACACGGCCAACCTCCACTCCAACACCGGTCTGCTCCACGCCCTGGGTAACCTCCTGCTGCACAACGCCGTGGGGCTGACGCTGGTTTTCCTCGGCTTGGCGCTGGGCGGCCGCCTCGTTCCACCGCCCGCCTGATCCCGGCCTCGGGAGCCTATGCTCGCCAAACGCAGTCCCGGTCGTTTTGCACGTTGTTCCCCGCGTTCCACCGGCTATGATGCGTGATTCCCCGTATTTCCCCGGTAGCTCCCGCAGGTAAGCCCCATGCCCCCCGAAACGATCGATCCTCCCGCGTCTCCCGCTTCCGGGGGCGACCGCGTCCAACGCATCAACGCCGTGATCCGCTTCGCCGGCGACTCGGGCGACGGCATGCAGCTCGCCGGCACCCAGTTCACCGACACCTCCGCCGTCGCCGGCAACGACGTCGCGACCCTGCCGGACTACCCCGCCGAGATCCGCGCCCCCGCGGGCACCGTTGCCGGCGTCTCGGGTTTCCAGATCAACTTCGCCAGCGAAAACATCTACACCCCCGGCGACGTCGTCCACGCCCTGATCGCCATGAACCCCGCCGCGCTCAAGGCCCACATCCACGACGTCGAGCCCGGCGGCTACGTCATCGTCAACGAGACCGAGTTCTCCAAGACCAACCTCAAGAAAGCCGGCTACCCGCTAATCGAGGGCACCAAAGACCACGTCAACCCCCTCGACGATCCCGAACTCGCTCAGAAGTACAAGCTCGTCAAGGTCCCGATCACCAAGCTCAACCAGGAGGTGCTCAAAGACAGCGGCCTTAACCCCAAGGGCGTCAACCGCTGCCGGAACATGTGGGCGTTGGGGCTGGTGTACTGGCTGTTCGAGCGGCCGCTCGAGAACACGATCAAGAACCTCAAGCAGACCTTCGAGGTCCGCAAGCAGATGCCCGAGGTCGCCGAGGCCAACATCCGCGCCCTGCGTGCCGGCTACGACTTCGGCGAGACCGCCGAGCTGTTCCCCGTCACGTACGCCGTGCCCGAGGCCGACATCGCCCCCGGCAAGTACCGCAAGATCACGGGCAACGAGGCGCTGGCGATGGGGCTGGTGACCGCGTCGCAGCTCGCGGGCAAGAGCCTGATCTACTGCAGCTACCCGATCACCCCGGCGTCGGACATCCTGCACTATCTCGCGCCGCAGAAGCACTTCGGCGTCAAGACCTTCCAGGCCGAAGACGAGATCGCCGCGTGCTGCGCCGCGATCGGCGCGTCCTTCGCCGGCCAGCTCGCGGTCACCGGCACGTCCGGCCCCGGGCTCGCGCTCAAGGGCGAGGCGATGGGCCTGGCCGTGATGACCGAGCTCCCGCTGGTCGTGGTCAACGTCCAGCGCGGTGGGCCGTCCACCGGCCTGCCCACCAAGACCGAGCAGTCCGACCTCCTGCAGGCCTTGTTCGGCCGCAACGGCGACTGCCCGATGGTCGTCATCGCCCCGCAGAGCCCCGCCGACTGCTTCACCACCGCGATCGAGGCCTGCACCATCGCCATGCGGCACATGGTCCCCGTGCTCCTGCTCACCGACGGCTACCTCGCCAACGGCAGCGAGCCCTGGCTTGTGCCGCAGGCGTCGGACTTCGAGAAGATCGATGTCGAACACCCCACGCTCTCCCTCGGCGAGGGCGAGTCGTTCCACCCCTACACCCGCGACCCGAAGTACGCCCGCCCCTGGGTCACCCCCGGCACCCCCGGCGGGGAACACCGCCTCGGCGGCCTCGAAAAGCAGGACGGCACCGGCAACGTCTCCTACGACCCCGCCAACCACCAGCACATGACGCAGGTCCGGGCGAAAAAAGTGGCCATGGTCGCCGACCACCTGCCCGACCTCGAGGTCCACGGCGACGCCGACGGTGACCTACTCGTCCTCGGCTGGGGCGGGCCGTACGGCAGCATCACCACCGCCGTCAACCGCGCCCGCGCCGCCGGCAAGTCTGTCAGCAGCGCCCAACTCCGCTACCTCAACCCGATGCCCAAGAACCTCGGCGACGTGTTGGGGCGGTTCAAGAAAGTGCTGATCCCCGAGCTCAACGACGGCCAACTCCGCCTGCTCATCCGCGGCAAATACCTCGCCGACGCCCGCGGCCTCAACAAGGTCCAGGGCAAGCCCTTCCTCGTCGAAGAAGTCGAGCAGGCGATCGAGTTGATGCTCAGTGGTGAGTGGGGCGACGCCGAGGCGCTGTGGCCGGAGAGTGGAAAAGTCATCACTGTTGTTTAAAAGTAAGTAAATTCAAGGACGGGACCATGCCGAATGGCAAGCCTGGAGATCATCCGATTACAGATACGATTAAGCATGGGATGAAGATATTCCCTGATGATATCGAAGCCCTTTTGCTTCGGATTTACGAGGCCGATCCAAAGTTGCTGATTGTTCCTGAAGTTGATGACTCATTGGGCCAAGGACATGCGGCATTAAAGGCCACTCTTGAGCAAATATGCCGAGATAACGAGCTAGATAAATAAGCAGGTAAGGCCGGATTTATCCGGCCGCGAAAATCAAGAACATACCCGGCCGGATAAATCCGGCCCTACGAAAAATAGCGTCATGCCTGAAACGAATCTCCCCGTACTGAAAGCCAAGGACTTCGCCTCCGACCAGGATGTGCGTTGGTGCCCGGGCTGTGGCGACTACGCGATCCTCAACGCGGTGCAGCGCGTCGTGGCCCAGACCGGCCACTCGCGTGAGAACACCGTGTTCATCTCCGGCATCGGCTGCTCGTCGCGGTTCCCGTACTACATGAGCACCTACGGGTTCCACTCGATCCACGGCCGCGCACCCGGGTTCGTGACCGGGCTCAAGGTCGCCAACCCCGAGCTCGACGTGTGGATGGTCACCGGCGACGGCGACGGGTTCTCCATCGGCGGCAACCACATGATGCACATCCTCCGGCGGAACGTGGACGTCAACATCATGCTGTTCAACAACCGCATCTACGGCCTGACCAAGGGCCAGTACTCGCCGACCTCGGAGCAGGGCAAGAAGACCAAATCGACGCCGATGGGTTCGCTGGACTTCCCGATCGACCCGATCCAGGTCGCCCTCGCGGCCGGCGGCACGTTCGTCGCCCGGTCCACCGACAAGGACCGCGGGCTGACCGACGTGCTGACCGAAGCCTCGAAGCACGTCGGTACCTCGTTCTGCGAGATCTACCAGAACTGCAACATCTTCAACGACGGCGCGTTCGAAGACCTGACCGGCAAGGACACCCGCGAGGACAGCGTGCTGTACCTCGAGCACGGCAAGCCGATGATCTTCGGCAAGGACCGGAACAAGGGGCTGAGCCTCATCGGCCACCGGCCGGAGGTCGTCACCCTCGGCGAGAACGGCGTCAGCGAAGACGACCTGATCTTCCACGACGAGACGAACCCGCTGCTGGCGATGCTGCTGTCGCGGCTGCACTTCCCCGAATTCCCCGAGCCCTTGGGCGTGTTCTACCGCGAGGACCGGCCGACCTACGAGTCGCTGGTGTCGGCGCAGGTCGACGAGGCGAAAGCGAAGCGCGGGGAAGGGACCCTGGACGACCTGTTCAACGCGGGGGACACCTACGTCCTGAACGGGGCGGATTCGACCCACGGGTTGCACGAATAAGGCCTATTTAGGGTCTGGTGATTCGTGACGGAGCGCCCGCGCGGCGGGCGGTCAGGGCTTCGTTCGGACACCCCCAAGACGCGGGTGGGCTGATTGTGCGTTCAGGCAATCAGTCGTCTGTGCTGATCCAACGCCACTCGGACGTACCGGTAAGGCGGGCGCCTTTTTGCAGGTTGCGGCGTTCGACGTACAGCGACTTGGTGGAGTGGTAGTCGCTGCCGCCCTCGAAGTAGTCGTTGACCTGGAGCGTAAAACCTTCGGTATTGTCGGGGCCGTGGTCGACGCCCGTGGTGTCGGCGGCGGGCAGGGCGCGGAGGTGTTGGGTGGTGTCGCTGACGGCGAAGAGGCCGGTCCCGTCGGAGCCGACCAGCCCGCCGTGACGGAAGTGGATCCGGGTGGCGCGGAAGTCGCGGGTGACTCGGCCGTCGCTGGATTTGGGGCCGGTGAGGTCCTGCGACCAAGGCCAGGCGGGGGTGCCATCCGCCGACGCGCTGTCGCGGGCTTCGGCCCAGCGTGGCTCGCCGGTGGCGGGGGCGCTGCCGTGGGCTCGGCCGACGTGGTCGGCGGGATAGGCGGACCACAGGGCGTTTCGTGACCACGTCAGTGTGTCGAACGCGGGTGGCACGGTGAACGCGATGCCGTAGTCGAAGAGGCCGAAGGGCTTTTCGGTGTCCCACGTCCACTCGAAGTCGTAGGCGACGGTGACGCGGTCGCCGGGGTGGAAGGTCGTGGTCAACGTGCCGACGGCGTGGTTGTATTTGCCGGTGGCGACGGCGACGACGGTGTCGCCTTGTTCTTCGACCTTGAGTTTCTTGAGCTTCCAGTCGCGGCAGAGCTCGGAGATGTTGGGGGTGTTGCCGTTTTTGTTGGGGTGGCCGTGGCCGCGGACCGTGAGGCGCGGGCCGGCCACGGCGAGGGCTTCGTCGTCGTAGACCAAACGGGTGATCAGGCCCGTCTCGGTGTCGATGTGCCATTCCGCGTCGCCGGTGCGGATCGCCCACGGCAGGTCGATGCGGTAGGGCGGCTTGAGGATGATGGCCGGAGCGGCGTCGGGGGCCACCGCGGGGAGTGCCGGGGCGTTATCGACCAGGACGAAACGGTCGATCTCCCGGCCGTCGGCTCCGGTGGCGGTGAGCGTCAACGTCGGGCCGGCGGGGTCCCAGCGCACGGCGGCCTCGGCGTCGGTGTGCGGCGGGGCGTCGAGTTCCACGGGGTGAGACGCCTGGCCTTGTGTGGCGACGAACTCGACGTCCGCGAAGTCCGTGAAGTTGAAGCGGTTGGTCAGCGTGAAGCGGACGTCGCCGTTCTCGGCGTCGCGTTCGATCGACGATCGGTCGAGCTGGATCGGTGAGCTGGCCTTGTGCATGTGCCAGAGGTACGGCGTCGGCCGGCGGTGGTCGTCGAAGAAGCCGCGCCACTGGGTCTTGCTTTCGAGGCCGCGGTAGGGCGCGGCGAGGAACGTGAAGCCGCCGACGAAGTAGGGCGTGCGCCAGGTCCAGTCCTGGTGGGCCTTGGCGTAGAGGCCCCAGAAGTCGTCGACGCCGGGGTCGAGCAGCAGCTGGGCGCGGTTGTTGATGTTCAGGTGCAGCCACTCCGACGAGATCGCGGGCTTGTCCGTGGGGAACTGCCAGCCGTGCCTGTCGCCGTGGCGTTCGTCTCCGACAATGTGGCCCGGGTCGGCCCACGTCGTGGTGCCGCCGCGGGGGTAGTGCTCGTCGTTGATCTGGACGCCGGGGATATCGACGCCCATCCGTCCGTCGCCGCCGAAGAAAACGGGACGGGTCGGGTCGGCCTTCCGCATCGCCACGGCGGCACGCTGGAAGTAGTCGTAGTAGATGCTCTCGTTGGCCAGGCCCCACATGAGCACGGACGGGTCGGACCGGTAGGTCTCGACGACGCGGGCGGCGAGTTCGAGGTACGGCCGGTCCAACGCCGGGTTGTTGCCGTGGTCCTTGCGGGGGCCGGGGGCGTAGAGCTGGAGGTTGACCGGGACCTCGATGGTCGTGAATAGGCCGAGTTCGTTGCAGGCGTCGACGTATTCACGGTAGGGCGTGGGCCAGGCCCGCAGGGCGTTGAGGTTGGCGTTCTTGAGGATCTCGAGGTCTTTGCGGATGAGTTGGCCCGGGACGAAATGGCCGTAGCCGGGGTGGGTGACGTGGTAGTTGGCCCCGGCGAGCTGGACGGGGCGGCCGTTGACCAGGAGTTGGTGGCCGTCGATTTCGATCTTGCGGAAGCCGAACGGGCGGGCCACAGCGAGTCGCGGGGCTTGCTCGCCCGCTTCGGTGAGGTGTGCCCGAAGTTCGTACAAGGCGGGCGACTCGTTGGTCCACGGCTCGATGTCGGAAACCGCGAAGCTAAAAGCAAAATACTGGGTCGCTCCAGCATCAACGATCGGATGTGATTTCTCGGCCTGCGGGAGGGCCACCGCCCGGCCGTCGGGCCCGACGAGAGAAAACACGAGTCCGCCTTCTGCCCCGGGTTGCCGCCCGATGTTGGTTAGCAAGCCCTCAACCCATAAGACACCGTTGCCGTTCTCGGTGGGCTCGGCAAGGACCACGTGCAGCCGGCTGATGTGAGTGGTCGGCAACGCCGTCAGTGTCACGGCCCGACCCATCCCGCCGAGTTCGCGCAGATACCACGCGGTGAGATCGCTCACCTCGACCGTGACGGCGATCTCGTTTTCCTCTCCGGGCACGATGTAGGGCGAGACATCGAACTCCACGGGCAGGAACGCCGAGTTGCTCGAACCCACGGGACGCTCGTTGACCCAGAGCTTCGCCAGCCCGTCGATCGAGCCGAACCGCAGCATCACCGCGTGGTCGGCCCACTGGGCGGGCACGTCGAACGTCTTGCGGTACACCACCGCTCGGCCGAGCTCGTTTTTCAGCGGCTCATATCCCTGAAACGCGAAGTGCCCGGGCAGCTCGATCGTGTCCCATTTCTGCACCTGTTCGGCCTTGCCGGTGAACGGTATCGGGCGCTCGTAAGCAAAGTCCCACGTGCCGCTGAGGTCGATCGTGAAATTGTTCAATCCCCCAACCGCGGTGACCGGCGGGGTCAAACGGACCCCGGGCAATTCCACCGGGGCGTTGAGCACCGACAGCGGGGCAAGCCCTTCGGTCAGCGGCACGGTGTTCTCGGTCTGCTGGGCGGGCGCTGTAGAAGTGAAACACCAGAGAAACACGAAGGGCAGGCAACGCATGGCGGTCTCCAAATCGATAAAAAGTACGACCATGGTACGGCAAGGGGCCGGCCGCGGGTCGGGGTGAGCCGTTACAATCCGCTTCATGAGCGAGATGTTTACGTTTGCGGCCGGCGACGGCGAGATTACCGTGGCGAGCCGCGGGGCCCGTGTCCTGAATTGTCGGGTAGAGGGCTTAGACGAGAACACGATTTACGACGACGGCAAAGGCCTCGGCGGCGATCGGTTGTGGATCGCGCCCGAGGTGGCGTTTTATTGGCCGAGCATTGAAGATGCGCGAACCGATCCGAAGGGCACCACCGAGACCCCGGCCGACGTCGACCCGGGGATGTACGAGATCGAGGGCGAGGCCGACGACGCGGTGCAACTCGTCAACTCCTGTTCGCTGATCGATTGCCGCGACGACAAGGCCATCGGCCTACAGATCAAACGCACGATCGGAACAGCGCCTCGGCCGGAGGCATTGCCCGACGGCGTGAAGTGCGCGAGCTTCGCGATCACCAATGAATTGCGGGTCACCGGCGGCCACGCGGGTGCGGTCGCGTCGGCATGGGACATCCTGCAGGTGCCGCCGACCGGGACGCTCATCTGCCCGACGACCCGGCGCGCCGAGCCCCGGTCGTACTACGAGCCGTTCGGCAACAATCACGTGGTCGTCGAAGACGACGCGGTGAGGTTCCTGATCGATACGAAACTGCGGGTGAAGATGGGGATCCGGCCCGAAGACACTCGTGGCTGCATGGGGTACTACCGGCCGGCCGGGGACGGCTCCAGCGTGCTGATCTTCCGAACCTTCGACGTTCATCCGGACGACACGTATATCGACATCCCACGCGACCACCCGGCAGACCAGCGCGACGGCGGCGACGCGCTGCAGGCATACAACGATGACCTGTCGTACGGCCACTTCGGCGAGATGGAGTGCGTTTTCCCGGCGGTAACGGTCGGCGGGTCGGAGAACCGCAAGGATGCGTGCGCGACGCACGTTCTGGTCGGCCCCGACGACGCGGTGTGCCAGGCGGGCGCGATGCTGTTGGGCGTGCCGGTCTCGATGATCAAATGATGGTCTTCATGCCGCGGAACCACCACACGGTATTCTCGAACAAAACCACCGCGTAGAAGCCGGTCGAGATCACGAGGATTGACAGCCACAGGGTAGTCTTGCCTTCTCGCGGAGGCATCGCCAGCAGGACCGCCGACGCGAGCATCGTCAGCAGGTAAAGCGAGGCGATTATGGTGATGCCACAGGCCGCGATCCATGCCGAAGAATAGATCTCGATGTCAAAGTCAGCCCCGAGTCGCTCGGTTATCACTCGGGCGGCCCCGGCCAAGATCGCGACAAACGTCAGCCATATGCATCCAAAGCCCGCCAGGAACCGGTCGGGCAAGTCCCAGCGCAGGATCTCGGATTTCCAGCGGACGACGTCTATTCTCGGATCATATGTCGAGTAGTCAGTGCGCCCAAGGCATTTTTGTTCCAAATGCCACGCCGATCGGCGGATTCGGTGGATTGACTTCCGTGCCTATCCAATCGCCTGCTGGGCGGCTTCGGCCAGCTTCTGCAGATTCAGCATCTGTTCGAAAATCATGTCCGTGGGCAAGGGGTCGAGGCGCAGCATGGTCGACAATTCGTTCGCCGCCTCGGTAATCTTGGGGTAGCCGTAGAGCCCAGCCGTCGCTGCGAGTTGTTGGGCGCTGCTCAGGGCGTCGGCTTCGGTGGCCCGCGCCATGAGGGTGCGGCTGAGGTATTCCAGTGTTGACGTCAGGTCGTTGACGTACTCGATGATCAGCGGCCGGAACGCCTCCTCGGGCCAGTGCTCGCTGAGCAAGGCGTCGGCGGTGTCGGGGTGGGACGCGTCGTCGACGGGGAGGTAGTGCTCCAACAACTTGATCAGGTCCGGGAGCTTGAACGGCTTGCTGAGGCAGGCGCTGGCGCCGTCGGCGGTGATCTCTTGAGCGGCGGTCTTGCTGAGGCTGTGCCCGAGGATGATGATCGGTACCTGATTGCCCGCGGTGCGCAGGCGCTTGACGAGGAAAGGGGCCGGGTCGGGCTTGAGCCGGTACTCGGCGAGGACTAAGTCAAAAGACTGAGTGTTGGCGAGTTCGATCGTCTGCAGCGCGTTCTCGGCGTGACGGAAGTTGAGCCCGACCTGCGCCAGCCGGTAGTCGAGGTAGCGGCGGTCGGCCTCGATCGGATCGACGTGCAGCACCCGTCCGCGCAGACGCGGCAGCGCCGGGCCCCGCGTTTCGCTCGCGTCGGCCTGAGTGGCTTCAGAATTGAGCACCGCGGCGGCGTCGATCGGTTGATCGAAGCCGACCCCGATCTCGTGGACGATCTGCCGCAGGTATCGGCAACGGATGACGTGCCCGGGGATCTTCACCAACGGCATCGACCCGTCAAAGACCTCGACGGTGCATTGGCTGCCGATGTGCATAAAGCCCCCGTGCAGGAGCGAAATGCCCGTGTTGTTGAGGTTGCGGGCGCGGACGCGGAACTTGTGGACGCCGCCGCCGGGCTGCTGGATTAAGACCTTGACGACCAGATGCGGGGGCAGAGACTGGCGGGAGCTGCCGCGGCGGTCCTCCGTGGGCGGGAAGTCCGTGCCGAGGGTGTCCAACTCGCTCAGGATGCGGTGCTGCTCGCCGTCGCTGATGCGCAGGCCGTTGACCGTCATGCCGTTTTGGATGAATGCGTCAGACATGAATCGCTCGCGGGAGTCCGAGCCGGGTAGATCCAGAAAGCCTGTCGTAATGACATCGGCACGATTTTGCGTGCAATCAACCCTGGATAACCATGAATGCCCCCCCCGGATATCCCGCGGACCTCCGATAACCGTTGCCGATCGCACATCGGGTACGATGAGGCGATGGCCCGAAGGATGCCCGCGAAATCGGTGGAGTTGGACGCTTCGGTGCGTGTGCTCGCGCTGCACGGGCCCGAAGACGCAATCAAGAAAGAGAAGATCGATCAGGTCCTTGCGGCGCTTGAGGCCGAGCACGGCGAGGTGCAGAAGTTTTCGTTCGACGGCAAGATCGCGACGCTGGCGGATGTGTTTGACGAGGTCCGAGGGTATTCACTCATGGGCGGGTACAAGCTCGTGGTGGTCGATCCGGCCGACGAGTTTGTGAAGGCCCACCGCGAGCCGCTTGAGCGCTACGCCCAAAACCCGGTAGACCACGCGACGCTCGTTTTGCGGGCCGGGACATGGCATCGGGGCAACCTCGACAAACACATCGCGAAGGTCGGGGCGGTCATCAAGTGTGAGCCGCCCAAGCCCGCCGAGGCGGTGGCGCGACTCGTGGCTCGGGCCAAAAACATGCACGGCCTCACGCTCGACCGCCCCGCGGCGCAGCTCCTGGTCGATCGTCTGGGCGTGCACGTCACCCGGCTGGAGACCGAACTCGATAAGCTCGCCGCGATGGCGGGGGCGCTGTCGCCCAAGGGGCGATCACTGAAGCCGACGGGCGGCGGCGGGATCGATCGGGCGATGGTTGAGGCGGCGGTGGGCAAATCCAGCGACGAGAAGGCGTGGGAGGTGCAGGAGAGCATCCTCGCGGCGATGACGCCGGCCCCGGCCTATGGTCGCGGCGGAGCAGGCACCGGGGGCGGGGGTGCGATCGTGGAGAAGGTGCGGGAGCTGATCGATCTCGGCGGGCAGCCCGAGGTCCTGGTGATGTACTTCGTGGCGGACCTGGCGCGGAAGCTGGCGGTAGGCGGGCAGATGCGGGCGGCGGGCGAGTCCGACGCGGCGATCGGCAAGGCGCTCAAGCTCTGGGGTCCGCGCCAGCGGACCTTCATGGACGTGATGCGCACCGTGGGGCCCGACGGCGGGGCCGCTTTGCTGGATCGGGCCCTCACCGCCGACGCCCGGAGCAAATCCGGCTTCGGCCCGGCGGGGCGAAATCTTGAAGGTTTGTGTGTGCAGATGGCCGATGTTCAGGGCTAGCTTGGTGTTCCGATAACGCCGGCGCCGGACGCAAGGAGGCGGCCGGGATGTGAAACGCGGTTCATCGCCCTCCCGGAGCCCCCACAGCTGCTTGCGGGCGGGAGCAGGAGGCTAGATGCACACCGAGGCTTGGTCGTGGGTGGTGAGTTGGACGTTGATGCTGGCCTTGGGGCTGGTGGCGACGTTGGTGTTGGTGGGTTGCGAGACGCCGGCCGGACCTTTGGCCGCGCCAACGCTGGCAACGCCGCCGGTTATCGAGCCGCAGGCCCCCAAGGCCGATAGCGACCTCGCCGCCGAGACCAGGGCCCTAGCCCAGCAGCTTTCGTCCAAGCTCAACGACGGTTCGTCCGAGCGGGCCGTCACCGAATTCAATGACCCGTTCGCCGGCTACCCGCCGCTGGACCCCCGCCCCACGACCGCGACTCCGGCTCCGGTTGAGTCATCGGCCGCCGTAGCCGCCACCCCCATCCCCCACACCGACGAGGTCGCCTGGCTCAACGGCCAAGCCGCCGCCTCGGCGCCGCCGGCCGTTGCCCAGGTACGGGACATCGTCGCTCAAGCGAGCCCCGGTTACGCCCCGCCACCGATCGCCAGCGAGCAGCGTCTGACGCTCACCCGGGCCGAGTTGCTCGAAGAGCTCGCCCACCAGATCAAGCAGAGCGACGATCCCGAGCTCGCCAAGGCCGTGACCGCCGCGGCGCTGAGCCTGGCCGACCCGAACCGGGAGCTCGACGCGCGGCTGCTCGAGCCGCTCAAACCCATGCAGCGTGAAGCGGTCGAACGCCTTCAGCGCCTTTTTGTCAGCCTGCACCATAGCGCCGCCGACCCCGCTGCCGCCCGCGCCGCCGCCACCGGCGGGTTGTTCGACCACAAAGCCCTCAATGAGGCGTTGGCCGACGCCTTCGGCGAAGCTCCGATCAGCATCGTCCACGCCGATCTGTGTCGCAGCGTTGCCGGCTATGGCGTCTACGAGCCGATGGGCTCGCACAACTTCCTCTCGGGTCGGGCCAACCGGGCGATCGTGTACGTCGAGGTCGAAGACTTCGTGGCCGCGAAAATCGACAACGACCAACGCGAGGTCAAGCTGACCCAGGAACTGATCCTCTACAAGGAGAGCGACGGGCTCGCCGTGTGGCGTCACAAACCGACGCAGATCGTCGACGTGTCGCGAAACCGCCGGCGAGACTTCTACGTCGTGCAGATGATCACGCTGCCGCCGCGGTTGGGCGAGGGCCGTTACCGCCTCAAGGTCCGCCTCACCGATCAGCACGGCGACAGCGTGGACGAGACGACGCTCAAGGTGCAGGTCGTCGCCGATACTGGCTTGCTGGCCGATGACACGGGTAGCTAAGCGTCCGGGTGATCGGTATGCACTCCGGGGACGGTGAACCTGATATCCTGCGAGTCATGCAAGTCCTCGCCGACGCGAAGCAGACCGCGGAATTGGTGGCCGAGCTCGGCCGGTGGGTCGCGTCGTGCCGGGGAGACCGTTCCGATCAGTTTGCCGTGGTCGGTGTCCGCAGCCGGGGCGACGTCATCGCCCGACGGGTCGCCGAGCAGGCGGGCGTCGAGCGCGTCGGGGTGTTGGACATCACGCTTTACCGGGATGATCTGTCGGAGATCGCGGCGCAGCCCGTGGTGAGGACCACGGAAATCGATTTTTCCCTCGACGGCTTGGACGTGGTGCTGATCGACGACGTGCTGATGAGCGGACGCTCGGTGCGGGCGGCGCTGTCGGTGTTGATGGACCTGGGGCGGCCTCGGCGGGTGTGGTTGGCGGTTTTGGTGGATCGCGGGGGCGAGGCCAAGGAGTTGCCGATCGCCGCGGACTTCACGGGGATGACGCACGTCGGCGCGGGGCGGGTGAGCGTGCGGGTGACGCCGACGGACGACCGTGACGCGATCGAGTTGGAAGGGGGGCGGGCGTGAGCGCTTACGTTTGGTCGCATCGCCACCTCCTGGGTATCGACGAGCTCTCGCCCGAGGACATCCGCTTTCTTCTCGAAACCGCCAAAGGTTTTGCCGACGTCTCGACCCGCAGTGTCAAGAAGGTGCCGGCCCTGCGTGGCCGGGTTGTGGCCAACCTTTTCTTCGAGGACTCGACCCGCACCAGCATGAGCTTCCAGCTCGCCGCCCAGCGCTTGTCGGCCGACGTGCTGAGCTTCGCGGGCAAGGGCAGTAGTGTCTCCAAGGGTGTGACCCATGTCGACACCGCCCGGAACATCGAGGCGAGGGGCGTCGATGTGTTGGTATGTCGCCACCATCACTCGGGCGCGGCCCACAAACTCGCCGCGAGCGTGGGGTGTAGCGTGGTCAACGCCGGCGACGGGCAACACGAACACCCGACGCAGGCGCTGCTGGACCTCTACACGATCGCCAAGCGTTGTGGCCGGCTCGACGGCTTCGATCTTTCGGGCCTCACCGTGGCGCTCGTCGGCGACATCGCCCACTCCCGCGTCGCCCGTTCCAACCTCATCGGCCTCCAGAAGCTCGGAGCCAAGGTCATCATGGTCGGGCCGACGACGCTGATGCCCGGCGCGTTCCGCGACCTGGGTTGCGAGCTGTCGAATGACCTCGACGCGGTGCTGCCTCGGGTGGACGTGGCGTACATGCTGCGGGTGCAGTTCGAGCGCATCGCCTCGCAAGCGTTCCCTTCGACCCGTGAATACGCGGCGCTCTACGGCCTCACCACCGAACGTCTGGCCCGCTGCAAGCCCGACGTGGTGGTGATGCACCCGGGGCCCATGAATCGCGGGCTGGAGATCGACGCGGCCGTGGCGGACGGCCCGAACTCGGCGATCCTGCAGCAGGTCAGCCACGGGCTGGCGGTGCGTATGGCCGCGCTGTTCCTGGTGAGCACCACGATGTCCGCGGAGTCTTGATCCCGTTGTTTGAGGAGCTTTTGACACCCCCACGGCGGGGTGGCGCGGTATAACATTCGACCCATGCCCGAGCGACGTGACCACGAAAACCCGCCTCAAGGCTTCCTCCTGATCATCTCCGGCCCGTCGGGCGTGGGGAAAAGCACGCTCACCAACGCGCTGCTCGAGCGCCTCGACGCCGACCTGTCCGTCTCCATGACCACCCGTCCGATGTCCAGCAAAGACGTCGACGGCGAGCACTACCACTTCGTCGACGTGCCCAAGTTCGAGCTGGCGATCATCAATCAGCAACTGCTGGAACACGCGGTCTATAACGGCAACTACTACGGCACGCCCCGGAAGTTCGTGCAGCAGAAACTCGATGCCGGCCGGGTCGTGATCCTTGAGATCGACGTCGAAGGCGCTCGTCAGATCAAGTCGGTCATGCCCGACAGCTACGCGATTTTCATTAAAGCTCCGGGCGAAGAGGCCCTGCTCGGCCGTCTGCGGGGGCGGCAACGCGAGGACGAGGAAACCATCCAGAAACGGTACAGCTTGGCGAAGAAGGAGATCGCGTTCGCCGAGAGCAGCGACGTCTACGACGCGTTCGTGATCAACGATGACTTCGATCGGGCGGTCGCCGAGATTGAGAAGCTGGTGACGAGGCGCCTGGAAGCCGGGCACGAGCCGACGCTGTTTTGAACCGGGTCGTGGGGCGCCCATTGGCCGAGAAACAGCATCCAACGGCCAACCGCCATCTGCTAAAATCGTTTGCATGAAACGTCCGGCGGTCTTCCTCGACCGTGACAACACGCTTATCCACAACGACGACGATCTCGGTGATCCCGACGAGGTCAGGCTGATCCAGGGCGTGGCCCCGGCGATCGCGTCGCTGTGTGGCCTGGGCTACAAGGTCGTGGTCGTCACCAACCAGGGCGGCGTGGCCCGGGGCAAGTACACCGAGGCCGACGTCGACGCGGTCCACGACCGCATCGAACAACTCATCACCGAACGCGTCAACGGCGCACGCATCGACGCGTTCTATTTCTGCCCGTTCCATCCTCAGGGCAAGATCGCCAAGTACAAGAAGGACCACCCGACCCGTAAGCCCAAGCCGGGGATGCTGCTGCAGGCGGCCGAGGACCTGGAAGTGGACTTGGCGCAGAGCTGGATGGTGGGGGATTCGCTGCGGGATATCGACGCGGGGGCCGCGGCGGGGTGCCGGACGGTTTTGTTGCAGGCCGACTGGACCAACACGTCGTTGGCGGACCTGCGCAAGATCGAGTCGAGCAAGCTCCCCGGGGGCGGTCGCGGCCGCAAAAAACACGAGCCCGACTTCGTCGCCAAGGGCTTGGTCGAAGCGGTCCGCATCATCGCCAGCCAGCGCAAGCCCGAAGCGAGCGAAGAGATCAGCCGTACGCGGATCGCGGGCAAGCGGTGGGACGCCGAGGCAATGGCCAAGCTCCAGAAGCAGGGCCGTCCCCCCCGGAAGTCCGAGCCCGAGAAAGACATAGCGGAGACCGTGTCCGAACCAGAGTCGCCTGAAACCGTCGTGGCCCCGGCTGAGCCCGACCGCACCCCGGAAACCGCGCAAGATTCACCGGGTTCCGGATCGGAGACGCCCGCCACCACCAACGGCAACGCCACGCGCCCGTTCGTGCCGTGGACCAAGCAAGCGCCCTCTTCGCCGCCGATCCCCGAGCCCGCCGAGGCCGAAGTATCCATCGCCCGCGCGGCCGAACCTGCCGAGACCGGCCCTGTTTCTGAACCGCCCGCGGAAGCTTCCGCTCCCGATCACGCTGCGATTCCTGCCGTCGATGACCCCGCTGCGGAAACGTCTCCCCCGGAGTCGGAGCACGAATCCGAGCCCTCGCCGCCGACACCGCCGCCCGAAGCCGACGAGATCCGGGCGCTCAATAAAACCATGCGTTTGGTTTTGCAGGAGTTGCGGATGCAGCGTGGCACGTCCGGGGAGTTCCACCAACTCGGCGTCGCGGCGATCGTCATCCAGGCGGTGGCGTTCATCTGCATGATCGGGGCGCTGTGGATGGGCGGCGGCAGCGGCGGTGACGGCGCGTTCCTCCGCTGGATAGGCGTGGCCGTCGTCCTGCAACTCGCGGTGATCGCCACGCTTCTGTTCTCCAAACCCTCGGTGTAGCCACACGATCCGCCCACCGTGGACCCGGTTGGCGCATGGCCAGCCGCTATACTCCCCGACCATGGCCAAGCCCGACCAGCACCAGCCCGCCGAGCGCTTGCTCGTGGTCATGCCGACGTGGTTCGGCGACTGCGTGATGGCCACGCCGGTGCTGAGAGCGCTGCGTCAGCTCTGGCCCGCGGCGCACGTGGCCGTGCTGATCCGCGAGAGCTTGGTCGAACTGGTCGAGGGATTGCCGTCGATCGACGAGGCCATCCCCGTGCTCAAGGGCAAGGGTGGCTCGGCGTTCGCCACGGCCCGCCGGTTGCGGCCGCAGAAGTTTGACACGGCAGTCCTATTGCCCAACAGCTTCCGGGCCGCGTCGATCGCGGCGATGGCGGGCGTTCCCCGCCGGGTGGGCTACGACCGCGACGGCCGCGGGCTGCTGCTGACCGACCGCCTGATCGCTCCGCGTGACGATCGGGGTTTCACGCCCGTGCCCATGCTGGAGTACTACCTGAGCCTTGCGCATTACCTCGGCGCCGAGCCCGGCGAGGGCGACCACCGGATGGAGATTGCCACGCGCCCCGAAGACGATCAGCGGGCCGAGAGTCTGCTGGCGTCGGCGAAGGGTCGGCCGGTGGTGCTAATGAACCCGGGGGCACAGATGCCGGAAAAGCGCTGGCCCGCCGAGCGTTTCGCGCAGCTCGCGGCGCGGTGCAGCACCGAACTCGATTGCGCCGTGGCGGTGGCGGGAGCGCCCGACGAGCGAGGCGTGCTCGCGCGGGTCACGGGCGCGGCGACCACCACGATCATCGATTTGCCCAAGGCCGGCATGAACGTGCGGCTGCTCAAGAGTATCTGCAGACTCAGCGCCGTGGTCGTGACCAACGATACCGGCCCGCGCCACCTCGCCGCCGCGTGCGGCACGCCGGTGGTCACGCTCTTCGGCCCGACCCCGCCCGAGTGGACCGAGATCGGTTTTGACCGTGAACGCCAAGTGATCGCCTCCGATGTGGGGCAGCCCGACAGCATCAAGCAGATCCGCGTAGACGAGGTGTTCGACCGCGTCAAGGAACTCGTGGAAACCACCGTGTCTTCTCCCGCCGACCCCCGAGAAGCGCCGTGAGCGCGCCGTCGGACACCCCGCCGATGCGCATCGCCGTGGTGATCGAGTCGTTCGACCCCGCGGTCGGCGGAAACGAAAAATCGACCGATCAGATCGTCGCCGAACTCGTGCGGCGTGGCCACGACGTGACGCTGATCACGGGCTACTGCACGCCGAAGGGCCGGCCCGCGGGGGCCGCGGTTCTGGCTCTGAGTGATCGGCGGTCGTCGAGCGTGTTTCGCCTGTTCAAGTTTTCCCGTTGGGCGATGGCCCGGTTGGCCGCGGGGAAGTTCGACACCAGTTTGTCGGTCACGACGGCGGTGCCGGCCCGCGTGGTGCAGCCGCGCGGCGGGACGGTGCGGGAGACACTGGCTCGCAACGTCGCGATGCGCAGCGGCTGGCAACGTTTCCAGAAATCCCTGGTGCTGCGGTGTGAGCCCAAGCAACGGCTCTTGCTGACCCTCGAACGGCGGACGCTGGCCGATCCGGCGGTCCACCGCGTCGCGGCCCTCAGCCGATACGTCGTCGGGCAGCTCGAAACCCACTACCGCTTCCCCGCCGTGCGTACGGTCGTGATCCCCAACGCCGCGGTCATGCCCGAGCCCGATGCCGAGCAGCGGGCGGCGTGGCGGCAGGCGGTGCGCGGTAAGCACGATATCCCCGACCGCGCGTTGGTCCTGTTGCTGGCGGCGCAGAACCCAAGGCTCAAGGGTTACGCTACGCTGCTCGGGGCCTTGGAGCGGCTCCGGGACCGTGGCCGCGGTCCGGGACCCGTGGCTCTGCTTGTCGGCGGTTTCGGGCCGGCCGAGTTGAGGGCGGCCGAGAAGCGTGGCCTGGCGGACCAGGTCCGGGCCGTCGGCCCCACGCGGGAGATGCCGCCTATGTTTGCGGCGGCCGACATGACCGTGCACCCGAGTTGGTACGACCCGTCCAGCAAGGTTGTGATCGAGTCGTTGATGATGTCAATTCCAGTGATAAGCACGGTTTACAACGGATCCAGCGATTTCCTGGAATCCCCCACGAGCCCTCCGCGCGGGTGTGTGGTCAACGACCCCGCGGACTCCGAAAAGTTGGCCGACGCGATCGAGCGGCTGGCCGACCCGGTGTTCCGGCGGGCCTGCTCCGCGGCGTGCACGGGCCTGGTCGACGAATTGAGCATGCCCCGCCACGTGGACCGCTTGGAGCGGGTTCTGGCCGAGGCCGCCGCATCGACCAGGCCCGTTTGAACCTGCGGGTGATCCACGCTACACTGCTCGGCTCGATAAACCGCTATTCCCCGAGAACTGGCCTATGCCGACCATCAACCAACTCGTTCGCCAACCCCGCCGCACGCCCAAGTTCAAGTCGAAGGTCAAGGACCTCGATCAGTGCCCGCAGCGTCGCGGCGTCTGTCTGCAGGTCAAGACCGTGACCCCGAAGAAGCCCAACTCGGCGTTGCGTAAGGTCGCCCGTGTCCGCCTGTCCAACGGCAACGAGGTCACCGCCTACATCGGCGGCGAGGGACACAACCTGCAGGAACACAGCATCGTGCTGGTCCGCGGCGGTCGGGTCCGCGACCTCCCTGGTGTGCGTTACCACATCGTCCGCGGCGCCCTCGACACGCTCGGCGTCGACGGCCGTAAACGCGGCCGATCAAAGTACGGCGTCAAGAAGCCCAAGGGCTGAGTCAATCCCGATTTCATCACCTCGGCAAGTAATCGCTGACGCAACGTCAGCGGTGAACGAGAGGAGGCCCCGTAGGCCGACTCCGACAGCCGACCCCAGGAGTGCCCACCATGGGACGCGGATTCACCAAATCAGAAGAACAACTCAAGCCCGACCCGAAATACGGCGACAAAGTGCTCGCCCGTTTCATCAATTGCCTGATGTACGACGGCAAGAAGGCCGCCGCCCAGCGCGTGGTCTACCGTGCTTTCGACGAGATCGACAAGCGCCTCGAGGGCGACGAGACGACCGCCATCGACGTCTTCCGCCAGGCGATCGAGAACGTCAAGCCGAACGTCGAGGTCCGCTCGAAGCGCGTCGGCGGGGCGAACTACCAGGTGCCGATGCAGGTCAAACCCAAGCGAAAACAGGCCCTGGCCTTCCGCTGGATCCTCACGGCGGCCCGCTCGGAACGCGGCAAGCCGATGCACATGCGGCTCGGTAAAGAACTCATGGAGGCCTCCCGCGGCGAGGGCAAGGCCATGAACACCCGCGACCAGACCCACCGCATGGCCGAGGCCAATAAGGCATTCGCCCACTTCGCGTGGTGAACCGCGTCGTGCGACTTCAACTTTTACCGACCCCGCCCACCCGGCGGGGTTTTTCTTTGTTACCGCTTCGTTGTCGGGCTCCGTACGGTTACGATAAAACCAGGATCGGCACTTAGGAATTTGGTGATGCGCATGAAGCCCCGAACGATTCGCAGAAATGGCTACGCCTTGGGTATCGGTTTTCTGCTGCTGCTGGCGAATCCACTGTCGGCGCGCGGGCAGGCGGCGAGCAGCATCCTGTTCGTCCGCGGGGCCGACCGCAGCGGCGGCTTTTTGGAAGCCGGCAACGACGCCCAACGTACCGAACAACTCGCCGACATCACCAACGCCAGCACCGCCGGCAACAACCACGGCTGGTTCGAACTCGCCACAGCGCTGCGGGACGCCGGTTACGCGGTCGAGCAAGTCACCGAGGCGGCCGAGAACACAACGGGCCCGTCGGTCGGTCGGCCGGTGGCGTTCGAGACGATGGATCTTTCGGTATACGACGTGGTCGTCTTTGGTTCGAACAACGCGTCCTACGACGGCCCGGCCGTGGACGCCGTGGAGTCATACCTGCGCGGCGGCGGGGCGGCGTTGTTCATCAGCGACGCGAACTTCGGCGGCGACTGGGCCGACGCGTCGAACTCCGATCAGGCGTTCCTTGATCGCCTCGGCCTCATCGCTCATCAGGACCAAGGCACTTACCGCATCGACCGCGACGAGTTCGTCACGCCCGACCACCCGATCCTCAACGGCGTCGAGACCTTCGATGGCGAAGGCGTCACCCCCGTCCGTGTCGACGAGGCCAAGCCCGGCGTCCTTACGACGATCCTGGCCCGGGCCGAAGGCCAGACCCGCCTCAACGAGCCGCCTTTCGGCGAACGCAATCAGGGCCCGTCGCGAGGCAGCCAGCCGACCGACGCGGCCTTGCTCGCTGTGACCGCCGACGCGGGCCGAGCGGTCGTGCACTTCGACCGCAACACGTTTTTCAATCTCAACGGCGCGGGCACCAACCTCAACCGTTTCGACAACCGCGCGCTGGCGCTGAATCTGTTGGCCTGGCTCTCCGACGCGACGATTCCTGGCGACTACGACGGTGACCACCTCGTCTCTCAATCCGACCTCAACCTCGTGCTGCTCAACTGGGGCAGGCCGTCCTCGCCGCCCCCGGCCGGCTGGACTCACCATCTGCCGACCGACGGCGTGATTGGCCAGAACGAACTCGATGTGGTGCTGACGAACTGGGGCGACGGCGAGAACGCCCCGCAACTCAGCGCGATCCCTGAGCCCGGGGCCGCGGCCGCCGCGTTGCTCGGCGGAGGTTTATTTGCGGGCCGTCGTTCTCGGTAGAACCCCGTCAGTGGTTGTGAGTCGCGGCGGGCTCGAAGCGGACCTGGTCGACCCATACCGACCCTTCCCAAGCCGGGCCCCCACGCGTTTCGGGGGTGGAACTGAAGTAGAGCGAATCGAGGAAGACGTTGGGCCCGTCGATCACGCCGTTGCCGCCGGCAAAGCCGTGCCAATGGTCGGGGTTGTTCAATGACCAGGTGTAGGTGTGCCAACGCCCGTCGGCGACGACAGCGCGGAAAGTCGAGCGTTCGAGTCTGGTTCCCGAGAGCGTGCCGTCGTCGACGAGCAGAGCGAGAAACAGCGCCTTGGCACCGGGGGCCATCCGCAGGTCCACACTGACTGCCCCGGTGGCGCCCATCGCTTTGTCGCCTTGGTGCAGGTTGTTCCGTGGCTCGGCTCCGCCCGAGAGCAGGCGGACCTGGAGCCCGGTATCGGTGCGGCCGTTGTGGCGCAGGTCAAGCCGCATCGCGAAGAGGCCTGAAGCAGCGTGCCGCGGGTCGCGCTGCGATGTCGAGGTGTCCGCCACGCCCCGGCCCGAGCCCGATGTGGCCGGCGGATCGGCGAACCGGCCGAGGTCCTTCTCAAACGTCTCGAACACCGTCCGCTCGGTGAGCAGCGGCTGCGGCTTGGGTGGCGCGGGCCGTACGGCGGGCGGCAGCGGGGTGTATTCCGGGTTGGGCTTGGCGAAGACGACCAGGCTGTTGGCGACGAGGCGCTCGGTGCCGGGGGTTTGGGCGGTCGCGCCGTCGCTGGGGCTATTGATGATGCGTGCGTTGCGAACACCGTCGTCCGTGTCGTCGAAGACGAGTGTCGTCGAGCCGCCGCCATCGAGGTTAAGCACGTCTTTGGCGTCGAAGTGTCCGATGAGCAGGTCGGCCATCTCGCCGGTGCGCAGGCCGCGGCTGTAGCTGTCCTGCCGGCCGTCGACGGTCATGATCAGGATTTTGCCGCCGTAGGTCACGCCCAGCGCGGTGTGGGGGTTGAGCGCGTTGGCGTACTGGTCGTCGGGCGTGACGTTCTTGCCGTCCGCCACGAGGCGTTGGTTGCCACCGATGGCGTTGAAGAGTGAAACATCTTCGACGGTGTTGTGGGTGCCGGCGGCGCCGGCGATGAGCACGCGGCCCCGGTTGTCTTCGTCGAGGTTGAACACGGGCCGGCCCGGCGCGTAGTTGTGTGAATACGGCCGGCCCTCGGCGACGTTGAGGTGGATCACATCGGTGAAAAAGTCGGGTGGCTCGTGTTCGTAGGGCGGCTTGGTGTCGTAGAAGTCGCCGTTCACCCCGATCTGGGCGCCCAGCGCATCGACCAACGCCCGGGTGGTGATGCGAGTGACCTCGCCGGGCTTCTCGCCGTTGTCGGGTTGCAGCGTGAAGTCGATCCCGGGGGCGGTCGGATCGATTACGAGCACGTCGGCCACGACTTCGCGGGGGAGGGCGAAACCGCCGGCCGTGGCGTCGTCGAGCCGTTCGATGATGCGGTGGTGGGTCACGCCAAGAAACGGCTTGCTCCGCAAGATGACTGCGGCGGCGGCCGAACGGGGCACGAGAGCCGCACCCGCCACAAACAACAAGATCACGAGCACACGGGGTTTCATCATCGATTTTCCGTAGTGGACGATGCGTGCGATGCTTAAGTCTTTGCCAATATTGTATCTCGGGTCTGCCCCGATACGTGGTCGCAGGCCATCCGGGGGATCGCGCCGCCTCGCGTGGTTGACTTTTCGGCGGGCGGCGGCTACATTTTCTCGCTCGGCCCTGGCCGAGCAAAACTTCGTTTGCACGAACTTATCCAGAGTGACTGAGGGACGGGCCCGCTGAAGTCACCGCAACCGTCGAGCGACGCTCGAAGAGGTGCGAATTCCCGCTCCCGGCCCATGCCGGGGGGAAGATAAGTGGAGGCGTGATCCTCGAACCTTCGAGACCCGGTCAGCCCCTCTTTTCTTCACGAATAAGAGGGGCTTGTTGTTTTTACTGGCCCAAGAATTCAGCGGCGTCGCAGGCGACACGCTCGGCCCCGGCCACACGAGAACGAACCATGAGCTACGTCCATTCCCTCCGCGGCAAAGAGTCCGGCATCGATTACCCGATCGAGCCGCGCACTATCTGCGATGCCGACTTCGGGCCCGTCGAAGTTACGTACGACTACGACGCGATGAAAGGGGAGGTGACCCGCGAGTCGATCGAGGCCGGGCCGCTGTCGCTTTGGCGTTACAAGAATCTGCTGCCGATCGAAGGCGAGCCACGGTCGGGTCTGAACTCCGGTTGGACGCCGCTGGTCAAGGCCGATCGCTTGGCGAAACATCTCGGCGTCAAGGAACTCTACATCAAGGACGACTCGGCGAACTACCCGAGTTTTTCCTACAAGGACCGCGTGGTCGCCGTAGCGGTGACGAAGGCGTTTGAGTTCGGTTTCGACACCGTGGGCTGCGCAAGCACCGGCAACCTCGCCCACTCGGTATCCGCCCACGCGGCGGGCGCGGGGCTCAAGGCCTGCGTGATGGTGCCGCACGACCTCGAGGCCGGCAAGATGGTCGGCATGAATGTGTTCGGCCCGCGTGTGGTCCGCATCGAGGGCAACTATGACGACGTCAACCGCCTGTGTTCGCAGATCGCCGACAAATACAACTGGGCGATCGTCAACGTGAATCTCCGGCCTTTCTACACCGAGGGCGCCAAGACCCACGGCTTCGAGATCGCCGAGCAGATGGGCTGGAGGCTGCCCAAGCACACCGTCGTTCCTGTCGCCGGCGGCACGATCCTGCCCAAGATCTGGAAGGCCTACCAGGAGTTCATCACGCTCGGCCTGGTCGAAGACAACGCGCCGGCGATGTACGGCGCCCAGGCCCAGGGCTGCAACCCCATCGTGACCGCGCTCGAGGAAGACGAAGAGCTCTTCCGCCCCCAGAAGCCCGACACGATCGCCAAGTCGATCGCCATCGGCAACCCCGCGGACGGGTATTACGTTCTGAAAAACATCCGGGAGTCCCGCGGCTACGGCGCTTCGGCCAGCGACCCCGAGATCCTCGCCGCCATCAAGCTGCTCGCCGAGCACGAAGGCATCTTTACCGAGCCGGCGGGCGGCACGACCATGGCGTGTGCGATCAAGCTCATCCAGTCGGGCCGTATTCCCAAGGACGAGTCGATCTGCGTCTGCATCACCGGCAACGGCCTGAAGACCCTCGAAGCCATGGACGGCCAATTCACCGAAAGCCCCGCGATCCCGGCTAAAATCGCAGACTTCGATCAACTGATCCAATCAACCCCGCAAACCGAAACCGAGCCCGTTCATGCCTGAAGCTACTCTTGCCGTTGAGATCCCCACCGCGCTGCGCCCCCAGGTCGGCGATCAAGAATCCGTTGAAGTCGCTGGCGGCACGGTCGGCGAGTTGTTGGGCAAACTCCGCGCCGACTACCCCGACTTCGGCGACAAGCTCTACAAGAGTGACACCGAGCTCAACCGCTTCATCAACATCTACCTCAACGACGAAGACATCCGTTTCCTCGAGAACCTCGACACCCCCGTGAAGGAAGGCGACCACCTCGCCATCGTTCCCGCCATCGCCGGCGGCTGACCCCGAAAACTCTGTTCCGTGATTGAGCTCGGGCCAAAGGCCCGAGACCGTGTCCCGAAAGGCGCGACCTATGCCCCAAGCCTCCCGTAAATGCTGGCTCACCTTCGAGGGTGGCTGCCAGGACCAGCCCGTGATCTGGCAGCTCTCGCAGGCGTACCCGTCCGTACAGTTCGACGTGCGGCAGGCCTCGGTCAGCCAGAAGATCGGCATCATGGCCCTGCAGTTCACCGCCGAGTCGCAAGAAGACCTCGACGCCGCGATCGCGTTCCTCGTGGACAAAGGTGTCCGCGTCGATCCCGTCGAGGGCGGCTCATTGGTGGTGGGGTGAACGCGATGGAGATCCGCCCCTTTACGCCACAAGACGTCGGCTCGATCATCGACCTCTGGAAGAGGTGCGGCCTCGTGGTCCCGCAGAACGATCCCTGGCGTGACATCACGCGGAAGATGCGTGTCGACCCGGAACTCTTGCTGGTCGGGTTCGAGGGCGATGCGCTGATCGCGACCGTCATGGCGGGTTACGAGGGCCACCGTGGCTGGATCAACTACGCCGCGGTCCACCCCGACCACCGCAGGCGGGGCCACGGCCGCCGCATGATGGAAGCCGCCGAGCAGGCGCTGGCCAAACTCAACTGCCCCAAGATCAACCTGCAGGTCCGCAGCTCGAATAAAGACACGGTGGCCTTCTACCAAGCCTTGGGCTATCACACGGACGACGTGATCAGCCTCGGCAAGCGGCTGGTGCAAGACGATTCGGACCACGAACACCATGACTGATTCCCTTGACCGTTACCACCGTCAGATGCTCCTGCCCGGCTTCGGCGAAGAGGGCCAACGCAAGATCCTGGGCAGCACCGCGCTCGTCGTGGGCTGCGGGGCGCTGGGCACCGTGATCGCCAACATGCTCGCTCGGGCCGGCGTCGGCCACCTCATCATCGTCGACCGTGACTTCATCGAGATGACCAACCTGCAGCGGCAGGTGCTGTTCGACGAAGACGACGTGGCCAACGCGATCCCCAAGGCCGTGGCCGCGAAGAACAAGATCGCCAAGATCAATTCGCAGGTGAAGGTCACGGCCGTGGTCGAGGACGTCAACCACACGAACATGGAGAAGCTCGCCTGCGGTGAGTATTCCGACGGCAATCCGGTCGACATCATCGTCGATGGCGTCGACAACTTCGAGACCCGCTACCTGGCCAACGACTGCGCGGTGAAGCACGGGATCCCGTACATCTACGGGGGAGCCGTCGGCACGGTCGGGGCCTCGTATGCGATCCTGCCGCACACCGCGTCGGGCGACTCGCCCTGGGAGCAAGCCGGAAAGGCGACCCCGTGCCTGCGCTGCATCTTCGAACAGGCTCCGCCGCCCGGGCTCAACCCGACGTGCGACACCGCCGGGGTCATCGGCCCGGCCGTGTCGATCATCAGCAACTATCAGGTTACCGAGACGTTGAAGATCCTCACCGGCAACCTCGACCGGGTCAGCCCGACGATGCTCAATTTCGACCTGTGGGCGAACACGTTCCGACAGTTCAAGGTCGCCCGGGCCTACGACGTGGGCGACTGCCGGTGCTGCAAGCACCGCGAGTTCGAGTTTCTCGACGGCAAGTTCGGCAGCAGCACAACCACGCTCTGCGGACGCAACGCGGTCCAGCTCACCCAGAAGGATTCGTCGGCGGGCAGGCTTGACTTCACCGAGATCGCCAAACGCCTCGAGGCCCACGGCACCGTGAAGGCCAACAAATTCATGCTCCGAGCCGACATCACCGACAACGGCGATCCGTACGAGTTGACGCTCTTCACCGATGGGCGGGCTATCGTGAAGGGCACGAAACACGCGAACGTCGCGAAGAGTGTTTATGCCAAATACGTCGGCGCTTGAACGCGCCGCCCCGGAAAGGGAAACCGACATGGCCCTCGAACAAGAAATGACGATGTATCGCTTCCTCCAGAACTACGGCGAGGGGCTGCTCGGCGGCCTCGACGCCGACCGAGCGTTCGTGGCCAGCACCGAAGGCGGGCACCACCCCGCGTGGATTTTGGGCCACCTTGCGCTGGTGGGTAACCAGGGTGCCCAACTCCTGGGGGGCACGCCGGCGATCGACATCGAGGCTTGGAAACCGCTGTTCGGGATCGGCAGCCAACCCACGGCCCGTGCGGAAAGCTATCCGGAATGGGCGGAGTTGGTCGGAGCTTGGAGGCAGACCCGGGAAGTCGCCTCGTCGAGCGCGGCCGCGATCGACGAGGAAAAGCTGAACGAGCCCAATCCGATCGAGCGTCGACGGGATACTTTGCCGACGCTGGGCAACTTCGTCGGCTTTATTTTTACCAGCCACGAAGCGGTACACCTGGGACAACTCTCGGCGTGGCGCCGTGGCCAGGGGTTGCCGCCGTTGTTTTGATTCAAGACCGAGGTTACTCGATGTTCGAGAAAGAAATCAAGGTGCTGCGGTTCATGCAGGGTTACGGAGACGACCTGGTCGCAGACATCGAGCCGGCGGACTTCTGCCTTCAGCCCGTTGCCGGGATGAATCATCCGGCGTGGATCATTGGGCATCTGGCCCTGGCGGCGGACCACCACGCGACCTATGCGGGCGGCGGTGTGGAGAGGCAACTCGAGAGCTGGGGGCCTAGGTTCGGGTTCGGCTCGCCGTTGACCTCTGATCCGAAAGACTACCCCACGAAAGACGAACTTCTCGCCGCCTGGCACGACGCGAACGAGCGCTACATCGCGGCGGTGTCGAACGCCGACAAGGCTTCTCTTGTCAAGCCCACCGAGGGGCCGCTCGGCGAGGCGCTTCCGACGACCGACGATTTCCTGACGTTCTCCCTAACGGCCCACACCTCACTGCACCTTGGCCAGCTCTCGGCGTGGCGTCGCGCCGACGGACGCAAGCCCTTGTTCTAAATCTCCCGGCGGGTGCCGAACGCGTTCTCCTAGACGCCGGGCTCGCGATTCGAATTGACGGATATGATCTACCTCGACAACGCAGCCACGAGTTTTCCCAAAGCCCCCGGTGTCGGCGAAGCCGCGGCGGCGTTTATCGCCAAAGATGCCGCAAACCCCGGGCGGGCCGGGCACCGCATGGCGGTGGCGGCCGAGCAGATGCTCGACGGCGTTCGGCTCAAGCTGGCGCGGATGTTCAATGCCCCGGATCACGAGCGCATGGTCTTTACCATGAACGGCACCGACGCGCTCAACATCGCGATCAAGGGCGTGGTTTCCGCGAGTACGGGGGGCGGGGGGGTGCCGCATGTTGTCACGACGGTGTTGGAGCACAACTCGGTGAGCCGGCCGCTACAGGCGATGGCCGACGCGGGAACGATCACGCTGACGCGGGTGGACTGCGACGACGCGGGGTGGATCGATCCGGCCGAGGTCAAGTCGGCGTTCACGGCGGACACGGTGCTCGTCGCCCTGACCCACGCGAGCAACGTGACGGGCACGATTCAGGACGCCGCGGCCATCGGGGCCGTCGCGCGAGAGGCTGGGGCGCTTTTCCTGCTCGACGCGGCGCAGACGGCCGGCGTGTTGCCCATCGACGTGGAAGCGATGCAGATCGACCTGCTGGCGTTTCCCGGCCACAAGTCGCTGCTGGGCCCGACGGGCACCGGCGCGTTGTACGTCGGCGAGCGCTGCCCGGGCGCGTCGGAGTCCGCGAGAGACGCTTCACGGTTTGCGCCGTTCCGAGAAGGGGGCACGGGCGGTGATTCCTCGACCCCGACGCAGCCGGCGTTGTTCCCGTACTACTTGGAAGGCGGCACGCCGAACACCGTCGGCGTCGCCGGGCTGGCCGCGGGCATCGACCATGTCTTGGCCGGGTCGATGGCGGACGTGTTGGCCCACGAGCAGGCGTTGTGCGCGAAGCTCATCGATTCGGTAAGGGACGACGAGCGTTTTTCGGTGCTCGGCACACTCGATCCGTCCGCCCGTGTGGGGACGGTTTCGATCAACGTGCGGGATATGGATGCGCCTGATGTCGGCTCGATCCTCGATGACAGCTTCGAGATCGCGGTACGGCCGGGCCTGCACTGCTCGCCCTACGCCCACCAGCGTTTCGCCACGTTCCCGGACGGGGCGGTGCGGGTGAGCCCCGGGGCGTTTTCAACCGAGGACGAGATGGACCAGTTGATTGAGGCGTTGGATCAGATCGCGATGTAAGGGGTTGGGCTGAAGCTCCGGGTCGCTGGCACCGGCGTTCCCGCTCCTTGGTGCGAGATGTGAGCTAGACGGTCGCTCCACGAAAAAACCCGACCCGCGTGAGCGGATCGGGTTTCGGAGTTTTGGGTGAGTCGCGTCGTTGGGCCCGGGTTCCAGATAGGCCGTTTCGTTGCGCACCCGGGGGCGTGAGCGCTCACGCCCGGGGGTCTTCCGAGGAGGAGCTTAGTACTCCACGCCGACGCCGATCTTTCCGACGATCTGGAAGTCTTCGCCGCTGTCGTTCAGGCCGGCGTCATCGTTCAGGAAGAACAGGTCGAGGCCGGCCGAGGCCGACCAGGTGCCGTAGTCGGCGGGAACGAAGTCCAGCGGGAAGCTGGCGGCCGCGCCGATGCGGAAGAAGCCGAAGCCTTCGTTGTCGCCGTCGTCGACGTTCGTGTAGAAGTCGTCAAGGCTAAAGCCGAAGGTGAACGGGAAGGTCAGGTCAACGGGGATGGCTTCGCTCTCGATGAACGGAGCACCCAGTTCGCCGCCGAACTCGAGGTAGATGTCTTCGCTGCCGCCCGCGTCGCGGGTCTCGAAGGCGATGAAGAGGTACGGAGCCACGGCCCAGTCGCCAAGCAGTTCGGTGTCGTCGTAGTCAAGGCCGAAAGCGATTTCTTCGATGTCTTGGAACGCACCGTTGGGCGAGTAGAAGCCGGTGAAGGTGGCGCTGGCGTAGAACTGATCGTTGACCGCGTAGCCGGCGCTGGCGTAGAGGTCCGACTCGTACCAGTTGCCCGCACCGGTTCCGGCCGAGCCCGTGCTGCGGCTGTGGATCGACTGCCAGGTACCAACGGTCAGGTCGATCGCGTTGCCCGCGAGGTCAACGGCGGTGCTGACCTCCACGAACGGCTGGGTGATGATGCCTTCGTCTTCCTGTTCGATACCACGGAAGATGTAGATGGAAACGAACTCGTTACCAGCCGAGAACGACAGCGCACCGGCGTTCATGTCCGGCGGGTCGAGCGTGTTGACGGGGTCTTGAGCGATGCTCTGGCCCAGCGCGGGGCCGGCCAGTACCGAGGCGGCGAGGCCGAATGCGGCCGTTTTTCTTACCAATGTCATCTTAAATGACTCCTTACCGTAGGGGGAACCCTGAAACTCAATCTGGGACCTCCGCCAACGCGACGGAACCCGTATCAATCAAAGTGCAGAATTCATACCAAAACGAAATCCCTACCGCAACAAGGCGTGAGTTTTCGGATAAATCCTGCTCGGGCGTCAGATTTGCAGACGCTCGGCTTTCTCCCAAAAATTATCGACCGCCCCGGATTTATCAGGCCAGAAAATGTTTCGATTATCGGCAAAGCAGTCTTCTTAGCCATGTTCGAAGCGGGACATACAGCAAACGTCGGAGTCGCGTCGGCTCATGCCGGGGTCAGGCCGCGGTACAGTTCCTGGACCCGTTGCGACTGAGTTCGGCGGACGGTTTCGAGGGTCAGACGGTTGATATGGAAGTCCGCTGCGTCCTCGGGTAGCAGGCGGCAGTGTTCTTGCACCACGTTATACAAGAACTTAAAAGCGTCCCGCGGCTGGTGCATCTGGTCGAGCGCGTCGATCAGGTTGCTGCGGTCGACCGTGTCTTCGAAGAAATCGGTGAGCACCAAGGGCTCGGCTCGGCCCGCCGTGCGGCAGGCGTTGAGCCGGCTTGAGCACAGGTCGTATAGGGTGGCCCCCGACCAGGTCAGGCGGTCGATCATGTTCTGCTTGTCCAAACGGGCTTCTTGGAAAAACCCCGGTCCTTCCTTATTCAGGAGGTAGCTCAACTCGACAGGGAGCAGCAATTTAAGTCCGATACCCTCTTGCTTTAAAAACTTATTGTCGAACATGGGCCAGATCAGACTGCGCATTTTTTGCGCATCACCTGCCACGGCGGTCGGTTCGTCAACACGGTCGATCAATACGACCATCCCGGCGTAGCCGAGGGCTTTGAGGATATCCACTAGCCGGCGGGTGAGTTGGTATCGGCTGTCACGCTGCTCCTGCTCGTCCCGGCCGTGGGTCGGCAGGGGCTGGCCGGCCATGGTCGAGACGCCCAGCTCGCCGAACACGCCCCGTAGAGTTGCCGCCCGCCGACCGACCGCCGGCATCTCTCTGGCGACCTTGCGGGCCAACCCCCAGGTCCGGGCGAAGACGTAAACCCAGAAGCCCCAAAGCATCAGTGCCCCCGCGGCGCTCAGCCCCAAGATCGGCAGCAGCCACCACGGGGATTCGGGGGATTCGCCTCGATTCAGGTACCAGAACCACCCGCCGAGTCCCAGGGCAATGATCGTTACACCGATCGCGGCGTTCCGCCAGAACGCCATCGGCAGTCGCCAGCCGAGCTTGAGCGTCTTCCGCACCCTCCGCCAACGCGGCAACACGATGCCGGAGGGGGGCTGATCGTACAGCCCGGCCAACACCGCCAAGTCCAGTCGCTGCTGTCCGGTGAGCCGTTTGCGGAGCTTCTTCATCTTCTCGGCGGGCAGCGACATGACCGTTTCGTCAGCGTTTGCCGCGTCCTTGAGCAGCGCATCGACGAGCTTGGTCACGGCGTGGCCGAGGATCGCGTCCTGGTGATCCGCGAGCCGGAAATCGCTGATGATCTTGCTCGTCTCGGATTTCTTGGCTCGAGAAAGCTTGTCTAACACGGGGTTGAAGTCGTCGTAAGCCACCGCGAGCACCCGGCGTTCGCTGTCTTCCTGGATCACGTTGGCGTTATGCTCGTCGATTTTGCGCTGCAGCGTTAAACGGATCGCGGTCTTGCCCGAGCCTTTTTCGCCGAAGACCACCGCCGTGCTGGGCTGATCGATCGTGCCGAAGATCTTGTTGATATCGGGGTGGTGCAGGCTCGAGTCGGCGAGGCGGTTAAACACCCCGTCGAGCCGGGCTTCTTCCGCGGCGAAGGGGTTTTCGGTCAGCCCGTGGTGGGCCAGGAAGTTTTCGACTTTCATGGTGCTGCCATTCCCAAGTTCGAGTACCCCGCGGTGCGATTTTCCGTCTGCGACTATACACTACCCGGCAATGAGAATCGTGCTGCCTAGAGCCATGATGACGGATTTGATCTCGCTGCGAAACAGGCCATCGGCATGGTGGCCCCGAGCGGCCGACCCGCCCCGGGCTTGATTGCCCCGTCCCGGTCACGCGGATCCGGTGAGCCTTCGCGGCTACGCCGGGCGTGATTCCCCGCCCCGCGTCTCCGCCGACGCGTTCACCGCAGCCGAGTTCTCCCCATGCCCGCCCCCGACCCGATTCATTCCACCGGCCCCGCCCCGGCCGAGTTCTCTGTGCGCTTCAACGCCGCGAACCAGCCTCCGCGCCTGCTGCCGGTGTTCCGTCGCCTGCTCAACGACTCGCTCACCCCCGTGCTCGCCTACCGCCGGCTCGTGCGGCCCGACCCCCGCCTCGCCCCGAGCTTCCTCTTCGAGTCGGTGGTCGATGGCGACCGGGTGGGGCGGTTCAGTTTCCTGGGCAGCCGGCCCGCCGCGGAAATCCTTGCCCACGGCCCCGACGTCGTCTTCCGCGACCACCTGGACGAATCGAACAGCCGCGCGTTCCGTAGCGACGACCCGCTGATGGAGATGCAAAAACTCACCGGGCGTCTCGTGGTGGAAGAAGACGCTTACTCCGGGGCATTTCCGGCCGGGCTCCCCGGGGCGGGGGCCGGGGGGTGGGTCGGCTATGCCGGGTACGACACGGTGCGATACCTCGAGGGCGAATCGTTGCCGAATGCCCCGGCCGACGATCGCAAATTGCCCGACCTGCACATGCAGCTTTATTACGACACGGTCGTGTTCGACCATGTCCAGAAGACTCTGCTGCTGATCACCCACGTCCGCACCGAGGATTCGCGTTTCTCCGGAGCCGACGACGCCTACGCCGCGGCGCAGTCACGTCTCGACGCACTCGCCGGTCGGCTGCTCCACGCCGACGCGGCCGATGACGTAAGCCTCCCGCCGGGCCACGTGAACCTCGATACCCCGCCGCCGGCACTGCCGACGAGCAACATGGGCGAAGGCGGCTACCAGCGCGCGGTCGTGGCCTGCCGGGAGTACATCAAGGCGGGCGATGCGTTCCAGATCGTGCCGTCGCAGCGTTTTGAACTCAACACCACCGCCGACCCGTTCGACATCTACCGGGCGCTGCGGGTGGTGAACCCCTCGCCGTACATGTTCTACCTGCAGATCGAGGGTGGGATGCTCGTGGGGTCGAGCCCCGAGATTCTTTGCAACGTGACCGATGGCGTCGCGACCAGCCGGCCGCTCGCCGGCACCCGCCGCCGCGGCAAGACGGTCGACGAAGACAAGCGGCTCGAGGCCGAACTGCTCGCCGACCCTAAGGACCGCGCCGAGCACATCATGCTCGTCGACTTGCACCGCAACGACATCGGCCGCATCGCCGCCGCTGGAAGCGTCGAACTCCGAGAGTTGCTCACCGTCGAGCGCTACTCCCACGTCATGCATATCAGTTCGACCGTCTCGGGCAAGCTCCGCGACGGGCTCACCGCGTGGGACGCGTTGCGCGTCAGCCTCCCGGTCGGCACGGTCAGCGGAGCGCCGAAGGTCCGGGCGATGCAGATCATCGACGAACTCGAACCCTCTCGACGCGGTCCCTACGGCGGGGCGGTGGGCCACGCCGACTTCACCGGCAACCTCGACATGTGCATCGCCCTCCGGACCATGGTGGTCATGCCCCGAGCCGGGGCCGAGCGGAGCGGGGCGCCGGACTCGCTCCCCCCGAACCTTCCACATTCTGGTTCTTCTTCCGGGGGCTGGACCGTCCACATCCAGGCCGGAGCGGGCATCGTCGCCGACTCGGACCCGGACGCCGAGCACGAGGAGACGGTGAACAAAGCCGCCGCCCTGGCCAAGGCCGTCGAAGTCGCCGAGCACCTGTTCGCCTGAGTCACCGCCGCCGCGTCCACGGGTGATCTTTGATCATCCGCGGGGTTAAGCGACTGCATGACCATCCCCCGGGTAGCCGATAAAGCCTTCGTGGCTACAGACTTCAACACGATCCTGAACCTCACCGTCCCGCTGATCGTCCAGATCGGCGAGCGGAAGCTCCCGCTGAGCGACATCCTCGCCCTCGCCCCCGGCTCGATCATCGAGTTGTCCAAGGCCGCCGACGAAGACCTCGCCCTGCAGGTCAACAACAAGACCATCGGCCACGGCAACGCCGTGAAGGTCGGCGAAAACTTCGGTATCCGTATCGCCGACATCAACTCCGCCCGCGACCGCGCCCAGGCGCTCGTCGGTGGCTGATCCAACGCACGCCACGCTTTCGCTGATGGCGCGGGGCTTTCGTAGCTCCTGCGGGCTCTGCGCGCTGCCGCGGGATGGTTGCGCAAGCTGTGGCGGTTGTGCGGGTGGGGGCGAGGGCAGCTGGACGGATTTGCGTGGCCGAACCGTATGCGACGCCGATCGATACCGATACTCCAAGTAAAGGTGTACTGTCTGATCCGACCTTTCGCGGAGCCCAAATCATGTATCAAGTTTCATCGATCACCTCCCGACCCATACGACGCGGATTCACGCTCATCGAGCTGTTGGTGGTGATCAGCATCATTGCTCTGCTGGTTGGCATCCTGCTGCCTTCGTTAGCCTCGGCCCGTGACACGGCGCGGTCGTCCAAGTGCCTGTCCAACCACCGCCAGATCGGCATCGGGCTCATGGCGTACGCCATGGCCAATGATGATCAGATTCCGCCCGCGGATTTCAACTTCACCGGCGAATGGTCGGACGCGCTCACCTCGTACATCGAGTCCGAAGGCGGTACGGGTTACGACGACCGCAACGACGTGTTTCTCTGCCCCACGACGGATGTCAACGACCCATACATGACCTATTCGGCCCACCCGCGCGTGTTCGTGCCGAGTTGGATGTCGCCCGACCCGCTGACGCGGCCCGGCGGCACCAGCCCGCTACGTGTCACGCTGGACAGCGAGCGCAACCCTTCGCAGCTGACCGCCATCTTCGACAGCGGCTTGGCCGAGAGCAACGCCGCGGCGCCCTCCGCCGCCATCTGGATCAAGCCCGGTCGCAACGACGGCACGGTCTCGACGAACAACGTGACCAACTGGGGCACGAGCCTCAACCGCCGGGCCATCCTCGCCCTGAGCCAGTTCGACGCGGGTGATCCGGTTTACGCCGGGACCGACGCGATCCCCACCGACGGCTCGCAGGAGAACGACGGGGTGTTTACCTCCGTGGCCAACGGCGAGGCCGACTTCGTGTGGCGCCACGGCGGCCAAAGCAGCGGCTTTATGTTCCTCGACGGCCATGTCGAAAACCTCACGCAGGGTTCGCTGCTTAACGAGAACATCTTGACCAGCTACTGAGCCGGCGCGAATAACTATTTGTCAAAAACTCCACGCTCGCGGTGTGGAGTTTTTTTGTGCCGTCGCGGGGCCGATCGTTGGCGTGCCGGACGGGATCAATACTCCCGCCGCTGCCGGGCGGGGGGGATGTTGAGTTGTTTGCGGTACTTCGCCACGGTGCGTCGGGCGATCTCGATGCCGTGTTTTTTGAGCTCGTCGACCAGGGCGTCGTCGGACCAGGGTTTGCTTTTGTCCTCGGCGTCGATGACCTCCTTGAGCTTGGCCTGCACCGCGGTCCACGACATGGCTTCGCCCTGCTCGGTCTCGGTGCCGCCGGAGAAGAACATGCGCAGCGGGAAGATGCCGCGGGGCGTCTGCAGGTACTTCTCGCTCACAGCCCGGCTGACGGTGGCGACGTGGATGCCGAGCTGGTCGGCGACGAGCGTCATGGGCAGGGGTTTGAGCGCCTGCGGGCCCTGATCGAAGAAGTCGCGCTGGGCCTCGATGACCACGCCGATGACACGGAGCAGCGTGGCGTGGCGCTGGTTGACCGCGTCGATGAGCCAGCGGGCGTTGCGGAGCTGGGTGCCGACGAAGTCGCGGGTCTTTTTTTCCGTGGATTTGTCGGCGACCATCTGCTCGTACGACGCGGAGATCTGGAGGGCGGGCAGCCGGCTGTGGGTGAGCGTGGCGGTGTAGCAATCTGTTTCGTCGTCGTAGTCGATCACCGCGTCGGGCGTG
Organism: Planctomycetota bacterium; assembly: GCA_039033595.1. GTDB lineage: Bacteria > Planctomycetota > Phycisphaerae > Phycisphaerales > Phycisphaeraceae > Algisphaera. The sequence goes on along the minus strand of JBCCCG010000022.1, from coordinate 5,401 downwards.
ATGGTGCGGACCGTGTCGGCCGCGAGGAGCCGGCCGGGGTGGGGGTGGAACTGCCGGAGGTTGTGGACCGCCTTCTGCACCGCCTCGATATCCAGCCCCGTCCCCTTGGCGATTTTCGGATAACGATTGGCCTCGATGTCCTTGAGGTAGTCGCTGACCAGCAGGCGTTCGACCGAGAGGTCAGCGTCGGGGTCGGCGTAGGTTTTCTGATCGATCTGCAGCAACAGACATTCGCGGAAGTCACGGGCACACAGGCCCGTGGGTTCGAGAGATTCCTGGAGCAGCTCGACGCATTCCTCGATCTGCTCGGCCGTGGTGCCCGGTGGGGCTTGGTCGAGCAGGTCCTGCAGCGGATTGCGGAGGTAGCCGTCGGCGTCGACGAAGCCGATGAGGTGCTCGCCGAGTTCGAGCGTCGGCTGATCGAGATCGACGAGGTGCCACTGATCGACGAGCTGGTCGTAGAGCGAGGCCCCGCGGGCGGCGGTGTTGGCCATCGCGTCCATCTTCCCGTCGCGTTCGCCCCCGGAATTCGCCGCACGGCGGTAGGGCGTCTCGCCGGATTCGAAGGTATTGGAAGACCAAGAGTCGCCGTACTGCTCGGCGATGTTGGAGAGGCGTTCGAAGTCGTCTGACTGGCTGTTTTTTCCGTCGCCCTCGGCGACGACCAATTCGCGTTCGCCCTCTTGGTCATCGCGGACGGCCTGTTCGCGCTCGGCCAGCAGCGTGTCGCGGTCGCTGCCGGGCTCGACCTGCTCGAGCGTCGGGTTGCTGGCCAACTCCTGCTCGATGCGTTCTTCGAGGGCCGGCTGGGCCATCTGAAGAATCTCCATCGACTGGATCATGCGCGGGGCCAGCTTCATGCGCTGGTCCATCCGCTGGTGTTGGCTGGTGTCGAATCTCATGGACGATTTTTGAGTTTGGATCGAGGATTTTACGTATTTGGCGCGGGATTTGCACTCCGCCGCGTGAGTTTAGCACACCAACGCCTCGCCCGGTCAATCCCGTAGGGCCGGCCGGCCATCGGTCTTGCTACCGATCAACCAGCAACTTCGATCAAAAGTCGCTCACCCGGCCCTGCACCGCGTCGCTCAGCACGGCCTTGCTGACCGTCTGCAGGTTCGAGCCCGTCGGAAGGCCGCGGGCGAGGCGGGTGACCTTGACACCCATGGCCTGGAGCCGGTCGGCCAGGTACAGAGCGGTGCCGTCGCCCTCGAGCGTCGGGTTGGTACCCAGGATGACCTCGGTGATGCGTGGGTTGGCGGTGCCGTCGGTCCCGGGGGCGGCGGCCGGGGCGGAGCGTTGGCCGTTGGCGACGCGTTCGAGCAAGCCGTCGATGTTGAGCTGCCCGGGGCTGATTGCTTCGAGCGGCGCGAGCCGGCCCATGAGCACGTGGTAGCTGCCACGGTACGCGCCGGTCTGTTCGAGCGCGATCACGTCGGAGGGCTGCTCGACGACGAGGATCGTGCCGTGATCACGGGACGGGTCGGTGACGATGCTGCAGGGGTCGGATTCCGAGACGTGGCCGGTCACCGAGCAGACCCGGAGGTTCTCGCGGAACGCCCGCACCGCGTCGGCCAGGCCCAGCGTGTCGGCCTCGGGTTGGCGGAGCAGGTGAAACGCGATGCGCTCGGCCGAGCGTTTGCCGATGCCCGGCAGCTTCTCAAGATGCGCGAGCAAGTTGTCGTAGGCCGAGGGTTTTTTCATCGGGGGGGCTCGGGGCGTTCGGCGTCCGCCGCGGGTCCCGCGGGCTGCGGGGCTTCCGCGGGCGTCGACAGAAAACGCAGCAACACCAAGTGTAGCGGGTCGACCTCGCCCCCGGCGGGGGACGTTTCCCGCGGCAGGAACAACGCGAACGGCTCGATCTCCGCGTGGTGCGGCGTCGCGGTGAGCTTCCAGTAAAGCAGCCCCGCGAGCGGCCCGTTGCGGTCTCGGTTGACACGCCACAACGCACGCATCGCCCGTACCCGTTCGGCGGGGTCTAGCGGCAGCGTCTCCCACACCGTGAGCGTGTTGTCTTCGCCGACCAACTCGAAGCCTTGCCACGCCCACGGCGCGGTCGTGCACCCCGCGCGGCGCGTGTATCCCAGCTCGGTAAACACCACCGGCATTGGACCCACGCCCAAGTCCGCCTGCGTGTCTTCGATGTCCTGGAAGACGCCGTCCCAGCCGTCTGCCAGGACCTCGAGTGTCGGCTCCTCGCTCGGCGAGCGCAGCGGGAAATACGCGTTGATCCCCATCACGTCCAACGACGGCCAGAACGCCACGTCCATGTAGTTGTCGAAGTTCGCGGCGTACGTCAGGCGTCCGCCATACACGCCGCGCACATCGGCGATCATCCGCTCCCAGCGCTTGAGCAGCTGGGCCCGACGAACGTTGATGAGGATCACGCGTTCTTCGTCCGACAAGCCTCGGCCGGCAAACGTGACCTCTTCGGCCCAGTCGTGCAGCGCCCGGTCACGGGCCTGCATAAAGGCCCGCAGGTTGTCCACCGGCGAGGCGTCGCCCGGGGCTCGGATCAACTCCGGCGGGATCGTGTCGGCTTGCGACAACAACAGTTCACGGCGACGCTCCTGCTGTGCGGTGTCGAGGTAAAACCGCTCGAGGTTGGGCAGCGTGTCGATCGGCCGTGTCGCGGCGATTGCGTTCATCTCGCTGCCCAGGCCCAGAAGCGCCACGCCCTCGCGCTCGGCGATCTCGGCCCACTGCACCACAAATTGACGGTAACGCGTGAACCACGCATCGAGATTTCCGGGAGCGGGAGAGATCAGGCCGTGCCACAGGAAGCGGTTCTCGGGGTAGGCGTGGTCGGTTTCGAGGCGGAGGATCAGCGCGACATCAAGCCCCGCCGCGCGGGCCGCGCGGATCTTTTGGACCGTGCCGTCGTCGACGGGTTTGACCAGCAGTCGGTCGGAGTTCCACTGAGGCTGCCGGGCATAGACGGTGATCTGGAGGGTGTTGAAGCCGTGGTGGGTCATCGTGCGGGCCCACGCGGCTTGGTCGGATTCATTGACCTGGATGCCGCCGAGCATGAAACCCGCACCCGCTCTCGCAAGTTGCTCGGCACGAAGCGCAGGCGTGGACATCCAGGCGGCGATGAATAGCAGCAGAAACAGAGCTTTTTGCACGGACAGAGTTTATCCGGGCCCCGGCTCCGGGTCATTGCCCCGGAGCACAATTTGGGATGCGATAAACTGGATGGAATGAATCCCGACGACCATGTCTGCCTGTGCTTCCACGTCAGCCAACGCAAGATCGTAAACTACTGCAAGCGCGAGAAACCAGCGGTGGCGAGCCTGATCAGCGAGTGCCTGGGCGCCGGCACGGGCTGCGGGTGGTGCGTGCCGTTCCTCAAAAACCTGCATCGGCAGGCGCTCGACGGGGTCGAACAGCCGGACTTACCGCTGAGCCCGGAAGAATACGCCAACCAACGGGCGAAGTATCGGAAGACAGGGGAACGTTGAGCCGTGTCGATTTGGGAGTTCTTGAGATGCAGCCGAGGGTGATGTATATCGAATACAAAGGCGGCGAACTTGCCGGGCCGGCAAAGATCGGTCGAGTCAGATATTCAAAGACCGGCAAGACGATTTATTACGACGGCAAACGGTTCCAATCGCTGAAGGGTGGCTACAAGGCCAACTATTTCGACACGGAAACCGGGGAGCAATACTGGATCACCGGATGTCGAAAAGACGGTGTCAATGCGTTGTACCCCGTCGAGGTCGAGGTCGATGAAGACGCGGCTGAGGAGTACTGGGTAGAAATCAGGAAACAGCCCGAGCAGATGCATGTCCGTCGGTTTCGGATGCAAAGCAAATACTGAAAAGTAGTATGTGAGACATGATCCCCCAAACCCTCATCCTTCGTACGGCCGGGACGAATTGTGACCGGGAGCTCGCCCACGCGTTCGAACTCGCCGGTGCCGAGACGACGACGCTGCACCTCAACGACTTGATCGCCGACCCCCGGAAGCTCGAAGATTTCGACCTCATCGGCTTTCCAGGGGGGTTCAGCTACGGCGACGACATCGCGGCGGGGCGGATCCTGGCGAACCGGCTGAAGCACCGGCTGTACGAACCGCTCCTCGCGGCGATCGATCGCGGCGTGCCCATATTCGGGCCCTGCAACGGGTTTCAGGTTTTGGTGAAGCTGGGGCTGCTGCCCGATCCGCATGCCGGTGGGCAGGAGGTGACGCTGGCCCACAACACATCGGGGCGGTTCATTGATCGCTGGACGCCGGTGTCCGTGGACCCCGCAAGCAAATGCATTTGGACAAAAGACTTGCAAGACCACGGCCTGCCCATGGCCCACGGCGAGGGCCGTTTTGCCGCGCCGTCGGCGGTGTTGGATCGGCTGGAAGCCCGTGGGCAAGTGGCGTTGCGCTATACCGAGAACCCCAACGGCTCGGCCCGCGATATCGCCGGAGTCTGCGACCCCTCCGGCCTGGTCTTCGGCCTCATGCCGCATCCCGAACGCTACCTCCATCCCACCAACCACCCCCAATGGACCCGTCGCGGCGAGGCGTTTCTGCAAGAAACCCCGGTTGGACTCCGATATTTCCAGAACGCGGTCAAGTACGTTCAAGCCCGGCAGGGCAGCGTCTCGGCGGTGTGACCGCAGCGTAGCGTTTTCGCGTCTGGGCAGGAATTGAGCTAAACTGGATAGCTCGCATAAGGCGACGGCGGCTCCAAGGTGGAACCGTCATTTTTCTCACCAGGCGGCCTTTCCGTAGGCCGCGACCCGGTGGTACCCGGGCACACGTCGTGCCGGGCCGGGTAAAGCTGTCACGAAGGACACCCCCTTTCTTATGGTTAATCAGAACCTCATTGCGTCACTCAGTGTTGAAGATCAGGAAGCCGAGGCGATGATCGCCGAGGCCCTGGGCCAGGCGGTCGCCGACGGCGACATGGAGGGCTTGCTCGAAGGAACGATCGGCGACTTCAGCACCGGCACCATCCTCCAGGGCAAGATCATCGGTCACGCCGGTGACGACTTCCTCGTCGATGTCGGCCTCAAGTCGGAGGGCATCCTCGATAAGCACGAGTTCGACGACCCGAAAGACGTTGAGATCGGCGACACCGTTGAGGTGCTGCTCGAAGAAGTCGAGGGCGACGGCGGCACGGTCGTCGTGTCGAAGCGCAAGGCCGACCGCATCCGCGGCTGGGAAAAGATCATCTCGACCAACGACGAAGGCGACGTGGTCGAGGGCAAGGTCATGCGAAAGATCAAGGGCGGCCTGCTGGTCGATATCGGCGTGCCGGTGTTCCTGCCCGCGTCGCAGGTCGATGTCCGCCGCCCGGCCGACATCGGCATCTACATCGGCCAGACCATCGAGTCGAAGATCCTCAAGATCGACACCGAGCGTCGCAACATCGTCATCAGCCGCCGCAACCTCATCGAGGAG
>JBCCCG010000021.1:0-72881 GCA_039033595.1 Planctomycetota bacterium | reverse complement strand
GGTTGTCCCTTGCCTCGGCTGCTTTTTTGGTTTGGGTGTTGCCGGGTTATTGCCCCTTGGTTCCCGGCTTGGCGGTGGCGGGGGTGGGGTGGGGGTGGGGGGTTACGACCACGGGGGAGCTGATCCCGTTGTGTCACCCGTTGCCGGTGGACTTTGTGAACGTGTCGTTTGAGCGGACGGCCCCCGGAACGATCACCGTGACCGGGGAGGAGGGGATCGACGCGAAGACGGGGGTGGAGATGGAGGCGCTGACGGCGGTGAGCGTGGCGTGCCTGACGCTGTACGACATGACCAAGGCGGTGGACAAGGACCTGCGCATCGAGGGGGTGCGGCTGGTGGAGAAGACGAAGGAATCGATTTAGCCCCGGGCGAGTCGCCCGGGGTTGAGTGTGGGTGGCGGTATGGAGGGGTGGGGCGCATGCGGCATGCGGACTGAAGTCCGCACGCCTGGGGGTGGGTTTAGTTGAAGTCTTCGAGGGGGAGGTCTTGGAGGACGGCGTCGAGGGCGGTGCGGATGGCGTCGGGGGTGAAGCCGCGGCGGGCGAGTTGGCCGTAGAGGCGGCGCTTCCGGGCGTCGGGGTCGAGGTGGGTCATCGAGCGGAGCTTCTTGCGGGCGAAGGCGGTGGCGGCGCCAGATTGTTCTTCGGGGTCGTCGGTCGCGGCGGCGACGAGTTCGTCGATGAGTTTGGCGTCGAGCCCTTTGACGTAGAGTTTTTGTTTGAGCAGCATGGGGCCGGCGGGCTTGCTGCGGGTGAGGTCGCGGATGAGGGCTTGGCCGAAGGCGCGGTCGTCGAGCAGGTCGAGCTCGGTGAGGCGGGCGATGACCTGGTCGATGACTTCGGGCGGCGGCGGCGGGGCGGGCTCGCGGAGCTTGCCGTCTTTGTCGCGCTTCCGGGGCGCGGGGGTGCGGAGTTTTTGGCGGATCATGCCGGTGGACATGGCCCGGCGGGCGAGGCGGCGGGTGGCGGCGCGGAAGGCCTTGTCGTAGACCACGGCCTGGGCCACCGCGTCGGCGAGTCGGGGCGTCCACGGCGAGCCGATGGTCAGGCCCAGGTCGTCGATGAGTTTCTGCGAGAGCGTGCCGACCGCTTTGCCGTCGACCTTCACGGTCGAGCGCAGCGGGTCGCGGTTGGTCGGGCGCAGCGCGGTGATGCGTGAGCCCCCGGACGTGTCGGCTTTATCTCCCGGCGTCCCGGCCTCGGTGCGGCCGCTTTTGACGGTGCCGTCGCTTCCGGGGGCGGGGGCGACGTCGCGGATGCTTTGGGCCGCCGCTTGGCGTCGGGCGTCGGGGTTGTCGGGGAAGAGCGGGGGCACGGCTTCATGGTACGCCGAGAGACACTGGGGCCGGGGTATCGAGCGGGTCCGGGGCCCAGCGCCCCAGCGTGTGCGGTTGGCGGTAACCTTTACGGATGGCAGTACTGCGGTGCGATTTCTTTTCGAGCGTGTTGGTGCGGGGCTGTTCGATGACGGTGATCCTGCCCGAGTCGACGGGGCGGGCGGCGGTGGGGATCGCCGGCAGTCCCGAGGTCGAGCCGGCGGACCTGCCCGGCGGGGGGTACCCGACGTTGTGGCTGCTGCACGGCATGTCGGATGATCACACGATGTGGACGCGGCGCACGTCGATTGAGCGCTACGTCTCGGGTCTGGGGATCGCGGTGGTGATGCCCGGGGTCGATCGGAGCTATTACGCGGACATGAACAGCGGGCCGAAGTATTTCACGTTCGTGAGCGAGGAGTTGCCGGCGGTGTGCCGACGGATGTTCCGCCTCTCGTCGCGGCGGGAGGACAACTTCGTGGCGGGCCTGTCGATGGGCGGCTACGGGGCGATGAAGCTTGCGCTGAACCACCCCGAGCGCTACGCGGCGGCGGCGGCGCTGTCCGGGGCGCTCGACGTCGCGGCGTTGCCGGGGGAATTCCCGGAGCGGGCGGCGGAGTGGGGCTGGATGTTCGGCCAACCGACGGACGTCGACGGCACGCGACGCGACGTGTTCGACCGGGCGACCCAGCTCAAGCAGAGCGAGCACGCGGACCTGCCGCTGTATCTGTGCTGCGGCACGGGCGACTACATCTACCAACACACCGTGCGTTTCGGCGACCACCTGCGGGAGCTCGGCCTGAACCTGACGTACGAAGAGCACGAGGGCCGGGAGCACGAATGGGGCTACTGGGACCAGCAGATCCAGCGCGTGCTGGAATGGTTGCCGTTGCCGCAACGCGCGGGCGAAGCCGAGTAACGAACGAGCCAGAGGAAACCATCGCTTATGAACGACACCACCCCGATCGCGTTGCAGTTGTATTCGGTCCGTGAAGCGGCGAAAGCGGACCTGCGCGGCGTGCTTAAGCAAGTCGCCGAGTTCGGCTACGACGGCGTTGAGTTCGCCGGGTTCCACGGCCACGGCGCGGCCCAGGTCAAAGCCTGGCTCGACGAGTACGGCCTGCAGTGCCCCAGCACGCACACCGGGCTCCACGAACTCGGCGACGACGTGTTCGACGACGTGGTGGCGTACCACCGGGCGATCGGCTGCGACACGATCCTCGTGCCGTGGCTGCCGTTGGAGAAGCGCAACACGCTGGCGAGTTGCAACGAAACGGCGGCTTTTTTTCTCGAACTGTTCGACAAGTTCACGGCGTTGGGCATCCGGACGGGCTTCCACGTCCACGCCGAGGACGTCGTGCCGCTGGAGCCGCCGGCCGGCGACGGGCGGTCGCCGTGGGACATCTTCGCCGACGCCACCCCGGCCGAGTTCATCCTCGAATACGACACCGCCAACGGCCTGGAGGGCGGCACCGACCCGGTCGCGACGATCCACAAGCACCCCGGTCGCAGCGAGCTGTTGCACCTCAAAGAGTTCGGCGACGGCACGGGCCGGCTCGCCGGCCGCGACGGGCAGAGCCAAGCCGCCCTGGGCGCGGGCGACGTCGACTTGGCGGCCGTGCTCGCCGCGGCGCGAGAAGTCGGCGGCACACGCTGGTACATCGTCGAGCAGGAAGGCCACCCCACCCTCGGCGAGATGGACGCGGCCAAGGCGTGTCTCGATAGCCTGCGCCGGGTTTTGGGGCGATCGTAAACCCGCGGCCCGTGATCCAGCGCCCCGATGCTTGAACCACCCCCGCCAAGCGTCTATCCTCAAACTTGACTGCTAGGGGTGCCGTGACGATCCGCGGCTGAGACACACCCTTGGAACCTGATCCGGCTGACCCCGGCGTAGGGAAGCGGTCTTCAGCATGTCTGCCGCACCGTTCAGGTCAGGCCGTTGAAGAACGCTCCCCACGTGCCCCACGCACAGGAGCGTTTTCATCATGGCCATCGACACCCCTGGAAGCAAGACCCCCGGAACCCAAACCCGCGGAACCCAAGCCTCCGACACCCAAACCCCCGCCTACGTCCTCCCGCCCGTCGGCGGCAACCCCGGTACCTCCGAAAACGTCACCACCCCCGGCAGCTTCGCCAACCCCGCCTGCATCAAGCCCGGCAGCGCTGGCGCCGCGACGTTCAGCTCGCCCAACGCCCCGGGCATCCCGGGCCTGCCGACCAAGACCGCGTGGGACTTCATGCCCTCGGACTGGACGTGTGTCGACCTCGAGAACTACGAACGCGCCGACGCGTGGCGAGCCCCCGAAGGCTTTGCGCCCATCACTCAACTCGAACACGCCCGCCTCGGCAACGTCACCCCGCAGATGCAACGCGTCGCCGAGCGCGAGCCGCACCTCACCGCCGCGCTGGTCCGCGACGAGGTCGCGGCCGGGCGGATGGTGATCCCCGCCAACGTCAACCACCTGCGCTACAAGCTCGACCCGATGTGCATCGGCCGGGCGAGTAAGACCAAGATCAACGCGAACATGGGCGCCTCGCCCGTGAGTTCGTCGACCGACGAAGAAGTCGAGAAGCTGCGCTGGGCCGAGCGCTGGGGCGCCGACACCGTGATGGACCTCTCGACCGGCGGCGACCTTGACGCCACCCGCGAGGCGTTGATCCAAAGCAGCACCACGCCCATCGGCACCGTGCCGATCTATTCCATGATCATCGGCCGCAAGATCGACGACCTCGACGAACAGATCATCCTCGATACCGTCGAGCACCAGGCTCGGCAGGGCGTGGACTACATGACCATCCACGCCGGCATCCTCAAGGAACACATCAAGCTGGCGAAAAACCGCCTGATCGGTTTGGTCTCCCGCGGCGGCAGCCTGCTCGCCAAGTGGATGCTGCTGCACCAAAAAGAGAACCCCACCAACACCGCGTGGGAAGCCATCTGCGACATCTGCCGGGCCCACGACGTGACGTTCAGCATCGGCGATGGCTGCCGGCCCGGCGGCCTGGCCGACGCGACCGACGAGCTCCAGCTCGCCGAGCTCGTCGAGATCGGCCGGCTTACCGAGCGCGCCTGGCGCAAGGGCGTGCAGGTCATGGTCGAGGGCCCGGGCCACGTCCCGCTCGACCAGATCGAGTTCAACATGAAGGCCCAGCGCCAGATCTGCCACGGCGCGCCGTTCTACGTCCTCGGCCCCCTGGTCACCGACGTCTTCCCCGGCTACGACCACATCACCAGCTGCATCGGCGCCACCAACGCCGCCTACCACGGCGCGTCCATGCTCTGCTACGTCACGCCCAAGGAACACGTGGGCCTGCCCAAGAAGGACGACGTGAAGCAGGGCTGCATCGCCTACAAGATCGCCGCCCACGCCGCCGACATCGCCCTGGGCATCCCCGGCACCCGCGACTGGGACGACGACCTCACCCGCGCCCGCGCCGCGCTCAACTGGGAGAAGCACTTCGACCTCGCCTTCGACGGCGACACCGCCCGCGCCTTCCACGACGAGGACCTCGACGTCGACACCGACTTCTGCGCCATGTGCGGCCACGACTGGTGCAGCGTCCGCATCTCCAAGGAGATCCAGGAGTGGGCCAGCGGCAAAGCCGAAGGCTTCGAACGCAACGGCGACGGCAAGACCGTTAAGTCCCCCGCCCTCACCCCCGAGCAGCAGAAGATCCTCGAGCAACGCGGCCACCTCTCGCCCGAAGAGATCCACAAGCTCGCCGCCAAGGCCAAGGGCAAGCTCACCGCCAAGGACGACTCGGGCAAAGCGAGTTGTCACAGCGACTACGTCGACCCCGACGAAGCCAAGCACCTCGCCCCGAAGGAGGCGCTGGTCCAACTCAACACCGCCGAGGCCCACGGCCTGTCGAAGCACGACTCGGTGATCTGACCCCGCCGCCGCGGAGGTTCAGCCCGACGAGTCGCCGCCTTCGCGCCGGACCATGGTCGCCAGCCCGCCGACGAACAGCGTCGTGAACACCCAGCCCGCGACGATGTTGAACCGCATCAGCCACGTCGCGAACCGGCTCCACCCGCCGCGGTTAGAGATCGGCTGCCAGTACTTGGTCTGCTCCAGATCGACCAGCGGCACGTACACGTCGAGCGCGAAGACCAATGAGCTGTAGCTCGGGTACCACTCGCTCTGGCGTTGGTCGATTGCGTCTCCCAACCGCGACCGGCCGTCTTCGCCGCGGACCTGTTGGTAGTACGGCCCTTCGCCGACGTGGCCCAGCCGGTTGTACGCCGCGATGCCGTCGTGCTCGTAGGCTTGGCCGAACAGGATGCTGCTAACCAGAACGATGCCGACCGACCACCAGAACGGCCGGCTCCAGCGATAGCCGTAGCCCAGGAAAAAATCGTAGAGCCGGCTCGCCAACCACCGCACGCCCTGCCGGCCCTGTCGCTCGAACCTCGCGGCCCATATCTTCTGCCCGAGCTCCCGCCGCTCGGCCCGGCGGTGGGCGATCAGCACCTCCTCCGCGTCCCGCCGGTGCCCGGCCCGCCGCAGCACCGTCGCCAGTTGCTCGTAGGGCTGGGGGTTGGCCAGGCGTTCCGGACGTTGCCGCTGGATGAAACACACCAAGCGGGTGCGGGAGTCCGTCGGGGCTCCGGCGGCGAAACCGTCGTAGGTGAAGCCCCCCAGAAACATCCGGTGGAAACGTCCGTAGGCCTCCGCGTCATCGACCACGACCCGGGCGTGAGCTGATGTCAAGTCTAGAATCCAAGGTTTAGAGGTGTTGCCGGTCGGTGAAGTAGGTTGCCAGAGATTACGAAAAATCCAAATGCCGTCGATCCGTGCCGATTGCAGTGAAAAATTACCCTCGAACCGCCCGCCGTTACATCTGAGGTTGCCTCCTATGTACGCGTTGAGCAATCGGATATCGCCATTGGCGTAGAAGTGTTGCTCGCCTTGGGCTTTGAGGAATACGCTGCCGGCGATCTGGGCTCGGTCTGCGCTAAGTGCGTCGCCGCCCGCGTTCTCGAACCGCCCGCCGCCGCATTCGAGGTTACCGCCGATGGACGCATTGAGCACTCGGACTTTTCCGTTGGCGTGGAAGCGCTGCTCGCCGGCGGCGTTGAGATACACGCCGCCGGTAATTTGAGCCCCATCTATACTAAGTGCGTCGCTACCCGCGTTCTCGAACCGTCCGCCGCTACAGGCAAGGGCACTGCCGATGGTTGCGCCGAGCATCCGGACTTTTCCGTTGGCGTGGAAGCGATGGTCGCCTTTGGCGTTGAGAAATACGCTGCCGGTAATCTGGGCCCGATCCATGCTAAGCGCGTCGCCGCTCGCGTTCTCGAACTGCCCGCCGCCACAACTGAGGATCCCGCCGATGGCTGCGCCAAGCATTCGGACTTCACCGCTTGCGTGGAAGCGTTGCTCACCAGCGGCGTTGAGGAACACACTGCCAATGATCTGAGCCCCGTCTGCGATGATGGCCTCGCCGCTCGTGTTCCTGAACCGTCCGCCACTACAGTCGAGGTCGCCGCCGATGGTCACGCGGGATAATTGGGCATGGCCTTGGTTTTGAAACTCCGCGCGGAGGTGGATGCTGCCGGCGATGCGAGCCCGGGCGGTGTTCAAGCCGCTTAGGGAACTTCCGTCGCAAAAAAGGCCCCCGAGTCGGGCGTCCATGAGCGAGAGTTCGTTAAGCAGGTCGCAGGACTTCCAGTCCAGCGGGAAGCGGACGTTGATCCAGTCGAGGTTGATCTCTTCGGCGACCTGGGCACCGTAGAGCCGGATGCCGTTACGGCCCACGCGGGCTTTAGCCTTGGGATCGGTGCAGAGCCATTCGAGGGCGGCGGCGGGGAGGGTGCGGTCTTCGTCCGTGCCCTTACGGATGTATTTTGCAACGCCGTCGGCTTCGACGGCGTCGTACAGCCGGACTTCCGGCGGCGTGAGATCGCGGCCGCGCTGCCGGAAGTGGCGACGGGCCAACTCGCGCAGCGGGGTCGGGGTGTCTCGTCGGCGGCGGGTGGTCGCGCCGCGGAACGGTGGTCGGGATGCAACCCCAGAATCCATGGCCCCAGCATAGCCGATCGTCCCGGGCCCGTAGATCTGGCGGCGTACCGATGGAGTTGCTCTACACTGGGGGCATGATCCAGCCCAACACCTACTTCGACGACCACGTCCGCTCACTGGGCTACGAAGACGCGGACGGCAAGGCCACCGTGGGCGTGATGCTGGTGGGGGTGTTCGTTTTGGCGATGAGTCTGCGCACGCCGTGCCGGCCGATCGTGGAGGGGTGAGCCGCGCCGTGGTCGAGCCCGGCGGGTATCCTGACCATCCGACCGCATCTATTCACCGAACCCGACGAAAGGCCACACCGTGCAGGAACTGATCTCCAAACTCACCGCGGAACTCGGCATCAATGAAGGCCAGGCCAAGGGCGGCGTGGGGCTGCTGTTGAAGATGGCCCAGGACAAACTCGGCGGCGCCGATTTCGAGAAGATCAAGGACGCGGTGCCCGGGGCCGAGGCGCTCGCCGACGCCGCCCCGGAGGCCGGTGGCGGCGAGAGCGGCGGGCTCATGGGCATGGTCGGCTCGATCGCCGGGGCGCTCGGCGGCGAGAAGCTCGAGGGCGCCGCGTCGCTTGCCGGCGGCTTCGACAAGCTCGGCCTCGACGTATCGATGGTCGGCAAGTTCATCCCGCAGGTTTTGGAGTTCCTCAAGTCCAAAGGCGGCGGCGACATCGTGGAGACGCTGGAAAAACTGCTGGGCGGCGGGAAATAAATCCACAGCGGCATCGTCACGAGTTTACTTGGTGCCGTCGGCGGGCAGCCAATTAATGTACTCGCGCCATTGGGTGAATTGGCCGTTACGCACCTCGAAGATGATGGCATCTTTGGCGTGGCGTGGCTGGGAGCCGTCGCGGGGGTATTCGGCCCAGTCCCATTCGACGACGCCGTGGGAGCCGCTTGTCATGATCCGGGTGATATCGATCTGAACGCTTTCGGCGTAAGCGAAAAACCCCGCGGCCGCGGCGCGGATCGCGGCCCGGCCGACGTAGTTTTCGTGCGGTGCCGCAAACACCGCGTCCTCGGCGAAGTCCGCCGCGACCGCATCGGGGTCCGCACATGTTTCCCATGCCCGGCGCTGACGATCGAGCAGCTCTCGGATATCGACGGGCGTCGCTTCGAAACCGTTGGGCATCGCCGTATCATAAACTGTTTGTGTCCCGCGGCCGACGCGGCATTAGACGAACCGATATACGGGTGGGCCCCATGGAACTCAAGCAGGCGGTCAAGGTTTTCGCCCACGGCTTCGCGGCCACGCGCAGCCGCACCCACCCGTGCCTCGCCCGCCGGGTCGGGCCGTTGTGGTATCTGCACGATGCGCCCCGGAAGAACCCGACCAAGATGCGTGGCGCCGAGTTCATCGCCTGCGGTTCGCGGCCGCCGACGGTGATGAGGCACATCCGCGCGACCGCCGCGCCGCGCTGGGCGTTGTGTGTGATCCACCCGGGCCCGGGGCGCGACGCGTCGATCGAGTCGGCTTACAAATCGGCGGGGCTGCGCTACGTCTCGCACGAGCCGGTGTTCGTCGCCGAGCCGACGGTCGTGCTCCACGCGACGCGCGGGCCGTGCGCGGTGCGGCGGGCGACGTCGGCCGACGAAGCCAAACGGGTCGCCAAGGCCGCGGGGGCGCGGCAGCTCTTGGAGAGCGAAGTCGACGACGACGCGGCCCGGCCTCGGTTATTCGCCGCGTTCGAGGGTGAAGAGCCGATCGGTTGGGTGACGTCGGTGCGCGTCGGGGCGACCCACGCCTGGGTGCAGAACCTGTACGTGATCCGCGAGCGGCGGGGCCGGGGCATCGGCCGGGCGTTGATGACCACGATGCTGCACGACGACGCCGAACGCGGCGTCACCCACAGCGTGCTCACCGCCAGCTCCGCCGGGGCCCGGCTGTACCCCAAGGTCGGCTACCACCAGGTCGGCACGCTGCTGTTCTTCCGCCCGCCCAAGCGCGGGGACTGATCGAGGCGACGGCGGGGCGCGGGGATATGATGCGGGCATGACCCGGACGATCACCTTCCCCGCCGAAGACGGCACGCCGCTCGCTGGCCGGCTCGACCTGCCCCCGGGCGACACGCCCCCAATCGGCCACGCGATCTTCGCGCACTGCTTCACCTGTTCCAAGACCCTGCACGTGGTGCGCCGGGTCGCCGATGCGCTCAACGACCATGGTATCGGCGTGCTGCGCTTCGACTTCACCGGCTTGGGCGAGAGCGGCGGCGAGTTCGCCGAGTCGCATTTCACGCGCAACACCGCCGACCTGCTCGCCGCCGCGGCTTTCATGGAAAACGAGGGCCGGCCGGTCGGCCTGCTCATCGGACACTCCCTCGGCGGGGCAGCGGTGCTCAACGCCGCGGGCGACCTGCCCTCGGTCAAGGCGGTGGCCACCATCGGGGCCCCGGCCGACCCGGCCCACGTCCAACACCTGTTCCGCGCCGACGGGTTCGACGAGCACGGCCGCGCCGAGGTCAGCATCGGCGGCCGGCCGTTCACGATCTCCCGCGACTTCGTCGAGCAGCTCGAGGGCCACGCGCTGGAGCGGCGCGTCGGCGAGCTGCGCCGGCCGCTCATGGTCTTCCACAGCCCGATCGATCAGACCGTGGGCATCGAGAACGCCGAGCGCATCTTCAAGGCCGCCAAGCACCCCAAGAGTTTTGTCTCGCTGGGCGACGCCGACCACCTCGTAAGCCGGGCACGCGACGCGGCCTACATCGGACACATCCTCGGCGCCTGGGCGTCGTTCCGGATCGGCGGCGACGATGAATAGCCCGGCTCCACCGCCGCGCGTACGGGTCTTCGAGTCGGTCAGCCGACGGATCTACTGGATCGGCACGGGTGTGTTGACGCTCGCACTGATTGCGCTGTCGTGGTGGGCCGACCTGTACAACGTGAAGACGCCCGAGGAACACGCCGACCAGCGTGTGACCACGGGCGACCCGATGACCGAGATCCTCTATTCGCCGGTGGGCAACGCCGTCGTTTTGCTGGTGTTCCAGTTCCTCGCGGCCAACGTGCTGTTCTGGGTCGGGGCCTGGGTCGCCCAGCGGGTGCGGCGCTAACATCGGGCATGACTCCGTCGTCAAAAACTCTTCGCTCACTCGGCAAGCCGACGTTGCTGCTCACGCTCGCGGCGGCGGGCCCGGCGCTGGGCACGGTGTTGGCGGTGGGCGTCGCCCTGCCCTGGGCCGACGAGCTGCGGGCGGGGGGCGCGACGGTGTGGTTGCTGCTGGTGGTGGCGGGGTTTTTGGGCTGCGGGTTGTGGGTGTTGCCGACGCACGTGTTGTCGTTGTTGTGCGGGTGGTCGCTGGGCGGCTGGGCCGGGGCAGCGGTAGCGTTGGCCACGGCGAGCTCCGCGGCGCCGCTGGGTTATGTCGTGGCCCGGCGGTTCATCGGAGACGACGTGCTCGCTTTCGTGGAACGCTACCCGCGGGGCGCGGCGGTGTGCGCCGCGGTGACGCGGGCCTCGCCGGGGCGAGCGGCGCTGCTGTTGGGGTTGCTGCGGCTGTCACCGGTCGTGCCTTACGGGGCGACGAACGTCTTGGCCGCCGCGTTCGCCGTGCCGTGGCCGGCGTTCGTGGTAGGCACGGTGGTCGGCCTGGCGCCGCGGGTGGTGGCGGTGGCGCTCTTGGGGGCGGGTCTGCAGCAGCTCGACTTCACCCGGCCCGGCGGAGCGGGCTGGCTCGTCGTCGGCTTGGGCGCGACGGTGGCGGCGCTCGGGTTCCTGGGCTGGGTGACCCAGCGGGTCTTGCGGCGGGCGGTGCCGGTGGCCCAGGCGTAGCGCCGTGGTTGCCGACATAGCGCCGGGTCGCCGTGATCAAAACCCCTTGTTCGACGGAGCGGATCGGATTCGTCCGGCGGGTAACGCACGACCGGCGGCCGCGGCTTTCGGTTTGGGGCAGGGGGGGTATGCTGGTCGTATGCCCCACCTGCAACACACCGTGTTCTTCTGGCTCAAGCCGGACCTGCCCGACGCCCGTCGGCACGCATTGATCGCCGCGCTCGAGGGTCTGGCCGACAGCCCCAACGTCGCGACGTGCCGCGTCGGCGTGCCGGCGGATACGCCGCGGGACGTGGTGGACAACAGCTACGACGTCCAACTCGTGTGCGGCTTCGACAGCCGGGCGGCCCACGACGTGTACCAGTCGGCCGACGACGCGCTGCACCAGGCCTTCGTTGACGGGTTCAACGATTGCTGGACCAAGGTTCTCGTTTACGACTCGCTCGAAGCCTGAGCCCCTTACGGGAGCCCATCGCCCATGCCCGGCCTCTTCGCGGGAACTCCGCTCGAACAACCCGTGACGTGTGAGGCCTGCGGCGAGCCGCGCGGGGATTGCCGCTGCCCACGCGACGCCGCGGGCAACGTGTGTCGGCCGCAGGACCAGCCCGCGCGGGTCCGGCGCGAGAAGCGCCGGGGCAAATGGACGACGGTGGTGTCGGGGCTCGACCCTGCCGCGTCGGACCTGCCGGCGGTGCTCAGGGACATCAAAAAGCGATGCTCGGCCGGCGGCTCGGTCACCCCCGACGGTTTCGAGGTGCAAGGCGACCACCGCGACCGCCTCGTCGACTTGCTCAAGGCCCAAGGCTACCCCGCCAAACCCGCGGGCGGCTGACGCGGCCTCATGCGGCGAACCCCTTGGGAAAAACGGGCGTACCGAACGCGTATCCCTTCCAGGTTTCATAGGCTTCAGGCAGCCCGAACTCCGCGCCGCCGTGGATAGCATTCCATCATGTCTCAAGCCTCCGTCACCCTGCCGCTCGTGACCCTGCTGTTCGTGGCGGGGCTGGGGCTGACGGGGTTGTTTCTATTGATCACCGGGTGGCGTGGCCGACGGCTCGACGACCACCCGGTGTGCCGCCACTGCCGCTTCGACCTTACCGGCACGCCACGCGGCGAAGACGAAACGCCGCCGAAATGCCCCGAGTGCGGCTGGCGCCGTGAGCCGCGTATCGGCAACCGGCGGCGTAGTGGCCGGCGGGTAGGGGCGGGCGTGTTGCTGATCGGGTTGGCGCTGCTCGGCAGCGGCGTGGTGGGTTGGAGCCGCTACGACGCGGCGAAGGTCGCGACCTACAAGCCCGTCTGGTTGCTGCGGGTTGAAGCGCGCGGCGGGACGTCCGACGCGGCGATGGTGGCGCTGCAGGAACTCACGGCCCGCGTGGCCGACGGCGAACTCGCGGCCGCGCAGGCCGAGCAACTGGTGGTCGACGCCTTGGCCCACGGCCCGGCGGGCAACCCGGCGGTGTACCACGCATCGGTCGGCTCGTACTGGGACCGCCTCGCCGCGGAGTTGATGCGCGGCGGCCACGCCGACGACGAGCAGAGCGTTGCCCTGGCCAAGTCGTGGCTCGATCTGTCGGTGCGCGTCCGCCCCAAAGTCGAGCGGGACGCGGTCCTGCCGATGGAACTCGCCGGGGGCGCCTACGGCCCGCCGAGCGACGTGGGCCTGTGGCGTACGCCGCGGCAAGCGACCGTGACCATCAACGGCGTCACCCACCCGATCGGCTACTCGCGCAGCGGCCCGCTGGCGGGCGGCCGCGGCTTTGGTCCGTTGTCGACCGCCGAGACCAGGGCGCTCGAGCCTAGCCGGGGTTTGCCCCCGGACCTGCCCCTCGGGACCCACACCGTGCGTGTCGAACGCCCGATCGAGATCACTAATGGCCCCAGCGGCGCCGTGCTCGCGGCGTGGACGCATGTCGAAGAACTACCGTTCGAGGTCGTCGCGGTCGGCGACGATTCGATCGTGATGATCCGCAACGAAGGTTTGGCCGAGTCCATACAGCAAGCCATCTCTCGTGATCATGTAGAGTTGAGTTTGGCAACTCCCGGTCGTATTTATGGCTCGATTTCGTTTGCCGACGACGCCGAAGCGATCCCGCCGTTTGCCTATCGCATCCAAATTCGCCACGGACAAAAGACTTGGCAATTTGGTGAGATTACGGGGCAGGCGAACGCAAGCGGTGTTACCTACAACCTGAACGAAGCCATCTTTTACGATTGGCGTGAGAGCGATCTGGTCGATTTGATCTTTATTCCTTCCGCTGAAGTTGCGCAACGAACCATTGGGCTGGATCAGATTATCGGCCACGGGTTTGTGATACCCGACATCCCGTTCTCTTCGCCAGACGGGGATTGAATGGTATGACGCCTCGGCCGCTCGACCCGTAGAATAGATTTATGGCTAAGCAAGACCTCTCCCGGCATCAGGAAGGCATCGTCAAGCGGTACTACCAGAACCAGGACACGATCCAGAGCAACAAGCTCTCGGAACTCGTGTCGGAGCTGTGGCTGGCCGAGGACGAGAAGACGCAGACGCTGCTGTGGGGCAGGGCGCAGGTGGCGCTGATGCGGATAGGCGTGGACGCGACGCGGGTCGGCGCGGTGGTGGGCAAGCGTGACATGGAGGGCCTTGCGAAGCTGGTGGCTCAGGCCGACGCGGGCCAGGCGATGGGGCAGGGCTCGGGCAAAGCCGCGCCCGGGACCGTCGCGCGGCACAAGGGCACGCCGCCCAGCGACGGCTCGGAGATCAAGGCGATGGGCGCACGCTCGGTCGCCGACCAGCCCGGCGGCAACCGCACGATCGGGCAGATGCGCGAAGAGAAGGCCGCGGCTGCGGGGTTCGACTCGCTCGAAGAAGCCAACCTCAAGCGGGCGCTCAAGGCGTTCCGCCGCAAGCTCAAGAACTACCGCCGGGACGACGAGTCGCGGCTGGGCAGCAAGTACGTGACGTCGGGCAAGGGCTCGGGGATCAGCGCGATCACGCCGCCGAAGGAATTCCCGATGGCGGTGTGGAACAAGCTGGTGGAACTGGGCCGGCTCAAGAAGGGCGGGGGCGGGACGTTCGAGTTGCCGTGAGGGGTAATGCATCCGCGGGTGATGCGGATGTCGGGGACGCTGAGCGTGGTCCAGCTAAACTTGGGCGGGGCGTGTTCGAGGCTCCGGGGTGAGGTGTGATCCATGGCGCAAACCAAAGGGCTGACGGCGCGGCTGCCGCTGAAGGTGCTCACGCCCGCGGCGTTGGTGCTGCCGGTGGTCCTGGTCGTGCTGCTGATCGGCGGGGTCGCCTACGTGCAGGGGCGGGCGGCGGCGACGTCGCTGGAGATGCGCGGGGTCGAGCAGGTCCACGGCCGCATCGGCGACCGCCTGGGGGCGCTGCTCGACGGCCCGCCACGCTGGAACCGCCTGGTTCGCGAGGCGATCGATACCGGCGAACTGGACCCCGACAACTTGGCGTCGTGGCGCGAGCCGATCTACCGGCAGCGGCACGCGTTCGATCCGGCGCTCGGCGGTGTGGCGTGGGGCGACCCGCGGGGGCACGCGGTGTGGGTGTTCCGCTACCCGGGGAAGGTGCCGTGGGAGCTGGGGCTGCTCAACGGATCGACCGGCGGGCTGCTGATCGAGCGGCCGCTGAACCCCGACGGGTCGCTGTCGGATGATTGGGTGCGGGAGACGCAATACGACCCGCGGGCTCGGCCGTGGTATCAACTCGGCGTTGCGGCGGGCGAGGGCGGGGCGTGGGGGGAGCCGTACGCGTGGCAGTCCGGCGAGGGCGGCGGCGGGGCGTTGACGCTGGGGCTGCCGTTCTCCTCGGCCGTGCTCGACGAGCGCGGCGAGCTGCGGGGTGTGCTCGACACGGAACTGAGCCTCGAGGACCTGTCGGCGTTTTTGCGCACGCTCAAGATCGCGCAGACCGGCGTGGCGGTCATCACGGACCGCGACGGCCGGCTCATCGCCGCGTCGAACGACGCGCGGCTCGCCACCGATCAACTCGACCGCCTCGCGGCGCTGGGCAGCGAAGAACCGGACGTGCGGGCGCTGGCCGCGGCGTTGGCGCAGGAGTTCCCCGGCGGGCCGAAGAGCTTCCCCGGGCAGTGGACCGGGACGGTCGAGCTGGAACAGGGCTCGGCGCTCATGACGGTGAGCGGGTTCAAGCGCGACGGCGGGTTGAACTGGATCGTGATGACGGCCGTGCCCACCGCGGCGTTCACCGCTGAGGTCGAGGCGATCCGGGCGCGGGCGTTGCGGATTGCGCTGATCGCGGTGGGCGTTACGTTGCTGCTGGGGATGCTGCTGTCGGCGTGGCTGGTGCGGCCGATGCTGCGGGTCGCGGCGCACGCCCGCAACGTCGGGGCGGGCGACCTCGAGACGCCGCTGCAACTCAACCAGGCCCGCGAGCTGGTCGAGCTGTCGGGCGAGTTCAACAACATGACCGCGGGGCTGCGCGAGCGGTTGGCGATGCGCCGGTCGCTCGCCCACGCCAGCGAGGTGCAGAAGGCGCTGCTGCCCGCGGCCGACCCGGTGCTGCCGGGTTTCGAGGTCGTGGGGCACTGCAACTACTGCGACGAGACCGGCGGCGATTATTACGACTACCTCGGCGACGCCGAGACGGCCGAGGACGGCGCGGCCGTGGTCATCGGCGACGTGATGGGCCACGGCATCGCGTCGGCCATGCTCATGGCCACGGCCCGCGGGGTGCTGCGCTCGCGCAGCCGCGAGGGCGTGGGCATCGCCGATCTGCTCACCCACCTCAACGCGTTGCTGCACGAGGCCAGCGGCGGGATGAAATTCATGACAATGCTGATCGTGAACCTCAACCCGGCGTTCCGCGAGATGCGGTGGGCCTCGGCCGGGCACGACGCCCCGATTATCTACCACCCGCACACCGACGAGTTCCGCGAGCCCGAGGGCGGGGGCCTGCCGCTGGGTGTGATCGAGGACGAGGTCTACGAAGACGCGGCGGTCGAGAAGCTCCCGCCGGGCGCGGTGGTGCTCGTCGCGACCGACGGCATGTGGGAGACCCGCAACGTCGCCGGCGAGATGCACGGCAAGCAGCGGCTGCAAGACTCGGTCCGCCGCCACGCGAGCAAACCCGCCGCCGAGATTCGCGACGGCCTGCTCGACGACCTCCACGCCTTCCGCGGCGAGGGCCCGCAGGAAGACGACGAAACCTTCGTCGTAATCAAAGTTCTAGGTGACTGAGTATATGTCACAGAGCGCCGACACCTCTGAAGGCATCGAGCCTCTGCACAGCCTTTGTCGATATGGTCTTCGGGGTACAGGGGCAGAGCACCTGCCGCTCGCCGCGTAGGCGCACAGGACGAAACGTGTTCGAACGGTAACGCTGCCGAACAATCCCAACTTTCTCACATCATGCGCTGCTGTACTTCGATCAGGTGGTAGCCGAACGATGTCTTAACCGGTTCGGAGACTTCGCCGATCGGTAGGTCGCCGAAGATCACCGCGTCGAACTCAGGGACCATGTCGCCTTGCTTGAACTGGCCGAGCGAGCCGCCGGCCTGGCCCGAGGGGCAGGACGAATGGGCTTTGGCGAGTTCGGCGAAGGGCTTGCCGTCGGCGATCTGTTGCTTGAGGTCGAGGGCTTCGGCTTCGCTGGAGACGAGGATGTGGCTGGCGACGGCGCTGGGCATGGGGTGTCTTTCGGGTCGAGGGTCTGGAGGTCCCGGGCCGGCGGCCGGGGGCGAAATCTACGAAGGTGAATCCTACTCGAACTTGAAGACCACCAACGTGATGTCGTCGAGTTGCTCCCGTGTCTCTCGGAAGCGGTGGACGTCGGCGAGGATCGCGGCGGCGATGTCATGGGCCGAAGCGGCGGCGTGGCGGCGGATGACCTCGTTGAGGCGCGTCTTGCCGTACATCGTGTCGCCCGGCTCGCGGGCTTCCCAGATGCCGTCGGTGCCGAGCACGACCACGCGTCCGCTGCCCGCGGCGTCGGTCAGCGTCTTCTCGAACTCGTGGAACGCCCACGTCGGCTCGACGCCCAGCGGGATGTCGGCCCCGGCCCAGTCCTCGAAGGTGTCGCTGCGCGGGTCGTACACGATCGCCGGGTCGTGGCCGGCGCTGATCCACCGTACCCGCACCGCCTCGGGCTCGGCCTCGACCAGCAGGTAGAACAGCGTCATGAACTTCGCGTCGAACCGCGAAGCGCACAGGTGTTGATTAACGTCGGTGAAGAGTTCGACGAGCGTGCCGGGCAGCGCCGCGCGGGCGCGGAGCAGCGCCCGCGCGGTGGCCATGAGCAGGGCGGCGCCGATGCCGTGGCCGGTCACGTCGCCCAGCGCGACACCGACGCGGTGGTCGCCCAGCGCGTCGAACTCCAGGTAGTCGAAGTAGTCGCCGCCGGTCTCGTCGCAGTAATCGCTGAGCCCGGCGAAGTCGAGGCCCGGGAGTTTCGCCGCGTGGCGGGGCAGCAGGCTCTGCTGGACTTCCTGCGCCACGCCGAGCGCTTCACGCACCGCGAGGTTGTCGCGCAGCTTGGGCACCATGGCGTTGAACGCCCGGCCGAGGTCGCCCAACTCGTCGCGGCGGTCGCCCGCGTCGGCGCTGGTGTAGAGGTCGCCGTCGGCGATGCGGTTGGCCGCGTCGGCCAGCGTCGTGACCGGCCGTGTCACGCTCCGCGAGCCGCGCCACGCCATGAACACCACCGCCGCGACGACCAGCACGGCGATCCACTCGGTCCACGTGATGAGCCGCCACGTCCGGTCGATCACCCGCGTCTCGATCGCGTGGGCCCGCTCGGTCACGAGGTCGAGCGGCGCGGCGACCAACACCGCCATCGGCGTGGGAGCGTCCACCGGGCCGTAGGCCACGACCATCGCGCGGCCCTTAAGGTCGGTGTGAGCCACGCCGCTGCGTCCGGCCCGGATGTCGTCAACGACGCGGGCTTGGGCTTCGGCGTCGTCGAGCGCGAGCAGGTTGAACTTGAAGCTCTGCTCCCAATCCTGTCGGTTCACGTCGGCCCCGGTGTCGGCGAAGACTACCGGCAACGCGCCATCCTCCGAACCATCG
Source organism: Planctomycetota bacterium (assembly GCA_039033595.1). Lineage (GTDB taxonomy): Bacteria > Planctomycetota > Phycisphaerae > Phycisphaerales > Phycisphaeraceae > Algisphaera. The sequence continues at coordinate 54,746 of JBCCCG010000021.1, read as the reverse complement.
TGTTTGTCATCGTGCGCATTGGGTTCGAGATAGCTCGCCATCGTCTCGGGTTGTTCTAACGACACGATCATCAACCGGGCCTGGCTGGACCAGTCCACCCCGAGCCGGGTGTTGTCTAACACGGTGTCCATCGGCACGTCCAGCGCGGTCACGCCGACCGGCTCGCCGTCGGGCCCGTGGATCGACTGCGACAACGTCAGCGTGACCTGCCGGGTCGATACGTCGAGGACCGTGGTCCAGACCTGGCCGTCGGCGGAGCGAGCCAGAGGCGGCGGGTCGAGAGCTTTGCGGTACCACTCGCGCCGCCGCGGGTCGTATCCGTCGGGGTAGTCGGCCTTGCCGGGGAACGAGGTGTGCAACCCCTCGGCGAGCGTGGTGTATTGCCAGAGCAGACGCTCGGGGAAGCATTCACGCGCGTGGCGGTAAGCCGTGGGCATGTCGGCGAGGCGTTGTGCGAGGTCCGCTACGCGGTCTCCGTCGGCGTCGGGCAGAAACAAGGTCACTTGATGGTCGTAGCTGACCTGCACGGGGCGCAGGTCTTGCCCGGCGGAGTGGCGCCCGTGGCGTTCGCTGGGCGTGAGGGTCGTCACGGCGCGGCCGTCGATGTGGAATTCGTCGGGACCGAAGATCGGAGCGGCTTCTATGGGCATCGGCCCCGCGAGGCGTTCTTCGACCGCCTGTACCTGCTCGCTCAACAGCATGCGGCAGATCAGTTCTTCGCGGTCGATGAGCAGCGCGATCGCCTCGACCACGCGGGCCAGGCCCTGTTCGGTTTCGTCGGTGAGCTGCTGGCGGGCCTGCTCGCCGACGTCTTTTCCGAGATGGTGCATCCCCATCACGTCGATGCCGCGCACGATAAACAGCGGCACCAGCGCGGTCAGCAGCAAGAGGACGAGCAGCTTGGTCCGCAGCTTCATGTCGATCAGCGTACCTGACCGCCGACCGGTCCGGCTATGCGGGTTGCACCTGACCGCGGTCGAGCAGCGACAGGAACGCGGCGGCCGCGTCGGGGTCGAAGGCCTTGCCCGCGTTTTCGGCGATCATGGCCCGCGCCTTTTCGGGCGGCCAGGCTTTCTTGTACACCCGCGAGCTCGCCAAGGCGTCGAACACGTCGACGACGTGCACGATCCGGGCGGCAAGCGGGATGTCTTCACCGGCCAGACGGTCGGGGTAGCCCGAGCCGTCGTAGTTCTCGTGGTGGTGGCGGGCGATGAGCCGGGCGTCGTCGAAGAACGGGTTGTCCGAGAGGATGCGTTGGCCGATGACGGTGTGTTGCTGCATCTCGTGGCGCTCGTCGCCGGTCAGCGGGCCGGGCTTCTTGAGGATGTGGTCGGGCACGTGGATCTTGCCCACGTCGTGGAGGATCGACGAGTACCCGAAGCGTTCGGCGTCTTTCTCGGACAAGCCCATCTCGACCGCCACGGCCCGGGTGTAGTGCTCGATCCGCTTGACGTGCGCGCCCGTGTCCTCGTCGCGCGCTTCGCTGGCGATGGCGAGCATCGTCAGCGCACTCATGTTCGCCTCCTTGAGGTCGGCCGTGCGCTCGGCGACGAGCGCCTCGAGCACCGTGTTCTCGCCGCGCAGGTGCAGGGCCTGCTCGAGCACGGTGTCGGTGAGCTCGGCGATCTGATCAAGGTCCTGCTTCTGCTGGGCGATCTCGATCACCGTGACCACGAGCAGCTCGGCCCGGCCGCCGTGGTCCGAAGCCAGCGGCCGGGAAGCGAACACCACCGGTAGCCGTTCGTTCTCGGGCGGCTCGACAAAGAATTCGCCTTCGGCTTCGCGGTCGAAGTCGGCGGTCAACTCGGCGAGGCGTCGCTTGCCGTCTTCGGAGGGGTAGGCGTCGGCGACGGGTCGGCCGACGAGCTGGTCGGCGGGCCGGCCGTGCATCGCGGCGAGGCGGGGGTTGACGTGCACGAACACGCCTCGCCGATCGACCAACGCCGCGCCGCAATGCAACGCGTCGAGCAGTTGGGCCAGCGGGGCGGTCACGGTGTCCATGGTCGGATGATATCGGATGCGGCGGCGCGGTTGGGGGGCGAGGCGGCCCCGGGTTGCCGGCCCGGGGCGAAACGATGTGCGGGCGAGTGTATTGATCGGACGCGATTATTTTAGGGGCGTTATCCTTGGTCCGCGGTTGGCCTGCCGCGATCCTCTTCTCACTCGGCCCCCCGCGGGCAGGAGCCTCGACTTTGACGATTCAGATCTTGCGTGGACTGCTGGGGGTGGCGGTATTGCTGAGCCTGGCGTGGGCGATGTCGACCGACCGCAAGCGTGTGCCGTGGCGGGTGATCGCGTGGGGCATGGGGCTGCAGCTGTTGCTGGCCGTGGTCGTGTTGGGCACGGGGGTGGGCGATCAGGTGTTGGCGTCGGTCGCGCGCGGCGTGCAGGAGTTCGTGTCGGTCAACGGCTTCGGCGCGGGGATGTTATTCAACGATCTGGCCGACCCCGCACGGACGCAACGCGACCTGCCGGGCGCGCCGGGCTCGGGGTTCTTGTTCGCCTTCGCCGCCACCGGCTTGCTGGTCATCATCTTTTTCTCGGCGCTGATGTCGATCCTCTACCACCTTGGGATCATGCAGGTGCTGATCTGGTGCCTGGCCCGGGTGATGATGGTGACCATGGGCGTGAGCGGGGCCGAGGCGATGGCGATGGCGGCGAACCTGTTTGTCGGGCAGACCGAGGCTCCGCTGGTCGTCAAGCCGTACATCGGGAAAATGACCCTCAGCGAACTGAACGCGATGATGACCGGAGGTTTCGCCACGGTCGCGGGGTCGGTGCTGGTGGTTTACCTGGGGTACCTCGGGCCGGACATCGGCGTGCACCTGCTCACCGCGTCGGTGCTCAGCGCCCCGGCCGCGTTCGTGATCGCCAAGATTGTTTTGCCCGAGAAAGAGCGGCCGAGCACGGCCGGGCACGTCGAGCTCAAGATCAAACGCGACGCCCACAACCTCATCGAGGCCGCGGCCAACGGCACGCAGGACGGCCTGAAGCTCTACCTCAACGTGATCGCGATGCTCTTGGCGTTTACCGCGTTGGTCAAGCTGATCGACTGGCCGCTTGGGGCGATCGGTGACGCGTGGCTGGGGATGGAGGCGGGCGAGCTCTCGCTGGCGTGGCTCATGGGTTACCTGTTTGCGCCGCTGGCGTGGTGCGTGGGGGTGGAGAATTGGCACGACTGCCGGATCTACGGCAGCCTGATCGGATTGAAACTGGCGACCAACGAGTTCGTCGCCTTCGGCGAGATGCTCAACGCGGTCAGCCCGGACGCCGAGGGCGGGTTCGTCAGCCCGCGCTCGGCTAAGATGGCGGCTTACGCGCTGTGCGGGTTCGCCAACTTTGCGTCGATCGGCATCCAGATCGGGGGGATCGCGCCGCTGGCCCCGGGGCGGAAGACGGACCTGTCGCAGCTGGCCGTACGGGCGATGCTCGGCGGGGCGCTGGCGTCGTCGTGCACCGCGGCCGTGGCGGGGATGTTCCTGCGGTGACTCCCCGCAAGCGGCGGCTGGCTTGCGCGGGTGAATATCGAAACGTCGTGGGGACGTGCCCGGCGAACCGTGGCGGGCTCGCTAACCCCGGGCCTTCATGTCCGAAGCCAAGTTGCAGTGGCACCCCCCGCAGGCGGCGGCCGCCGGTACAATCCCGCTCCCATGGACGCCGACACCCGCCTGGTCAACATCGAAGAAAAGATCGCGCACCTCGAGCAGTACCTCGGGGAACTCGACGGTGTGGTGCGCGAGATGAACGACCGCATGGACGGCTACCAGGCCGAACTGACGAAGATGCGGGAACTCGTGGAGTCGCAGAACGCTTCGAGCGACGACGAGCCGGGCGACGACGGCCCGAGCGATCAACGGTTGGAAGACGAGCGTCCGCCGCACTGGTAACGCCGAGGCAGGGCGGGTTGGTTCGACGGCCGGCCGCGGATTGCATAGTTATGAGCCGTGTCCTGATCTTTGCCAATCCGTACAGCGGCCGCCGCGACAACCGCAAGCTGGTCGAAGACTTCGAGCGCGAGTTGTCGGAGCGGGGCCTGCAGGCGCAGGCGGTCTGGGGCTGTGAGGATCGGATGGCCGCGCTGCGCGATGCGCCTGACGACACGCGGGCCGTGGTCGCGGCGGGCGGCGACGGTTCGATCGGCGACGTGATCAACGACATGCACGCGGCGGGGCGACTGGGCCTGCCGTTCGCGACGTTGCCGGTGGGGACGGAGAACCTGTTCGCCAAGGAGATGGGTTTTCGTTTGAAAGAGCTCGGCGCGCTCGCCGCCGCGATTGCGCGCGGCGAGACCCGGGCGATCGACCTGGGGCGTCTGGTTCCGGATACGCCCGACGAGCCGGGCCGGCTGTTCACGCTCATGGTCAGCGCGGGCTTTGATGCCGAGGTCGTCCGCCGGGTGGACGCGTGGCGGGTGGGGTTGGGTGACGGCAGCCTCCGGCGTGTCCGACGGTCGAGCTACTTCCGCCCGATCCTGGCAGCGATCTTTCGTTACCGCTATCCGCGCATACGTTTGGTGGCCGACGAACAGCCCCCGATCGACGGCAGCCAGGCGTACGTCTTCAACCTGCCGCAGTACGGCGGCGAACTGGGTATCGGGCGCTACGCGTGCCCCGACGACGGCCGCCTCCACTGGCTGGTATTCACCCGCCCTGGGTTGCCGCGGCTGCTGCTATACCACCTGCGTTGCAAGCTGGGCCAGCAGAAATCCGCTCCGGGTATTGTCCAAGGCTACGCCAAGCGGATCACGGTCCAGCCCGCCGGCGCGGCCGAGCCCGCTCCGGTTCAGGCCGACGGCGACCCCGCAGCGTTCGTTCCGCTGGGGATCGCCCTGCTGCCGGGGGCGTTGCGGGTGATTCGGGTCTAAAAGATCTCTTGGCCGCTGTTGATTGAGCCAGGGAAAGGTGCCTACCCCCGCCAGTGAACAATGTTTTTGGGGTGTTAACTGTGATAATATACTGAAAATTAAGATTTTAGGAATAAATTGGGGTATCAGTCTCGGTCCACGCAAAACCGGGGCCAATAACCACGTATTAGCTGATTTTTTCAAGACCCCGACTTGTGGTCCAATTTATTTTGGCCTATAGTGCCGGGTTCGCGGCGTGATCGGGCAACTAGACCCACAATCTGTCGACACTGTTTAACCCCTGGCAAGCGCGAGGTATCGATGCTGCTGAATTCTGTGCGTGACTTCTCCAAGCGTGGAGATGCCCTCCCCATTCCTAACCTGGTGCAAGTTCAACAGGTTGCCTACGAACGATTCCTTCAAGAAGAACACGCCTACGACGCCCGTCAAGATCAAGTCGGTCTTGAGGGCCTGTTGCGTGAGGTGTTCCCGATCGTTTCGTATGACGGCAACATGCAGCTCGAGTATTTGTATTACAAGCTCGACGAGCCGCGCTACACCCCCGATGAGTGCCGCGAGCTGCGGCTGACCTACGGGCTGCCGTTCCGCGTCGCCGTGCGCCTGGTCCGCAAGGACGTCGCCGAGATCCCCGAGGAAGAGATCTACCTCGGTGAGATCCCCGTCATCATGGGCGGCGGCGAGTTCATCATCAACGGCGCCGAGCGCGTTATCGTCAACCAGCTGCACCGTTCGCCGGGCGTCGACTTCTCGATCGCCAGCGCCGAGGCCGACCGCCCGCTGCACTCGGCCCGTATCATCCCCGAGCGCGGTTCGTGGATCGAGCTCGAGGTCAGCAAGAAAGATGTGCTGCAGATGCGCATCGACCAGTCGACCAAAATCCCCGCGACGACGTTCCTCCGCGCCCTCGACGAAGAGTTCAGCACCACCGATGCGCTGCTCAAGACCTTCTACAACGTCGAGAAGATCAAGGTCAAGGACGCGCAGCCCGAGCACTACGTCGCCGCCCCGATCATCGACACCGACACGGGTGAAGAACTCGTGCCGCTCGGCGCACAGATCGGCGACAACATCGAAGCCGTCCTCGGCAGCCCGCTGAAGACCATCGAAGTCATTGCCAACGCGTCGGACATGTTGATCCTCAACACGATCGCCGACGAGAAACAGGCTCACCTGCCCGAAGGCCTCGACGTGACCGAGCACGAGGCCGCGCTGCTCGCGCTCTACGCCCGCCTGCGCCCCGGCAACCCGCCGCAGGTTGACAAGGCCAAGGCCCTGTTCGACGAGAAGTTCTACGACGAGAACCGCTACCGCCTCGGCAAGGTCGGCCGGTTCCGCATCAACCGTAAGTTCGACATGGACGTCTCCGAAGACGTTATGCATATCCGGGCCGAGGACTTCCTCGAAGTCATCAAATACATGCTGGACCTGCGCAACAACCGCAACAAGGCCCACATCGACGACATCGACCACCTGGGCAACCGCCGCCTGCGGACGCTCGACGAGTTGGCCGTCGAAGAACTCCGTAAGGGCTTCCTGAAGCTGCGCCGCACGGTGCAGGAACGCATGTCCGTCAAGGACCCCGACGAACTGAACAAGGTCGCCGACCTGATCAACTCCAAGTCGATTTCCAGCGCCATCGACCACTTCTTCGGCCGTGGCGAGCTGTCGCAGGTCGTCGACCAGACCAACCCGTTGTCGCAGCTCACGCACGAACGGCGTCTCTCGGCCCTCGGCCCGGGCGGCCTGAACCGTAAACGCGCGGGCTTCGAGGTGCGCGACGTGCACATCAGCCATTACGGCCGTATCTGCCCGATCGAGACGCCCGAAGGCACGAACATCGGCCTGATCGCGTCGCTGGGCCTCTATTCGCGCATCGACGAGTACGGCTTCCTCCAGACTCCGTACCGCGAAGTGAAGAGCGGCAAGGTCGGCAAAGACGCCGTATATCTTCGTGCCGACGAGGAAATGAAGCTCACGCTCGGCCCGACCGACGCCATCGACGAAAACGGCAAGGTAATCGCCGGCAACGTCCTGGCCCGCGTCGACGGCGACCTTGCCCAGGTCTCGTCGAGCAGCCTCGACTACATCGACATCAGCCCCAAGCAGATCGTCGGTGTCTCGGCCGCGCTCATCCCGTTCCTGGAACACGACGACGCGAACCGCGCCCTCATGGGTTCCAACATGCAGCGGCAGGCCGTGCCCCTCATCATCACCGAGCCGTCTTACGTGGCGACCGGGATGGAGAAAGAGATCCCCAAGTATTCGGGCATGGTTGTCCGCGCCAACCGCCCCGGCACCGTGACCTACGTCGACGCGATGAAGATCGTTATCGACAACGCCGACGAGTACGAGCTGCGTAAATTCGTCGGCCTCAACGAACGCACCTGCCAAAACCAGAAGCCCATCGTCCGCCTCGGCGAGAAGGTCAAGAAGGACCAGATCATCGCCGACGGCGCCGCGACGCACCAGGGCGAGCTTTCGCTCGGCAAGTCGGTCATGGTCGCGTTCAACACCTTCGACGGCTACAACTTCGAGGACGCGATCGTTATCAGCGAACGCCTCGTGAAGGAAGACGTCTTCACCTCGATCCACATCGAGTCGTTCGACGTCGAGATCCGTGAGACCAAGCTCGGGCGCGAAGAATTCACCCGCGACATCCCGAACGTCTCCGAGAAGATGCTGTCGATGCTCGACGAGAACGGCATCATCCGCATCGGGGCCCGCGTCGAGCCCGGTGACATCCTCGTCGGCAAGGTCTCGCCCAAGAGCAAGTCCGAGCTCACGCCGGAAGAAAAACTGCTGCACGCGATCTTCGGCCGCGCCGGCGAGGACGTGAAGAACGATTCGCTGGAAGTCCCCGCGGGCTCGGCCGGCATCGTCATCGGGGCCAAGCGGTTCAGCCGCCGGATGCACCTCAACGACGATCAGAAGAAGGCCCTGCGTCGCGAGATGCGCGAGTACGAGCAGGAGATGGACGAAAAGGCCGTCGCGCTGTTCCGCGAGTTCGTTGACCAGGTCAACGAACTCACCGGGACGCAGATGGTCGACCCCTCGACTCGCCAGAAGGTCGCCCAGTCCGACATCACCGAGGTCGTCACCGAGCAGATCAGCGACTTCAACCTCAAGTGGGTCAAGGGCAACAAGGACGTCAAGGAGCAGGCCGAGCAGGTCTACAACCAGTTCTGGCCGCGCATCCAAGCCATCGAGAAAGAAAAGCAACGTCGGCTCGCCCACATGAAGCGTGGGGATGAATTGCCCTCGGGCGTGCTGGAGATGGTTAAGGTCTACATGGCCACCAAGCGTCCGCTTAGCGTCGGCGACAAGATGGCCGGCCGCCACGGCAACAAGGGCGTGATCGCCCGTATCGTGCCGGTCGAAGACATGCCGTTCCTCGACGACGGCACGCCGGTCGACGTGCTGCTCAACCCGTTGGGCGTGCCCTCGCGGATGAACGTCGGGCAGATCCTCGAGACCCACCTGGGTTGGGCCTGTCAGGTCCTGGGCTTCCAAGCCGTGACCCCCGTATTCGACGGGGCGACCGAGCAGGAGATCCACGATGTCCTCGAGGAGGCCAACACCTACATCGACAAGCGTATGGAAGAGACCAAGGGAGCCCACGGCCCGCGTGAGCTCCTCGCCAAGATGCCCAAGGGGGCCAAGATCCAGCTCTACGACGGCCGCACCGGCGAGCCGTTCGACGAGAAGACCACCGTCGGCTTCATGACCATCATCAAGCTGCACCACCTCGTCGACGACAAGATCCACGCCCGCGCAACCGGGCCCTACTCGCTCATTACCCAGCAGCCGTTGGGCGGCAAGGCCCGCACCGGCGGCCAGCGCTTCGGCGAGATGGAAGTCTGGGCCCTCGAAGCCTACGGCGCCGCTTACGTGCTGCAGGAACTCCTGACCGTGAAATCCGACGACGTCGAAGGGCGTACGAAGATCTATGAGTCGATGGTCAAGGGCACCAACACCCTCGAGGCCGGCATGCCCGTCGCCTTCGACGTGCTGTGCAACGAAGTCAAGGGCCTGGGCCTGAACATCACCATCGAGAAGGCCGAGTTCGAAGGCGGATCGATCCTCTGACCCGATCTCCCGCCTCCGCCCCAACCTCACCCCGCATCGATACCAACCAACTGCCAACTGCTAAAGGCAAAACATGGCTGAACAACACTACGACCGCGTCAACGATTATTCCTCGGTCAAGATCAACCTCGCTTCGCCCAACGACATCCGTTCGTGGTCCTTCGGCGAAGTCAAGAAGCCCGAGACGATCAACTACCGCACCTACCGTCCCGAAAAAGACGGCCTGTTCTGCGAACGCATCTTCGGCCCCGAACGCGACTACGAGTGCGCCTGCGGCAAGTACAAGGGCACCAAGTTCAAGGGCATCATCTGCGACCGCTGCGGTGTCAAGGTGACTCACAGCCGTGTCCGCCGTAAACGGATGGGGCACATCAACCTCGCCGCGCCCATCGTGCACATCTGGTTCTTCAAGGCGATCCCGTCGCACCTCGGCAACCTGCTGGGCATGAAGACCAGCGACCTCGAGAAGGTCATCTACTTCCAGGACTACGTCGTCACCGACCCCGGCGACACGCCGCTCAAGGATCGACAGGTCCTCACCGAGGACGAATACCGCCAGGCCATCGCCGAGTACGGCAGCGGCTTTGTTGCCATGATGGGTGCCGAGGCCGCCAAGGAGCTGCTCGAGACCATCGACCTCAACGCCCTGCAGGCCGAGCTGCGCGCCGATCTCAAGGCTACAAAGTCGAAGCAGAAGACCAAGGACCTCTCGAAGCGGCTCAAGATCGTCGAGCAGATCCGTGGCAGCGAAAACGACCCGACCTGGATGGTCATGGACGTCGTGCCCGTAATTCCGCCGGACCTGCGCCCGCTGGTCCTGCTGGAGTCCGGCAACTTCGCCACGTCCGATCTCAACGACCTGTACCGCCGGATTATCAACCGCAACAACCGGCTCAAGAAGCTGATGGACCTCAACGCGCCCGAGGTCATCATCCGCAACGAGAAGCGGATGCTGCAGCAGTCGGTCGACGCGCTATTTGACAACGGCCGCTGCCGCCGCCCCGTGCTGGGCTCGTCCAACCGCCCGCTCAAGTCGCTCACCGACATGATCAAGGGCAAGCAGGGCCGGTTCCGCGAAAACCTGCTCGGCAAACGCGTCGACTACTCGGCCCGCTCGGTCATCGTCGTCGGCCCCGAGCTCAAGCTGCACCAGTGCGGCCTGCCCAAGAAGATCGCTCTCGAGCTCTTCCAGCCGTTCATCATCCGCAAGTTGAAAGAGCACGGCTTGGTCGACACGATCAAGTCCGCCAAGAAGATGCTTGAGCGCCGCGACCCCGAGGTCTGGGACATCCTCGAAGAGGTGATCTATCAGCACCCGGTCATGCTCAACCGCGCCCCCACGCTGCACCGCATGGGCATCCAGGCGTTCGAGCCCGTGCTCGTCGAGGGCAACGCGATCAAGATCCACCCGCTGGTCTGCGGCGGGTTTAACGCGGACTTCGACGGCGACCAGATGGCTGTCCACCTGCCGCTGTCGGTCGAGGCTCAGGCCGAGACCAGCGTACTGATGCTTTCGCCGCACAACATCTTCTCGCCCGCCAACGGTGATCCGATCATCTCGCCCTCGCAGGACATCTTGCTCGGCGTGTACTACGTCACCATGCTTCGCGGTGCGCCTTCGGAAGAAGTATCCAGGGAACTCGTTACCCGCTCGGGACAACTCAGCGACGACATGGTCGCCGAGATGCGCAAGTATCGAGAATTCAAGGACCCCACCGAGGCGATCCTGGCCTACGACCTCAACAAGATCAGCATCCACGAGCCGATCGTCGTCAAGCCCGACCCCGCGAAGTACCACGGCGTGGTCAACAAGGAGCGCGGCGACGTCGAGCCGTTGCCCGAGACCGGTCGGATCATCACGTCCGTCGGGCGGTTGCTTTTCAACGATATCCTCGAGCCGGGTATGCCGTTCTACAACTGTGCGTTGGGCAAGAAGGGCTGCTCGCGTGTTATCGACGACACCTACCAGTACCTCGGCCGCCCCGCGACGATCGCGTTGCTCGACAACATGAAACAGGTCGGCTTCAAACGCTCGACTACGTCAGGCCTTTCGTTCGGCATTACCGACCTGCGTATCCCCGCGAAGAAGCACGACCTTATCGCTGCGACGCAGAAGAAAGTCGACCGCGTCGAGAAAGCGTTTGATGCCGGTGCCATCACCGACCGTGAGCGCTACAACCAACTCCTCGACCTCTGGACACACTGCCGTGAAGAGGTCACCAAGGAACTTCTGAAGGAGCTTAAATCCGACCGCCGCGACACAGACGGTGGCGAGCTCCCTGCCGAAGCCAACGAGGGCCACCTCTACCTCAACCCGGTCCACATCATGTCGGCCGACGCCTCGGGTGCCCGCGGTAACGTGAGCCAGATCCAGCAACTCGCGGGCATGCGTGGCCTGATGCAGAAGCCTTCGGGCGAGATCATCGAGACACCCATCAAGGCGAACGCGCGTGAAGGCATGCGTGTGCTCGAATACTTCTCATCGACGCACGGCGCACGGAAGGGCTTGGCCGACACCGCGCTCAAGACCGCTGACTCGGGATACCTGACGCGTAAGCTGTGTGACGTGGCTCAGAACCAGTTCATTGCTGAACATGATTGTGGTTCAAAGCGTGGGATTGCTAAGCGGGCTATTTACAAAGGCGAAGAAGTCGACGTGCCGCTCCGCGACCGCATCTTCGGGCGGGTGGCACGCGAAACCATCGCCAACCCCATCACCGACGAGGTCATCGTGAAAGAAAACGAGATGATCACGATGGAGGCCGCCCGCAAGATCGAGGACCTGGGCATCGACACCGTCGTCGTCCGCTCCCCGCTCACCACCGAGTCGCGCACCGGCATCTCCGTGCTCGACTACGGCATGGACCTGTCCACCGGCAAGCTCGTCGAGCCCGGCCTCGCCGTCGGCATCATCGGCGCCCAGTCCATCGGCGAGCCCGGCACCCAGCTCACCATGCGCACCTTCCACACCGGCGGTGTCGCCACCACCTCCCTCGTCGACACCTCCCACCGCGCCGCCAACGGCGGCGTCGTGGAGATCCGCGACTGCAACGAGGTCCCCGTCCAGGACGACGAGGGCAACGACGTCCTCGTCGCCCTCAAGCGCAACGGCGAAGTCGCCATCCTCGACGACAAGGGACGCGAGCTCGAAAAATACAAAGTCCCCTACGGCGCCTACATCCAGGCCACGGCCGGGCAGAAGGTCAAGAAGGGCAGCGTCCTGGTCACCTGGGACCCGCACCGCTCGGCCATCCTCGCCGAGAAGGCCGGCGTCATCCGCTTCGAAGACATCGTCGTCGGTCAGACCGTCCGCGTCGAGAAGGCCCAGGGCCAGGCCGAAGAACAGCTCGAAGTCATCGAGCACAAGGGCGAGATGCACCCCCGTATCGTCATCGACGACGAGAAGGGCAACATCCTCGACTTCCACTACCTGCCCGCCAAGGCCCGCATCGACGTCAAGGAAGGCGACGCCATCCAGGCCGGTCAGATGCTCGCCCGCCAGCCCCGCGCCGCGACCAGCTCCGCCGACATCGTCGGCGGCCTCCCCCGCGTCACCGAGATCTTCGAGGCCCGCAAGCCCAAAGACGCCGCCGTCATGGCCGAGATCTCCGGCACCGTCGAGCTCCGCAGCGATAAACGCAAGGGCAAGATGACCGTGATCGTCCGGTCCGAGTCCGGCCTCGAGGTCGACCACCACGTCCCGCAGGACCGGCACCTCCTGGTCCACTCCGGCGACCACGTCGAGGCCGGCGACCCCATCATCGACGGCCCGCTCGTCCCGCAGGATATCCTCCGCATCAAGGGCGAAGAAGCGCTCTACAACTACCTCCTCGAGGAAGTGCAGAACGTCTACCGCGCCCAGGGCGTGCCCATCAACGACAAGCACATCGAGGTCATCGTCGCCCAGATGCTCCGCAAGACCCGCGTCGACAACCCCGGCGACACCGACCTCTTGCCCAACGAGGTCGTCGATAAGTTCCGCTTCCGCGAAGCCAACGAGAAGATCGCCGGCTGCGGCAAGGTCAAAGACCCCGGCGACTCGTCGCTGGTCATCGGCAGCATCGTCACCAAGGCCGAGCTCAAGGAGATCAACGCCAAGCTCGAGGCCGACGGCAAAGCCACCGCGTCCGCCAGCAAGTGCCGCCCGGCCACCGGGACCATCCTGCTGCTGGGCATCACCAAGGCCGCCCTGCAGTCCGAGTCGTTCCTCTCGGGCGCCTCGTTCCAGGAGACCACCAAGGTCCTCACCGAGGCCGCCCTCGCCGGCAAGTCCGACGACCTGATCGGCCTCAAGGAGAACGTGCTGCTGGGCCACCTCATCCCCGTCGGCACCGGCTTCCGCGACTACCAGCAGATGGACGTCGTCAAGCTCGCCGAGCCGCCCGCCCAGGAAGCCCTGTCGGTCGAGGAAGAGATCGAGCAGGCCGCCGCCATCGCCGAAGCCGCCGGCGCCGAGAGCCCCGACGAGATCACCACGACCGTCGGCGACTCCCGCCTCGTCGCCGAACTCCTCGGCGAAGACACCACGGGCAAGAACTGACAACAGCTTCTTCGCCCGCACAACCCAAACCCACCCCGGCCCCGCGTGAGACCACGCGGGGCCGTTTTTCGTCAAGCCCGCCCCCAACCCCCGGCCGCGGCCTGATGTGATCTCGGGGATGGGGTTAGACGGAATCCACGCGGGCTCAAGCCCGCGCCCCGGAGCTGGGATCCCCGCCGGCGTGCGAACTTCAGTCCGCATGTAATCGGCGGTATGCTTCGGTGCATGGGGCATACCAAACGCACTTCCGGATCGACCCGACTTACCTACCGGGGCAAGCAACGTTTCGAGCACTGGCTGCGCGACCGCCAGGTGTACTTCATCACGGCCAGGGTAAGGGGCAGAGCGCCCGCGTTCGCGGCCGGTGAGGCCAAGGCGGCATTCTGGGACGCGTTCGACCACTATTCGGCGGAGTGTGGTTTCGTGCCCTGGGTCACGTCGCTGCTGGACAACCATTACCACACCTTGGGGTACCTTCGACGAGGCAGTGAACTGCCACGGATGATGCGCGGCCTGCACGGGCGGACGGCGAAGCGGGTAAACGATCTGCTCGAAGCGCATGGCCGGGCGCGGATCAAGCCTTTCTGGATCGACACGGGGAAGCAGAACTATTTCGACGGGTGCATCCGGGACGAGCGGCAGTGTCGGCGGGCGTACCGGTACACGTTGACGCAAGCGGTGTGGCACGGGGTCTGTGGCGACTGGCGGGACTACCCGCACACGCGGATCGATGTCGGAGTGGACAAGGCGGTGAGGCGGGCCCTGGAACTCGGCGCATTTCTGGAGGGAGTACGCTACAAGCGGTACGAAGGACGGAGTTGAGGTCGAGTCGTACGGACTTCGAGTTACATGCGGACTGAAGTCCACACGCCGAACTCGGAGTAGGGCGCAGAGGTTTTCGAGCGGGCTTCAACCCGCGTGGCTTTGCGAGAAGCGCGCGCACAATGCAACGCGGAGATTGGACAAAAATTTTGGTGAGTTTTACGGAGTCAAGTATCGATAGAGATTGATCTTGTGCGTCGGCGTGCCGGCGGTTGCGCGCACAAACGCTGCGCGGCGTCCCGGGGTAGATGGACGAATTAGATCACAACCTGATCGTGGCGTGGAACGAGGTACGGGAGAAGCTGCGGGGCGACCCGGCGGCGCGGGGGCGGCGGTACGAGCGGGGGCTGCGCAAGGCGCTGCGGCGGCCGCCGCGGGCGTGGTGCATCTCGCTGCGGGCGGCCGACACGCGGATCGAGTCGTCGGCTTTCATCGAGCCGGACCTCGTCGCGGCGCGGCGGGAGCACCGGCTGCTCATGTTCGGCGGCCTGGTGAGCCACCTGTGCAAGCCCGTCGTGATCGAATGGCCGGGGGTGATCTACGACGAGGCGGCGCGGCGGTTGGGCCTCGATCCGCGGACGATGATCGATTGGATCCGCAAAGGCTGGGTGGACAGCCGACGTGAACGGGTGCCGGGGCGGAAGGGGCCGATGACGCGGTACGTGTGGACCGGGGCCGGCGGGGTCGACGTGGGGTACGGGCGCGGGCGCGGCCGGGAGTGGGGCACGCTGTGGCAGAACCTCTGGCGGCGGGTGCCGGCCGACTTCGAGCAGGTGATCCGCCGGGTGCCGCGGCTGCGCCCCCGGAGCGGGGCTCGTCGGGGCGGGGAAGCGATCGACGCGTTCCGGGGGTGGGACTGGGAGTGCCCGGGGCGGATCGCGGCGGACGGGAAAGAGCTGGGCTGCGGCCGGGTGTGCAAGAAGCTGGTCGCGCCGCTGCCGGTGTGGACGATCGACCGGGCGCTGGGCGCGTCGGCGGGCGCGGCGCTGGTGGCCGAGAGCTCGCCGGTGCGGTCGCGGTTTGCGTGCGAGAAGTGCTGGAACGTGCAGCACACGCCCAGCGACCCCGACGCGGCGTGGAACACGCTGGTGAGTTACCTCAGCGGCGGACTCGTATACGGCCGGGAAGTGCCGCGGCCGGGTTGGTGGAAACGCCGGGGCGATTCGGGAAGCGAAGATGGGGCAGCACGAGGCGCATAAAAAAGCCCCGCGCGGTGAAGCGCGGGGCTACGGTGCCCCCACCGTGGTCAAGGATGTTTGGGGTTAGACTCGGCGGCGACGGGTGATCAGCAGGCCCGCGCCGGCAGCGAGCAGGGTCAGCGAAGCGGGCTCGGGTACGGGGGTGAACTCGATGAAGACATTCGAAATGTCAATCCCGTTGTTTGCCTCTCCGACATTGCTGCTGCCGGGGATCGCGGGGTTATCAGTTCCACCGAACGCACCGCTTGTTGCGTGAAAGGCGAGAAGGTCAAAGGTGGTCGTGTTCACACCGATCGAGGTGCCGGGTACGTCGGCGATGGAAACGGTGCGTGTGAAAGAGTCGTTAAACGCAACGCCAGCCGCGTCCGCCATCCCTACGGTAATTTCGAGCGTAGTGAGGGTGGCGTCGGTAAATTCGACGGAGAGCGTCCCAACATAGTCGGTGTTGGGGGCGAGGGAGACGATGTCGTCGTCACCGCCGGCGATGAAGTCAAAGCCGCCGTTGCTGTTTAAAAACTGTCCGTTTGGCGAGCCGGCGCCGGAGCCGGGGGTGTCATTCACATTGTGGGTGCGGATCCCGAGGTCGGTGCCCGACGCATTAATGTTGTCGATCTCGCCAAAGAATCCGGCAAGACCGTTCAGGGCCGGGTTTGGGGTGCCGCTTGATGTATTGATGGGGCCGTTGAAGTCGATGGGAAGACCGGTGTTGACGTCGATCGCGCCGGCCGTTCCCGCGGTATTGAACAGCCCGAACTTAAAGTCCTCGTTGCTGCTGGGCAGGTTATTGTCGTTGGCGATGGAGGCGGGCGTCGTGAAATCAAAAGTGACGTCCAGGACGTCACCAAAGGCGGTAAGCGTTTGCGGAGCGAACAGCCCGTGGATGGTTCGGCCGGAGTTGCCCGTCGCAAAATCCAGCGGTCCCGGCGGTTGGGCAAGGTCCAACGCAAAATTGGAACTGGTTACGTTGAAGCCGATCTGCCCGGGGCCGTTGTTGGTGATGCCGTCGGCGAAGCTGTCGTCGACGATCACGATGGCGTGGGACGGCGCGGCAAAAGCCGCGGCGAGCGCAGCGGCTCCCGTGGTGAGTAAAAGATGTCTTTTCTTGCGGTTCATAAAACCCTCCAAAGGTGTCTTGCCCGAGGCGGCACGAGAAGATGTGAGGTAGAAACTCGGAACACGCGTAGTATGCGCGATTATTTAACGTTCGTCAAGGAATAATTAATGTAAATTGCCAAAGAGTTCCGCTGGAGAAAAAACGACGATTTTTCGCCTTGATTTGCGGTTTTTTCTCTATGAAAACCCTGTGAAAACGTATCTTTGGTGTGAAATCCGGATAAATGACAATTTAATTTGTTAATTAATTGTGCATTAATGTTCTGGTTTTCGTTCCGTTTCGCGGGGGTCTGGGCAAGCCGGCGGAGATGGGAACCCTTGTGTCGGTCAGAGACCTCAGCCTCGGGGACATATTCTGATTGATCGCGGCTAGTCGAAATCACCCGAGCAACAGGGCGGTGATGTAGACGGCCGCCAGGAGCGCCGCGATATCGGCGATGAGGCCGGCGGCGACGGCGTGGCGGGTGCGCTTGATGCCGACGGCGCCGAAGTAGACCGCCACGACGTAGAACGTCGTCTCGGTCGAGCCGAACATCACCGCCGCGGTCTTGGTGACCAGCGACTGGGCGCCGAACTGGTTCTCGAGTTCGGCGAGGATGCCCAGCGAGCCCGAGCCCGTGAGCGGCCGGGCGATCATCATCGGCAGCAGGTTCGGGTCGATGCCCAGCAGCGAGAACGCGGGGTCTAGGAAGGTGATCAGCGCCTCCATCGCGCCTGAGGCGCGGAACATCGCGATGGCGACGAGGATCGCCACGAGGTACGGGATGATCATCACGGCGATGCCGAAGCCCTCTTTGGCGCCCTCGACGAAGCACTCGTAGACCGGGACGCGTTTGAACAGGCCGTAGATGGGCAGGCCGACGATGATGGCGGGGATGCACAAGACGCTGACGATCTGCACGGCGGTGGCGAGGACATCGATCACGCGTCACCCCCTTTCTCGGCGTCGGTAGATGCTTCGCCGCTGGCCGGGTGGGTGCCGGTGGGTTGCGGTTCAGCGCCGACGGGTTGAGGAGGGCTGCTTCCGGGGGCGGGCCCGTTGCGCATGGGGTTGCTTCTCACGAACACCGGCAGCTTCTCGAGCGACCGCGCCGCGACGATCCCGATGATCAATGACAGCCCCGTGACCGCCAGGATCGGCAGCCAGAGCTGGCCGGTGGCGATGCCCATCACCGCCACCAGGGTCGCCGGGGGCAGGAGCTGCACGCTGGCGGTGTTGATCGCCAGGAACGTGCACATGCCGTTGGTGGCGGTGTCTTTGTCGGGGTTGAGCTTCTGCATCTCTTCCATGGCCTTGATGCCCATGGGCGTCGCGGCGTTGCCCAGGCCCAGGACGTTGGCGGCGAGGTTGAGCGCGATCATGCCGATGGCGGGGTGGCCCTTGGGGATCTCGGGGAACAGCGGGTGCAGCACCGGCTGGATGATCTTCACCAGCACGTTCACCAGCCCGCCCGCCTCGGCGATCTTCACGATGCCCAACCACAACGCGAGGATGCCGATCAGCGGCAGCGCGATACCCATGACCGCGGTTTTGGCCATGCTGAAAGCGGCTTGCGTGATCTCCTGAACCTTGTAAAACCGGACCTCGGTAAGGTGTGCTTCGGCAGATAGAGCCGCGAATGCATCACGCCGCCCGATGTCATCGGGTAGGCCGATTATGCCGAACCGTAGTACCCCCTCGGTGGCGGCGACGATCCGGTCCATCGGCGCGGGCATATCCAGTTCCCCGGCGACGAACTCCAGCCCGTCTTCGCCGTCTTCGAGCACGCCGGGGATCGGCGCGGCAAACGCCGCGCGGATCGCACGCTCGTGTTCGCCTTCGATCGGCGGCGGCGGGAACGGATCGGGCCGCTCCCGGCTTGGGTTGTCTTCGTCCCATGTGATCTCGGCTTCGGTCCGTTCCCGGGCGAGCTTCTCACTGAGGCCAAAGTGCTCGATGTAGGTTTCGGCATCGACGTGAAGCATCACCTGGATTCGGTCTTCCTTGCGATCGCGCAGGTCGACCGGCCGGGAACTGATCTCCACCGTCAGGGGCTGCCCGTTGCGATACCTATCCGACGCCATGTCGCCCAGGTCGTAGAACAGCGCAAACCCCAGGCTCGCGACGATCAGTCCGGTCCAGATGTAATTGAGCATGCCGCAGAATAACGCGGGTGTTGGGCTTTGGATAGGGAAGCTTCTGTAAGACTTCGCGGTGTATCGCGGGCGGTTCGGCTGTCGATCACAGGAACAGCATCACCGCCGCGACGAGCCACATCGCCGCGGCGATGGCGAGTTTGGCCGCGGCGCCCGACAGCTTGCCGACCGCCGCGCCGCCGGCGCCCTTCCACGCCTCGCCCCACTCGCGCCCCGCCCACTTGTCGCCGAGCAACGCCCCGACGCCCGCGCCGACCCCCGCGCCCAACAGCGTGCCCACGATCGGGATCGGGATGAAGATCGACCCCGCGATCGCGCCGACGATCGCGGTCGCCACCGATAACGCCGCCCCGCGTTTGCTCCCGCCCGCCGTCCGCGACCCCAACGCCCCGGCCAAAAACTCGATCAACTCCCCCAACAACGCCAGGCCCAACAGGATGGCCAAAGGCCACCACCCGTAGCTGAACCGCTCCTCGCCCCAACGCCACCACGCGAACGCCCCCGTCGCGATCAGCATCAACCACGTCCCGGGCAACTGCAACGCCGTGAGCACCACGCCCGCCGCGTTGACCAGCAGCAGCGCGACGATCAACGAGATCAACAGCACCGTGAACCACATGCCGTCATCATAAAGCCGCGCCGTCGGCCGCGCGGCCGATCCCCTCGGGATGGATCTGTTCTCTTTCTCTCGCCGTGGTTCGATCTTGTCCGACGGGTCACTGCGCGGCCACCGGTCCGCGGCCGGAGAGTTGGCTCACGCCGCCGCGGCGTGTTCGCTGACGCGGGCCAGGGCGTCGAGCTCGCCGACGACGATCATCACGTCGCCCGCGGCGAGGACCTCGCTGGTGTCGGGGCGCACCCGCGCGGGTTGGCCGCCGCGTTTGTGGGCGACGAAGACGAGCTGCGGCTCGCGCTGGCCGAACTCGGCGATGCTCAGGCCCGCCAGCGGCGAGCCGTGCTGGATCTCCAGCTCGGTGAGTTGGTAGTCGTCCTCGCCGGTGTGGGCCAGGAAGTCGGTGAGGTGCGGGCGGACGAGCAGGTTGGCGATGATGTGCCCGCCGTTGGTCTCGGGCGCGACGACGCGGTCGGCCCCGGCCCGGCGGAAACGCGCGTCCGTGCCCGGGGAGCCCGACCGGCAGATGACCAGGCACTCGGCGTTGTGCTCGCGGGTCGTCAGCGTGACGACGAGGTTTTCGTTGTCGCTGGACGCCGAGGCGACCAGGCCCTTGCAGCGCTCGACGCCCGCGGCCTTCAGCGTCTGGTCGTCGGTGGCGTTGCCCTCGATGGCCAGGTGGCCGTGGGCCCGCGCCCACTCGCAGCGCTCGGGGTCGCGGTCGATCACGACCAGCGGCACCCCCGATTCTTCAAAGCGTTCGCAGACCGCCTGCCCGACGCGGCCGGCGCCGCAGACGATGAAGTGGTCGTGCATCCGTTCGATCGATTTGAGCATCTTGCGTCTCCACACGGCGCGGCTGGTCACCGCGAGTTGAACGACTTGCCCGAAGGCGTAGGTGGTCACGGCGATCCCGGTCAACAGCAGCGTCAGGGCGAACACCTCGCCTTTGAAGTCCAGGCCGTAGTCGCCGTAGCCTACGGTGGTGATGGTGATGAGCGTGAAGAAGAACGCGTCCCACGGGGTCCACTGCTCCTCGAGCAGCGAGAAGCCCGCGGTGCCCATGGCGATGACGATGAACAGCGCGAGCACCGCGTTGATCACGTTGCGCTGCTGCCGGCGGTGCGCGGCGAGCTCGCTGTAGTTCGTCGGCAGGAGCTTGGACTGGGGCATGGGTCTCGTGGGCCGGGGCGCAGTGATCGATACCCCTTTAATATCGGGGAGCGGGCATCAATAGATTGGGGCGGCCCGCGGCGTCGCGGGCAGGTGCGTCCGGCGGCCGATTACCGGGCCCGGTCGAGGGTGCGGACGGTAAACGCGTAGTCGTGGCGGGCGTCGGCGAGGTGGTGGCGGGCGTCCGTCACGGCCCAGTCGCGCTCGTCGAACTCGGGGAAATAGGTGTCGCCTTCGAGCGTCGTGTGGATCGTGGTCAGCACCATGCGGTCGACGATCGGCAGCGCCAGCTCGTACACCTTGCCCCCGCCGATGATGAAGGGCTCGGGGTCCGAGTCGCCGACCCGTTCGAGCGCTTCGTCGAGGCTGTGGCAGACCTCCACGGCCCCGACAAACTCCGGCGGCGGCGACCAGTCGCGCCGCGTGGTCAGCACGATGTTGCGGCGGTGGGGCAGCGGCTTGGCCTCGGCGTCCCAGTTCGCCCGCCCCATGATGACCGGGTGCCCGAGCGTGTACGCCCGGAACTGCTGCATCTCGTCCGGCAGGTCCCACGGCAGCCCGCCCGCGACGCCGATGACGCGGTTCTCGGTCATGGCGGCGATCAGCGACAAGCGGCGGGGCGGGAGCGTGGTCATCTGCGGGACACGGTACCAGATCGCGGCCCGGCCCCGCTCGACCCCGCCTCCCGTAAGTGGGGCGCGGCACACGGCTTTTTGCTTGACCCTCGACGGGCACGTGTGTCAGACTTTCGGGGCGGGGCCAACGGGGCCCGGGATCCTTATGTTTTCGGTCGGGTGGTTTTCGAGGTGTGTCGATGCCGTGGGACAGGTTGAAGTGTGTCGGGTTGATGTCGGTGATCTGGGGCGGGGGGGCCGCGGCCGTGCCGGTGACGCTGCCGGTGGGCAATGCGCTGGATACAGCGGACGTGTCTTATTCGGGTTTTTTCGGCGACGTCGGGGGCGGCTTCGCGGGGATCTTCGACGCGTCTTCGCTGGGCCTCGGGGGTGGGGGAGACCATTTCGATGACGCCTTGGGCATCGGGCTCAACGGCCTGGCCTACGGCACCGACACCGGTGACCTGACGGGTTCGGAACTCGTGCTCGATCCCGTCACGCTCGACGGCTTCGAGGTGCAGGTGGGCTACCGCACGGTCGGGCCGGTGCTGCGTCAGCTCGTCATCGTCACCAACGTCTCCAACGCCACGGGCAACGCCACCGTGTCCTGGCACAACAACACCGGCAACGACAGCAGCCAGCAGGTCATCTCGACGTCCGACGGCGACCTGGCCGCCGAGCTTTCGGATCGTTGGGTGGTGACCGCCGACAACACGACCGGGACGGACAACGAGGTCAACGCGTGGGTCTTGTTCGGACCCGGCAGCCCGGCGGTCACACCGTCGAACGTGCAGCTCGTCGACGGTTTGGCCAGTTTCGGCGGCGCGGGAAATGAAGGCCTCAGCGCCGAATTCGACCTCTCGTTGGCGCTGGGGCAGACGCAGTCGATCCTGCTGTTCGTGGGCATCGAGGGGATCAACGTGGACGGCATCAAGCTGGCGAAGAACATCGACCTCACCGATTCGCCGTTGTTCGGGGGACTGATCGCCGACTTGTCCACGCAGGAGCGGTTGCAGATCGCCAACTACGCCATCCCCGAGCCGCACGCCGCGTTCGGTTTCGTGGTGTTGGGCTTGGCGGTGTGGCGCCGCCGCGCCGCCGAGCTGCGTCGCCCGTAGCGGTGCCGCGCCACGAGCGGCGGCACACACGAGCGCTGGGCCGACCGAATTTTTTTACACCGCGATCGGGGCCTTGATCGACGGGTGGGGGTCGTAGTTCTCGAGGGTGAAGTCGTCGAAGGTGAACGCGAAGAGGTCGCGCACCTCAGGGTTGAGCTTCATCGTGGGCAGCGGCCGGGGGGCGCGTGACAGCTGCTCGCGGGCCTGGTCGAAGTGGTTGGTGTAGAGGTGGGCGTCGCCGAGGGTGTGGACGAACTCGCCGGGCCGGAGGTCGGTGACCTGGGCGATCATCATCGTGAGCAGGGCGTAGCTGGCGATGTTGAACGGCACGCCGAGGAAGATGTCGGCCGAGCGCTGGTAGAGCTGGCAGCTCAGCATCCCGTCGGCGACGTAAAACTGGAACAGGCAGTGGCAGGGGGGCAGGGCCATGTCGTCGAGTTGCCCGGGGTTCCAGGCGCAGACGACGTGGCGGCGGGAGTCGGGGTGGTGCTTCAGCGAGTCGAGCACGTTGGCGATCTGATCGACGCCCCCGGCAGGATCACGGGGCGAGGGGAAGCTGCGCCACTGCTTGCCGTAGACGGGGCCGAGCTCGCCGGTGTCGGGGTCGGCCCATTCGTTCCAGATCGAGACGCCGTGGTCCTGGAGGTACTTGACGTTGGTGTCGCCGCGGAGGAACCACAGCAGCTCGTGGATGATGGAGCGGAGGTGGAGCTTCTTGGTGGTGAGGCAGGGGAAGCCGCCGCCCGCGGCCTCGTCGAGTTTGAAGCGCATCTGGTAGCCGAAGACGGACCGGGTGCCGGTGCCGGTGCGGTCGGGTTTGTCGACGCCGTGGTCCAGGACGTGTTGGAGCAGGTCGAGGTAGGTCTGCATGGCAGGATTGTAGTGGGGAGTCGGGGATGGAGAGCGGGGGGGCGGAGCTGCGCGGCCGCGGTGCGGCCGCAGGTATTCGCGGGAACCCGGACCCCGCGATTCCCGTTCGTTCGGGCGTGCGGGCTCCCTGACGCGGCGACCGAGTGAGGTTACAATCCTGGGCATGACGACGGTCTTGGCCGACAGCTCGTTCAGCATGTACGCCGCGGTGGGGATCTTGCTGCTGATGGCGATCGGCTTCGGGGTGGCCAACGTGTTTCTGACCCACGTCTTGGGGCCGACGCGCAAGGGCGAAGTCAAGGGCACGGTGTACGAGTCGGGCATGAACCCGATCGGCGATGCGCGGCGGCGGTTCAACGTGCGTTTCTACGTGGTCGCCATGACGTTTCTGCTCTTCGACGTCGAGATCGTGTTCCTGTATCCGTGGGCGACGACCTTTCCGAAACTCGGCGGGCCCGACAGCGAGGGCCTGGACCTGTTGTTCTTCGGGCGGATGTTGTTCTTCATCCTCACGAGCATCCTGGCGTTCGCGTATGCGTGGCGCAAGGGCGTGTTCCGTTACGACTAAATCTTCTCGGTGATGCTGCGGCCGCCGCCCGCGACGGGTTGGGGCGTTGTTTCTTGTATGAAGCACGTTTGTGCTAAACCGCATCGTAAAAAAGGCGGCTGTTTTCCGGCTTCAATCGTGACGCGGGAACACGGGAAAGAAACTCGGTACGTCGGCACGGATTGCCTGTTCGCTAGGCAGGGAGTCGCGCGGCGGGCAATCGCGTTCCGGGTTTGCCCGGTTGATTGATAGGTGATGTCACTAAGATTCGCTCTCGTCGATCGCGCCGTAAAGTCTTTCTGGATCAATAAGTGTAAAAATCAGGTGTTCACCCGAAGCGGCATTGGACGAAATATATACCATCCTTACGTCAGGGAAACGTGGGCAAATTTGAGCCGGTTTGTGCGCGATCTCGGTTGATCGTTGGGGGTATCGGCTCTTCAGTTCGAGGCTGGATTGTGCCTGCACGGAGTGCTACACCATCGATATCGATATCAATGTGTTGACGAAGCGCGAACAACAGGTGTTGGCGCTCATCGGCCGGGGGTATTCGATCCCGCAGATCGCGGACAAGCTTTTTCGAAGTCAGAAAACGATCGAAACCCACCGCCAATCGCTCGGGCGCAAGCTCGGCGTGAGCAATCGGGTGGAGCTTGCGCGCATCGCGATCCAGACCGGGCTGTCGCCGCTGGACACGATGAAGCCCGCCGTGCCGCACGGCCCCGACGACCCGCGCCAGGTCTTCCAGAACGATGCGGTCGCCGCCGCGGCGATGCTGCGGATCGAATCGGCGTGCGCGCTGGTCGTGGGCGAGGCGTACTGCCGGGCGCTGGTGGAACAGATGCAGGTCGAACTCGGCGTGGCGGGGGCGATCCTGGGCTACCGCCTCGACGACGAGTACCGCTGCCGCTGCGTGGCGGGGCGGCACCGCGACGAGTGGGTCGGCGCGGAACTGCTGGATTGCGGCGAGAGCCCCTGCCGACGCGTGATGGAAGACGGTTTTGTCCGGCAGGAGCTCGACGTCGCCGAGCAGTTCCCCGAGTGGTTTGCGCAGATGCCCTACCCCGTCCACAGCTACATGGGCGTTCGGCTGGAAGACCCGCTCGACACGCCATGGATCGGGATGCTGGTGGTGTTCCAAGACGAAGCGGCCGGCTTCTCGTCGTCGAGCGAATCGGTGCTGCGGGTCTGCGCGGTGCGCGCCGCCGCGGAACTCAGCCGTATCCGCCTGATCGACAACCTGCAGAGCAGCGTCGAGAGCCTGGAGGCCAGGCTGGCGGGCGGCCCGGAAAAAGCGTGACGCGGCGTCGCCGCTTCGGTGTCTTGTGGAGACGGGGCGTTACTGGCTGACGCCGAAGAGGTCCACGCCGGGCGTGCGGTCGAACGGCGGCTCTTCGACGAACTCGTATTCGCCGCCGAACCGCCGGGCGATGGCCTGGAGCCGACGGTCGTCTTCTTTTTCGTAGTAGAACTGCACGGTGTTGAAGACGACGTCCTGGCCGACCCAGAACCCCGCGACGTCGCGGACGTCGATCGCGGCGACCGAGTTGCCGCGGTCGCCGAACTTGTCGTCGGAGAGGATGTAGAGCTCGGTCGCTTCGTACTGGCGCGCCAGCCGCAGCGCATCGACCGGGTCGGACTTGCCCCGTGGCCGGATGTTGCCGGCTTGGGGCGACATCCACGCCAGCGCGTCCTGCCGCACCTGGTTCTCGGCCGGTTTGAGCCCGACGGGCGGGACCTCGAAGACCTCGCCGCTGCGGAAGAACACCACGGTGAACCGGTCGCGTTCGTCGAGGTCTTCGATCGCGTTCTCCAGCCAAGTCAGCACGCCCTGGTTCATCGAGTCCACCATCGAGCCCGAGGCGTCGACCAGATACACGATGTGGCGGGCCGGGGTGTCGGCCGTGGATGCGGCGTCCGGGGCCTCCGCCGTCTGCGCAGGGGCTTCGGGGTCGAGTGCGCCGGTGAGAGCGATTTCGGTGACGTCAACCGAAGCGTCCGTGACCGTTCCGACCGGTTCCCACGCATCCTGCGGCCTTGGGTCGAGCCGCGCCAGCGCCGCGCCCGTCGTGTTGTCGGCGCCTGCCTCTGTGTCGGGGAGGACGTCTGCGCCCCCGGAGACCTGGGTGTATGTATTTTCATGCGCGCTCGCGGTGGGCGTCACGGATGGAGCCGAAGCGTCAGCCGTTTGTGACTGGGCAACGGGCGGAGAATCGATCGGCGGCGGGGTAAGGGTCGGCTCGGGTGCAGGCCGGGCACCCAGGGTGGGCGCGTCGCCGAACGGGTCCACGGTCGGCAACGCCGGCGAGGCCTCGGCGGTCAGGGTTTGCGGGTCAACGTCCGGCTTGTCTTCAACAGAAGGCGGAGTGCCTTGCAAGTCTGCGCCGCCGTTTTCCGTCGCGACCACCGCGTCTGTGGTTGGGTTCGGGGGCGTCGCGTCTGCGGGGCGATCGGCCACGCTCCGTCCGGTGATGGGGTCCGGGCCCGCGGTTTTCTGGACCACCCACCAGCCGCCGCCCACCCCCGCGGCGATCAACAGTAGCGCAGCCACTTTCCACCAGCCGCGTCTCGGGCCGGATGAATCGGCGATCTCTTGCATCGCCTCGGGCTCGACCAGTTCGCTGTCTTCGGCGGTGGCTTCCGCCGGCTCGGCCGGGGCCGAGGAGTCGTGGGTGAACGCGGCCCCCGTTTTCGGCGGGGCTTCCGAGGACGCTTGGGCGGCCGGTGGCTCGGGCGCGACCGCCGCGGCTTCGACCAGCTGGTCGTCCTCGGCGTCGAGCGACTCGAGGAACTCCGCGGTCATGCCGTCGTCGAGCGCCGCGTCCAGGTCGTCGTCGATCGACAACGCCGCCAGCGGCAGTTCGTCCCCGTCGTCGCCGTCGGGATCGCCCACGGCTTCTGCGTCAGCGGCGGATTCGTCGGTCGACGCGGCGTCTTCCCCGATCGGGTTGGGCGCGTCGGGCGCGGGCATGTCCAGCGACAGCCCGACCACCGGCGGCGCTTCGTCTTCCGCGGCTACATCGTCGTCTGTATGCTCAACGTCCGCGTCCCCCGACGCCACCCCGGCTCCGTCCGCGGCCTCGTCTACCACCGCCGCGGTTTCGGGCAGCAGCTCGTCGCGGTCCTCGGAAGCCCCGCGGACCGTCGGGTCGATCGGCGACTCGGGCCGGGACACCACCGGCGTGATCACTCCGGCCGACTCGGCGTAGATGTCTTCATCTTCGTCGTCGCCGGCGATCAGCTCGGCCAGGTCGGGGTCTTCGTCGTCATCGATCTCGTCGAAGCCCGCGCCGTCGAGTTTTTCGATCTCCGCTTCGCTGAGGGGCGCGGCCGGCTCGAGCTCGTCGGAGGGCGCGATCGAGGAATCGTCGCTGGCCGCGTGGGCGTCGACCGCGTCGCCGGTGTCCAGGTCTGCCGCCGCCAACGGGACTTCGTGCACGGGTTCGGCCGCGGCTTGTTCCGGGGTGTCTTGCGAGGCCTCGGCCAGCAGCGGGCTCGACGGCGTGGCCAACTCGTCGTCGGCCGCCGCCTGCAGCGCGATGACATCCTGGTCGTCGTCCGCCGGCTGTTCGTCGGCCTGCACCAGCGTTTCGGCGGACGCCACGGCTTCGACCCCGGCGTCGGTGTCCTGCTCGGTGGCTACGGCCTGGTCGTGCATCGCCAGGTCCACCTCGACGTGCCCGACGATGAGCGTCAGCCGGCCGATCTGCAGGCGGTCGCCTTCTTCGAGTTCGCAGAGCGTGGTGATGCGTTGGCCGTTGACCCACGTGCCGTTGGACGACCCCAGATCGCGGATCACCCACACGCCGTTCTGCACCGAGATCTCGGCGTGTCGGCGCGAGATACGTGAGTCGGGCAGCTTGATCTTTTCGCTGTGTCGACCGATCACCTCCGGTCGCTGACCGTCGAGGTGGAACGTCCGGGTCTTCCGGTTGGGGTCGGGGTTCAGCAGGATCAGGGTGAGCAACGGTCGAGATTCCTGGCGGGTCGGATCGAGTGGGCTTCCGCGACGGGTTTCAGGGGCATGCTTCTGCGGGGTGTACCCTAGGACGACGGATCGGGGTGGGGCCCAGGGCGGGGCTTGATCGGGTCGGGCCGATTCGGGCGGGAGAGCGGGTCAGAACCTTCAAAATCGGGGAAAATGCGGGCTGGGATCTGAACTCTATTCAGCCCTCCTAGTTTACCAGACCCCCGCCGCAAAAACCGGCCAGTGGAGCTTTCGGGAGCTGTAGCAAGTCTACCACCGCTTCGGGTCGTGCCCCGCGAAAGTGATACGCATCGCCTTCCCCGCTCCGCTGGGTGTCTGTTTATAAGGATTAGGACGCCCGGCGAACGCCGCGGTTCGGCGAATTTCATCGCCGGGCCCGGCCGGTTTGCCCCACGCGGGTTTCTCGCTAAGATACTCGGCCCGGTCAGGCGGCCCCTTCGTCTAGTCTGGTCTAGGACACTAGGTTTTCATCCTAGTAACACGGGTTCGAATCCCGTAGGGGTCATTTTCTACCCATCCGGGTATTGCACCAGAACTCCGCCATCGGCGGGGTTCTTTGTTTTTCAAGGGTTGTCGGCGGAACCGGGTGGGGGCAGCGATATCCCCCGATCGGTGGCTGTCTCGAAACCAAGCAGATCGCTTCGCGGCCGTCGCTGGCGATGTGTTGCTGTTATCGGGCTTCGGGTTCATCGGGGTGGCGCGCGGCGAGGACGCGCTGCCCTTGACGCGGGCGCGATCGGCGTCGTTGGTATTAGCGGTGTGCTCGTCGCACGGTCGATGGTTTACTGCGAACCACGGGCCGTTGACCGGGGGGTAACGGTCTGGTGCGTACGCGTAAATACGCAATTGAATGGCATTGTTGTACGTGAATTGGGGGCGTGTCTGAGTGATCCGGCGCGGCCGCCGTCGGGGCGACTCCTAATTATTTTCGAAGATCATCGGTTTGAGGCTTTGTCGATGCAGGGGCGCGCGATATGTTGAGTACCAACGGTGTGCGAGTTCTCGGACACCGGTTTGTGAAACGGGTCAGTTCACAATCACTCATCTTTGAGGGAGTCGACAACATGGCGATCAAGGGAATGGGACATGGCGGTTGCGTCGTGGTTTTAAGTGCGCTGGTCGCGGGGCTCGCGGGCACGGCTCTGGTCGGCCCGGCGCGGGCCGCGGACCGGACGTGGATCGGCGGGAACGCCGACTGGGACGGCAACGCGTTCAACTGGACGGGGTTCGACGAGCCGGACGCCGACGACGTGGCGATCTTCAACACGCCCAACAGCGTCGACATGGTGATCGACAACACGATCATGGGGCTGACGATGTCCGGCGGGATCGACCTGTTCACGGTCGATCAGGCGTTGGATGTCAACGGCAACATCACCCTGAGCGATGCTTCGACAAACTTATGGGTCGGGACCAACAACACCGCGGGTGTCCCGTTCAACGCGTTGGACGCCGAAGACATCACGATCAACAACGGCGCGACATTCCGACTCGGCGGCACGCAGTTGGACACGATCGCGGTGTCCGGTGAGGCGGTGCTCAACATCAATGTCGGCGGGACTTTTCTCGGCAACGGCACGGTGCGCAACGCGGACGCCACGGGGGTGCAGAACATCTTCAACAACAACGGCACGCTGCGGGTGAGCAACGTGTTAACGGGCTTCGTCATCATCGGCGGCACGCCGGACGCGCAGACGCTCACCTTCGAGGCCGCCGACGCCGACGCCCGGTTCAACCTCGACGGCACGCTGGAAGGCGGCGTGGTGGACATCACCCGCAACCAGACGCTGGTCATCGACGTGCCGCTGGCCGACACGTTCAACGGCACCATCGACCTGTCTCACAACTCGACGCTGCAGATGACCAGCGCCTGGTCGTTAGGCGCCGGGGGGCTGCTGCGGGCCGAGAACGGCTTTGTCCCCGGGCAGGCGGTTCCGATCTTCATCCCCGCGATCCCTGCCGACAACGCCTTTGTCAACGGCTCGCTGCTCACCATGACCGGGGGGACGATCGAGCAGGTCGACGGCGACGGCACGCTGACGTTCAACGCCCAGCTCACCACCACCGGCGGCACGATCCTCAACGACGGGCTCATGGTCTTTAACAACACCACGACCATCGGTGCGGGCACCAACTTCGCCATGCCCACCGGCACCTCGTCGCTCGAGATCAACGCCACGGTCAACGTCGATGACGCGGACTTCAACTGGGACGGCAGCGGCAACACCCTGACCAACGTGGTCACGATCAACGACTTCGGCAACCTCGACCTCGACCTGGCCTCGTGGGACGGCAACGACAGCTTCGAGGGCCAGATCAACATCAACGGCGGCGAGCTCGACGTCATCGTCGCCGACGGCGAGTGGCAGGTCGGCGGCGGGGCGGACATGAACATCGGCGGCTCGACGACCTCGTTCGTCAACGGCTCGCGGGTCCAGTTCAACGGCGAGCTGAACGTCAACAACACCGGCACCTCGCTGCTGGACTTCAACGCGGCGTCCGAGTTCGCCAGCGGCTCGCGCCTCGACGTGGCCAACGACGGCTTCGCGTCGATGGACGGGGCCCAGACGTTCTTCAACGGCTCGAACATCTCGGTGGTCGGTACCGGGGTGCTCGAGCTCGACGGAGACACGACCTGGTTCAACGGCACCTTCACCGGCACGGGTACGATCCGCCAGGACGGCTCGGCGACCTACGCCGGACAGACGACGATCGGCGTCGACACCTACGACTGGGACGGCGTCGGGGGCGATCTGACCCACACGATGAACTCCGGCAGCTCGCTCACGCTGAACGTCGACGCGATCGGGACCAGCGCCGGCGACGGGTTCAGCGACACGCTCAACATGAACAGCTCGACGCTGACGGTCAACACCCCGGGCAACTGGGAACTCGAAGGCCGGATCAACACCTTCGACACGGGGTTCGGCACGCCGACGATCGCCGGCAGCACGATGGACGTCAGCTCCGGCGGCCTGCTCGACGTGAACGCCAGCACCGACATCAACGGCGGGTCGGTCTGGCGTGAGGGCTCCCAGCTCCTGGTCGACAGCACCGCGGTGGTCAACCTCGGCGGCGGCACGACCCTCGACGGCGGCGACATCGTCGACAACATCGACCGGTCGATCGAGAACTCGATCGTCAACAACAACAGCCCGCTCACCGTCACCGGCACGTCGACGGTCAACGTCGAGGAGTTTGATTGGGACCAGTCCACCACGACCGTGCAGCCCGGCGGTGACTTCTCGATGCTCTCGGCCACGATCGAGAGCGCGGGTGCTCAGCAGCAGTACGACAACGTCTTTACGCTCAATTCCGGCGACGCCACGATCAACCTGTCCACGACCACCGAGTGGGTGATGGACGGGACCTTGAATCTCAACAACACCGACGGCACGGTGCCCGACCTGTTCGGGGACCGGATACAGATCGGCAACGACTCCGGCACACTCGACGCCGACGTGAACGCCGGGGGCACGGGGGTGTCGAACATCGAGGCGCCGGTGACGTTCAACTCCGACGCCGATGTCTTTGTCGCGGCGGGGGCCGAGCTGCTGGTGAACAACGCCGGCACGATCTTCACGCCCTTCGGCGGGATCGGGGTCAACGGCGAGTTCACCGGGACCGGGACGCTGCGTGTGATCGGGGCCCAGTTCGACGAGATCACGACGTTCAACATGGTCGGCGGCACGGTCGGGCTCGACGGCTCGATCGCCAGCAACAACCCGCTGATCTTCCAGCTCACGGCGGGCGACACCGACCTCAACGCCCAGCTGAACATCAACGCCGCCGCGGTCGACGACTTCGGCTTCACCGCGGCCATCGGCAACAGCCAGAGCGAGATCAACATCGCCAACAGCGGGGCGTTGATCGTCAACCTCGACAACCCCAACGACTCGTGGACCGTGTTGTCCAACGGCATCGTCACCTACAACGGCGACGCCGTGCAGGGCACGATCATCGGCGGTTCGGACCTCAACTTCGACGGCACGCTGAACGTCAACGGCGACGGCACGCTGTTCGCCCGTGTCGATTTCGGCAGCACCGCGGTGGTCAACATCAACGACGCCCCCGAGCGTCTCCGCCTCGACGGCGGCACGATCAATGACCCCAACACCATCGCGGGCGGCATCATCAGCGGGCCGGGCAACCTGGTCGCCATCGCCGAGAACGCCCTGAGCGGCTTCGGCACCATCAGCAGCAACATCGACTTCGAGGGCAACGCGGAAGTCATCGCCAGCGGCGGAGTCCTGGACGTCAACGCGAGCATCCTCGACGTCGGCACCCTGCGGGCAAACGGCGGCACGCTCAACCTCGACGTGAACCTGCTCAGCAGCGTGACCCAGAACGGCATCAGCCTGAACAACGGCACGCTGCAGGGCGTGGGCACCGTCACCCTGGACGTGCGCAACCTGCGGGGCAACGGCACGGTCAACAGCGCCGTGGTCAACAACGTCTCCATCCGCGCCCAGAACGGCACGCTGATCCTCGACGGCCCGAACCTGAACCTCGACGGCACGGGCAGCGAAGACGGCTTGATCATCGCCGAGACCGGCAACCTCGAGATCCGTGACTCCAACAACGATATCCCCGGCGAGAGCTTCAACGGCGTCGCCACGGTCAACGCCAACCGAACCCTCTTTGTCAACGGCACCGTCCTGGACTTCGGCACCGACGGCGCGTTGAACCTCAACGCGGGCACCTACCGCACCAACGTCTCCAACACGTTCAACGGCGACCTGGTCGTGAACGGCAACAGCGAGATCCAGACCGACGGGGGCTCGTTCATCGTCTTCGGGGCCCCCATGACGGCCGTGCTCAACAACGACCTGCAGATCGACGGTGACCTGCGGATCACCAACGGCGCGTCGGTCTCGGGCGTAGGCTCGCTGACGGTGCTCAACGGCTCGCGGACCCAGCTCGGCAACGGCAGCACCGTCAGCACGCTAGTCAACAACAGCGGCAACCTCACGATCGCCGGGGCGGCCGTGGGCACGGCCACCGTGCAGGACTACGACCAGAGCGCCACCGGCGTGTTCGAGCTGGATGTCAACGGCACGAACCTCAACCAGTTCGACCGGCTCGCGGTTTCGGGCACCGTGTTCCTCGAGGGGGAGGTCGACGTGGACTTCGGCTTTACGCCGACCGTCGGCGACATGTTCCCGTTCATGACCTTCCTGGCCCGCGTCGGCATGTTTGATTCGCTCGACGTCGCCGGCCTCGGCGCCGGGCAGGACGCGATCGTCACGTACACCGGCACGGCCGCGATCCTCGAGATCATCAACGCGTTGATCCTCGAGGGCGACTACAACGGCGACGGGTTTGTGGGGCAGGGCGACTTGGACCTGGTCCTGCTGAACTTCGGTGCCACCATGCTGCCGCCGGGTTTTGTCGAGGGCGCGATCCCGGGCGGCGGGCCGTTCGACGGGCTGATCGGCCAGAACGAACTCGATGGTGTCCTGCTGAACTTCGGCAACGGCACCCCGCCGGTGGTCGCCGTCCCCGAGCCGACCACGGCGGCGGCACTCGCGGTGCTAGCCGGGCTGCTGGGGCGGCGCCGGCGGCCGGCCCATGGCGGCTGAGGCGAACAACGGTGCGGCTGCTTGATTGCAGGGCAACGCGGATCGCCGCCGATCTTCCGTGATCGGCGGCGTCCCGTTGCGTCTTGGCGGATCGGCCGGTGCTTGGTCGGCCGAACCGCGGAGGGGTATAATCGCCGTTTGAATTTCGCCTGCGTGTGGCGATCCCCGCCGCGTGAATGCCCGACGCCCTGATGAACACCAAATCGCTAGCTGTGATCGGGGGGCGGGTCGTGTGTTGGGCGGCCTTGGTGTGGGGGGGCGTGTTGGTCGGGCCCGCTTCCGCCAAGCCGCTTCAGGTCATGCTGCTGGGCGATTCCTTAACCAGCCCCGAGAACGGCCAGCGCTCGTACCGCTACTACCTCTGGGAGCGGCTGACCGAAACCGGCCTCGAGTTCGACTTCGTCGGCACCCGTCACGACCCCGCCCGCCGCAGCGTCTGGACCGCCACCACCGGCCTGCAGTTCGACCCCGACCACGAAGGCCACCCCAACTACCGCATCGACCACGTGCTCAACGGTCGGGACGACGGCCGGGGCGCGCTCGAGTCCTGGCTCGACGCGTACACGCCCGACGTGGCGGTCGTCGTGCTCGGCACCCACGACGCGCTGCAGGGCCAGCAGACCGAGTGGTCGGTCCGCGAGATGCGGCGGATCATCGAGATCTTGCGCCGCGACAACGAGCGGGTCGCGATCCTGCTCGCCGCGCCGCCCCCGGTCGACGCCGGCCACGAACACGCCTGGCTCCTGCTCGAGCTCGCCGACGCGTTCACGCAGCTCGCCCAACGCGAGACCACCGTGCAATCGCCCGTCCGGCTCGTCGACCTGCACAGCGGCTACGACACCGCGACGATGCTCAACATCGAGGGCAACCGCCCCAACAGCGTCGGCCACCGGCTGATCGCCGAGCGCCTCGCGTCGTCGCTGCTGCTGCTCGATGAGGCGCACCTCGACCCGGTGCGGCCGACCACCGCCCGTCTCTGGGGGGCGGTCCTGGTGGTGCCGCTGGGCGCGGCGCTGGGCTTCTTTATGCTCGCCCGCGCGCAGCTGCGCCGCGAGAAAGCCGCCCAGCAGTACTCCGCGCCCGCCACGCCTCTCGCCTCGAGCCCCAACGGCGTCACCTCGTCGGTGCCCCGGGCCAGCCGTGTCTCCACATAAAAAACGATCTTCTGTTCCTGCTCTCGGCCGACCCCCGACATTTCGCGGGCGGCACGAAGTACCCCGCACGCGGTGTCGTCACACACCGCGATAACCGTTTGGCGCCCGCACGCCCGCACCTGCGATCTATCCCATGTCTTGCCGTTAACCGCGGATCTGTCGCACCGCCGCGGCGACGTCTTTGCCTTCCACCACGGCGCCCGTGGGCCGCAGGTGTTTCATCGCCACGCCGGTCGCTTGCCCGTCGTTGCCCGCCGCCTTGATGTCCTCGGCGACGGGGCCGAGCGCCGCGACGATCTCGTCGACCGACAGCGTCTGCGGCAACAGTTTCTCTAGCACCGAGATCTCCCATTCCATGCGCTGGACCACTTCGGGATCGTTGACGGCCGCGATCGTCTCACGGTTGCCTTTGATGACTTTCTTGACGTCTTTCTGCGCTTCTTCGTCGGTGAGAGCCGAGCCTTTGCGGGTCTCGTTGAGTTGGAGGTCGCCGAGCACAACCTTGAGCAGGTCGCGGGTAGCGGTATCTTTCGCCCGCATGGCGTCTTTAATCTGGGACTTGATGGTGTCGATGAGCATGGGCTTATCGTACCCGGGCCCCGACACGCCCGCCTACCCGTCCCCGCCCACCGATCGGAGCCTGATGATAAACTGCCAACGGTAAGGAACCCCGGGCGATTAGCTCAGTTGGCTAGAGCAACGTGTTTACACCGCGTAGGTCACTGGTTCGAGTCCAGTATCGCCCATTGCTCCGGGAAGCGTATTTCGGAAGTCGGCGGTGGGGTTGAGTTTCCCGCGTTGCGGGGCGGCGTATTCCACACGGTGTTCAGCCGGCGATCGCAGATCGCCCAGCGTGAGGCCGCGCGGCATCGAGGCCGGGGTTTACGGCACCCGCCGCAGCCGCCACGCCGCGAGCAGCAGCCCGGCCCACACCACGGCCAGCCCCAACGCCACCGCGACCACCGGCACGCCCGGCTCGGGCGTCGCCATCAGCAGCGGCAGCGTGAACGTCACCACGCCGCCGCCGACGAACGGCGCCGACAGCGGGGCGGCCAGCGCGTAGTCCTCCGCGGCGTCGGTCTCCAGTTCCGGGTCCACCATCCGCAGGAGCATCATGCCCTGGGCCGTGGTGCCCGTAGACATGCCGAAGTTGATCAGGCCCAGCTCGAACCAGTGGCCCCTCGGCAGCAGGCGCGGCGCGAGGAACAGCAGACAGAACACCGCCCACGCCAGCCCGAGCCCGAGCAGGATCGCCCCGGGCACGAGGAACGCCACGACCGTTTCGATCCGCAGCGTCGTGATCGCCGCGACGATCAGCAGGTCGATGCACAGCCCCGTGATGCGCTGCAGGCTCAGCGTGTCGATCAGGTCGCCCAGCCGCAGCGCGATCAGCAGCTTGCGCAGGATTAACCCGCCGAGCAAGGTGAACAGGAACAGCGGCAGGTTGCCGGCGAACTTCATGATCCGTTCGACGCGGTCCCGGCCGAGCACGTCGGGTTCGCCGGGTTCCACGAACGCTTCGACCATAGTGCCGACGCCCGTGGTGAAGCCCGCCTGCATCGCCCACCCGATGCCGAACGCCAGCGCGACCAGCGCTGCCTGCAGCACCAACGGGTCGATCACGTCGCTGCGGGAGCGTCCGAGCATCGCGGGCTTCGGGTCGCGGCGCGGCTCGAGGCCCGAGACGGTCTCGAGCTTGGCCGACGACCCGCACCATCCGCGACGCAGCCCGAGGTTGACCAGTCCGATGCCCAGCACCACGCCGCCGACCAGCGCCGCGGTCGCCATGAGCATCGCCAGGTCGAGCCCGGGCGCGAAGTCCAGCGCTTCGACGAGGACGGTGCCCATCGCCCCGCCCGTGCCGTGCCCGCCGGCGAAGGTCGCCTCGATGAGCTGCCCGAACGCCCCCGGCACTTCGTAGCCCAGCGGCCGGATCAGCAGCACGACCGCGAGCAGGCCCACGACGACCTGGCCCAGCACGATCAGCCAGACCATTAAGCCCTGCCGGATCACGCGGCGGGCTTTCTTGTCGTGCGGTCGATCCGACGGCGCGTGTAACAGCATCGCGGCGAAGACCACCGCCAGCAGCGGGCCCGGCCAGCCGCGCAGCGTCGCGGCGATCGCCTCGGTATGCCCGGCGACCGCGGCCGACGCGTCGACGCCGTGGGTCACCGACTGCACGACCGCCAGCCCGACGAACCCGCCGACCACCGACGCGGGGATAAACAACGCCCGCAGCGGCGGGAGCGTGGCGCGGAGCAGCAGGCCCGCGAGCAGCAGGCACCCCGCGGCCACCAACGCCGCCGTCGTCATCGGCCGTCCCCGAGCTCGGCGCTGCGGTTTTTCGCCACGTGGGGAGCCAGCGTGTAACCGCCGTCCGGCAGCGCGTCGGCGATGCGGTCTAGCGCCGGCAATCCCAGCACCCGCGCCGCGTTGTCGTAGTAAACCATCCGCAACACCTCGTCGGGCAGGCCGATGCCGTAGATCTTCCACTCGCCCGCCGGCGGGAACGGGTGGTGGTAATACTTGAAGTATTCGTCCTTGGTCTCGAGGAAGCGGTAGTAGATGCGGTAGCGCGGCTGGCTCGGGTTGCCGGGGTAGCGGTCGGTGGCGAACATCACGCGGTCGGGGTAGTCCAGGACGAAGCGGCGCGCGGTGTACGGCTGCCGGCCGAGTTCGGCGACCCGGCCGGAGATGTCGACGACCAGGTTCGGGAACGCGTCGAGATCGGCTCGGACCTTCGAGAGGTCTTCGGCGTTGTTGGCCATATGGGCGCCGATGAACGTGGTGCCGGGGTGACGGGCGAACACGCGGTTGCGCGCGGCGAGCAACTCGTCGCGTGCCGGGAAGTCGCCGCCGTAGAACGACCAGTTAGGCCGACGCTTGAGCTGCAGCCAGCGCTCGTTCTTCTCGTCGACCGGCTTGAAGAACGCCACGGGGTCGGCGGTGTGGATCAGCACGGGCATGTTTAATTCGCCGCAGCGCCGCCACACCGGGTCGAGCCGACGGTCGTCGATCTCGACCAGCTCGCCCGCCGCGTCGCGGTGGTACAGCCCCAGCGACTTGAAGACCTTGAGCCCGCGCACGCCGCGGGCGTGGGCGCGCTCGATCTCGCTCACCGCCCATTCCGCGAACCCCGGCTCGTCGATCCGGTCGAACGGCAGGTTCAGGAAGATCACGAACCGCTGCCGGTCCACCGACAGGTAGCGGTCGGCCATCGCGTCGAGCCTCTCGCCGTAGCCGCCCGAGAGGTTGACCGCGGCGAACACGTTGCGCTCGTCCATCGCCTTAATCATGTCGTGGGGGTCGGGCTCCAGCGACCAGTGGGCGTGGGCGTCGATGTTGGTGAAGCGTGACTGCTGCGGAAAGTGAGCCTCGACCACGAGCTCGGCGATCGGGTCGTAGCCGTGCACGTGCTCGTCGCCGACGAACACACACGTGCCCAACGGCAGCGGCGCCGCCGAGCCAGGTGGTGCAGTATGCGATTCGGTGGCGCAGCCCGGTACGAGCAAGCATCCAACGACGAAAACACTAAAACGCAGACCAAATGAGATGCGGCGGAAGGAATTCATGACGCGTATACGATAGCGGGCAGCCATCGTCTTCGGTGTATCGATGCGCGGATAAACCGATAGTATTCGGTCACGGCTCGCGACAGGCGATCCAATGGTTTTTGCCCGGAGTTCGATCATGCATATCCCCGACTTCCCCGCAGGCCCGCCAACCGAGGCGGATTCACTCACCCCAACGCAACGACGCACCTGCATCGAGGAGATCGCGGACGCGCCTCGGCGGCTACGCGAAGCCGTCACGGGTTTGAGCGACGCCGCCCTGGACACCAAGTATCGTAACTGGACGATTCGGCAGATCGTGCACCACCTCGCGGACAGCCACGCCCACGCGCTGCTGCGCTTCAAGCTGGCTCTCACCGAAGAGCGGCCCGTGATCAAGCCTTACGACGAGGCCGCCACGGTGCGGCTGGCCGATAGCGCGGGCGGAGACGTCGAATCCGCCTTGTTGATGATTGAAGGGGTGCATCGGCGTTGGGTGCTGTTGCTACAAAGCATGCACGAGACGGATTTCGCTCGTTCCTACATCCACCCCGAACACGGCCGGGCCTTTACACTCGATCAAGCCCTAGCCGGTTATCCGTGGCACGCCCGCCACCATGTGGGGCAGATTGCTTGGCTGCGCGAACAGAATAGTTGGTGAGACACTACCCCGCGCGCTCGGCCCATTCGCGTTCGAGGGGCTTGAGTTCTTCCTGCTTCTCGGCGCGCTCGGCTTGAAGGGCCTTGACCTGCTCGCCGTCGGAGAACACGGCGGGGTCCATCAGGGCGAAGTCGATCTCGTGGAGGCGGGATTCGAGACGCTCGATCTCGGACTCGAGCTTGGCCTGGCTCATCTTGCTCCCGCCCCCGGAACCGCCCCCGGAACCCTTGCCCTTGGTATTCTTCTTGGGCTTGTTCCTGGATTTTTGCTTGGGGTTGTTTTTCTGCTTGGCGGGTTGGGCGTTGGCTTTGGGCTTGGGTTGCTGGGGGGTGCTTTCCGGCATCGAAGCGCCCGAGCCCTGGGTGGCCAGCTGTTGGTCGTGCCAGTCGGAGTAGGTGCCCAGGAAGTGGGTCACGTTGCCGTGGCCGTCGAAGACCAGGAGCTGATCGACGAGGTTGTCGAGCAGCATGCGGTCGTGGGTGATGAGGATCAGTGTGCCGGCGTGGGACTGGTTGCCCGCAGTCGAATACGCCTGCTGCTGGGTGGTGTAGGTGCGCAGCGTCTCTTCGAGGCGTTCGGCGCTGGGGATGTCGAGGTGGTTGGTCGGCTCGTCGAGGACGAGGAGGTTGTGCCCGCCGTTGACCAGCCCGGCCAACACCGCGCGGGCGCGTTCGCCGCCGGACAGGACCGAGAGCGGCTTGTCCTGGGAATCGCCCGAGAACAGGAACGCGCCGGCGAGGTCGCGGGCTTCCTGTTCGAGTTCGTTGGGCGTGTAGTCACGCAGGTACTCGACGATCGTGCGCGACAGGTCGAGGTGCTCGTGGGTCTGGGTGAAGAAGCCCACGTCGATCTGGCTGCCGATCTTGGCCGTGCCGGCGGTGGGGGTCTGTTCGCCGAGCAGGCAGCGGATGATGGTGGACTTGCCCGCGCCGTTGGGGCCGATGACGCCCAAGCGGTCGCCGCGTTTGATGGTGAGGTCGACGTCCTCGAAGAGCTGCTTGGCGTCGCCGTCGTTGTCGTGCACGAGTTTCAGGCCCTCGGCCTGGGCGACGACGTCGTTGCCCCGGGCCTTGGGGCTGAAGTTGAGCTTCATCACGTCGAGCTCCATCGGCGGCTCGATGAGGTGGTCGCGTTTGAACCGCTCCAGCCGTTTCTCCCGGCCCTGGGCTTGCTTAGCGCGTTGGCCGGCGCGGTACTGGTCGATGAACTTCTGCTCGGACTTGATCAGCGTCTGCTGCTTCTCGTAGGCCCGCCGCTGGTCTTTCATCCGCTCGGCCCGCAGCTCGCGGAACTTGGCGTAGTTGCCCGGGTACTCCACCATCTGCCCGCCCCCGGAGCTGCCTCCGGAGCCGACGTCGAGCTCGTAGATCTTGGTGACGACCCGATCGAGCAGCCAGCGGTCGTGGGAGATCAGCACCACGCCCCCGGAATAAGTCGCGAGGAAGCCCTCGAGCCACTCGCGTCCCGCGATATCGAGGTGGTTGGTCGGCTCGTCGAGCAGCAGCAGGTCGGGCTCGGACAGCAGCAGCTTGGCCAGCGCGAGCCGGCCTTTCTGTCCGCCGGACAGGTCGCCGCACTTGATGTTGAACATCGCGTCGGTGAGCCCCAGGCCGTGGAGCGTCTCGTCGATCCGGTGATCGACGGCGTAGCCGCCCGACGCCTCCATGCGCTCTTCGAGCTGCTCGTATTTCTTCATGAGCGCTTCGAGCTCGTCGGGCTCGGCGGTGCCCATCGCCTCGGCGGTTTCCTCGAGTTGCTGGTGCAGCGATTCGAGCTCGGCGAACGCGTGGCCGGCCTCTTCGCGGAGCGTGCGCGACATGTCCAGGTCGTGGTCCTGGTGCAGGTACCCGGCGGTGCTGCCGCGGGCGAGCTGGATCTGCCCCGACTCGGGCTTGAGCCCCCGGAACGCTTCGCCGCTCGTGCCGCTCTGGGCGGCGATCATCTTGAGCAGTGTGGACTTGCCGCACCCGTTGCGGCCGACCAGGCCGACGTGCTGGCCGCTGTCGACCGTGAGGTTCACGCCGTCGAGTAGGACGCGGTCGCCGAAAGAGAAGACGAGGTTGGCGACGCTAAGCAGGGCCATGGTGGGTGAGGGATAAGAGTGGGGTTGGCGGGGGCGGGAACGCGGTAAGCCGCGTAGTTTAACGGAGTTGGCTTTCCGGTTCTGAGGTCGTGTTTCGCATGACCGGGGCATTTGACCGGAAATTCGGCTGGCCTCGAGCCGGGGCGCGGGCATAGTTCAGAGGAGAAACCCTCTCCCGGCGCGATGTCGGGCGAGACGGACGAGGGGTGGGGTTGCTGTGCGGTCCGTGTGGAAGCCGCGCGGCATCGTCGGAACAGGCCGTGCCCGGCCGGAAGAGAAGAGAAAGCCCTCCCCATGAATCCCAAACGGAACCTGTTGATCGTGCTGGCCCA
This sequence comes from Planctomycetota bacterium, assembly GCA_039033595.1. Lineage (GTDB taxonomy): Bacteria > Planctomycetota > Phycisphaerae > Phycisphaerales > Phycisphaeraceae > Algisphaera. Next base: position 13,700 of record JBCCCG010000021.1, on the reverse strand, counting down.
CGGCCTGCGCAGCGATAGTTTGTCGGACGAGCGCGAATGGCCGCTGCCCACGCCGCACCTCGTGGATCTGGCGGAACGCGGCGTGCGATTGGTGTTGACCAGCGCCAGCCCGGCCGACCCCGGCGGGATGGTCAGCCTGCTCACCGGCCGGCACGCCCGGCAGCACGGCGTGCTCCGCGACGACCAATCCATCAAGCCCCTGCGCGACGGCCTGCCGACCTGGCTCGCCGACGCGGGCTACCACACCGTCGGCGTCGGCGAGGTGGGCTCGTTCGCGTCGCTGCTCGACGAAGCGTTTGTCACCGAGGGCGTCGCCGTGCCCGAGCCCGCGCCGAACCGGTGCTGGTACACCGCAGCCGCGCGCAGCCGCGGCCACGCCCCGGCCATCGCCCAGCAGCGCCGCCAACGCCTGCGCCAGGGCCCGCTCGCGCCCGACCGGCTGATGCTCGAGCCGGAGGAAGACATCGACGGCTTCATCGCCGCCCAGGCGACCGACGCACTCGCCCGACTGCCGGAGGACAAGCCGTGGGCGATGTTCGTGGTCTTCTCGGGGCCGGGCAACGACCTGCCGCCGCCGATGTACTACGACGGCCTGGTCGAGACGGCCGACCTGGGTAAGGACTTCGTACCCGTGAAGCTCAACCAGATCGACGCGCTCGCCGAGCCCGAACTGCCGCGGGCCGTGCTGCAACGCCTCGAAGCGCACCAGGTCGCGCGCATCCGCGCGGACTACCTCGGGCGGGTGAGCCTGATCGATCACGGCGTCGGTCGGCTGCAGGAAGCGCTGAGCCTGCGCGAAGACGCGGACCGGTCGTGGACCGTCATGACGTCTGACCGCGGGCAGCTGCTCGGTGAGCACGGGCTGTTGGGCCACCGCTCGTTCCTGGCCCCGGCAATCGAGGTGCCGCTCGTCGTCACCCCGCCCGACGCGCCCGGGATCTCGCCGCCCAAGGAAAAGTTCCAGGACGGCTTGTTCAGCGTCGCCGACGTTGCCCCGACGGTCGCGGCGCTGGCCGGGGCCGACCACCCCGAGACGCTGGCGGGGCGGAGCGTGCTGCCGATCTTCAACGGCGACCCGGTGCTGCCGCACCCGCCGGCGAACCTGTCGGAGTTTCACGACCGGGTGCTGGTCGAGACCGAGCGCTACAAAGCCGTGTTCCACGCCCGCGACCGGCGGTGCCTGGGCCTGTACGACCTGGTCGAAGACCCGCTCGAGACCGTGAACCTCGTGAGCCAGAACACCCCGGCGACGCGCAAGATCGCGGGCCTGATGCGGCTGAGCCTCGCCGAGACGCTGATGCCGCTGCGGGCGTGAAGTCAATCGGAAGTGTCGCCGTGCTCGCCGAAGATTATCTCGGCGATTTCTTCCTGCGTAAACGGTTCATCGGAGAGTTCGTTATATTGGCGGATGCGGATCAGCTTCGCCAATTCGTCGTACTCGTCGTAGGTCAGCGCGCCGTACCACCTGGGGTGGGTTCGAAGCTGTTCGTTGCGGGCGTGGCGTTCCGCGTTGCACTCGGCGATGCGTTGTAGCCGGTCGCGGAAAATCGGACGGGGGTTTGGTGACTTATGCACGCCAGATTTCCGCGCGGTCGTGAAGATCGGTCGAGGCCGGGTGATTTCAGGCTTAGCGTCGCGCGAAGCGGCGATCACCAACGGCAGGTCGTCGGGGTCGATCGGGCCGCCCGCGTCGTATCGCTTGAGCAGATATTCGTAAACCTTGATTCGTATCGCCCAGAGCCACGCCCATGGCCCGTCTGGGTCGGTTTCCAACGTTCGTACCAAACTCGATACCTGTTCGTGCCAACGGGCAACCACCGCGCGTTCAATGCGGTCAGCCTGTTCGATCGGTCCACTCATGAGATTGATCATACTGCCGGGCCGCCGATACGAAACAGAAATTGTGTTGCGTGTGTTATTCGGGCGGCGCTGCGATCTGCTTGCGGTAGTTGCGCGGGCTCACGCCGCGGAGGCGGCGGAATGTGCGGTTGAAGTTCGACAGGTTCTCGAAGCCGCAGGCGAAGCAGATGTCGGTGATGGGGCGCTGCGGGTCGGTGAGCTGTCGGCAGGCCTCGGCGATGCGCAGCTCGTGGAGGTAGGCGACGAACGTGCGGCCGGTCATGCGCTTGAAGAACCGGCTGAACGAGCTCGGGCTCAGGTGCGCGGTCGCGGCGGCCTCGGTCTGGCGCAGCGGCTGGGTGTAGTGCTCGGCCGCCCAGCGGCAGACGCGGTCGATCCGACGCTGATCGTCGCGGCGGGGGGCGACCGCGTGGGCCGGGTCGGACAACACCCGGCCCGCATCGGGGTCGGCCGCCATCTCGCCGAGCACCTCCAGCACGCCCAGCACCAGCGCCCACCCCTTCAGGTCGACCAGGCCGCACAGGCGCTCGGTCAAGCCGTGGGCGTTCGGCTCCAGCACCAGCCCGCGCTCGGCCCGGCGGAGCAACGCCGCGACCGCCTCGGCCTCGGGCAGGCCCCACAGGCCCGGCCCGGCGAAGTCTTGGGCGAACTGGACCACCACCGCCTCGGCCGAGCCGTTCGTCTCGTCTGGCGGATCCGCGTCGCTGTCCGGGGCGCGGCTGTGCCAGGTGTGGGGCAGGTTCGGCCCGAGCAATACGACCTCGTCGGGGGCAAACGCCTCGATGCTGTCGCCGACAAAACGCTGGCCCCGGCCCGCGAGGATCAGCGTGAGTTCGACCTCGGGGTGGAAGTGCCATTCGTAGTCGAACCCCGCGGAGTGGAACCGCTTGGCGGTCACGCTGGCCTGGCTGGCGGGGGCGATCTGTTCGAGCTTAGGCAGCATAATAGGATTGAATTGACAATTTAGGCTTTGAATTTCATCTTTTATGTCAAAATAATATCATTAAATAGCACATTATGCGTAGTCTTTCGGGCTCTGGGGCGGCATGATTTGTCCAACTCGACGGCGTGGCCGTCTCTGCTTTCCCCGTATCTCAAATTGGAGCCGCCATGACCGACACCGCCGTCTTTGAATCGACCACCCTCGACACCCCCTACGCCCTCACCGAAGAGCAGATCACCCGTTTCCGCGAAGACGGGTTTATCAAGCTCAAGGACGTCCTCGACGCCGAGACCCTGGCGTTCTACAGCGAAGAGATCACCCGCCTGACCTTTGACCTCAACCCCAAGAAAGACCTGAAAGATGACGAGAAAAACACTTACGACCGTGCCTTCATCCAGGTCGGCAACCTGTGGACCCACTCCGGTGTCGCCCGACGCTTCAGCTTCAGCCAGCGCCTCGCCCGGATCGCGACGGAACTGCTCGGCGTGTCGGGGGTGCGCATGTACCACGACCAGGCGCTCTACAAAGAACCCGCCGGCGGATTCACCCCTTGGCACGTTGACCAGCAGTATTGGCCGGTGAGCACGGCGATGACGGTGACGGCGTGGGTCCCGCTCCAGGCCGTGCCGATCGATATGGGCCCCCTGTGCTTCGGCCGGGGCAGCCACCTCAAGCACATCGCCCGGGACATCGAGATCTCCGATGAGTCGGAAAAGCTCATCGCCGCCGAGATCAAGAAGAACAAGATCCTCGAGGTGTTCGAGCCCTACGACTTGGGCGAGGTCAGCTTCCACTACGGCTGGACGCTCCACCGCGCCGGCGGCAACACGACCGAGTCGCCCCGCAAGGTTCACACCGTGATCTACATGGACAAGGAGATGGTCCTCGGCGAGCCGCGCAACGAGAACCAGAAGCGCGACTGGCAGATGTGGTCGCCGAGTTCGAAGGTCGGCGAGGTGATGGCCGACGAGCTCAACCCGGTGCTGTACAGCCGCGAGGGCTGAGCGCCGCCGATCAGAGATCCGTCCGGACGGGGGTACGGAACGCAACGCCCGCGGCTCCAAGCCGTGGGCGTTGTTTTGCGCGGCGGTGGCGGGCTTAGGTCGTTTCCGGGGGGCGGCTGCAAGTCCGCGGCGAACGTGCGACACTGGATCGCGATGAGCCTGCTCAACAACCGCCTGACCGTCGAGATGGTCCACGCGATCTTCCGTGTGACGTCGCGGTGTTACTTCCTGGGGCGGCAGCACCTGCCGGCGCGCGGCACGCCGGCGGTGCTGGCGGTAGCGCACCTGAGCCACTACGACCCGGTGGTCGCCGGGGCGCTCTTGCGGCGGAAGGTAGACTGGATGGCGCGGGCGGAGTTTTACGAGACCCCCAAGGCCCGGTGGGCGTGCGACCACGCCGACTGCGTGCGTATCGACCGCTACGGCCACGCGTTGCCGGGCATTCGTGAGGGGCTGCGGCGCCTGGAGCAAGACCGCCTGCTAGGCATCTTCCCCGACGGCGAGATCATGGTGGGCGAAGACTCGGTGCTCAACGGCGCGGCGATCAAGGGTGGGGCGGCGTTGCTGGCCCGGCGGGCGTCGGCGCGTCGGGGCGAGCCTGTTCCGATCGTGCCGTGCGTGGTGCTGGGCAGCGATCAGTTCCGCCGGTTGCGGCCCTGGCTGCCGTTGAAAGCGGGGCGGTTGTGGATCGGGTTGGGCAAGCCGATCGCCACACGCGTCGACGCGCACCCCGGCCGGGCGACGCGGGCCGCGGTCTCGGCCGAGTTGGCCGACGCGTTGCGCGAGGTGTGCCGGCAGATGCGCGAGCGGTTCGACATCCCCGACGAGGTGCTGCCGTGAGCGGCAGCCGTCCCCCCGAGGGCTGGTGGTTCGACCTGCGCCGCGCGGTCTACGGGCCGCGTCGGGACCGGTTCGAGCGGTTCGTGCGCGTGCTGTGTCGGCCGATCCTGGCCGTGACCACCCGCGTGACTTTCCTGCACCGCGGCCGCGTCCCCGCCGCCGGCGGCTTCCTGCTGGCGGCGAACCACACGAGCCCGTTCGACATCCCCGGGCTCATGTACGCCTGCCCCCGCCTGATCGATTTCGTCAGCACCGTCGAGGTCATGGGGGTGCCGGGCGTCGGCGCGTTCTATCGGCTGTTCAACACGATCACGCTCGACCGCGGCAAGGTGGATAGCACCGCGGTCCGCGCCATCGTTGCCCGGCTCAAGGCGGGCCGGGGGGTGGGCATGTTCCCCGAGGGCCGGATCACGCCGGAAGCCGACTCGGTTCTGAACGGCGGCGCCTTCCGGCCCGGCTTCGGACGCATCGCGCGATTGGCCGACGTCCCGGTGGTCCCCGTGGCGATCCTCGACACCAAGAACATGGCGGGTTTCTCGGCGTGGCTGCCGCTCAAACGCACACGGTTCCGCGTCGCCTTCGGCGAGCCGTTGTTTATCCGTAGCGATCTGGAATCCCGTGAGGCCCAACGGGAAATCGAAGAGCGGTGGCGGGTGGCGGTCGTCTCGTTGGCCGGTGAACTCCGCGGCCGTCGTGCCGGGCCACCGGGCGATCCATCGCCCTAGTAACACTGGATATGGAACCCCGTTTCGCCTGCGGCGTCTGCTTCGAGCAAGGCCTCGCGGAAACAGGCGACTTCGAACGCGATGTAATATTCTTGATCGTTCGGCGTGCCGAATTCCGGGGAGAGTTCGTGCCGTGAGCCGAGCGACCGGAAGGTCTGGATCCCTTCATCGAGCGGCACCCAGAATTTAGTGGCCTCGTGCTTCCGCTCCAGCGCCTCGAATTCCGCCTCGCTGATCTGGTCGAGTTTGCCCTCGTCGTCCATCGGGTTGTGCCAGATAAAACGGCTGGGTTCGGTTACGCCGAGCGAGCGTGCGGATTCGTCGAGTAAATCGAGCATGCGGGGAAGATTTCGCCCGAACACATACTCGGCTTCGGGGTCCACCGCTCGTGGGGCATCCTGCCCACGGGTCAGACCGCTTTGGTAGTGAAGGGTTGCAATAACCGACACGTCGTTGATCTCCGGTAGTTATCAACCGTAGCGTATATCCGATTGCCGGCCGCCGGGTGGCATGCACGACTTCATCATGACGTGTGTATTGTCGGCCGCAACCGTCTTCAATCAACCGACACGCGGCATGAAAAAAGCCCACGGCGGGTGGCCGTGGGCTTTGGGGGGATCGGTGTTGCCGAGAGGCTCAGTCTTCCTTGCCTTCGAGGATCGTCTTGGCGACGTTGGCGGGGACGGCCGAGTACTTGAGTGGCTCCATGGCGTAGGACGCGCGGCCCTGGCTCATGCCGCGGAGGCTGTTGGAGTAGCCGAACATCTCCGAGAGCGGGGCCTCGGCGGTGAGGATGCGGACGACGCCGCGTTCTTCGTCGCCGACGATGATGGCACGGCGGCGGTTGAGGTCGCCGGTGACGTTGCCGAAGAACTCGTCGGGGGTGGTGACGACGACCTTCATGATCGGCTCCATGAGCTGGAGGCCGGCTTTCTTGGTCGCGTCTTTGAACGCCAGCGTGCCGGCCATCTCGAAGGCGATCTGCGACGAGTCGACGTCGTGGTACTTGCCGTCGAGCAGCTCGACCTTGACGCCCAGGAGCGGGTAGCCCGCCAGCACGCCGGTCTTGGCGGTGTTGCGGCAGCCGACCGCGACGCTGGGGATGTACTCGCGGGGGATCGCGCCGCCGCTGACCTTGTCGACGAAGACCACGCCGTCTTCCCACTTGAGTTCTTCGACCTCGGCTTCCTCTTCGGTGATCGGTGAGACGTTGATCGTGCAGTCGCCGAACTGGCCGCGGCCGCCGGTCTGCTTCTTGTGGATGCCACGGGCCTCGGCCGAGCCAGTGATGCACTCTTTGTAGGCCACGCGCGGTGTGCCGACGTTGACGCCGATCTTCATGTCACGCGTGAGCTTGGTCGTGATGATGTCCAGGTGCAGCTCGCCCATGCCGGCGATGATGGTCTGGCCGGTCTCTTCGTCGTAGTTGGCCTGGAACGACGGGTCTTCGCGGCGGATAGTGCCCAGCGCGTTGGAGAGCTTCTCTTTGTCGCCGGCCGTGGCCGGTTCGATGGACATCGAGATCACCGGGTCGGGGAAGTCCATCCGGTCGAGCACGATCGCCTCGTCGGGGCTGGAGAGGGTCTCGCCGGTGAAGGACTGCTTGAGGCCGACGACGGCGACGATCTCGCCGGCGAGCGCCTCGTCGCGGGCCAGCCGGTCTTTTGAGTGCATCTCGAAGATACGGCTGACGATCTCCTTCTTGCCGTTATTGGAGTTAAGCACGCGGGTGCCCTTCTCCAGCTTGCCGGAGTAGATGCGGACGTAGGTCAGGTCGCCGTGGGTGTCGTTGACGATCTTGAACACCAGCGCCGACAGCGGGGCGTTCTCGTCGTGGGGACGGGTGAGCCGCTTCTCGGCGTCGTCGGGGTCGGTGCCTTCGGTCTCGGGGACTTCGGTCGGGTTCGGCAGGTAGTCGATGACGCCGTCGAGCAGCTTCTGCACGCCGATGTTCTGCAGGGCCGAGCCGCAGAAAGTCGGGTGGATCTGCTTGGCCAGCGTGCCCTTACGCAGCGCGGCGACGATCTGGTCGTTGGAGACTTCTTCACCGCCGAGGTACAGCTCGGCCAAATCGTCATCGACGTCGGCGGCGCCCTCGATCATTTCCTCACGCTTCTGCTCGGCGAGCTCGACGAGCTCGTCGGGGATGTCTTTCTCTTCGACGACCGAACCCATCTCGCCGGTGAAGTAGAACGCCTTCATCGCCAGCAGGTCGACCAGGCCCTCGAACTCGTGGCCGCTGCCGATGGGGATCTGCACGGGCACGGCCTTGGCGCCCAGGCGCTCGCCGATGGAGTCGAAGCTGAACTGGAAGTCGGCCCCGATCTTGTCCATCTTATTGATGAAGCAGATGCGCGGCACGCCGTAGCGCTCGGCCTGGCGCCAGACGGTCTCGGACTGGGCCTCGACGCCTTCCTTGCCGTCGAAGACGACGACCGCGCCGTCGAGGACGCGCATGGAGCGCTCGACCTCCATGGTGAAGTCGACGTGGCCGGGCGTGTCGATCAGGTTGCAGGTGTACTCGATGCCGTGGCGGGTCCAGGGACAGGTGGTGGCGGCGGACTGGATGGTGATGCCGCGGTCCTGCTCGTCTTGGAGGTGGTCCATGGTGGCGGTGCCGTCGTGGACCTCGCCGATCTTGTAGGACTTGCCGGTGTAGTAGAGCACGCGTTCGGTGGTGGTGGTCTTGCCCGCGTCGATGTGGGCGCAGATGCCGAAGTTCCGGGTCTTCTGCAGGCGGGTGAGTTTGCCGGTCGGGGTCGTGGTGGTGCTCATGGGTGGTCTTGGGTAGGGGGCTTGGGCCCGGGGAAGAGGCGATAACGATGGCAGGGGCCGGGATTAAACCGGTATTCAAAGTCGGCGGTGGTCGTTGGCGGGCTCGGCCGGGGCACGCGCAGGATCCTCGCGGCGATCCGAGACGCAAAAGAGTAGCGTTTATTGGCTTAACGTCAAGCAAATCGCCCGGCCGAAGCCGTGGGGCTCCGCCGCGGATCATAGGTCTGCCGCCGGGTGATCGTGGGCCGATCGTGGGGTGGCGGCGATAATTTTCTACAAATAAGCGGCGGGGCGTGGTGACGCTCCGCCGCTCGGTTGGATCTCCCCTCCAGGGGATCCGTTCTCCCCTCCCGGGAGGCCCGTCGAAACGGGATTTGGGTCGGGTTTTAGCGGCGGCGACGACGGCCGAGCAGGGCTAGGCCGCCGAGGCCCGCGAGGGCCGCCGTGGTGGGCTCGGGCACGACCGTGACCGAGGCGTCGTCGATGAAAAGCACCGAGACGCTGCCTTGATCCGCGCCGGTGACCGCGGCGAACTGCAGGGTCACGCCGCCGCTGACGTCGGCGCCAGCCACGGCGTTGAACGTGAAGGTCTGGTAGTCGCTGGTGAGGGGCAGCGGAGCACCGCCGAGGATTTCGGTGGACGAAACGCCCCCGCCGTCGATCTCCGAGAAGAACTCGGCGAACGCGACGCCGCCGATCGCGCCTTCACCCTTGGCGGCGAACGAGATCGCGATCGGGTCGCCCGGGCTGACCGCGCCGACGCCGATGTTGAGCTGCTGGACGACGGCCGAGGAGCCCGGGTCGTTGTTGAAGACTTCCGCGGCCCACGCCCCGGAGTTCGAGTCGCTGGTGATGTTGAACGTCGAGTTGGCGGTAGGGAACGAGGTCCAGCCGGTGGTGTCGCCGGTTTCGAACCCGCCGTTGACCGTGAGTTCCTGACCCGAAGCCACGCCGGCCAGGACGAGGGTGCAAGCGGTCGCGGTGAACATCTTCTTGAACATGGATACCTCCATGGGCCGAACGGCCCTGTGTGATGAAAAACGCGTTGGCGAAAGCCGCAGCGGCAAAGAAGTACGATCGAACGATCTTTGAGACTCGGGGGTTGGAGCTTGCGAATCACCAACCAAACAACACCGAGCGAATTTATCTACTCCGTCCGGCCGTTTGTTCGCTATGCGAACACCCGGCTCGTGTTCCCGAGATTTTTATTCAAAGATCGCGCGGAAGCGGATCGAGCACGCGGCGCACCGTCGGTATTGCTCGGTCAGGCCGTCGGGCTTGGCCCGTTTTCCGGTCTCGGCTTTGTGCGAGGTCGACCCGCAGGCCGGGCAACGCAGGGCGGTGGTGATGACCTTCCACAACCCCTTGGCGCTCGTCGGGGGGATGTTGATCTGGGCCTCGCTCTCCCGGGGCTCGCTTTCGATCTCCATGACGCCCCCCCCGGACGCCCGCTGCTCCCATTCCCTTGTCATCTTGTGTTCCCTTCTCGGACCCTGGGTTCGTGATGCGACCGATGCGGCGAAGTACGAGTAAAATGCATGAAACTAAAAATGAAACAGTTTCATACCTGCGTGAGTTTAGTCCCCCTGGTGTGGACGGTCAACGTTTTTCTTGAAGATTTATGAGGGGTTTCTCCCGTGATCCGAGAGATGTCACGATGGAAGAGGCGGTTACACTCTTTAATGCCTTGCGGTACAGGAGTTGGGGTATTCGATGCGGCTGATTGTGGACTGTTACAACGTGCTGCACGCCACGATGCCGCCGGTCTTGGCGGGGTTGGACGAGGCGGGGCTTTGCCGGGCGTTGGCCCGGACCACGTGGGCCTCGCATCCCGGGGGGATTTCCAGAGGTAACGCCGCGGGCGCGGGGATTGTCGTGGTCGCCGACGGCCGGCCCAAGCCACTGCGGGCCGTCGAGTCGCCGGTGCCGGAGGTCGAGCTGGTTTTCGCGGGCCAGACTCCGGGGAGTCACCGCAGCGCCGACGACCTGATCATCCAGCTCATCAACCAGCACTCGGCCCCACGCCGTCTGACCGTCGTCAGCAGCGACCGCCAGATCCGTGCCGCCGCCCGCCGCCGCAAGGCCCGCGACCTGTCGAGCGACGACTTCATCGACAAGCTCGTCGATCAGCTGCGTCGGCACGCCCACGGCCCGCCGCCGCCCGATCGGCCAGACGTTGCGCCGCTGCCGCCGGAACACGTCGAACGCTGGAAAGAGCACTTCGGCCTCGCCACCGACGCGACGCCTCCCGAACCCGCGGGTGCTTCGCAGGCAGCGCCAGCGTCGTCTACTCCGCCCGCCGCGCACGCGCGTTTCGCTGAATCCGTCGACGCCCACGCCATCGCCGATCTGGAGCACGACATCGGGATGGACACCATCCGTCGGTCCATCGCGGCCGGCCGCTACGTCGTTGCGATCGACGACGGCGGAGTCGTCGGCGTCCTCCGTTTTGAAATGATCTGGGAGTCGGTCCCGTTCATCAGCCTGGTTTTCGTCAGCCCCCCGCACCGCGGCCGCGGCCACTCCCGCCGGATGCTGGATGCCCTCTGCGCCCACCTGCGACGGCTCGAGCACACCACGTTGATGAGCTCGTCGCGGCAGGATGAACCGACGCCCCAGCGGTGGCACGCCCACATGGGCTTCGTCCCCAACGGCCGGTTCGACCAACTGCCGGGGCAACCCGTCCCCGAAATGATCTTCGCTCTGACTCTGTAAATCTTCGGCGAGATCCGGTGCGGCGTACTTCCTCGATCGACGCCAACTTGACGAAACCCGTTGGCCAAACTTCAATTACGATCCATGCCCGAGCCTGTTATCCAACTCGCCGATCCTCACTACCGCCGTGTGCTGCTGAAGATCAGCGGCGAGGCCCTCAGCGGCGAGGGCGGTTTCGGGATCGACCCCGAGGAGCTGCGGCTGATCGCCCACGAGATCAACGAGGCGTCGAAGGTCGGCCAGGAGGTCAACCCTGATCGGCTCCGCCGCGTCGACGACCGCCCGCGGGCGGGCACGCAGATCGCGGTCGTCGTCGGTGGCGGCAACATCATCCGCGGGGCGACGCTGGCCAAGGAAGGCATCGTCGACCAGGCCGTGGCCGACCAGATGGGCATGCTCGGCACGGTGATCAACGCCTTGGCGCTCAAGGAAGCGCTCGAGCACCTCGGCCAGCCGGCGCGGGTGATGTCCGCGCTCATGGTGTCGTCGGTCGCCGAAAACTTCATCCGTGGCCGGGCGATCCGGCACCTGGAGAAAGGCCGGGTCGTCATCTTCGCCGCCGGCACCGGCAACCCGTTCTCCACCACCGACAGCGGGGCCAGCCTCCGCGCCAGCGAGATCCACGCCGACGTCGTGCTCAAGGCCACCAAGGTCGACGGCATTTACGACAAAGACCCCAATAAACACGAAGACGCGGTCCGCTATGAATCGTTGAGCTTCGACGAGGCGATCAACCGCGACCTCAAGGTCATGGACATCGGCAGCTTCGCCCAGTGCCGGGAGCAGAACATCCCGATCGTCGTCTTCGATATGAAACAGCCCGGCAACATCGCCCGGGTCGTGGCCGGCGAATCGATCGGCACGCGGGTCGGCTAAGAACTCTCGCGGATCTCCGATCCGGTATCTGTTTAATGGAGCGCAACATGGACCCCGACGAAATCTTGATGGAAGCCGAGGAATCGATGGAGAAAGCCGTCGATTACGCCAAGAGCGAGATGAAGGGTGTCCGCACCGGGCGGGCCCAGCCGTCGATGCTCGAGATGGTCAAGGTCGAGGCCTACGGCGCGCCGACCGAGCTGCGTAGCATCGCGCTGATCACCGCGCCCGAGCCGACGCAACTGCTCGTCAAGCCCTTCGACCCGAGTACCTGCAACGAGATCGCCAAAGGCCTGGAAAAGGCCGGTCTCGGATTCAACCCGATGGTCGACGGCAAGCAGATCCGCATCAACATCCCTACGCTCTCCGGCGAACGACGCAAGCAACTCGCCGCCAGCGTCAAGCAGATGGGCGAGGAAGCGAAAGTCAAGATCCGCAACGCCCGGCGCGACGCCAATAAGCACCTCGACGCCGCGGGTAAGGACAAGTCGCTCGGGCTTTCCGAAGACGACGTCGCGGGCTCGAAAGACGAGGTCCAGGAACTGCTCAAGAAGTACGAGCACGCCGTCGAGCAGATGGTCGATGAGAAGACCAAGGACATCGAGGCGGTTTGACGGGGCCCGCGTCTCGGTCCAAGTCCCCGGGCCCACGGCTCGGTGCCGTGGGTTCTTGATCGTTCAGCGTCGGTTGAATTCGTCCCAGATCCGCTGCTGAGCCGGATTGAAAGAGCTGTTCATCGGCTCGCCCGAGGCCGCGAGGTCATCGTCGAAACGTTCGCGATTGACCCACCGGGTCGCGCTGTCGGCGTAGAGCACGTGCACCCCGTCGCCGTGTCGAGAATCGACCCGCGCCGGGAGGCCCACACCGTCGGCGTAGATGGCCTCGCCACTCAATTCGTCAAGGCGGATCAATCGGTCCGGCAACTCCGCGAAGCCCGCGTTCACCAGCGGAGCCATGCCGTAGCCGCCCTGCACGTCCGTGCCCGGTGTGCCGGGGGGCCAGGGGTTCTCCGGCGTGTCGAACGACTGCTCGGGTGAAGTCTCGGCGGGGCAGTAAAACACCTCGGGGGACTGCATCAACCCGTGGAGATACAGCCGGCCGTGTAAAACGAACTTACCCGTGCCGAAGCCGCTGTAGATCATCGTGTTCCACTGCATCCGGTTGCCGCGGTAGCCCAGCGGCACCTGCTGGTCGTGGTCGGTGGCGTACACGGTGTAGAGCTGGTGCACGCTGCGCAGGTTGCTCTGGCACGCCACGTCCCTTGCCGCGTCGCGTGAAGCGCCGAGGGCCGGCAGCAGTAAACCGATCAATAACGCGACGATCGCGATGACGACGAGGAGCTCGATGAGCGTGAAGGCGCTTCGGATCATGTCCCAAGCATAGGCGGTTTCGGGCGTACGGGGTATGGCGAAATAAACAGCCCCGGGTCAGTTACCCGGGGCCGTAAACTGCGTGGGCGGAATAAATTTACGTGTCGAAACGCGAGGCGAGTTCGCGGAGTTGCTCGGCCTTGCGGGACAGGTGCTCCGACGCCTCGGCCGACTGGCGGGTGCCTTCGAGCGACTGGGTCGTCACGGCGTTGATCGATTCGATGCCGCGGGCGACTTCTTCCGAGGCCGAGGACTGTTCTTCAGCGGCGGCGGCGATGGATTGGACCTTGCTGGTGAGGGTGCCCGAGGTGGTGACGATCTGCTCGAGGCTGCCCCCGGCGCGGTGGGCCGCGGCGACGCCGGTCTCGACCTGCTGGGTGCCGGTGCTCATGCGTTCGACGGCCTGGCCGGTCTCGGTCTGGATCGCGGTGATCGATTCGCCGATCTCGTTGGTCGCCTGGGTGGTGCGGTCGGCGAGCTTGCGGACCTCGTCGGCGACGACGGCGAATCCCCGTCCGTGCTCGCCGGCGCGGGCGGCCTCGATGGCGGCGTTGAGGGCCAGGAGGTTGGTCTGGTCGGCGATGTCGTTGAT
>JBCCCG010000020.1:0-80946 GCA_039033595.1 Planctomycetota bacterium | reverse complement strand
GGTCATCAACGACATCGCCGACCAGACCAACCTCCTGGCCCTCAACGCCGCCATCGAGGCCGCCCGCGCCGGCGAGCACGGACGGGGATTCGCCGTCGTCGCCGACGAGGTCCGCAAGCTCGCCGACCGCACCACCCAGGCCACCGAGGAGATCGGCGCCTCGATCCAGGCGATCCAGACCGAGACCGGCGAGGCCGTCGGACGCATGAACGCCGGAACCGAACAGGTGACCACCGGCGTCGAGAAGGCCAGCGCCGCCGGCGAGTCGCTCAAGGAGATCGTCACCTCGGCCCGCGACGTGGCCGGCATGATCCAGTCGATCGCCGCCGCCGCCGAAGAGCAGTCGGCCGCTTCGGAAGAAGTCGCCCGCAGCGTCGAGGCCATCTCCTCGGTCAGCCAGCAAACCGCCGAGGGCGGCCAGCAGGCCGCGTCCGCCGCGAGCATGCTCTCGACCCGGGCCGAGGAACTGCAGGCCCTGTGCGGCCGGTTCCGCTTGTGAACCGACGCCCCGTGTTGAAATAACCCGGCCCACGCATGACGCCAGACCATGCGTGGGCTTTTTCGTTTACGGCCTTCGCTTGCCAACCGCCCCCGACCCGCTACCCTGCCGCCGATGGCCAAGAAAAAACACTCCGCCCCGCTCGACGCCGGCCCGATGAATGTCCTGATCCTCGGCGGCGGTGGACGGGAGCACGCCCTGGGTTGGAAGCTCAAACAATCCAAGCGCTGCAAGAAACTCTTCTTCGCGCCGGGCAACGGCGGCACCGCGGCGCTCGGCACCAACGTCGATTTGAAGGTCGAGCCCGTGGACACCAAGAACGTCGACGCGATCGACTACTTCTGCCGGCACCACGACGTCGGCCTGATCGTCATCGGCCCCGAAGACCCGCTGTGCGCCGGCCTCGCCGACCGGTTGGCCGCTCCGAACCGCTATGTATTCGGCCCGACGAAGGACGCCGCCCGGCTCGAGGGCGACAAGGCGTTCGCCAAGGACCTGATGAAAGCCGCGGCGATCCCGACCGCCGACAGCAAAACGTTCACCGACTTCGAGCGAGCCAAGGCCTACGTCGAGGCCCGCGAGACGCCGTGCGTGGTCAAGGCCACGGGCCTGGCCAAGGGCAAGGGCGCGATCGTCTGCTCGACCAACGAGGAAGCGGTGGACGCGTTGCGGCGCTGCCTCGTCGATAAAGAGTTCGGCGACGAGGGCACAACCGTGCTGGTCGAAGAACGCCTCGTCGGCCAGGAAGTCTCGATCTTAGCGCTCGTCGACGGACGCAACCTGTTCCTGCTCGACCCGTCGCAGGACCACAAACAGGCCCACGAGGGCGACACCGGTCCGAACACCGGCGGCATGGGCGTGTACTGCCCGACGCCGCTGGTCGACGACGAGCTGCTGACCACGATCCAGCGCGAAGTCCTCGTACCGGCCGTGGACGCGATGAAGCGGGACGACGTGGATTTCAAGGGCGTGCTCTACGCCGGGCTGATGCTCACCGCCGGCGGCCCCAAGACGCTGGAGTTCAACACCCGCTTCGGCGACCCCGAGACCCAGCCGCTGATGATGCGGATGCGCGGCGACCTGATGCAGGCCATGATCGCCTGCTGCGAGGGCACGCTCGAACACGTCGACCTGTCTTGGGACCCGCGCGTGTGCTGCTGCGTCGTGATGGCCAGCGGCGGCTATCCCGGTTCTTACGCGAAGGGCAAGCCGATCACCGGCATCGACGACGCCGAGAACGACCCCGACGTCAAAGTCTTCCACGCCGGCACCAAGCTCAACAAGTCCGGCACGCTGGTCACCGACGGCGGCCGGGTGCTAGCCGTGTGTGCGTTAGCCGACACCCTCAAGGAAGCGCAAGCCAAGGCCAACGCGGCGTGCGACCAGATCAAGTTCGAGGGCGCCCAGTTTCGCCGGGACATCGTCTTCCGGGTGATGTAGGAAACACGAAACGCGAGGTCTAAGGGCAAGGGCCCTCTTGGACATCAACACCGACGGCAACGCGCTCAGCGCGTGCCGAGAACCGCAGAAGAGCTTGCGGGCGAAAACTGCAGTGTCCTCCCTTGACTTGATATGTCCTAGTCCTATGGGCGTTAAAAACTTTCTCATCGAAGGCGTGTCCTGCACCGGCAAAACCACGGTCTGTATCGAGCTTGAGCGTCGAGGCTACCACGCTGTCCACGGCGACAGAGAACTGGCCTATTGTGGCGAACCCACAACCGGCCGACCGGCCGATGGGGGACAATGGATCTGGGACATCGAAAAAGTGAGGACGCTCATGTCCGACACGAGCCACCCGGCCACGTTTTTCTGTGGCGGCTCAAGAAATTCCAGCCGATTCCTCGACGGGTTCGACGAGGTTTTTGTTCTTGAGGTGGACACGGACACACTAAACCGACGTCTCGCTGCCCGCCCCGAGGACCAATGGGGAGGCACGGCGAGCGACGCAGAAGCCTTCGCTCGCCGTCAACACGCTACGAAGCAAGGGTTGCCCCCGAACGCGGTCGTCATCGACGCCACGGCACCGGTTACAACGGTTGTGGATTCGATTATCGATCACACCCAACGCATCTGATCAGCGACACTACCGGGCTCAGCTCACCACTTCGATCGGACCGTGGTCGTCGCAGTGGCCGTCGTGTTGGTAGTGCAGGTGGCCGTCGACGAGGTAGCAGATGTGGTCGCCGTGGGGGATGGGTTCGTGGCCGCAGCCCGGGCCGTGGACGTGGTCAGCGTCGTGGCCGGCGCAGGTGTGGCCGCCGGTGCAGGTGTCGGGGTTGGTCTCGGAGACCTCGATCACGTGTTCGTCGACGTGGTCGCCGTGGGGGTGGTGGAGGTGTCCGTCGTGGAGGTAGTCGACGTGGTCGCCGTGCTTGATGGCGGTGTGGCCACAGTCGGGGCCGTGTTCATGGTCGTGGTTTTCGTGGGGCTGACAAGTCATGGGGGGCTCCGATCGAGTGGGGCACCGGCGGTTGATCGTGTGATCAACGCTAAGCGGTTCAATAGTATAACCATCCCGATCAACGAAAACGCCTTAAAGCAAGTGATAATCGCAAATCACTTCACTCCCGCCAGCGCAGCGGCGGCTGCTCGGCGGTGCGGGCTTTTTCCTGTTGGCGGGCGATCTCGCGGCGTTGCTCTCGGGTGCGGACGATCTCTTCGAGCGGAAAGAACGAGGTGTGCTTCGACCACTCCTGGTCTTCCTGGCGGAAGCGTTTGCCGGGGTCGACGATGAGCGTGGTGTCGCGATCGTAGATCTTGCCCGAGTGGCGGATGCGGCAGCGTTCGAGCGGGCGATCGGTCTGCGACTTGCCGCGGTTCAGGCCGTCGCGGGTGAACTTGGCGCCGCAGACGGCGCAGCGGTAGATGCCGACTTCGGGTTGGTAGCGGACCCGGGCGGGGCGGTGCCCGTCGTTGGTGCACTCGGCGGCGAGGGCGACGAGCATCCCGTGGTTCGAGACCAGATAGACGCCGTGCGAGTCGGCGAACTGGGTGTAGACACGCTTGCGGCGGTACTTGTCAGGCACACCAATATCGAACGAGCTCTTGGAGATCCGCGGCGCGTGGGCCGAGGCCACGGCGGATTGCGGCTCACCGCAGCCCACCAGCCCCAGCAACAGCAACGCCGAGGTCGCGGCGATCAAGGCGGCACGGATGAGGAAAGGGTGCGTCATCCCGATCTCTATCGGACGGACGCGGCGTGGATGTCGAACGGCCGGGCCAGACACCCCCAATAAACGGTTTTATCGGTCTCTTCGCGCCGATCGGGCAAGCCGGGCAAACTTTCGACCGCTCCCCTTTCAGCCCCGAGCAATGACACGCGGCGCTTGGCCCACGCGATCAATTCCGCGTTGCGGCCGCGCGGTACACCTCGATGCATTTATCCGCCGCGCCCTCCCAAGTCAGCCGGCGGACCTCCAGGTCAGCGTGTTCCCGCAGGGTTGCGCCCAGCGGCGGGTGACGCAGCACGGCGATGATCTTGTTGGCCATCTCGTCGGTGTCCCAGAAATCGACCTTGAGCGCGTGTTCGACGACCTCGCTGACGCCCGACTGCTTGGACATGATCACAGGCACGTCGTGGCTGATCGCCTCGAGCGGCGCGATGCCGAAGGGCTCGCTGACGCTGGGCATGACGTAGACGTCGGCCATCTTGAAGACGCGTTCGACGTCGTCGCCGCGGAGGAAGCCGGTGAAGACGACCTTGGGCCCGATGCCGGCGCGGGCGACCATCTCGATCATCTCCTGGATCTTGTCGCCGGTGCCGGCGACGACAAACTTGACGTTGTCCATCTTCTCGAGCACCCGCTTCGCGGCCCGCAGGAAGTATTCGGGGCCCTTCTGCATGGTGACGCGGCCGAGGAAGAGAACGATCTTGTCGTCCTTGGCGATCTTGGGCGGGATGGTGATGTCGGGCCGGGCCGGGCCGTTGTCGATGCCGTTGTAGACCACGTCGATCTTGTCTTCGGGCACGTCGTAGCGCTCGGCGATGATGGTCTTAGTGCGGCGGGACACGGCGATGACGCGGTCGGCCTCGCGGCAGCCCTGAGCCTCATAGTCGGCGACGACGCTGTGGCCGTTCTCGCCCGAGCGGTCGAACTCGGTGGAGTGGACGTGGACGACCAACGGCTTGCCGGTCGCCTGGGCCACGGCCAAACCGGCCGGGAAGGTGAACCAGTCGTGGGCGTGGATCACGTCGAAGTCTTCGCCGGCCGCGAGGGCGACGCACAGCCCGGCGTAACGCTGGGCCTCAACGGTCAAGTCGCCCTGGGTGTAGTCCGGGGCGACCGGCGGGTCGGCCGGTTCAGAATATTCGTCGCCCGACGCGGCCTCGGCGACGATACCCGCCGACGCCGGGGCGGGGGCCGAGGGGTTGATAAAGCTGATCGGTTGGTCGGCGCCGGACTCGCCGCCGCCCCGGGCCGCCACGTCGCCGCCGCCCGGATACGGGCTGCTCAGCCGTGAGGGCACGGCCCGAAAGCTGACGTTCTCGAACGACTCGGCGGTGTCGCCGGGCATCACCGGGGCTTCTATCTGGAACGAGCTGGCCACGGACTTGGGCGATCGGTCGCCGAACGCGGCCTCGGGGGCCTGGGGCGAGAGCATCTTCACGTGCGAGCTGTACTCGGAATCGATGGTTTTAGGCAACACAAACGTTACCTCCGCCTGCCGGCGGGACAGGGCCTTGGTTAGTCCATAGCAGGCGGTACCGAGCCCACCACTGATAAACGGAGGGAATTCCCAGCCGAGCATGAAGACGCGCATGTTGATCCTTTACCACCGTCAGCCATCGGGGAAGACAGGCGCACGGCCGATCGGCACCAATGAATCAGCCAGCGATGTAGGGGTACCTGTCGGAAGCAGCAGACCACCGGGGCGATGGTTCCCTTCTGGAGGCCAACATAGCAAGACGGCGCGTCAATGCAATGCGTTAAAAACGCTTAAGCAAATTAACGAAGAGAAAGCAGCTTTTCGGAGCCGCCGCTCAGTCTTCCTCGGGAATCATGTCGCCCAGCTCACGGAAGGCGGCCTCGTAGGCGAATAACCCCTGCCGCAGGCGGTCGATCAGGGCCGGGTCGTCGAGGGCCTGCTCGGTCTCCAGCGACACCGGGGAGCGGAACACAAATACCTTGTCGTCGTCTCGGAAGTGTTGCACGTCCAGCCGGGCGTTCCAGCCCTGATCGACGAGTTCCTCCTCCAGCAGATCCTCGTACTTGTCGCCCATGTGCAGCACGTCCGCCTCGATCGAGCCCGACAACCAGCGGTCGGGCGTGTAGATGCCGACCCAGATCTGCGAGGTCTCGTCCACGGTGTCCAACGGCCCGGCTTGGTACCAGCAGGGCGATTCGACGACCTTAGCGTGGGCCCGCAGCAAGCCGTCGATGACCTCGACGGACTCAAACAAGTCTGACTCGCGGCAGCGCTGGGCCAACGCGTCGAGCATGGCCTGGTGGGTGGAGGTGGCGTTCATGGCCCAACTGTAACCGGACCCAAGCCCGAGGCAAGCCGTGGGGACGGCAATAACACCGTGGATCGTTCGTTGATCCTGCGGCAGACGCGGGGCGTCCCGTGCCCGATACCCACTTTGGAGACGACGATGCCACGATTCGGCCGACTGACCGCGACCCTGACCGCCGTGTACGGACTGACGATACCTGCACTGGCTCACCCCGCCGGGGACAGCGGGCAGCACGACGAAAACCCCGAAGCCGCGATCCACGCCCACCCGTCCGTGACGGTCAACGGCAGCCCCCATCGCGTCACTATCACCGAGCGCGACGGCTACCGCTTTATCACGGCCAACGGCATCCCCAACCACGAACCGGGCCGCTTCCCCACCCGCGGCAACCCCAACCCCATCTCGGCGCAAGAGTACGAATTCCGCGTGCCGCTCCGCCCCGAACCCGCCACGCGCGTGAACCGATCGCGGGCACTCTTCGGCGTCGCGCTCAACGGCGTGCCGTTCGACCCCGGCACCGCCGAGATCTGGACGCCCCACGGCCGGACCCGCGGACGCGACGCCCCCCGCGACGGCTGGCGCTACGAAGCGCTCACCGGCAACATCAACCTCGGCCTCGACGACCACAACGCCCACGTCCAACCCACCGGGGCTTACCACTACCACGCCCTGCCCGTCGGGCTCTACGAAACCCGGGTCGACAAACACGTCAACGAAATCCCGGACGCCATGGTGCTGCTCGGCTACGCCGCCGACGGCTACCCGATCTATGGCGTCTACGGCCACGAGGACGCCGACGACCCCACCAGCCCGCTGGTCAAACTCGTCCCCAGCTACCGCGTCAAAAAGGGCAGCCGCCCGCGCAAGAGCGACACCTCGCCCGGCGGCCGGTACGACGGCACCTTCGTCCAGGACTGGGAATACGTGGACGGCCTCGGCCATCTCGACGAACACAACGGCCGCACCGGCGTCACCCCCGAATACCCCGAAGGCACCTACTACTACGTCATCAGCGAAGCCTACCCCTTCGTCCCCCGTACCTTCCACGGCACGCCGGACCGGAGTTTCATAAAACGAGGCGGACCTCAGCGTGGCAACAGCAACCAGCGGCCTCCGCGGAGATAAGATCTCATCGCAATCATGTAATGGGTGACCTCGAACGCCTTGCGTTGTTCGCTAAACCTCGGCGGAACTCTTACTCAAGAATGGTGATTTGCGCCGGGTCGTCGACTTCGATCTGGGGCGTGCCAAAGAACTGGTTGAGCTTACCGGTGACGCGGATGGTTTTGCCGGCGATGCCCGCGCCGTTCTCGCCGCCGAAAGCGTCGGCCATGGCCTGGAATTGGGCGGGTTTCCAGATTATCTGGAAGTCGCGGCGGGCGTTGCCCTCGAACTTGACGAGGAAGGTCTTACCGCTCTGGCTGGTGTAGGCCCGGGCGACGGTGCCGACCACCGTTGCGCGGCCGCCGTCGGAGGCGAGTTGTTTGAGTTCGGCGGTCTGGTCGGCGGTGTACTCGCCCGGCGCGGCGTCCGCGGTGGGTGGCGGCGAGAAGGCGGTGTCCGGCGGCGGCACCGGGGGCAGTGCGAGATCGCCATCCATCGTCGTGGGAAACGGCGGGGACGCTTCGGCCACCGGGGCAGGCGTGGAAGCCGCCGGGGGCGGGGTCGGCTTGGGTCCGGCCGCGGTTTCGACTAAACCGGCCGTGGCGTCGGCGACTACGTCGGAGGGCGCATCGGCTTGTGGATCGGAGGAAATGTTTCCGTTGCCGGAGAAAACCACCACGGCAGCGGCGCCCAGCGCCACCGCCGACACGCCCGCGACGCCGACGGGCCACCAGCGTTTGATGCCGTTGGGTTTGGTCGCAGGCACCTCGACGACGACCGAACTGATGCTCGCCGACGCCCCGGCCGGGCCGAGGGTGATGCTGTGGGTCCGCAGGAGTTTGGCGAAGGTCTCCAGGTCGGCGTGTCGGTCGTCGGGGTGTTTGGCGATCGATTTTTCGACCGCGTCGGTCAGGCTGACCGGCAGATCGGGGCAGAGCTTGGCCAGCGGTGTCGGCTTGTCTTCGATCTGCATGCGAAGCACGTCGCGGAAGTTGGGGCCTTCGAACACGGGCCGGCCCGTGAGCATGTGCCAGACGGTGCAGCCCAGGCTGTACTGGTCCGACGCCGGCGTGGCCGGCTGGGCCTGAGTGACCTCGGGGGCCATGTACTTGGGCGTGCCGATGACGCCGTCGGGGAGCTTGAAGCTGTCGTTGGGGTCGTTGAGTTCGGCGAGGCCGAAGTCGGCGACCTTGCACCGCCCGGCGCGGGTGAGCATCAGGTTGCTGGGTTTGATGTCGCGGTGCACCACACCCAGCCGGTGGCCGAAAGCCAGGGCGTCGGCGGCGTCGGCGGCGAGGTCGCAGGCCTTGGCCGGGGCGAGCGCTCCACCGGTGTCGAGCAAGCGTTTGACGTCGCCGCCCTCGACCAGGTCCATCGCGATGTAGAGCATGTCCTTCTGCTCGTCGATCTCCAGGACGTTAACGATGTGGGGGTGGTTGAGCCGGGCGGCGGCGCGGGCTTCGCGGACAAACTGTTGGATCTTCTTCTCGTCGCGGTCGGGCCCCTCGCGGACGGTCATGATCTTAAGCGCGACCTGTCGGTGCAGCGTGGTGTCCTCGGCGAGGAAGACCTTACCCATCGCCCCCTTGCCCAGCAGGCTGAGTAAGCGGAATTTGCCCAGGCGTTTGCCCTGCCAGGCGTTGGTGCGGGAGCCGCTGCCCGACGCGCCTCCGGCGCTCCCGCCGGAACCTCCCCCAGAACCTGGCCCGGAATCTGAACCGGCTGAATCTGGACTGGACACGCCACAACTCCGTGGGGACAACGAAAACACGGGCCCCCGACCGCCAGGATTCAAGTGTACCCCGCCGCGGCGGTGCGCCCAGCAGGAAATCGCCCCAAAGCACACCTCGATGCCGAGGAATGATTACCTCCGGGCCGTCACCGACCGCCGCCGCACCGCGTCGAACAGCAGCACCGCCGCGGCGTTCGAAGCGTTGAGCGAATCCACGACGCACCCTGCTTCACCGCTCCCGGCGCTCGGGATCGTCAGCGCCACGTCGGCGGCGTCACGCCACCCCGCGTCGAGCCCCGCGTGTTCCGGGCCGACCACCACGGCCAACCCGGCGCCGGGCGACGCCCAATCGAGCGTAAAACAGTCCGCCCCGCTGTCGGCCAGCGCGGCAGCGATCGCCACGTTCCGCTGGCGCAGCCACGCGATCACGGTATCGGCAGCGTCCACCACGACCGTCGGCAGCGCGAAGACCGCGCCGGTGCTATTGCGGATCGTGTTGGGGTTGAACACGTCCACGGCCGGGCCCACCGCCAACACCGCGTCGCACCCCGCCACCGCCGCGGTCCGCACCATCGCCCCGAGATTGCCGGGCTTCTCCGTGCCCACCGCCACCAGATAAAACCCGTCCCGCTTCTCCGGCAAGGCGTCGAGCGTCCAACGCGGCTCCCGGAACACGGCCAAGACGCCCTCGGGCTTCGCGTGGTACGCCATCTTTTCCAGCACAGCCGGGCCGACCCAAGCCACCGATGCAAGATCGATCGGCACCGCGCCGGATGGCTTCAACGCCCGGGCGAGGCCGCCGACTTCGTCGTCGAATGCCCCGGTGGCGAACAGCTCGACCGGTTCCAACCCCGCCGCGAAGGCCCGTTCCACCTCCCGCCGCCCTTCGGCGATCAGCACGCCCGCTGCCCGCCGTTCACGCGGCTTGCGCAGCTTCACCACCCGCTTCACCCGCGGGTTGGTCGGGCTCTCGATCGTGATTCGGCCGTCCATCCGCCGCATCCTACCGCCAGGCGGATTCTGACGGTCGGGCAAGATAGGCGGGGCGGGTCCGTTGGACGGTTCGGTCTGTGACGTCCGATAAACCGGAAGTGATGGGGCTTACCCCGGGTGGGCCGGAATTTAAATTGCTCGGCCCCGGACCTGAGCTATAACCCAAACAGGCATTACTCATAAAATTGCGGTGCCACTTCTGCCACGATCCGGGCACCTCAGGGGTCTCGTTCGATGAAACTGCAATCCACGCTCCAAGTTCTGGTCGGCCTCGCGTCCATGTCCGCGGTGTATTGGACTGTCGCCCAAGACGCCCCCGCCCCCGGAACCGACACCGCTACCTCAGGCATCGACGCCACGGCCACTGAAGCCATCGAATCGCCCGCCCCGTCACCCGCCACGACAGCGGTCGCCCTCCGCGCCGACGGGCCGGCCTACCCCGTCTCGGCGGTGCAGTTTACTTACCTTCAGGAACACCCCGATCTGCCGAGTGAGGCCGAGCTCGACCAGATCCCCGTCACCCTGCTGCCCACCGCGACGGGCTACGTCGCCCCGCGCGGTGACAGCCCGCGCAACGTCACCGTCGCGCTCGGCGAACTCGACACCCTGCCGCGGCAAACGTTCCACGCCAGCGCCGCGAATCAGCTTGCCGCCGCCGTGGTCCGCGACTTCAACGGCCGCGGGATCATCGGCGTGCTCGTCACCCCCGCGCTCGAACAGATCCAAGTCGAGTTCACCGCCGAGGGCACGCCGCTGTGGGGGGCCGACCTCCGCGCCGCGGGCAACACGACGCTCGATTTCAACGTCCGCACCAACTTCGTCAGCGAGATGCGCACCGTCGCCAGCGGCGACCGCATCCCGGCCGAAGAAGACCGCGTCAACCACCCCGCCCACGCCCGCATCCTCGCCAACTCGCCGCTGGGCGCCGGCGACCTCGTGAACCGCCGGGCGATCGACGACTACCTCTACGACCTTAACCGCCACCCCGGGCGCAACGCCGCGGTCTCGGTCTCTACCGGGCTCAACCCCGCCCAAGGCGACACCGTGCTCGACTACCTGGTCAGCGAGGCCAAGCCCTGGACCGCGTTCTTCAACCTCTCGAACACCGGCACGGAAGACACCAACGACTGGCGCGAACGCTTCGGCCTTTTGCACACCCAGTTCACCGGCAACGACGACATCCTCAGCCTCGAATACGTCACCGCCGCGTTCTCCGACTCCAACGCGATCTTCGCGTCCTACGAACGGCCCTTCGCGTCCAATGACCGCGTCCACTGGCGGATCTACGGCGAGTTCCAGGACTTCGAGGCCTCGGACGTCGGCTTCCCCGGGGCCGACTTCAACGGCACCGAGTACCGCGCCGGTGGCGAGATCATCCACAACTTCTGGCAATCCGGCCCGAGCTTCCTCGACTTCATCGGCGGGGCCCGCTGGGAATCGGTCAACGTCGACAACCAGTTCGCCGCGATCGAAGAGACCGAAGAGTTTGTGATCCCCTACTTCGGCATCGGTTTCGAGAACACCACGCAGGTCAACACCACCACGGCGTACTTCGGCATCGAGTTCAGCCTCGCCGACCTAGCCGGCACCGACGAGCCGGACATCGACGGCCTGGGCCGGCTCAACACCGACGCTGACTGGTTCAAGTTCCCCTTCTCCATCGCCCACTCGTTCTACCTCGAACCGATCCTCAACAACGACGACTGGCGCAACATCTCGACGCCCGGCTCGACACTGGCCCACGAGGTCTTCGCCGCTTTCCGCGGCCAGTGGGTCCCGGACAGCCGGCTGAACCCGCAGGCCCAACAAGTCCTCGGCGGGCTGTTCACCGTCCGCGGCTACCCCGAAGCCATCACGGCCGGCGACACCGTCTTCATCGCCACCGGCGAGTACCGTCTGCACATCCCGCGGCTCTTCGCCCCGATCCCCGGCCAGCAGCGCGAGGTCGCCCAGCTCTTCGGCGAGCCGTTCCGCACCTTCCCGCAAGAGCCCTACGGCAGCGCCGACTGGGATGTGGTCGCCAAGGCGTTCGTCGACGTCGGCCGGGCGCTCAACAACGATCGCGAGTTTTTTGAGCAGAACGAGACCCTCGTCGGAGTCGGCGTGGGCGTAGACCTGCTGTTCAAACGCAACGCCAACTTCACGATCGACTACGGCGTGGCGCTCAACGACGCCGCGGGCACCACCGACGGATCGCAACAATTCCACTTCAGCTTCACGCTGCTGTACTGATAAATAGGTCTGGATCTCAGGGATTTACGGAGGCGGGAAAACCCCAAAGGCGGGTAAAATCGAAGGGAAGAAAAGAGAACACCATGAAAACTCACCAACTGCTTTGTGCCTCGATCCGCCGCCAGACGCGCCGGTCCGCCGCGGCCGCCGTGTTGGCCGCGGCCGGGGTCTCGGGCGCCCCCGCGCTGGCCGCTCCCCAGGGAGGCAACGTCGTCGCCGGCAGCGCCACGATCAACACCGCCGGCAAGACCACGACGATCAACACCGCCACAGCGCGCACGATCATCGAGTTCGACAGCTTCAACATCACCAACTCCCAATCGGTGATCATCAATCAACCCAACAGCAACTCGGCCATCCTCAACCGGGTGACCAACGGCAGCCCCACCGCGATCCAGGGCCAGCTCTCCAGCAACGGCCAGGTCTTCATCGTCAACCCCGCCGGCGTGTCGTTCTCGTCCACGGCCGTGGTCAACGTCGGCCGGCTCGTCGCCGCCGGGGCGAACATGTCGGACGCCGACTTCCTCGCGGGCATCGAGCAATTCACCGACGCGACCGGTTCGGTGGTCAACAACTCACAGAACTTCTTCGGCGATACCGGCGTCGTGCTGGTCGGCAAGAACGTCACCAACAACGGCACGATCGTCTCCGACGGCGGGGCAATCATCCTCGTCGCCGGCAAGGACGTGCTCATCCAGGAAGGTCCTGGCGACCAGGTGCTGGTCAAGATCGAGGGCTTCGGCACGACGCGCGGCCGGGTCAGCCGGCTGGTGAACACCGGCACGGTCGACGCCGGCGACGGCCAGGTCGTGCTCGGGGCCGGCGACCTGCTCGGGCTCTCGGCGCTGACCAACGGCCGCGTCCTTGCCGACCGCATCACCGTCGACACCGGCGACGTGCCGCTGACACTGTCGCAGTCCAGTTCGGCCTTCGAGGCCTTCGACGACGACGCGGCGATCACCATCAACACCAGCCTGCTGACCTATTTCTGCGACGAAGCGCCCAACGGCCGGCTCACCCTCAACGCCCCCGACGGCTTCGTGAACCTCAGCGCTAGCGGCCCGGACTGCGGCCCGGCCATCGTCAACGGCGAGCCCTTCGTGCCCGGTAGCCCGGGCACGCCGACCGACCCCGGGACCCCCGGGGGCCCGGGCACGGCGTTCGACAGCACGTTTGTCGACGCCTACGCCCGCGCCCTGCCGGTGGACGCGCTGGCCGTGGCCCCCGGCGCATCGGTCAAAGTCGACGCCGGGCAGATCGCGGCGCTCGAGCGCGACCTGGGCATCGACGTCAAGAGCTACGAGGAGCAGCCGCTGTTGGAGTATCTCGTCACGGCAACCGTGCTGAACGACCTGGCCAACACGCCCGACGCCTCCGGCGGGACCCGCGTCAGCGCCGAGCGCCTGAACTACACCGACGCCCAAGCCGCGCTCGACGCCTACGGCAACGTGTTCTACGTTAACAGCCTCGTGGACGATCTCGCTACGCCCGGCAGTGACGCCGGCGGCGCGGTGGCCGGCACGGCCGACGCCACCGCGACGGCGACCGGCACGGCCGCGGTCGACAACCAAGTCGGCCCCACCGACCAGACCCAGCAAGTGCGTTCGCTCATCCAGCAGGCGGCCGACCGGTACATGGCCGACGCCGAGGTCACCGAGATCGACCCGGGCGAGTTCGTAGAGTGGCTGCGCGACCAGGACCCCGAAGCCCTCGAAGCCCTCGCGGGCCTCGACGAGCTGGTCAACGAAGCGATGCCCAACCTCGGGCTGGGCAACGCCGAGCTCAACAACTTCAAGCGTTGGACCTACGGCAAGATCGCGCCGCAAGGCGTGAGCCTGCGGACGCTCGACGAACTCGTCGCCGCCGCGGGGCGCGGCTGAATCCCATCTCGTCCTGATTTAAACGGCGATACGCGGCGGTTCTTGGCGTTCGCCAAGGAAACCGAAGCCGAAGCGCTTCCAACTCAGCGATCAATCGGCGAGCGCGAGATACGTGTTGACCCAATTAAAGGCCGCCTCGTCCACCGGCTCGGCCTGCGCCACGACCAAGACACTCGTCGGCTCGCCGGGCAGCGGGGCCAACGCCAGGTCGCCGAACGCCAGCCAACCCAGCTCGTCGCCGACGCCAAAGGTCGGCTGGCCGCTATCCATCGCCAGTTGCAGGTGGGCGGGCATCGGCTGATCGACCCCGGCGTGGGGCGTGAGGCTGTTAGCGCACCCGCCGGCCCCGAGGCCGAGAAACGCCGCGGTGAAAAGCGGCACACGGGAGCGGGCAGAACGGCGGGCGGTCTTATTCATCGCGGCATCTCCGATAACTCACGGGCGGACAGGTACAGGGCCCGCAAACCGGGTTACCCCAGCAACATCGGCCCAAAACCGGCCCCGGATCGGGGTCGGGCTGGGGGCGGGAAGCCCCGGCGGCCGATGGGGTTGGGGTTGTAACGGTCGTGAGTTTTGGACCGACTGACGGTATGATTGTTGGGTCCGTGCGGGGGCTGCGCGGAGCCGAATCATTTCTGTCGGGCATGTTTGGCCGGTGGGGCCTTTCGATGAATATGGATGATCCACAACCCAACCCTGGGGACAGCACGTCTCCGCATGTCGACGGTGCGAGCGCATCAACGCCTCGGCGGCAAGGCGACACGTCGTGGATGGACCCCGACCCGCCGCCGATTCCCGACCGGATCCGCAACGCGGTGGATCCGAAGCTGCCGTCGCTGCCGCCGATCCCAAAGGTGAAGGTGGATCGGCGTTGGCTGAAGCGGACCGTGGTCGCTGCGGCGGCGGCCGCGGTAGCCATAACGGTTTGGCTGGCTTGGCCGGCACCGAGACTGGCCGACGCCGACCGCGAGCGGTGGGAGGGGTTGTGCGACGAGTACGCGGCGTGGTTCGGTGCGTTCGCCGGGTCGGTGGAGTATCAGGACAAGTTGGCCCTGCAAGACATGGGCTTGGGCGATGTGGTGGCCGAGCTCGAGGCCGCGCCGCGCTACGCCCCGCAGGCCATCGCGCAGCGGCCCGCCGCCGACACGGCCCAGCTCCGTGACGACCCGCCGCCGACGGTCAGCGGGCCCGAAGCGATCCAACAAACGCGAGCGGCCCACACGGCGATCACGCGCATCGCCGAAGCGTTCGACCGATGGCCGACCGCGGCGTCGCTCCACCGACACCACGAGCTCTTCGAATCCCACGGCTGGGACCGCGCCGCCGCGGTGATCCGGCAGGCTCTCGACCAGGCCCCCCCTTACGGCACCGCGCCGGTCGGTGAATCCCTGCGCCGCATCGTGGCCCTCGAAATCGAGACCGACGAGATCGCCGAGCTCTGCGACGAGCTGGAAGTCGACCTCGCGGTGCTGCGGCCGCACGACGACCCGGTCTTTCGGCGTCTGATCGCCGAGGTCGAATCGCTCGACCACCCCGTCTCCGCCGAACCCGCCGATTCGATGGCGGAGGCCGACACGCTCGCCACGCTCCGCGAGCTCGCCGATCGGCTGCGCCCACTCGAGTCTTTCGCCCAACGTTTCCGCCAGTGTGTCGAGTCCGGCGAATACGCCCAGCTCGACCACGCCGACTTCCGCGCCCGCGGCGAGGCCTACGCCCTGCTCGCCGCCGAAGACTCCCGCCCCGAGATCGTCTTCCGTGCCTGGCTGACCGAGAACACGCGATACCGCAAGGTCGCCGACGATTGGCGGATCGCCTGGGCCGGGCCGCAGCGGCAGAGACTGGTCGACATCAGCACATCTGCCGCGCCCTTGCACGCCGCGGACCACCCGCTCTCCAAGTCGCTCGACGCCCGGTTAAAAAAACTTGAAGCCCGGCTCGACGCGATCCTCCAGCCGCCCCTGGTCTCGGGGGCCGAGCAGAATCTTCAGCGCGAGCGTGAGGCGCTGGACCGAGACCTCGCGGAGCTGTCGGCCGCGGTCGAGCTCGCCCACCAGCAGGTGGACGCCGGCCAACTCCTCGCCACCTTGCGGGAGCCTTCGTTGGGGCTGGGCGAGGCGGGATGGCGCTCGGACACGGTAGACCGTCGGTGGAACGCCGAGCGCGCCCGGCTGGCCGACCAACTCGAACGCCGCGGAGACCGGGCCGCCGTCGAAGAAGAACTGGCCGCGCTGCGTGGGCACCTGCTGACGTTGATCGATCCGTCGTCGGACGTCGCGATCTCCGTAGCCCCGACGTTTAAGAACGATTCGGAAGACGTGCCCGAAAACGCGATGCTCGATGCCCTGACCCGGAACGCCGCGGCGCAGCGGGAAGCCCTGCTCGGCCGGGCGCTCGCCGGCGTGCTGCCGGCGGACGCGAAAGTCTGGCCGGCGCTGGTCGTCAGCTATCGGCAGCGGTGTGACGCGCTGCAAGCCATGGCCGACGAAACACGACACGCCGTGCGGGCTTTGCGTTTGGCGTGTCCCCTGGACCACTCCGCGTTGCCCAACAACGGCGAGGGGAGGGCCGGTTTTACCGCGACGATCGCGGCGTGGGACCAGCGCCCGGCCTGGTCGGACCCTGACGTCGCCGCGGCCGGCGAGCCGCTGCGACAACAGATCGCGTACCACCAGGCCATCAGCCGCGAGAGCAACCGCGACGTGTTGCGTGACCTGATCACCCGGGCCGAAGACCCCAGCGCGGCGTTTGCCGCGTGGCGGCGGTGGTCAGCGCTGTCCATGCGGTCCGGTTCACCCGTCGCGGCGTTCACCGAATACGAAACGCTGCACCGCCGCATGCGTGGCCACGCCGAAGCCATGAGCAAGCGCGACACCGAGCGTGCCGCCGAGTTGAAAGCGGAGCTTGCGGGTGCGGGGCGACAACGCTGGCTTGCCACGTTCACCGCGGCAGCGACTCCTCAAGATATCGCCACGGTCGCCGACCGCGCAGCGGTGTGGGGCGTGAACGCAGACAGCCTGCCCACCGAAGCGCGGTTTAACCTTCTATTACACCGTGTCCGCGGCGCGCTGGGCCAGATCCCCCGCGGACCGAAACACGACGCGGAAGCCTTGACGCTGGTCCAAGCGTTTGTCGCCCGCGCCCAGCCAATGAAAGATCACCCCGAGGTCGCGGGGCTGCTCGAGTCGCTCTCGGGCGCGGCGGGTTCGAGCGCTGCCCACCGCGCCCACCTGGCCGAGTCCGGGCCGGGCGGAGCGGGGTGGGAGCTCTTGCCCGGCGACGGCACCCGGGCCCTGACGTTCCGCCGCGGGGCGTGGGAGCTGACCTTTGTCCGGGTTGACCCGCCGCGGGGCAGCTCGTTTTACCTCTGCACGACCGAGTTGCCCGTGGGCGTGGCTGTAGACGCAACCGACGACACGAAAGCCCGGCGCGAGTGGGCGACATTGCTTCCCGGCAACGACACCCGCAAGGGACCGCGCTCCTGGAGCCTGCGTAACGGTCCCGGCGGGCCCGCATGGGCGGTCAATGCGGCCGACTGGCTCGGCGACGCCGGCGGCTATCCGCCCGGGCTCACGCCGTCACCGCCCACGCCCCGGCACCCGGTGAACTACCTCGGCGCCGAGGCCTCGGCTTACCTCGCGGCCCGGTTGGGCTGCAGGCTGCCGACGATCGAACAGTGGCAGGTCGCCTTCGAGCGGCACCCGGTGCCCGCCGGTGAATTGCCGAACCTACGCGACACCACCTGGGTCCGCCACGCCGAACACCGCCGGGCCCTGATCGAAACGGGTGTGACGGGCGTGGCCTGGGCCAACAGCGACGTGTTCCGCCCCGCCGGGACCGCCCCGAGCCGCCCCGCCGACGACACGCACCCGATCAACGACGGGGTGCTGTGGTTCGAGCCCGTCGCCGCGTCGTCGCCCTGGCCGGTGCACCTGGTGGGTAACCTCGCGGAGCTGGTGACCGCCGGGCCGGTCGACCCAACACCGCTGCTTGACCGCGGGGTGCCGATGCCCGTGCGTCGTGCCGCGTTCCGCAAGCGGCATAAGGACGACTTTGCCGTGCTCGGCAGCTCGGCCCTGTCGCCCGCCTCGGCCCGGCCCGACGAGCCGCTGCCGTTCAACGTATTCACCGGCGCCCACGGCTACGCCGACGTCGGTGTCCGGCTCGTCTTCGTCACCCCCGACCTCTCACCGGCACGGCGGGCCCGGGCGTTGCTAAGCAACCAACCGTATCTGCGTGTCGACTGATCCAACGACCGCCGCACGTCACACGTGTCATCAAGTCACGCCGGGCCCGGCCGCCGGAACCGCGATATACTGAACGGTTGCTCCATTTCCAGGACCGATGTTTCCATGCCCGACGCCTCACGCCAAACCCTCGACCAAGTCAAGGACATCCTCCGCCGCGACCTCAAGCTCGGCAGCGATTTCGAGATCACCGACGACATGCCGCTGGTCGGCTCGGAACTCGACCTCGACTCGCTCGACTTCCTCATGGTTGTCACCAGCGTCGAGAAGCAGCTGGGCTACAAGATCCCCAATGAGGACATCGGCCCCGACATCTTCACCAGCGTCGCCACCCTCGCGGGCTACCTCGAGCCGCGGTTGAACGCCTGATCCGTCGAACCAGGCCGACCCACCGTTCGTATCCAACCAACGCACCCGATCACCCGCATGACCCAAGCCCAACTCACCGATCTGCTCGAAAGACTGCCCCACGGCGAGGGGTTCCGCTTCGTCGACCAGATCGTCTCGATCGAGCCCGGTGTCGAGGGTGTGGGCCTCTGGAAGCCGCGCGGCGACGAATCGTTCTTCGCCGGCCACTTCCCGGGCCACCCGATCGTCCCGGGCGTGCTCATCGGCGAAGCGCTCGCCCAGATGGCGGGGCTCGTCGGGCTTTCGCACAGCGACAGCGGCAACCACGCCGGCGGCTCGCTCGCCCAGATCGACCTCAAGCTCAAACACCCCGTCGCCCCGCCGGCCGAGATCGAGCTCCACGCCGTGCTCACCCGCACCGTCCGCGTGCTCACCCAGTTCGACGTGACCGCCCGCAGCGGAAGCAAACTGATCGCCCGGGGCTCGCTGACCATCGCGACGGTGATGAAGGAAAACGAAGCGTGAAGGCATCAGCCGGTATCTCGGGTTTGGTGTCCTGCGTGTTGACGATTATGCTCGTCGCGTCGGCCGCGTCGGCCGGTGCCGACCGAGAGATGACCGACGAAGAGATGTGGGGCCAGGTCGACCAAGTCACGCGAACCGACGTGCCGGTCGTAACCTATCGGGCAACGTTCGACCAAGAAAAACTGTCCCCGCTGCTCCGCGAACCGATCCGGTCCCGAGGACGGGTTCGGATCGCCGACGGCGTCTCGCGGTGGGATACCAACCCCCCAAACGCTTCCACCATGACGATGCGGGAAGGCGAATTGCGGATCTATTATCCGCAGCAGTACACCCTCGAAATCTACGAATTGGACAACCCGAAATTCCGCCTGGCCATGTCGCCCACCCCCGACTTCACGTTCCTGCGTGAACACTTCACGATCAAAGAACTCCATCAATCGGGCGAGCATCGCCTCGAGGTGGTTCTGGATCCCGCCGACGAGGACTTCGCCGAAGCCATCGAGCAGGTCCAAGTCATGGTTGACCGTGAACTCGGTGGCATGCAGATGATCGCGGTCACCGACGTCGACGGCGAAACGACCACGCTGAGATTCCGCGATATCGAGTTGAACCCGGACATCGACCCGCAAGACCTGGTCCTTGCTGTGCCCGAGGGCACGAAGCTGGTCAAGCCTTTGGACGCCATGGACAACTGAGCGTGGCAGGGAGCGGTGACCCAACCACCTCAGCGCCCACCCTGGCCGGCCCGTCGGGGTTTCAGGAACGCTGCCTCGGGTTGTTCTTCGGGATCGCGCGGGTGGCCCCGTGGGCACTACGGCTGACACGTCCGATCTGGGTCGGTGGGGCATGGCGGGCGGCACCGGAAGTCCGTGGCGCGGTACGCGACAACCTGAGACACGTCCTGGGCACGGACACCCCGACCAAAAAACTCGACCGCGTGGGCAAGCAGGTCGTCGGCAGCTTTTACAACTTTGTCTGCGAGGTCGGCGCCAATCACCGGGCGACGCTCGACCAGCTCATCGCCCGCATCGAGGGCATCGAGGGCGCCGACACCTTCCTCCGGGCCCGTGAATCAGAGCGCGGCGCGGTGTTGGTGACCGCCCACTTCGGCAACTTCGAGGTCGGGCTCGCGGCGATGCGGGAGAAGGAAGACCGCGTCCACGTCGTCTTCCAGCGCGACCGCATGTCGCGGTTCGAGCAGATCCGTTCGGATCTTCACCGGCAGCTCGGGATCATCGAGACGCCGATCGACGACGGGATGGCCAGTTGGCTCGCTCTGCGTGACGCGCTGCAGGCCGACGGGGTGGTGATGTTGCAGGGCGACCGCGTGATGCCGGGGCAGCGTGGGGCGGCCGTGCCGTTTTTCGACGGCGAGATCGAGCTGCCGATCGGCCCGGCCAAGCTCGCGCTGATGACCGGCGCGCCGCTGATCCCGGTGTTCGCGGTGCGGCTCGGCAAGGGCCGGGTGCGGATCGTGTTGGGCCGGCCGATCGAGGTGCCCGACGCCGACGCGGTAGAGCCGGCGCTGCGCGAAGTGGGCCGGGCGATCGAGCGGGTCGTGGGCGAGCACCCCGAGCAGTGGCACGTCTTGCACCGGGCGTTCGCCGCTCCGTGACCGCGGACGCCCGTCGCCCACCACGGCGAGGCACTCCCGGTTGCGATCAGAATAAAACCCGTCGCTTCGGACCTGTCTATCAGACAGCCGTTTGGTTCTGATTCCTCGCCGGCGGGTGCCGTGGGTTCGGGCTTCGATTAAACTCTTGGATTCACTTGCTCGAGAGAGGCGGAACGTTTGGTCGGCCAACCCACCCCCGGAACCCCATCCATCGCGATCAGCGGCGTCGGGCTCGCGACGAGCCTGGGCGTCGGGCGCGAGGCGGCGTGGGAGGCGTTGCGTGAGGGGGCGATCGGGCTGGGGCCGTACGCGCAGATCGAAGACCCTGAGCAGGCCGAGCGCGGCGGGGGCGAGGTCGGCCGCACGCCGGGCGTGTACCCGAACCCCGCCGAGCCCGACGAGCCGCGCGAGCCCGCGTTTCTGCGCTTCGCGATCAACGAAGCGCTGCGGCACGCCGGGCTGCCCCCGGAAAAACAGAGCGATTGGCTCGTTGAGCCAAGCCGCATCGGGCTGATGCTCGGCACGACGCTGCACGGCATGACCGCGGCCGGCCGAATGGTACGGACGAACTCGGCCCAGCCGTTGCGTGACTTCCTGGCCCCGGCGGTCGTCTCGCGCGCCACGACGCACCTGCGCCTCGAAGGCTTTGGCGCCACGACCTGCTCGGCCTGCTCGTCCGGGCTCGGCAGCATCCTGCTGGGCGCAACGCTCCTGCGCAACGACCAACTCGACCTCGTGATCGCCGGCGGGTACGACCCGATCAGCGAGTACGCCTACGCCGGGTTCAACAGCCTGCGTTTGGTCGACGAGAACCTGCCCCGGCCGTTTGCCCGCGACCGGGCGGGCATGAAGGTCTCCGAGGGCTACGGCATCGCCGTGCTCGAACGCCGCGACCGCCTGGAGCGTCGCGGCGGCAAGGCTTTCCTCTACCTACGCGGCGGCGGCGAGTCGGCGGATGCCCACCACCTCACCCAGCCGATGCACGACGGCCGCGGCGCGGCGCGGGCGATCGAAGGGGCGTTGCACCAAGCGTCGACAACGGCCGATGCCATCGACCTCGTCGTGGCCCATGCCACCGGCACGCCAGACAACGACGCGGCCGAGGTCGCCGCGTTGACGTCGGTCTTCGATGGCGCGATGGGTGAAGTGCCCGTGGTCGGGCTCAAGAGCCGGCTGGGCCACACGCTGGGCGCCGCGGGCGCGGCCGAGCTGATCTTCGCCGGGCTCGCGATCCGTGACCAGGTGTTGCCCACCACCGCTACCACCACCGCCGACGATGTTGACTTCGAACGCTTCCGCTTGGCGGAGGAGCCCACGCGCCCCGCGTCGTTGCACACCAGCGTCAACACGTCACTCGGTTTCGGCGGCGCGAACACCTGCGTGGTCGTGAGCGACCAGCCCCGCGACAACCAGCACGCCCCCGCCACGCCCCGCGCGGTCTGGGTCACCGGCATCGGGGTCATCGCCCCGGGTGCGGTCGGCAACGACGCGTTCGCGCAGCACATCGCCGAGGGCAAGACCGCCGTCACCGGACCCGTCCCCGAGGACGACTTCCTGCACCTGCTCAACGCCCGTCGGGTCCGCCGGCTAAGCGATTACGTCAAGCTCACCCTCGCCGCCGCGACGCTGGCGTTCGACGACGCCGGGGTGAGCGCGATGGACGACGGCGAGCGCGACGCGTTCACCGCCGAGTGCGCCGGCCTGCTGGGCACGGCGCACGGCTCGACGCACTACAGCTACGACTACTACCGCGGCATCGTCGACGAAGGCCTGACCACGGCCAACCCGATGTTGTTCGCCGAGGGCGTGCCCAACGCCGGGGCGGCGCACCTGAGCATGTCGCTCAAGCTCCGCGGGGCGTGCCAGTCGATCATCGGGTCGCGCACGGCAGGGCTGGATGCGCTGCGGCTCGCGGCGCTGCGGATCGCCGACGGCACCCTCGATCGTGCCGTGGTCTGCGCCGGCGAGGAACACGATGAACTGGTCGAGCGCTGCTACGCCGAACTCGGCCTCCCGATGCAGACGTGCGCTGCGGCGGTGACGCTGGTGCTCGAAGGCGAGGGCGCGGCCCGGGCCCGCGGGGCACGCTGCCGGGGGGTCGTCGAAGCGGGGGCGCAGGTGAACTACAACCGCCGCGTATCCCGCGGCGTGCATGGACTACGCCGCATCCTCACCGCCGAGGCCGACGCCGGGGTGACCCACGTGGTCAACTCCGCGAACGGGACGTGGCTGGACCGCGTCGAGCGGGCCGCTCTGAAGCGGGTTTGCCGCCAACGGCCGATAACGGTGTCGAGCGTACGGGGCGGTTTGGCGGAGTGTTTCAGCGCCGGGCCGCTGGCGGTGTTGGCCGCGACGCTGCTGAATCACGGCCCACAGGGCCCGCCGGACGAGTCGTCCGAACGGGTGGCGGTGCTGGGTAGCGATTTCAACGGCATGGCGTCGGTGGCGCGCATATGGCTGCCTAGTGATTAAACTAGTCACATATTGCCATATGTGTTAATAAACGATTTGCGCTCGCTTTAAGAACTGCGTGAGGCCCGCCCTGATCGCGACCAAGACCCCAATCCGACCAGCCCCCACGGTGCCCGACTGGGTCGACCAATGGGTCGGTCTGCCCACGGCGACCGACCGCTGGGACCGCGACGACCAAGGCATCCGCACCACCGGCCAGGTGCTGTACGGCAAACGGTTCACCCACGTCGGGGTCCGCGTCCACAACGCCTGCCAACTCCCCGACCTCGAGCTCCAGCACGCCACCACCGAGGCCTACCGACGGGTCCGCCGCGCGCTGGACGACGGCGAGGCAAACCAGCCCGTGCGGTTCTGGAACTTCATCCCCGGCATCGGCAACGACGCCGGGGGCGGGCTGGACCGCTATATGGTGTTCAACGCCGGGCGCTTCGCCGCGTTCAGCGACTGGTTCCACGCCACCGATCGCAACTTGCCGGCTCCGCGGATCGCCACCGCCACGGGCGTCGGACACTCGGGCGCCGACCTGATCGTCCACTGCCTCGGAGACCGGCTGCCGGGCAAGCCCGTCGAGAACCCACGCCAGTGCGCCGCCTACCGCTACTCCGAAGCCTACGGCCCGCTGCCGCCCTGCTTCGCCCGCGCCACCGTCATCGCCGCCGACGAGCGGTCGCCGAACCGCCGCGTCATGATCGGCGGCACGTCCAGCATCGTCGGCGAGGCGTCGGTCCACATCGGCGACTTGCCCGCGCAGACCCGCGAGACCCTGGACAACATCGAGGCGCTTTTGCACGCCGCGGGGGCGAGCGGGCTCGACGCGCTGCACGCGGTGCGGGTGTACCACGTCGAGGAGCACGACGGGCCGGGCATACTGGCCGAGGTGTTGCGGCGGCTGCCGAGGCTGGAGGGGCAGATCGAGATGGTCCACGCCCCGCTGTGTCGGCGGGACCTGGGCGTGGAGATCGAAGGGCTGGCCGATGCTTAACGCCGAAGCGTTGCCGCCGGGTCCCGCGGGGGTGGCCGAAGGTGTCTACGACGCCGTAGTCATCGGCGGCGGGCCGGCGGGCGCCACGACGGCGTTGTGCCTGGCACGGGCGGGCCGACGGGTGGTGGTGCTGGACAAAGACCCGTTCCCACGGTTCCACGTCGGCGAGTCGCTCATCCCCCAAGACATGGAATTATTCGCCGACCTCGGGCTGCTTGAGGAGCTGCGTCGGCTGCCGCAGGTCAAGAAACGCGGCGTCGAGTTCGCGCTGGGCGACGGCTCGCTCAAGCAACGCATCCGGTTCAACCAGTCCATCGTTCCGGGGGTGCGCGACACGTTCAACATCGAGCGCTCCGTGCTTGACGAGGCGGTGCTCGGCGCGGCGCAGCGGGCCGGGGCCGAGGTACGCTGCGGCGTGAAGGTCGACAAGGTGCTGCAGCTGGAAGACGGCGACGTGCGGCTGCGACTCTCGGGGCCCGGCGGCCGGGGCGGCGAAGTCCACGCCCGCTTCGCCGTTGATGCATCGGGGCAGTCGACGGTGCTCGGCCGGCACCTCAAGACCCGCCGCAACTTCGACGACCCGGCCCTGCAGAAGATCGCCTACTTCGGCCACTTCGAACACGTCGACCGCGACAACCCCCTCGGCGACGACGACATCACTATGGTCCTCTGCGACGAGGGCTGGTTCTGGATGATCCCGATCGACGAGACCCGCGTGAGCATCGGCATGGTGCTCGACGCCGCGGTGGCCAAACAGGTGAAACGCCCGGCGAGTCAGATGCTCGCCTGGGGCATCGAGCGCTGCCCGTTGATCCGCGACCGCATCAAGAACGCGGCGTGCCCCGAGAAGAACCACTCGATCAGCGACTACTCGTACTCGTGTGCGCCGTACGCCGGGCCGGGCTACTTCCTCGTCGGCGACGCAGCGACGTTCCTCGACCCCGTGTTCTCCACCGGCATCTACCTGGGCATGGAGGGCGGACGCGAGGCCGCGCAGCACATCGACGCGGTCCTCGACGAACGCCAATCTGCCGCCGCGGCCCGTCAGCGCTACACCCGCTTCCTGCGCAACGGCACACGGACGTTTTTCCGCCTCATCGGGGCGTACTACAAACCGAACTTCCGCGACCTGTTTTTCAACGGCGAGGGCCCGCTCGACATGCACCGCGCGGTGATCACCGTGCTCGCCGGGCAGGTGTTCCCCAAGCCCGCGTGGGCGGTGCGGTGGCGGATGCGTGCGTTCTACGCCTGCGTGGCGCTGCAAAAACGCTTGCCGCTGGTGCCCCGACAAGCAGGGTTCTCGCTGCTCACCGCCGACCCGCTGCCAACCGCTGTGCCCCCGAGTCGCCCCGAGCCCGACACGCCGGTGAACCTTTCGGACCCCGCCGTCGTCCATGTATAATTGCTCAGTCTCGGCCCGCCGTGGGCGGACCGAACTACCCTTTCCCCGAACCCGTTGAGCCCATGGGCCTGGCGCTATTTTCCGAGTTGCAGCGACACGCCCACCAGCGCGGCGGCGAGGAGGCGGTGCGCGTGATCGGTCCGTTGGCCGAAGCACACCCGCCGACGACGTGGGAGACGCTGGCTCGTAGCACGCAGCGTGTCGCCGCCCGGCTGGACCGCGACCTGCCGCCGGACGCGGTGGTCATGCTCGCCAGCCCGAACCGGCCCGAGGTGTTGCCTGTGTTCCTCGGCGTGCTCGCGTCGGGCCGCTCGGTCTTCCCCATCGACCCGGCGCTGACCCCCCACGAGATCCGGACGCTGATCCAGAAGGCCGGCGCCGCGGCCCTGATCGCCGACGACCCGCGGCGGCCGGACCTCGAAGCGATCCGGATCCCGGTGCTACCCCTTGCCGAACTCAGCGAAGACGCCGCCCCTGCCCCTGCACCCACGAGCCGCCCCCCCGACGGGTGGATCGACCGCGGCGAAGACGCGTGGCTTCTCCTGCAAAGTTCGGGCACCACCGGCGGGCCGAAGATTGTGCGGCGCAGCGGGCCGTCGCTCGACGCGGTGGCCCGCAACGTCGCCGAGGCCGTGGGCCTGCGGCCGGACGACCGCGTCGTCGCGTCGGTGCCGTTGTCGCATTCCTACGGCATCGAGAACTGCCTGCTCGCCCCGCTCGTGACCGGGGCGACCATGCTCCACCACGTCGCCGAAGACCATCAGCCCGGCCGCGGCTTCGACCCGACGCTGGCCGTGACCAGCGGCGCGACGGTGCTCCCCGGCGTGCCGGCGATGTTCGAGATGATCGACCGTTTGGGCGCCGGCCGCGGGCAACTCCGCCTGGCGTATTCCGCGGGCGCGCCCCTGCCACCCCAACTCGCCGACCGCCTCGAGCAGCGCGACGGCCTGCGCCTCGGCCAGCTCTACGGCAGCACCGAGATCGGCTCGGTCACTTTCGGGCCCCACCCGCTCTCGGTCGGCCGACCAATGCGCGGCGTCGACGTGCGCATCCTCGATCCCGACCAACCCGACCCGGCCCATCCCCTGCCT
The DNA here is from genome assembly GCA_039033595.1 of Planctomycetota bacterium. Taxonomy (GTDB): domain Bacteria; phylum Planctomycetota; class Phycisphaerae; order Phycisphaerales; family Phycisphaeraceae; genus Algisphaera. The sequence goes on along the minus strand of JBCCCG010000020.1, from coordinate 54,372 downwards.
CACGGCCAACCCGGCCACGTCGCCGTCCGCGCCCCGTCGATGTTCACCCGCTATCTCGGGCCGGATACGCTCACCGCCGAGAGCGTGGTCGACGGCTACTTCCTCACCGGCGACCTCGGCCGGCTCGACGACCAGGACAACCTGCACATCACCGGCCGGCTCAAGCTGCTGATCGATATCGGCGGCGTCAAGGTCAATCCCGTCGAGGTCGAGCAGGTCATCGCGAGCCACCCCGCCGTCGCCGAGTGTGTTGTTATGCCTGATCCGGTGTCGCCGACGATCAACCGCGTCAAGGCGGTGCTCACCACCACCGGCGGCGATGTCGACCAATCGGCCCTGCGGTCGTTCCTCCGCGAGCGTCTCGCCGCCCACAAGGTCCCGCGTACCTTCGAGGTCCGCGCCGAACTACCCAAGAGCCCGACCGGCAAGATCCTCCGCCGCAAGCTGCAACTGCGGGAGTCGGCATGAAGCGCTGGGGCGGGCCGTGGGCCGTGCTGCTGACGGCTTTCCTGGGCGGCTGCTCTGTCGCGCCTCCTCTTCTTCCGACCACCGTTTGGTACGACGTGGAGGAAGCCCGGCAGGTACTCATCGAACGCCGCGAATCCATCGCCAACGTGCAGGCTCAGTGCAGCTTGATCATCATGCCGGCCGACAAGAGCCGGTCTCAACAAAACCTCGACGGCGCGCTGGTCTTCGATCGCCGCGGCAACGCCCGGCTCCGCACGTACAAGCTCGGGCAGGTGGTTTTCGATCTCACGCTCAACAGCGACGGCGCGTGGGTCGCGGTCAGCAAGGAATTGAAAGACGACGCCGATGAAGCCCGCCGGGGCCTGGGCCAGCTCGCCGATGCGCTGCCGGGACTCTTGCGCGGGCCGGACTTCCGCGACGCGCAACTCGTCGGCACCCCGCCCGCGGGAGACCTGCGGGCGGCGTGGCCCGACGTCCAGGCGGTTGTCGACGGCCGAACCCTCGCCCCGGTGCGCTACACATTCACCGGCGAGGCCGCCGAATCAGTCCACCGCCTCGAAACCCGGTACACCACCTACGGCGATGCGGTCTGGCTGCATGAGCTCACGGCCGAAGGCTCTTTCGGGAAGATCACGCTCACCCTCCGCAACGTCGAACTCAACGGCGAACTCAATCCACGCGCGTTCAAGCCGCCGCGGCGCGCCGTCAAGGTCGAAACCGGCGACGGAGCCGACGCTTCGTGAAGAACTCTGCCGACGAGCCGCGCGGGTGGTTTGCGGCGTGGGCGCGTTTCGTCACGGCCCGGCCGTGGGTGACGCTGGGCGTGACGGTGGTCGTCACGGCCGTGTGCCTGTGGAACGCTCTGCGGATCCAACCCGCCACGGGCGTGCAAGACATGCTCGCCGACGACCAGCCGGCCGCGGTGGCGTTCGGGCAGATCGTGGGGAACTACGCGCTGGTCGACGACCTGGTCGTGCTCGCCCGGCTGCCCGACGGCGCGGCCGCGCCCGATCCTGATCGGCTCATTGCGTTTGCCGAGCGGCTGGAAACGGAGCTGGCCGACGAAGAGATGGTCGCGGACCTGCGCTACCGCCCGTCGGCGGAGGTCGAGGCGTTTGTGCAGGATGTGGTGATCCCCCACGGGCTGTACTACCTTGACGACGCCCAGCGCACCGCGCTACGCGAGCGTCTCACGCCCGACGCGATGGCCGAGCAGTTCAAACAGAACGCCGCGATGCTCGCCGTCCCCGGGCCGGCCGCGGGACGTCTCGCCAAAGAACTCATCCGCGACCCGCTGCGGCTGCGCGAGTTCCTCGCGGATCGGACCGGCACGTTTGGTACCGGCGGGCAGGGCCTGCAAACCCTCGACGGCGTCGACGCCCTGATCAGCCGCGACGGCAGCGCGATCATGGTGCGGCTGTCGGGAGAAAAGTCGGCGAGCGACCTGGAGTTCACCGCCGCGTTCATGCCGCGCATCCGTGAAGCGGTCGCCCGGGCGAACGCCGACGGCCTGACCATCGACTACACCGGCGCGTACGCTATCGCCGAGCTGAGCGCCGGGGAAACCAAGGCCGACATGATCCGCAGCTGCGTCGGATCGATCACCTTGCTGGTCGTGTTGTTCCTGCTGGTGTACCGCCACCCGCTGACGCTGCTGTCGCTGATGCTGCCGGTATACGTGGCGATCGTCGCGGGCTTTGGGGTTTACGCGGCGATCTCGGGCCGGCTCACCCCGGTGACGGCGGTGGCGGGCGCGGTGTTGGCGGGGCTGGGCATCGACTACTGCGTCCACCTGCTGGCCCATCACGAGGCCGAGCGGCGGGCGGCGCCGGACGCCCCGCAGCACCGCGTTGCGCCGCGCACCGTGGCTACGGTTGGCCCGGCGATCCTTGCGGCGTGCGTGACGACGGTGATCGGCTTCGGGGCGGTGGGCAGCAGCAGCGTGCAGTCGCTGCGTGAGTTTGCTCTGCTCGGTGTGCTGGGGCTCGGGTTCGCGTTGCTCGCGGCGGTGACGGTGCTGCCGGCGATGCTCTGCGCGTTGGGCAACACCCCGCTGGCCAAGCGGGGCCTGTCGCGGACCCGGTTTCACGTCGCGCCGTTGGTGCACGGCGTGGCGCGGAGGCCGGCGAGCACGTGCGGCGTCGCGCTGGGGTTGACGCTCGTTGTCGCGGTGCTGGTGCTGCTCGGCAGCCGGGATGACGGCGGTTGGCGTTCCCCGGTGGCGTTTGACAGCGACCTGCACGCGCTGCACCCCCGCCCGCACCCGCCGCTCGAAGCGCAGGACACGCTGGCCGAACTGTTCGGCGCAGCGCCGAACTCACTGATGATCCACATCGAAGCGGACGATGCGGGGCAGATGCTGGCCCGGGCCGACGCGGTGCAGCGGAGGCTGGCGGCCGCGGACGATTTGCCCGTCGGCGTGGCGGGGCTGGTCGGCCCCGCGTCGCTGCTGCCACCGACCACGGGCGACGTGGCGTGGAGCGATGCCGCATTGCAGACCGCGCTCGAGCACTTCCGAGCCGCGGCCGACGCCCAGGGCTTCAACGCCGCGGCCTTCGGCGAGTACGAATCGTTTCTCGAGACCCTGCTGACCAACGCGCCGCCGACGTTCGCTCAAGTACGTGGGTATCCGGGCGTGGCCGGCACGGTGCTGCCGCGGGGCGAAGCCGAAGCGAGGCGAGGGCTGGTGCTGGCCACGCTGACCGAGCCGTGGGGCACCGTGGCGGATCGCAACGACTCGATCGACGCGGTGCGGGCGCTACTCGACGACCTGCCCGGGGCCACGCTCACGGGCATCTCGGTGATCGGCTACGACACGCAGGTCGCCATCGGTCGGGACCTCTCGAAGCTGCTGCTGATCGCGGCGGGCGCGGTGGTGGTGTGGCTGTTGGTATTTTTCCGCCGGCCGGGCGATGTGGTGCTGGCGTTGCTTCCCGCGGCGACGGGGGTGCTGGCGCTCTTGGTCTGCGGCGTGGTGTTCGGGTGGACGCTCAACGCGATCAACCTGATCGCGCTGCCGATGATCGTGGGCATCGGTGTGGACGACGGCATCTTTATCACCGCGATCCACCGCCGGTGTCGCCGGTTGGGCCTCGACCGGGCGACGTTGATCAACCATCTCGCCGCCAGCGCCCATGCCGTGGTGATGACAAGCCTGACGACGGGGTTGGCTTTCGGGGCGCTGTCGTTCACCAGCGTGCCGGCGATCCGGTCGCTGGGACAGTTCACGGCCGTGGGCGTCGCGGCGGCGATGCTCGCGTCGCTGTTCGGGCTCATCCCGTGGCTGATCCTGCGGTACCGGGACACGGAACTAAAATGAGCTGCATGAGTAGACCTTTTCGTTTTGCCGCCGCGGGTATTGTCGTCGCCGCGTGCGGGGTGCTGGCCGGCTGCGTACCGGGCGAGCGGATGCATTTTGAACAAGTGCCCGCCGTGATCGCTAAAGACTTCGTGTATTTCGACACCGACCGCGACGGCCTGCTCGACTTCCGGTTCGTCCGCCCCGCCCAAGGGCATCGCCTCGACGAACTCGCGTACGACGACAACGAAGACGGCACGCCCGACCGCCGCTTCCGCTTGTCGGACTACCACAACGACAGCGTGCCTCACCTGATCGTGCTGATCGACTCGATCCCGTTTGAGGCGTTGCGGCAGCGTTTCGAACGCGATGAGTTCACCGTGCTGCGCGCGTTCCACGAGCCAACGAAACTGATCGCGCCGTTCCCGAGCATGTCGGCGTTGTGTTTCAGCTCGATCCTGCACGCCCCGCCGATGCCCGGACCGATCAATCGTTCGTTCGACCCCCGACCGCAAACCAACAGCGTCAACAACCTCATCACCAAACGCCTCAACGGGCACCGCAACCCCTGGCAGCAGCGCCTGCACTACAACATCGACTACCGCGACAACGGCACGGCCTTCCTCAAACCCCGGCCGTGGATGAAGGTCGAGTTCGAACGCGCCCGCCGCGCCTTCGACGCCAGCCCCGACCGCACGACTATCGTGTTCATCTCCTCGTCGGCCGCGATGATGATGAAGTACGGCGAGCGCGGGCTCGAAGAATGCCTCGACGGGCTCGAGACGTTCGTGACCCAGGTGCTCTACGAGCGCCGGGGCGCGGTGAAGATTTCCATCCTCTCGGACCACGGCCACAACGTGATGCAGACCACGTGGATCGACGTCGAGCAGACGCTCGCCGACGCCGGCTTCCGGGTGGCAAAGAAGCTGGAGCAGCCCAACGACGTGTTTGTCGAGATGGACGGGCTGCTCACGTATTTCGGCGTGCACACCCAGCAGCCCGCCGCGGTGGGCGATGCCCTACTCAATGGGTTGCCGGAGATCGAGACGGTGAGCTATGTGGACGGCTACGACGTGGTGGTGCGCAGCCACGCGGGGGCGGCGCGCGTGTCGCGGGACGCGGGTAGGCGATTCACGTACACCCCCGAAACCGCGGACGTCCTCGGCTACGGCGAGGGCCTGAGCGGCAAGCCGTTGGACGCCGACGGGTGGTTTGCTCAGACGGTCGACCACGAATTCCCCGACGGGCCGACGCGGCTGTGGGAGGCGTTCCACGGGCGGACCCAGCAGACTCCCCAGGTGATGGTCACGGTGAAGGACGGTTACTGCGCCGGGATCGAGTGGTTCCAGTGGTTCGTCAAGATGCGGTCGAGCCACGGCGGCCTGAACCAGGTGAACTCGGCGGCGGTCCTGCTGACGATGCGCGGGCCGACGCCGCCGGCGATGCGGAGCGGGGGCGTGATGCAGGCGATCCAGCCGGGGTACGTGCCGCGGATCGTCTCTCCCGGGAAATGACCGCGCGTCCGGCGACCACCGATGCGGGACACTTTGCGTCACCCGCTAAACTGGACCGCCTATGTGGATCCCTTCGACGTGGCTGACGGTGATCGCGCCGACGGTGGTGTTCGGCGGCGGCGCCGTGGCGTGGGGGATGTTCCATCCGCGTAGCCGGATCATGGGGCCGCTGGTGTTCCGCGGGCGGCCCGCCGAGGACGGCGAGAAGCCGCGGGTGGCGCTGACGTTCGACGATGGGCCGACGCCCGACAGCACACCGGCCGTGCTTGACGCGTTGCAACGGGTCGACGCCCCGGCCGCGTTCTTCGTCATCGGGCTCAACGCCCTGCACCACCCCAAGCTCCTGCGCCGCATCGACGCCGAGGGCCACCTCATCGCCAACCACACGTTCGACCACGACCGCCAGGGCCTGTGGGGGCTCAACGGCTACTGGCGCAAACAGCTCGACGACGCCGACGACGCGATCTTCGAGATCGTCGGCCAACGCCCCGCGATGTTTCGCCCGCCGATGGGCATGAAGCACTGGCACCTGATGAGCGAGGCGCGGTACGGCGGCCACGCGATCGTGACCTGGTCCCGCCGGGCGGTGGACGGCGGCAAGAAACCCGCCAAGAAACAACGCATCGTCAAGCGGCTCGTCAAGGCCCGCGACGGCGAGGTTCTGCTCCTGCACGACGGCCACGAGCCCGGGCGCAAACGCTCCCGTCAAACCACGGCCGACGCGGTCGTGCCCCTGGTCAACCAACTCCGCGACCGCGGGTTCGAGATCGTCCGGCTCGACGAGTTGCTGGGCCTGCCCGCGTATCAGCCCGCCCCGGAAGACGCCGGCGGCGCGGCCGAAGACGCGTTGATCCCGGGCCCGTGGTGATCGGGCGACGGGCTATCGTCGTCCAACACGGTCTCGTGTTCGACCGGCAGGTACCGCAACGCGAACGTCGCCACCGCGGTAGTCGTCAGGCCGAGCACGGTTCCCAAAGCAAACCCGCCGATCCACCACGACAGGAAGTACTCGTGCATGAGCGTGCGCACCTCCGCGAAACTCAACGACCCGAGCCCCGAGAAGTCCGCCCACGACGCGGGCCGACCAGTGAGCAGCAGGTGACCGAGGCAGATCGCCGCGAAACTCAACAGCAACCCCACCGGCGGGAACGACGCCTGCGAGCCCGCCACGGTCGACACCGGGTGCAGGTGCAGCCGCTTGGCCAGGTACACCGCCACGAGGGTCTGCACCGGGTACACCGGCAGGTTCGCCACGAACACACCCAGGCCTAGCCCGGCCGCAACGCTCATCTGGCTCACGCGATCCCGGCGGGCGTCGCGGACCAGGCCGCGCGGATCGATCCAACGCAAAAGACGACGCCACCACGGCGGCGCGTGTTCCAGCGACGCGACGGCCTGCGCCTTGTCACGGCCGGCCTTCGGGGGCGGCCACTTCGCGTGGGGCCAGGGCATGAGCGCTCTCGTCATCAGTCGCAAGTGCAGCGCCGCGCCGCGCAGCGAATCCACCACCGGGCGGAAGTGGCTGATGCGTTGGTCGCCCGACGGGTAGATCACGCGCACGGGGACCTGTACGAGCGCGCAGCCCGCCCAGCCCGCACGCGTGAGCATCTCGGCTTCGTAGCCGTACCGCCCCGCGCGGCAGCGCACCGCCTCGACCAGCCCCAGGGGGTAGACGCGGTAGCCGCACTGGCTGTCCTCGACGCGCTGGCCCGAGGCGAGCAGGATGCAGAGGTTCGACCACAGCCGGCCCCACCGGCTCTTGGCCGGATACTCGGGGTCGCGCACGTCGCGGTATCCGGTGACGAAGGCGGTCGGGTCGGCCGCCGCGGCGGCGAGCAGCTTATCGGCGTCGGCGGGGTCGTGCTGGCCGTCGGTATCGATGGATAGCGCGTGGGTGTAGCCGCGGGCGGCCGCGTCGGCGAAGCCGGTGCGCAGCGCAGCGCCCTTGCCCCGGTTGCGCGGGTGGGGCAGGCGGTGGAGCGTCGCGTCGGGGTGCGCGGCGACGAACTCATCGAGCACCCCCGCGGTGCCGTCGGTCGAGCCGTCGTCCACCACGAGCATCGGACGCCCGAGCGCCGCGACCCCCGCCAACACCGCGCCGAGGACCGGCGCGTTGTTGTACGTCGGCAGCAGCAGCACCGGGTTGAATCGTACCGCGTCGGTCAACGTATGCCCTCGTGTGAGCCCGTTCCCCACGCATCCCTGGACGTGCGGGACCAAGAAAAAAGGCCGCTCTCGCGGCCACCGAATCGGGGTGACAGGATTTGAACCTGCGGCCTCTACGTCCCGAACGTAGCGCTCTACCAAGCTGAGCTACACCCCGTAGCTGCCGGCGTTTACCGGTGTTTCGACGCCGATTCCCGGCCCGTGGAGCCCACGGATCGACCGCGACTCGTCCCACAGGATACGCCCATTCAACTCCAGCGTAAACCCGCTCGGCACGAACCCCCGGCGGGTAGTGGGTCGGTCTGAAATCCAACTCGTGAGATTCGCCCCGTACAATCATCGATTAGAACAAGTTATCGCCCGGCGCCTTCGAGGCCTGCTTCACCCAGGCGGTCATCTGCTTTGAATCGGGCACATCCTGTTCACGGACGTGGATCGACCGCACTTGCTCGTACTTGGACGATTCCGGAGGCGGTGGTTGCAGGCAGCCAGCGTTTAGAAAGCTGATCTTGACGTGCTTCGTGAAGCAGTGACAACTCAGAAACCAACCCTGACCCTCGATCCCGAAGAAAGGCGTGTTCCACCTCACGGCTTTGCGGACGTGAGGAACGGCGTCCGTCACCACATTGTCAAGCCAGCGTCCCACGTCACGTTTCCAGCCGGGCATCGCCTCGATGTAAGCCTGCACGGGTTCGTTGCCATCGGCCTTAGCGATCTGCGGGTTACCACCGGACAGGAGTTTGGGCTTAGACGATTTACCGCTCATCGTGGTCCAAGTCGGATGATGTAAATGGCTCAGTTGTCGGTCACCTGCTGGAGGGGGCCACCGACCAGCGACCCAACTAGTGTACCCGCACATTTCAGACCGACCCACTACCCCCGGGTGGTGGAGATCTTCGGCCACGCGCGTCGGCGACCCGTGGATCGCCGACACATCGTGGACCGTTGACTTGGTCTTAACGGAGATAAAAAAAGGAGCCCACGCGTGGCGCGGCGTGGGCTCGGGGACCAGCAATCGAGGCTGATCAAAAGTCGGGTTGTCGGTCGAGACGTGAATCGCTTCACATCGGTCTATCTATTCAAACATCAAGAGCCGTTCCGGTCAAGAGTTTGTACACCTCATGATACTTCGAAGAGGTGTGAGCGACCACCTCGTCGGGCAGATTCGGCCCCGGCGCTTCCTTGTTCCATCGCCCCGCGTCGACGAACGACTGCAGGTAGTTGCGCACGTACTGCTTGTCGAAACTCTCTTGGTCGCGCCCGACTTCGTAATCTTCGGCCGGCCAGAAACGCGAGCTGTCGGGCGTCAAGGCTTCGTCGATCAGGATCGGCGTGTCGCGGTCGCCGTCGCTCGGCAAGCCGAATTCAAACTTCGTGTCGGCGAGGATGATGCCGCGCTGCGCCGCGTAGTCGTGACCGAGTTGGTAGATGCGCAGCGTGAGGTCGCGCAGCGTGGTCATCAAGGGCTGACCGACGAGCTCACACGCGCGCTCGAACGAGATGTTCTCGTCGTGCCCCTCGGCGGCCTTGGTCGCGGGGGTGAAGATCGGCTCGGGCAGCTTGCTCGACTGCCGCAAACCCGCCGGCAGCTCCACGCCGCAGACGCTCCGGGTCTGCTGATACTCCTTCCACCCGCTGCCCGCCAGGTAGCCGCGGGCGACGCACTCGATCGGCACGACCTCGCACCGCCGACCGAGCATGACCCGGCCGCGCAGCGCGGCGCGCTGCGTGTCGTCGAGCCCGGCGATGTCGTCGGCGTCGGTCGAGATCAGGTGGTGCGACAACTGGTCACCCAGCTCCCGGCCGATCAGATCGAACCAGAACTTCGAGAGCTGCGTGAGCACCTTGCCCTTGCCGGGGATGCCGGTGGGCATGACCACGTCGAACGCCGAAAGCCGGTCGGACGCGACCAGCAGCGTGACGGGGGCGTTCGGGTGGCCGGGGGTGTCGGCCGTGGTCGTCGCGTCGTAGACGTCGCGGACTTTGCCTTGCCGGTGGTTGGGCAGCGGCAGGTCACATTGCATGAGGGTGGCGGACAAGGCGAGGCTCCAGAGGATGTCGTGCGGGCCGGGTTGCCGGCCGACGCCGAGGCGGAAGGGGTTCGCCAGGGCACGATAGCGGATTTTCTCGGCGGTTCCCGACCGCCACGCCGCGGCGTGACTAAGATAACTGTTGAAACATCCATAGATCACCGATGATGGCTTTGTCACGTCGCTTTTGATCCGGTTTTGATTCGATGAACACCCCCAGTCTCCAACACGAACTCAAAAAGAAGCAACCGTTCGAATGCGCTTCACAGGAGGCATATCTCAACCTCATCCGTACCGCCGGCGAGTTGAGCGGACCGATGCACGCGCTCTTCAAATCGCACGGCCTGTCGGAATCGACTTACAACGTGCTGCGTATCCTGCGGGGGGCCGCCAAGACCGAAGAAGCCAAGGGTTTGCCCTGCCTTGAAGTCGCCGACCGCTTGGTCACCCGCGTGCCGGACATCACCCGTCTGGTCGATCGGCTGATCAAAGCCGGGCTCGCCCAGCGGTGCCGCGGCGATATCGACCGCCGCGTCGTGGTCGTGAGCATTACCGACGCCGGCCAGGCGCTGCTGAGCAAACTCGACCGCCCCGTCCGCAAGCTCCACGAGCAGCAGTTCGCCCACCTCACCGGCAAAGACGTCAAGGACCTCAACCGCCTGCTGGAAAAAGCCCGCACGCCGCCCGGCGAGTAAGGGTAAGCTGTTCGGACCGTTGATGATGATCGATCGGTCTGGTTCCATCTGCTGCGCTGAGGTGTGTGATGATAAACATGTTCCGTGGTTCGGCCGTGCTGTCGGTTGTGCTTGTGGCGTGGGTATGCACATCGGTAATCGCCGAGCCCACGACGCGCCTGGGCATCGATGTATTGGCCGAGGCGGACTTCGAGCCGATCCGCGGCAAGCGGGTCGGGCTGGTCGCGCACCCCGCGTCGGTGGCGGGCGATTTGACGCATAGCGTGGACGTGCTCAAACGCGGCGCGGACGCGGGGCAGTTCACGCTCGTGGCCCTCTTCGGTCCCGAGCACGGCGTGTACGGCGACGTGTACGCCGGCGGCGAGATCGACGACGCGTTCGATCTGCGCTCGGGGCTGCCGGTGCGCAGCCTCTACGGCGAGACCCGTAAGCCCACGCCCGAGATGCTCGCCGACCTCGACACGCTCGTGTTCGACCTGCAGGACATCGGCAGCCGGTCGTACACCTTCATCAGCACGATGCGGCTTTGTCTCGAGGCGTGCATCGAGAACAACAAGGCGCTGGTCGTCCTCGACCGACCCAACCCGCTGGGCGGCAAACGCATCGAGGGCCCGGCCGAAGTGGAAGATCGGTACCGCTCGTTTATCAGCCAGATCGACGTGCCGTACGTCCACGGCATGACGATGGGCGAACTCGCGCTGCTCGAACGCGACCGCATCGACAAGGACTTCAACAAGCTCACGGTCGTCGCGATGCAAGGGTGGCGGCGCGACATGAGCTGGACCGAAACGGGCTTGGTGTGGGTACCCACGTCGCCGCACATCCCCACGCCCGGGGCGGCGGCCGGGTACGCGGCGACGGGCGTGCTCGGTGAGCTCGGCGTGGTGAGCAACGGCGTGGGCTATACGCTGCCGTTCGAGATCGTCGGGGCCCCGGACGTCGACGCCGACGCGCTGGTCGACGACCTACGCGGACGGGCGCTGGAGGGGATCCACCTCCGGGCGGCCCGGTTCAAGCCGTTCTTCGCCACCCACCAAGGCGAGGTCTGCGGCGGCGTGCAGGTCCACCTCGATCACGACGCGGCGAGCAACTACTACGAACTCAACTTCGTGCTCATCGACGCGCTGGGCCTCCGCGACCGCCTGCGCACCGGGAACCGGCTGGCCATGTTCGACAAAGCCAACGGCACCGACGCGACGCGGGAGTGGCTCGCGGCGGGCAAGCCGATAGACAAGCTGTTCGCGAAGTGGCGGCGAGACAGCGCCGCGTTCGCTCGGCAGCGCGACCCGTACCTGTTGTACGACTGACACGGCCCGCCCGCCCCGCGGAGCCCGCGCACGACGAGACCGCTACCCCATCCCCCACTCCTCCCGGGGCGAGACGGCAACCGCCCCCGGGAAAAAAGAAAAATCGGCGTCGCCCTTGACTAATTGTTTAAACAACCATATATTTGTTTGAACAATTATTTCAGGAGACCACCCATGCCCGCCACCACGCCCCAGCTCCCAACCCCGTCGATACCTGCCCGCTTGTCCGAAACGAGCCGCGAAGCCGGCCTGCTCCTCTTGCGGGTCACCCTCGGCGGCCTGTTTATCTTCCACGGCACGGCCAAGTTCGCCGGCGGCATCGACGGCTTTGCCGGCTACCTGGACAGCCTCGGCGTGCCGCTGCCGCTGCTCAACGCCTACCTCGCCGCGGGCACCGAAATCGTCGCCGGGGCGGCGGTGGCGCTGGGACTGTTCACCCGCCTCGCGGCCATCCCGTTGGCGTTCACGATGGCCGTCGCGTTTGTGGCGGCCAAGGGCGCGACGCTGAGCGCCCAGGGCGGGGGCGGGGAGTACCCCTTGGCCCTCGGGCTCGTCGCCATGGCGTTGGTGCTCACCGGGCCGGGCCGATTCAACCTGACGTCGCCGCTTCTGAAAGCGCTCGGCCAACCGCGCCCGGCCCCCGCCGCCGATGCCCGCGCCGCCGTCTTGGCGGCCTAACCTCTGTACGGCTTCGGCCGCGCCGCCGCCACGATTTCCAAAACCCCTTCCTTGCCTTCTCTTCAGGAGCCCTCCGATGTCCAGCCCCAACGTCCGCCTCCACGAACTGCTCGACTACGTCCGCAACGGCCGCATCATGGACGCGATGCGCGAGTTCTACGCCGACAACGTGGTCATGTCCGAGCCCGCCTACGGCGACACCGTCGGCCTCACGGCCAACCTTGAGCGTGAAGAAAAATTCGTCGCCTCGGTCAAGGAATTCAAGAACTTCGAGACCCCGGCCGTGGCCGTCGGCGACAACGTCGGCATCTACGAAAACGTGATGGACTGGACCGACGTGAACGGCAACGACATCCACGTCGAGCAGACCGTGGTCCAGCAATGGAACGCCGACGGCAAGATCACCCACGAGCGCTTCTACTACGACACCGGCGGCAAGTGAGCCGGCCGCCCCACGCTTCTCCCACGGCCCGCTCGCTGATCGCGAGCGGGCCGCTTGGCGTCCGAGCCGTTACCCTAATCCGGTGCCCACGCATCACGTCGAACACTCCCCCGCCCCGCCGGACGTCGAACTCGACCGGGCCCGACCCGATCCGGTGCGGTACGACTTGGCTTGGCCGGACTCGGAACATGCGTCGCCCGCGCCCCCGGGCCTCGTGTTGCTGATCCCCGGCTTCGGGCAGGACAACGACGACGGTTACCTCCGCGCGTTCCGCGAGTGGATCGCCGCACGCTTCGGCCTCGCGGCGATGACCGTGCGGTACCACGGCATCCATAACCGGCCCAACCAGGGCGCCGCGCCGCAATTCACCACCGAAGACGCCGGCCGCCTGTACCACGCCTGCGAGGCCCACGGCATCGCTTGGCCTCCACCGGACCAGGCCCCCAACCTCAACCAGCTCATCCAGCAACTCCACCACGCCACGTCGACTAAGGCCGTGGAGGCGCAGCGCCGTGGCGCACCCGCCCCCTCGATGACCACACTCACGTGCGGCCTGCTCTCGCCCGACGGCCCGGTGAACCTCGGGCTGCCCCAGGCCCTCGACCACCTCGCGGCGCTGTGCCACCTCCAACAACACCGGCCGATCGACACGGCCAACGTCGTCGCGCTCGGCAGCTCGCACGGCGGGTACCTCGCCCAGCTCTGCGCTAAGCTCGCGCCCAACACCTTCCGGGCCGTGCTCGACAACTCGGGCTACGCCCAGCTGCCTGAGCGCTACGTCGACGGCCGCCCCTCGCTGACGCCCGACTGCTTCGACGCGTGGTCGCCGGTCTTCCGCTTCGCTTACTTCGTCACCTCGGGCTGGAGCCTCGACGCCGCGGCCCCGAACCACTACCACGCCGACGCCCGCGCGCTGCGCGACCTCGCGTTCGCCCCCCACCGCGAAGCCGTGCGGGCCGCGACCGACCGCCCCGCCGCGGTCCGCTGCGTCCACGCCCCGGACGACGAGATCGCCCCGACCACCGACAAGCAGCGGTATGTCGAAACGCTGCGGCGTGACGGCGTCGACGCGACCATCCAGGTCATGGCCGAGCCCGACGTCGACGGCCGATACGTCAAGACCCTCGACCACGGCCTGGGCCTGAGCCTGCGTACCTTTTTCGAAAAGCACTACACCACCCTGCCCGCGCACGAGACGGCCCACACCAACGACGCCGCCCGCGGCACAACCCTGATCTTCGCCGGCTCCGATCGCGCCTACCACCTCACCCACGGGCCCGACGGCCCCGCGGTGAGATACACCTCAAACCAATGAGCACGCACCGCGTCGTGGGTCACGCCCCGGTCGCGATCGCCATGATAATAAACAGGAAAAAGATACCCCAGCCCAGCGCAGCCAGGCCCGTCCCGATCAACCCACAGACGAGCCCGGCGGTGGCCATGCTCTGCGACGAGGCGCTGACTTCGTTACGCAAGACCTGCTTCTTCGCCTGCCGCGCAAAGATGATCGCCAACGGCCCACAGATCAGCGCCGGGATGCCGTAAAGCATGCAGCCCACGATGGAGACGATCCCGAGCACCAGCGACGCCACGGCATACCCCGACGTGGGCCGGTTGGCCAGGCTGCCCGCCACGCCCGCGCCGACGACCAGCCCGCACTCCGGGCACGCCGAGCCGATCGTCGCGCCCGTCAGGTTCTGGTAGCAGTTCGGGCACATGATCGCCTGCGGCTGCAACCCCGCCCCCGCCCGCGGCGAAGCCGCCGCACCCGGATCATCCTCGACCGCCCCGGAGTCCGCCCGCTCCTCCGGCTCGCGCGGCACCGCGTCGTCGTTGCGCCAATCCCGAAAATCTTCGTCCTTCATCGTGCTTTTCCGTGGATCGAAACCGCGATGGATCGTCGAGATTCAGAACTGCCGCAGGAACCGCACGTCGCCCTCGTACAGCCAGCGGATGTCGGCGATGTTGTGCTTACGCATCGCCAAACGCTCGATGCCCAGCCCGAACGCGAAGCCGGTCCACTCCTCGGGGTCGTAGCCGACCTGCTCGAACACCGCCGGGTCGACCATGCCGCAACCCCCGACCTCCATCCACTCCGGGCCCTTGCCCAGATCGATCTTCACGTACAGCTCGGCACTCGGCTCGGTGAACGGGAAGTAGCTCGGCACGAGCTTCACGTCCGCGTCCGGGCCCCAGTAAGCGTGAGCGAACTGGATCAGCGTGGACTTCAGATCGACCATGCTCACGTTCTTGTCGACGTACAGCCCCTCGATCTGGTGGAACATCGAGCTGTGCGTCGCGTCGTGCTCGTCGGGCCGGTACACCCGGCCGGTCGAGATGATCCGCACCGGCGGCTTGACGTTCTCCATCACGCGGATCTGCACCGTCGAGGTCTGCGACCGCATCAGCGCCGGACTCTGCCCCCGCTCCGCGTGCCCCGGCGTCAGGTAGAAGTTGTCCAGCGGGTCGCGGGCCGGGTGCGTCTCGGGGATGTTGAGCGCCACGAAGTTGTGGTAATCGTCCTCGACTTCGGGCCCGGTCTCGACGTCGAAGCCCATCCGCCCGAACACCTCGACCAGCTCGTCGATCGTCTGGGCGATCACGTGCCGCCGCCCGAGCACCGGCGCCGCCGCGGGCTGGGTCACGTCGATCATCGGCCCGGCTTTCGCCGACTTCTTCTTCCCGCCGCCGTCCCCGACCTGCTCGGACTTGGCGGCGAACGCCTCCTCGACCGCCTGCCGCGCCGCGTTGGCCCGCTGCCCGAACGCGCGCTTGTCTTCCTTGGCCACGTCCTTGATCAGCCCCATGAGCGCCTTCACCGCGCCCTTGGAGCCCAGGTACTTGATCCGGTACGCCTCCAGCCCCGCCGCGTCCGCCACGCCCGCCAGGTCCGCCGCCGCCGCGGCCGTCAGTTCATCAATCTTGCTCAACATCTCACGGAGAATAATACACTCTTCACAAAACCGCTTCTACAAACTCCCAGCCGGAAACCTGACGATAACATCCGATAAGAAAAACCTATGCGCTAGCTTCCTAGCTGTCGTCAAATGAAATCCCGGAAGCCGAACGCCATCAACCCAGCTTTAACAGATTATTTCATCGATGCCGAGTTACCCCAACTAGTGCTACAAACGCCGAATACTGGTCTTCAGCCGATTCAACATAGACCCAACTGAATCCGGGTCGCCCACCGGCCAGCGAGTGAAAGGGCAAATTTCGAGATCTCGGCTATGAGCTCGTGGAATCAACTCGGTGTCCCCCAAGCTATACCGGAAGAGGTTTTGCACCACCCCGATGCAGCTGGCTTGGCCACCGCCGCGACTAGCCGCGCTGGCCGCCGCGACAACCTGAGTCGATTCTAAATATTTATTACATTCGAGGTATTTTTTAGTAAGGAATGGCTTGACCTCGAATCCTAAACACCGCTCTAAAAAACCATGCGTTCCTATTGATAAGGCCTCAGGGGTAGCGAACCACAACGGGTCATGGATGCCATCGACACGCCTAACGCCATCGCCGCGTTTGACTACGAAGGGAATAAGGGCGTGGAGCACTTTGATCTGTTCCGTTGGCCAGCCAATCGACGAATCTCGCGGTTTGCCGCCGAAGCGTCGTCGTATCTCGCCGCCCTCATTCAGCCCAAGCATCTGCATATTTTGCTCGTCGCCGCCGAGACCCACGAAAGCAACAACCCAAGCTTCGCGCAGCCAAGTTCGGGCGGTTTCCACAACCTCGTCAAGAGCGCGTTCGCCGATCACGCGGATCGACTCAGCCCGGCGCGGGATATCTCCCAAAGGCCGGTCGGGCTCGTAAGGATGCTCTTTCAGATCGCCCAAACTACCGTAGACATGCAATATCTCGGGAATGCCCGTATCCCAATCTACCTCGTCCGGGTCGGTGTAATGTGAATCGACAAAGGCTAGGTCGCTATGCAGCTTCGCAGTTCGGTGAGAGCGATACATGAACTCCAGCGATCGGTCGTAGTTGAATGTAATCACTTTGAGCCGTTCGCTCCTCGCATCCACTTGCTTGTAGGCTTCGCATAGCAAGTTATAGCAGGGACTTTCTTCGGGGCGAGGGGGATAAAAGACGTAGCCCGGCCGTTCGCATCGGGTCAAAACGTACGCGATCGCGTGCTTGCCGATCTGACTGAAATGGGGCTTAGCGGCTAAAAATGCATCGATGGAAGCAGGTTGCTCGATGCCCAATTGGTAGCGGAATGCCTTAATGTCTTTCTCATCGTGCCCCAGATCCCAGAGGGCGCGAGCAAACTCATCGTCAGTAAATGGAGCCCCACGGCCTCCGCCTCCAATCCACGCCAGCAGTTGCCCCCCCAGCGGAAAGCCGTAGGGGTAGCTCGCCCCAGCTCCCAATACCAACACCGTCGGACGCGGAAAGTAGGCGGTGTCATACATGCTCATCGCATGGCCGTATCAAACCACAGCCGGATGATAAAGTCGAGCGTTCTCAAGCCAATATCCCGCACGTCCCATAAAGCTGGAACCAATGTATAACCCACCAAAACCCGTACAAATCTGTTAAACCCCGAAAAACAAAACCCTTGAACAAATCCTTGACGTGCGGGGATCGTTCGGTTAACGTCTACCGAACAGATTTTCCGATACTTCTTCAAGGAGCCGAGCCCCGACCGACGAAGACAGAGAGGCCCCGAACCGGCCCACCCCAAGATGTTGGGGTGGACCACCAGAGATGCCCCATCCCACGGGGATCTCTCGTCGAGGCCCGGACACCCCGGTGCCCGTGAAAACCGCCCGCTTTGTCCCGAACACCGGCCCGCCGCTCCCGCAAGAAGAAAGCTCACCCATGCCCACCCCCCTCGTCATGCTCGGCTCCGGCGACTACGCCACCCGCCTCCAGGTCAAAGGCACCCGCCTCTCGCTGCAGCGCGGCCCGGCCCAGTCCGCCTCGACGAACCCCGACGCCGACGCCCGCGGCCACCACGGCTACCAACGCCGGGGCCGGGGCCAAGCCGCCGCCGCGGCCGACCGCCGGACGGAAAGTGGCCGGAAAGTGGCCGGTTCCGCCGCCCGGCCCCTCGATTCCCTCGAGATCACCGCCCCGCTCCACGCCGCCGCCGCCTGGCTCGAGCTCCAGACCCTCACCCTCAGCGACCTCGCCGCCGCCCACACCCGCGACGCCCGGGCGCTCGCCCCGCACAAAGCCGCCGATGGCATCAGCGGTCTTTCCCCCACGGGCACACTCTCCGCCCCGACCCCCGCCCCCGTCCCGCCTTTCATCCGGGCCCTCCGCGCCGCCAAGGCCCGGCTGCGGGCCCCCGGAAGCACCCCCACCCCCACCCCGACCATCATCCCCGTCGCCGCGCCGTTCGACGACGCCCCTGTCCCCGCCGCCGTCCCAAGCCCCGCAGGTGCGCCCCACCTGCCCAACCCCGACTCCCCATCCCCCATCAGGAGAGAACCCGATGAACCTCACCCCCAAACAGCTGGCCATCCTCAACCGCATCCGCGAGACGCGCTTGACCCGCGGCTATTCGCCGACGATGCAGGAGCTCGCCGACGAACTGGGCGTCTCCAAGGTCACCGTCTTCGAGCACGTCGAAGCGCTGATCAAAAAAGGCGCCCTCATCCGGCAGGCCAACAAAGCGCGCTCTTTGGAAGTCTCGCCTGACCTGGACCTGCCCGACGAGACCTCGAACACCAAGCTGCCCCTGGTCGGCTCGATCGCCGCCGGCTCGCCGATCGACGCGATCGAAGACCGCGAGCACCTCGACCTCGCCGAGCTCTTCGCCCCGCCCCGCGGCACCGTTGGCGGCAACACCTTCGTCCTCCGCGTCCGCGGCGACTCCATGATCGACGAGCAGATCCGCGACGGCGACTACGTCATCTGCGAGAAACGCAACGCCGCCCGCAACGGCCAGACCGTCGTCGCCCTGCTCGACACCGGCGAAGCCACCCTCAAAAAACTCTACCGCGAAAAAGACGGCCGCATCCGCCTCCAACCCGCCAACGACAAGTACGAGCCCCGCTACTGCCAACCCGACGAGGTACAGATCCAGGGGACGTGCATCGGCGTCGTGCGGACGTACTGATTCGTCACGAGCCGGATGCGATCCACGCATTACAAATACGTGATCTTCGATTTCGACGATACCTTGGTCGACTTCGACCAAAGCGAGTGGCTGTCCGCCCGACGGTTCTTTCAAACGGTGGAGGCGGTGGACGACCCGTCTGTTCTGAACGGGCTCGCCGACTGTTTTGCAAAGCTCAATCCGACGCACTGGCCCCTGCGGCATGAGATCGGCGTCTCGGCTGTCTTCCAGAAAACCATTGAGGCGGTCTACGCCACGCTCTTACCCACGCAAACGCCCCCGTCTGACTCCGGCCAGAGATATCTGGACAGTTTTGCCCGCACCGTTCACCTAGACCCCGATTGCGAGAACACCCTGGCACTCCTCTCGGGCCATGCACGATTGTTCATCGTCTCGAACGGCTTGAAATCTATTCAGGCGCAACGGATCCACTCCACGGGCATCTCGAATTACTTCGCTGACATCATCGTGTCCGGCGACATCGGCGTAGCAAAACCGGACCGGCAGATCTTCGACCGATTGATCCAGGCCAACCACATCGAACGCGACCGGGCGATCTACATCGGGGACTCGATCCGCGATGATTACGCGGGGTGCTGTAATTGTGGTATCGACTTTTGCTTCTACAACCGCCGCCGTGTCGATACTTCCGCATATGACTTTGTCCACGAAATCCAGACGCTTGATGAACTCCCGAGTCTGCTGGGCTTTGGTTGATGCCCCCATACTGCCAGGCCGGCTCCCGGACGATCACCCGGCACCGCGTGTTACGCCACCGCCTCGCCGCTCAAATCGGAATAGGGATACCGGCCCGCGGCCTTGAGTTTTTCGATCAGTTCGGCGCCGCCGTGCTCCCTGGCATAGTCCATCTCCGAGCGGTGGACCCGCATCGCCAGCATCAAGCCCACGCCCAGGTCGTTCGACGCGTCGGGCGGGGAGTAGGCGTCGAAGATCAGGCACGTGCCGCCGATGTGCTCGTCGAAGTCTTCCGGAAACTCACAGGTCTCGTTCGGGTTCAGCGTCGCCTGCTCGGCGTAGCGGGCCAGCGCGTTGAGCAGGCGGTTGAGCGTGTCGTGCGCCCGGCCGAACGCCGAGTCCTCGTCCTTCGCCGCGTCGAGGTCGATCGCCTCGCGGGTGAACATGACCCACTCGTAGGCCTTGAACACACGGTTGATCGGGCCCTGGCGCGGGGCCATGACCAGTTCCTTGGTCGCGATCCCGGTGCCCGCGACCCCGTTCCCGTTCCCGTTCCCGTTCCCGTTCCCGTTCCCGTTGGGGAAGTAGTACAGATCGAGCCCCCCGCCGATGGCGTAGGGGATGATCGCGTGCATGACCATGTCGTGCTCCTGGCCAAGCACGTCCTGCATAAACGCCGACTTGGCCTTGTCCCAGGCCTCGAACGCCGCCTCGTCCAGTTCCTGCTTCTTTTTTTTCCGCCCAAACAGCCAACCCAGCATGACACCCCCCTTAAACAAGAAATCGATTCGCAGAAGATCCCATCATACCGCCGGGCGGAGGATCGGCGAAGCGATACACGTCCCAGGCTTTCGCGGTCATCGCCCCTCCGGCCCGGCTTCCGGTGGTAGTTTCTCGGTTTTCCCCAGGCCGTGGATTATTGCTTTGGGGCGGTCGCCGTGAACCATGCGTGTTTCTGTCGGATTAATTCGATGGATTCGCAACTTCATGCAATCACCGTGTCACGGATCGATCTAATTATTAAGCATTCTCACCTTCCGCCCCGAACCGTGAGTGACGCACGGTGTGCGGACCCTTCACTTCCCCAACCCGGATCAGGTGACCCTCATGTACCGCAGCAGCACATCGTCGGCTCGGATGCTCTCAATGTTTTGGGCTTGCGCCACGCTCCTCGGAATCACGTCCACGGGGCTCGACGCCAGCGCTCAGCCGGTTGATCCGCTGGGGCAGGTGTTGATCGTCGGGTCCGACGGGCAGCCGGCGGGGACGCTGATCCCCGACCTTGACACGCCGCGGGGCACGGCGTTGGCGGCCGACGGCACGTTCTTCGTGTCGGTCACCGGCGGGCTGGGCTCGGTCGGCGGGGTGGTGCTCAAGGCCGAGCCGGGTGGCGTGGCGACGCCGTTTGTCACCGACGTTACGCCGTTCGACCTCGAGATCGACCCGGCCAGCGGCGACCTGTTCGTCTCCGACGCCAGCGGCGGGATCCTCCGCGTGCCGGTCACGGGGCCTTCGGCGGGCGTCCCGCTCACCGGGCCGGCCTCCAGCACGCCCGGCGTGTACGTCGATGCGTTCGTTCTGCCGGGCGGCGCACCCGGCGGCCCCGTGGTGCCCAGCGGCATCGGCTTCGGGCCCACGGGCAACCTGTTTGCTGGCCTGCAGTCGTCCAACCCCGCCGAGCCGGGCAACGCGGGGTTGCTGGAGATCGACCTGACCACCGGCGTGGCCACACAGGTCGGCATCCTCGACACGCCTTTTGATGTTCAGGTCGACAGCCAGGGCAACGTGTTCGCCAACAACATCGTCCCCGGGTCCACCGTCGGCGACGCCGCGGGGGAGATCGCGTTCTTCCCCGGGCTCGGCGCCCCCGACGCCCCGGACGTCACCACCCCGATCGAGAGCGAAACCTTTGCGCCCGTCGGCATCCGCGGCCTAGCCATCGGGCCCGTTGGCAGCGACATCGAGGACACCGTGCTCGCCAGCACCGCGGCGCTCACCATCGTCGCGTTCGACGCGTTTGATCCCGCCACCTTCGACCCAGCCTTCACCGGCGACCTCTTCGCCGGCCCGCCGCTAAGCGACATCCAGGACCCGTTTGCTTTCGACATCCAGTTCCTGCCCGGCGGCAACTTCCAGCTGCTGCTCAGCGTCGACCCGATCATCCCCGAGCCCGCGACGGCCGCGGTGATGGGTGTATTCGGCTTGGCTCTGGTCCGGCGGCGCCGGGGGCGGTGAATCGAATCGCGAGGATCGCCCCGCACCTCCGCCGCAATGACGTGTCAAACCTCCCTCCAAGACCGCCCACGCTTAACGGTAAGCGTGGGCGGTTTATTGGAGAATCGGTTATGTGCTTTTCGTCGCGGGGCGTTTGTTGACTGCGACGACGGCCGGGTTTACTCGGCCGCGGCCCCGACGGTCGCGCCTTCACGCAGCGTGGGGTGCGCCGCCCGGCCCGAATGGTCGTACAGATATTCGCCCTGCGCAGCGTCCATCTGCAACAGCAGCAACGTGTTGTCGTCGGTCTGCATCCGGCGGACGGGGACGAAGCCTTCGTCGGTGTACCGCACGGTGTCGGACAAGCGGACCCCGTCGATCCAGCCGTCCAAGCTGTTACGCGGGCCGCGACGTCCCGAGTCGGCCCCGACGGTGAACGGGTTGCCCGCGACGCGGAGTTCGCCGGGAGCGGCGGCCTCGGCGATCAGCTCGCCGTCGATGTAGAACCGCATGGTGTGTTGGTCCCATGTGCCGGCGAAGTGGTACGTCTGATTCGGGGCGAAGGGCGCGGCATCGGCGGGGTACTCCACGTCGGCCCACCGGCCGTCCACGAAGACGTAGAACACCGGCCGGCCCTGATTGAACCAGAACCCGATGCTCGGCGAGCCGACGATCCCGTCGCGGCGATCGAACGCGGTGGGGTGGACGAAGCACTCCAGCGTCACCGGGCCGCTCTCGATCGCGAGGCCGGCCATCGGCACGGTCGCCGCGCCGCGTTCGCCGGGGTGCAACACCAACTCCTGGGCCGGCACCGGCGGCGCGGCGAGTACGAGGCTGCCCGGCACCAGGTACGTCTCGGTAGGGATCGGGAACCGGGCGCGGTCGGTGAGCAGGTCGAGCCCGACCGCGGCGTACACCGGGCGGGCCGACGCGTCGAGGCTGCCGCCGGGCCGGGCAACATGGAAATCGAGCGTCACCGCTTCACCGGCCGTGAGCTTGCCGTGGGTATGGTCCGGGACGAACGTCCACCGCCCGTCGTCGCTGGTTGGCGTGACCTCAAACTCGACGTCAATTTGCGTGGGATTGGATAACGTGATCTGTAAGGTCTGTTCAACGCTCCCGTCGTCGGTCACCTCAAGCGGCGCCCCGAACCGGGGCGCGGTGTTGGTCAGTGCCTCGACGCTCAGCGACACCTCGCCGGTGATGTTGCGCACGTCGAGCGCTTCCCCGACGGGGATCGCGGCCAGCGCGACCTGCTGCTTGCGTACGGTGACGAGGTGGTACTGGTGCAGCCAACCGGCCTTGGGGGCCGTGCCGCGCTGCCCCCCGCCGATGGTGGCGAGGGTGATGTACTCGATCCCGTCGCGGGGATCGTAACGCATCCGGTGGATGTGGCCGGCGAACACGGCGGTGACGTTGCCCGCCTCGACCAGCAGCGGGTGGACCTTGTCCCAGTCGTCGCCGTAGCCCCCGCCGATCCAGCGCGGGTGGTGGAGGAAGATGAAGATGTGGTCGGCGTCCTTGCCGCCTTCGAGGGTCTGCTTGAGCCAAGCGAGTTGCTCGGGGCTCATGCGCTGGGTTTCGGGGCGGCGGATCGCCTTGCGGCCGGTTTCGGGGTCGCCCTCGTCAGAGTACAGCACGATAAACCGGCTGCCCTTGTGGTCGAAGGCGTACCACAGCGGTCCGAAGTGGAGCTCATAGGACTTCTCGTGCTCGCCGACGGGCGCTTCGGTCTCGCCGCCCTCTTCGTCGCGCCAATAGATGTCGTGGTTGCCCGCGACGGGGAACCACGGGCAGATCAATTCGCTCATGATGGCTTTGAACTGGTTCATCTGCTGGAGCCAGCCGGGCGTCTCGTTGTAGCCGTCGATCATGTCGCCGACGGTCATGACCAGGTCGGGCTCGAGCAGGTTGACGTCGGCCACCGCTTGAGCGAGGACGTCGACGCCTTCGTTGGGCCCGCCGGTGCGGTCGCCGAAGACGGCGAAGACGAACGCATCGTCTTCGGTCGGCAGCGCCAGCGGCGCACCCGGGCGGTTGGTGATGAAACGGCTGCCGTCGGACACCACCGGGTGTGGGGGGTTGTGGTGGTAGGTGTGGCGGTCGTGGGAAAGCGGGGCGATCGCGTCTTCCTGTGCCGACGCCAGAGACGGGCCGCAAACCAGCACGCCCAAAACTATCCAAAGCCGAGTTATTTTCAATCGGTCCACGCCAGGGTCTCCGTGTGTCAAGTCCCTTAAGCCTATCAGAGCCGGACACCTCGGCGGCGGATCACCGCGGTCGCTTATTCAAAGCTCATACATCACCCCGCGAACGGGCCGTGGAGCGCCCGGCCCACCCGGGCTCTCGGAATTCGACGCACCGTCTAAACGAGAACCACACACACCGCGGCAGCGCCTGCTCGAATTCACATAAACCAACGGCGTCGGGGGGGCGGAGAAATGTCGCCCTCCGAGCCGTGCCGCTTACCACGTGATGAGTGGTTTCCCCATCCGCAACACTCCCCAATCGCCGGGTCTTGGAGATCAATAACGCGGATGATACACTGGGCGCATTCAGGGTAGCCGGAACGGGAACGGCCGACGGCTGAAACTCTCTTTTGCGGAAAGTCGGGGCAACAAATGAAATCTCGAACACCGGTGTGTTGTTGGGTGGGCGGCTTGGGCGCGGTGGCATTGGCTTTGCCAAGCGCGGCACAAGTCTCGGCGATCGATCTGACGCCGCACCCGAGCGGGCCCGGCTTCGAGATCCAGATCGATTTCGCCGGCCAGTACACCGGGTCGCAGATCCTGCTGGAGCTTACCCAGGGCGGCATCCTGTTCAATCCGGACGACGTCTTCGGTATCGGGCAGGGCCCGGCCTCGTCGTCGTTCCTGGGGTTAGGCACGTCCGATCCGTCGTGGAGCACCCACCCATCGATCGCGGGGCACGCGGCGGACCTCAACGGCTACTGGGCGGATCGGTCGCTGGAAATGTCCGACACCCGCTGGGATGTGGCCTACTTCACGCCCCCCGGGCACCTGGGTGAGGCGACCAGCGATCAAACCGATTTCCTCACCGCCCGCATCGGATTGACCCCCGACGCCGCCGGCACTTTGACCTACCTCGCCTCGGCCCAGGGCGAGCTGGCGATCGGCTCTACCACCATCACCGCGGGCACGGCCGACACGACGAGCCTGTCGTTTGACGAGCCGGCCACCGCCCTCCCGACGACCGAAGTATTCAGCCCAGTGCTCTATCGTCCCCATGATCGGTGGTCGCGGGCCGGGGACGAGTCGCCTGGGGGATGGCTCGGTACTTCGGATACCGATTTCGTTAGGCCTTCTCTCATTAGCTACAGCTTGTTGAACGATCCTTCGCGGGTCATCAATCTGCTGGATGACAGCGTGAGAACACCGCGTCCGCTGTGGCCCGATCTCAATCTAGTACCTTTCGATTTCGACTATTTGGTCGCGAGTTCCGACTCGCCGGGCGTGCCCGAACCGGGTGGCATGGCGGGCTTGCTCGTGCTGCTGACCGCGACGGCGGCTCGTCGCGGCCGGTAAGCGGTCCGCAATGCATTAAGCCCGCGAACATCAGTTCTCAACTTTGTGTTTGTGCCTCGCCGTAACAAGACGGGATCGACCTAAACACAGGCCCACGTCGAAGTAACGTGGTCTTGGGATAGTTACCGTGGCTAAATCGTTCAGGCCGTGGAACTGGCGGCGGGTTCTTCAGCCGCCTCGCTTTCTTGCTCGGCGAGCCAGCGTTCGGCGTCGATCGCGGCCTTGCAGCCCATGCCCGCCGCGGTCACGGCTTGGCGGTACACGTGGTCGGCCACGTCGCCCGCCAAGAAAACCCCGGGGATCTTCGTCGTGCTGCGGTACGGGTCGTCGAGGATCAGGTAGCCCGCGTCGTCGGACTCGAGTTGGCCGTCGAGGAACTCGGTGATCGGCGTGTGGCCGATGGCCATGAACAGGCCGCCGAGTTGCATGGACGAGGTTTCCTTCGTCTTGTTATTGATCAGCTCGACGCCGGTGATCTTCTCGTCCCCGAGGACTTCGGTGACGGAGGTGTCCCACATGACCTCGATCTTGGGGTTGTCGAAGACGCGCTGCTGCATGATTTTGCTGGCTCGCATCTCGTCGCGGCGGACGAACATGACGACCTTGGACGCGAACTTGGCAAGGTAGGTCGCCTCCTCCACCGCTGTGTCGCCCGCGCCGACGACGCCCAGCACCGCGTCGCGGAACATCGGCAGCGCCCCGTCGCACACGGCGCAGGCGCTCACGCCGCCACCGCTTTGCGCCAGACGCATCTCGTTTTCCAGTCCCAGCCAGTTGGCTTTCGCACCGGTGGCGATGATGACCGCGTCGGCGAGGACCTCGAGGCCGCCGTCGCCGACGACGTGGAACGGGCGTTTGCTGAGGTCGACCGATTTCACGTTCTGAAAGACGTTGAACAATCCGTAGTTCATGTCGAGCTCTTCGGACGTCTTCACGCCTTCGTCGGTGACGACGCGGGTGTCGAAGCGCAGGGCCTGCTTGAAGAAGTCGGTCATCATCTCCGGACCGGTACGCCCCTCGGGGTAGCCGGGGTAATTTTCGACCTCGGTGGTGAGCATGAGCTGCCCGCCGGGCATGAGGTCTTTGCCCGCGGCGCGGCCGGGAAAGACCAGGGGCGAGAGTTCGGCGCGGGCGGCGTAGATCGCCGCAGTCCAGCCGGCGGGACCCGAGCCGATGATGACGAGTTTTTCGTGGGGCAGATCGGAGTTGGTCGGTTGTTCAGGCATGGGCATATCCTACCAACCCCGACGGAGCGAAAATCATTCCCCGCCGGAGCCTTCGCAAACCCCGCGGCGGGCGTCGGTCCGCCGCGAGGTGGGGGGTTATTTGAGGGCCGCCAAGTCGGCGCCGTGGTTGATGTGGAAGACCTGACCGCTGAGTACCAGCGCGGGGACGGACTTCACGCCGACGCGTTCGGCCTCGTCGAGGCGGCCGGCGTCCTCGCCGAGGTGGACGATCTGCACCGAATATTTATCGGGGTCGAGCGCTTTGGCGACGTTCTGCTCGGCCTCGACGCAGACGGGGCAACCGGCGTGGTAAAAAGTAGCGGACTGAGACATGGGTACACTCCTTAAATGAAGGAACGAGGTGCGGCCCGGCACGCTGCCGGCGTCGCGACACCCATTGAACCGCCGGCCGCCGAAAATCCATGCCCCCACTATCCGGGTAGTCGGCTTACTTTGAGGTTGGTTTTGCGATGAACGCAAGCGAAAAAAATTTCGACCGTCCCGAAGTAGCCGGGCCGTTAAACCGCCCGGACGTCGCCCTGATGTTCGAATCGGTCCTGGGCTGCAAGTGGTCGCTGCACGTGCTGGGCCAGATCCGTCGGGGCGTGGTGCGGCCGGGTCGGCTCCGCGACTCGGCTCAGGGGCTGACCGAAAAAGTGCTCAACGAAAGACTGAACAAGTTCCTGCGCTTCGGCGTGATCGAGCGCTCGGTGTTTGCCGAAGCCCCGCCGCGGGTCGAGTACACCCTCACGCCGTTCGGCGAGAAATTCGTCGGCGTGTTGGATCAAATCGATACGCTGCGTCAAGAACTGGCCGAGGAATCGCCGACCGACTGACCCGGTCGGGCGGTCACACCGGGGTGGCTGGCACGTGGGCCACCTGGTCGGCGGAGCTCGCGCGCGGCTCGTCGTGCTCGGCGAGAAGGCAGGTGAAGACGGTCTGCCCGGTGCGGAACGACCGGCGGAGGTACGGGCCACACATCGTGCAGCAGGCCGACGCACCGGTTTGCTCAACGAGCTGCGGCAGCGACAAGCCCTCGGCCCGGGCGGTGTCGATCAGGTCGCAGAAGGTGCGTTGGGTACAGATACAACGGTCAATACGCATGAATTACTCGCGATCGAAGAGTTCGGCATCGTCCGGGCCAAACCAGCCCAGCCCGAGTCGGCGGTTCTGAGTTTGCGACACACCATAAACGTTAGGGCGGCTGGAATCGAGAGGCTCGGCAGAGACGTGCCCGTCCAACCAGGCCGCGTTGGCGCGTTCGTCGTGGCGGAAGTGGATCGAGGGGTCAGCGGAGGTTCCGTCCGGAAACAGCGGGGGCTCGGCGAAAGAATACTCGATCAGCCGTAACGGCCCGGGCTGGGCAAATGCGGCGTCGGTAAACGTGACGGTCTGGGCGGGCTGTGGGAATTCCACGAGGCGTGCACCGAGGCGGCTAGTCAGCGCGAGCGTGGGGTCAAGCGTGTCGGTGCCGACGTAGGCGCGGTTGTAGCCGTAGCCGCCGTTGCCGCTCTCGAAGCCGGGCTCGAAGTCCACGCCCTGGACAAAGTTCGGGCAGCTCTTCAGCGGATCCACGCCGAAATAGCTCCAGAGCGGGCCGCGTGTCGGATCGAACACCTGGAAGACGAAATCGCGTGCGCCGTGCCACCGGTCAAGATTCGCCAAGAAGTCCGCGGCCCCGGGGGCCAGCCGCCCGTCGTGGTCTACGGCATACGCCGTGTTGGCCGTCGCCAGCTGCCGGAGGTTAGAACCGCACCGGACCGCCTGGGCCGAGCCCCGGGCCCGACCCAGCACCGGCAGCAACAAGCCCACGAGCAGCGTGACGATCGCGATCACCACCAGCAGTTCGAGCAGCGTAAACGCGGAACGGGATGTCGAGCCGATCGGGAACATAAGCCCCGGCCGCACGGTTCCCCGCACGGCCGGGCAAGGGCAATCTCAAATGGACCGCATTCGACGAGCGAGACCCGCCGCCAAACCGAGCCACAACAATCCGGTCGCGGGTTCGGGCACAAGCACCAAGTCGTCGAGCGCCACGTAGGTCGGCGTGTTGATCCCGAATTGACCCGTGTCGGTGGAGAAAAACTCGAAGCTGATCGACCGGGCTTCACCCAATGCGGTGAGATCAACCAACGCCCAGTCGTCCACGATGAAGTCTTGGGTGTTGTCGGTGAAGCGGTAGTCGGCGAGGGCGAATTCGACCTCGCCGGTGACGTCGCCGCCGCCCCCCGTCGCTTCGTGGCCGATGAAGGTCACGGTGAAAAGGTCCGGATCGTCTCCGCTGGGCCCGCCGAAGGCCTTGGCGAACGAATCGCCGTCACGGACCGAGAGCGCCGCGTAGGTCGTGTTGGCCACGCGGGCCGACTGGATCGTCTGCCCCGCGGGCAGATTGATAAACGAGGTCGGGCTGGGGTCGAGGATGGCGTAGATGCCGGCGTCAACGGGCTCGTCCGGCGTGGCGTCGACGCCGGGAAACGCGGCGTACTGGTTGCCGAAGCCCGGAGTCACCGGGTCGTTGACGTTGGAGTAGCTCCCGCCACTCCAGAAGGTGAACGAGCCCGCATCGGTAAAGCTGTTGCTGAAGAACGCGCCGCCGCTGGACCACCCGTCGGTGTTGGTCGCGGGCCCGCCGTTGAAAAACATGTCGGAAGCGAGCGTGAGATCGTTGAAGTCGATGGTCGTGGTGACCTGTGCCTGGGCGGCAACGGCCAACGACGCCGTGAACATGAAAGATAGCGAATACTGCATGGGTCTTTTCTCTCCGGGAATTAAGGGAACAAAGGGGACGAACGTCGTCCGGACAAGCCGAAGACGCCGATGAAGATGAGGCTCAGAGCGGTGGGTTCGGGGATCGGGGTCAACGACGGCGGCGTACCCTCGCCCCAGTTCAGAAGCACGCCGTCGAGTTCGTTCTGGCTGATCGCGACGCCGTCAAATTGATCCGCGGCCAGCCACCCGGCCGGAAGGGTGGTGTCGCCCCAGTTCAGCAGCACGAGGTTCAAGTCGGCTTGGCTCACGAATCCGTCGCCGTCGTAGTCGCCCGGTAAGTCGCTGGGTGCCGCGAGGTGGATCACGCCGATGCCCTGACCGGCGGGGAGACGAAAATCAAATCCGCCGCTGCCCGTGGTCAACCAAGCGTCGAGGATCGGGTTGCCTTCGCTGTCTAGAAAACTGCCGTTGCCGGGGATGTCGACCAGCCTGACATACTGGATGTTGTCGAGATCGATTGCCCCACTCGTCACGTTATCGTGATCGAGCAGGTCATCGAGGTCGAACGGGGTGCCGAGGCCGTTGACGTGTTTACCCGCGAGGTTGTAGATATTGGTCGCGTCAAACCCCCCGAAGGCCTGCCCGAAGGTGCCGACGAACGTCGTGTTGGTCGAGATCGACGGGAAGCGGGCGAAGTCGTTGCCGTTGCTGGACACTTCGACGTAAGCGAGCTCGGCGAATAGGTTCGGATCACCGGGGAAGACGAAGCCGTTTTCAAAAACGGCGAAGTCGGCCCCGTCGCCGTTGCCGATTCCGGTCGGGAACGTAACGGTGAGGAATCCGGGCGTCACCCCTCCGTCGATCTCCGACGCATCGAGATCACCGAGCGAATTGAACCCCGTGGTCGAGATCGATGTGCTGCCGCGTGGCGCAAAAGACGTGCGGTCGGCGTCGATCGCATCGGCCCACTCCACGAAATCGACACTATTGCCCGGGATCGCCGGGTCGGGGCCGTTGACGGTATCGGTCGGGCCCGAGAAAGGTCCCGCCGCGATGGGAACGGCCACCGCCAGACTGCCAAGGCAACAAGGCACTGCGCAACGCAACCGCCTTCCAAAACCAAAATAAATCATCCATGACTCCCGGTCGTGATTCGCGCACGACCTCCCCTAACGGCAAAAACCGTCCTCACGGGGCGTGCAGATGACAGGGAATCGCCAAGGGGAACGGCGAACGCGTCGACCTGCCCGGGTGTCCTGTTCCGCGAGGACCCGATGCAAACTGTTCAGGCAGGTCTTCCGGCTCAGGGCTTCGTCGCACACGCCTTCCCGTCCGTTCGCCCGTTGCAGGCTCGACAGTGGCAATCGTGGCGACGCGTGGCCCATTACGGCGGCGCGTCCGCGGGAGAATATCCGCCCTTGAATCCCGGCGGGCCATGCCGCAAGCGGCAAAGCACATTCCGGGGGCGGGGTCACTCCGCTTCCCTTTTCACCCGCTCACGGCCAAACGGCACGCTCACGAGCACCTGAAAGCAATACCACCGCACGGTAGCGAGCTGATCGTCTGGCCGCAACCGGGACAACCCTACCCAAGCGGAAAAACCGATACCGCTTCTCACGAGAACCGCGCGATCGACGGGATTCCTGCGGGAACACCCACCCGACGGGTTACGATGGGCGGCACATGATTCTGATCGACGGCCGCGCCATCCATCCTCACCTCTCGGGTATCGGGCGCTACACGCTGAACCTCCTGCACGGCCTCGACGCCGTGGGGCGCGACGACACACTGGGCCCCATCAAGGTATGGGTCCGCCCCGACGCGCCGCTGCCCGATGCGCTGACCCGCAGCGAAGCCTTGGACCTGATCGAGCGCGACGGTCGGCCGCAGGACGCGACGAATCAGCTGCGCGGCCAACGGGAGCTGCGGCAGATGGGCGTCGAGTTGTTCCACTGCCCGGACGTGTTCGTGCCGTGGGGAACAAAATGCCGGCGCGTCGTGACGATTCACGACGTGATCCCGCTGGTCTGCCGGGGGATGCTGCACCGCAGCCGAAAACAGAAATTTGCCCGGCTCTGGCGGGCGTGGAGCCGGACGCAGGCCCGCGCGGCGGAGGGCGTGATCACCGTCAGCCGATACTCGGCCACCGATATCCAGCGTCAGCTCGGCGTCGCGCCGCAGCGCATCCACGTGATCCATAACGCGGTAGCCCCGATGGACAAATCCGCGGGTCGAGCGGCCGACAACGGGCACGACCCGCTCGCGCCGCGGGGCATCCGCGGCCCGTTCGTGCTCAACGTCGGGCGGCGCGACCCGTACAAGAACGTCGACGGCCTGGTGCGGGCGTTCGCCACGCTGCGCCAGCGGTTCACGGATGTACCCGATGACCTGCAACTCGTGCTCGTCGGCGATCCCGACCCGCGCTACCCCGCGGCGGAGCAGGAGGTACGCCGTCTGGGGCTGGAAGACGCGGTGGTATTCACGGGCTACACGTCGGAGGCGACACTGGCCGAGCTGTACCGGCGGGCGGCGGTGTTGGCGATGCCGAGTTTGTACGAAGGCTTCGGGTTGCCGGCGGTTGAGGCCATGCGGGCGGGTACGCCGGTGGTGGCGGGAGCGGTGGCGTCGCTGCCCGAAGTCGTGGGCGACGCGGGACTGTTGTTCGATGCACACCGCCCCGAGGCCTTGGTCGAGGCGATGCATAAAGTGCTGGTCGATCACGAGCTGACGGACATCCTGCGCGAACGCGGGTGGCAACGGATCGAACAATTCTCGCTGGAAAAAGCGGGGGCACGGCACGTAGCCCTGTACCGGCAGCTGCTGCAACCCGCTCCCGGCACCCGATGATTTTCCATGCCGCGGCCCTCTTCGAGTGAACCCCAACGCGGGACCGACTCGACCACACCGGGACGCCGGAGGTTGCGGCTTACGGGTCGGGTAAGATGACCCGACTCATGCCCGCCCGGTCCGTCCGCCGTTTCGAATACGCCTTTGATTTGCTGGCCGTGCTGGTCCTTAAGGAGTTGCGCGTCCGATACAAGCGCACGGTGCTGGGGTACGCCTGGTCGCTGGTACAGCCGATGGCGTTCGCGGCGGTGTACTACGTGGTGTTCAAGCAGTTCATCCGCATCGACACGGGCGACGTCGATTACACCTTGTTCCTGGTATGCGGGCTGTTCGCGTGGCAGTGGTTTTCCAACGGGGTGGTGTCGTCGACGATGGCGCTGGTCGGCAACGGGCCGTTGATCACCAAGGTGAGTTTTCCGCGGGTGTACGCGGTGTTGAGCGGTTTCATGAATGACCTGGTGCACTACCTACTCGCGACGCCGGTGGTGCTGGGCTTTGTGTTCGCGTTCGGGTACCGACCGCATCTGTCGTGGTTGTGGTTGTTGCCGCTGCTGTTGTTGATTCAGGGCGCATTGGTGCTGGGACTCTCGTTGCTGTTTGCCACTCTGAATCTGTTCTTGCGTGACCTCGAACGGCTCGTGTCGATCGGCACGCTGATGCTGTTCCACCTGACGCCGGTGGTGTACCCCGCGACGATCATCCCGGACCGGTTTCTCACGTGGATGTCGCTGAACCCCATGTTCGGCCTGACGCTCGGGTGGCGAGACGCGCTGCTCTACGGCCGGATCGACGCGGCGACGCTGGGCGTGGCGGCGGCGGGCGCGGCGGTGTCGTTGGCCGTGGGCGCGACGGTCTTCTTCCGGCTGCAAGCGAGGTTTGCCGAGGTTGTCTAACACGCTCATCCAATTCGACGACGTCACCAAGTGGTTCCGTCGGGTCCCGCCGGGCCGGGGGCTCAAAGACCGCCTGCTCGGTGCGCGGCGCGACGCGGCGAAGCGGACCCAGGCGCTCACGGGCGTGTCGCTGTCGGTGCGGCGGGGCGAGGCGATCGCGGTGATCGGCCGCAACGGATCGGGCAAGAGCACCTGCCTGGCACTCGCGGCGGGGGTGATCAAGCCTTCGTTGGGACGCGTCGCGATCCGAGCCCGCGTGAGCCCGCTGTTGGCGCTGGGCGCGGGGGTGCACCCGGACCTGACCGGGCGGGAGAACGTACAACTCAACGGGGTCTTGCTGGGCATGACACGCCGCGAGGTGCGGGCGCGTTTCGAGTCGATCCACGATTTTTCCGAGCTGGGCGACTTCATCGACCAGCCCGTCCGGCATTATTCATCCGGCATGCTCGCGCGGCTGGCGTTTTCGGTGGCCACACACCTTGAACCCGAGGTCTTGATCGTGGACGAGGTCCTGGCGGTGGGCGACGCGGCGTTCGCCGAGAAGTGTTTTCAACGTATCGCTCAGGCCCGGGCCGACGGACTCACGATGTTGTACGTCAGCCACGACATCGATACGGTGCTGCGGCTCTGCGATCGCGCAATTTATCTGGACACGGGCCGTGTGGTGGCGGAGGGCGATCCGCTCGCGTTGTGCCGCCGGTACTATGAAGACCAAGGCTTAACGCTACCCGCCGAAGCCCACGCCGCGTCATCCGGATGAGGTAGATTGGTGCCGCTTATGCGTGTCCTGCTGGATGGCTACAACCTGCAGTTAG
The DNA here is from genome assembly GCA_039033595.1 of Planctomycetota bacterium. GTDB lineage: Bacteria > Planctomycetota > Phycisphaerae > Phycisphaerales > Phycisphaeraceae > Algisphaera. The sequence continues at coordinate 20,759 of JBCCCG010000020.1, read as the reverse complement.
AACAAGGCACGGGTGTCGCGACTTATGCGCGGAGCCTGAGCCGGCTGCTCGGCGACTCGCAGCACGAGGTCGACGTGCTCTACGGCCGACCGATCGGTGGCCGACGCTCGGCACTGCTCCGGGAAGTCGAATTCTTTGATCGGCCCCGTCTGACCACCCGGCAGGGTTGGCGGCGGGGGCTCGCGCGCGCCTCGCTGCTTTCGGGATTCCGCACGGCGCGGCCCGAGTTGATCCCGCCGCGGTCGGCGGTGGTCGCCGAGACGGTGCGCGACCGGCTGCCGCACTTCGACCGCCTCTGGAACCAGTCGCGGCTCTTCGAGGCCGCCAACGCCCGGCAGCGATTGACCGGCGGGTTCGTCAACGTCGACAACCGCGACATCGGTGCCGACGTCGCCCACTGGACCTACCCCTTGCCGCTAAGGCTGCGTGGAGCCGCCAACGTTTACACCGTCCACGACCTCGTGCCGCTGCGGCTGCCCGACACCACGCTCGACCGCAAAGCGGCGTACTTGAACATGCTGCAGCGGATCGCTCAAGAGGCGGACCTGATCGTCACGGTTTCCGAAACGTCGCGGGCCGACATCATCGAGCTGCTCGGGGCCGACGAGAACCGGGTGGTGAATACCTACCAACCGACGCTGATTCCCGGGTCTTGTTTCGACGACTCCGCCGACGAATTGGCGGCGACGTTACACGGGATCTTCGGGCTTACACCGCAAAAGTACGTGCTGGCCTACGGCGCGGTGGAGCCCAAAAAAAACTTTGGGCGATTAACCGAAGCGTACCTCGGAGCGAACCTCGACATGCCGCTGGTCATCGCCGGACCCGACGGCTGGCTGGCTCAGCGCGAGTTGGCGTTGGTAAACGACGGACGGCGGAGCCGCAAGCGGGTCATACGGATCGGCTATACACCGTCTCGCCAACTGGTCAATCTGATCCGTGGTGCCGCGTGCGTGGCGTTTCCTTCGCTCTACGAAGGCTTCGGCCTACCGATCCTCGAAGCGTGGCGGTGCGGCACACCGGTGCTGACCTCTAACCACGGGGCCACCGCCGAGATCGCCGACGATGCCGCGGCGTTGGTCGATCCGTATTCGGTCACCTCGATCCGACGGCAGCTCAGGCGGCTGTGTGACGACGCCGACTGGGCCGGAGAATTGGTCGCCCGCGGCACCGCGCGACTCAAACACTTCAGCCCCGAAGCGTGCGCGCAACGACTGGCCGACGCTTATGCGCGGCTCGGCCTGCCGGCTGCGGCGGTGGGCGGGGAGTCTTCGACATGATCCCACCCTTGCCCACCTCGCCCCTGCCCCGCCGCCGGACTCGCCCATTGACCTGCCTGGGCGACGCCCGGGAAGTCGACGGCGGGGGCTACTCAAAGTTCGCGCAGCGCCTGCCGACCGACTACCCCGGCCGGCGACTCGTACGCAAGTGGTGGGAGTGGGATTACCTCGCCGAGTGCGCCGAGACGCTGGGCCTGTTGCCCGACGGCGGCACGGCGGACACCCGCGCCGTCGGGCTGGGCGTCGGCCACGAGCCCCTGATCTTCTACTTCGCCCAGCGCGGCTGCTCGGTGCTGGCGACCGACCTCTACGCCGGCGATACCGCTTGGTCCGAGGCGCGCTTCGCCCGCACCGAGCAGGTGCTCGCGTCGTCGCCGTTGGACTACCCCCGCGATCGTGTCGAGGTCGCACACGCCGATATGCGAGCCCTGCCCTGCGGCGACGGTGAAGCAGACTTTGTGTGGTCGTGTTCCAGCATCGAGCACGTCCCCACGCTGGCCGACCTCTTCAAGGTGTTGCACGAGATCGATCGTGTGTTGAAGCCCGGCGGCTACGCGCTGTTAACCACCGAGTTCTGCCTGGGCCCCGGGCCGTACCTTCTTCCCGGCGTTAACGCCTGGGACGCCGAGATACTGGGCTTGATCCGGCGCTCGTTCGCGGGGTTCGACTTCGTCGGCCCCGACGACCTGAGCTTCGACGCGCTGCACCCGGCCAACGCGCCGCGGGTGCGCCGCCACTTGCCCGCCGGGATGCAGCAGCCCCACGCCACGGGCTTTGCCGAGGCGTTCCGCGGCGGGCACATGGGGGTTCTGCTGGGCGTGAGCCACTGTGTGCCGATCGCGTTCGTCTTGCAAAAAACCGACGGCCACAACCACACCTGGGCCGAGGCGGATGTCCCGCCGCACCTGAGAGCCTTTACGGACGGCATCGATCGGTTCGAAGCCCGGCGCGAGGCCGAGGCGCTGCCACTGCTGCAGCGGGTCTACGACGAAGCTCGTTGCGATCCGCGCTGGCGACAGCTCGCACTGCACGCGGGTCGATACGTCATCGATTGCCACGCCCGCCTGGGAGCCCAGCGACGTCCGGCCGAACTACGCCGCCTGATCGAAGACTACCTCACGCTCTGTCCACCGGGAGAGTTGCAGGACGCCGACTGCCTGGACCTGTGCGCGTACCTGCTCGGCGAGATCGGCGAATTGAGCACATCGGCCGACGTTGCGCGGAAGGCGTTGTGTTCGCCCAGTACGAGCCTGGAACACGTCTTTGCGTTGGCCGGTAGGTTTTTGAAGGTGCAAAAACGCGCGGATCAATTGTCCGAGGCGCTCGACGAGGTGGCCGATCTCCTCGCCGACGCGGCGTGGGGTGGGATGGACGGGCCGTCGTTCACCCGGAACCTGGAACGAGAGATCGACCCGGTGCTTTCCCGATCGCAGCGCAAGGCGATGCGTAAGGCGGTGCGCGCGCGGGTCAACGAAACGACCCGGGCGCTGGCGGAACGCGTGCCCTGAGCCTCGGCGGGTCACCCCGCGGTAAGCTGCTTGAGGATTTGTGTCGAGCTGAATTTTTCGCCGTCGATGAGCGCAAAACGCCCGCCGGCCGCCTCGACCGCGGCGCGTTCTTCCCCGACGGGCGACGCCGGGTCGCCCGCCGCGGCGCGGTACTCGGCCCCCTTGGCGTACACGTCGGGACGCAGCAACTCGATCGTCGGCACAGCCGTGGGCCAGCGGTTGATCGCCACCGCGCCCACACACCGCAACGCCGCGAGCAACTCCGCCCGCTGCCGTACCGCGAAGACCGGGCGACCCGGCCCCTTGTCGACCAACTCGTCCGGCGTCACCGTCACCACCAGCACATCGCCCAACGCCCGCGCCGCCTCGAGGTAGCGCACGTGCCCGACGTGCAAGAGATCAAAACAGCCGTGGCACAACACCAGGCGTCGCAACGCGGTGCGCTGCGCCGTACAGAACTCCGCCAACCGTTCCAACTCGTAATCCGCGGGGCTTGTATCCATGGCCTGTATGTTACCGGTGCCGGGTCCGGTGCTCGGCAGCTTATACTGCGCCATCTTTGACCACCCGCTTCCACACCCCGACGCCACACTGGACACACCTGCTGTGGTTCCTCGACCGCACGCGGGGTTGGTGGTTTGTCGGCCTGGCCGTGCTCTACGCCGCGGGGTTCAACGGGCAGTGGTTGATCACGCCCGATAGCGCGGTCCACGTCGATGCCGCCCGTGTGTGGTCCGAAGGCGGCGAGCCCGCGGTGTCTCCCGAGATGCTGGAAAAGATCCAGCCGGGGCTCGGCCTGGTGCTGGGGCTGGTCGGCGGCGGGTCGCGGATCCTGTCCGGGGACGGGTGGCCGACGTCGCTGCTCATGCTCGGCTTCGCCGCCGCGGTGCTCGTCTTGACGTACCGCCTGATGATCCTTCACGCCGACCGCCCCACGGCCGTGCTGATGGTCTTGCTGTTGGGCACGAATAAGCTGTTCTACAGCATGAGCCTGTTCCTGCTGACCGAAATGCCCTTCACGGTCGGCTTGGTGCTGCTGTTGTGGGGACACGAGCGGCGGCTCAAACTCAAACAAGGCCTGCCCGTGTCGCTGGCGATGATGGCGGCGGGCGTGTTGGTCATGGCGGCGTTCCGCAGCGTGGCGGCGGTGGTGGTGGCCGGTTACCTGCTGGCCGAGTTGACCCGCGTGGTCGGCCGGCGTGACCAGCGAAGGCTGGGGCTGATCCTCATCGGCGTGGGCGCAGCGGCGGGCACGATGCTGTGGATCGGTTCATCGGCGGTGCGTGACGACGTGTCCATCTTCGAAAACACGCTGCGCTCGATCACGCTCGACCACCTGCTCACCAACGCCCGGGAGTTCTACGACGCGATCTTGCCCGAGGCCGCCGCCGGGCTCGCGGTGCCGCCGCCGTTTTCGTGGGCCGTCACCGCGGCCGTCGCAGGTGCGGGGTTGGCGCTGTTGCGGGTTCGGTGGCTCTGGGCCGTGCTGGTGAGCGTGTTCGCCTTGCAGTGGCTGGTTTTTCTTCCCGACATCCGGTACGCGTTACCGCTGCTACCGGTGGTGATCTACGGCGGCTGGACGCTGTTGATCGCCGTGGCCAGCCGGTTGCCGCGGTGGCCGGGCCATGCCCTGTTTGGCTTCGTCACGTTCTGCGTGGTGGCGGCCAACCTCGTGGGCATCGGGTTCACGATCGCCGAGCAGCGGAGCGCGCCGTTTTACGACGCCTACCGCAACGGCAAATACGCGCCGGTCAGAGAAATCGCTGAAGCGGTGCGCCGAGAGTCGGCGGACGCAGACACGACGGTCGTGCTGACGTCGCGACGGGTGTGGCCGGAGTTGGCCGCGTGGTCGGGCCGGCCGGCGGTGGCGACCGTGGACCCGGCAGCGGGTGTGAAACCCGGGGCGCTGGTGGTGCTCCCGCTCGCCGAATTGCCGCGGGCCGAACTGGCCGAAGCGGGGTTGACCTGGGGCCCAGCGCTCGCCGAGGCCCACGATCCGCTGACCGGCGAGACCTGGGCCCTGCACCGCCTGAAAAATACTGAACCCCACGGCGGAAACGGGTTAAAAAATCGCTAGGATCATGTCATGCTCGCGACCACGGTGCCCATGATGGATCTTCGGCTGCAGTACGAGCCGCTGCGTGAGGAGATCTTGCGCGAAGTCGCGGCCGTGCTCGACAGCCAGCAGGTCTGCGACGGGCCGGCCTGCCGCAAACTCGAAGCCCAGATCGTCGAGTACTGCCGCGTGCCCCATGCCGTGGCCGTGTCCTCGGGCACCGACGCGATCACCGTCACGCTCATGGCGATGGACCTGGGTTGCGGCGACGAAGTCATCACCAGCCCGTTCACCTTCTTCGCCACCGCCGGGTCGATGTGGCGACGCGGCGTGCGGCCTGTGTTTGCCGACATCAACCCGCAGACGTTCAACCTCGACCCCCGGAAGATCGAGGAGAAGATCACCGAAAACACACGGGCCATCATGCCCGTCCACCTCTTCGGACAGATGGCCGACATGGACGCGATCCGAGCCATCGCCGACGCCCACGGGCTCAAGGTCATCGAAGACGCGGCCCAGGCCATAGGCTCCGCCGCCCACGGCGTCGGCCCGGGCCAACGTTCGGCCGCGGCGATCCTCAGCTTCTACCCCACCAAAAACCTCGGCGGCGCCGGCGACGGCGGCATGGTCTTGACCCCCGACGCCGAACTCGCCGAGCGCGTCCGCACGTTCCGCAACCACGGCGCGCTGGCCGACGACCACCCCCAAAAGGTCGCGCTGGGCGGCCGCTACCGCCACGAAGAGGTCGGGGGCAACTTCCGCATGGACTCGGTCAACGCCGCGTACCTGTCGGTCAAGCTCCCCCACCTCGAACGCTGGCACGAAGCCCGGCGACGCAACGCGGCGCTCTACAACGAGCTCCTCGCCGGGATCGATGACCTGCAAACCCCGGTCATCGCCGACGGCAACGTATCGATTTACAACCAGTACGTTGTCCGCACGCCGCGACGCGACGCGCTCATGGAACACCTACGCGAGCAGCAGGTCGGCTGCGCCGTGTACTACCCGTTGTCGCTGCACGAGCAGCCGTGCTTCGAATGCCTGAGCTACCACCGTGGTGATTTCCCCGAGAGCGAACGCGCCGCGGACGAGGTGCTGGCGCTGCCGATCTTCCCCGAACTCACGGAAGAACAGGTGCGCCACGTCGCCGACGCGGTGCGTGGTTTCTTCGGGTAAATCTCAGGAAGGACGAGGTTCCCCGCACTCGGAGCAGGAGCCGGAACCGGCCCGCAGGTCGTACCCACAATTTGAACAGAGTCCCTTGTCGCGACGTCGATGACGGCGGGCCCAGTGGACCATGGTCTCAATGGAAGCGGCCGTAAAAACAGCTCCGCTGGCAAGGAACATGGCCAGCGAAGTCATTCTTACCTTCCATAACTCGCCTCCGAGCTTGATGCGCCCCGGTGGGGTCGGGTTCCGCCGATCAAACCATTCGTGTAACGGATCAAGCCAGTGATCGGGGTACACGATAGACAGGGTCCGGTACGCATGTGGGCCGTTGTGCCAATCTCCTGTTTTTGCTCGTTGCAGCGCCCAATGGCTGTACGCGGCCATCGCGCCTGCGCAGATGATGATGGCCAGCATATGCTTTCGACTCAACAAGTGCATCCAAACTCTATATTACCGAGATGCGGGTTGCGCTCGTCCACGAATCTTTGACCGGGTACCACGGCAGCGAGCGCGTGCTCGCGGCGTTGGCGGCGTTATATCCCGAGGCGCCGATCTTTGTGACGTTGCATCACCCCGAGGCTTTACACAACACACCGCTCGCCGGGCGCGATATACGGGCGTCGGTTCTTGATCGCCTGCCCATCTTGCGGCGGCGGCACCGGCTGTTGTTACCGCTAATGCCGTATGCCGTCGAGCAGCACGACCTGCGCGGGTTTGACGTGGTGATCTCATCGCACCATGCTGCGGCGCACGGCGTGCTCACGCGGTCCGACCAGCTGCACCTGTGTTACACGCATTCCCCGGCCCGCTATGCCTGGGATCTGTACCACGACCACCTGCCGCCCCGGAAGTTTGCGCCGCTGCGTCGGGCGCTGTTGCACAAATTCCGTGTGTGGGACGCGACGGTGGCGCAGCGCGTTGATCGCTTCGCGGCGAACTCCAAGCACGTCGCGGCCCGTATCCGTAAGACGTACCGACGCGACGCCGAGGTGATCTATCCGCCGGTCGACGCCGAGCGGTTCAGGTTTGATCGGTCACGCGAAGATTTTTATGTCGTCGCGGGACGGCTGGTGGCGTACAAAAACGTCGCGGCGGTGGTACAGGCCTTCAAAAATTCGAAACGCAAACTCGTCGTCATCGGCGATGGGCCGGATCGGCGGCGTTTGCGGAAACTGTCCGGCCCGAACGTTGTATTTCTGGGAGCGTTGGATGAGCCGACGTTTGCGGATCACCTGGAGCGCTGCCGGGCGCTGGTGTTTGCGGGCGAGGAAGACTTCGGGATGGTGCCGGTCGAGGCGATGGCAGCGGGGGCTCCGGTGATCGCGTGGGGACGGGGCGGGGTGACCGAAACGGTGACCGACGGGCAGACGGGCGTGTTTTTCGACGAACCGACACCCGAAGAAATTGCGGCAGCGGTCCGCCGATTCGAAGACGGGGGTGTCTCGGCCGATGCGGCGAGGTTACACTATGGGGCCCAGAGGTTCGGCATTGAGCGATTTGCCCGCCAAGCGTCGGACTGGATCGATCAGTCGTACCAGCGATTCACCAAAGGGCCTGCTTGAGTCAGATCATTTCCACACCGTCGCAAGAGGTGGTTACCCGCCCGGGCGAGGTCGATGCGTTCCTGCGTCGGGCGAGGGCCGAACGTTCCGTGTTTAGCCCTACCGTCGCGGCCGAGCCGCGTGGCAAACGGGCGGCGGAGGTGGTGCTGGTGGTAACGACGATGCCGGTGTGGCTGACGGTGCTGGGGCTGTTGATGTTGGTCGTTCGGCTCGATTCGCGCGGGCCGGCGGTGTTTCGGCAGGCCCGGCTCGGCCGGGGTGGCACGACGTTTACGCTCTACAAATTGCGGTCGATGGTGATCGATGCGGACGACGTGCTTGCGGATCACCTCGGCGAGTGTGAGGCACGGCTCGCCGAATGGCACCGAACCGCGAAGCTGCGGGACGACCCGCGGCTGACGCGCCTGGGGGGGTGGCTGCGGCGGTCGTCGCTGGACGAGTTGCCACAGCTGTTCAATGTGCTGCGCGGCGACATGTCGCTCATCGGCCCACGGCCAATCCGCGCGGCCGAACGGAAGTTGTACGGCCCAGTATTCGCCGGCTACGACCGCGTCCGCCCCGGGCTCTCGGGCCTGTGGCAGGTCTCCGGGCGCAACGACCTCACCTACGCCCAACGTGTCGCGCTCGACCGGCGTTATCTCGCCACGCGGTCGTGGTGGAACGAATTGAAGATCGCGGCGCGGACCGTGGGAGCCGTGGTGTCGCGGCGCGGGGCGTATTGAACTACAGATATCGATTCAGACGGTGGCGAGACACGTGGTCGTTGAAGGATCCGCGCCTGGCTTGGAAATTGAACGCGATGCGTTAAGCCGACTGCGAGGCGGGTTGGGGACGGACCATGCGGATCGCGTTACGGCCGTGGTTTTTGGCGTTGTACAGGGCACGGTCGGCGAGGTTAATCAACTCGGCTGCGGTGAGCGGATCGCCGGGAATCCCTGGGCCGTGCGCGGCCACGCCGGCGCTGAGCGTGACGACGAGCGACGCGTCGGCGTTGATATCCACCGCCCTCTCGGCCCGCTCCTGCCGCAACGCCTCGGCGAGCCTGGCCCCGCCGACAACGTCGGCGTCGGGCAGGATGACCGCGAATTCCTCGCCGCCGTAACGCGCGGCCAAGGCGCCAGGCGGGGCGAGCGCGGTGAGCAACTCGGCCTGATCCTGGAGGACCAGGTCCCCGGCGACGTGGCCGTGGATGTCGTTAACCTCTTTGAACTTGTCGAGGTCGATCAGGATCAACGCGAACGGCTTGTTGAGTGCGAGTTGCTGATCGAGGAAATCGTCAAACGCGGCACGGTTGGCCAGCCCGGTCAGCGCGTCACGCGTCGCGCGGCGGTGCATCTCGTCGCGCTGGGTTTCGAGCCGGCGGCTCGTTTCCTGGCTGGCGAGCGCGAGCTCGACGAGCCGTTGATTGGCGTCGGTGAGGATCGCGGCGAGGTCGCGTTTGGGCGTGGGGCTGAGGTTGAACTGGCCCGCGATCGAGCGGGCGTGGGCGTCGGCCGCGGTGAGCACGACGTTGGCGTGGTCGCGGTCGAGAGCGAAATGCTCATTCATCGCTTCGAACCACCGGGCGGTGGCGGCCATAGCCATCTGGTCGGGCAGCAAGACGTCGGCGGCGATCGAGCCCAGCGCGGCGCACGCGCAGACCGCGCGTTGCTCGGCGGGAGCGGACCGGGGCTCGTGGTGGTAGCGGATCGCGCTGACCAGCGTCGGGCCAAGGTTCCAGTGTTGGGCCAGCATCGCGCCGACCACGGCGTGGGACACGCGCAGGTTCTTGCGTTCGAGCCGGTCGAGAGCCGAATGGTTGCGGCCCGCGACCTTGGTGATCTGCAGGTAGGGCCCGCCAATCGTGCACGCCATCGCCAAGACGCCGATGTCTTCGAGCAGCCCGGCGGTGAACGCCTCGTGCGGATCGCAGGCCCGCGTAGTCCGGGCGATCTCCTGGGCCGCCGCGGCGGCGTAAACCGAGCGGCGCCAGAAGGTATCCATCTCGAACGCGTCGCCGCACTGATCGGTCATCGCGTTGGACAAACAGAACGCCAGCGCAAGGGTCTGGATCGACTTGAGCCCGAGCATCTTGGTGGCTTCTTCAACGGTGCTGACCGACCGACCGAGCCCGAAGGCCGAGGTGTTGACGGTCTGCAACAGCTTCATCACCAGCGCCGGATCCTGCCGGATGAGCGCGGCGAGTTCGCCGACGTTGGAGTCTTCGCTCCGACACAGAGCGAGCACGTCTACCGCGATGCGTGGCAGGCTAGGCAGCTTCGGCGACGCCAGAACCTGTTCCAGGATTTTGCGGTTTACCGTCCCCATTCCGACCCCTGCCGCACGGCCGTGGCCACGCGTTTCCCTCGCGCCCGATGACATCGACAGATCACCCCAGAGACATCGACCCGATCGGGCCGCGGCTTTACCCACGAGTCGGCCGGGACCGGGCTCTGGGCGGGCGTAGGGGCCAAGATTATCGGGTCAGACGTGCGTGGTTGACGAGCCGGCGGCCGGCTTGGGCGTGGCTAGGTTTTCGGGGATGGTGGCCTTGGGCGTGGAGCGGGCCGACGGCTCGCCGGCGCTCGGCCCGGCGTGGGTCCCGCCCGAGCCGTTGGGGGTGGCCGGGCCGGCGTCCTCGGCCGGGGGCGCCGGCTCGACGCCAGGGTTTGCTCCGGTGTCTTCGGCGAGGTTGTGCTCATAGAGCGACAGCAGCGAGAGCAGCCACGACACGGTGGCCTGGGCGCCCTGGTTTTCATCGACGCCGTGCGGCAGGAGCGCGTCGCAGCAGCCCCCGGTTCGGTTGTCGTAGAGCGGCTGACGCAGGTCGTTGTCGCCGAGGAACCAGTTGAGGCACTTGTAGGCGCGGTCGATCCACTTGCGGTCGTTGGTGACGCGGAAGGCTTCGAGGTTGGCGTCGATGGTCCCCGACGCCTCGGCGGGCAGTTGGTTGAAGCGCGCCTTGCCGCCGCCGCGGGGGAACCAGCCGTCGCTGCCGACGGGGGCGAACTGCTTGTCGTGTTCGGTGAACTGGATGTTCTGCAGCCAGCCGAGGCTGCGGAGGGCCTGCTGGATCATCTCGTTGTTGAACATCCACCGGCCCGAGAGTAAGAGCGCGTGCGGCAGGCGCGACGCGGTGTAGGTCACCTGATTCGTCGGCCACGGCCAATCGTCGCTGGAATTGTTCTTGAAGGCGTCGAACAGCCGGTGGGCCAGCATCTCGCGGACACGCCGGGCGTGGGAGTCGCCGGAGAACCGGCGGAGGTAGGCGTGGATGCCGATAAGCGAGTAGGCCCAGCCGTGGACGTGCTCAAACTGCTCGCAGGCCGGCAGGGCGCGGTGGAACAGGTTCGCCGCGAGGGTCAGGTGGCCGCGGACCTGCGAACGGGCGACCGTCTCGCCGAGTGCGCGGATGGCCTGGCCGTGGCTGTCTTCCGAGAAAGCGCGGTCTTCCCAGGTGCGGTCGAAGTTCATCCTCACCCGGAACCGGCCCGAGTCGTCGTCGAACGCGTGCTCGAGGAACGCCAGGTAGGTGCACGCCGCTTCGTCGAGGCGGCTGGCGTCGGCGGCGGCGGACTTGAGGTGGTCCTGGGCCACCAGCACCGACACCAACGCCCGCGCGTTGTTCGACGTCGTGTACCCCGCGGCGCGGTCGGGGATGATTGATTTGGCGTGGCTCAGGATGCCGCAGCCGTCGGTCAGCCGGTAGAGATGGTCGAGCTTGATCTCCTGCAGCTCGGGCGTCTGCGATCGTTTCGTCGACTTGCTGCCCAGCGGCTTGGGGTTGCGCAGGCGCTCTTCACGCACCTCGTTGAACAGATCGAGGTACTGCCCGGCGATCGTGGACCAGCGCATGTCGCGCGTGAACTGATAGGCGTTCTTTCGGATCGCGTGCCGGCCGACCTCGTTGGTGAACAGGTCGATGATCGCGTCGGCCATCGCGTCGGTGTCTTTGAACGGCACGAGCTTGCCCCGGCCGTCGGCGAGCATCTCCTGGGCGTACCAGTACGGCGTCGCCACGGTCGCCTTCCCCGTACCCAAGGCATACGCCAGCGTACCCGAGGTGATCTGCGCCTCGTTCTCATAAGGCGTGACGTATACATCGGCGCTGCCCAAGAACTCCACCAACTCGTCAAGCTCGACAAACTTGTTAAACCACTTGATGTGGTCCTCGACACCGAGCTCGGCAGCCCGACGTTGCAGCCCGAGACGGTATTCCTCGCCCGAGTGGGCCAACACGCCCGGGTGCGTCGCGCCCAAGACCATGTACACCGTATCCGGGTGGGCCTCCACGATGCGGGGCATGGCCTCGATCATGTTTTCCAGGCCCTTGCTCGGCCCCAGCAAGCCGAAAGTGAAAATGACTTTTTTGCCCTCGACGCCGAACTGGTCTTTATAAAAATTCGGATCGACGAACGGCACGTCGGGGATGCCGTGGTGGATCAGGCGGATGCGTGACGCGTCGATGCCGTAGATGTCGGTGAGGAATTCGTACGCCCGATCGGCCATGACCACGAACCGGTCGCAATATTTGGCGAGCTCGTTGAAGCTGTCACGGTACTCGGGCTGGGGGTCTTTAAGCACCGTATGCAGCGTGGCGACCACCGGCATACGCAGCCGGCGGAGCAGGTCGTAGAGGTGGGCCCCGGCCTTACCGCCGAAGATGCCAAACTCGTGCTGGAGGCTGACAACGTCGACACCGCCCATATTCAGGAAATCGGACGCGAGCTTGTACTCGCCCATCCGGTTTTCGTTGATCTCGAACCACACCCGTCCCGGGTAGCGGTAGCCCTCGGCCCGGTCGTTCATCGCCACGGTGTGCACCCCGACCTCAGGTGCCGCGGCGGCCAACGCGTCGGCCAGGTCGGAGGTGAAAGTCGCGATCCCGCAACGGCGCGGCAGGTAATTGCCGATCAACGAGATATTGTTCAATCCCGACCAGCCACCCCGGCCCGCGTTCGTTCGTGTGTTGCTCATGCGGTGTCCTAATGTGATTTTGACGTCTCATCATAGGTTATCGCCCCCACCCCGCCAAAACGGCTGGATCGCCCGGGGGTTCCGGCCGATCTTCTGCGTACGGGCCGGTACACTTACACCCTGCCGCTTCGCTATTGTCCGCCGTGCCATACGCTACGAGCCGATCTACGACCACGCTGAGGAAAACCACTCCGATGAAGGGCATCATCCTGGCCGGAGGCCACGGCACCCGGCTGCACCCGCTGACCCTGGCGATCAGCAAGCAGCTCCTGCCGGTCTACAACAAGCCGATGGTCTACTACCCGCTCTCGGTGCTGATGCTCGCGGGGATCCGCGAGGTGTTGGTCATCTCGACGCCGCACGACTTGCCGCACTTCGAGCGCCTGCTGGGCAGCGGCGAGAAATGGGGCATGCGGTTTAGCTATGTCGTCCAGCCCGAACCCAAGGGCCTCGCCCAGGCGTTCCTGCTCGACAAGGACTTCATCAACGGCGAGCCCTGCTGCCTGTGCCTGGGCGACAACATCTTCCACGGCAGCGGACTTCGGCAACAAGTGGTGGACGCGGCGAAAGTCACTGACGGCGCGACCGTCTTCGGCTACCCCGTCCGCGACCCCGAGCGCTACGGCGTGGTTGAGTTCGACAAAGCTGGCAAAGTAATCTCGCTCGAGGAAAAGCCCGACAAACCCAAGAGTCACTTCGCCGTGCCCGGGCTGTACTTCTACGATCAGGATGTCACCGCGATCGCCGAGAACCTCAAGCCGTCGCCCCGCGGCGAGCTCGAGATCACCGACCTCAACCGCGTCTACATGGACCGTGGGAAGCTCAACGTGAAGCTCTGGAGCCGCGGGACCGCGTGGCTCGACGCGGGAACGCACGAGTCGCTTCTCCAGGCCGGCACGTTCGTCGAAGCGATCGAGGAGCGTCAGGGCATGATGATCGGCTGCCCGGAAGAGATCGCCTGGCGGATGAAGTTCATCGACGACGCCCAACTCGCCGTACAAGCCGAGTCGATGAAAAACAACGGCTACGGCCAGTACCTGCAAAGCATCCTCGCCGACGACCACGTCGAGCCGTGGCTGTAGTACCCCCGTTTAGCCGGCGGTCGCCGATCGCTGCCTTAACCACCGCTCCCATGCAAGTCACCCCCACCGACATCTCGGCCGTGAAGCTCATCCACCCCAAGCGCTTCGGCGACCACCGCGGATACTTTGTCGAGACCTACAGCGCCGCGAAGTTCGCCAGCCACGGCATCGAACTCGTGTTCGTCCAGGACAACGAATCGCTGAGCGCCGAAGTCGGCACGGTCCGCGGCCTTCACTTCCAGTCGCCGCCCCACGCCCAAGACAAGCTCGTGCGTTGCCCCCGCGGCGCCATCCTCGACGTCGCGGTGGACATCCGTGTCGGCTCGCCAACCTACGGCCAACACGTGACGGCCGTGCTCAGCGCCGAGAACGGCGATCAGCTCTTGGTCCCCAAGGGGTTCGCCCACGGCTTCTCCACGCTGACCCCCGACGCGATGGTGTCGTACAAAGTCACCGACGTCTACGCCCCGCAGTGCGACGCGGGGATTCTGTGGAGCGACCCCGATCTGGCCATCGATTGGCAAACAGAAGCGGGGGACGCGGTGCTTTCGGAAAAGGACGCGGCCCTGCCGACCTTCGCCGACTTCGAGAGCCCGTTCGTCTTCGATCCGGCCGCCCAGGAAACGCCGGCGTGAGCGACGTGCAAGACAATACCCCGGCTTACGTCATCACCGGCGCGAGCGGCATGCTCGGCCGGGCGTGGCGGCAGCTGCTCGAGGCCGAGCAGCTTTCGTACATCGCTTACGATCGCCTACAATTCGACATCACCGACACCGAAGCGGTCGAAGCCAAGGTGCCGCAGGGTGTCCACGCCGTGATCAATTGCGCCGCCTACACCGACGTCGACGGAGCCGAGACCCACGAAGACGCCGCGATGCGTATCAACGCCGACGGCGTCGCCCGCTTGGCGGAGCGCTGCTTCGTCATCGCCGCGACGTTGGTGAACTACTCGACCGACTACGTCTTTGCCGGCGACGCCTCCGAGCCGTACCCGATCGACGCCCCGATCGCCCCGGCCGGGGCCTACGGCCAATCCAAAGCAGCGGGCGAGCAAGCGATCCTCGACGCGGGCTGCCACCATCGCAACATCCGCACGAGCTGGCTCTACGCCCCGTGGGGCAACAACTTCGTCCGCACGATGTTGCGTCTGACCGACGAACGCGACACGCTCAGCGTCGTCGACGACCAGCGCGGCCGGCCGACCAGCGCCCAACACCTCGCCGCGGTCAGCAAGAAGCTCCTGCTCGGTGCCCCCGACGGCACGTACCACGTCGCCGACGGCGGTGAATGCACCTGGTTCGAGTTCACGAAAGAAATCGCGCGTCAGGCCGGCCACGCCTGCGAGATACAACCCTGCACCACCGACCAGTTCCCTCGCCCCGCGAAGCGCCCGGCCTATAGCGTGCTCGACCTGTCCCGCACCGAAGCGGCCGTGGGACAGATGCCCGCGTGGCAAGCTAATCTCGCTGAGGTCCTGAAACAGATAGGTTAAGAATCGAATGAAAATCCTTCTCACCGGCGGCTCCGGCTTCATCGGCTCCAACTTCGTCCGCGTCGTCCTGCGCGACCACCCTGAGCATTCGATCATCAACCTCGATGCGCTGACGTACTCGGGCAACCCCGAGAACCTCGCCGACATTGAAGACCACCCGAACTACGAGTTTGTCCACGGCAATATCCTCGACATGGACCTCGTCGCCTCCTTGATGCCCAAGGTCGACGCCGTGGTTCACATGGCCGCCGAGTCGCACGTCGACCGCTCGCTCATCGACGCCCGACCGTTCGTCGAGTCCAACGTACTGGGTACGCAGACGCTGCTCGACGCGTTGCGCAAGTCCGACCCCGACAACACCAAGACGTTCGTCCACGTCAGCACCGACGAGGTCTTCGGCGACCTGCCGCTGGAAGACAAGTCGCTCAAATTCCACGAGGACACGCCCTACGCCCCGAGCTCGCCGTACTCGTCGAGCAAGGCCGGCAGCGACATGATCGCGCTGGCCTACGCGCACAGCTTCGGCATGGACGTGCGCGTGACCAATTGCTCGAACAACTTCGGGCCCTACCAGTTCCCCGAGAAAGTGATCCCGTTGTTCGTGACCAACCTGATCGAGGGCAAGAAAGTCCCGCTCTACGGCGATGGGAAAAACGTCCGCGACTGGCTACACGTCGAGGATCACAACGAGGCCGTCTTGACCGTGCTGGAGAAAGGCAAGGCCCGCGAACGCTACTGCATCGGCGGCAACAACGAGCGCAGCAACCTCGAACTGACCCACGCCATCTTGGACATCATGGGCAAAGGCCACGACATGATCGAACCGGTCACCGACCGTCTCGGTCACGATCGGCGTTACGCCATCGACGCGACCAAGCTCAAGACGCAGTTGGGCTGGGAACCGACCCGCAGCGCCTGGCCGTACGCACTTGAGCAGACCGTCGGGTGGTACATCGACCACGAATCGTGGTGGCGCAACGTCAAGAGCGGGGCGTACCGCGATTACTACGCCAAGCAGTACGACGGACGCTGATCCCGCGTACACGGAAGCTTTACATCCGGGCCGCCTCCGATAAACATTCTATTCGGGACAACAGGGTTCAAGCCGAACCGCCGAAGGGATCCCTGCGAGGCTGATCGGGGCAGGCGTATCACCGTGCGCGGCGGCGGACGCCGAGCAGGCCGGCTGAGCCGGCGAGGACCAGCAGCACGCTGGCCGGCTCGGGAACCGCGGTGGTCGCGCTGAACGTCGCGGCCGAGAGGTCGGGGGGGAAGGTCGATCCCCAGTTCACCAGCACGCCGTTGAGTTCTTCCTGTGAGATCGCGCCATTTTTCTGGTCGAGGGCGACCCAGCCCACGGGGTTGATAGTCGACCCGAAGTTGGCCAACACCAGGTTCAGGTCGGCCTGTCCGACGATGTCGTCGCCGTTGTAGTCGCCTTCGATGTAGTCCTGGGCGAGCGCCCGGTCGATCTCGTCGGCGAGCACGCTGAGATTGACCGCGTAGATCTCCTGGCCGAAGAAGGCCTGAGCTTGGGCCGTGTCGGACTGTTCGACGGCGTGGGTCAGGCCGGCCAACTGCCATTCTTCGCCCTGCTGGATCAGCCACGCGCCGCCCGAGTCACCGGCCGCGAGGCTGGCCTCGAAAGCCAGGCTACCGTTGCCCGGGGCTTCGTCGAAATCGGCCTGCAACAGCGACATGCCCGAGAAAGCGCCGGGCAGGACGCGGGTGCGGTCGATGCGGTTGCGGCCGATGCTGAGGCCGTTGCTGTTGTTGAACGGGCCGGAAACGTCGTAGCCGTCGCCGCTGGAAGAGAGTTCACCGATGGTCGGGCCGTAGCCGGTGATGACCGTGGTTTTTGCGTTGGGGGTGCCGCGGAAGAGATCGACCGTCGATGTCAGGTTGGCCGTGGCGCCGGTTTCGGTGTCGGTCAGCTTGACGAGCCGCAGGTCTAGGTTTTCGCGGAAGGCGATTTGGTTCGACGCCAACGCGTCGTAGGTCTGCCCGGCGATGGTGACCTGGCGGTCGACGACGCCGTTGTCCTGGTGCCGGGTCGTGAGGACCCACCCGCCGCCGATAGCAACCGCCCCGGCGTTGTTGCCCCACATACCGAGCGCCTCGGTCGGCAGGTCGTCAGGCAGGGAGCCACCGAAATCCTGAATAATCACGGCCGACGCGGGTCCGGCCCAGACGCCGACGCTCAAACACGCCGCCGCAAAGCGGGATCGGCCCTGGGCTCTTGAAAATAATCTCATACTCGGCAAACTCCGGCCCTCAACCGCTCCCCTGCAGGGAGCGACAATCTCCAAGAAACGCCAGCGGGGCCCAGAAAACCGCTCTACAGCACTGTAGTCTACCTCATACGCAGGAAAACCCAAACGTGTTCTCGGAAGGCTGAACCCGCCACAGAATCGCTCAAAACGATTGTAGGGTTTGTATGGATCAGGGTTTACACGGCATCTGCCGCGGGTTCTGTCGTACTGTGGTCAGGCCGACACGATCTTGGCCGGGCCTGACACACCCCGTAACGCCCCGCGGGTGTCCACGATCAACGTCGCGTGCCGGGCGATCCACGGCCAGTCGTAAGCCGTGTGGTGGGTCGCCACGACCACCAAGTCGGCCCCCGCCAAAACCGCCTCATCCAGCTCTACGCTGCGCATCAACGGCAGGTCAGGATAGTGCCGCATCGTATGGGTCGCCGGGACGTGTGGGTCGTGGTAGCTCACCTCGGCCCCGAGCCCGCGTAGCTGGTGGATCAGTTCGAACGACGGCGACTCGCGCACGTCGTCGATGTCGGGCTTGTACGCCAAGCCGAGCACCAGCACCTTCGCGCCGCGCACGGCCTTCTCGGCCGTGTTGAGCGCCAGCATGCAGCGCTGCACCACGTACCCCGGCATCTCGTGGTTGACCTGCCCGGCGAGCTCGATAAAGCGGGTGGTCTGGCCGTGCTCACGCGCGGCCCACGTCAGATAGAAAGGGTCGATCGGGATGCAGTGCCCGCCCAGACCCGGGCCCGGATAGAACGCCTGAAACCCGAACGGCTTGGTCGCCGCCGCCTCAATCACTTCCCACACGTCGACGTTCATCGCAGTGAGGATCACCTTGAGTTCGTTAACCAGCGCAATATTGACGGCGCGGTAGACGTTCTCAAGAATCTTCGCCGCCTCGGCAACCTCAGCCGAGCGGACGGGGACGACCTCCCGGAACGCCGCACGGTACAAACACGCCGCGAGCTCACCCGCCTCCGCATCAATCCCGCCGACGAGTTTGGGGATGGTCTGTGTCGTGTGGTCTTTCCGCCCCGGGTCTTCACGTTCCGGGGAATACGCCAGATAGTACGCCTTGCCCGCGGTGTCGAGCTTCGGCTGCATCCGGTTCCGCGTCGTCCCCGGGTAGGTCGTGGATTCGAGCACCACCAGTTGGCCGTCGCGCAGCGTCCGGGCGATATCACAGGTCGCGCGGTCCACGTGTGATAGATCGGGCTGGAAGTTCTTGCCCAGCGGCGTGGGTACGCAGACCAGCACCGCGTCGACTTCGCTCAGCCGGACCACGTCCGTGGTCGCCTCGAAACGGCCTGATTCGGCCATCTCCCGCACAAAGCCGTCGCCTAGGTGTTTGAGGTAGTTCTCGCCCCGTGCGAGCTGCTCGACCTTCCGCGGATCGACGTCGAAGCCGATCACTTTGAACCCGGCATCGAAGAAGGTACGGATCAAGGGCAGCCCGACGTAGCCGAGCGCCATCACCCCGATCACCGCCGAACGATCCTCGATCTTCTCTCGCAGCACCATATCCGTAAGCCTAACGCCACCCGCTCCGATCCGCCGAATCCCGCCCACTCGCCGCGCGTCATCGCATATTGCCCGGCCCTAATCTCCAGCTCCGGGCACCGATCGGAAAATAGTCGTTTTGCGCGGTTTGGGTCCACGTCCGATTCAATGGTTATACGCATTTTCTTGCATCAGGTGCTTGGGATAAGCCGCAAATCCGCCGACATCCATTCCAGAAATAGGTGGTATGAACGATATACAGTCCGAATAACCTCACCTGATATGCCGCCTCACGCCAAGCAGATTCTCTCACACAACACATTCACGATCCGCACCGTCTGATACAGGAACACGAAATGATTCGGCTAACCATTGGAAGAAAACTCGCCGCGGGATTCGCCGCACTTATCGTGTTGACCGTCGGGTTGACCGTCTTCGTCCAAAACAAAATCGCTCACATCGCCGGCGATCAAGACCGGGTCATCAACGACCTCACCCGAACCACCCAAGCCGCGCAGTCGATCGAGGCCAACATCCACGCCGCCCTTTCGTATCACCGCGGCTACATCATCCTTGGCCTCGACGATCTCATCGACAGCCGTAACCAGGCATGGCAAGCCATCGAGGAAGACATTACGGAATTGTCTGGGCTCTTGGCCAATACTGAGAATGCCGAGGTCGCCGCGGCGATGAACGAACTCAACGCCCTGTTGCCCGCCTACCGCGACGCGCAGCAGAAGATCATCGACGTCGCCTGGAAGCCTGAAAACCAGCCCGCCACGGTCGCGTTCTTCGAGCACGTGGCGCCCCACGGCGAGGCCATGAGCGACGCGCTCGATGCCATCATCGAGCTTGAGGACAACCAGCCCGCCACCGCCGAACGCCGACGACTGCTCACACGGGTCGCCGCGGCGAAGGGGCACCTGCTCAAGGTCACCGCCGGCCTCTCGGCCTTCCTCGTGGACGGTCAGCCCCCGACACTCGACACCTTCGAGAAGCGTTTGGCGGATTGCGGCGATTCGGTCGCCAAGCTCAAGACCGACGCACACCTGCTTTCGGCCGAGCAACAGCCGTTGTTCGAGGCCTATCTGGCAGAGCGTGATCTGATGATTGCCTCGGCCAAACAAGTCGTCGCCACCCGCAACAGCCCCGAATGGAACGTGGCCGAGTTCCTGTGTGCTAATACCGTGACACCGATGGCCACGCAAGCCGGCGACTTGGTCGGTCAGATCCTCGAAACGCAGCAAAACGAGATGCAGCGCGCCGAAAAAGCCTTGATCGCCAAAACAACCGGGTTAGTGCGGACGCTGCTCGTCGTGACCGCGGCCACGGTCTTCCTGGCAGTCCTGCTGGCGGTGCTTATCTCGCGCAGCATCTTGAAACCGTTACGGGCCGTCATCAACCGCGTCGGCGAGATCGCCGAGGGCGACGGCGACCTGACCCAACGCGTCGACGACCAGCGCGGCGACGAGCTTGGCGAACTCGGGGGTAAGGTCAATGCGTTCATCGCCAAGACCCACAACATCATCTTCACCGTCCGCCAGGCGTCTCACGAAGTCGCAGAATCCGCCACCGAGATGAGCTCCACGTCAGAGCGGATGACCGCGAACATGAAGCAGCAGACCCAACGCATTGGTGAGATCAGCCAAGCGATGGAAGAGATGGGCTCAGCCGTGGTCGATGTGGCCCGCAAGGCCGCCGACGCCAGCAACTCGGCCACGAAAGCCGGCGACGCGGCCCGCACCGGCGGCGAGGTGGTCAGCCAGACCATCGACGGCATGGAGGCCATCAGCGAGGCCGTCTCCGCCTCGGCCCGCAGCGTCGAAGAACTCGGCAAACGCGGCGAGCAGATCGGACAGATCATCGAGGTCATCAACGACATCGCC
>JBCCCG010000019.1:0-89062 GCA_039033595.1 Planctomycetota bacterium | reverse complement strand
TCGCAAATGCCGCGGCAAGCTGCTGCATGCCCGCCACGTCCGTCACACTTCTCGGATCGTAGCTGCCCAGTTCTCACCAGTGGCACGTTGCTGGTGCCCCAGTCTCCAATGCTGTCCCCGCTGAGCGAGCCAGAGCCGTGGAGTACGCAGGTCATCAGTGTCACACTTCTGAAGTTCCAGGTGTCCAAGCAACCGTCTGGGACCTTCGGGATGAACACTGCGTGATGGACATCGTTGCCTCCGGCGTCCAGAACGGCCTCTACTTCGGCAACGCTGTTGGCGGTCAAGGTGCCGACCACTCCAATGGCGTGGTGAACAACCTCGGCACCATTAGCTCCGATAGCCGTGCCCTCAACATTGATGGGCTCGGGCTAACCGTCAACAACGACGGCCTGATCCTTGGCACGGGCAACCAGCGGAACGGCACCATTTATGCCGACTCCACCGCTCAGGACTTCACCCTTAACAACGACGGCGTCGTCGATGCCGGCGAAGGTCTGGAAGGTGCCGCCTTCTCCGTCGAACTCTCGGAGTCGGGCAACAACTTCATCATTAATAACTCCGGCCAACTGCTGGGCCGCGGCAACGCGGGTGCCGGGCTAGCCACCGCGGGTGACGGTATCCGCCTCGAGCGGAGCCGGGTTGATGGCGCCCTCGACGGCACCACCACCGGCCTGTTCACTGGCGTCATCACCAACACCGGTGAGGTCTCTAGTGAAGGCGCCAACGGCACCGTCGGTGGCTTCCGTGCGGTCAACGGCGTCAGCTTCCAGGGAGTGCTGAACAACGCTGGAACCATCTCCGGTGTCCAGAACGGCGTCTACTTTGGCAACCCCACCCCCGCCGGCGGCGGCGACCACACCGGTGGAGTCGTCAACAACTTCGGCGTCTTCAGTTCCGACAGCCGGGCCTTCAACCTCGACGGCGACGGCCTCACGGTCAACAACGCCGGCGACATCCTGGCCACCGGACGCCAACGCAATGGCACCTTCTACGCCGACGGGACCGCGGATAACTTCAGCCTCAACAACCTCGCCTCCGGTACGATCGACGCCCGCGGCGGTGCGGGCTCGGGTGTCTCGATCCAGGTCGGCAGTTCCGCTGACGATGTGCAGAACGGCTCGATCGTTAACGCCGGCCTGATCGCCGGCAGCGGTGACCAGCCCGTCGACGCCGGCATCCGCCTGTTCACAAATAACCCCGGTGCGACCTTCGTGGGCGACATCGTCAACCAGGTCGGCGGCACGATCACGGCCGACACCGCCCCCGCGATCTTGGTCCAGCAAGGCGTCAACTTCGACGGCACGCTCGTCAACGCCGGCCTTATCGACGGAGGCATCTCTCTTTCCTCCGGTGCAATCGACCTGGACTCCACCAGCGTCCTAAGCCTGGATATCGCTAGCCTGACAGAGTTCGAAACCGTGGATGTCTTGGGTCCGCTTGATCTTGACGGCATCCTCGAACTGACCTTTACAAACATCGCGAGTCTGCAGGTCGGTCAAACCTTTGATATCCTCGATTTCGACTCGATCACCGGCGATTTTCAGTCCATCAACTCCGGTCAGGTTCTGCTGGATACCAGCGACCTACAGATCGGAGGCAGTGTGAGCATCGTCGCGGTACCTGAGCCCGCTTCGCTGATCCTTTTAGGGCTCGGCGGCCTGACCATGGGATTCCGCCGTCGCCCTCACTAAATCAACGGACGGTTTTCCCCGGGCGGAGTGAAGTTTAGTTGTGTCCCCGCAGCACCTTCAGGTGCTGCGGGGGTTTTCGATTGACAAGGGCCCGTGAGCGTGACTGGTGAGCTCCAAAACGTTATCCTCTTCGGCAGCTTCGTAGGGCGAATCATTCCCCTTGTTTTGTCCACTTTGGCAAAGCCGTATCGCCAGGAATTCGCGTTCTAAACCGCACCCTAAATGTTAAGCCAACTCTCGAGAGGAGGCCGTGAGGCAGGTTTTTGATGGGGAGCGGATATTCGAATCCCACCCCTTCTCCAAGATGCGGGCCGAAGACAGCCCAACCAACAGAATTCGACTGTCCTTACATTGTCCTAAATCTAGCTGCCATCAAGTACCGGCACAGCCAACTCACTGACGGCTAAAATCGCCTCATAATGCGTTAAATGCATTGCTTATAAACCTGGAGCGTATCCCCGTCACTATGCTAGGTTGGCATAAAAGAATCCCGCCCTCTCCGCTTCGACGCAAGTAGCTAGCTCAAAGCCACTTGCGTCGCCGTCAAAAGCCCCGCGTTTGTCGGGGCTTTTTGCGTATCGGGGAACCCGCAGAGACCATGCTTCGGCCACAAGGAGCGCCGAATCGGCGAACCTTTGGCATCGACTCTCTTTGCCCGATTTCGGCGGTTGAGGATTTGAGATGCTGGGGTCAACGACGCGCGTTGGGGGACGGCAGATTGAGGAACGCGCGCTGTGTCTTCCAGTCGAGATTCGCCGCGGCGGCGAGTAGCTCGGCGAGCGTCATGCTCGGCGGAAGTTGGCCGGTCAGAGCCTGCTTCAGGATGTCCGGCGCGAGGTAAGTCAACGGCAACAGTTTGTGGATCCGAGCCTCGGATAGCTCGATTTCCTTGGCCAACTTGCTGATCTTCATGCCTTTGCGTCCGAGCCGTTTGTGCCAGTCATACGCCTGCCCGATCGCCTGAACGATGTGCGGCTTGCACTGACCATCCGCGGGCATCACCAGGTCGTGACCATCGGGCGAGAGCAGCATCCGCTTGCCGTCGTGCTTCTTGATCTACATCGTAAGTGTCAGGGTTACATGCCTGCCGACCTCCTCAATCTCCGGGCGATGAAGACATCGTGGAATGGCAACGTCTGTTGGCTGATCACCATTGGCTTTCAACTTCGGATTGTGCCTGCACGCTTCGATCTGCGCCGCGTCGAGTTCGACCGTCAGTTTGTCCGGCGCCAGATGCACGCAGTGGAGGACTGACTGAATCAGATGGCCACGGACTTGCGGCTCCAAGCCCGCGATGACGCCGAGTGACTCGTGTTGGCTGAGGTGATCTAGAACCAACGCCCGGATGAGGTCGTCGAGATGCTTGGCGTTGATGGTCTTGATTGGGCACGTCTTGTAGCCCTGTTTCATGGCCTTCTGGCTGGTGTAGTACAGCACATGGAACTTCTCGCCGTCTTTCGTGTACCGGGGCACCGACGAGGGGCTCATGGTGGAGCCTTCAAAGGTCTTGAGCTTGCGCTTGAGCAGATGTGTGTGGCTCCACCGATGTCGTGTCTTGCGTTCTTGTTTATCGATCTTGCCATGCACGCGATCCCAAAGTTCTTGCTCAATGATGGGATCGTGTAAGCCTTCCCAAACATTGTCCTTGTGGACGATCTTCCCGATGTAGATCTTGTTGGTGAGGATGGTGTAGAGGTACTTGGGCGTCATCCGCCTGCCGCCATGTCTCCGCCCCTTACGGCTCGACCAGCGCTTGGTCGTATGCCCCTCTTCATGCAGTTGGTTCGCCAACTGAATTAATGATCCGTATTCCAGATAGCCCTCGAAGATCCGACGAACGACCTCGGCTTCTTTCGGCACGATGCGTAACCGCTGATCCTTAGCCTTGTAGCCCAGCGGCGGCTGGCCGGTGACCCACAGCCCCTTCTTCTTCGTGGCCGCGATCTTATCGCGGATGCGTTCCCCGGTGGATGTTCATGGCGGATTCCTTGCTCGATGCGCGTAGCGATCGCGCGGGTGGTTCCCGGGCCGTACAGGTCGATGGCTTCCCGGCCGCCTGAAACAGGCAGACCGATCGCGCCTTCAGCCGGACCGGCCCGGGGAGCAAGTCCGCTGCGTGTCTTCTCCGAATATCGGGAGCCCGGGTTGCGGGAAGATCCCCATCCGCAACCGGGTCGAGGCCCCGCCGCCTCAGAGATGGGCCGCGATCGCCACGCCCTGCGCAGCAACCTTCAGCTCACTCGCATACGCGGTGTTCACGGCACGATGCGGGGAGGCCGTGCACCGGATGGACACCGGGGTTCCCTCCGCCCGCAAGCCCTGCTTGCGTGGAGGGCGATGCCCAGTTGGCCGCTTGAACCTGCTCGTGAGCACCTGGCCCTGCCGTCTGCTCCGAACCAGTCCGCCTTCACGCCTCTGCCCTGCAGGGCGTAAAGGGTACAGCGCAACGCACCATTAATATACAGGCGAGCCTTTTCTGATTAGCGATTTGGGCAGGTTTGGCCGAACTTTTTTCCTCTCCGGGCGTGCGATCACCGTCTTCTTAGGCGAAGATGTGAAGCTGGATAAATCAGTTAAAAAGACGTGGGTTTAACCCATCGATCGTTCGGAACAATGCATACTTTCAGGGGCCACCGATGCTGCAATCCTTCCCGCCCGAAGTCGCGGAGAAACTCAAGACCTATGTCTACCGCCTGATCGATCCGCGCAACGGCGAGACGTTCTACGTCGGCAAGGGCGTGGGTGACCGGGTCTTCATGCACGTGCGGGCGGCCATCGACTCCGACGACCCCGGCGACAAACTCAAACGCATCCACGAGATCCGGGCGGCAGGTTTCGAGGTCGCCCACGTCATCCACCGGCACGGCCTGGACGACGCCGCGGCGTTCGAGGTCGAGGCCGCGCTGATCGATGCGTACCCCGGCCTGACCAACAGCGTCAGCGGCGCGGGCAGTGATTTCGGCGCGATGCACGCCCAGGAGATCATCCACCGCTACGGGGCCGAGCCCGCCGAGTTCCAGCACCGGGTGATGCTCATCAACATCAATCGCACCGCCGAGGAGACCACCCTCTATGAAGCCACGCGGTATTCGTGGAAGGTCAGCCCGGCAAAAGCGAAGAAGGCTGAGTACGTCCTGGCCGTACGTCGCGGGCTAATCGTCGCGGTGTTTACCTCTCACGAATGGCTGCCCGCCACCACCGAGAACTTCCCAGGCCGAGAGCCGGTGCCGAAGCGATATGGATTCGTCGGCGAGAAAGCCCCGGAAGACATCCGAAAGCTCTACGTCGGCAGGCGCATTCTCGATGAGTACCGGAAGCCCGGCGCCGCGAACCCCATCAAGTACAGCTATAAATGATCTGTCCACAGCGCCAGGCACCCGGTCCAGTAAAGCGTACGCCGGGACACTTCGTACAACACATCAACGGATACTAGCGATGTTTGCAAAACGTCAGGCTGAGCACCAGTGGCTTGAACAACTGATCGGTGACGGGAAGTTTGAGCACGACTGCCAAATGCCGGATGGGACAACATCCAAGACACCCGACAGCATGTTCTGCAGGTCCCTCGGCGGCCTGTGGGTCATTTGCGAGAGCAACGGTGAGTCGGCCGAAGGCGAATCGTGGTTATCGATCATGACGCTCGGCTTCGATCCGAAACAAAGCCAATACGTCGGCACGTTTGTCGGCTCGATGATGGCCAACATCTGGCCTTATCAGGGCGTCGTCGACGCAAGCGGCAAGCGGCAAGCGGCTTCCACTCGATTCCGAGGGCCCGAAGTTCGACGGCAGCGGCCGCTGCAAGTACCGAGACACCATCGAGATCATCGACAAGGACAATTGGCTGTTTACCAGTGAACTGCAGGATGATGACGGGTAATGGGTGCGGTTCATGACGGGTAAGCACACCCGCACCTAACTGCAGCAAAGACAACCCGAAGCCATCACTATGGTCCGGTATGGCCCCTAATGAATAGGTGATTCAGATCACAACCTACATAGTGGCGGTGGCACTCAGGGCTAAACATAACCCCCTTTCCCGCTGGCTAAGCATTGATTCAGCTCAGGACCGAAGTATTTGTATCTCGTGTTTCTCGGTGAACTGGTTCGTATACAACTCAAAATAACGCTCACGGCGGGCGATTAATTCGTGGTGCGTCCCGCGCTCGACAATCCGGCCCTGATCGATAAACAAGATCTGATCGGCGTTCTTGATGGTCGACAGGCGGTGAGCGATCACAAACGCAATGCGGCCTTCCATCACGCGGTCGACTGCGGCCTGAATCAGGCCCTCGGTTTCGGTGTCGACGCTCGAGGTGGCTTCGTCCATGACGAATATCTGCGGATCGGATAAGACCGCGCGGGCTAACGCGATGAGCTGCTTCTGGCCCGTCGAAAGCTGGTTGCCTCCCTCGCCGACCTTGGTGTCGTAGCCTTCGACCAACCCTTCGATGAACCCGTGGGCGTTGACCCACTCGGCCGCTTCCACCACTTGCTCATCGCTGGCGTCGAGGTTGCCGTAGCGGATGTTCTCGCGGATCGTATCGTTGAACAGCTGCGGCACCTGCAGCACGATGCCGAGTTGCGACTGATACCAGGCCAACGAACGGTCGCGGTACTCGGCGTTGTCGAGCAGGATGCGTCCTCGCTGCGGCTCGTAGAAACGGCAGAGCAATGAAATGATCGTCGACTTGCCACCGCCGGTGGGGCCGACGAGCGCAACCGTTTCCCCCGCCTTGGCCGTCAGCGAGCAGCCGCGGAGGATCGGCTGATCGGGGTTGTAGGCAAAATCGATGTTTTCGAAGCTTACTTCGCTGATAGTGGAGCCTAGGCCGTCGTACACCTCGCCGGAATCAGTAACCACGCTTGTTTCGATACGTCGCCGGACCTCTTCGGAATCCCGGATGGCGGGCTCGACTTCGAGCACCTGTTGGATACGCTCGGCCGAGGCCTGGGCGCTGAGGATCATCGTCACGGTCCGCGACATCTCCTGGATCGGGTTGGAGAACTGGGTCGCGAGGCCGATGAACATCACCAGTTGGCCGACGGTGAGCGTGCCCTCGAGCACGTTCAGTCCGCCGTACCACAGCACCACCCCGGTCGCCGCCGAGCAGAGCGTCAGCAGCACTGGCCAGAACGCCGCGGTGTACGCCGCGTTACGCATCGAATCCAGGTACATCGTGTCGGTCATTTCCTGAAACTCTTCGAGGTTGCGTTCCTCGCGGACCAGGGACTTGGTTGTCCGCACGCCTTGGATCGATTCGTTGAAGCCGGCCGTGAGGTGCGAGTTGGCCTTGCGGACCTTGCGCGACGCCCCGAGCAGTCGCCACTGGAACCACCGGGCGACCAGGACCAACGGGGGCACGACCGCCAGGACCAGCAACGCCAGCTTCCAGTTGAGGATCAACATCGCCACGCTGATGCCGACCAGCATGCACACGCCCCAGACCACGTCCAGCAGCGACCAGCCCATGATCCGCGACAGCAGGTTACAGTCGCTCGTCAGCCGGGCCATCAGCCAGCCCACCGGGCGCTGATCGAAGTAGCCGAAGTGCAGTTCCTGGAGGTGGCGGAACGAAGCCTCGCGGATGTCGTAGCAGATGGCGATCGACAACTTCCCCGCCAAGGCGATGAAGCCGTAGATCAGCGCCGCGAACACCACAGACAACACCGCGAATCCGGCGGCGTAGGGCCATAACGTGGCATCTATACCGTTCTGAGTCACGTGGTCGATCACCGCGCCGACCAACAGCGGCATCGTGACCTCGCAAGCCGCGACCATCACCGCCACGACCGCCAGTGCGGCGAACAGCTTCACGTAGGGCCTACCAAACGCAAGGATTTTCCGCCACAGCGCCCAGTCGAAGTGGGTGTGGACGGCGTGTTCGTCTTCAGCAAAGGTGGATTGAGACATCGAATCGTTCCTATCGTTTCAGCCGTCGATAGCGATCAGACGGCGGTCATTTTTTGTTTCAAATCGTCTTCGAGCGCTGTCTGGATGTGCCAGAGTCGGCAGTACAAACCTTCGGCTTTGAGGAGTTGGTCGTGCGTGCCTTGCTGGGTCACTCGGCCGTGCTCCAACACCAGGATGCGGTCGGCGTGCATCAGCGTGGATAACCGGTGAGCGATCAGGATCGTCGTGGCTCGGCCGCGGCGTCGGCGCAGGAAGTTGACGATCATCGCCTCGGTCTTCGTGTCCACCGCCGAGAACGCGTCGTCGAGGATCATCACGGGCTTGTCCTGCAGTAGCGCTCGGGCGATGGCGACGCGTTGCCGTTGTCCGCCGGACAGCGTGACACCACGCTCGCCGACCATCGTGTCATAGCCCTCGTCGAACCGCTCGATGGCGTCGTGTACCGCGGCCGAGTTGGCCACGTCGATCATGTCTTCGTCCGGCGCTTCGTGTCGGCCTAGCTTCAGGTTGTCCCGCAGCGTCTTGGAGTAGAGGAACGGCTCCTGCATCACCGCGCCGATTTGCGAGCGGACGTACTTCCGCGGGAGCCGGCCCAGGTCGTGGCCATCGATCTCGATGGCCCCCGAATCGGCGTCGTAGAACCGAAGCAGCAGGTTCACGATCGTGGACTTGCCGCTGCCCGATGGGCCGAGCAGCGCCAGCGTCTGACCCGGCTCGACCTCGAACGACAAGCCATCCAAGATCGCTTGACCGTCCTGGTGACCAAACCTCACGCCACGCAGGGCGATTCGTCCCGTCAGCCGATCGGGCAGCGATACGGGAGGGCCCGCGGCGTCCCGCTCCATCGGGGCGGAAAGCACTTCGTCGATGCGCTGCAGCGCCACCAACGCCTTGCCGAGTTCCGACAGTGTTCGGCCCATCTGCCGTACCGGCCAAACCATCAAGCCCACGTAGAGCCAGAACGTGACCAACTCACCCACCGGCATCTTCCCCGAAGCCACAAAAGCCGCCCCGGCGAACAAGGCCAGCCCCATCTGCACAAACACCAGGAAATCCGACACCGACCAGTACACGGCGAACACCCGGTAGAGCGTCCAGTGCTTGGCGCGGTGGTCGGTATTGCGCGTGTCGAACTTCTCCTGCTCAAACGCCTGCCGTGCGAACGCCCGGACTACGCGGATGTTCGTCAGGTTTTCCTGCAGCCGAGCGGTCAACGCGCCCTCGGCTTCGTCCATGTTCTTAAACGTGAACTGCACCACGCGGAAAAACACCAGCGCAAAGCTAACAATGATCGGCAGCACACATGTCGAGAACAGCGCAAGCCGCCAATCCAGCCAGAACAACACCGGCAACGCGATGAACAGGTTTGCCATCGCCCGGACGATCTCGATCACCTGGGTCGCGAGGAACGCGCGCGTTGTGTCGACGTCGGATGTACATTTTTGCACGAGGTCCCCGGCCTCGGCCTGGTCGTGGTAGGCGCAGGTCAGGTGCTGCAGCCGATCAAACAACCGGTCGCGCAGCCGACGCACGATCGATTCCGACGCCTGGTTCGCTAGCGCGCCTTCCACGAACATGAAAAACGAGGCGAACACGGTCAGCCCCACGACGAGCAGGCCGATCCACCACAGCCCGTCACGCAGGGTTTCCGCCGAGACGATTACGGCCAGCCAAGCGTCATCGATCGGCTCCCCGCCGAGGCCGTGGTCGATGGTGACACCGATGACCAGGGGCACCAAAAACGTGAGCCCGATCGCAAACGCCAAGGCGACCAGCGCCGCGGTGTAACGCAGCCGCTGCCCGGCCATCTGCCGCCAAAGCATGAGGTATTTGTGAGTCCAACGCATATGAGATAGCCCAAAAGAAAGCACGGTTCAGGAAGAGGTTTTCCGAACGGCTTGCTGTCGGGCCACGGATACGCGTGGGGGGAAACCAACAGAACAACCCGCTCGGGGAGAAGCGGGTGCTGTCGTGATCCTCGATGGAGACTCGGAGTTACCCGTAGTTGAGGAGCACATCACCCGCGACCGGCTCGTTGAGGCCGGCGATGAAGCCAAAAGCGATTGGCTTTTTCATCGAGATATAGGTTTCGCGGATGTACATAGAGTTTTTCCTCGTTGAAAGCAACAATCTAAAGCTGGAGTCTCGATGGATCAAGCATCAATTCTGAGAATCTCAAAAAACGTCGGCCCGGCGGATCACAGCACCCGGCACGCACGCCTGAGTTCATTAGCCAAGCTTCCTCGCCGACCGACCACGATCTCGGCCAGGCCCAACCAATCGGTAAGCCTGCGCAACGCCTGGGCTAGCTCGCCGGCGGTCTCGTCGGGAGCCCCCGCTTCGACATGTGCCGCTTTGACCCGAAGGACACCCGCCTGGCGATCGGCCTTCAGGTCCACGCGGGCCACGAGCGCCTCGCCCATCAGAAACGGGAGCACGTAGTACCCGTGCACCCGCTTGGCCTCGGGGAGGTAGATCTCCAAACGGAACCGCATCCCGAACAGACGATCGGTGCGTTCGCGAGTCCAGATCAACGGATCGAACGGGCAGAGCAAGGCGCGTGAAGTGACCTGCCGTGGGACGCGTAGCCTCGGCGTCGTGTAAGCCGCCGGCCAATCCTTGATACGGACCGGGACCGCGTCGCCTGCTTCGACCAACTCGGCAAGGCGGGCACGGGTGTCCGCCAAAGGCAGCCGCAGGTAGTCGCGGAGGTCTTTTTCGGTTGCGATACCGGAGGCACCCAGTGCTCCGCGAAGCAGTTCACGCTGGGCTTCTTCTCGGGTCGGACGAGGCGCTTGGGTCACCGCCCGAGGCAATACCCGTTCGGTGAGGTCGTAGACGCGTTCGAACGTGCTGCGCCGGGTCGCGGTGCTAACCAGCCCGGCCCAGAAGAGCCACTCGATTGCGCGCTTGCCTTGAGACCAACCCCACCAAGAACCTTTAGATCGCCCGCCATCAGTTAGTTCACCTGCTGAAAGGGGGCCATGTTTCTCAATCTCGTCTAGAACCGCGTCAATGAACTTCGCGTTCTCTTTGCGGAAGCGAACAAGGCCGCCGTAGATGCCGGAGCCGGCACGGGCATCCTCCATCCGCCACTGCCAGAGCGGGTAGGTTTTGACGGGTAGCAAGGATGCTTCATGCCCCCAGTACTCAAACAATCGACGACGCTGCCCATCGTACACCGCACGATGCAGGGCTTTAGGGTCGTAGGCACCCAACCGCGTATATAGAGTCAAGAGATGCGCCCGCGCCAGGACATTCACCGAATCGATTTGCACGATGCCCATTTGCTGGACGACAGCGCCAATCTTACGAGCCGTGACTGAGCGTTGCGAGGGAGATGGCAGTTGCTGTAGACCTTGAGCGGTGATTGCGACACGGCGGGCTTCGGAAACAGAAAGATGATTGCGGAGCATGTGTATACATCATCCTCGTTCTTGTCCGTCGCGGTTCACGTGGTTGTGTTAACGCCCGCTATTGCTCAGAGGCAACCTCTTCGGCCTGCTTGCGTGCTTTGAATACGCTGCCCCATTGCTGCATCTGTTCAAGGATCTCTTTTAGCGAGCGCCCGAAGTCCGTGAGTTCATACTCCACACGCGGAGGAACTTCGGGAAAGACATGACGTGATACCACACCGTCAGCCTCGAGTTCACGCAGCTGTAGCGTGATCATCCCCGAGCCCGGCAGCATGGCTTTAGCGTTTTCGGGCGCTGGGTTGTTGCTCTTACGTCGACGCAAGTAAGTCTCAACAGAGAATTCGGTCGGCCCGGGGTAATGCCTGGGCCGACTTTTTTAAACACGGTTTTAGTCGATATACCCGTAGACATAGTGGCTGTATATGTACTGCCGCCGGTGAAGTTCGGTCAGGTCCTTTGACCGTTTCCGATCCCGACCCCACACAGCCTTTCGCTTGGTCCCCGCGACCGAACTCCCGTCCTTTCCGTTTCTGAAAGCGGTGTCTCTTGATTAATCATCGTTATCGCTCCAAATCGAATCGGGACAGCGCGGGTTTCACGTTGATCGAGTTGCTGGTCGTGATCAGCATCATTGCATTGTTGATTGGCCTGCTTCTGCCTGCTCTGGCCAACGCAAGGCTCTCGGGTCAACTGCTTGCCTGCACCAGTAATCTCCGGCAGTGTTCGACCGGTGCTTTTGTGTATGCGACCGACAACAAAGGCGTGATTCCCCCGGGGATCACGCCGGGAACCGACCGATTCGGTGATCCTACCTCGCCTTCTTTCGGTCCCTGGGCCTCCAGGTGGAGCCGTGACTACATTGCTCCGTTGATCCTCGATCGTGAGTTCCGGCTCAACAACGACGGGCTGGAAGACTGGTTCGATGCCACCGTGAACAGCGTGTTCAGTTGACCGTCTGCCGTGACAACCCCGGTCAAGCCGTGCAACCCGACGCAGACCGTTGCGCCCGTCATTACGGAACACGCCGATAAAGCCGTTCCTCCAAGGCACTACCGCCGAGTTAAACACCCGGTCGGCCCCGGGGAACGGCCGACGGTCGATAATCGGGTTTTGGGAATACCGCCACACCGGCTCGGAGTCGCCCACCGGGCGCTCCTGCCAAGGCATATTGGGCAGCGGATCCACCAAGAGTCGGGGGCCGGGTGGCGACGATTTAACTACGGTATTACTCATAACAAATTGGATTACGATTCAGGAAAAGATATTTCACCCCGGTCACATCGGAAGCGAATCCGGGCCCACTGGTTCAAGGCAAATAGCTTGCCGCGTCATCTTAGACGTCATGATTCAACGCCCCAGCCAAAAGTCTTGCCACCCGTTTGCGCCAACAACGAATTCCGGCAACTCTTCATACGCCAAATTCGCGCATGCCCGTCGGCGTACCCCACCGTACCCCGGTCGGCGTGGGTCTCAGCGACTCGCGGAAAAGGGTGTGTCGCGGGCCCGTTATCTTCAATCCGCTTAACGCTGCCCGTCGGACAACTCTTCGGGCCGACGCAACATGACGAACGCGTCGTTGAGGCCCGCGAGGCTCAGCACCTTCAACACGCGGTCCAGGGGCAGGCGTCCGTCGTCGACCGTATCCACCACCGCGCCGTCGACCGGCGCCGCCAGGCCGGCAAAATCGATCACGCGGACGCGCTCCGCCTCTGGGCCCGCCAGTCCCTCGGCGATCAACCGCAACAACGTCGACTTGCCGCTGCCGCTGGCCCCGGTGACGAAGACCAACTGGCCGGGCCGCAGCACCAGATCCGTCTCCGGCAACACGTCGACGGCTCGGGACCGGTCGGCCCCCAGCCCGAACATGGCCGCGACCTCCACGACCCGGGGGGACGGCCCGGCCGGGTCCGTCGGGGCCGCGGAAAAACGGGCCCGCAGGGACAGCTTGATGGTTGTGTTTTTCATTTATTTAACTCTGAGATGACCCCGGACACCCCGCCCGGAGAATCATTTCTGAACGCCACGCTCGACAGGATCACCCGCCGACCAGGCCCGGCTCTGGGCCTCCAGCAGGACCAGCAACTCGAGGTGTTGCCGCCGGACCTGATGGAGCGAGCGGCCGGTCAGGCGGGCCGTGTTGCGCAGGCCCCGCCCCTCGAGAATCAGCCGCCGAGCGACGGCCCGGTACTCACGCGGGAGCAGCGGCTCGTGGGCGATGAGATACTGAAAATTCTTGCTGTAAATACGCTTAATGATCGATTGGATGCGCTGCTGGGCCGTGCGGAAGTTGCAGCGGACCAGCCTGGCGTAGTCGGCCACGGACTTGCCCTGGCCGTAGATGTAGTCGATCAGGACCTGGTCACGGCGGCTCAGATGCCCCGCCATGCTCAAGACAAAATCGGCCTCGTCCCGCCGACTCATCCGCCGGTCGACGCAGGAGCGGCTGGCTCGCTCAACCCGATGTTCCATTTCGCTTGCCCTCGGACATTGAGTTTGGTATAAGTTAGGTATTCCGAGTATTAAACCACAACCCACCGGGGTTGTCAAGCCTTGTGTTTGTTTGTTATTTAACTGTTGATTAATCCTTCTCGCACCGGAGAGCACGATGGAAACCGTGGGCCAGATCGTCCGTAAGCGGCGCGAAGCGCTCGGACTCACCCTCCAAGCCCTGGCGGAGGCGGTGGGCGCGACCAAGGGCTACCTCTCGATGATCGAGAACCACCGCGTCGACAACCCGCCGTCGCGCGGGCTGCTGGAGGGCCTGGAGCGCGCCCTGGGGATCACGACCGGGGAGTTGCGGCGGGCCGCGGACTGGCAGGCCACGCCCGAGCCGATCCGGCAACAAGTGCAACGCCTCAGCGACGACGCCGACCGCGGCCGCGAGCTCGCCGCCTGGCTCAAAGCGTCAACGGGTGCCAAGAAGAAGGGCGGCGCGGGCAAGGACCTCGACGCGCTGTACCGCAGCGGGCAGCTGGCCAAGCGAGTCAACGCGGTGCTCAATACGCCCGCCGAGCCGTCGCCCGGCAAGACCGCGATCGGCCAACCCACCGGGGCCGCGCCGGTGCGTTACCGTGTACCGCTGATCAACCAGGTCGCCGCCGGCCACGCGACCGAGCACACCGACCTGGGCTACCCCGTCGGCGCGGCCGACACCCACCTCGACGTCCCCGACCTCGGCACGCCCGACTGCTTCGCCACCCGCATCGTCGGCCACTCCATGCAGCCCGGCTACCGCGAGGGCGACATCGTCGTCTGCTCGGCCTCGGCCAAAGTCGACGACGGCAGCGACTGCTTCGTCCGCCTCGAACCCGACCACGAGTCCACCTTCAAGCGCGTCTATTTCGACATCGCCGCCCGCACGATCCGCCTCCAACCCCTCAACCCCGATTTCCCGCCCCGCACCGTCGAACGCGAGCAGGTCGCGGGCATGTACAAGGCGGTGTGGAAGTTCTCGAAGGTGTAGCCCATCCCCCGCACCGAGCCCTTCGGCTATGAGGCCCGCAACGACAACCACATTCGACCCTGAGTGAAACCTTGATGCATAGACACGGGTTGTGTTGACGAATATGGTTAGTTGGCTTACTATATTGCGGATGTCTTTTCTCCTTCAAGAATTGCCCGACCGAACCACACTGAACCGTTATGCAGAACGGTTTGCCAACCTCGACGTTGACGCAACGACGGCCTACCTCCGCGTGTTGGCTGCGGGCAGCAAGCTTTTAGGAGAGCTCGACGGCATGCTTGCCGAGCACGGCCTGACCCACGGGCGCTGGCTCACGCTGGTGGTTCTCCACCGCTCCGGCGGGCGCCTGCTGCCCAGTCAGTTGGCCGAAAAACAGGGCGTGACACGGGCCACGATGACCGGCCTCCTCACCGGCCTCTGCCGGGACGGGCTGATCCGTCGGGTTGGCAGCGATGACGACCGGCGCCGTGCCGCCGCGCAGCTGACACCGAAAGGCCGCAGGCGTGTCGAGCGGCTGCTACCGCTCGTGTACGACCACATCAACCAGCAGATGGCCGTGCTAGCGTCGGCCCAGCACCGATCGCTGGGCAGGCTCGTCGGCAAACTCATCCCGAAGAACGAAGAGGAACTCGTTGCATGACGTATTTTTTTGCTCCAATAGTTAGCTCCCTAATTTTATTGGCCTCCTCGGTTGCCGCCGAAACGACCCCCGTCCCGCTCCCGGTAGCGAACGGCGTCGCCAGCGGCAGCGGCAGCGGGGTCATCTATATCGGAGGCATGACGGACGGTCGCGTCCTGGCGTTCGACGGCGACCGATTCCGTGTGGTCACACCCGGCGATGATCGCGTGTCTTCGGTGGCGGCGCTCCGCGTCGACCCCCGCGACGGGACCTTATGGGGAACGGCGCCCGACGTGTTTGGCCGCCACGACCCGCAAGGCGCCGTTCTCCGTAAACCGAGCGTCGTTTTCCAAATCGACCCGGCGACGGGGCGATACCTGAGGATCATTGAGTTGCCCGCCGGCGCTTTCGCGAATGACCTCGCCTTTGATGCCGACCACAACTTGTATGTGACCGACAGCCTGGGTGGGCAGGTGCTGCGCTTATCGCCGGGCGATCGGGCCTTCGAACGGTTCGTTCAGCACGATCTTCTCGGCGGCGGGGGGTTAGGCGCCGCGGGAATCGCAGTCGCCCCCGACGGCTCGATGTATGTGGGCACGTATTCCGCCGGGCGGCTGCTGCGTATCCGGGGGGGCCACGTCGAGACGTTGCGCACCCCCCGTCCGCTCCGCAACCCGGATGGGATGCGGGCGCTTCCCGACGGGACGCTCCTTGTGCTCGAGGGCAACGCGACGGGGGAGAGTGGGCGACTGCTCCGGCTGAAAATAGACGGCCTCGACGCGGCCGTGCAAGAGATCGCGGTGGTCGAGATGCCTCTGAATCTCACGCTCGAAGAGAGCACCGTGGTTGTGACTGACGCCGCGGCCCGGCCCTGGCTCACCGCTTTTCTGGCGGGGCGGACCGCTCAGCCGCCGGAGGTGTCCCGCCTACGCAGAATAGCACTTCCATTAGAAGGCATCATGAAATGAGTGACACCGATCGACTGGATGGGAAAGTCTGCCTCGTCACCGGCGGGGGGACCGGCATCGGCCGGGCGACGGCGGTCCTCGCCTCGGGCCTTGGGGCCAAGGTGGTCCTCGCCGGCCGAACCGAGCGAACGCTGCGGGAAACCGCCGACTCCTGCGTGGAAGAGGTGGCGCTCTGTGTCGGCGATGTTTCGATCGAGGCGGACGTGCAAAGGATCGTAAAAACGTGCTCGGCCACCTTCGGTGGGTTGGACATGGCGTTCAACAACGCGGGGATCGAAGGCCGTTTCGGCCCGTTGGCGGAGTTGAGCGCCTCGGACTTCGACACGGTGATGCGGGTCAACACCCGCGGCGTCTGGCTGTGCACCAAGCACGAAGCGGCGGCCATGGAGGCCGGCGGCTCGATCGTGCAGTGCTCCAGTTGGCTTGCCCAGGGCGCGCTGCCGGGGAGCACGATCTATTCGGCGAGCAAAGCGGCGTTGGACGGCATGACCCGCGCGGCGGCCTTGGAACTGGCGGGCGCAAACATCCGTGTCAATAACGTCAACCCCGGCATCATCGACACGCCGATGTACCGCCGGTTCGCCGAGCCGGGCTCACCGCAGTCGGCCCCTTTTGAGCAACAGGCCGCCACACGGCGGCTGGGCACGCCGGACGAAGTAGCGCAAGCCGTGTGCTGGCTGCTCGGCGGCGCCTCGAGCTTCGTCACCGGACAAACCATGCTGGTGGACGGCGGGTTCGCCGTGCCGGGCCACCGACCCTGGAACTGAATGCACGCGAGCGTTCACTTACGGCAGATGATTCAAACACCCATTCTTATAAACATATCGTCGCCCAAGACCAAACAACCTCGATACCCCAATTCGCTTACTGAGATGGAATCTATTTCTTGAGCTGCGTCAGGTTCACGACGGTCGGAAGAGCCGTTGCGCCGGCATTGAGCAGGTAGTCGACGGTGCGGGACAGCTCGCTCAACGCGACCGGGGTTTGCTCGTCGACCAATCCCTGTTCGATGTCCCGCTCGACTTCGGGGGTGGCCATGTTGTCGGGTTTGATCACGCTGACGCCGATCCCGGATCCTCGCAGCGCGAGGTTGATCGCTTCGGCGACGCCCTGGAGCCCGAACATCGTCGCGGTGTTCGGCAGGCCCGACATCGAGCCCATCAGCAGCACCCGCGGGTTCTCCGCTCGACGCAGGTTGGCGGCCAACGCCTGCACCAGCAGGATCGGCGCGACCAGGTTCACTTCGATAACGTTTCTGGTTTCGGCACGCGGACTCTTGAGAAACTCATACTCATCGGTGAACGCGCCTTTCTCCCACGTCCCACCCATGTACAGCAGCCCGTCGAGGGTTCGTCCTCCGATCGCTTCGACAACCTTGTCGATGCCCTCGTCGGTTGAGACGTCCGCCTCAACCCAGTCTCCCGCCACCGCGGGGGAACGTGAC
This sequence comes from Planctomycetota bacterium, assembly GCA_039033595.1. Taxonomy (GTDB): domain Bacteria; phylum Planctomycetota; class Phycisphaerae; order Phycisphaerales; family Phycisphaeraceae; genus Algisphaera. The sequence continues at coordinate 71,547 of JBCCCG010000019.1, read as the reverse complement.
AGCGCAAACACGTGGTTGCCGTTTGCGTGTAAGTACTCGGTCACCGACGCCCCCAGGCCTCGGCTCGCTCCCATTACGAGATATGTCTTCATATTCAAGCCCGGTCTTGATTAATCAATGCAACTCTGTGGCTGGGTCGCATGGTAATGGCGAAGTGAATGAACGCTTGACCAAAAGCATCGCTAGCACCCGATGACTCGCGTCTCATCTCGATTTGATCAGGCCGAGCACGCGTACGAGCTCGGCGACGGACCACGCCTGGGCGATGCAGCCGCGCAGGGCGTGCGGTAACTCGGCGTCATGGATCTCGTGGAGTTGGCCGAGGCCTTCTCCCGTCAGCCGATCGAGCAGCGGTTGCAGCACCGCGGCGGCCTCGGTCTTGGACTTTTTCGAGAACTTGCCGGCCCGCAAGACGCCCTCGGCGTAGGGGCCCAGCAGCCACGGCCAGACGGTGCCCTGGTGGTACGCCTCGTCGCGTTCGAACTGCGGGCCGCCGTAGCGCGGGTGGTAGGCCGGGTCGTCGGGCGGCAGGGTGCGCAGGCCCACGGGCGTGAGCAGGTGGTCGCGGATCGCGGCGAGGACGAGGCGGCGTTTGGTCGCGGGCAGCGGCGAGTGGGGCAGGCTGCAAGCGAAGACCATGTTCGACCGCAGCGACGGATCGGTGTTGCCGCTCGGCGTGACGTGGTCGATCAGTCGGTCCCACTCGGCGGACCAGAACGCCTTGGCGAACGAGCGTTTGACCTTCGCCGCGAGCTTGGTGTGGTGCTGGGCAGCGTCGGCGTCGGCGTCGGTCGTTTCCAATAATTCCGACAGGCCGACCAGCGCGTTGTACCACAGCGCGTTGATCTCGACGCACTTGCCCGGCCGCGGCGTGAACACCTCGCCCCCGCACGCGGCGTCCATCCACGTGAGCTGCGAATGCTCGTCGCCGGCGGTGATCAACCCGTCGCGGTCCATGCCGATCGGGACCGGCCGGCCGTCGTGCCCCTCGGCTTCCGTGCCCGCGATGTACGCCGCGACGATCTCGCTCATCGCTTCCAGCAGCCAGCCCGGCCGATCGCCGCAAGCCTTCACGTACTCCAGCCCCGCCTGCACGTACCACAGCGACGCGTCCACCGTGTTGTAGTGCGCCACCGCGTCGTCGTAATCGTCGAAACGATTCGGCACCAGGCCGTGGCGGATCGCGCCGGCGAACACCTTCAACACGTCGCGGGCCTCGCCGTATCGGCCCGTCGTCAGCAGCAGCCCCGGCAGCGCGATGAACGTGTCCCGCCCCCAGTCGGCGAACCACGGGTAGCCCGCGATGATCGTCGAGAGCTTCTCGCCACGGATCGTCCGCCCCACGACGAAGTCGTCGGCCGCGGCCGCCAACACGCGTCGCTGCCGGTCGTCGCCCGGCAAGCGTTTGGCGGCCCCGTCGACCCGTTCTTTCGTCGGCACGCCCGCGATCGGCTCGGCCGGTTCTTCGCCCAATGCGACGGTCAGCGTGAACTCGTTCGCCGCCGTGTCCAAGGGCACCATGAACCGGCCCGGCGTGAAATAATCCTCGCGGTCTCCCTGCCCGCGGTAGGTCTCGCGGGGATACGCCGCGTCGAACCACCAGTCGCACTCGACCTCAAACCGCCCCGCGGGACAAGACAGCGTGACCGCAACCGGGCCACGCTCGACCGTCAGCCGCGTGTCGTCGGCCTCCACCGCCAGGTCGAACGACGGGGGGGCGTCGCGGCGCAAAAGCCCGTGGAAATCGCGCAGCGTCAGCAGCGGCGCGATCGACAGGCTCGCCTCGCCGTGCTTCTCGTTCAACCCCTCAACCGTGTACCGCAGCGTGACCGCCTGCTCGCGATCGTGCAGCACCAAGGCGCGGCTCACAGTGACACCGCCCCAAACGTAGGCCCAGCGCGCCGCCAACCCCTTGGCGAACCCCGTGAGGTGCTCGTGGCCCCGCGGCGCGTGGGTGAGGCCGGCGTCGGTGGGGAACAGGGCGCTGCTGAGCTCGACGGTTTGGGTCGGGCCGTCGACGTCGTCGCCCCCCGTACCCGGCTTCTGCAGGACGAGTTGATCGATGGTTTGATTGAGCGCCACCACGCGCCCGACCGGCGGGTGCGTCGCCGCGATGAACAGGCCGTGGTACCGCCGGGTGTTGCAGCCCAGCGCCGTGCCCATGCTGTACGCCCCGGTGCCGTTGGTCAGCAACCACTCGCGTTCGAGCAGCGCCCCGCGGTCGAGGGCCCCGGGGCTGTCCGGCCCGGCCCGGCGGGCGGCCAGCACGTGCGTCGTCCAATGTTCGTCCATGATACCCGGCATCATAGCGGTGGATTCACGGCTTGAAGCCCGCCCGCGCTTGCTCAACCGATTCAAACAAAGAGAGCAATCTTTGCATGTTCGCGATCCGGAACGAACGCATCACGTTCGCCTCGGGCACCGCCACGTGCAGCTGCCCGCCGCTGCTCAGGAAGCGCTTGCGGATCGTGATCAGCATCCCCATCCCGCCCGACGGCACCATGTCGACGTCCGTGCAGTCCACCAGCAGCTTCTGTCGCGACTCGGGCAGTTGATTCGACAGCTCGAACAGCTCCCGCACCGCGCGGCCGTCGAAGCGCCCCGACGGGAAGGTCACGTGCGTGACGCCGGCGTCCGTCGCGCATTGGATGTGCTGGTAGTCGGGCATCGGGATCACCGGAATCATACCGGGTCGCTCCCCGTTGAGCGGGCGACCGAAGACCGCCGCGCCACAGCGTCGTACCTCACCCTGCGCCGCGCTGCCGCGCCACCTCGAACCCCAACACCGACACCGCCGCCACCGTGCCCAACGAGTGCTCGAACGCCCGGCCGTACGGGATCTCGATCACCAGGTCGGCGTCGCTCAAGAACGACCGCTTCACCCCACGTTTCTCCCCGCCGATCAGCAGGAACAACGGCCGCTTCAGGTCCACGCCGTGCAGCGGCACCGCCTCCCGCGTGTCGGCCGCCGCCGCGACGACCAGGCCCTTGCCCCGGAAGAACGCCGCCGCGGCTTCGGGGGTCTCGGCCACCGCCATCGGCATGAACTCGCTGGTCCCCGCCGAGGCCCGCGCGATGATCGCCGGCGCCTGGCCATCCGCCATCGCCCAGTTCCGCGGACGCACCACCACGCCGTGGCACCCCGCCGCGTACAGCGACCGCACCGCCTGCCCGAAATTGTGCGGGTCCTCGATGCCGTCGAGCATGACGACAAACGACTTCTCCCACCCGGTCATCGCCAAGAGTTCTTCCAGAGACAGAAACACCCGCGGGCCGACCTTGGCTATCACGCCGCCGTGTTTGGTGTCGCCGGCGCGTTGGTCAAGTTCCTCACGGCTCTGCTTCACCAGGTCCAGCCGACGCGCCTTCGCCGCCCGCCGCACCGGCTCGATCTTGCGGTAGTCCATGTCCGCGTCGACGAAGACGCCGTGGACCTCCCGGGTGCCCGCCGAGAGCGCGGCCTCCACCGCGATCGCGCCGGACAGAAGGGTGGGGGGGGCGTTTGTTGTCACGGCAGATTCCTGGCGAGTGTCAGAGGGCCGCGGCTCCAGCCGCGAAACCGCCCAGCATAGCACGACCCGCTCACCCACCCACGGCCGCGATCTGCGCCAACGCCTCCTCGACCGTCGGCACCGCCACGCCACGCTTCCGCCCGGCCCGGTCGCACTCGCCCAAGAGAAGCAGGTCGTCGTAGTCCGGGTGCTCGGCGAGGCGGCGCTGCGTGCGGTGGCCGACGGTGCGGTCGTGGATCGCGTGGGCGTGCATGTGGTGCTCGATCAGCCAGGCCGTGCGCTCAGTGACCAGGCCGTCGAGCGCTTCGAGGCCCGCGGCGACGTGGTCGTGCGGATCGATCGCCTTGCCCACGTCGTGCAAAAGCGCCGCGAGCAGGAACTCTTCGTCGTACGGCCGCTCGTCGCAGGCCAAAACAAAAACCTGCAGGCTGTGGTACAGCGCGTCACCCTCGGGGTGGTACTTCGGCGCCTGCTTCACCTCGGCCAAAGGCTCCAACAACAGCTTGAACATAAACGCCGCGTCCTGCACCGCCACGTCGCGGTCGGGATCAAGCTCCGCGTCCAGATCAATACCGGGGTGCTCGTCCTCTACTAGCCGCCGGACGACGTCCGGCGCGGCCTTCTCGATGGGCTTGTTCGTGATCGAGCTGAGGAACGGGTAGTTCACCTCGCCCGCCGAGTACACCGTCAGTTCGACGGGGAACGCCGCCTGCACGTGGACGTGGCGATACACCCGTGTCTGGTGGTGCTTGATCACCCGCTTGTGCTCGACGCGGTAGTCGGCCCGCTCGTCGTCGAGCCGCATCGTCACCGCTTCGAGGCTGTCGGTGTAGAGGTGCAGGTCGATGTCCGACCCTCGGCGGACATGCCCGGTCAGGACGCTGCCGATCAGGCGCGGCTGGTAGCGATCGAGCGTCTGCATCCACCGCAACGCCTCGACCCGCATCGCGGCGAGCGTGTCCGCCCGGGCCGGGCCTTCCATCGTCTCGGCGAGCGTGCGCAGCCGGTCGCGGACCTCCGCGTTCGACGGCAGGTCCTGCGGGCAGTGCTTGAAGTTCACGCCGAGCCGCTTGGCGGCCTTGCGTTTGGCGGTGAAGTATTCGGATTCATCCCGGGTGTACATCAACATCGCGGCGTGCGCCGCGATGGCCTGACGGAGTTTGGGGTCGGACATGGGGTGTTGGTGCGCCGTTATGAAGCCCGTCGATGCGGCGCGGGGCTCTCTAATCGGCAAATATAGTAACGGCTGTTTGGACTGATCCGAAGCTTTATTTCATTATTTTTTACTCGCGCGGTAGCGCTGCACCCACTGCTCGGAAATCTGATCCGATTGTTGCTTCATACGCCGTTGGTTTTCGAGGTTCAGGAGGCCATGGTTCAGACCAAGGTATTCCAAGGCCGCGGCCGCGGTAGATTCGTACGCCGCACAGAAATCTTCGTAAACCACCACGAACGGCTCAACGCCGACACGCTCGAAGTACCGCATCCAAGCCGACTCGTGCGCGTTGACCTGATCGATAAATCGGTCGATCACGTCTTCTTGGTATTCCAGTCCCTCGATCTTCTGCGGGGTTTCGCCCTCCCAATACCAAGCGGAACCTTGTAGAAACTTCAGCCACGACACGGCCTGCCGCACCTTGTCCCGCCGGGTGATGAAGAGGTAGCGAGGGCGCTGAAAGACCCGCTGCACCAACGATTCATCGCTCTCCTCGCCCGGACCGTCGAGGCCGCGGAGTTGGCCGATGAAGTCGTGCCAGTACACCCGCATGAGCTTGGCGCCCCACACGCCGTTGGCACCCGTACCCGTCTCAAAGACGCGTTCCAGGTAATCACCCGCCGTAGAGGTGTGCCATTGCTTGTTCCACCGCTCCACGTGCATCGGCCCGAAATACTCGTCCGGCCGCCCCGCCAGGCCCGTCAACCGCAACGCCTCGCACAACAACGTGCTCCCCGAGCGGGGCGTAGCGCAGATGAAATAGCACTGCTTCGGGATCATGACCAATGTACCCAATTCCCATCTTCATTTTGCACGAAACTCAACGGGCCACGGTGCAACACGCCGGAAAATCACCTCCCGAGTTGCACCTTGCGCTTCGCAGCCCAAATATCGCGGTTTACGCCGCCATAGCTTGGCGGAGTTCAGGGACAGGCATGGGGTATTGGTGCGTTGTGATGAAGCCCATTGATACGGCGCTTGACACCTTAAACCTCGTCATATATTCCAAAAATCATAAGCCAAAGCCTTCAGTAAAACCCCATGACCATCGACGGCTCATACATCTAGGGCATTTGCGCCAAGCAAAAGCAACCCATTCCGTTAACTCGGCTATAAATTGCAATACGAACATACCGAGCACCGCGCATATGCAAACCGCAGGCACTCCTAAAATCCACCACCAACCCAATCCACTCGGAAATAATCTTGGGATCAATCCTCCAATGATGCCCCCAGACAACCCAAGCAGACACATGAGGTAGAGACCACAACTCACACCGGGCAGGCAGCCACGCCCCTCTTTGTAATCACACTTCTTGCAACGATAATACATACACTCAAATTGTATCTATCTGCCGCAAATCTCTAAGCCCCGGCTTTCGCCTTATCCTTCGCGCTGCGCGCCTCACGACGCCGCATCGACTCTTGCAGAATCCGCTTGCGTAGCCGGATGTTTTCGGGGGTCACTTCAACCAACTCGTCCTCGGCGATGTACTCCAGGCACGCTTCGAGCGACATCTCTTTGGCGGGCTTGATCTGCATGTTGTCGTCTTTGCCGCCGCGGGTGCGGACGGCGGTGAGTTGCTTACTCTTGATGGGGTTGGCGATGATGTCGTTGTCTTTGCAGTGTTCGCCGATAACCTGGCCTTCGTAGACCTGGTCGCCGGGCTTGACGAAGAAGAAGCCGCGGTCGTAGAGGCCGTGGAGGGCGTAGGGGGTGACCTGGCCGGTGTCGCTGGCGATGATGACGCCGGCGGGGCGTTTGGGCACGTCGCCGCGCATCGGCTCGTAGCGGAGCAGGTTGTGGTGCATCACGGCCCGGCCCTGGGTGGCGGTGAGCATCCGGGTCCGCATGCCGATCAGGCCGCGGGCGGGGATGGTGAATTCCATGTGGATGTAGTCGCCGGCCCCGGCCTTGGGGTCCATCTTCACGATCTCGGCCTTGCGGTTGGTGACCAGGCTCATCACGTCGTTCTGGCACTCGCTGGGGCAGTCGACCACGAGCTGCTCGATGGGTTCGCACAACTTGCCGGCGTGTTCCTCGCCTTCCAGAGGGCGCTTCAGGATGACTTCGGGCTTGCCGACCTGGAGCTCGTAGCCCTCGCGGCGCATGGTTTCGAGCAGCACACCCAGGTGCATCATGCCCCGGCCGGAGACCTTGAACTCGTCGCCGCCGTCGCCGCGTTCGACCCGCAGCGCGACGTTGGACTGCAGCTCTTTCTGGAGGCGGTCGTAGACCTGACGAGACGTGACGAACTCGCCCTCGCGACCGGCGAAGGGCGAGTCGTTGACGCGGAAGGTCATGGTCAGCGTGGGCTCGTCGATCTCGACGGCGGGCAGGGCCTCGGGGCGGTCGGGGCAGGCGATGGTGTCGCCGATGTCGATCGGGTCGAGGCCGACGACGGCGCAGATATCGCCGGCGATGACCTGCGGGACTTCTTTCTGCTTCAGGCCGTCGAAGGCGTTGAGCTTCATAATCTTCTGCTGCTTGCCCTCGCCGGCGCGGTTGATGACGGTGACCTGCTGCCCGGCATTGATGCGGCCGGCGTTGACCCGGCCGACGGCGATGCGGCCGACGTAGTCGGAGTACTGGATCGTGGTGACCATCATCTGCAGCGGCGCGGCGAGCGCCTCGACGCCGGTCGCGAACCCGGCGGCGGCCCCGCGGGCGCTGCCCTCGGCGTAGGGCGCCGGGACGTGCTCGAGGATCGCGGCGTACAGCGAGAGCATGTTGTCGGGGTGGTCGGCCCCGTTCATCCCGGCGTGTTCGAGGTCGGCCGAGGCCCAACCGTTCTTCGCGCTGCTGTACACCACGGGGAAGTCGAGCGCGTCGTCGGGCGCGTCGAGCTCGGCGAGCAGGTCGAAGACCTCGTTGATCACGTCTTCGGGCCGGGCGTTGGGCTTGTCGATCTTGTTGATCACGACGACAGGTTTAAGGCCGATGGCCAGGGCTTTCTGGAGGACGAAGCGGGTCTGGGGCATCGGGCCCTCGAAGGCGTCGACGACGAGCAGGCAGCCGTCGGCCATGTTGAGCACGCGCTCGACCTCGCCGCCGAAGTCGGCGTGGCCGGGCGTGTCGATCAGGTTGATCTTGTAATCGGCCCCGTCGGTGTGGCGGTAGTTCACGGCGCAGTTCTTGGCGGTGATGGTGATGCCGCGCTCGCGCTCGAGATCGCCGGTGTCCATGATCAGGTTGTGCTGGCCACCGGCGAGCTTGTCGAGGTCTTCGGTGCGGAACATGCCTGATTGGTAGAGCAGCTGGTCGGTGAGCGTGGTCTTGCCGTGGTCGACGTGGGCAATGATCGCGACGTTTCGCAGATGGTTCTGGGCCATGGGGGCTTTCGGGTGGGTCGTGTTAATAGCGCCCGAGGATGGTCCGGGCCGAGGGTAAGAACGCGAGATTGTATCGGCTTCGTTCGCCGCTGCGTCGGACCGTTAGTCGCTGTCCACCGCGTCGCTGGCGGGTTCGGCCTCGCGTTCGCTGACCGAGATGTTCGTCGCCAGATCACGACGGACTCGACGCGTCAGGCTGCGGCGGGACGCAGCGTCGACCTGCTTGGTGATCGATGCCAGCGGTCGCTTGGGGGTGGCGAGGTGGCAGACCGGTTCGCCGGGCTTGACGGTCGGCAGGGTGGTCATGCCCAGCACGATACCGTCGGTCGGCGCGGTCAGGACGTTGCGTTCACGGCCGATCACGCTGGCGTTGGTGGCGAGGGACTGGCCCGCCTCGACGACCTGCCCCGGGGCGACGTGGAACCGCAGCAGCCCGCCGACCTGAGCGCGGACCCACGTGGAACGGTCGATGCGGGTCTGGTAGGCGGGGCGTTGGGGTTCACCGTGGATCAGCCCCAACTCGATCATCACGTTGCGTACGCCACGCAGGCCGACCTCCAACACGCTCGGCTCAATCTTGAGCGGCTCGCCCGCCTCGAGGATCGCAACGCTGCACCCGGCCTTAACCGCCTCGCGGCGGAACGAACCTTCGGGACCTTGGCCGTGGACCATAAGCTCGCAACCGAACGCCTTGGCGATCCGGCGGACCCCCGGCTTATTCAGATCGCCACGTATGTTGGGGAAGTTGGTCCGGCCGGCGGCGGCGGTGTGCAGGTCCAGCCCGAAATCGCAGCGGCGGACAACCTCGCGAAACACCGTGTGGGCGACGCGGGACGTGAGGCTGCCCGTCGGGTTGCCGGGGAAGCCGCGGTTGAGGTCGCGGCGGTCGGGCATGTACCGCGATTGGTTCTCGAAGCCGAAGATGTTGACGATCGGCACGAGCATCAGGGTGCCCGCGGCAAGCTCGATCTCGTCGCCGTACATCAGGTCGTGGATGATGCCGACGCCGTTGAGTTCCTCGCCGTGGATTGCGGCGGTGACGAAGAGCGCCGGGCCGGGTTTGCGGGCCCGGATCACGCGGATGGGCAGGTGGATCGGGTCGCCGGTGTAGCGTTCGCTGACCTTGAGCTTGAGGTCCGCGGTCTGGCCGCGGGCGATCGATTGGCCGGCGATCTTCCAGGGGGGCGTTGGGGCATAGCGGCAGGAGTGCGAAGTGTTTACGGATTCTTCTTGGATTTGCGGCGTTTGGGCTTCTGCGGCCGCTCGGCGGGCACCAGAGAGCGGAGCGTCAACAGTTTGCCGAAGCAAAGCAACAGGTCACCGGGGAGCACGTCCTGGTCGCCGTGCGGCGCGGGGAAGATGGACGCCCCGCGGGTGATGCTGAGCACAAGCACCTCTTTGTCACGGAGCCCGGTCTCGGCGATGGTGGTATCGGCGAGTTCGGAATCGCGCGGCACGATGAACTCGGCGACGCCGTAGCCAGACTTAATGGTCATCCGCTGCCGCACGTCGACATCGGGGAACAGCACCTGCTCTTCGATATGCTGGATCATCTCGCCGGCGATGTCGATACCCGTCGCGCCTTCAATTCCCTCCAGGCCGGGCGATGAGTTGACCTCCATCACCTGCGGGCCGTCGGTGCCCTCAAGCATATCAACCCCCGCGACGCGGAGGCCCATGATCTGCGCCGCCTTGACGGCGGTCTGTTGGTACCTCTCGTCGAGTTCGACCGCCTCGGTGCTGCCGCCACGGTGGACGTTGCTGCGGAACTCACTCCCCGCGGCCTTACGCCGCATCGCCGCGACCACCCGCCCTCCCACGACAAACGCGCGGATGTCCTTGCCTTTGCTCTCGGCGACGAACTTCTGCAGCAGCACGTTCTGCGGGCGGACTGGAGCGTCTCGATGATCGCCTCGGCGATATTGACGCTGTCGGCCAGGATGACGCCGACGCCCTGCGATCCCTCCAGCAGCTTGATAATCACCGGCACGCCGCCGAGGGCCTCGATCGCCGGCAGCACGTCTTCCTTGCCCCGCACGAACGCCGAGTCGGGTATGCCGATGTCGTGCCGGGAGAGGATCTGCATCGAACGCAGTTTGTCCCGGCTGACGCTGATGGCGGTCGCGGTGTTAAGGCAGAACACGCCCATCTGCTCGAACTGCCGCACGACCGCCGTGCCGAAGGCGGTGATGCTGGCACCAATGCGGGGGATGACCGCGTCGGCCTCGCCGAAGTCCTTGCCGTTGTAGGTCAGATCGGGCGTGCCCGGCTCGACGTACATCGAAAACTTCAGCGGGTTGCGGACGCGCAGGGTATGCCCGCGGGCCTCGGCGGCTTCTCGGAAACGACGAACCGAATACCCTTTGGGGTTGCGGGACAGCACAACAATCTTCATGAACGCCTCCGCAACGAGGGCTTGGGTTTGCGGCCGTGCCCACGCGGTTTAGGCGGCTTGCTCAGCACGAACCGTCTCGAAGAATCTACGAGGAATGTCGTCCCCAGGGCGGTGCGTCCCAGCAGCATCCGACAGATCATCGTCTTACGGCTCACCAGCGTGGCCTCGATCGTCTTCGCCTCGTCGCCCACGTGGAGTTCAACCGCCACCACATAACGCTCGGTGGTGTGGCCGTGGCTGGACTTCACGCGGGTGTGGCGGACGATCGGGGCTTCAACCGTCACGATATTCTCGCGATCGCGACGAGATAACACCAAATCGAAACGGATGCGATCGCCGGGGAGTTCGGTGATGTCTTTCGCGTCCAGCGCGCTTGACCGGGCCCCTGTGTCGGCTTTGGCGAGCAGACGGCGGACCCCCCATGACGGGAGATCGACGTATTCCTGATAGCCGATGGTGCGGTGACGAGAATGGGGTTGACGCGAATCCAACGCGGGCTCCTGTGGCATCGAAATATTGTACCTCGTCGATATACTCTGGCGTCGATGCCCGAGTTACTGGACAAGATCGATCTGCCGCTGAAAAGCACCACGCCCGCGGCGTGGGCGGCGGAGGTGTTGGCCGATCCGTTGGCGTTGCTGTCGGACCACGCGCACCTGGAACGCAAGGCGGCAACCAACGCGCTGGAGATGCTCCACCAGTGGCCGGACCCGATCCCGCCGGACGAATGGGTCACCACGATGACGGCCGTGGCGGGCGAAGAAGCCGACCACCTGCAGCTGGTGCTGCGCATCCTGCACCGGCGCGGCGGCGCGTTCAGCCGCAGCCACCGCAACCCGTACGCCAAGGCGCTGCGCGGCCTGATCCGCCTCGCCGGGGGGTCCACCGAAGCCCGGCGGCATACGCTGATGGACCGGCTGATGGTCAGCGCGTTGATCGAGCTGCGCTCCTGCGAACGTTTCGCGGCGCTGGCCGACCACCTGGCCGACACCGGCGAAGACGCGGAGTTGGCGAAGCTGTACAAGGGTCTGTGGGCGTCGGAGCACGGGCACTACCGGACGTTCCTCGCGCTGGCCCGGCAGCTCCCGGACGTCGACGCCGAGGCCATCGAGCAACGCTGGCAGGGCATGCTCGACGCCGAGGCGGCGATCCTCGCCCGGCAACCCGCCTACCCCGGCATGCACAGCGGCGGTCCCGGCGCGGAGCCGATCTCGGCGTGAGGGCGATCACCGCCGAGTTGTCGCTGGACCAGGCGCTCGAGCAGATCGACCGGGCCTTCGGCATCGCCAAGGTGCTCCGCGACTTCGACCGCGACCACACCGTCCGCTACTACACGCAGAGCGAGGTCGGCTACCGGCGGATCCACTCGAAAGCGGACTGCGTCCACCTGGCGCTGAACGACGGGGACGCGTTTGACCCGGCGGGGTACGGGGCGCAGCCCCGGGCGGTCGAAGCCCAGGTGCGTGAGTTGGGCGCCCGCGACGTACTCGAGCTGGGCTGCGGCAAGGGGTTTAACAGTCTGTTCCTCGCCGAGCGTCTGCCGCAGGTGAGCTTCACCGGGCTAGACCTCACCCCCCGGCACGTCGCGCGGGCGCGGCGCAAAGCCGCGGGCCGAGACAACATCGGGTTCCGAGAGGGCGACTTCAACGCGTTGCCGTTCGGAGACGCGCAGTTTGAAGTGGTGTTCGCGATCGAGTGCCTGTGCCACTCAACGGACGTCTCCCGCACCCTGACAGAAGCCCGGCGGGTGCTGCGGCCGGGGGGCCGCCTGGTGGTGTTCGACGGCTACCGCGGCGAGGGGTTCGAGGCCCAAGCCGCGTCGGTGCAGACGGCGCAACGCCTGACGGAGACGGCCATGGCGGTGCGCGGGGGCATGACCAGCCTGGGGCGTTGGCTCGACACGGGGCAGGAACACGGCTTCACACTGCTCCATCAGACCGACCACTCCGAGGCGATCAAGCCCACCCTGAGGCGGCTTCAGCGGCTTTCACGGAAGTATTTCGCTTGGCCCTCCTGGGTCCGGTGGTCCGCGCAGGGTCTCCGCCCGCACCTCGTCCGGAACGCCGTCGCGGGCCTGTTGATGCCTTTCTGCCTGGAGACCCACGCCTTCCGGTATCACCAGACGGTCATGGTCCGTCGTAAGAAGTAAGATCTCAGGACGCGGGATGAAGCGATGAACCTCACCGAGCCACCACCACCCGAGACGTCCCCGCCCTGGTATGTCGAACACCGGATGCGGGCGCTGCTGGCCCTCATCGGCGGCTTCCTGCTGTTCGGGGCGACGGTGTTCACGATTGTTTTCGTCACGACCGTCAACCGGCTGAAGACCACGGTGCCGTACGAGGTCACGGCCGAACGTGTCGTCGAACACCCCGGCGTGCAGAACCTGCTGGGCCGGCCGGTCGCGCCGACCTGGCGCGCCGCGGGGCAGGTCAACGAAGACACGGGCTACACCGAGATGACCTTCCGCATCGCCGGCCCGACCGGCAAGGGCACGGTGCGAGCGAAGCTGCGGCGGGACGTCGGCGTGGCCGACTCGCCTTGGGAGATCGTATTTCTGGACGTGGCCTGCTTCAGCGACTTCGGCGTCGAGGTCGTCAGCATCGTCGAAGACGAGCCGCCCACCGGCCCCGAACTGCCCGAGCCGACGCCCGAGGCAAGAGAGAAATACGGGGTGGAATGATCCGCGGGATGAGGTCGGTTCACGGGACGCCCGCGCGACGAGCGGCGGGGGCTCCGCCCCGCGCCCCGGAGGCGAACCGAGCGCCACAGCCCTATCTGATCTTCACCGTCGCCAGCGCGACCGCGGTCAGCATGGCCGTGATCAGCCAGAACCGCACGACCGTCTGCTGTTCGGTCCACCCCGACAGGTGGAAGTGGTGGTGGATCGGGGCGCACTTGAAGATCCGCCGGCCCTTGGTCAGCTTGAAGTAGCCGACCTGCAGCAGCACGCTCACCGCTTCGAGCACGAAGATGCCCCCGATGATGAACAGCAAAAACTCCTGCCGGATCACCACCGCGATGTAGCCGAGCAAGCCGCCCAGCGGCAGCGACCCGGTGTCGCCCATGAACACCTGGGCCGGGCTGCAGTTGAACCACAGAAAGCCCAGGCACGAGCCCACCATCGCCCCGGCGACCACCGCCAGCTCGTCGCTCAGCGGGATGTGCGGCACAAGCAGGTATTTCGCCAACACGAAGTCTTCGTGGGCGTAGCCGGCGATCAGGCAGAGCACGAGGAACGCGAAGCCGACGATCACCATGATCCCGCTGGCCAGGCCGTCCATCCCGTCGGTGAGGTTGACCGCGTTGGACGAGCCGACGATCACCACCACCGCGACCAGCACGAACAACGCCGGGCTGAGCTCGATGAGGTTCGCGCTGGGGATAAACTCGCCGGCCTGCTTCACCCACGTCTTAAACCCGGGGATGTTGAGCGCCCGGGCCATGCGTTGGTATTCGTCGTCGGTAATGAACTTGCTGTCGCCGTACTTGCTGATGAAAAGCCCGAGGATCGCCGCCATCGCCACCTGGAACAACAGCTTCTCCCACGAGTAAAGCCCCTGCCGGCCGGCGCGGCGCTGCGCCGACGTCAGCTTCAGCCAGTCGTCCACCAGCCCGAGCAGAAACAAACACACCAGGCACACCATCGCCATGCGGACGTAGTAGCTGCCCAGGTCCGCGAGCAGCAGCGTCGTCCCGAAGATCGAGGCGGCGATGAGGATGCCGCCCATCGTCGGCGTGTTGCTCTTGGCCTTCATGAGTTCGTTGACGTCGGCCCGGCCGAAGTCCGGGTTGTCGCCGACCTTCTTGAGGATCAGCCACGCGATCGTCCGCTTGCCCGACAGCACCACGATCAGAAAGCTCACGATCACCGCCAGCACCGCGCGGAACTCGATCCACTCGAACACGCCGATCGCGCCCAGCCAGTCGCTGGCGTCGATCGTGTCGCGGAACGTGTTGATGAGGTAGTAGATCAAGGCGGGGGCTGGGGATTAGGGTCTCGGGCGGGAGCGGAGAAGAAACAATGTTCAGCGGGCGATCGCAGATCGCCGCGGCTTCATGCGCGGGCCCCGGCGTCGGGCGGCCCAAAACGTTCCTCGATCGCCGGGATGATACGTTCCAGCGCGACGCCGCGTGAGGCCTTGAGCAGCACGGTGTCGCCCGGGCGGAGCCGGTCCACCACCCGCTGCGGCGTCGCGGCGTCCCACGCCTCGGCCCCGAACGGCTCGCCGATCAAAACCACGTCGTCGGCCGCCCGCTCCGCCGATTCGGCCAAGGCCCGGTGCTCGGGCTCCGACGTCGCCCCCAACTCCATCATCTCGCCCAGCACCGCCACCCGCCGCCGGCCCGGCAGCTCGCTCAGCACCGCCAGGGCGGCGGCCATCGAGTCAGGGTTGGCGTTATAGGTGTCGTCGATCACGGCGACACCCTGGCCGAACTCGCGGCGGTGCAGGCGGCCCGGGGCCGTGGGCGCACACCGCAGCGCGTCGTGGACCGTGGTCGGGTCGAGTTCCAGCCAGCGCGCCAGCGCAATCACCAACGCGGCGTTCGCGCGGTTGTGTTCCCCCAACCACGGAAAATCTTCGGGCACGTCCAGGCTGTGCCGCACCGGCAGCATCACCACGCCCTCCTGCACGTCGTAGTACGGCGCGATCAGCTGCGCCGCCTCGGCCGGGAGCGTGACGTAACCGTGCGGCCGAACAAACGGCAGGATCGCCGCCTCTTCTTTCGCCACGCCGTCGAGGTCCTTGAAGTGCTCCAGGTGCTCACGCCCGATGCTCGTGATGACCGCCGCATCGGGCCAGGCGAGGTCGCCGAGCGCCGCGATCTCGCCGGGGTGGTTCGTGCCGATCTCGCAGGCGACAAAGTCGTGGTCGGGCGACGCCGCCAGCAGCGTCAACGGCACCCCGAGGTGGTTGTTGAAGCTCTTGGGCGACTGCGTGCCGGTCAGGCCGCACCGGGTCAGCACGTGGTGGATCAGGTGCCGGGTGGTCGTCTTGCCGTTGGACCCGCAGACGGCGATGACCTTGCAGCCGCTTTTGGCCAGCTCGTCGCGGTAGGCGCTGGCGAGTTCCTGTAACGCCGCGACGGTGTCGTCGACGTGTAGCACGGGCCCGGGCCCGATCGCCGCCTCGTCGGATACGATCGCCAACGCTGCGCCGGCCTCCAACGCGTTGCCGACGAAGCGGTGTCCGTCGTGGTTTTCGCCCTTGACCGCGAGGTAGACCTGCCCGGGTGTCAGCGTCCGCGTGTCGTGCGTCAGGCCGGCGGCTTGGGCGGTGTAGTCGTCGGGCTCGATGAGCCACGCGCCGCCGGTCACGCGCTCGAGGTTGTCGAATCGCCAGAAGTCGCTCACGCGGGGTTCGCCTCCGCCCATGCGCGCAGCGCCGCGGCGGCGTGCTCTCGGTCGTCGAAGTGGATCTTTTCCGTGCCCAAGATCTGATAGTCCTCGTGGCCCTTGCCGGCGATGAGCACGGTGTCGCCCGGCCGGGCCGCCAACACCGCGTCGCGGATCGCGGTCGCGCGGTCCACCTCGACCGTCACGTGTCCGCGTCGCGCTTCGGCGACCCCCGCATACGCGTCGTCCAGGATCCGCTGCGGGTCTTCGGTGCGCGGGTTGTCCGACGTGAGGTAGGCCCGGTCCGACAGCTCCGTCGCCGCCCGCGCCATCTTCGGCCGCTTGGTCCGGTCGCGGTCACCGCCGCAGCCGAAGACCACGATCAGCTTCCCGGGGACGGCGGTCAAAGGCCGCAGCGCCGTCAGCACGTTCTCCAGGGCGTCGGGCGTGTGCGCGTAATCGACCAACACCGCAGGCGCCTCGCGGCGCTCGATCGTCACCGACTCCAGCCGCCCGGGCACAACGGGGCATCGCTCCAACGCCTCGACCAAGCCGCCGCCCAACGGCGCGACCGCGTGCGCCGCGGCCAACGCCTGCAACACGTTCGAGAGGTTGTGTTCCCCCACCACCGGGAGCCGGGCTTCCACCGACCCCCAGCCGCCGTCCAGCACGGCCCGGCTGGACGACGCGGCGAGCTCAAGCCCGCGCGCGCGACACACGCCTTCGCCGTCGGTGTCCGCCAGGGACGTCCACACGACCGCCGCGCCATCGGGCGACGCATCGGCGATGGTCTTCTTGATCGATCCGTCCAGATCGGAGTTGATCACCGCGGTGCCGTCCGCCGCGATCAGGCCGAACAGCTTGGCCTTGGCTTGGGCGTACGACTCCATATCTCCGTGGTAGTCGAGGTGGTCCTGCGTCAGGTTGGTGAATACGGCCGCGGCGAACTCCAGGCCGTCGGCCCGGCCCTGGTCCAGGGCGTGGCTGGAGACCTCCATCGCGCAGGCGTTGCAGTCATGGGCCACCATCTCGGCGAAGAGGCGCTGCAACTCGATCGCGCCGGGCGTCGTAAGTTCGGCGGGGCGGGGGCCGTCGGGTCCGCCGGTGTCGATCGCGGTGGTGCCGATAAAACCGCACTTCTTGCCGCCGGCGTTGAGCAGGTGCTGCGTCAGGGTAGCGACCGTGGTCTTTCCGTTGGTGCCGGTGACGCCCACCAGCTCGAGGCGTGCGGCGGGGTCGCCGAAGAAACGCGCCGCGACCCGCCCGGCCAAGGCCTGATCAACCTGATCGGCGAGCAGCAGACTCACCTGATCGGGCGCCGCCATCAGCTCGGCCACCACCACCGCCACGGCCCCGCGTTCGACCGCCTGCGCAACGTATCGCCGCCACCGGCCACCGTCGTCCTGACGCGCCACGAACAGGCAGCCCGGCCCCGCCGCCCGCGAATCGTCGGTCACGTCGGCGATCTCCATGCCGCCGTCGCCGCGGAAGAGCGACATGCCTAAATCATGGGTGATCGCATCCAGCTTCATGGGCTTGGTCGAACTCATCAAACGCCCGGTTGGCGCCGGCTTGATCGTCATCGGCGACGCTCAGGCCTGACGGACAATGTTGGGGATCGGGGCCGAGGACACAAGTCCGTCGCACGTTTACCCGATGATCAACACGGACGGATAAACGTTAAACCCGTCCCCCTTACCGGACGCTCCCCATTATGCCCCAAGACTCGGCCCATATCGAAACCATCCGGCTCAGCGCCCGGGACAAGCAGAAACTGGTCGACTACATCGAGCAGTCCGGTAAAAAGTCCGTCGACAACGAACGCCGGGCGTTACGGGTTGATTTCCAGGGCCGCAAGGTCCTGGTCACGATCACCAACAGCCACGGCCAGAAGGTCGGCCACTCCGTCCTGCCACGCAACCTCAGCCGGCGCGGCCTGGCGTTCGTGCACGGCCGGTTCGTTTATCCGGACTCGCGTTGCCACGTCACGCTGCCGATGCAGAACGGCAAGTGGACGGCCGTGGAGGGCGTCGTCCGCGGCTGCCGCCACATCCAGGGCATCATCCACGAAGTCTCGGTCGTCTTCGACGAGGCCCTGAACCTCAACGATTTCGTCCGGCTGACCGCCAGCCAGCAGGAACGCCACCGCGCCGAGATGGCCCAGGACTTCGACCCCGAGAACGACCTGGACGTCAACGCCGCGGGGCGGGCCCTGGTGATCGACGACATGGCGACCGACCGCAAGCTATACCGCATGTGGCTGGGCAAGCTCAACCTGGCCACCAACGAAGCCAGCGGCGTCACCACCACGATCGAGCAGATGTCCCACTGCCAGTTCGACATGATCCTGATCAACCTCGAGCTCGGCGACGAGTCGGGCACCGAGCTGATCATGCACCTGCGCGGCCAGGGCTACGAGCGGCCCATCATCGCCACCTCCGCCAGCGAGACGCCGGCGGACAAGGAAGCGGCGATGTCGGCCGGGGCGTCGGCATTCCTCGTGAAGCCGTTCACGCTCGAGGGCCTCCGCGACGCGGTCGAAGACGCCTTGGCGATCGACACCTCCGCGGACCCCGGCAGCGACGGCGTGTACAGCTCGATGTGCGAAGACGAAGAGATGCTCCCGCTGATCGAGGAGTTCGTCACCTCGCTGGGGCCGCTGACGATGCGTCTGCGCCGGGCCAACGCGGATAACGATCTGGAGATCATCAACCAGATCTGCCAGAACCTCAAGGGGGCCGGGGCGGGTTACGGGTTCGAGGGCATCACGACGATGGCCCGCTACGCCGTGGACAGCCTGGAGAACGCCGAACAGGACGCCGAGGGCGTCCGCAAGACGGTGAACGATCTGGTGGGGATGCTACGCCGGGCCCGGCCGGGCCAGCCCGAGAGCTGAGTCTCGCCATCCGAAATTTCTAGAGGAGCGCCGGAAGACGCGGGGCGGTCACAGATTCGACCGCGTGGCGATGGCGGGGGAGTTGCCTTCTCGGACCCAGACGCTGCCTTTGCCGCGGTGACCCAGAACCGTGTTGAGCCGACGCAGGTATTGCCGCAGGGTGGGCTCGTCGAACATCTCGAGAAATTCCGACTTCGCGCCGCGGTTGGTCTTCTGGATCTGCTCGATCATCTGCTGCTTACTCATCGCGGCGGTTCCTTGTGCAGGGCCATCGATCACGGGCGGCCGACGCAACAACACGCTCGGACCCGTTTCCGTTCTCGCACCATCGACCCCGCCCCGGCAAGACCATGAGGGTGTAACTCCGGGGGACGTAGGCAGCAGACACCACGAAAGCGGGTCACGCTCCCGACGCGGTAAATTGGGAAATCGGAAGCCATGACTCCGGGTTCTTCCGCGGGCCCTGGGATCGAGCCGCCCGGATATCATGTCGTTCGACGTCGCCACGCGGCCGGCTTCTCTGCATTCTCCCGTACTACGGCCTCCCCATGCCCATCGTCATCAACAGCCCGTACTCCGGCCTCCCCGTCAAGATCCGCGATCAGGACATCGGCCGGGCGGTCCGCGACGAGGAGGGCCGGGTCTTCTACGTCGTGCCCCGCGCCAGCGGCGAGGGCTACTACTCGGCCCCCACCCGCAAGGGCTCGGCGAAAGACGAGGCGCGGTACGACAAGATGGAGACCCGCGTCGCTCAGGTGCAGGAGATGGTCGACGCCCAGGCACAGACGGTCCACGACGCCACCGGGAAACGGCGGGCCAACCCGGTGGGCCGGCTGATCGTGCTCGTGCTCCTGCTGGGCGTACTCACGGTTGGCGGGTACACGGCCTACCTGATGTGGGGCGGGGGAACCGCGCCGGAGTGGTGGCCGCTGCCGGTCCCCGAATCGGTCCCGTTCCTCGACCCGTCCGGTCCGTCCGACCCCGACGCGTCCGCGACCCATACCGAGCCGAAACTTTTCCGGCCGGGCGTTCTATAAGATGCTGCCCCTCCGCGGGGGATCGCTTAAACTCAAGAGATGTTGCGACAACTCTGCACGACCGTATGCCTCACCGCGGCGCTCCTGGCGGCGGGTTGCGGCTTCCAGTCCGAAGAACCCTCCGGCGAAACCCAGGGGGGCACGTTCCGCTTCCTACTGGGCTCGGAGGTCAAGACGCTCGACCCACAGGGCACGAGTTGGCTGGTCGACTTCATGGTGATCCGCAGCCTGTACGAGCCGCTCTTGCGCACCAACGCCGAGACGCTCGAGCTTGAGCCCGGCGCGGCCGAGGCCCTACCGACGGTTAGCGAAGACGGGCGGGTCTACACCTTCACCATCCGCGAAGACGCGAAATGGTCCAACGGCGACCCCGTGCTCGCTTCCGACTTTATCTACGGCTGGAAGCGGGCGATCTTCGCCGACTCCGCCGCCGACTACGCCGGGCTGTTTTTCTGCATCGAGGGAGCCGAGGACTTCTTCACCTGGCGGGCCGACCAACTCGCCAACTTCTCGAAGTCCGGCAAGACGGCCGAGCAAGCGTGGGACGCAGCGCAAAAGCGATTCGAAGAAACCGTCGGCATCAAGGCCCTGGGCGACCGCGAGCTGCAGATCACGCTGATCGATCCCACCGCGTACCTCGACGAGCTCACCGCGTTTGCCACGTTCTCGCCGGTCCACGAAGCCTCGGCCTCGAAATTCCTCGACGTCAACGCCGGCTCGGGCAGCGTGACCGTCAAGGCCGAGTACTTCAAAGACCTCGACGCCCTGGTGACCAATGGCCCGTACACACTGACCCAGTGGGACTTCCGTCAACGGCTGATCCTCGACCAGAACCCCAACTACTGGGACAAAGCCAGCATGGGCAACACCCGACTCGTGATTGCCGTGGTCATCGACGAAACCAACCGCGGCATCCGCTACGAGAAGGGCGAGGTCGATTGGTACCCCGGCGTGCCGACGTCGCTGCCCAGCAGCGTCGACCTCGTGAAGTCCGGCCGATCCGACGTGCACTACTCGCCCGCCGCCGGCACGTATTTCTACCGCTTCAACTGCCGACCGACGATCGAAGGTAAGCCCAATCCGCTCGCCGACCCGCGCGTCCGCCGGGCGTTGTCGATGGCGGTCGATCGGGAGGAGTTGGTCAACAACGTGACGCGGCAGGGCCAACCCGTCGCCCGGACATTCGTGCCGCCGTACGCGTTGACCGACTACAAGGCGCCGGTCGAAGCGGGCGTCACCTTCGACCCCGAGGCCGGCCGCAAGCTGCTGGCCGAGGCGGGCTACCCCGGCGGCCAGGGCCTCACCGGCATGACCATCCTGATGAACGCCGGCGGCGGCCACGAAAACCAGGCCCAGGCCATCGCCCGCATGTGGCGCGAGAACCTGGGCGTCGAGATGCAGCTCGAGGTCATCGAACGCACCGCGTTCAGCGACCGCATCCGCACCGGTGGGTTCACCGTCGGCCGATCCAACTGGTTCGGCGACTACCGCGACGCCACCACGTTCCTCGACATGTGGCGCAGCAACGACGGCAACAACGACAGCAAGTACAACAACCCCCGGTACGACGAGCTGCTCAAGCAGGCCGCGAAGACCGTCGATCACGCCGAGCGCGCCGAACTCCTCCGGGAAGCCGAGACCATCCTGATCGCCGACCAGCCGCTCATGCCGCTGTACCACGTCACCACACTTCAGCTCTTCGACCCCGCCCGGGTCAAGGGGATCTACCCCAACGCGTGGGGCGCGACCCGCCTCGACCGCGTGCGCGTCGTGGCCGACGAAGCGGACGCCGCCGCGCCGGCCGAGTAACCCCGAACCCGCATCGCAGCGCCGGCGCTTTCCGTGTCCCGAGCCGATCCATGACGCACCTGATCTTCTGGCGGCTGTTGCAGCTACCCCTGATCCTGACCGTGATCTTCCTGGTCACCTTCACGCTCGTGTGGATCCTGCCGGGCAGCCCGCTGGATCGCGAGGACGGCCGACGCCCGCCGCCCGAAGTCGAACGCACCATGCTCGCGCAGTACAACCTCGACTCGCCCCAGAGTTTCCTCACCGGCTACGTCCGCGGTTTGGCGAAGGGCGACTTCGGGCCCAGCCTCCAATACCGCGGACAACCCGTGCGCGGCATCCTCGCCAAGGGCCTGCCGGTCAGCATGTCACTCGGCGTCGCGGCGCTGGTGGTGGCGTTGTTCCTCGGCACGTTTGCCGGGGTGATGGGCGCGCTGCGGCCCGGTTCGCCGCTCGACAGCGCCAGCCTCGGGCTGACGCTGTTGGGGATCAGCCTGCCGAACTTCGTCACCGGCACGATCCTGCTCGTGGTGTTCGCGGGATTGCTGCGTTGGGTGCCGGTGGGGGGGTGGACCTCGCCGGTGGACATGATCCTGCCCGCGATCACCTTGGGGCTCGCGCCCGCGGCGTACATCGCCCGGCTGGTCCGGCTCGGCCTGGCCGACATCATGTCCGCCGACTACATCCGCACCGCCCGCGCCAAGGGGCTGTCCCAGACCAAAGCGCTATTCAAGCACGCCCTCAAAGTCGCTTACCTCCCGGTGCTCTCGTTCCTGGGCCCCGCCGCCGCGTCGGTCATGACCGGCTCGTTCGTCGTGGAAAAAGTCTTCAATATCCCCGGCATCGGCGACTACTTCGTCAAGTCCGTGCAGAACAAAGACCAGTTCCTGATCCTCGCCATCGTCCTGGTTTACTCAACGATGCTGATCCTGTTCAACCTGATCGTCGACGTCGCCTACGCCTGGCTGGACCCGCGCATCGAACTCTAGCGCGGCCCGCCCACCTCGCGATGGGGTGCCTCCGGACGCAACGCGGAGCCGCCCCCGCCGATCGATCCGTGGCGTCGTCAATCTTGTGCCGTGTGCTCTCGGACCACCTCCAGCAGGGACCGCTCGCTGCCGGTCATCTCGATCACGCCACGGCTCACTAAAAACGCCGCCAAACCCGCGCCCGCGGCGAACCCGCCGAGGTGAGCCCAGTACGCCACGCCCGAAGCCCCCGTCACCACCCCCCAGACGTCGAACGCCAACCAGAACAGGATCATCCACACGCTGCTCACCGAAAACTCGACCGGGTGTAAACCGAAGATGAAGTAGCAACTGATGTTGTTGAGCGGGTAGAGGATCAAATAAAAACCAATGACGCCGTTGATCGCTCCGCTGGCCCCGATCGCGGTGCTGCCGTCCATCACGTTGTGCATGAACGCGGCGGACAAGCCGAGGCCCAGAAACAACAACGGGTACACCCCGTTGCCCACCTTCGCGCACACGGCGTTGCCGAACACCCAGAGGAACAGCATGTTTCCCAGCAGGTGCACGATGCCGGCGTGCAGGAACATGTGGCCGACCAGCCCCACGGGGTTCCAGCCATCGAGGATCAACGCCTGGGCGTGGTCCAGATCGAAACCGATATAACCGACCACCGAGGTCACGACAATGAGAGGGATCAAGGCAAAGTTGGTCCAAGGCCAACGCGACATTGGCACATCAACTTGATAAGGGATAAGCAAGGCGGTGACTCCGGAACACTTTGTATCAACCCCCGGTGCGGCAGGGCCGGGAATCTACGCCTTGGTCTTTGCAGGCCCGGGCTCGGCCGCTTTGGTCCAAGCCCCGCGCCGCCACGAACCCATCGCCGGGGCTTGCCTCAGCTTCGCCGCCACAAGGATGCCAACGCCCAGGAGCAGCAGCCCCACGCTCAACCACTGCCCGCGGGTGAGGCCCAGTGCCTGAAAACCCAGGTGCGTGTCCGGCTGGCGGAACTGTTCGTTCAGCAGACGCATCAACGCGTAGACCACGCCGAACGCCCCGACGATCGTCCCGGCCCGGCGCGGCTTCCACCACAACAACGCGAGCACGACAAACACGACGACACCCTCGGTGAGTCCGGCGTACAACTGAGAAGGGTGACGCGCCGGCAGCACCTGCGCGGCGGCTTGTTGAATCTCGACGTGACCTGATTGCAACTGGTCGAGCCAGTTGCGGGGCAGTTCACGGCCGAGCGCGGCCGCGAGTCTATCGTACAACGGCAGGCTGTCGTAGGCTTCTTGGGGGAACTGCACCGCGAGCGGGAAGTCGGGATCGCACTCGCGGCCGATGAGCTCGCCGTTGATGAAGTTGGCGAGTCGGCCGCAGAGCAGACCCAACGGCGCCCCGAACGCCATCAAGTCGGCGGTATACAGGAGCGGCTGCTTGTTCCGCTTCGCGAACCACCACGTCGCGACGAGCCCGCCGATCATCCCGCCGTGTGAAGACATGCCCCCGCCCATCATGTCCAGCACGCCCCAGTACGGCACGTTGCCCGTGAACTCGACGAACAGCTGAGGTTTGTAGAACAGGACGTACCCCAGCCGCCCGCCGACCACGATGCCGATCGCCAACGACACGACCAGATCGCTGGCTTTGCCTGGCGGCAGCGTGGAAACGCCGACCCGGGCGACGCGCTTGATCAGAAGAAACGCGAGCAGAAACCCCGCGAGGTACGACAGGCCGTACCAGCGGATCGGCCCGCCCTCCCAGAGTTGGACGGCGTAGGGATCGAGCGTGTGCAGCCAAGCGGCGAGCGTCGGGGTCATCGTCGAGGCCGTGGATAGGGGGCTTGAGTCAACCGCGTTTCTTGCCGCGGTGCTTCTTGAGTTTCAGGGTCTGGGCGCGGGCTTGTTTGCCGCCGCGCTTTTTCGCGTACTTGCCTTTCGCGGGCGGGTTCTTGCCCCCGCGAACTTCGGGCGACGGCGGCTTGCCGCGCGTCTTCTTGCCGGGTTTTTTCGGGGCCGATGAGTTGGTCTTCTTGCCCGATGATCGGCCCGATCCGGACTCGATGATCACCAGTTCCATCTGCCGGCGGGGCAGGTCAACGCTGGCCACGCGGACGGTGAAGCGGTCGCCGATGTTGATCACCCGGCCCGATCGCTGGGCCACCAGCGCCCCGGTGTTGCGGTTGAGCTGCCAGCGGTCGCCGCCGCCCTTGCCGCCCGACCCGCCGGGCAGGTCGGCGACGCGGATGAAGCCGTCGATGAGGTACCGGTCGATCTGCAGGTAGATGCCTTGGCCGGTGACACCGGTCACGGTGCCGGGGAAGTCTTCGCCGAGCTTGGTCGACAGCAGCTCCATAACCAGATATTTGCGCAGCTCACGTTCGGCCGACTCGCTGTTGCGTTCGGTGGCCGAGCAGTGCTGGCCGATCTTCTTCATCGCCTCTTCGTCGGGGATGCGTTCGTCGCGTCGCAGCCGATCGCCGAGCTTCCGGCCGCTGGGCTTCTTGCCCCCGGCCTTCATCGCTTCGAGGTGCTCGAGCATCACGTCGAGGCTGCGGTGGACCACGAAGTCGGGGTACCGGCGGATCGGGCTGGTGAAGTGTGTGTAGTGCTGGCTGGCCAGCGCGAAGTGGCCGATCATGGCCGGGCTGTACTCGGCCTTGCTCAGGGTCTTGAGCACCGCCATGTGCACCGCGTGCTGGGCGGGCTTGCCGCGCACCGATTCGAGCAGCGATTGCAGCTCCTTGCGCGACGGCTTAGCGGGGATGTTGTACCCCGCGACCCGGGCAAACGACTGCAGGTCGGTCATGTCGTGGGCGTCGGGGTCGGCGTGCACCCGGCGGACCATGGGCACCTCGACGGCGCTAAACGCGCGGGCGGCGGCCTCGTTGGCCTCGACCATGAACATCTCGATGATCTTGTGCGTGAACGCGTCGTCCTCGGGCACCGCATCGACCACCCGCCCCGTCTCGTCGAAGACCAGCTCGACCGCGGGCAGGCCGAGCACGATCATGCCGTCGTTCATGCGACGCTTGCGGATGACCCGGGCGAGTTCGTCCTGACGCTTGACACACTGGATCAGCTCGCGGGGGTACTTGGGCTCGGTCTTGCAGTGCTTGCGGGCCTCGCGGATGTCGTCGTCGATCAGCGCCTGGGCTTCGAGGTACGTCAGCCGCTTGGCCGATCGGATCACGGTCTTGGCAAAGCGTTGGTCGAGGACGTTGCCCTTGGCGTCGAACGTGAGGAAGCAGGACTTGGCGAAGCGGTTGACGCCTTCCATCAGCGAGCAGACGCCGTTGGACAACAGCTCGGGCAGCATCGGGATGACCTTGCGGGGCAGGTAGGTGCTGTTGCCCCGGGCGTAGGCCTCTTCGTCGAGGGCGCTGCCGGGCTCGACGTAGTGGGCGACGTCGGCGATGTGGACGCCCAGCTCCCAGGCGGCCCCGGAAATATGTCTGCCGTCGCTGGTGGCGTCGCCGGGCGCGAGCTTCGTGACGCTGATCGCGTCGTCGTAGTCCTTAGCGTCGGGCGGGTCGATCGTGCAGATCATCTCGCCGGTGAGGTCTTCGCGGTCGGCGGGGATGGCGTGGTCGTCGAGTTTGCGGGCGGCGGCGCGGGCGTCTCGCAGCACCGCATCGGAGAACTTCTCGACCAGCCCCGACGACCGCATCACCGCCAGGGTCTCGACGTCCGGCTCGCCGGCCTCGCCGAGGACCTCGGTGATCACACCCTCGGCGCTGCCGCCGCGGTCGTCGGGGTACTCGGTGAGTTCGATGACGACCTTATCGCCGGGGCGTGCGTTCTTGGCGTGGGGGTCGCGGATCAGAACGGGTTCGCTGAAGATGCGGCCGTCGACCTCGACGCCGAACTTCTTGCCTTTCTGGATCAGGACCCCGGCGTACTGGCGCTCGGCGCGTTGCAGGATCTCGACGATCCGGCCGATGTACGGCGACTTGTCGCCGGAAGCACCGCCTGACGCCCGCCGTTTCTCGTGGATGACCTTTGCCTTAACACGGTCGCCGGTCATGGCGTCGCCGACGTTGCCCGGCGGGATGAACAGGTCGCCGTGCTCGGTGAGCTCGTCGGGCATGAGGAACCCGAAGCCCTTTTCGTGGCGGCGGAACGTGCCGACCATGTTCTTCCCGGGCGGCGGCAGGGCGATGGTGTCGGCCGAGCCGCGCACGACCTGGCCCGAGGCGAGGAGCTCGTCGATCGCGCTGCGGAAGGCGTCGACCTGTTCATCGGACACCGCGAGTTCATCGACGAGCTCGCGCACCGTGCTCGGGGCGTAACGGCGGTCGGCGATGTGGTCGAGGATGCGGGAGGCGTGGCGTTGGGACATAAATCGTGGGTCCGGGGGAACACGTCGCAGGGTGCACCCGGCTAACGCGATTTCTACTGTAGCATAGACGTGGCGGGGCAAACTCAGCGCCCGCCCAGCCCCGCCACAAACACCACCTCACCCTGCACGGCCCGGAGCTTTCTCGCCATGACCGATACCTCGGATCCTTCGGACACCCCCGCCGTCCTCGAAGCCGCCCAACGCCTGGGCACACTCATCGCTAAGCATCCGGCCACCCAGAAGCTGGAAGGCTTGCTCAAGCAACTCGACGGGGACACGGACGCCCAGCGGCTGATGAACGACCTCAACCGCCACCGCCAGACGCTGGCGGACAAGCAAACCAAGGGCGAGCCGATCGAGGTCGAGGACAAGCACAAACTCGAGACGCTGCAACAAAACGTCGCCGGCAACGCGATCCTGCGTGAGCTGCAGATGGCGCAGATGGATTACGTCGATCTGATGCGGAAAGTGGACGGGACAATCTCGCCGGGCATGCCCCGCTAACCTCACAGCCGGAGGTCGCGTGGTTCGTTCAAAAAATCGGGGTTAACGACGCCTTCCGCGGAGCGAGAAGGCGAGAAATCGGATCGCCTACGGCTCGACGCTCAAGTCGGCATCGGCGAAACCGAACGGCGGGGCCTTGAGCACTTCAACCCACTCCCCGGCGATGCCCGCTACGCCGGCCCAGTTTCCTTGGGCACCCAAGCGGCCGGGGTTTTCGGGCGGGCGTCCGGGCGCGGCGCGTTCGGTGTGGGCGGCGCGGAGGGCGGTCGCCGCGAGGTCGACGATATCGATGTGGCTGCGGTTGCGGTCGGCGGCCACCGCACCGTCGGCCAACTGCTGAGAAGCCAGCCGCATGTACCGGACGCTGACGCGGGCCAACTCGTTGATCAAGCTGGGATCGGGGCTGGGATTGGTGGTGATGCGGATGTAGACCTTCTGAAGCGTTTCGCGCTCGGCTTCGTAGGATTCGGCGGGCTTGCCGACGTGCCACGCCACCCGGTCGTTGAGTACCCGCAACACCAACACGTCGTCCCGCGTTTGGTCTAAGGCGTCGAGCATCGGCTGCATCACGAAGGTGTCTTGCTCATCGGCCGCGAGATTCTCGAGCGTCTGCAACGCGGCGTTGCGTTCGTTGTTGGAGAGTTGCCCGTCGGCCAAGAGGTTGGCCATGGCGTTGGCCGCGTTGTAGCGGACTCCGGCGTTGGGGTCTTTCAGACCGGCTTCGATCGGGGCCAAGGCGTCGGGGTGCTTGAGGTAGGTGCAGACGATGATCGCGTTGACACGGATCATCAGGTCTTGCGTTTCCATCAGCGGCCCAAGCCTGTCCGCGATGACTTCCGAGAGCTGAGAAATATATTGGTCGGCCCCGCCGGGGAAAGTCAGCGCCTCGACCAACGAAGATCGCCCCTTGCTGATGGCCGATTCCTCGCCGGTCAGGAGTCTGTTCACTTGTGCATCCACGAAGAGCCCCGCCTGTTCGCGCTCGTCGCTGTTCCAGGTCGAAGGGTTGGCCGGGAAACTCGGCGGGAGCCGGTCTTGGCCGTAGGCACCGAAAACGAGCGTGGCCGATAGGGCAGCCGCGAACACACGGCTTAAGATCTTGCCGTGGATGAGGGTCAAACGCCGGGTCGACATCATGTTCACGAAACTCCCGTGCGTCGCAGGTTGGGGACCGAAACCTCGGGCGAGGCTGATTCCTGGGGCTGAATCCGTCTAACTCAATGACCCACAAACCGACATCCGTGGACCGATCCCGCTGGGGCAATTCGGCCTGATTTGTGGTCGGTCAGCGTATCAGTCGCCCCGTGGGGTGTCAAACAAATACGGCCCCCTGATCCATCCCAAACGCCTGCCGCCAAACGGCTTGCGGATGGAGTTCCGATAGTAACCGCGGCACCGGAGAGTGAGCGACACGCGGGCCACGCCGCCGACCCCTGGCTACGCCCGGGCGTCAATCTTTCGACACGATGTTGAGGTCTTTCACTTTCTTATTAAGCGTATTGCGATTGATGCCCAGGAAGTCGGCTGTGCGGATCTTCACGTCGCCGTTGAACGCCAGCGCTTCGCGGATGAGCTGGCGCTCGACCTCGCCGATGACCATGTCATAGACCTCGCCGTCGTAGACCTGGAACTGTTTGATCGCTTTCTCGGCGAGCTTGGACGCGATGGCCTCGATCGATTCGTCGGTGCTGTCTCCGCGGGTCTGCTGGGCGAACAGTCGGATCTGCAGCGGCAGGAGCTCCTCGGTGAACTCGTCGCCGGCCGACAGCACGACGGCCCGCTCCACCGCGTTTTCCAACTCCCGCACATTGCCCGGCCAGGGATAACGCAACAACGTATTGAGCACGTCTCGGCTGATTTTCCGCAGGTCTCGCTGATTCTCGCGGTTGTACCGGTCCAGGAAGTGATCCACCA
The DNA here is from genome assembly GCA_039033595.1 of Planctomycetota bacterium. Taxonomy (GTDB): domain Bacteria; phylum Planctomycetota; class Phycisphaerae; order Phycisphaerales; family Phycisphaeraceae; genus Algisphaera. The sequence goes on along the minus strand of JBCCCG010000019.1, from coordinate 42,299 downwards.
ACCGTGGGATATCTTCCCGGCGCGACCGCAGCGGCGGCAGGTTGATCGTCACGACGTTCAGCCGGTAATACAGGTCTTCGCGGAAGTTGCCCTTGCGGACCTCTTCTTCGAGTTCGAGATTGGTTGCCGCGATGACGCGAACATCGGTCTTGATCGTCAGGTGATCGCCGACCCGTTCGAACTCACGTTCCTGAAGGACACGCAGGAGCTTGACTTGTAGCTGCGGGTCGAGCGTACCAACCTCGTCGAGGAAGATAGTCCCGCCGCCGGCGGCCTCGAATCGGCCGATCTTGTCCTTGACCGCGCCGGTGAACGCGCCCTTGACGTGGCCGAAGAGCTCGGACTCCAGGAGCTGCGGCGACAGCGCGCCGCAGTTGACGCGGATGAGCGGCTTATCACGCCGGGGGCTGTTGTAGTGGATGGCTTTGGCGATGAGCTCCTTGCCGCAACCGGTCTCGCCGAGCAGCAGGACGGTCGCGCGGGACGAGGCGACCTGGCCGATGGTGCTCAGCACGTCGAGCATGACCGGGCTGGACCCGATGATATTGTCGAAGCGGTACTTACTGCGAAGGTTGTCCTTGAGCCGGGCGTTCTCCTCCAGCCATTGGTCCTTCTCGAGTTGGACCAGGTTGTGGATGCGGATCGTCTGGGCGATGAGACCGGCGAAGATCTTCATCAGCCGGGCCTCGGCCTGAAGCGTCGCGTCATCAACGAACGGCTTGTCGACACTGACCGCACCCACGTAGTGGTCGCCGTCCCGGACCGGGACGCAGATGAAACTCAACGGCCCGCCCTGGGGCGTCTCCAGTTCCCGGCTGCGGGTCCGGTTCAGAAAATCGGGGTGCTCAGTCACGTCCGGGATCACCGCCGGCTGGCCGGTCTCCATCACCCGGCCCGTGACGCCCTCGCCCAGAGCGTAACGCCCGCGGTCCTGCTCTACCGGTGTCAAGCCCACCGCCGCGACCGTCCGAAGCTGATCCGTGGCCTGATCGAACAGAACCAAGGCCGCTCGCTGGATTTGCAGCCGATTGCTCAACAAGCTCATCGCCCGCTGAAACACCTGACTCAATTCCATCCCATCGCCGAGGATTTGGCTGATCTCTTCGATAATGTCTAATTCTTGGCCGGCGCGATCCATAGATTGCCAATTAAATCATCATTTCATGGGAATGGCAAGCCCATTGTGCGAAAAGTGTGCGCACAAAATCACACAAAAACCGAACAAAAATAGGGGGAGTACACATTTTTCTATTCAATTGCGGTCACGGCGGTTAGGGCTGATCGTGCTTCGCGCACTGCATCTTTGTGCGCACGCGAGCTGCGTTTGGGTCCCTGGTGGAGACCTTGCTTCCCCACCGGAGTACGCCCGTAGACGGCTAATCGAAATGGCAATTTGTTCTAGCAAATGGCAAACGTCCTGTGCGCACACGATAAGCGTGGCCGCCACCACGCTTGTAAGGCTCCGGGAGCCTGTCGCACCCGCCCGCTCGCGATCGAGGGGCTACCGGCAGGGATTGGCAGGGTCCGGGTTCGCCACGAGGGCGGCACCGGCTGCCGGCTTGGGGTGGAGCTATTCGGTTTTCAAAGATCGATACACGGCCGGTTCATCGGGCCGGTGAACCCTCTTTGAAGACCCCGCGCGTTCCATTAACGCGGGGCAATCTCCAAGGATTCGCGGCTCACGCAGGAGCCAAAAACATCCCCGGGCGGTCAGGCCGAGGGAGGCGGGGGCGGAAGCGTCGCCGTCACGAACTCGTACACCGCGGCCGTCCGGGGGCTGACCCCGGGATCGGGGAACACGGTCACCAAGGGGATGAACGCACCGTCGACGACCTCCTCCTCCGCGGGGCTTCCGTCGTAGCGGATGATGCGCCAGTACGAGCCGAACTTGTACAGGTAGAACGGGTAACGCAGGTCTCGACTGAAGCGGTAGCGTTCGATCCCCGCCGTCCACAGATCGGGGACAGAGCTCGCGTTGACATTACCCGCGTTCTGGTTGCGGTAGTGGTTGGCGAACGTGCCGTCGGCGTTCGCCAGGCCCGTGATGTAGAACCGGCCCACCCAAGCCTGGATCGTCGTGCCGGAGACGGTGGATTGGGTGATGACGATGTTCCCCGCCCGGTAGAAGAAGCCGCCGCGGACCGGATCGGCCACGAGCTTGTGGGGCGCGTACCCGATAGCCTCGATCGTGTGCTGGTGGAAGTCGCCGGTCGCGCTCTCCCCTTCCTCCCCCACGAAGACGGTGTCCGTGCGTACCCAGGGCACGTCGATGGCCCACTCGATCCCGGCGGGCTGACCGTCGGACAGGCGGTAGGCCCGGGCGATCACGAAGCCCGGGACGTCGGGGGGGAACGTCGAGTTGAGGTCGTAGTCGGGGATCGGATCGGGCCAGTTTGGGGCCCGCTCGCCTGCCGGGTGGTAGTAGAGGCCGTTGACCTCGTCGATGTCGCCGCTCTGGATCAATCGGTCTTCGACGTTCCCGAAACTCAAGGTCCACAGCAGCTGGCCGGTCAGCGAGTACTTGCGGAGCCCGGCCCCCTCAAGATGAACATACACCGCTTCTTCGTTTTGGGAGGCACGCAATCCGAGTACGCGCTGCGGCACCGTGAGGAATGGATCTTCGGCCCCGTCGTCGGTTGACAGCGTTGTGATCAATGTCGGACCGCCACCGAAGATGTCGTCTGCGACGGCCACCATGAGCTTACGCGCCACCGGGGAATAACTCAGGAGCAGCGGCCCGTTGGTCGGGGGCTCGTAGACCCAGCGGGCCTGGTTGCTCGTGTTCATGGCTACGACACCCTCGGGCACCGGTCCGCTGGCCAAAGTGCCCGCGGGGTCACGCCGCTCGGGTAGGAGGTCGAAGTTGGGGTTATTAGTGGTTAAATGAAGAAAGCGGTCACCCGTGGCGTTGTCGACCGCGATCACGCGAATGGAGACGTCGTTGTTCGACGCCGTGAGCGGAACGCCCACGATGTCCTCGCCGTCCTTGGCCTCCGCGTAGCGGTGGATCGGCCCGTCGGCTTCTACCTGGAACGTGCCGCCGACGAGCAACGAAGCCCCGGAGGTCTCGCAGTCCCGGAAGCCACCGGGTGATCCGAGGTAGTGGCCGCCATCGCTGCCGCAGAAGAAGCCCGCCGCACTCACGCGCCACCCCCGATCGGCGTGAACGCCTTGACCTTGCTCCAGGCGCGGGCGTCCAGGTTGACGTCGAGGTGGTGGATGGGATTGCCCTCGCCGTCCAACACCCCCGTCGGCTCCAGGTCTTCGACGAAGAGGATGCGGTCGCCGACCTGAAAGCGGTAGAGCCGGACCTCACAGATCTCTGTGCCGCCCGCGTCGAGCGTGGCGGTCATGGAGTTGAACGTCGGGTCGTCGGGGTTGGCCACGATGCCGCTGACGAGCGGGTAGAGGGTCGGATCGAAGCGGCACGACTTCGGTTTGGCGACCGCGAGCCCGGTCTCCAACTTGAAGTAATTCTCGTGGAGTTCTTGAATCCGCCCCCAGCCGAACACGACCGCGGGCATGCCGTCACCGAACTCGCGCGGCAATCCTTCAACCTGTTGGCGGGCCTTTACGGCGTCAATCAAACTGTCGTCGGCGCGGCGGTTCACGAGGGCTTGGTCTCCACGGTGAGCAGAGAGGCCGGAGCAGGAGGTATCGCGTCGGCGGTGACCTGCGCTTCGATGGTGTTGGCCTCCTCGGCCCCCTGCGCCGAGACGGCCCGGACGACGGCCTTGACGAGGGTGCCGTGGGCGAAGGTGCCGAGCTCGACGGACCGCGAGCGCAACCGCGGCGAGACCCCCGCAAGAGCGGGGGCGGCGAAGTCGATCGGGTCCGTGCCGGTAGCGACGTAGACGTTGAACGAGGCGGCGGCCGGGGCGGCACCCCGCGACCTCTGGTACCACTCGGCCGAGACCTGGCCCCCGGGACCGGGGACCAAACGGAGGTTACGCACCGGCGATGGGACGGGGAGGATGAGCTCGCCGGTGCCGTCGAAAGCGACGAGGCGCAGGTCGACGTCGATCACATCGCGGTCGGGCAGGTCCACTCGGTTGACGGCGGTGACGTAGAAACGCTCCGCGGAGTTGTTGATGCCTTCGACGACGCGCTCCAGCGTGCCGGGCTCGGTCGTCGCCACCAGCTCGTCGTCGCCACCCTCGACGCGGCGTATGACGCCGTAACGCCGGGCGTCGTCGGGGCGGTAGCCGAGCGGCAGGTAGCCTGTGGGGAGGTCTGGGCTGTAAATCACGCGGCCACCTCCACCGAGAGGTGCTCGCCCCTGGCGTTGAACCGCACCCGGTAGACCCAAGGGTCGGTCGCGGGATCGTCTTCCCGATTGAAGTACTCCAGCCACTTGGTCCCGTCGCCGTTGTCGACGATCCGGCTCAACAGGTAGTCGGGAGCCGCCGCTGCCGCCACCGCATCGACCGACGTCAGCAGATTCGCGAGCGACGCCGGGAGCGCAGTTCCCGTATCGTTCTCAATGTTGCTGACCCGCGTGTCGAGGGATTCGAGGGTCTGCGTCATCGCGTCTTGCTCGGCGGCCAGCGCCAATGCCAGGCCGCTGCCGTCGTTCGCCCGCACCGGCGTTGTGCCGTCGACCAGCTGCTCGATCGCCCGCAAGATCGACGAGGTGTCGGCCAGCGCGTCCGCGTCTTCCTCGTAGATAAGCGGGGTGGCGACCTCGTCGTCGACGGCCGACAGGTAGCCCCCGCTGTTGTCGAGGCCGAAGAACTTGACGTTGGCGAGCGTCGCGCCGTTGGCGAGCTTGGCGGGGTCAATACCGATGCGCTGGCCATTGTTGCCCGCGGTCGGGGCCGTAGAGTCGACGTTCTGGATCACCCACACGACGTCGCGCCAGTTGACGTGGAGGTCGCCCACGAAGGGATCGACTACCTGGAATGATTGGGCGACGCGCATCGTGATCTCGAGGCGCATGCGCTCGACCAGACCTGTCTTGACGGTGTTGGCGTCGCTTGCAGTCCGGAAGATGGTGGTATACAGCGTCGAGGAGTTGTTCTGCGTGTCGACGTACAAGCGACGCCCGTAGGTGATCTCGTCCGGGTGCTGGGCGGCGGGGATCTTCTCCGTCAGCGAGTCGGAGAACGGCCGCAGGTGGCACACGTCGTCGACCGAGACGCAATTGGCACTCATCGACTCGAAGCCCCGCGTCATGTGGTCAAGGCCCGGGCGACCGATCGTCGTGCGCTTCTGGAAAATCCGGGCGGTGAACACGCTGGCGAGGTCCTGCGCGGTCGAGTTGTTACCCGACCACATCACGCCGTGGCTGAACTCACCGCCCAAGACCTCGTTGTCCAACGCCCCGAAGAAATCGCATTCCGGGGTCGACGTGCCGCCGTGGCAGCCGAACACCGCGCCTTTGCCGGCGGCCTCGCCCGGCTCGACGTTGCGCTGGATCGTGCCCGCCACCACACGGTTGCCCAGGAACACGCACTGGTTGCCGCCGTTGGCGTTGAACGAGTTCAGCGACGACTCGGAGGCGTTGGCCGTACCGGCGTACGTCATGAAGCCGCACTCGTTACCGATGAAGAAGCCCACGCCCCCGGCGGCCGCGGAGGGGATGTGGTGCTGCAGGATGTGCTTGCCGCCGTAGTACACCTGGCAGCGCATCGCGAAGCTCGGTTCGTAGCCTCCGCCGTCCAGGGCGATCAGCGCGCCCTGCGTACCCACCCCGCAACCCCAGCCCTCGCCCGCCACGCCTTCGATGATCGAGTGGCCGCCCTTGAGGCGGAACAGCACGTGGTCGTTGGCGTCGCAGTAGCTCCAGGTCGTCCCGATCGGAACGTCGGAACCGGGGTTGATGGTGATCGTGTCGGCACCCGAGTCGTAGTACCAGGTCCACGCGTTGCTCTGGCAGTTGGCCAGCGTGGTCGCGGGCCGCAGCGGCTTGTCCCAGTAGCGCCACCGCCGCACCGCGCCGGGCGTGGTCGCCAGGGGCGCGGTGTGCGTCCCGTCTCCGTTGTCGGTCCACGTCGGCGTGAACTTCTCGAAGCGGCTGAACCACGGCCGGGTGTTGCGGTCGTAGGCGACGCCGGTGATCCACACCGGGACGGTCCAGACCAGATCCGACGTCGAGGCGTACCGGCCCGCCCGGATGTACAGCCGGGCCGCCACCCCGCCCGCCTCGATCTCGGTGTGGGCCTTGTCGACCGTGGCGAAGGCGTTGGCGGCGCTCAGGCCGTCGTTGGCGTCGGAGCCGTCCGGCGACACCCAGTAGGTCACCGAGCGCGGCACCGCCTGGACCTCGTTGAGCGCGGTGCGCAAGCCGTCCAGCAGCCAACGGTCCCACTGCGGCGTGTCGGGGTGCGGCATCGCCGGGACCGTCTTGCCCTGCCCGATCGCATCGACCCATGAAAAAGCCACTACTCGTCCTTTCCTGCTTCGAAGTACCAACCGATCGGCTTCTGCATGACGCGCGGCGACGGCTGGATCAGAACGCCGCAGCCGTGCTCGACCGAGCCCCGCACCATCCGCTTCATGTCGTCGGGGTCGTTCCACTTGCCGCTGTGCGTGTTGAGGATCAACCAACGGCCCGGCGCGGCGTACAGCGGCCACGCCTTCTCGTCCCACGTCGGCACGTTCAACAGCCAACGCTCTTCGCGTCGGTCGGGGCTGTGCATCCGGGCCAGGTTCTTGTAGAGCATCGTGCTCGGGAGATCGGACTGCCATTGCCCCACGCCGGGGTTGAGCTCGCCGACAACCTCGACCCCCTGTTCGTGCAGCCACCGCACCGTCCACGCGTCGAGGCCACCCGAAGGCGAGGCGCTCAGGGCGTCGAGGCCGATCAGGTCGGACACGGCGACCAGCGGCGCGAACGAAGCGTCGCGTCGGGCGATCGCTTCGTCGAGGCGTCCACGGCGGATCAGGCCCATCGTGGTCGGGTCGGCCGAGGGCTTGCCGACGTACATCATCACACGCACGTTCGGGTGCCTGGCCTTGAAACTCAGCCACGCGTCGACGTACCCGTCGGTCAACCAGTCCAGCCCGGCGTCGCGGGCTTCGAGGAACTGGTCGGGCTGCATCGGTCCGGATGTCGTCCCAAACGGGTTCCACACCGCGACGATCACCGAGCGGTCGGGGTCGTCCGCCGTCGCCCACGCCACGGCCGGCTCGATGTGGGTCTCGATCCATCCGGGCCAACCGCTGCGACGCCGGACCTCGGCGGCGTTGCGATCAGCCACCCCGCTGTTGGAGAACACCGAGGCGAACAGGCCGACCTGATCGGGGGCCTGAGCCGACACCGATCCGCTCCCCGCAACCCATGCGGCGAGGAGTGCGATGAAGACACATAAGAAGTTGAGGTCGCTTATGCGTTTCATTCAAACACCCCCCTCGTCCGGAACGCCGCGATCTTCGCTTCGATGTCTTGTTGCGGAGAGGGGTACTCGTCGGTGTAGTCGCTGAGCACGACGTTGCCCACGTCGACCAGCAGGTTCTCCCGCTTGGTGATGCCGGTGTCGCGCCACTTCACCACCACGTTGTTGCGGGCCTCGCCCCGGCCGTCCCCGCGGCTACGTGTCCAGCCGACGTGGATGCCGCCGTCCCAGGTGTTGGGGCCCACGTTCTCGGCCACGAAGTTGCCCTCGACGATGACGCGGTCGTCCGGGTGCCCGCGGCGCGGGGCCTGGATCATGATCCCGTTCGGCGACGTGCCCCGGTCGAGGTTCTCGGTGCCCCACACCCGGTTGTTCCTCACGCTGCCGTTGGGCGAGTACATGCCGAAGCCCCCACGGTAGAGGTCGTTGCCCTCGAACACGCCGCCCGAGCGCAGCTGGCAGTTGTGCGACGAGGCCCGGGCGAGCACGTTGTCGATCACCACGACGTTGTTGCAGTTGCTCTGGATGTAGAGGTTGTGGTTGAACTTGGTCCGCTTGCTGCCGTACTTCGCGGCGTCCGGGTTCCACCCGTTGCCGTCAAAGAGACAACTCTCGATCAGTAGGCCGTCCACGTTGTCGGCGTAGATGCCTTGGCTGTGCAACTGCTTGCCGGGCTCACCGCCATTGGGGTCGGTCCACGAGTCCAGCACGTTGACGCGCCGGAGGGTGAAGCCGCGGACGTTGTACACCACCACCCCGAAGCTGAACGAGTCGAACGTGCAGTCTTCGAAGGTGATGTCCTGGCCCCGGGCGAGCCAACTCACGCCCTTCTGGGCGGTCCACCCCTTGAAATCGGGGTGCCCGACCTTGCGGGTGTTGGCGATGAATTCGATGCCCTTGATCGTGCAGCGCGAGACCTCGTAGCTGGCGATGTTCCAGATGGGCACCCGCCCGTCGGTCAGGAACGTGGCCTTTTGGTTCCCGACCACCCGTACCGTCAGGTCGCTACGTGTCCACTCGCCAAAGACGCCGCGGTGGACGCCGGGCATGACGAGGATGGTCCGGATGGCGGGGTCGCGCTCGGCCTTGAGCATCGCCTCTCTCGGGTCGTCGCCGACCTTCAGCAGGATCTCGCTCGCGTCGGGCGTGGGCGGTTCGGGCAAGGGGATATCCGAGTCGGGGGGCACCACGCCGGTCAGCGTCTCGACGTAGGCGCGGAGCTGGGCGAGCTCGTCGGCCTGGCCGCGCACCATTGCCTCGACGTCGTCGAGCCGTTGGTCCTGCTCGGCGTTCTGGTCGACGATCGGCTGCACCAGGTCGCTCACGTCGGCCTCGACCGTGACGGTCTGGGCCGACAGACGACAGACCGCCAGCAAGGCGATGACCACCAACAGCCCGGGGGGCCAACAGGTTTCGAGGATGATTCGAAGCCGTTTCAAACTCATGATGCTGCTCCTTCAACTTGGGGGGATGCGGTCCAGGTCAGCCTGGCCTGGTTGGGGTCGTCGGTGGAGGCGACCTGGCCGGGCGTCACGCCCGACGGGTGATCGGCGACGAGCTCGAAGGTCTCGAACAGCAGCGACTTATTGCCCGCGGTGTCGAGGACCGCGACGCCGATGGCCAGCACCGCGACGCGCTCGACGCCGGGCGGGGTGACCTCGAAGCTCAGCTTGAGGACGGCCGCCGGGTCGTCGTCCGCGAGGTCGCCGATGGCCCTCTCGTAGATCTGATCGCCGCCGGGAGGCGTGGACTCGGCCAGCGTGAGCCGGTCGCCGGTGCCGATGTAGACGACCAGCTTGTCGTCGGGCTCGTGAGACAGATCGAGCTGGACGTGGAGATCGACTCGCGCCATCACACGCCCTCCACGAAGGTGCGGTCGGACAGCGCGACGCGGACGCCCTGGGCTTCTCCCGCCTTGGGGCCGGTGCCCGAGAGCGTGACGTAGATCCCCGCGATCGACGGGTGGCGCACCGCGTTGCCCACGCTCACGCCGAGGTCCAGGTTGCGGCCGGCGATCTGGGTGACGCGGTCGCCCAGTCGCCACCGGGTGAACTCCATGATCCAGCTGTAGAGACTGCAGGGCACACGCACGCCCTCGGTGGCGTCACGCATCCGCTTCGCCAGCTCCAGCGGCTCGACGCGCTCGGGTTCCTCGTCGCTGTTTACGCCCCACCCCGTGATCAGCTCCAACGCGCTGGGCTGGTAGTAGTTCGCGGGCAACGGGGAGGCCCAGACCTGTTCGATCTCGACCGGGCGCAAGACCCGCCGTGAGTAGACCGAGCCGGACGAGCCGCCGCTCACGCTGTCGTCGGCGAGGCCGGCCGCCGCGTGGTCGCCCTCGACGCAGCAGGTCACCCGGAAGCGCAGCTTGGGCTCGCCCTCGTCGGGGAACATGAGCCGCCACCAACTCTCGGCCACGGGCGGGATGTCGCCGGTCCGGAACGTCTGGGCGTTGACGCGGGAGAGGTCGGGCAGGCGCAGGAACTGCAGGCCGCACTGCTCGGACAGGGTGCGCACCCGGAGGGTGGGCAGCCACACCCAGGTGGTGCCGCCGTTCTCCGAGACCTCGACGACGAACTCGACGCCGTTGGCCGCCGCCTCGGGCCGTCGGAGCGGGAGCAGGTGGCGGAGGCGGCGCATCCACACCACCGGGTCGGTAATGTTCTGCGCCACGCGGTCGGCCAAGAGCGGCGAGCCCTCGGTGTTCAGCCCCAGCGCCCCCACGAAATCAAACCCGTCCGCCGGATGCGCATACGCTCCGCTGTAACTTCCGGGGGCGGCCGCGAGCTGGCCGGTGCAGTCGATGCCCCATTGGCGGCCGACGTGCTGGTAGTCGCCGTAGTCCTGGCCGTTGGCGACGTGCCGCTTGGCGTAGTTGACGTTGTTGAGGTCGGTGGTGACGTCCGAGGGCGACCACAGCGGTTTGAGCTCGAAGGCGGCTTCGACCAGCGAACGCCCGACGGCATAGACCTCGTTGCGTAGCGCCGAGGCGTCGCGTGCGCCCTGGATCTTCGAGACGTGGTTGTGGCGCAGGACCTCGGCTTGGTCGGCCGGGAAGGACCGACGCGGCTGCAGCCCCACCTCGACCACGGGCCCGGCGCTGATGCGGTTGAGGCTCAGCGTGTAGAGGCGGTCGACCCCGCTCTGCAGCCCGTAGTGCGGCATGACGTGGAGCTCGAAGCCCGCGGCGTCGCAGACGCGCTGCAGCGCCGTGAGGTAGCCCACGCCGTGGACGTTGACCTCCGGCAGGCGGTCGTCGAGCCCTTCCCAGCGGCCGCCGCTCGGTGCTTCCGAAGCGGACAGCGCCGTGCGCGTCTCGGGTTCGAGGTCGACGTGGCGGTCGAGGTCGTTGTCGGGGCCGAAGAGCCACTTGGTCAGGATCGCATTGATCGCGTCCTTGACCGTCCAGTGCTCGCCGGTCGGGTCGTCGTCGTGGGTGAAGACCCGCCCTGTCAGACCCGCGACGTCGAGCGTGCCCTTGTCCTCGGCCAGCATGTTCGGCCGCCCCCGGAAGTTGAAGACCGCCGGGACGTCGAGGGACTCGATCACCGCGACCTCGTTACCGCCGGGGAGGATCGTCCAGCGACCGGCGACGAGGTGTTCGTGGGCGAGGTTGTCGATCACCGGCGTGGGCACGGCCACGAAGCGGACGACTTCGTCCTCCTGGCCCCCGTCGGCCTCGATCGTGAACGGGGCCTTGATGAGCTGGCCCTCGAAGACGGTGAGATCTTCGATCCCCTCGGGCAGGGTCTGGCCGACGACGGGGTGATCGGGCGGGCGGACCACGACCCGTACAAGGTCATCGTTGTGATATCTGGCGAGCTCACGCTCGACCGACGGCAGATTGGTATCCGTGGGGGGTAGGCCGAACTCGGCTTTGCCGACGTCGGGTCCGCTCACGCATTCGTAACGCAGGCACCGCAAGCTCTCGTCCCAATTAAATCCGTTGGCGGTGGGCGCACCCACCGGCGCACCGCCGGTCACCGCTGACGCGCGGCGCACGCGCTTGTGCAGCACGAACTGTTCGAGGGGTTTGAACTGGTGCGGGGCGGCAGCGGCGGTCATGCTCCACCTCCCGGGACGAGCTCTCGCCAGAGGTAGCGGACCGGGCAGCGGACCCATACGTTGCCGTCGGGTCGACGGAAGGCGGTTGAGCCTCCTGTGGCGGCAACCTCGACGAGAAGCATTCCGCTGTAAGACGCGTCGTGGATGCGGACGGTGTGGGTCTGGACGGCGTCGCGGATCGCGTACGCTTCGAATAGTTTTTTGTGAAGGGCGTCGAACCCCGAAGCCTGCAGGAAGCCCAGCACGGTAAACACAATCCCGGTGGGTTCGCCCACCACGGGGTAGAGGCCGCCGTAGCCGGGGAACCCTTCGAAGCGTTGTGCGGTCAGCTCGGTGCGCGGCAGCTCGTGCCGCCAGTCTTCCCGATCGTTCACGTCGCTGCCGTCGATGGTGTAGTTAGCCACCGTCCACCCCCCGCGTCGCGGCCACGTTCGTAGCCGGGTCACCGCCTTGGTAGACGGGGCCGTTGTAGTTCACGACGACGCCGGGCGGACGCTGTTCCGCCGGTGGCGGATTTAGCGAAGGCGCGTCCGTGACGGGCCCCCGATCGAGCTCGTTGATGATGTTCTTGGCGTCCAGGCGAATACCGAGCGGGCCTTCGAGTCGATCGAAGCGTGTCGGTTGCACAAAATCAAACAGGCCGCCGAGGTTGAGGATCTTGGCGGCGACCTGGGTGGCGATATCGGTCTGCGTGCCCGCGGCCAATGTCAACGCCTGTTCGAGTTCGGTCCCTTTGCCGATCTGCCGATCGAACTCGTTGAGTTTGATCTCGGTTTCACGCGGCGTGAGGGTGCCCTGCTGTTCGCGCTCGGCCAACTCGCGCTCGAAGATCTGCCGCGCTGTGGCGATGCGTAGGGCGTTGGTGTCCGCGGCGCGGATCGCTTCGGTCGCCGCGGACGCCTGCTTCGATTGGAGGTTGAGGCCCTGGGGGCTGTTGGGCAGGAAGAGCGCCTCGGCCTTGTCCGTGCCGATCCGCCCCTCACGCTCACCGGCGGCGACAACGAACGCCACTTGATCCTCGAAGTCCTGGAGCTTGCTCAGGTCGCTGAGCGTGGCGATCGCCGGGGCCGCTTCCCGTCCGCCGATGGCCTCGACCTCCGCCGCGGTCACACGTCCGGCCTGCACCGCGCCGGACAGCTGCCGGATCGCGGCCAGCAGGTCCGCGTCCTGACCCCGCTCGATGCCTTCGCGGTCCAGGATCTCCACGCCCTCCGGCGTGCCCCGGCCCCGCAACGCGAAGATGATGTTCGTCAGGCCGGTGATGGCCCGGTCGTCGGAGCCCAACCCCAAGCCCGTACCGGCGGCCGCGAACCCCACCGACTCAGACGTGCGGAGCCCGCCCAGTTCCTTACCCAGCCCGAGGAAGCGGTTGATGGCGTCGGAGAGCTTGCCCGGGTCGTCCTGCCCGGCCTGTTCGACCGCGGCCTGAAATAAGTTGCCGGCGACCCGTGCGGGATCGTCGATGCCTTCGGAGCGGACCTGCTTGAAGATGCCCACCAGACCGGGGATGAGGGTCTGCAGGTCGGACGTGGTCTGCTGACCCGCGACCGCCAACTCCACCAGCAGCGCGTCGCGGTCCGCGCCACCGGCCTGGGGGAGCTGCGACTGGACGACCGCGGAGGCCCGCGCCACCTCCCCCGCCGAACGCCCGGAGAACGCGCCCAACTGGTCGAGACGCGCCACGTCGGCGGGGTCTTCGACGCCGCGCAGGGCGACCAGGTTGAGGCGGGACTCGGCCGCCGCGGACGCGGCGGTGGCGTTGCGTTTCAGCGCCTCGGTGGTCGCCTCGATCCGCGCCTCGTACTCCTCAAACACCGCGTTGACCCCCTGGCTCGCGAGCATGCCCGTGGCCAGTCCGGTGAAGGCCGCGCCGACGCTGTCGGCCGCCTCGCTCAACACGCTCTGGGTCTCCGCCAAGTCTTCGCCCGTGTCCGAGACCTGTCGGTGGGCCTGGACGCTCTGGCGGAGCTCGCGGTTGAGGCGGGCCTGGTGGTCTTCGGCTTCGGCCACCTCACGCGAGAGGCGATCGGTCAGGGCAAGACGCTCACGCTCCGCCCGCTCCGACGCGTCGGTCGCCGCGGTGCCGGACCGGAGCTCGTTCGCGTAGCGGTCCTGCACCCGCAGCAGCTCTTCGAGCTTCCGCTTGTTCTCGGCGAGCAGCTGTTCGCGCGTCAGTTCGACGGTGACGGCTTGCTGCTCAACCTGAACCAGCGCGGCCGCCGCCTCGGTCGCCCGCTCATCGGCCCGGCGCTTCTCTTGGATCTGCGCGGCCAGCGCCTCGATCGCTTCGGCGCGCTCGCGGGCGCGCAGCTCGGCCTGCTCGTCGACCTGCTCCCCCGACTTGACCCGCTCTTCGTAACGCTGCTGCTCAGCGACGAGCTGGACCAGCGCGGCCTCCTGGTCGCGCGAACTCTTCGCGGCGATCTGCGCCCGCTCGGAGGCGAGCTCGACTTCCTCGGCCATGTCCCGCGTCGAGTCGATCGCGCGTTCCACCCCGGTGGGGTCGAAAGTCGTCTCGATCTCTTGGCGGATAGGGTCGGGCATAGCAGCGGAGGTTCAGTCGGGGACGGCGGCGGCTCAGGCGAAGGCGATGGCGGTGGCCTCGCCACGCAGCGAGTACGTCCCGGGTCGGGTCCGGTCGGGACTGCCCTGCGAGTTGCGGAAGCTCGGGTTGGTGAGGGTGATCGTGACGGCGTTGCCCGTCATGGCGTCCACCCCGACGATCGTGGCGGTCGCGGCCTGCGTGCCCGAGAGGTTGAGCAGTTGGATCGAGTTGCCCGAGACGGTGAACTCGACGCTGGGCCGGTCGCTCTGGACCTGCTCTTGCCGCGTGGGCGTGAGCTCACCCTCGGGGATGACGTTGTAGAACTCGCCCTCGTTCTTGGTGAACTGCAGGCCGGTGGTGCCGCGGTAGACGTCGGCTCCGACAGTGAACGCGGCGGGTTTCATGAACTGGATTTCGGGGACTTCGGCCATGTCGTGCTCCTGCGTGTGCGCCCGGCCGAGCCGGGGGCGGGGTTAGGGGGTGGGGTTAGGGGTGGGGAGTTGTCGGTTGTAGACCGCCGTGAACGTCGCCCCGATGCGGGCGCGGCGGTCGCTGGGGTTGTCGTCGTAGCCGTCGGCGGAGATCCCCGGCGTCGCGGCGTCGTCTTGCACCCAGACCTCCATCCCATCGAAGCCTTGGGTATTGGCTTTGGCGTGATGGAAGATGGCGTAGTAGGCCGGCTCGAAGAGGCGGACCAAACGGATCAACTGAGTCGCGCCCGCGCTGGCGTCGCTGGGGTCGTCGACGGCGATGAGCTTGACCACGACCGAGGCTGTACGGCGGCTGTAGCCCTCGTGGTCCACGCCGCTGTCACGCTTTGGGAAAACCGCGAGCCGGAACCCGCGGTCCACGTCGCGCGTGCTCACGTCACCCACGTGCGACTTACCGTCTCCGGGCAGCGCCGCCTCGGCGGTCTGGGCGAATGCCTCCAAGACATCGGCGAGCGTCGTGAAATTCACAGCAGCGCCTCCCGGAGTCGTTGGGTGAGGATCTGCGACGCCCGGTCGCCCATCGCCCGCACGCCCTCCGCCAGCGCGTCGGCGCCCTGGATCACCACCTGGTCCTTGAGCACGAACATCAGCCGGCCCTTGAGCTCGCCCTTGGCGAGGCCGCGCTTCTTGCTGGCGCGCTTGAACCGGGCGCGGCTGCCGTCGGCGTTCCGGGGGTCCTCGACGAAGACGACGGTGTTGCCGCGTCGGCTCGTGAAGATCTGGATGCGCTCCTCGCCGAAGGTGTCGAACAACGCCCGGGGCGTGAAGCGCGAGACCCCGGAGGCGTTGAGGTTGTCGGCGATCGGCACCCAGAGCTTCTCGGCGTTCCGGGGCCGGATGGTGGTGGCGTCGGGCCCGAGGACCGCGCGGGCGTAGTCCCCGGTGCGGGCCGTGGTGCCCACCGTGCCCGACAGGGGCCCGGTGCGCTCGTGGGTAATGTCTTGGCGTAGCCCCCCGCTGCGCACGCCGACCTTGCCCTCGCCCGGCGAGGGGCCGCCCTGGAACTGCTCGACCTTGATGAACGACTCGGCCTCGATCAGGACCTGGCCCATGCCGTCGTCGAGGGCGTCGACGATGCGGGGCAGCGCGTCGGTGTAGCCCTCGATCGCGGCGAGGCTGGACGGGGTGAGACCGATCGAGAAGAAGGCGATCGACACGAGGGCGACCTTTCGCAGGAGCTTCACAGCGACACCCTCCGCAACCCCTGGCACACCTGGGCCAGGGCCTGGTGGCAACCCGAATCATCGGGGCGGTGCGAACCGCCCTTGCCCGCGTCGACCTTGTCGAGGCCGGCGTCGCGCCGCGTGTTGTAGAGGCGGGTCGCTTCCAGGATCAGGGCCCGCTGCAGGTCCGCGGGCGGCTGGATCGCGCCCGCGGGCGGGGCCGGGTCGGAGGGATCGACGTAGCCCGCTGTGTAGACCACCAGGTTCGCCCGGGCGGCGGGAGAGAACGTCTCGCCGTACAACAGCTCGATGCCGCCGTAGTCGCGGCCGAAGGTGAAGTCTCGGTCGACCTCCAACGAATCGAGCGCCGCGAAGCCGTCGGTGTCGGCCGTGTAGCCCGCTAGCTTTAGCGTCGAGATCGACTCCACGGGGTAACGCGCCAAGGACACGATCGAGACCCGGTACTGCCGCGCCCGGGGGTACTCGATGATGTCGGCCTCGCGCACCAACGAAGTCAGCCCGACCCGCCGCGCGGCGGTCGCGGTGGCGGCTTCGAGCAGCTGCGTGAGCAGCGCGTCGAGGTCCGTGCCCGAGAGTTCGAGCGCGGCCTTGAGGTCGTCGAGTTTGGCGAGGGCTTGGGGCATGGACTACTTGACGGTCTTCTTCTTGCGTGGCGTGGGGACGTCACTGGTGCGGACGTTGCCGGGGGACGGCGCTGGCGCGCTTTCTTCCTCGACGCGGTAGCTCGCCTCGGGGACGCCTCGCCGCTTGAGCTCCGCGGCGTCGGTGACGAACTTGGCCCCGGCGGGCCAGAGTGCACCGTCCTTGGTGCGGGTGGTCTTGGTCATGGTGATCTGCATGGCTTCACTCCGTGGTGGTTCTTGAAACACCCCCGCTGTCGATCGGGCACCGCTTGGGGGCGTGGCGGCTGCAATTGACGCCGAGCTTCACGACGCGCCGCTTGCTGCACGGGCAGGGGCGGGCTTCCCGCGGCTCGAACAGCACACCGACTCATTCGATCAGGCGTAGATCTCCTGCTCCGTAACCTTGCCGCTCGATCTGCGGGTAAGTCAGCCACACCCGTTGGCCTCGGGTGCGGCGTGGCGGTCCGGTCACGTCCCGCAGGAATTCGCAGAGGCGTTTCCCGGTGAACGAGCCGATCGACGGAGTGGCCGTGTCTTCGCTCGGGTTCTCCGCCTCCTCGATCGCTTTCTTCAATTGGGCTTCAGTCCAACGCGGATCGATGTCCAGACCGAGGCGTTCGGCGGTGGCGATCAGGGCGGCTTTGTTGGGCATGGTTCGTCTCGGCGGGGTGCGGGTGGGTCAAGAACCGAGGCGGTCGGCAGACCGCCCCGGTTGGGGTGGGTGTGAATCACGCGGCGGTCTTGAGACCGACCACGGCTTCGGGGTCGTCGGCGTCGCCGACGGAGTGGACGAGGATGTCGAAGCGGCGCAGCGCCTGCAGCGCGATCAGGTCTTCCAGGAAGCGGAAGTGCTCGGAGCGGCGGACTTCCATGCGGCGTCGCGTGCCGACGGTCGCGGCCTGGCGGAGGTCGCCGTAAACCAGCGGCATCGTGTCGGCCGCCGTGGCGCGGGGCATGTAGCGATTGAGCACGACGGGGATGCCCTTGTACTGCAGCTGCACGCGGCCCTGGGCCTCGCTGAGCGTGCGGCCGCCGGTGGCGGCCATGATCGGCTCCATCACCTGCCAGAAGAACTCGCGGGTGGTGTGAAACATGGGCTGAGCGCCGGGGTAATCCGGCAGCGTCGAGATCAATTTGTTGATGTCGGCCTCGGTGATGCCGCCCCAGTTGTTAGCGCTGCCGACGACGGTGCCGCCCGCGCCGATCGCGTTGGTGAGCCCGGTGATGCCCGAGAAGGTCGCCGTGCCGTCGCCGGTAAAGCCAGCCTTGTCGACGGCCACCGCGAAACCCAGGGCCATCTCGGTGGCGTTGAGCTCGGCGATCCCGATCGCCGAGTCTTCCTCGGCCTCGCGCGAGTAGAACGTGTGGACGCCCCACTTGTCGGCGTCGAGCTGCTTCTTGGCCAGCGTGACGCTCTGCTCTTCGGTGGAGCTCGCTTCGGCCACCGGCTTGGCCTCCAGGCCGCCGGTGCGCTTCGGGAAGGGAACCTTCGACTCGCCCATCGGGTAGGCGAGGGCGTAACGCTCGAAGACGCCCGCGTCTTCGACCAGACGCACGAGGGTGTTGTTGAAGCCCTCGGGGATCGCGGCGTCGGCCTCGGTCGTGGTGAACGGGGCCCGCTGGGTGATACCCCAGGCGTCGCGGAACTCGGCGTGGTCGGTGCCGATGACCTCGGCGGCACGCGCCCGTTGGTCGGGCGTGCCCGTGCGGGACATGACCCCGAGCCCGAAGGCGCGGGCGTCGTCCACGGTATCGAACACACCGCGGTAGCGGCCGCCGGTGCCGATCGCCTCGGCCCCCTTGATCGCGACCATCGCGGACTTGTTGCGGGCGAGCTCTTCGTACTGCGTTTCGAGCTTCTTTACGGCGTCGTCGACCGCCGCGAGGGTCGCGGTGTCCGACGCGGCCCCACGCACCTGGTTGATCGCTTCGTCGAGCTGGGCCTTGGTGCAGGCTTTGTTGATGGCGTCCGCGGCGCGGTCGATGGCTTCGCGGACGTCTTTGGGCAGTTCTGATTCGGGCATGTTTGGTTCCTTGGTTGAGGGCAGAAAAAGTCCCGCGTCGTTCAACCGGTGAATTGGCGGACCGCCGACTCCAGGCGGTCCAGAACTCGTCGGCCGCGGGCGGATTGGGTTGGACACCGGGGTCGGCCGGGGGCGACCCGTGGCGCTGCATCGTCCTGACGGTGTCCAGGATCAGCTGGTGCAGCCTGCCGCCGGGCGCGGCCGAGAGTTGTTTTTCGATGTGAGTTTGTCGGTCCGACATCTCAGCAAGCATGCCGGCTACTTCGCCGAGCTTGGCCATGACCGCCGCGAGGCCGCCGATCGATTCGAGCACGCTCTTCTCGGGGTCCTCGACGGTGACCTCGATGATCCCGCTCTCCATAAGTGTCCGCGCTGCCGCGACCAAAAGGACCGCGTCGGGGTTCGCGGGCACCCCGACGAAGCTGATCTCGATCAGCTCCACGTCGGTGTAGGTCTTGACGGAGGTTTCGCGGCCGTCGATCTTGAGCGTGCGGGTCTCTTCGTCGTGGACCAGGAAGCCGACCGAGAACGCCAGGCTCTTGGCCTGGCTCATGACCGCCCACGCCTTGTCGGCCTCTTCGTAGCCCTCGAAGACGCGGCCCGTGGCGACGAGCGCCCGGCCGATGTCGGGGACGTTCCGGACCTCGACGCCTTCCCACTCCCCGATGATCACGCTGTAGTCGTGGTCACGGAACATCGGGCGGTGGCTGGCGAACCGGCCGCCGAGCCGACGCTCGAACGCCTCGGGTACGACCGACTCCCCGTAGGAGTCGACGGCCCCGGTGCTGACCACCGCGGTGACGGTCCGCGTCTTCTTGTCGACGCCCAACACGGGGTGCATGCCCACGGCACGCACGACCTGGCCGGGCAGGACCGCCCCTCGCTCTACGGAATTAACTGGCATGGTTCGTCTCCTGGGCTTGGCGTTTTTCGAGCTGGTCGAGGTCGCACACCCCGCGGGTCAACAGCGCGTCGAACAACGCCGCCTCGCGGATGCGGTCGCCGGGATAGCGGCTGATGGTGGTGCAGCCGCAGTTGATGTCGTCGACGGCCCGTCCCGTCCCCCGCGGGTGCTGGCAGGTGTTGCCGGTCTGCGGCAGCACGAAGGGCGCGTCCAGCGGCACGGGCCGCGCGAGCGTCTCGGCCTCGGCGAGGCGGTGCCAGTCGCGTCCGGTCTCGCGCCGGGACCACAGCCAGCTCTTGGCCGGAACACCCGCCTGTTTGCGTCCCTCGTGGCGGGCCTCCTCGACCGCGGTGCTCACCTCCTGCCGGGCGACGAGATCGGCCCGACGGGCTTCCACGTTGAACTGCTTGCTGGCGATCTCCCGCAACTCGTCCCGGCTGGCGTTACTCGCCAGCCCCTCGGCGAGCTTGGCCCGCAAGCGCCGGGCCTGGGCGTCGGTGAGGTCGGCGATCCGCACGTCGCGCTCACGCAGACGCGCCTCGACCCCAGGGTCGTCGAGCGCGAACGGGTCGGCGTCTTCGGGTGGTCGGCCCTCGGCGGCGGCGGCTTCGTCCATCGCCTGGGCCCCGCCCAACTCGATCGACCGACGCAGCACGGGGCCCACGACCCGCAACAGGTTGTCGGTGCCGGTGGCGATGTCGAAGACCAACTCACCCAACAGGTCGCGCTGCTTCGGCGTCAGTCGGACGACGGACTCACGGGCGACGAGGCGATCGCCCTCGTGTTCCTCCCAATGCAAGGCCACGGCCTCGCGCGACTCCTCCCCGCGGGCGGCGGTGTCGGCGGGAAGACGGTTCAGGTTTGCTAGCGTCTGGGCCCGCAGCTGCATTAGGTGGCGGCGGTAAGGGCCGCGGAAGGCGCGGATCGGGCCGTCGAGGCTCGCGCGGTACGACTCCCAGATTGCGCGGAGCTGCGCCTCGCTGTAGCGCCGGGTGATCGCATCCGCGGCCCGCGCCTGACGCTCACCGACTTCCGGGACCTCGGGCTCCCCTATGTCTTCCGGCAGTCCCGTGGGATCATCACTTCCGGGGGCGGAAGCCCCGGGGGTGTCGTCGGCGACGTTCACCAGACCGACCGGTCGCCACCAGGTGTTGCCCCAGGGCTGCTCTTCGATCGGCACGCCCATGAGCGCCGCCGCGTGGTTGAGCGGCACACCGATCTTCGTCATCCGCTCGATCGATTCGGTCTGCTTCGCGATCCGCCGGATGATGGCGGGCACGGACGACGGGTCCATCCAGACGTAGTAGGGCAGGTCGAAGGCCAGGGCCCGTTGCTGAAGCCCACCGCGTGTCGCGAAGTGCCGCTGCTTAACCGTCATCGCCCGCCGCCGGGCGTCGGCCAGGCCGCGACGTGTGCTGCCGCGGAACCGGGAGATCACCGCGATAGTCAACTGTTCGGCGATCCACTCGGCACGCGAGAGATGGGTCGTGGTCCAGGCGATCTCTTCGGCGTCGTCCATCGCCCCGGAGCTGAGGCCCTCGTCCGAGGGGAAGACCAGCAGCTGGTGGAGGCCGAAACCCGCGCAGATGTCTTGCCGCGCCATCCGCTTCAGCTCGGCGAACTCCATCTCGCTGAACGCCGCCGCGATGCGCTCCCACTTCATGCCGCCCCAGAGCACGAGGTTGCGGCGACGGTTCTTTGCGCCCTGTCGGGCGTAGATCTGCTTCTTGACGTCCTCGACCTGCCCCTCGCCGGGCGTGCCGTCCATCGTGAAGACGCCGCCGGGCTCGACGCTGTTGTCCAGGCTCGCCTCGTTGGCCAGGTCCGCCTTGAAGTACTGGCTGACCGCCAGCCGCGTGGCGGCGAGCGGCGACACGGCCGCGTCCTTGCTCGACGGCTGGTCGTAATCGGGCTCGCGGATGCAGGCCACCGCGTCGGCGTCGAGATCGACGGTCACCCCGACCGCTGCGCCCGCGGGCCGGAAGCGGTAGCCCAGCAGCTCGCCCGTGCGCGGGTTGCGGCGCGGCCTGATCTGTTCGGGGTGGGCGATCGCGATCTGGTTCGGCTCGCGACGGCGGGCTGCGCTGCGGCCCTCGTCGAACACCAGGTAGGTGCGGCCGGCCAGGTCGATCGTGGCCGACAGCGTCTTGACGAAGTCGCGCCAGGTCTGCTCGGGGTTGGGTTGGCACAACAAGCGCACGAGCGGGCCGTCCTCGACCAGCTCCTCGGAGGCCGTGGAGATCCGCAGCGGCATGGTCGCCAGGGCGTTGGCCCGCATCTGAACGCAGGCGTAGACCGCCGCGACCTGGTCATAGGGGTGACGCGGCCCGGCGGTGCCTTGGGGATCGTTCCCGCCCTCGACCTCACGGAACCAGCGGTCCAGCGACATCCCGCCGCGGAGCACCGACAGCGCGGCCTTGGCCCGGCTCCAGAGGCCGGCAGGAGGCGTCGTCGCGCTACTCAAAACAGCACCCCCCCGACCACGCAGTCTTGTTGTTTGGCGGCGTAGTACGCCAACGCCAAGGCCCAGAACTTGTCGGCGTGGCCGTCCCGCGTGCGGGCCGCGTCGTAACGTGGCGTCCCACCGAGGGTCCGCGTCATCCGGATGTCGTGGAGCTGCTCGCGTGTATCCGAGTCACCCGGGACACGCACGCCTCGGTCTTCGAATAGCCCCCGCAGCGGCGAGGCCAATTCGTCTTTGGCCGGCAGCGTGAACTTGATCGATTCGCCCTTGCCCGTCTTGACCGCTTCCTGTCCGATCTGCGTCCCCAGACCGCTGCCGTCGACGCAGGCCCGAACCACCTTGGGGTGACGTATGCGGGACAACAACGCCGCCTGCTTAACGCTGAGGTCCTCGTCGGTGAGCACCAACACCTCACGCGTCCACAGCACGTCGCCGACGCGTTCGAGCGTCCAGATCACCGTTCGGTCCTGCGACTCGCCGATGTCCATGCCGATGTAGCGTGAGCCGTCGCCGTAGAGCGCAGGTTTCCCGGCGTCGTCGTCTTCGCACCGCTCGATCAGCTCGTAGGTCAGCCATGCCGAAGCGTCCTTCGAAGGGATCGCCATGAACTCCTGCAGCCAGTCGTCTTCGGTATCGCACCCGGCGCGGCAGGCCGCGAGGAACTCCTCGCGGGTCATCGACGTGCCCTTGACCTGGTTGATCTTGTCTACCAGGCCCTGCTCGACCGCCTCGACGATGGTGATGCGGTGGACGCTGAAGCGGTCCTTGAGCGCGACGCCCTCGCGGAACGGCGTGCCGCCCTTGATCTTCTTGTGGAACTCCGAGCCCTCGCCGTTGTGCGTGGAGAGCACGCGGATGCCGTCGCCCCAGGTGATCGTCGGGTAGGCCGCCGCCCACATCCTCCGGGGGTCGTCGTGGAAGGCGAACTCGTCCAAGCAGACGTCGCCGCCCTTGGAGCGGAAGCGCCGCGGGTTGCTGCTCATCGCGGTGATGCGGAATCCGTTGACCACGACGACGAACGCCTTGGCGTCGCGGCCGGTAAGGTCGTCGCGCACACCCTCGGTCACGATCTCCACGACCTGCCCCGCGGTCTTGAGCCAGAAGCGGCAGTAGTCGGCGTACTCGAAGGCCGCGGACTCGTCGGCGGAGCTGAACCAATAGTGGCTCCGACGCGTGCCGGTCAGGCGGGAGAAGACGCAGTCGTTGGCCTCGGTGTACGTCGCGCCGATGCGGCGGCTCTTCTCCCAGATCTTCATCCGCGAGGCGTCACGACGCCAGGCTTCCTGCCAGGGCAGCAGCACGCGGCCCCCGGAAGTCTTGGGTGTGGTGAGGGCGTCGGGGCCGTCGGTCATAGCCAACCCTCCGTGAGCCACGCACGCCAGCGTGAGACCAACCGCACCGCACAGCGCTGCGAGACCAGAAACTTGGCGGCTTCGACGGGGCCGACGTTGGCCCAGCGTTGACGCACGGGCAGCCCGCAGCAGAGGCAGCGACGGCCGGTCGGGATGGAGGCTTGCCACCTCGCCATTCACGCCGCTTCCCCTTTCATGACCCGGTCGAGGATGGCGATCACGTCGGCCGCGTCCATCGAGTTTGAACCGGCTTCGATCTTGCCTTGAACGTCCTTCTTGGCGGCCTCGGCGGCGGCCTTGGCCTGCTCGATCTCCCTCCGCCTCTGATCAAGATCCAAGTTGAGCTTCTCGACCTCGGCCTGGAGTTTGGCGGCGCGGTCGTCGGCCTGCCGCTCGGCCAGGCCCAGCTTGGCCTCCTCGATCCGACCGTGGTCGATCGCCGACATCACCGCGGTGATCCGCTGCAGGTCGGTGAGGTCGAGTTCCGCGGCCTCGGTGGTGACGAGCTTCTGGGCGAGCAGCGTCGCGGCGCGGTTGCGCGTGACGCGTTCGTAGCTCACGGTGTCGAAGTCGCCCGCGGCCGCCCGCTCGGCCATCAGCAGCTCGTCGGCGGCCTTGCCCCACTCCACCTTGTACGCCTCGCAGAAACGCTGGGCGAAGCGGTAGAGGTTGCGGTCAGGCGTGTCGACGTCTTCGTCACGCAGCCAGTCGATCACGTCGCTGCGCTTCGCCCCCGGCTCCACCAACCGACGCCCCAGCTCGTTGAGGAGCGGGCGCGGCAGCTTCATCACGCTGGACGTGTAACCGTCGGCGGCGAGGAAACCGATCGTGCGGGTGGCCAAGTCCTCGGCCGAGGGCATGATCAGCTTGGCGTCGGCTTCGCTGGCGGGGTCGTGGCTCATCGCATCCCCCGCTGCTTACGCTTGGCGTCGACGCCGTGGACGACGCGCACGTCGAGGACCTCGTCGAGTGGCCCCGGCAAGGTCTTGACGCGCTTGGCCCAGGCCAGCAGCGCGGGCCAGTTCACCCCGAGCAGCTCCTTCTTGCGGGACTTGCGCAGCGCGGCGACGACCTCGTCGGTGTCGCCTCGGGCCTTGACCTTGGTTTCGGTCGTGAGGCTCAGCTCCATCCCGTGGCGGCGGAACCGTGGACGCTTCAACGCCCGCAGCCGCTCGACCTCGTCGACCACCGCGGGGTGCTCGGCGTCCATGAGGCGATCGACGTCGGCCAGCTTGGCGCGGAGCTCGTGTCGTCGTCGGGCGAGGCGGCAGTACTCGGCGAGGCGATCGCTCATCGACGCACGATCCTCCCGTCGTCGATGTCGGCGTCGGCCGGTTCGCTCCGACGCACGAAACCCAGCCCCTTATCCGTGGCCTTGAACGTGAGGTAGTCCAGGCCGAACGGCTGGCTGCGGTCCTCGCGGTTGTCCTCCTCGACCAGGTAGCCCGCGGCGACGAGGTCGCGGCAGAGGCCGAGGACGTTGTCGTCCGACAGCGGGGCCTGCGCCTGGGTGAGCGGCTGGCCGACGATGTCGGCCAGGAAACGGCCGGTCACCCAGCCCCCGTGCTGGTTGGTCTTCTGCGCATCGAGCGCCACGAGGATGCCGTTGCGGGCGCGTTTGGCGGCGGCTTCGGTCACGCGTCACCCCCTTGGCGGAGCTGGGCGATCGCGAGCTCGTTCCGCTGAACCCGGTCGGTGAGCTTGAGCAGGTCCTCGCGGCATGCGAGTTTCTGGGTCATGTCCTGCCGCAGCTCATTGACCGCGTTGACGAAGCGGAGCTCGAGCGCGTGGTCGCGGTCGTGCTGCGTCCTGAACTCGCGGTCGCCCCGGTCGAGGCGTTGGAGGATGTCGGTGACCTTGCGGTCGAGCTCGCCAAACTTCGTGTTGATCAAACCGTTGGCGTGGTCTTTGACCTCGGCCTCCAGCTCGTCGATCTTGCTGGTCCGGTTCTTCACCCACATCAGGACGATGGCCAGCACGATCGTCGAGACCATGTTCAACGTGAACATGGCGATCTGCCATCCGTCGCTAAGGGCCAAAATCAAGGGCATGCGGGGTGCTCCCGGGGTTGGTCAAACCGACGTGCCGACCGTTGGGCCGGCCGCCGGATCATGCCTCCACGTTCGCGGCGTGGGGCGGAGAAGAATTACGCGGCGGTCCTGGGGGCTGGGTCGTCCTCGATCAGCGGCAACGCTTCGAACCGAACCGGCTTGGCGTTGACCTTGGCCCGTGCTTTCTCGACGAGCTCGCGGGCGGCTGGGGTCATGCGGCTGCGGAGATCCGTAGCGCCGATCTTGAAGTCGATCACGCCGTCGACCTTGGTCTCCTCGAGCGCCTCGACAACGTTGTCGGCGGCGTTCTTGAGCCGACGACGGCGAGCCTCGGCAACACCGGCCAGCGCGGTGCCCGCAAGCCCTAACCACAAGCTCCAGGGCCCTGGAACCGCCGGGGCGGCGGCCTTGGCCCCCTCGGCGATGAACACCAACGGGTCCGAAGCGTCGGCAATCCTCTGGCGGTAGTTGCCGATGGTGGTGGTGGCCAGGTCGAGCTTCTCGCCCACCTCTTCGAGGGCCGCATCGAAATCGGCCAGGTCTGCGCCTTCGGGCTGGCGGGCACGCTCGGCCACGATCTCGTCGCGGATATTCCATAGCTCATCGGCGGAGGTCTCGGCCTCGGCGACGGCGGCTTTCCACGCTTCGATCTGCGGGGTCGTGCAGCCGGTGCCGACGATCAGCAGCGCGGCGCAGAACGCGAGGGCCTGGGTCAACTTCGAACGAGGGGGCTTACGGGTGCTCATGACTGGGGGGCTCCGTTTCCGGGGGTGACGTGGGGGACGGGGTGATCGCGCGACGGTGCCTCGGGGGTTTCCGGGGGCACCGGCGGCGGGGGTTGAATCATGTGGGTGGGGATGTCTTGCCGTGCGCCGTCCTCGCCCTCGTTCTTGCGGAGCAGGTCGCAACGGACGAACAGCATGGGCGTGGCCGCGAGATGGATCAGTTCGACCAGACCGTTGGGGGCGATGCGGGCGAGCTTCATCGCGCCGTCGAACAGCAGCGCGTCGACGGGCACGTCCTCGGCGTCGACGTGCTCGACGTGGGTGACCTCTCCGACGAACACCGGGTCACCGGCGAAGCGCACCGCCTCGACGTCGCCGTCGCCGTAGACGGCGTTGCCGAAGCCACCCTTCCGGATCGCCCAGGCGGCGTTTTCGTTGTGTTTTGAAGGGTTTTCGCTCACAGTCCGTTGCTTGCGGGGAAGGGTCTCGCCGCGATCCGTCGCGGTCGTTGCTTGGGGGCGGGGCGCTCAGCCGCCGGAGGCGAGGGCGCGTTGTTTCTCTTCGAGAGCGCGCACGACCGCGTCGACGAACTCGTCAACCGTGAGCTCGTCTTCGCGGCTTTCGTCGATCAGGTCGCCGTCGATCCAGACGTCGAACTCGTTTTCGAGCTCGGCCACCAAACCCACGGCATCGTCATGGTCACCGCCCAGGTCGGAGGCAAAACGCGAGTCCTCGGCCACAATTTCGGGGCTGAGGTTGAGAACTTCGGCGACGCACCGCCGGACGGTCACGACGATCTCGTCACGCGACAACACCGGCGACGAAGGATCGCCATCCGGGGAGGCTTCGTGCGTTGGCTTGGGCAAACACATCCGGTAGGCACCCTGCAATGCAGGCGCACAGATCGCGTTCGATACAGCCCGAGGTTGCGATCCGAGCGCCTGGGGGCTCGGTTGTGTTTTCAGAGGGGCGGGCGGGCATCACCGTGTCGGTGAGCGTCCCAATTCGTGCCGGTCCGTGACCTCCGGCTGGTGAAAACTAGCAAGCCACGGTCACCCCGTCAAGGAAAAACCGTGGTGATTTCAACAAAAAAATTAGTCGCTAACAACTGCTGTCCCGTCTGGCCCGGAGTATGAGCCGAGAACATTGGTTGGGTTACTGTCGCTTTTGTTCATAGAGAAAGTCTTCGGCCATAGTGGCTTATTCGTACCGGAATTCTGCACGAACAAAACGTAGTCGGTACCGATCCTCGTGGCGGTGACAGTTGTGAAATCAGGCTGCCCCCCTTGATAAAAACCAGTGTTGTTCCCAAACTCTTGGATCGCATTCTCTGCACCTTCGGGGCCGGTGAAAACGACGTTTAGTGTGGCCATACAAATACCTTTCGATTTAAGATGAACGTTCGAGCGAAACTCTTGCAACGTATGCCCGGTTGAAGTATGTTCATAGCCTAACCGGAGTACGTCTTGGGAGAGAAAAAAGGCATGAAACTACTTGTTTTTTCTGTCGTTGCTGTGCTTTTCGCGCCAGCACTATCGGCGATGCAGTTGAATAGCGTCGAGGTCAGCGGCGGAAGTTTCCAGACCATAGTTGACCTTACCACGGAGCCAGCAGCGCTGGGCTTGTTCACCGAAAGCTTAGAACCAACCGTCGTAGCCCTCGACCCCGTCAACGATGGGTCTCAACCCGTTAGTATCTTATTTACCTCCTTCAACAGCACGGGCGAATTGATCGAAGGCTTCGATTTTGCTCTGGCCGACAACAACGGCTCGTTCACTTCCGTGCCCACGTTGACTTTTGGAACGGCACTAGACGCCTCAGTCAGTGGGCCAAACGACGAGTTCGCCGAGCTGATCACGCCGGTCCCAGCGTTCGGCACAGCGTTCTACGGACTTGAGTTTAACCTATCGAGTCCCACCACGCTCACCATAACCCCGCTGATCCCTGAGCCAGCAACGGCCGCAGTAATCGGTTTGCCGCTAGGCTTGGCCTTACGCCTGCGCCGTCGATAAAAAACACCAGCGGCACGCCGTTTTCGTCCAGCGGTCCGTCGAGAAAACTGCGGTCCACCGACTCAACGCTGGCGTCCGCCCAGCTGATGTTGGCCGTATCCGACTCGTGAAAGAAGCCTAACCGCCAATCCTGGTCGGCCCGGATGCCAAACTCGTCATAGATCAGCGGTGGTTGCACCACTCCGTTCACGAACGTGTCACCAAGCCACGGATACTCCGATGGGCTTGGTAGTGAACTGAACTTCTTGCCCTCGTTTTCGCCTGGGGCACCGCCCACCTGCCACCGGACGTTGATGCCGTAAGACGTCACTCCCGCAGTGGCGGTCAAATCACCGAACAACGTCAATGCGGTCGGACATGCGAGCGAGGGTGTCGTGGTATTTGGCTCCAGCCCCATGACTTCGAAAAGCCTTGTATCCCAACGATTATCAAAGCCTGCTGTGACGGTGTTTGGTATCCGCCCGTTGGTCTCGACCATCAACGCCGACCAGCCAGCCGCCATCTGGTGGTGGTTGCCCTTGCAGGTCGCATCCTGGGCAGAGTTACGCGCCTTGCCTAGCACCGGAAGCAAGATTGACACCAATACAGCGACGATCGCCAGGACGACTAGTAACTCCAGCAGCGTGAATGCGGGCTTCATGGCTCCCATATATTCCCCACTTCGTTGTCAGCGATAAAGATACGCCCTGACCCAACCTGCCACGCAGCAGCCATCCGCCCACCGGAAGATCTATGTGTCAGCGAGGCGACAGGCTCCATCTTCACGAGATCGAACTTGACCATCCGTTCCAATCCAATCAAGGCGTAGCGCCCCGCCTCGTCGACGTGTACCGAAAGCCTTTCGCGGTGGCCACCGAGGTTGATCTCCTGGGCCTCATAACGCCCCTCTCGGAGACGATAACAAGCGATAGTGCCGTCACTCAAGCCAAAAATCACCACATCACCCTGAGATGAAACATCAAACGACAACAAGTCTTGGCTTGGAGCAACCCTACGGGTGATTGTTGGCAGGCCGTTTCCGAGATCAAGCTGAATCGCCCCCCCAGTAGGCCCATCCGTCACCCACGCGAGGGCAGCCGAGCTTGAAGCCTGAACTACGTCACGCCCCGGCAAATCCTCGGCCTTGCCGTCGGCCGACAGGTCCATGCGATGCAGCTCTCCAAGACGATCGATCCACACCACCGTGTCACCTTGCTCTAGATAAGCGCGGATCGGGAGGGGATCAATACGCTTTTGGATAACCGATCCTCCAAAATCCAAGGGAATGATCGATATAGCTCCTGACCAATCGCAAGCAATAAGTCTCTGCCCGCTTGACTCAAACGCCAACCAGGAGACAGGGGCCTGGGTTTCGGCAACTAAGAGTGGCCGGCCAAGTTCGTCGAAGAACTTAATTTTCAAATCCCTGGTCGCCACGGCAAAACAGGGGCGGTAGGGATGTACTGCCGCGTGAATAATCTCACTCTCGAAGTACACCGATCGCTTGGCCATCCCCTCCGCCAAATCGTTGATCACCGACACCGGAGCCAGGCCGAGATCGGGTGGGGGAGCTGGAGCCGTAGGCGTTGGCCACGGGATATGGAATACAGCACCGACTAGCACAGCTGCCGCACCGAGCAACCAAAACGCGGGGCGTATGCGACGGCGCTTTATGCTCGAACTATACGCGGCATTCGGATCAACCCAGCCAGCACGTGTCTCCCCGATCGAAGAGGACGCGAGGTACTGTTCGAGCATCATGGCGGTCTCGGTCAGCTGGTCCTGTGAAAGCGGCGCGCGGCCCGATTCGTGACGCCATGCGGCCTGAAACATCGCCAAGACGGCCGACTCAGCAGCTCGCCCGCTCAGACGCGTTGACAGAACAAAGCGGCGGCTATGCCAATTGATGTTGGTCAAGACCTCTTCACCTTCAGGCCCGACAATCGGGTCTGCGGTCCACACGAGGGTGTAGACCGCGCGGTGAACTTGGATCTCTAGCGGTTTATGCGACTCCCGGCTTTCCAACGCAACTCACTCCCCTTTAACGATATGTGGACCCGACAACAGCATATCTGAATCCGCGCGTTATCGGGGATTTTCTTAAGGTTTTTCGCTGGGCGAATCACCTTCCAACTTTTCGATGTAGGAGACACTTGATAGCTGCCCGGTCCCAGGTGGGGGATGCGGGGATCTTGCTCTACGAGTCGCTACAGACTCCCGACTGGACCATTTGCGCACAACCTGACGCGCTTGATCGCGAAGCATCGTTAAATACGGCCCCGAGAGCATGTCTGCGGCTGCTTGTATTTCACGTCGAACTTCATCTTCTTTTATCCGGCCCGATTCTGTGTCTGGAATCCCATCGCCATGAATTACTGTCACTACTTGATTCGGTGGCGTAGTTTTGTAATCGCTAAACAATGCTTGGGGATGCACTTGCAAGGCAATGGCGAGAAATTCGTCGTAGCCCATTCTCATCGATTCAGGCGCGACGGACATCTTCAACCAGCGGTCGACCTGTCGAGCAGAACAGCCAACAGCACCTGCAAGAGCAGCTGGACTATGCAGGCCCACCTCATTCGCTCGACTCCGAACCCACTCACCCCAATGATGCTCTGCTTCAGACATATGCCATTTATCCGAGCTAAGTTCCGACGAAGCAATGACGCAATGCGGAAATGACAGAAATATTCATTTATGTCTTGACACAAGACCGACATAATCTATTATGTCCGACATGAAACTTCGCCAGACCAAGAGCGGCGTCTACGTCATAGCGCGTGACACAAAAACTCTTAAGTCCAAGCAGGTGACCGTAGAGGGGGTCACACCTTCGCAGTTCATTGAATGGCTGAAGAGCCGGCTGCAAGAGTCCTCGCCTTCCAATGAACCAACATCTGGCGAAGCCGCCTAACCGACCGTGATAGCGGCCGGACGTTCCGGCTGCACGTTTTCAGAGGGGCGATACAGCCCCGGCCCGAGTGGGCGACCACCCCCTCGGACCTTTGCACCCGGAAAAGTCGGGGATGCCCGCGAAAGCAGCTCCCCCGGCTTCGACCCCAAACGCCTCGGGCTTCCTCCCCCGAGGCGACCACCCCCGGGTGACGGCCGACTTACCGCGGCCGTCGCCTTTAGAAGGAAGCGCCCACGATGAGCGAGCCCCGATCTAGCGAGAGCCCATCGCTCAGCCTGAGAATGCTCCATTGGCATCCGCTGCAAGAGGTCCAGACTTGGGGGGTGTGCGGGAAGAAGGCTTTCCAGATCTTCAACTCGCCAGAACTCCAGCGCTACCGGCGGCACTGCAAGCGGCACTGCCGCCTGGCTTTGGTCACCGTGGGGATCGATGTAAACGACCCACGGGAAGCGTTGGTCGTCACGGATGGGTACTGGCGGGTGGTAGGTATTGCCCCGCGTGATCGGTCCGCTTCGGGTCGAGACAAAACCAGCGGTGGTGCCACCACGCCAGTACGTCTCGTGCGGCTTGTAGATCGGTATCTCCGATCCCGGCCGCATCGACCTCGCGCTCGCGGCACTGCCGGATCGCCACGTCAAACGCCCATTGCGCCTCCACCAAATCCGCCAGCCGCTCCCCGTCGAGGAGAAGACTCCGCAGCTCTTCGATCGACTGGGCTTGCCGCGAAAAATCGTAGATCGCCTGAACGTTTCGGTCTTCATGCCCCCGACCCTTCGGATTCGAGCTGTGTTTCGACCGGTACGCCTGACACAGCTTGTCGACGGCCCTCGGCAGCAGGGCGGCGCGTGCTCGACGTATCCGGGTCAGTGGTGATGGCGGCATGGTGCGGACTCCTCCGGAAGTTCGGGGTGAGCCGTGATGTTACCGCGCAGCCGTAGCCGGATGCGTTTGATTTTGAAGTAAGGCGTGCGACGGATTGCATGCACGCAGATTAGGCCCCCGGCCGCTCGCAAGGACGCGAAACCATGAACGCCCCTCTCTCTGGAGAAGAACAGCCCGTGAGCGCCGCCGTCCTCGAACGTCTCAATAAGGAAGGGGCGATCACCATCGCCGAGCTGGCCAGCCTGTGGTCGATCGCCGAGCACTCGGTCTACCCGTACTTCGTCGACCGCGTGATGAGCTACGACAAGCTGCGTCAGCTCTTCCGCCACGCGAAGGACCCGCGCGTCCGCGACGCGGTCCTCACCGACCTCTTGCCGGGCACCGGCTACATCGCCCAGCACGTCGAGGCGTCGCTGGACGTCGACGGCGACGGCGACGTGGACACCGACGACGCGGTGGCCTCGGCCGTCGATCAGATCGGCGTGGCGAGCGAGTCGCTCAAGAGCGTCCACCAGGACGAAGGTCTTGAGGAGTCGGTGCGTCTGCTCGACCAGCTCATCGCCGCCGCCGTCCGCACCCGACGCATCCAGGCGTGGCGGATCGACCAGAAGCAGCGCCGCCGCAAGCTCCGCCCGGCGGTGCTCGGCATGGAGAACCGATGACCACGCTGACCTACCACCGGCTCCAGGACACCCACGCCCCTAGCGCGAAACTTCCGGGGGCGGCCTGCCGCGACGCCTGCCCGCTGTGCGCGGGGGCGGCCAACCGGATGGCCCGTTCCGACCCGCGCTACAACGCCAAGCTGCAGCGCTGGACGCGCGTGTGCGTGATCTTCTGCGAGCACTGCAACGCCGCGAGCTTCGCCACCTTCGTCTGCTCGCCCGACGGCGAGACGGCGGGCCGCGCCCGCGGGCTGGGGCCGACGGCCCAGGGCCTGCTTCGTAGTCCCGAGCGGTTCGATTGGTTCGTCAACAAGTTCCCCGAGCTCAGCGAGGTCTTCAACGGATGAATAGACAGCGCCTGATCAACCTCTGCCTGGGCGTGTCGCTGGCCGTGTGGTCGACGGTGATCGCGCTCCTCCTGCTGGTCGTCGCGGGCGTCCGGATCGGCGACCCCGACTTCGGCGGCCTCTTCGCGAGCTCGCTGGCGTTCGGCGGCCTTCTCGTCTGGCTCTTCGCGCGGGTCGCCTTCGACGTCCTGCCCGAGGGCCGCGCCCTCGACGAGGAGCTCGCCGCTCACCGCCGCGTCTTCCCCACCCGTCCTGCTCATCCCGACCGCCCGTTCGACCGCTCCGCCTGACCGCATGACCGCGCTGCCCCAACTCAACCCGACCGCCACGCCGCCAGACCCGGATCTCTCGGACTGGTCCAACCTGATCGACGTGTCCGACGCCGCGCGGCTCCTGGGCATGAACGCCGGGGCGCTGCGCCGCAAGTGCAAGGCCGAGCTGAGCGGCAAGGGCGTGGCGCTGCGGGCCGCGCCGCCCGGCGGGGGCAACCCGCGCTGGTGGATCGACCGGCGCTGGGACGAGCGCCTGCGCAGCCAGGTCGTCGGGGAGACGCTCCCCGAGGCGTTCCTGGAGTACTCCGCCAAGCAGCGGCGCGACATGGGCACGCGCTCGATCTGCGTCGACGCGCTCGACGAGGCGCGGGTGAACCGCGCCGGTCATCAGAAGGACTGGATCGACGCCCTGTGCCGCGAGCTGGCGGACGAACACCAGATCAAGCTCTCGCCGCGCACGCTGCTGAGGTGGGAGAAGACACGCAAAGAGAAGGGGCTCGGGGGCCTGATCGACGTCCGGGGCGGCGACAACCGCAGCGGCGGAGACCCGGCGTGCTGGGACTACTTCAAGCAGATCTACCTCGACCCGAACGAACGCGATGTCGCGACCTGCTGGCGGGCGGTGCGCGACCACGCCCGCGCCGAGTCGCTGCAGTGGCCCAGCCTCGCGGTCGTCCGCCGCCGGATGCACGAGCACTTCGACCGGGAGACCGCGCTCCGCCTTCGCAACCCCGCCAAGTGGCGCAAGACGATGGCCCCCTACATCGAGCAGGACCCCGAACGCTTCGCCGCCAACGAGTGCTGGGTCAGCGACCACAGCCAGCTCGACTTCTGGTGCTGGTTCGGCAACGAGCTCGTGCGGCCGTGGATCACGACGTGGCAGGACTGGCGGACGCGCAAGATCATGGGCCACGTCGTGAGCGTCGCGCCCGACGGCAGCACGATCCTCGCGTCGCTGCGCCGCGCCATCCTCGACAACCGCGACGCGGGCCTGCCCAAGACCGCCTGGATCGACAACGGCAAGGACTACGCGGGCTACATCTTCCACGGCCAGACCAAGACCGAGCGGCTCCGCGACAAGCCGTTCATCGCGAAGGGCTACGTCGACGAGACGGGGTTCCAGGGCATCTACAAGATGCTGGGGATCAAGGTCCACTTCTCGCTGCCCTACACCCCCAACGGCAAGCCGCGCCAGGAGAGCTTCTACCGCCCGATGCACGAGCGGTACTGCAAGGGCTGGGCGAGCTACACCGGCAACACCCCGGAGCGGCGGCCCGAGCGGCTGGCCAAGATACTCAAGACCCCCGGCATGGTGCCCGACTTCGACGAGGTCGTCGAGACGATGGGTCAGCACATCGCCGGGTACAACCGCAACCCCGAGCACACGATCGACGACCTGGTCGACGTCGACCGCAAGCGGCTGTCCCCCGCCGAGGCGCTCTCGCGCTGGACGACCCACTTCCGGGGGCTGGCCGACCCGTCCGTGCTCGACCTGCTGCTGCAGCGCTGGCACCGCCCGGTCACCGTCGGCCGCAACGGCGTGTCGATCCGCGTCCGCGGGATGACGATCCGCTACGGCGCGACCGACGCGCGGCTGCGCAAGTACAAGGCGGGGGGCGAGAAGGTGCTGGTGAGCTACGACCCCGCCGACGTGCGCAGCGTGCTGGTCTACACCCAACAGATGCGCCTCATCGGCCGGGTCATGGGCAACAAGCTCGGCGGGCTGCCCGGCGCGATCGGCGAGGCCCGGGTCAAGGAGCTGATGCGCGACAAGCGCGAGTACGAGAAGGCGATGAAGGTGGTCAACCAGCGCGGCCCGGCCCGCCGCGTGGCGTCGTCCGAGCAGACCCTCGCGCTCGAAGCCTACCGCCAACCGCAGGCCAAGCCCGCGCTGCTAAAGGGCATTCAAACCCCGCTCGATACGCCCTCGAAGGACCCCTTCAAGCCCGACTTCAAGCAGGCCGCGGGGGGCGAGGTAGCTACTGACGGGGGCGAGGGCCCGGGGCCGGGGGTCGTCGGGCGGCTGCAGGAGGCCCGCGCGGCCACCGCGGCCAAGGGGGCGGCGACGCGCCCGGCCGGCAACGGCCGGATCGCGATGCCCAAGCTCAAGCGCCCGAAACGGGGGGCCGGGGAATGAACCCGCGCGACCGACACGCGCGCCTGCGTGACCGGGTGAAGGAACGCCTGGTCCAGAACGATCGGATCATCGTGGAGGCACGGATGCTGCCCAAGAACCGCAAACTCACCCGTTACGAAACCGACTCCGTCCGCGAGCGCCTGCGCCGACTGATCGAGGACACCAAAGACAGCGGCGACCCGGTCACGGCCGCGCGCATCTCGGAGCAGATCGACTACCAGGCGTCGACGATCAGCCAGTGGCTCAACGGCAAGTACCACGGCAAGAACGACCGGGTCACCCACGCGGTCAACATGTGGCTCGAGCGCGAGGCCCGCCGCCGGGTGAGCCGCTCGACGCGGGAGTACGTGCCGACCTGGGTGTGCGAGCTGATGATGCAGATCTGCCGCTCGGCCCACCGCCTCGAACGCATGGCCGCGATCGTCTCGCCGTCGGGCTCGGGCAAGGACATGGTCATCGACTACCTCGCCGAGGAGCTCAACGGCTACGTCATCAACTGCCACACCAAGATGACCGGCACCGTGCTCGTGCGCTCCATCGCCGACCGCATCGGGATCTCCGCCCGCCAGAAGCGCTACAGCAGCGCCCAGCTGATCGACCTGGTGCTGGAGGGGATCAAGAACAAGAACTGCACGATCTTCCTCAACGAGGCGCAGAACCTGCCCAACGAGGCGGCGGGGCTCATCCGCCTGATCCACGACGAGACCAGCGTGCCGATCCTGATGTTCGGCTCGGCCAAGATCTTCGAGCTCATCGACGACCGGGCTTCCGGGGGCGGCCAGTTCCACCGCCGCTGCAAGAAGCTCAACATCGTCGACCGCATGGCCCGCGAGTCGGACCCCGACGACCCCGCCCGCGCCGGGCGGCGGCTCTACTCCCTGGAGGAGATCCGCGAGTACGTGCGGATGAAGCAGGTCCGGCTCGCCGACGACGACGTGCTGGCGATGGTGTGGTCGGTCGCCAACCTCCCCGACTGGGGCACGCTGGGTTTCGTGAACGCGGTGCTGGAGGGCATCGTCGACGCCTGGGGCCGCGACGAGACCATCACCACCGACCACTTCGTCGCCCAGGTCCTCGACGAGGCCGCCGACGAGGCCGACGACATCCTCGCCCAGGCCGAGGCGATCGAACGCCCCGCCGAGCTCCGCCAGCGCACCGCCTGACCCCCGGAAGGTTTTCAAACCAACATGGCCCAGCCCACGCTCGACATCGCGGAGATCACCCGACGGCTCACCGAAGCCTCGGCGATGCACGACGGGGTGCGCTACGTCCGCGCCTCGGTCGCCTGCAAGACTCTGGGGCTGGCCGACAGCTTCCGCTGGTCGTGGGAGAGGCGCGGTCTAATTCAACCGCTGCGCCTGCGGTGCCCGCGCAGCCGCGCGGCGTCGCGCGGCGTGGTGGTGGCCTGGCCGCTCGACCAGGTGATCGACGCGTACGCGGCCGGCCGGCCCCGCGCCTACACCGCGAAAGAGATCGAGTTCATCCAGGAGAAGACCGGCGTGCTGCCGCTGGATGCGATCGCCGAACGCCTCGGCCGCTCGGCGGCGAGCGTGCGCGACAAGCAGGGCCAGCTCGGGCTCACCCGGCGCAACGCCCAGGGCCTCTTGACCACGGGCGAAGCGGCCCGGCTCTGCGGCCGGACCCGCGCGGCGGTGAACGACTGGTGCCTGCGGATGGGGCTGCGCTACGAGCGCCTGGGCAGCGGCCAGCGCGAGAAGCTCATCGACCCGGCGGACCTCGCGGTCTTCCTCAAGGCCCGGCCGCGCGTGTTCGGTCGGCTCACCCCCAAAGCGCAGCAGCGCGTCCGCGCGTTCCGCACGTCGTACGCCCGCCAACCCCGGGAGGCCGCCTGATGCCGAGCTACCTGCCGATGGTGATCGTCTGCTCCCGACGCAACGGCTACTACGCCTCGACGTGCCGCGTTCAAGAGGAGCCCGGCTCCGAGCCGACGACCGTCCACCGCGACTACGGCGACGGCGGCGCGATCCCGCGCTGCGGCAACCCGCTGTACCTCTCGCGCAGCGGGGCGTACCGCTACGCCGCCAATCACCTGCTGCCCAAGCGGGCGAGAAGGGGCCGCTGATGGGCTGGAAACCCAAACAGATCCGGCTCGCGCACGCGGCCGCCCGGGCCGCGGACTGGACCGACGCGCAGCGGCGCACCGTGCTGGGCGGCTTCGACGGGCGCGGGCGACTGGGCAAGACGCTGTCGAGCAAGGCCCCGGGCCTGACCAACGCCGACTTCGATCATTACATGGCCCTCGCCGAGGCCGACGCGGGCGGGCAGATCTTCAACACCCCACCGCTGCACTGGGCCAACCAGGCCAACGCGCCGGGCCACCGCCAGGCGCACCTGATCCGGCGGCTCGTCAACACCCTGAAGCTGGCGGTCGACGCGTCCACCGGGCAGCGCGTCGTCGGCGAGCACGGCGAGCGGCTCGACGGCATCATCCGCCAGGCCACGGCCGGCCGCGCCGACGCGCTCGACCAACTCACCGCCTACGACCGCCACAACGTCATCGTCGCGCTCAAAGCGCTCGTCCAACGACACGGCCCCACCACCCCCCGGGAAAGGACTCCCCCCGCATGCCGCGATGGCTCAAGCAACTCCACCAGGTGATCGAGGGCAAACGCGACTACCTGCTCATCCACGCCCCGTGCGTCGAGGCGCTGCAGCGGATGCCCGCGGGCGTCTTCGACGTCTGCGCGGTGGACCCGCCCTACGGCATGAACTACCGCGGCTTCGAGAACCAGCACCGGCCCATCGCCAACGACCGACGCCCCTACGTCTGGTTCCTCGACGAGACCTACCGCGTCCTGCAGGCTTCGGCCGCGCTGGCGTGCTTCCACGTCGAGCGCCTGCAGTCGGAGTGGAAGACCGCGATCGAGCTCGCGGGCTTCCGCTGCCACAACCAGTTCATCTGGGACAAGGGCCACGGCGGCATGGGCGACACCGCCCGGGCGTTCGCGCCGCGCGACGAGCGGGCGTGGATCGCCAGCAAGGGCCGCTGGCGGCTGCCCAACGGCCGGCCCGACAACCTGCTGCCGTGCGCCAACATCCCCCCCGGCCAGCGCCACCACCCCACCGAGAAACCCGTGCCCGTCATGGGCCACCTGATCGCGCACCTGGCCCACTACGGCGGCCTCGTCCTGGACCCGACGATGGGCAGCGGCAGCACCGGCGTCGCGGCGCTGCGCCACGGCTACCGCTTCGTGGGCATCGAGCTCGACGCGGAGAACTACGCGACGGCGCAGAAGCGCATGAAAACCGAAGCCGCCCGGTTCGCCGGGCCCGCCGAAGCCGCGTGACCCCCGGAAGCAACCACGCTACTCAACGAAGAAAGGCCCCCCACATTGCCCGCGACCCACAAGACCATCCACCTCCACGGCGATAAACGCAAGCCCGAGTCGGCCGAGCACAGCATCAAGTTCCCCGGCGGCTCGATCTCGCTGTGCCGAACGTCGGACGACGAATACTGGGCACACATCGAGGTCAATCACGGCGACGCGGGCGAGGACATCGGCGGGCCGCGCGAGAGGAAGCGGGGCGAGGTAGTGCATTCGCGCGTGGACCTGGACTTCGCTACCGACGAGGACGGCGAGAGCCTGCCCTACTTGCTCAACCTCCCTGACCACGGCCGCATCCAGCACATCGCGGTGCGCATCGCCACGGCCGCGCCAGACGCTTCCTCCGACTGAAATCCCCCCAACGTGTTAACGGCTCCGACCCCCACAACGCAAAGGCAAGAACCGTGAGCGACCCCACCTTCACCCCCAAGCCCTTCCCCGACGAAGTGACCGAGGCCGCGAAGAACGCCTCCGCGGCGGGCGGTCCTGCGGACGGCCCCGACCCCGAAGCGCCCGCGGGGCCGATGGCCTACCGCGGCGTCGAGCCGCCGTCGCTGGGCCACCGCTTCGACCCGGCGCTGCTGCTGGCCGGCAACGACGACCCCCGCGCCGTGTCCGAGAAGCGGGCGTACCTGGCGATGCACTACCGCCGCTTCGCCGGGTGCCTGATCCCCAAGGCCGACTGCCCCTGCGGGGCGCGGGTCGACCTGCACCGGGCCTACAAGTGCCGGGTCTGCGGCCTGTGGTTATGTGCCCGCTGCGCCGACGAGCACTTCGGGCTGGAGGTCGACGCGGTGGGCCGGGTGCGTCGCCGCGCCGATGCGTCGGGGCGTCACGTCGACGTGTCTGAGCCGGCCGCAGGCCCGCCCGCCGCGCAGGCGCCCCCGGAAACGACTTAATCAGAACCTTCCCCATCGACCGCCCGAGAACGTCCTGATCCGAACAACCCCCCACGACCGAGAAGACCCCAACCGTCAGAACCACCACCAGGAACACCCCCATGTCCCTACTCGACGCCGCCCGCCAGATGACCAAAGCCGCGACCCGACTCGCCATCACCCCCGTCGTCGCCGCCAGCGACCTCCCCCGGGTTGTGTGCGGCGAGGAGCCCAAGACGCCCAAGCACCTGAAACAGATCGTCCGCGACGTGGAAGAGATACCCGACGCCATCGACGATTAACCCCCGCCCGCCCATGACCCCGCGACCCCTGCGACCCGAACCGTGATGACCCTCACCCCCGACATCCCGAACCCCCGGCCCGCCGCGATCTTCCTCTGCGACGAGAGCGGCGTGATGGCCCGCCCGTGGGCGGACGCGGGGCTGGAGTGCTGGTGTGTGGACGTGGCGCACTGGATCCGCAAGCCCCGGCAGGAAGGCAACATCCACTTCGTCTGGGGCGACTGCCGCTCGTGGGCACCGCCCCCGGAAGTGGTCCCCGTGCTGCTGTGCGGGTTCAGCCCCTGCACGCACCTGGCCGTCTCGGGGGCGCGGGACTTCGCCGCCAAGGGCTGGCCGATGCTGCGCGACGGCATGGACCTGTTCATGGCCTGCCTGTTCGCGGCTAGGTGGGCGCGCTGCCCCTACCTCCTCGAAAACCCCGTGGGCCGGATCAGCGGCATCCACCACCCGCCGGACCTCATCTTCGACCCCTGCGACTTCGGGGGCTACCTGGACCCGCCCGGCGACGCCTACACCAAGAAGACATGCCTGTGGACCGGCGGCGGCTTCGTCATGCCCCAGCCGAAGCGCGTGGAGCCGGTGCAGGGCTCGAAGATGCACCGGATGACCCCCGGACCCGACCGCCAGCGGCTGAGGTCGCAGACGCCGCCGGGGTTTGCCCAAGCCGTGTTCGAGGCCAACCGCGAGCGTGTGCTTGCGACAACGACCATATGAACCCCGAGGCACGGATGCCACGACTAGAACTTCTCCGATCTCAGGTACCCCTCCGGCGCGGGCCGCAGCAGCCCGCGGACGTCGCCGAACGACCCGTCGACGTCCAGCCACGCGTCGACCTCGTCGGGCCCCATGAGGAAAGCGACCATCCGCGGGTCGTCGGGGTTCTTGTTGTGGACCTCGGCGTACTCTTTGTTGGCGGCCGTCGTGAACATCGACACGGTCGCCATGCCCGGCCCCGCGATGCCCGCCACCGCCGCGACCGACCCGTCCTTCGGGAACAGCGCCCAGGGCTCCGACGCGCTGCCGTCGACGACAGGCGCTCCGAACAGGCCCCGCGTAACCTTGTACTTGGGCTCGACCGCCCGCGACACCGGGAACACCACCCGGCGTTCGACGAAGCGTCGCCACGTCGTGTGGGCCCTGTCGTCGCGCGAGTTCATGACGCGTCCCACGGACATCTCGATCCCCCACGTCGCCGGCACCAGCTCACGGCTCCCCGGGTCCGACCCCTGGCGGATCACCGGGACCGTCGCGCTGGGCCGGTACTCAGCGTCGATCACGTCGCCGTGCGGCGTGAACAGCACCCGGCCGATCGAGAACGCCTCCCGCATCAACTGGGTTTTGGTTTTCAGGGTGTAGTGGTGGCACACAGCTATCCCTCCCAACGGTTCAGCGGCGAGTCCCGCACGGCCCGGCGCAGCTTCGCGAGCAGCCGCTTGACCGTGAACCCCTTGTACAGCGCCCCGTCCCGGATGCCGCGCTCCGCCCGGTCGAGCAGCCCTAAGAAGAACACGTCCCGCGCCTCGCGCGTCGCCCGGTGCTCGGGGTCGGCCGCCGGCTGCCGGCTGGTGTCCCGGGCGTCCGCCCGTCGGCGGCGGTCATCCGCCGAGTCATTCCCAAAACCGCCCATACCACACATTAACCTAACATAACCCCCCAACGACCCGGACGTCAACCCCGAGGCAAGGATGCCCGAACTCACCCCCGACCAACTCGAAGCACTCGCCGTCGACTACGACGACATGGCCGCCACCCTGGCGCTGCTGGCGCGTCGTTACGCGCCCGATCCGGCCGACCGCGGCCTGGCGGATCTGGTCGACAAGATCACCGCCTACCGAGCCGCCGCCGCCCGCCTGCGGACGCTCAAGGGAAGCGCGACGTGAGCGAGTCCTTCGAACTCAACGAACTGGAACACGCCCTGCTCCAGCTCCTCGAAACCCGCCGCCACCGGCGCGGGCAGAAGAAGTCCAACGCGCTGGCTATCGCCCGCGCGCTGAAGGTCCGGGTCGGCAGCTCCGACGACTCCCGCAAGAAGGGCGTCCGCAACCTCGTCCGCTCCGCCCGGGACAAGGGCGTGCCGATCAGCGCGGACCTGCAGGGCTACTGGATCGCGCGTCACCCCGCCGACCTCGCCGCCTACCACGACATGCTCCGCCGGATGGGCCTGACCCACCTGGCGTCTCGTTCACGTTCCCGCAACTCACCGGTGGCCAAGGAGGTCGCCGGCCAACGCGCCTTGTTCTGATTGGATCACCCGGGTCGGCCGCGAGCCGCGCGACCCGGTAAAAACCCGTGACCGCCGAAAAGCCCTCCGACG
Source organism: Planctomycetota bacterium (assembly GCA_039033595.1). GTDB lineage: Bacteria > Planctomycetota > Phycisphaerae > Phycisphaerales > Phycisphaeraceae > Algisphaera. Next base: position 488 of record JBCCCG010000019.1, on the reverse strand, counting down.
CGTGGGCTTGTTTTCGTTGGGGTGCGGGGAAAACGGGCAGCATGGAGCAGCGCGCGGCGCGCGCGCAGCGCACGCCGCGCGGCGGATCGAAACCGCTTTGACGGGGCCGTGAAGGCCGCTCGAATTGCCATTTGCCGGAACACCGTCGGCGACGCCGGGCCAGGTTGCCATTTCGGTCGGGCGGCCGTCGAGCGGGCCGCGTGCGGGTGAGATCGCCGCAAACGCTATGTGGATAGGGGTTTTCTTTTCTTCGCCGCGTTTCGCCGCGCCTTGCCGCCGGTTGCCATATTGGTTGGGTTCATACGGACGAGAAGCTGCTGGCGGTGTTGCTGGGGGGGGTCGAAGACGGGGCGGCGACCGCGCGGTCGCTGGACATGACCCCGGCCGACATCGCGCGCTGGGCATCGTCGCTCGGCACCCGTCGGGCGGTCGCGGGGGACCCCCACAGGCCGCTTCCCGGCTCTGGAAGATGACGGGGTTGTTCTAGG
>JBCCCG010000018.1:0-89895 GCA_039033595.1 Planctomycetota bacterium | reverse complement strand
GAAAACCGTGTGGTCGAGCATGCCGACCTCCCCAGCAACGACATTGTCTTCGACCCGCAGTTCGACAACTAAATCCGACCAAGCCAGCCCCGTCGACACATCGCCATGAACGAGATCACCCCCGAAGAAGGGATGCGGCGCAACCGGGAGAACTGGGACGCCCGCGTCCCGGTCCACCTCGAGGCCTACTCCTATAACGAAGCGTTCAAGAGGCTGCAGGCCGGCGGGCACAACCTGTCCTCGGAGATCGTTGAAGAAGTCCGCGCCGGTGTCGGCGACGTGGCGGGGCGGTCTTTGGTCCATTTGATGTGCCACATCGGGCTCGACACGCTGTCGTGGGCCCGGCTGGGGGCGGACGTGACGGGCGTCGACTTTTCCGAACCGGCGATCGAAACGGCCCGTGGGTTCTCACGCGACTTGGGTCTGCCCGCCGAGTTCGTGTGGACCAACCTCTACGACGCGGCCACGGTATTGGACCGGACATACGACATCGTATTCACCTCCGAGGGGGTGCTGTGCTGGCTGCCCGATCTTAACGGATGGGCACGGGTGATCGCGGACTTGCTAACCCCTGGCGGGACGTTCTACCTGATGGAGGGGCACCCGTTCTCCCAGGTCTTCGATGACGCCGACGTGCCCGACGGCATCGCGATTAAGTACAGCTACTTCGACCGCCAAGCATTGCCGTTCGGCCCCGGCCCTTCCTATGCCGGTCCCGAAAAAACGCTGCCTGCAAACGTTGAGTGGATGCACCCGATGAGCGCGGTCCTGAACGCTCTGATCGATGCCGGATTGGTGATCCAGCGCGTGGAGGAACATCCGACCGCTTTCTTCCAGCAGTTCAAGGTCATGGAAGGCAGTTTCGAAGAGGGACACGATCTGCCGGGCGATCTCCGCGGGAAGCTGCCGATGCGTTTTTCGGTGCGGGCGATCAAGCCGTAGCCTCGCCGTATTTCGGGTGGCCAAGGCAGGGCGAGCAGGCGATAATTCAGGCATGACTCACGCGATCATATTGTTGGCTCAATCCGGTTCCACGGCGACGCCGGTCGGCGGGGAGGGGCCGTGGCTGGTCTGGGGGATCGTGCTGATCGCGGTGGCGGTGGCACTATTTTTCGTGGAGGTATTTCTGCCGACGGGCGGGGTCATCGGCGTGGCGTCGGGGGTGGCGGCGATCGCGGGGGTGGTGATGCTGTTCCGATTCGATTCGACGCTCGGGTTGCTGGCGGCGGCGGCGTGCCTGGCGGCGTTACCGTTCCTGATCGGCTTTGCGCTCAAGATCTGGCCGGACACGCCGTTCGGCAGGTGGGTGATGCTTAACGACGCGCAGGAGGCGGTGAATCAACACGACGGCGAGCCGTCGTCACGGCGGGGGGCGGGGCATGCGGGCGCGGGGGTCGCGGTGGGGGACACGGGCAAGACGTTGACGCCGTTGTTCCCGGTGGGCACCTGCCTGATCGGCGGGGAGCGATGCGAGTGCCTGGCTAAACGCGGGACGATCGACGCGGGGGCAAAGATCCGCGTGGTGGTGGTGGACGGCAGCGAGGTGTACGTGGAAGAAGTGGGTGGCGAGCAGAGCGGGTGAGTGGAGAAAAAAACCCACGGCCGAGGACCGCAGGTTTCGTGAGTTTGCTGATGGACGACGGGAGTAGGCCGTCCCGATTTCGGGGGCTTAGCGGTAGAACTCGATGATCAGGTTCAGGTTCACGTCGAACGGTACCTGGTCCTCGGTGGGGACGGCGGCGACCTTGGCGGTGAGCGTCGAGGGGTCGAAGCTCAGCCACTCGGGCGTCTCGTGGCCCGGCAGCGACTCCATGTTCTCGCGGACGAGCTTCTGGATGCCCTCCTTGAGGGTGATCTCGTCGCCGACCTTGACCTGGAAGGAGGCGATATCGCACTTCTTGCCGTTCACGCGGACGTGGCCGTGGTTGACGATCTGGCGGGCGGCCCAGATGGTGCGGGCCCAGCCGAGCCGGCGGATGACGTTGTCGAGGCGTTGTTCGAGTAGGCGCAGGAGCACGGTGCCGGTGTTGCCCTGGGTCCGGCCGGCCTCGTCGAGGTAGCGGCGGAACTGCTTCTCGAGCACGTTGTAGTGGAAGCGCAGCTTCTGCTTCTCGTTCAGGCGGATGCCGTAGTCCCGCAGGCGGCGGCCGCGGAAGCCGTGGACGCCCGGGGGGTTAAGCTGACGCTTGGTGGTGTGCTTGGGGATGTCGGCGATGGGCACGCCGACGCGGCGGGAGAGCTTGACCTTGGGGCCGGTGTAGTTGGCCATGATGTGTTTACGCCTCCGGTTGCCCGGGGACGCCCTTGTTCGTGCTCGGCCGTGGCTACGGCTCCGCGGTGTCGTCAAAGTTCAGGCCCACGGCGGGCCTGCGATTTGGAGCCACGTATTATGCCTAAGCGGCCGGAAACATTCAAGCTGACCCGCTGTCCGTTTCCGGATCAGCCGGCTGGATCAGGTCCCATCGGTTTCCGAACGGGTCGATCATCACGGCCACCTTCCCATAAGGCTCTGTGCAGGGCGGATCGATAAAACGCACGCCCGCCGCGGTGAAGCGGGCGTAATCGGCGTCGAAGTCATTGGTCGTCAAGAATAAAAAAACACGGCCTCCTGCCTGTTGCCCGACCGCGGCGACTTGTTGCTGGCCTTGGGCTTTGGCCAGCAGCAGCCGGCATTCGGTGCTGCCCGGCGGCGCGACCAGCACCCAACGCTTTTCTGCGGAGAGGGCCGTGTCTTCGACCAGCTCGAAACCGAGCCGCTCCACGTAGAATTCCAAGCCCGCGTCATAGTCTGGAACGAGCAATGAAACGGCCGAAATGCACTGCTCCACAGGACGACCCGGACGGCGCACGTTCGTTGAATTTTCGCTTTTAGTCATTCGTGTCGAATCGGTCGAGATTCATCACCTTGGTCCACGCCGAGACGAAGTCGCACACGAAGTGGCCCTCGGCGTCGTCGCAGGCGTAGACCTCGGCGAGGGCCCGGAGTTGCGAGTTAGAGCCGAAGATCAGGTCGGCGCGGGTGGCGGTCCACTTGACCTCGCCGGTGGCGCGGTCCTTGCCCTCGAAGGCCTGGCCGTGATCGTCGGTGGCCTGCCAGTCGGTGCCGAGGTCGGTGAGGTTACGGAAAAAGTCGTTGGTCAGCGTGCCGACGCGGTCGGTGAACACGCCGTCGTGCGAGCCGCCGGCGTTGGCCCCGAGCACGCGGAGGCCGCCGACCAGGACGGTCATCTCCGGGGCGGTGAGCGACAGCAACGCGGCGCGGTCGACCAGCAGCTCCTCGGCGGTCCGCAGGGCGTGGCCGGACGAGAAGTTGCGGAAGCCGTCGACCTTGGGCTCGAGCACGGAGAACGAGTCGACATCGGTCATGTCGTCGGTCGCGTCGGTCCGGCCGGGGGTGAACGGGACAGTCACGTCGTGCCCGGCGTCCTTCGCGGCCTTCTCGACCGCGGCGCAGCCGCCGAGCACGATGAGGTCGGCCAACGAGACCTTCTTGCCGCCCGACGACGAGCCGTTGAACTCGGCCTGGATCGCCTCGAGCTTGTCGAGCGTCGTGCCCAGCTCGGCCGGGTCGTTCACGGCCCAGAACTTCTGCGGCGCCAAACGGATCCGCGCGCCGTTGGCCCCGCCGCGCTTGTCCGAATCCCGGTAGGTTGAGGCCGAGGCCCACGCGGTCTTGACCAGCGTGCCGACCGAAAGACCCGAAGCGAGCAGCTTGGCCTTGAGCGTGGTGATGTCGGTTTCGTCGGTCAACTCGTGGTCGACGTCGGGCACGGGGTCCTGCCAGAGCTGCGGCTCGGCGGGCACCAGTTTGCCCACGCCGCGGTTGTGCGGGCCCATGTCGCGGTGGGTCAGCTTGAACCACGCCCGGGCGAACGCGTCGGCAAACTCGTCGGGGTTTTCGTGGTAGCGGCGGGAGATCTTCTCGTAGGCCGGGTCGGTCCGCATCGCCATGTCGGCGGTGGTCATCATCGGCCGGTGGGTGACGGTGGCGACGTGGGCGTCGGGCACGGTCTGCGAAGCCGGATCCTTGGGCTGCCACTGGTGGGCGCCGGCCGGGCTCTTGGTCAGTTCCCACTCCCAGCCGAAGAGCGTGTCGAAGTAGCTGTTATCCCAGGTCGTGGGCGTGGGGGTCCAGGCACCCTCGATGCCGGAGGTGATGGTGTGTTCGCTGTGGCCGGTGCCCATGGTGTTCTTCCAACCCAACCCCATCTCGGCGATATCGGCACCCTCGGGCTCGCGGCCGACGTATTGGTCGGGGTCGCCGGCGCCGTGGGCCTTACCGAACGTGTGGCCGCCGGCGGTGAGGGCGACGGTCTCCTCGTCGTTCATCGCCATGCGGGCGAAGGTCTCGCGGATGTCACGGGCCGAGGCGAGCGGATCGGGGTTGCCGTTGGGACCTTCGGGGTTGACGTAGATCAGGCCCATCTGCACCGCGCCCAGCGGCTGTTCGAGTTGGCGGTCGCCGGTATAGCGCTGGTCGCCCAGCCACTCGGTCTCGGGGCCCCAGTAGATGTCTTCCTCGGGCTCCCAGGTGTCCGCGCGTCCGCCGGCGAAGCCGAAGGTCTCGAAGCCCATGGATTCGAGTGCGACGTTGCCGGCGTAGATCATCAGGTCGGCCCAGGACAGCGCCCGGCCGTACTTCTGCTTCACCGGCCAGAGCAAGCGGCGGGCCTTGTCGAGGTTGCCGTTGTCGGGCCAGGAGTTGAGCGGGGCGAAGCGCTGGGTGCCCGAGGTCGAGCCGCCGCGGCCGTCGGCGATGCGGTAGGTGCCCGCCGAGTGCCAAGCCATGCGGATCATAAACGGGCCGTAGTGCCCGTAGTCGGCCGGCCACCAGTCCTGGCTGGTGGTCAGGCAGGTCTCGACGTCGCGGTACAACTCGTCGAGGTCGATCTGGGCGAACGCGGCGGCGTAGTCGAATTCGCCGCCCATGGGATCGACCTGCGGCGAGTTCTGGTTGAGCACCTTGAGGTTTAGTTGGTTAGGCCACCACTGCCGGTTGGCTTCGCCGCCGGTGCTCGGCGGGGTGTAGGAGCCGTTGAGGAACGGGCACTTGCTGGCGTCGGATGAGCTGGTGGCTTGAGCTTCAGGCATTATCAAATCCTTTTTCGATGCGTCACGGATCGGTGATCCTTCGAAGGGGCGGGAACGGTGCAGGAAAAAATCGTTTCGTTCAAACGAAGAATCATTATCGCGGAGTTCGCGGTATCAATCAATTCAATCCAATCGATATCGGGTATTTGTATAAGCTATAGTCATGGCGTGAACGTGCGCGACCTCGAATACGCATTGGCCCTGCGGGCGGCGGGGCAGTTCGGCAAGGCGGCCCAGCGCTGCGGCGTCAGTCAGCCCACGCTGAGCACGCAGATCGCCAAGCTGGAGTCGTCGCTGGGCGTGCGGCTGTTCGAGCGCGGCCCTCGCGGGGTCACGGCGACCCCGGTCGGCGAGCGGGTGCTTACCAAAGCCCGCGGCGTGCTCGAAGCGATGGAGCAGTTGCGGGCCGAGGCGTGTGAGTCGGCGGCCGTTTGGCGCGGGCCGCTGCGTCTGGGCGTGATCGCCACGGCCGGGCCTTACGTGATGCCGCACGTGCTGCCGACAATCACCAGGCATCAGCCCGCCGCGCAGCTTTTGATCCGTGAAGGGTTGACGGATTCGTTACTCGAACGGCTGCACCACCTGGAACTTGACGCGGCGATCGTCTCGCCTCCAATCGCATCGGCCGGGCTGGTGGTCGAAGCGCTCGGCGTGGAGCCGTTTGTCTTGGCCGTGCCGCGTCGGCACGCGCTGGCAAAGCGTGATGCGGTGAGGCTGGCGGACCTGGCCGACGAGTCGTTATTGCTTCTGGAAGAGGGGCACTGCCTGCGGGCGCAGGCGATCGGGTTCTGCCCGACCGACGGCCGACCGCAGGAATCGTTCCAGGCCAGCAGCCTCGAGAGTCTGCGGCAGATGGTCGCCGCGGGTATTGGGCCGACTCTGCTGCCGAAGCTGGCGACGGTCCACAACGCGCCGCGGCTGCGTGGTTTGGTGCTGCGACCGTTCCGCGAGCCTACGCCGACGCGGACGCTGAGCCTGGTCTGGCGACGCAGCTCGCCCCGCGGCCCGGCGTTGCGGGCGCTGGCCGAGGCGATCCGGGAGCCGCTGGGCAAGGCGTTGGCGAAGGCTTGACCTCTTTGTGCCCGGCTTCGGCTCAACACCTACCCTTGGCGCTGTCCAAAACCGCGCGAAAATTCATTCGCCCGTCGCGATCCGTGGGGTAGGCTTGGACGGAAGGAAGGACCATGGAGAGACTTCGACCTCGATCGGTGCGCGGCGGCATCGCGGCCTCGGCACTCTTGGCCGTCGCGGCCACCACGCTGGGCGGCTGTGCGACCTCGTCGCAGCCCACCGACGCCGAACGGGCCGCGGCGGTGAACGCGTGGACCCTTGGGCCGCTGGTGGACGACGACGGCAGCTACCGTTCGCTGTCGCTCGACAGCCCGGAGATGGCCGAACTGCTCGAGATCCAGCCCTGGCTCACGATGGGCGAGCCGTGGTACGCCGGCCGGGTGGACCGCGCCCGACAGGTCACCGCCGGCGTGAAGTTCACGATCGTCGAGAAGGCCTTCGTCGCCGAGAAAGACCGCTTCGACAGCAACAACGGCCAGGTCCAGGACAACTTCAAGAGCGTGATCACCAGCAAGCGATTGATCGAAGTCGTGCGCTAGCGCCCGGTCCGCCGTATGATGACGCCATGCTCGGCATGTCTTTTCCGCGTCTTGCCCTCGTGACGATTCTGCTTTCCGGCGCCGCGACCCTCGGCGGGTGCGCCGGTCTCACGGCGGTGAACCCGTCGTTCGACACGTCCTACGCCGAGGCCCGGTCGCAGCTCAAGGCGATGCGCCAAGACAAGAAATCGCTGGAGCGCCCGCTGATCTTTATCGGCCCGTTCCTCGACCCCTTCGTCGCCGAGTGGCTGGCGTTGTCGCACATCAAAAAGTACGTCGATAACCCCGCGCAGACCGCGGGCGTGTCGTTCGTGTTGTGGGACACGTTCGACACCTGCCGGGCCAAGACGATCGCCGAGGTCGATCGGCGGTTTCCAACTGACGACCCGGAACAGACGGTGGAGGTGGACGTGGTCGCGTTCTCGATGGGCGGGGTGGTGGCGCGTTACGCGGCACTGCCGCCGGACGCCGAGCGGGGACAGTCGCGCCGGTTGAAGGTCCGCCGGATGTTCACCGTCGCCTCGCCGCACCGCGGGGCAAACTGGGCGCCCCTTGGTTTCTGGAATTCGCTGGCCCGCGATATGGAGGCCGGCTCGGCGTTGCTGCAACGCCTCGACGCGGGGCTGGAACACGCCAGTTACGAGCTCGTGCCGTACACCCGGCTGGACGACTGGGTTGTCGGCCCGACGAATACCGCGCCGCGCGGCGTGACGCCGCACTGGGTCTCGGCCCGGCCGTTCGAGATGGCCCACGTCCAGGCCGCCAGCGACGCCCGCATCCGTGCCGACATTCTGCGCCGCCTGCGTCACGAAACCCCGCTCACCGACGGCGAGCCCGCGCCGTTCCCGGGAGGCGATCGTTGAGATTACCCGTTCACGTCGGTTGGATGGCGGTTGTGGTTGCCGTGTTGAGCGTGGCGGGGGGCTGCGCCGCGCCGCGGGTGAACCCGTCGTTTGCGGTGTCGCGTGACGAAGCCCGGCGGGACCTCGAACGCATCTTTGCCGACCCGCGCCCGCTCGATCGCCCGGTGGTGGTCTTCGCCGGTTGGGCCGACCCGTTCTTTGTCAACACCCACTGGTCGAAAGAGATCCGTCGGGTCAGCGGCACCGATGAGGTGCGCGGCTTCTCGTTTATTTTCCGCCACGACTTCGACCGCTGCCGCAACTACGTGATCGGCACCGTCGACGACGCCTGGCCCAGCGACGACCCGGAGTGGACCACGGAAGTCGACGTGATCGCGTTTTCGATGGGCGGGCTGGTGGCGCGGTACAGCGCCGCGCCGCCGATGACCGAAAAGGGTACGGCCCGCCGCCTACGGATCCGCAACCTGTACACGATCAGCACGCCGCACCGCGGGGCAAAGACGGCGTGGGTGCCGACGTTTGACCGGCGCGTGGTCGATATGCGGCCGGGCTCGGCGTTCCTGACCTACCTCGACGCGGCGTGGTCCGACGCGGGCTACACGCTGACGCCCTACACCCGCCTGGACGACCCGATCGTCGGCGAGCGGAACACGTCGCCTCCGGGGGTGACGCCGTGGTGGGTGCACACGCCCTTCCTGCACAGGGCGCACCAGGAAGCCTACTTGGACCCCCGTATCTGCGCCGACCTGCTTCGTCGGCTGCGCGGCGAGACGCCTTACACCACCTCACCCGCCGCGGCGTTGCCCGAATAAGGCGTCACTCCCGCCCCCCACGACCCGTTTAATCCGCGCCAGCTCCGCCCGCCTTCACCGGCATCAGGATGATCGGCTCGGGCGAGTCGTCACGCTCGCGCAGCCGCAGCGGCATCGACACCGTCGCGCCGTCGGCGAGCGTGGCGGTGACGGTGTAGTCGCCCAGGAACACACGGGTCTGCGCCCGGCCCAGCTCGTCGGTACGGGTCGTTTCGTCGCTCCACCACACCGTGCGGAAGAGCCGGTCGAGCACGAGGCCAGCGCCGGTGGGTTGGCCCTGTTCGTCGATGAGCGTCGCCGAGGCGTCGGCGAAGTCGCTCGGCCCGAGCCCGGCGAAGGTGATGCCCGTGACGCTCGGCTCGGCGAAGAGCGTGCGGACCACGGTCTCGACGTTCACGGTGGTCTCGATGCCGTGAGTCCCGCCGACCTCGAGACCGGTGATGCGCAGCGGCCGGCCGACTTTGGCGATGCGGCGTAACGCCGGTTCGATCTGGTCCTGAGCCACGGCCCGCGGCGGGAAGCGATCGCTCGCCGAAAAACCGTCGCGCCCCAGCTGTTCGTTGGCCGCCACGTCCATCGCGCCGAGCGCCGCCGACGCGCGATCACTCTGCCACGCCCCGTCGACCCGTAGCCGGGACTCCACGCCCGGTAAGCCCGCGTTGAGGTGCGCCTCGATCAGCCGCAGCATCGCCGCGGAAAACCGCGGGTCATCTTCCGCCGGCAGCCGGTCGCAGAGGTCCAGGCCGTCGATCCGCGGGCCGAACGTGTCGGCGACCTCGAGCGCGTACGCCAACGCGGCGTAGTACAGCGCTTGACCACGCAACGGCACGACCCACTCGGGCAGGTCGAACGGTTCGGCCGAGAGCAGGTTGCCCCAGTGCACCGACAGCCCCGCCTCCTCGGCCGCGTCGAGAGCCGCGCGGATCGCGTCCGACCTCAGCACTCCGTCCGCGTCGGGCTGCACGTCCCGCCACGACGTCAAACCCTTCAGCGAAACTTCGTTGAACACCCGCCACAGCTCGCCCGTCGGGTCGTAGGCTTCCGGGAACCGGTCGCGCAGGGCCCAGCCGAGCCGGAACGCGTGCGCTTCCTGTTCGAGACGGACCTCGGCGTCGGCGGCGAGCTTCCCTTCGGCGTCGAGCACGAGGAACGCCGCGTTGGTCATCCGGTACTTACGGATACTCGCCTCGCCGCGCTGCACCCACTCGCCGTCGACAAACTGCCCCGCGGCGGGCGGCACGCCCCACAGCCCGCAAGACAGGACGCAGCACCCCAAAATCATCCACGGTCTACACATCCGTCGGCCCCTGATCGCCTTCGATTTGGCGGACGCGGTCTGGCGTCCCTGTTCGGTCAGTTTAACTGTTCCAGCGCGCGGTCGAGCGTCGGAACCGCCACCAATTCCGCGCCCTCGATCTTCGGCCACCGCGCGTCCGGACAGATGATCCGCCGGAAGCCCATCCGCGCCGCCTCGACGACACGCCGCTCGGCCTGCTGCACGCCGCGGACCTCGCCGCCCAGGCCGATCTCGCCGACGGCGCACGTGCCCCGTTCGAGCTGCCGGTCCAGGTGCGCCCCGGCGATCGCCAGCGCCACGGCCAGGTCCGCCGCGGGCTCGCCGACCTTCATCCCCCCGACGCTGGACGCGAAGATGTCCTGGTCGGCCAAACGCAGGCCGCCGCGTTTTTCCAGCACCGCGATGAGCATATCCAGCCGCGACTTGTCGAGGCCCGAGACCTTGCGCTTCGCCGAGCCGAGGAACCCCGTGGCGGTCAGTGCTTGCATCTCGATGAGCAGACACCGCGTGCCCGACAGCACCGGGCACACCACGCTGCCGCTCCGGGGCCGGTACTCGGCGGCGAGCAGCCCCGCGCCGTCGGTGACCTCGCGCAGCCCCGCGTCGCTCATCTCGAACAACCCGACCTCGAGTGTGCTGCCGAAGCGGTTTTTGACGCCACGGACCACGCGGTGGCTGTGGTAACGGTCGCCCTCGAAATACAACACGGTATCGACCATGTGCTCGAGCAGTCGCGGCCCCGCCAGGGCGCCCTGCTTCGTGACGTGGCCGACGAGCATGAGCGCGCTGCCGGTGGATTTGGCGTGGTAGACCAGCTCCAGGCAGCACGCGCGCAGCTGCGGCACGCTCCCCGGGGCCGCGGGCAGGTCGCCCTTGTAGACCATCTGGATCGAGTCGATCACCAGCAACACGGGGTTGAGCTTGCGGGCCTGCTCGGCGATGCGGGCGAGGTTCGTGTCGGCCAGGACGAAGAGTTCTGGTGGCAGCTCGCCCCCGGCTCGCGAGTCCGGGTCGTCGTGATCGTATTTCAGCCGGGCCAGACGCTCGGCCCGCAGCCGCAGCTGACCGGCCGACTCTTCGCTGGTCACGTACAGCACCGTTTCGCCGGCCCGGGCCAGCGCGATCGCGGCCTGGAGCATCAGCGTGGACTTTCCGATGCCTGGATCGCCCCCGAGCATGGTCGCGCTGCCCGGCACGATGCCCAGCGCCCCGGCAGCCCCGCCCAGCACGCGGTCAAACTCGCCGATACCCGTGGCGATGCGTTGACCGGCCGCGCCCTGGCCCTCGACGATCTCGGTGATCGGCTGGGCCCCGGCGTGTTCGCCGTCGCTCGGCGGCGCGACGCCGCGGTGGGCGTCGAGGTGCGCCCCCTTGCCCGCCTCACGGACTTCTTCGAGCCCGTCCCACTCGCCGCAGTCGGGACACTTGCCCATCCAGCGGGGCTGCATCGCGCCGCAGCTGCGGCAGATGAATTTGGTGCGCGTCTTGGCCATGGGCAAAGAATAGTGGAGTTGGGGGCTTGGGGTTTGGGGGTCAGGGGAGCGAGGATCGACGCTCAACCCAATCTCAACCCCCGATACCGACTCCCTCCCACAACTCCGCTATCCTGTGGCCCCCATGAGTGACATGCTTGCCCAGATCGTGGCCGACAAGCGAGAGGAGGTCGAGGCCGCACGGCTTGCCCGGCCGCTCGACGAAATCAAGGCGGCGGCAGAAGAAGCCGACCCGCCGCGCAACTTCTTCGCCGCCGCGACCCGTCCGAAAAACAAGCTCCGGGTGATCGCCGAGATCAAGAAGGCCAGCCCCTCGGCCGGCGTGATACGCGAAGACTTCGACCCCGTGGCGCTGGCCCGGGCCTACCACCAGAACGGCGCTGCCGCGATCTCGTGCCTGACCGACGCGAAGTACTTCCAGGGCTCGCTGGAATACATCGCCCAGATCAAGCGGGCCGTGCCGCTGCCGGTGCTGCGCAAGGACTTCATCGTCGATCCGTACCAGATCTACGAGGCCCGGGCCGCCGGCGCGGATGCGATCCTGCTCATCGCCGAGTGTCTGGGCGAGGCGCAGCTGCTGGATCTGCTCATCCTCGCCACCGAGCTGCGCCTCACCACGCTGGTCGAGGTCCACGACTACGAGTCGCTGATCCAGGTCCAATCCCACGTCGGCTTTCCGCACCCCGGCTACCAGCTCCTGGGCATCAACAACCGCAACCTCAAGACGATGACCACCGACGTCGCCCACACGCTCGAGCTGCTGAAGGAAGTTCCCAACAAGGATATCCTCGTCAGCGAGTCGGGCATCCGCACACCCGCCGACATCCGCCGCCTCGCCGACGCGGGGGTGCACCGTGTTTTGGTTGGGGAACACCTCATGAAGCAGCCCGACGTCGGCGCGGCGTTGGCCGAACTGATCAACGGATCAGACGCCGGTGGTTAATCGCCAAGTGGTGATCCATCGGCCGCGGCAGCAACCACGGGCGGAAAGTCGTAGCGGTGCAGCGTGACCGGTGGGCGGTGCGACCTATCTTCCTTGGGATGCATCAAGGCCACCGCGGCCGAGCCGTCCCGGGCGTAGGACCACATGTCGCTCCCCGCCGAAATGCCATCGATACCAGACGGCGGGGGCATCGGGCGGGGCCCATCGATCCGCCCGGTCCACGGATCGAGGCGCAGCACGGCCTCGCGATTGACCCGGCCATCTGCCTGCTGGTAGCCCCACCACATCGCGCGCGACTGCACTCTTCCCCAACTTATCCAGCCGTTGGCATTGACCCGCAACTCGGGTGCGGTGACGTCGGCTTTGAGCCACCAGATGTCCATGGTCTGCCCGTCGGGTTGGTGGACCTGCCAAAGCCCACCGGGGAGGTAGCGGCTCAGGAATTGCTCCGAGCCGAACTCGGGCAGCGGTTGGGATCCGAGGCGTCGGCCGGACTCGGTATCGAATCGCAGCAATGTGCCCGAGTTGTCGAGGAAACGATGGTCGGCCCGTTCCCCGCGGTAGCTCAACGACCACCATCCAACGATGCTCCGCCCGCCTTCGCCGAGCGAGAGCGTGTCGACGCGTGGCGTAAAACCGAGGGCCGCGCCGTCGTAGCTCTCGGGCGTGGGTGATCGCATCAGCACGCGTCGTCGCCCGCCGGGCAGTTCCCACCTTTCGAGTCGCCAGTGCCAGGCCGCGGGGTAGTTGCGGCCGTCGACCACCGTCGCCGGGCGGGCGTGGCGGATCATCACGAGGCGGGTCGTTCGGGGCCAGCTTCTGGTCGAACCCGCGGCATCGCCACGTGGTGGAATGACCACCGACGAAAAGTAGACGCTGTTGTGCACGGCTGTGTCGACGGAGTAGTCCCGCCCCGCGCCGCTGGACTTGTGCAAGATGCGGATTTGGGACCGCAAGTGAAACGGGGCGACCTGATCGGGACTGGAGGCACCCCGCTGAACCGCGTACGTATTGACGAAGATCAGGTAGTGGGGATCCAGCACGAGTCTCGTGCTCTCGCGGCTGTTGATCCGGTGGGTCCACGGAAACGGGCTGGCCACGTCCCAGACGGTCTGGCCAGTGGCGAGGTCGACGCACCGCACTCGGTCTTCTTTGGGAATGGGTTGCCCCTCACCGGCAACGCGGTGGACAATGTAAGCGCGGGAACCGTCGGGTTCGACCTGGATCTCCCACGGCCGCCCCAGACCCTCAAGCGTGAACGACGCGTCGGGACCGGGGCCGAGTTCGGCGTCGGGGCCGGGCAGTGTCACCGTGCGACGAGGTGGCGGGGTAGGGACGGTGCGTGGTGGCGGCGTGAGCACCGCGGCCATCCGTCCAGCCAATCCGGGGTCGTAACGCTCGGTGTTGTCGAACAGGTAGAAGTCGATCCGATTGGCGACGCCGTCGACCCCGACCACGGCCACCGCCCGGCCGTCGGGTGACACCGCGTGGATCGATTGAAGGCGCTGCGAACGAGTGGCGCGCGGCCAGTTCCAGGCTTGATCCGTGGTGTCGTAGCGCCAGATCGTGTGGCCGCCGAGCGGCCCGCCGGTGGGCCGTTGCAACAAGAGATAGCGCTCGTCCCGGCTCAGCGTGAGATCCAGGTTGTTTGCGCCCAGAACTTCGAGCCGGGTTCGCCCGGTCGACGGTTCGTTCAACCGGTAGCGTGTGTGGTCCGCTTCTGTCTCCCGGCCGACGCGGACGCGTTGCCGCTCCGAGGCGGCCTGATCGGCTTGCATCGAGTGGGCCTCGAAGAAGTACCGCGCATCATCGTCGAACAAACATACCACCTGACCCGGCTCGCCGACCGCGGTCCGGGCAATGAACTTCTTCGTTGTTCCGGTGCGCAAAGCTCCCGTCAGTGGCGTCACGAGGCGGAAGTCATGCTGGCCGGGGATCACGAGTTCGGGGTCGGCGGGCGTTGATCCGGGTCGGATTCGGTAGGAGCCGGAAACCCAGACCCTGTGCTCGGTCACGATCAGTTCGTCGAGCGACAAAGCCCCACTGGGCCGCGGCAGCCGCAGGTCGTGGCTAGCTACACCCGATCGGATGTCCAACCCGACCACGCGGGGCCACGTGGCCTCGGGGTCGCGCTGAGCACCGGTTGGATCGGCCTCGCCCAGCAACCACAGCGTCCGCCCGTCGGGCGCGAACGCGGCCTGGACTACGCGGTCCAGGCCCGCCACGTCGATCGTCCGGTCCGGTCCGCGGCGCGCGGCTGGTGGCGCAGGTGCAGGTGGAGTTAGCTGCGGCGGATTGTCGGGCGGCTTGGGAGCGGCGGCGGGTTCCGCGTGTATCGGCCACGGAAGACCAAATACGCCTGCGGCGAGGATGGCATAGATTGATCGGAACGTTCTTTTCATGCCAAGTCCCCAAAAACTAGCTCTACCCGGCGTTGGAAGTCATTGGTGAGCGTCGTTGCGATTCCGCTACTTTACTCCGGAGTTTGATTGGCGGGCGTCCCGTTTCTTTTTTCGAGCCTGACCTTCAGCCCGTCGTACGCTGGCTCGATGTTGTCGGGCAGGAACGCCGAGAGTTTTTCGTGGCTCACGTCGTGGGCGAGGTGGGTGAGGTAGGCCTGTTTCGGCTTCAGACGCTCGATGATCTCCACGGCTTGGTCGGTCGTGAGGTGGGTAGGGTGATGGCGGGGGCGCAAGGCGTCGATCACCAGCACGTCGAGGTTCTGGAGAAGCGGGTAGGTTTCGGGGGGGATGGACGATACATCCGTGCAATACGCGGTCGAGCGGCCGGCATGGTCGATGCGGAAGCCGAGTATGGGCAGACGCCCATGCATCAGGCGGAGCGGGGTCCACGTCGCGCCGTGAAGCTCGAGCGGCTTGAAGTGCTCTCGATCGTTCTCGGCGGCCGGGTCGAGCGTCAACGGGTGGGCGATGAGCTGGGCGATGAACGACTGGTTCACGTTCTTGTGCGGCTCGAAGATGTAGTTGAACATCCCGCGGACCTGCTCGATCACGGCCGGCTCGGCGTGGACGTCGATGGCGGTCTGCATCGTCGCGTTGAACCGGCGCAGGTCGTCGAGGCCGAAGATGTGGTCGGCGTGGGCGTGGGTGAGCATCACCGCGTCGAGCCGACTGAGCCCGGCCCGCATCGCCTGAGTCCGCAGGTCGGGCGAGGCGTCGATGAGGACTTGACGGGCGCCCGCTTGGGCGGGGTTGAACGTGGCGTGCTTCTCTTCGATCTTCGCGTGGGGATCGGACGTGCGGATGAGCACGCTCGATCGGCTACGCGTATCGCGGGGGTCGCCGGAGCGGCAGACGTCGCAGTCGCAGCCGATCATGGGGACGCCGGCGCTGGTGCCGGTGCCCAGGAAGGTCAGTTCTAAACTCATATAGCGAGTGTAAGGTTGGGTCCGAGGGTCGTCCAAGCGGCCGGCGGGACCGGGCGTCGTGCCTATGATCTTTACATGAAAACATCATCGTATTTTTGGGTCGTCGTGCTCACGGGCTTGCTCGGCGTCAACGCCGCCGCGGCAGTTGAGCGAGAGTTCCCCACCGAATGGTTCGCGGGTACGGACGAGCAGCAGGCGCTGCACGCGGCGATGGAGGGCCAACCCATGCCCGCGCTAGAGCTCGAAGACTGGCTCAATGGACAGCCCACGGCCGACGAGCTGCGGGGCAAGATCGTCGTCGTCGATTTCTGGGCGGTCTGGTGCGCCCCGTGCATGGCAGCGATCCCGAAGAAGAACGCGCTGGCCGCGAGCTACGCCGACGACGGCGTGACCGTGCTGGGCGTGTACGGCTCGCGGATCGACCCCGAGAAGTTCCGTCGCGTCGTCACCGATAAGCAGATCGCCTACCCGACGGGCCGAGACGCTTCGGGCGACAATGTGAAGGCGTGGCGGGCGATGTGGATGCCAACCTATGCGGTGATCGATCGGCAGGGCGTCGTCCGAGCGATCGGCTTGGCGGAGTTCGGCTACGTCGAGGAAGTCGTCAAGGCGCTACTCGAGGAGCAGCCGGCTGAAGCATCGGAGGGCGTGTCCGGGTGAATCAAGGACGTGGCGGGGTTGACGTGGTCGTCAATTTCCGGGTTTTACGGGCGGCAGGCAGCGCCTCTCTATTTGCCGACGCAAAACGTAGAGAACACCTTCCCGATCACGTCGTCGGGGGTGAGTTCGCCGCCGAGGCCCGCGAGCTCGTCGAGACCCGCCCGCAGCGCGCCGGCGACCAGCTCGATGTCCCCTAGCGCGTGCGCCTCGGGGTCGACCCACGCCAGCGCCTCGCCCAGATATTCCCCCGCCCGGCGGAGCGCCGACTCGTGACGCGGCTGCAACGCCAATAGCTCGCCACGCACGCTGACCGCGCGGTTGCTCAGCCGCCGTGCGACCGCGTCCCGCAACTCGTCGATCCCGAGCCCATGGATCGCGCTAACCCGCACCGTGTCGATGGGCTCGTCGGTGGTTTCATTGGCCAAGTCGTGCTTTGTGACGACGCGCAGCGTGGCCGGGGCATGGAGGTCGTCCGGGAATGAGGTGCCGGTTGGGCCGGTGAGCAACACCAAGTCGGCTTGGCGGATCGCGCGGCGGGCACGTTCCTGGATGTCGCGGTCCAGCCCGGCGTCGGCCGGATCGAGCCCGGCGAGATCGACCAGCATGACCTCGCCCTCGGAAGAGCGGTCGGATGCGGCCAGCGTCAGCGGCTCTTCGAGCACGTCGCGCGTGGTACCCGGGGCAGCGTCGATCACCGCCCGTGTCCTGCCGAGCAGCGTGTTGAACAGCGTCGACTTGCCGGCGCTCGGCGGGCCGACCAGAACCACCCGCGGCAGCGCTTCGATCGCGCCCCACGACCGGCTGCGGCCGAGCAGAGCGGCGAGGGCGGCCTGCTCTTCGGCCAGCTTCCGGGCCAACACCGGTGGCGCGATCGGCACGACGTCTTCCTGGTCAACGAAGTCGATGCCGGCCTCGACCAGGGCGAGCAGCCGGCCGAGCGTTTCGACGCGCTCGGCGGCGAAGCGGGCGAGCTCGCCGTCGCGGAGGTGGGCGGCGGCGGCGAGTTGGCCGTCGCTGACCGCGTGGATGGTCGCGGCGATGCCCTCGGCCCGGGTGAGGTCGAGCCGGCCGGCGGTGTAAGCGCGGAACGTGAACTCGCCGGCCTCGGCGGGGCGGGCCCCGGCCCGCAGCGCGGCGCGGATGACGCGGTCGAGCAACGCGGGGTGGCCAGGCAGTTGCAACTCGGCGACGTCCTGGCCGGTGTAGCTGTTCGGAGCCGGGAAGACGGCGGTGAGGACCGGCAGCGACGGGTCGCGCAGCCGGGCGACGCCGATCTGCCGAGGCGGTGGGGCGGGTGTAGGGGTGAGCTGCGCCAGGATCGCGAAAGCCGCGTCGCCCGAGAGGCGGATCAGCCCGCGGGCCGAACGCCCGGGCGGCGAACTCACGGCGACGATGGTGTATTGGCGGTCCACGACCAGCGTCTCCGCGGCGTCACTTGCGTTTCTTGTAGTTCTTGTTGCCGCCGCTGCCGCCGGCCTTTTTCCGTTTTTCCGCCTCGGCCTGCTTTTCGGCGGCCATCTTCGCGGCCATCTCGAATCGTTTGCTCATGCGGTCGCGGAAGCCGCCGGGCTTCACGGGTTTCTTGTCGAACAGCGTGCCGGCTTCTTCCTGCTCGCGGACGTGTTTGCGGACGATGTAGCTGTCGACGATCCCCGCGAGCGTCGAGGCGCAGATATAGAGCGTCAGGCCGGACGGGGCGGAGTAGAGGAAGACGGGAAACATGAAGGGCATGAACTTCATGATCATCTGCTGCTGCCGCTGCTGATCGTTCTGCGGCGGCGGGGTCGTGAGCTTCATCTGGAAGAAGAAGACCACGGCCATAAGCAGCGGCAGGATGTTGAGGCTGCGGAACTCGGGCTCGATAAACGGCAGCCACGTGAGCTTCCAGGCGGGCTGCTCGGGCGGGATGAAACGGAGGAAGTTATCGCTGACCGACAGGTCTTCGAGGAAGTGCCAGTTGCCGCCGGAGATCGACTGGAAGACCCCGTAGAACGCCGGCTCGTGACGGAGCTCGATCGCGAAGTAGAGCATAGCGTAGAGCGCGATCCAGATCGGCGTCTGCAGCAGCATCGGCAGGCAGCCGAGCATGTTCGCGGGGTTGATGCCCTTCTCTTTGTAGAGCTTCATCGTCTCGCGGTTCAGCGAGGTTGGGTCGTCCTTGTACTTTTCCTTGAGCTTGGCCATCTCCGGCTGGACGGCCTGCATCTGCTTGCTCATCTTCATCATGTTGGTCTGCGCCCGCTTGGTGATCGGGTGCAAGATCAGCCGGACGGTGAGCACGAGGATGATGATGGCGATGCCCCAGTCGCTGAAGATGCCGTTGAGAAACTTGAGGTAGCCCAGCAAGCCCTTCGCCAACCACTGGAATGTGCACCAGGTGCAACCCAGTTCGTAGCGGATCAACTTGTCGAAGTGCAGCACGTCGTAGGGGGCCTCGGCGAGCACCGCTTTCTTCCGTGGGCCGGCGTAAACATCGACGTCGAGCGACGCGGACCGGCCGGGCGCGAGCGTCAGAGCGTTTGTCGCGAACTGCACGGCTACGCGTTTGTTGTCGGCCTGGGCGAGGGCGACCTGCTGATCGAGCACGGCGTAGGACACGTTCGGGAACACGCCGTCGAGCTCGGGTACGCCGGCGGTAGCTGTGGTGTCGGCGGGCACGGGGGCGTGGGTGATGAGCGCGAAGTAGCGGTTCTCGGAGGCGATCCAGGCGAGGCGGGGATTCTTCTTCACCGGCAGCTCGGTGTTGGGCCAGAGCGTGCGCTTCTGCTTGAGCAGCGTGCTGCGGGCCACGAAGCTGTCGTCGACGTAGATCGAGTATTTCGGTGGGTTCTCGTCGCGGAAGTGACCGGTGATAAACATCCGGCGGTCGCCGAGGTAGGCCCCGAGGTCGGTGAGGACGTCGCCTTGGCCGTATTGTTTGAACGTGACGTCCAGCGGCGTGTCGGTTTTGTTCACGACGCGCTGGTCAAGCGACAGGTCGTAGCTGCCCGCGGTGACGGTCCAGGTGCGGACGATCTCGGCGACGGGTTGGCCGTTTTCGTCGATGATCGGCAGGCGGTAGGTGACGGCCTGCGAATCGTCTGCGTACGTGATATTCGGGTTGTAGGTGATGAGGGCGGCATCGGTTTCGCCGTCGTAGGGTTCCGGGTGGTTTCCGGGATCCAATGTCCACTGCATGTTCCACAGGTTGACCGTCTGGCCGTTGATAGTGACGGTCTGGGCGGCGTAGGGGTAGAACGCGGGGGAGGCGCCCTCGGCCAGACCGTGGTTCACGTCGATGAGCGTGTACGGCGGCCGGTCTTCGCCCTCGGCGGGCGGGTCGACGAACTGGGCGTAGTCGGCGAGGGTGATTTTCTTGAGGCCCGCGCCGTAGGACGTGAATTCAACGCGGAGCTTGAATTCGCTGTCGGGCTGATCGCCGCCGAGCGCCGGGGCGAGCGGGTCGTCGGTGGGCACGGCCCGCAGGCCCGTAAACGGAGTGGCTTGCGGAGCGGTTGGCGGGGCCGCGTCCGTGGTCGTTTCCACGGCGTGGTCGGTTGACGCGACGGCCGTCCCGGCCTGGTCTCCCTGGTCGGAGGCGGCGGGCGCCGCGTCGGCCGCTGAATCGCCGGCTTCCGCGGCCGCGGGGGCGACGGCGTCGTCCTCGGGGATCGGCGGGGCGTTGTTGCCGGAGTTCGCGACCGCCAGCGCAAAGACGATGCCGATGAGGATCGCGATGATCGGGACCAGCAATTTCATGGGGCAAAACCTCGGGGAGCCTACGTTGAATCGGGCAGTATACCGGGGTTGGGACTTAGGATTTGAGGTTTGGGTAAAGCGGTTTCGCAGACTCGGGCGAGTTGCGGGCCGACCGTGCGGGCGGCTGGATGATACGGCCCCAACCCTCAACTCCTATCAACCCCAGCTCCCGGGTGTCACCCCGTCACGAGCCGGGAGATGTCGTTGAACGTCACGTACAGGAAGATGCACGCCAACCCGACCAGGCCTACCAGTGACACGGCCACCTGCACCTTCGGGCTCGCCGGCGAGCCCTTGAGCTTCTCGATGATCAAAAACACCATGTGTCCGCCGTCAACGATCGGCAGCGGCAGGAAGTTCAGCACCGCGAGGTTCACGCTGATCAGCCCGAGGAAGAACAAGAAGTACGGCAGGCCCTGGCGGGCGACCTTCGCGCCCTGATCGACAATACCGACCGGGCCGCGCAGGTTGTTGACGCGGATCGAGCCCTGGAACAGGCGCAGCAGGGTGATGTAAGTCTGCTGGATGAATTCCTTGGTCTTGACCGCGCCGATGGCCGTGGCTTCGACCGGGCCGTCGGCCTTGATATCAATCAGCAGATCGTCGAGCCCGATGTTGCGCGGCGGGGCCCAACCGGCGTGCCGGACCAGCGCGAGCTGCGCGGCGTCGAACGCGGCGGTGATGGCTTCCTCGGGTTGTTCGCCGAGGTTGAGTTTGGCCTGGATCACGGCCGTGGCGGGGCCGTCGTCGCCGAGTTCTATCGCGGCGAGGGCGCGTTGCAGATCGACCCAGTCGGTGACCGGTTGGCCGTTGATCGAGACGAGTTGCGAGCCGCCGGGGAGGTTGGCGTCGGCCAGCGGCGAGTCGGGGAGGACGCGGCCGACGATCGGCTCGTCGAGGGCGGGGCCCAACGCGATCCCGATGCGCCCGCGGTTTTTGGCGAACGGCCCGGTATTGGGCTTCACCCGGCCCAGATCGACGGGCTTGCCGCCGCGCTGCACGGTGAGTTCGACGCCCTTGCCCCCGGCTTCACGGATCAGACGCATCACGTCTTCCGTCGAGGGCCAGTCGACGCCGCCCAGCCGTGCGATCAGGTCTTGAGGCTCGGCGCCCGCCCGCGCCGCGGGGCTGTCTTCGGTGACGGCACTAATCCGCGTCGCGGGGGTCAGACCGGCCAGCGCGATCTCGTCGATCGACGTGCGGAACGCGGGGACGGGTTCGATCTCGACGGTGACGGCGGTTTGGTCTTCACCGGTGACCGTGACGGCCACGGGTTGGCCGCCGGTCTGGTCGATCGCCGCGGCGTACTGGCCGTAAGTCTCGACGGGTAGGCCGTTGACGGCGGTGATTGTCGATCCGGCCTTGACGCCCGCCTCGGCGAAGGGGGTGTCTTCGTACACCGCGATAATGCGCAGCGTCGGCGACGGCGCGATCCCCGCGGTCAACAGCATCTCCTGCTGGTGGTCGGGGCGGGGCGTGACGTTGTAGGTCAGCGTCTTGGGTTCGCCTTCGCGTTCGACCACGAGTTCCACGGCCTGGCCGGCCTTGCCCAGCGCGGTGGCGATCTTGATCCCCGAAAGGTCCTCGACCGGTTTGCCGTTGGCCGAGACGACGCGGTCGCCGATGCGCAGGCCCATGTACGCCGGGTCGTCGGCGTGGCCCTCGGCGAACGTTGTCGCGGCCGGGGACAGCCCGGACACATCGCCGACGACCGGTGCGGGGAACTTCACGCCCATCTGGAAGCAGATGATGAAGAAGATCAACGCGAAGATCAGGTTCATGATGACCCCCGCGGAAATCACGGCCATGCGGGCGCCGATGGATTTCTTGTTGTAGGCCCGCGGGTCGTCGGACTGCGCGGCGGGGTCGAGGTCTTCCTGCCCGAGCATCTTGACGTACCCGCCGAGCGGTATCCAGTTGAGTCGGTATTCGGTTTCGCTGAGGCCGAGCGCGTCGGCCTTCTCCATGATGAGCTGGTTGCGCTGGTGTTCGCTCAAGCCCTCGATGGACTTGCCGTCTCGTTCGAGGGCCTCGAGAGCGCGGGTGAAGTATTCCTTCTCCGTGCCGCCGACGCGGAGGCCCAGTCCCTTGCGGTAGGACAGCAACGCGTGGCCGAAGCCGATGGCGAACTGCGTCGCGCGGATGCCGCACCATTTGGCCACGGCGAAGTGGCCCAGCTCGTGGACGAAGATCAAGAAGCCGAAGCCCAGGATCAGGGCCAGGACGGCGAGTTTGGGGTCGTTGAAGATCGCACTCATGGAAGAAGTCTTTGCGGGATGGGCGGAGAAGAAGGCGGGCGGCGGTGTGGCGTGTGGGTAACGGGTTATCGTCCGACAACGGGCTCGGTCGCGATGGCCGACTCAACATAGTCGCGGGCGGATCGGTCGGCGGCCAGCACGTCGTTGAGCGTGGCGATCGGCCGATCGGGCACGCCACGCAGCGCCGCGGCGACCAACTCCACGATACGCCCGAAGCGGATGCGGTGTGCGAGGAAGGCGTTCACCGCCGCTTCGTTGGCAGCGTTGAGCACGGCCCCGGCGCTGGCGTTGCCCTTGCCTTGAGCCCGCAGGCAATCGTAGGCCAGCGGCAGGGCGGGGAAACGTTCACCGTCGGGTGGGTAGAAATCGAGTTGACGGAGCTTATGCCAGTCGAGGCGGTCGGACACCCCGGGCTTGCGGTCGGGGTGGGTCAGCGCGACCTGGATCGGCGTGCGCATGTCGGGCGGGCCGAGCTGGGCGAGCACGCTGTGGTCGGCGAACTCGACGAAGCTGTGGACGACCGACTGCGGGTGGATGAGTACCTCGATCTTCTCCGGCGGCAGGCCGAAGAGGTGGTGGGCCTCGATGATCTCTAACGCTTTGTTCATCATCGTGGCCGAGTCGATGCTGATCTTGGGCCCCATGTCCCAGGTTGGGTGGCGTAGCGCTTCCTCGGCCGTGGCGTGCGATATCTTTTCGAGCGGCGTATCGCGGAACGGCCCGCCGGAGGCGGTGAGGACGACGCGCTGGAGGCCGGTCGGATCGGCGGCGCCCGCCAGGCATTGAAAGATCGCCGAGTGCTCGGAATCGACCGGGATGAGTGTCGCGCCGTGTTGCTGTGCCAACGGCATCACCAGCGAACCGGCGGCGACGAGGGTCTCCTTGTTCGCCAGCGCGATCGTGCAGCCTTGCTCGACCGCGGCGAGGGTGGCCGGCAGCCCCGCGATGCCGACGATCGCGGCGACGACGACGTCGGGCCGGCAGTGCTCAACGAGCCGACGGGCCGCGTCGGGGCCGGTGAAGACGTCGGGGCTGACGTAGGTTTGGCCTGAGTCCGGCGCGGCGATCGCGACCGCGGCTTTGGGGTGCAGCACCGCTTGTTGGGCGAGGAGTTTGGCGTTATTGCCCGCGGCGAGTCCGACGACCTCGAAGGGTTGGGCGGCGGTGCGAGTCAGGTGCTCGATGACCTGCAACGCGTTGACACCGATAGACCCGGTGGACCCGAGCACCACGACGCGTCGCGTCGCGGCGGAGCGGCGTGCGGTGGCGGGATCATTTCCGGGGGCGGGGGCGGGCATGGGGTTAGCCGCTGATGATCCGGTTGGCGTAGCCGCGGCCGGGCTTGGTCGGCGGCTTCTTCTTGGTGGATTTTTTCTTGACCACGACGGTGGGGACGTTGCCGTCAACTTCGGTCTCGGCGGAGCCCGTGGCGGATTCGCCGTCTTCGGGCAGCTTGACGTTGCCGTTGACGTCGCCGTGCTCGTCGAGCGGGAGGCGGGGGCGCGATTGCGAACGGGTTTTCTTCTTCGATCCCTTGGGACTCTTGCCCTCGGCGGCCGGCTCGCCGTTCGCTTCGGCGGATTTCTTGGTGCGGCCCGAGCGTCGGCGTTTGCGCTTGGGCTTCTCGTCGCCGTTGGTCGGGGACGCGGCCTCGCCGGCCTCGTCGGTGGCTTCGACGACCACGGGCTCGTCCGCGGCGAGACCCTCTTCGGCCTTGACGTCGCCGTTGGTGCCGTCTTCGTCGGAAGACGACTTCCTGCGGCCGCGGCGTCGCCGTCGGCTCTTTTTCTTGGGCGCGTCTTCGCCGTTGGCTTCGGTGTCGGTCGCGGAGGTGTCTTTGTCGGCGGCCCGGGCAACGGTATCCGCGCCGGCTTCGGAGTCGGTGTCGGGGGCGGTGTCGGAGTCGGTGTCGGGGGCGACCGCATCCTCGGCCGGCTCACGTTCGGCGCTCTCTGCGTTGTCGCGGTCTTGTGCTCCGTCTTGTTGCGCGTCCGCGTTCTTCTTGCGTCCACGCCCACCGCGCCGTCGGCGTCGCCGGCGTTTGGGTTGGCCGTCTTCGTCGAGGCTTTCTTCGTCGCGGTCGTCGCCGGGGCGGGCCTTGGCTTCCTCCGAGGTCGCTTCGGCTTCGCCTGCGGACGCCGACGAGGATTTGCGCCGCCGCCTCCCGGATCGTTTCGGCTTGCCGGGCTCGTCGTCGTCGTCCGTCGCCGCGGTGGCGGGCTTGAACTCCGAAGCGTCTTCGTCGGATTCGGCCACGGCTTCCGGTTCTTCGGGCTGTTCTTCCTCGAAGTGTTCGGGCAGCTCCGCGTCGACGAGTTCCCGGAAGCTCTTGTCGCCGGCGGGCTTGATGTGCTTGATCAGCGACTCGGGGTCGCTGGGGAGGGTGATGCCCGCGGCGTTGAACACCGCGATGTTAACGAAGTCGATGGTGTTGCCGCCGACGCGGACCATGACGGTCTTGCCGTATTTCTTCTCGAGCGCCACGAGTTCCCCGCGCTTGCGGTTGAGGATGTGGAACGCCACGTCGGGGCTGATGGTCAGCTCGATGCGGTCCACGTCGTCGCGGTTCATCACGAGCGCGAGGCGGCGCATAACGCTGAGGATCACCGACTCGGGGCTCATGCTGTAGCCCCGGCCGTTGCAGGACGTGCATTCCTGGTGGATCGATTTACGCAGCGACGCCCGCATGCGCTGGCGGGTCATCTCGAGCAGGCCGAACTGCGAGATCGGCCCGATGCGGGTGCGGGCGCGGTCTTTCTTGAGGTTGTTCCGGAAGCGCGACTCGACGGCCTTGCGGTTCTTCATCGGCCGCATATCGATCAGGTCGAGCACCACCAGCCCGCCGAGGTCGCGGAGGCGGAGCTGCCGGGCGATCTCGTCGACGGCCTCGAGGTTGGTCTTGTAGGCGTTGGTCTCGGCGTCTTTGGCCGCGCGGGACTTGCCGGAGTTCACGTCGATCGCGACCAGCGCCTCGGTCTGATCGATCACCAGTGCCCCGCCCGAGGGCAGCGGCACCTCGCGCGCGTTCATGTTGTCGAGTTGCTGTTCGACGCCGCGGCGGTGGAACAGCGGCACCGGGTCGTCGTAGTAGATCACCTTCGACTTGCTCCGCGGGTTGGCCACGGCCAGGAAGTCGCGGGCCCGTCGGGCGGCGGTCAGGTCGTCGCAGACGATGTGATCAATGTCGCTATTGAAGACGTCGCGGATCGTGCGGATGACCAGATCCGATTCGGCGTAGAGCTCGCCGGTCTTGCCGCGTTGCTTACGTTTGCGCTCGATGTTTTTCCAGAGGCGCTGGAGGTAGGATAGGTCGCGCTTGAGGTCGGTCTTGGTCTGCCCGATGCCCGCGGTGCGGACGATGAAGCCGAACTCTTTGGGCGGGTCGAGCGCCTTGAGGATGTCCTTGGTTTCCTTGCGCGCGTCGTCGTCGTCGACCTTGCGGGAGACGCCGAGCCGCTGCATGTCGGGCATCATCACGAGGAAGCGCCCGGGGATGGAGAGGTAGCTGGTGAGCGTCGGCCCCTTGGTGCCGATGCCCTCTTTGAGGACCTGGACGAGCACCTCCTGGCCCCGCTTGAGGCATTTCTGGATCGGCGGGCGTTCATGGCGGGCGGTCTTGTGTCCGACCTTCTCGAACTCCTCGCGGTCTTTGCCGGGGAAGTACTTGGGGTGGAGGTCGGAGATGTGGAGGAAGCCGTTGCGTTCGAGCCCGAAGTCGATGAACGCGGCCTGGATGGCGGGTTCGACGTTGGTGACGCGGCCCTTGTAGATGTTCGAGACGTGGGATTCGGTCGAGGCGCGTTCCTGATAGAACTCCTCGAGCCGGCCGTCCTCGACGATGGCGATGCGACACTCCTCGCCGGGGACGTAGTTGATGAGCATTTCGGTTTTGGGCATGGGTCAGGCTTGAGGCCCGAGCCCTGAGGCTTGAGTAAAAAATGACGCGCAGCGGGATCTCTGGGAAGACGTTGCGGGTGTGTGTGTCCCGTGTTCCGGGAGCGATTTTACTCAGGCCTCAGGCCTGGGGTCTCAAGACTTCCTTGTCTTGGGCCTTGCGTTTCGCTCGAGCCGCGGGCAGGTTCGCCCGGCGATCGAAACGCGCGGCAGTTCTTGTTTTTGGCGTGTGTCCGCGCCCGGCGGGCCGGGGCGGATCAGTAATCGATGGAACGCCCATCGAACGCCTTGGGCATCACTTTGTTGACCTCGTCCCTGAGGTAATTCAACACTTCACGGTCCGAATCAAAGGTCACGGCCTTGCGGGCGACGCGCCGACACTGGTCGATGCTGACGCCGCGGATGAGCCGTTTGATCTCCGGCACGGCCGGGGGGGTCATCGAAAACGTCCTCAGACCCAAACCCAGCAATAGCATAGTAAATTCGGGCTGCCCCGCCATCTCGCCGCAGAGGCTGACCTGGGTCTTGGTTCTATCGGCGGTCCGGATTACGTCCTTAAGCAGAGAAATGACCGCGGGATGCGCCGCCGAGTACAGGCTGGCGATCCGCTCGTTGGCCCGGTCGACGGCCACGGTGTACTGGATCAGGTCGTTGGTCCCGATGCTGAAAAAATCCGCCTCGTTGGCGAACGTCTTGGCCTGCAACGCGGCCGAGGGCACCTCGATCATCATCCCGATCTCGATGTTCTCGCGGAAAGGGATGTCTTGCTCTTCGAGGTCCTCCTTGACGTCCTGCAGGATCATCTTGGCCTGACGCAGCTCCATGACGTTGGAGATCAGCGGAAACATGATCTTGATGGGGCCTTCGGTGCTGGCGCGCAGGATCGCGCGGAGCTGTGTGCGGAACAGCGGCAGGTTCTGCAGGCACAGCCGGATCGAACGCAGCCCGAGAAACGGGTTGCGCTCGTTGAGCATCGGCGTGGCGAGCACCACGTTCTCGGGGATCTTGTCGGCCCCGAGGTCGAGTGTGCGCACGGTCAGCGGCTTGCCACCGAGGTTGCGCAACGTCTGGACGTAAGTCTCGTACTGCTGTTCTTCGGTGGGCTCGTGCTCGGCCGAGAGGAAAAGAAACTCGGTGCGGTATAGCCCGATGCCCACCGCGCCTTTTTCCAGAGCGTCGGGGACTTCGGTGGGGAACTCGATGTTGCCGAGCAGAGAAATCTCCGTGCCGTCTTTGGTCACGGCCGGTAGGTCGCGGAGCTTGGCGAGTTCGCGGTCGAGTTTCTCGATCCGCCGGATTTCCTGCTTGTATTCCAGCAGCTGAGCCGCGTCGGGGTCGACGATGACCACGCCGCGGTGCCCGTCGATGATGACGGTGTCGCCAGACTCGACGGTCTCGGCAAGGTCTTCGAGGCCAACGATCGCGGGGATGCCCAGCGCGTGGGCGAGGATCGCGGTGTGGCTGGTGCGGCCGCCCGCGTCGGTCGCCAGCGCCATGATCTTGGTCTTGTCCAGGCCCGCGGTCTGGCTGGGGGTGAGGTCGTGGGCGATGACGATCGACGGCGAGTCGATCTTCGAAAGGTCGTTGGCCCCGGTGGAGATCAGCTGACGCAGCAGCCGACGCTGCAGGTCGTAGATATCGTTGACACGGTCGCGGAAGTAGCGGTCCTGGTGGGCGAGGAACGTCTTGGCCAGCTCCGACATCACCGCGTACACCGCGTACTCGGCGGTCACCCGTTCGTTGCGCACCTTCGCACGGAACTGCTCAGTTAATGCCGGGTCGGCGAGCATCCCGAGGTGGAACGCGAAGATCTTCGCCAGCTCTTCGCCCAGCGAATCGGCCGTCTGCTGGCGGACCTCGGCGATCTGGCGGCTCGATTCTTCGAGGGCGTTGTCCACCCGACGGACGTGGTGGTCGATCAGCGCGATCGGGATCGCCCGTCGCGGCACCGCCCGGTCCTCGGCGTCGAGGACCACGGCCTTGCAGATCGCCACGCCGGGCGAAACGGGGATGCCTTTCTTGACCAGCATGCGGCCATCATACCCGGTCGCCTCGCCGCGTCGGGCCGGCCGACCCTCGCCTGAGATATCCCGCGCTAAGTCGTGTTGCAGAAATTGCCGACATCAATCCAGTAGATGTGATTCAGGAAATTCTTGTATCAGTTCTCGGACCGAGCGGAGGGGGGTCATGACCGGAAAGCTCTTATCCCGTGAATTTCAAGACACGACCGGCCTCGACGACGAGCAGTGGTGCGAGATGGCGCCCCGCCTCAACGAGCAGTTCGCCGACTGTCACCTGGACCCCAAGGCAGCGTTGACCAGCCGCATCGACCTGCGCCACCGCTCGCCGATGGCGTTGCCGGTCTACGCGCTGTTCCGCATGCAGTGCGGCAACTGGATGCCCTACACCGTGCGTTGCCGCGACCTGTCGACCAACGGGATCGGGCTCTACCACGGCGGCTTTATGCACCCCGACACCCGCTGCTACATCCTGTTTAAGGAGAAAGGCAAGAGCAGTAAGCTGCTCGGGCGGGTACGTCACTGCGTGCTGCTGACCGGGAAGATCCACCTGATCGGCGTCCAGTTCGATGCGCCGATCGATCTGCGGACCTACCTGCCGCTGCTCAAGGCCGCCCCCCCGCGCACCCGCGTCACGGACAGCATTGCCGGCATGGTGTGTCACGAAGACGAGGCCGCCGCGTAGGCCCGGCGTCCGTCCTGAGGGCACCCGCGATTGGGCTTATTCATTTAGGCGCGGTGCCAGCACATCGGCTTGGCGTCGGGGTCGCGAACGATCAACCCCTTGGCCTCCAGATCGAGCTGCACCGTCTTCGACCACCACCCGGCCTTCGCGCCGCCGGGCCAGAGGTCTTGCGGGAGTTTCGGGGTGATCGCCTCGAGTATTTGCTTGTGGGTGAGCCCGGGCGCGCGCTTGGGGAGCGCGGCGAGCAGCGATTGACGCATCGCGTCGTATTTGGTTTTGTCCACTCGGCTGGTGTGGCCCGGAACGTTGACGTTTTCGACTTCGATCTTCTCGCTCATGGCGCGGACCTCCGGAAGTTGTGCGGGACGAAGCGATCCGGGTATCAGATGCCCGCGGCCTTTTTCAGCTTCGCGACCATGTCGGTCTTCTCCCAGGTGAACGTCTCGTAGGTCTTGCCGTTGACCTTGATCTTGCCGGGCGTGCGGCCGAAGTGGCCGTGGCTGGCGGTGGGGGAGAAGATCGGGTTGCGGAGCTTGAGGTGGCTGAGGATGCCGTTGGGCGTGAGCGGGAAGATCTGGCGGACGATCTCGGTGATCGCGGGCTCGGGGAGCTTGCCGGTCTTGTAGGTGTCGACGTGGATGGACGTGGGGGCGGCGATGCCGATGGCGTAGCTCAGTTGGACTTCGCAGACGTCGCAGAGCTTGGCGGCGACGAGGTTCTTGGCGATGTAGCGGGCCATGTACGCGGCGCTGCGGTCGACCTTGGACGGGTCCTTGCCCGAGAACGCGCCGCCGCCGTGCCGGCCGCGGCCGCCGTAGGTGTCGACGATGATCTTGCGGCCGGTGAGGCCGACGTCGCCGTGCGGCCCGCCGATCTCGAACTGCCCGGTCGGGTTGACGAAGACCTTCACCGCCCCGGCGGGGACGCGGGTCTTGCCGGTGGGGTTGAAGACGACCTTTGTGCCGGGCTTGAAGTATTTGCCTTTGATCACGGGCTCGATGATGTGCTTGAACACCGCCCGGCCGAGCTGCTTCTGTTTGGCGTTGCCGTTCCACGCGGCCGTGTGCTGGGTGGACAGCACGACGGTGTCGATCCGCACGGGCCGGTTGTGGATGTCGTACTCGACGGTGACCTGCGACTTGGCGTCGGGGCGTAAACCTTTGATCAGCTTATTCGCCTCGCGGACCTTCGCGTGCTTCGCGACGAGCTTGTGGCTCAGGTCGATCGGCAGCGGCATGAGGTCCTTGGTCTCCCGGCAGGCGAAGCCGAACATCAAGCCCTGGTCGCCCGCGCCCTGCTCGCTGTCCACGCCCTGGCCGGCGGTCACGCCCTGGGAGATGTCGGCCGACTGGCTGTGCATCGTCCGCACCACGCCGCAGGTGTCGGCGTCGAACTTCATGCCCACGTCGCCGGTGTAACCGATCTTGCGGATCGTCTCGCGGATCGTGTCCTCGGCGTCGTTTAGCGCCGCGACCGCCTTCTGGTTGTGCACCGTGATCTCGCCGCCGACGACGACCAGGCCCGTCGTGCAGAACGTCTCGCACGCCACGCGGGCCTGCGAATCGTGCGTGAGCAAGGAGTCGAGCACCGCGTCGCTCACCGCATCGCTCACCTTGTCGGGGTGCCCCATCGAGACGGATTCGGAGGTAAACAGATAGTGTTCGTCGAGCTGAGATTTGCGGGCCATGCGGGCCTCCGGGGGTGATCGAAGTCGGTTCTAAACGGAAATCGGCCCCGCGTTTTAGCGAGTTTTCGGACGTACGGCAACGTCGCAAGGCTCCGCCGTCCGCGTCCCACGAATCAGTTAGCCCCGCTGCGCGCCGCTTATCGGATCCCTTTAGCCGCGCCGCGACACCCGATAACCAAGCCGCGCACCCGCGGTCGCTGCGCCCGTCCGATCTCGTCGATGAGTCACATCGGTGTGTGCTGTCCGGTCGGCGGCGCGCGCCGAGGTCGCGGCCCGACTCATGCCGCGAGCAACCCACGATTCACGGAGCCCGTCATGATCGATCCCGCCAAGCCCTTCTCTTCTCGCCCCGCCGCCTCGGCTGGGGGCGCGGTCACGCGGTCGCAGGTCTCCGCGGCCAAGGCCGACCTGTCGGGCCTGCTCGACCGGGCGCGGGACGAGCGTTTCCGCCTACTGAAGATGCTCCAAGACGCCCGCGCCCAGGTCGCCAACACGGCTGAGAAAACAAAGCCCGCCGCGGTCAAGGTGCCATCGGTTCCGTCGACCGAAGCCGCCATCGAACAGGCCGTGTCCGCCGAGGCACCCTCACCGAGTCAAGAGCCTGCGCCCCAGGTCCCGCAACTCCAGAGGCTCGTCGACAAGCTCACCGCCCTCGACACCCAGCTCGACGCCAAGCTCGCCCGGCTCAACCGCGTCACCGACGAAAAGCTCGGCCGCCTCGAACAGATCGACGGCCGCGTCACGCCGATGGTCCGGCAGCTCGGCCACGCGCTCGCCGACGGCCGGATGATCCAGAGAGACCTCGAGGCCGCCGCCGAAAAATCCCGCGCGATGCCGACGCAGATCACCGGCCAACTCGAACGCTTCGACGACCACCTCGCCGCGTACCAGCACGCGGGCGCCGACGCGTTCTCCGAAGAACTCGACCGCATGAAGCACGCGGCGCTCGAAGAGATGCGGGCCGAGATCGGCCAGCGCCGTTTGGCCTTCGACGCCGAGCTTGCCGACGCCCAGGCGATCCTTGAGCGTGAGCTGACGCAGAAATTCGACACGCTCGCCGACCAGCTCCACGATCGGGCCGAGGGCCTGGTCGCCCGTACCGAGGGCACCGCCAACACCGCGCTCAAGCGCATCCGCGGCGAGGTCGTCCAGGCCATGGCCCGCACCCACGACACGCAGGAAGCGTTCAAGCAGAAGCTCGAAGAACACCGTCAGCACCACCGCGACTACCTCGCGTCGCTCGCCGACTCGGCCGACGGCGAGTTCCAGGTCCACGCCCAGCGCCTCGACGAGACCATGGCCGGCCTCACCGAACTCTTCGACCACCAGGCCGACGAGATCCTCAACCAGCTCCGCGACCGCGCGACGACGCTGCTCGACCAGATGGCCGCCACGGTGCTGAACCTACAGGACGCCGACGAAGGCGAAGCCGACTCGGCGGAGCCGGACGCCGAGCGCCGCGCCGCGTGAGTTCGGTCCCGCGGTATCGCCTTTCCGTTTAGCGGGCAACGCCCAGCGTCCCGCGTCCTCGCCACTGCCGGACGCCGGGTGCCGCCCGTTCAACGCGGGTCTCGCCGCACGCGTTGATCGCGGTCCCAAACCGCACCCTTCCGGTCCCGGTGGCACGCCTCCGCGGGGCGGGTTACGCTCCGTGCCATGAGCACCATCGATCTCACCGGCACTGGCGAAACCCGCATCGAAAAAGACTCCATGGGCGAGATGCCCGTGCCCGCCGACGCGCTCTACGGCGCGTCGACCGCCCGGGCCGTGGCGAATTTCCCGATCGCCAACCGCCCGCTCTCCCCGGCCGTCATCCACGCCTTCGGCCACCTCAAGGCCGCCTGCGCCCAGGCCAACAAAGACCTCGGCAAGCTCGACGCGAAGCTCGCCGACGCCATCATCGCCGCCGCCGACGAAGTGGCGCAAGGAAAGCACGACGCCCACTTCCCCGTCGACGTCTACCAGACGGGTTCGGGCACCAGCACCAACATGAACGCCAACGAGGTCATCGCCGCCGTGGCCAACGACAAGCTCGGCCTCGGCGCCACCACCAAAGCCGACGGCGGCGTCCACCCCAACGACCACGTCAACATGGGACAGTCGTCCAACGACACATTCCCCACGGCGATGCATATCGCCGGAGCGATCGCGATCCAGAAAAACCTCAAACCCGCCGCGCAGAACTTGCACGACTCACTCACGGGATTGTCCGAGCGATGGGACGCCATCATCAAGACCGGGCGGACTCACCTGATGGACGCGACGCCGATCCGCATGGGGCAGGTCTTCGGCGGGTACGCACAGCAGGCGAAGCACGCGACTTATCTCCTCGGCTATTGCGTCAACTATCTCTCGGTCGCGATGCCGATCGGCGGCACCGCAGTGGGCACGGGCATCAACGCACACCCTGAGTTTGCCAAGCGCGTTTGCGACATTCTCCAGAGCCGTACCGGAATCGATTTCAAGGAGGCCGAGAACCACCCCGAAGCGCAGGCCGCAAAGGACACATTCGTTCTTTGCCACGGCGATCTGAAAACGATCGCCGTCTCCCTCTCCAAGATCGCCAACGATATCCGTCACCTCGGCAGCGGCCCGCGCTGCGGGATCGGCGAACTTAATCTCCCCGCGATCCAGCCCGGCTCGTCGATCATGCCGGGTAAGGTCAACCCCGTCATCTGCGAATCGGTCATGCAGGTCGCCTGCCGCGTGATCGGCAACGACGCGACCGTGACCACGGCCGGGCTGGGCGGCGTCGGCAGCATCTTCGAGCTCAACGTCGCGATGCCCGTGATGATCGACGCCTTCCTCGAATCCGTCGAACTCCTGGCCAACGTGTCCAACGTCTTCGTCGACAAGCTGCTCGCCGGCCTCGAGGTCAACGAGGAGCGCTGCACCGAACTGCTCGAAGCGTCGCTGATGACCATCACCGCGCTCGCCCCCGAGGTCGGCTACGACAAGTGCGCCGCGCTGGCGAAGCAGGCCCACAAAGAAGGCAAGACGATCAAGCAGCTCGTCGGCGAGCTGAATCTGATGCCCGAAGAACGCCTCGCCGAGCTGATGGACTACGACAGCATGACCCGGCCCGGTTGAGCCTGCCCGGTCGGTCGTTCGGCATGGTCCAATGAGTCGTTCAGGCCGCCTGTTTGGCGGACTGGAGGTCGTTGAAGAACCGCACCGTGTTTTCGAGGGCGTGGGCCGAGAGCTCGCTCGGCCCGCCGTCCCAGTCCAGGAAATCCACCAGGCAGCCGACCTCGGCGAGCTCGACCTGCAGCCGCTCGGCGCGCTGCATGGCGCCGGCCGGTTCTTCCAGGCCGCACCCGATCAACCAGCGCACGGGGCGCAGGGCGCCCGGGTCGGGGCTGTCGCTG
Organism: Planctomycetota bacterium; assembly: GCA_039033595.1. Taxonomy (GTDB): domain Bacteria; phylum Planctomycetota; class Phycisphaerae; order Phycisphaerales; family Phycisphaeraceae; genus Algisphaera. The sequence continues at coordinate 56,090 of JBCCCG010000018.1, read as the reverse complement.
ACCGAGGCCCAGGCGTCGGCGGACAACGCGGCGCAGGCGATCACCGCGTCGGGGTGGTCGAGGGCGAAGTGCTGGGCGTGGCGGGCGCCGGCGCCGTGGCCGAACACCAGGCCGCGGTCGGTCAGGTGGTGCTGTTGGCGGAGTTTGGCGAACGCCGCGGGCCATTGCTCCTGCGCGTTGGGCTCCGAGAGATCGGGCGCGACGAGCAGCGCGGGGAACGTGAGGTGCGCTTCGGCCGCCGCGGCGAGCCGGTCGAAGATGGCCCGGCCGTCCCCGGCCGAACTCGGCATGCAGATCAGCGGAACGGCGGGCGATCCGGGGCTGTCGGCCGAAGGTTTGATGATCTGGTGCAGCAGCATGAGACGGACTCCCGAATTGTGAGCAAACTCAGTGGTTTTATCGGGTAGTTGGCGGGGGCATTTCACTCCGGCTCGGCAGTTATTCGGACGTATTGGGCGGCGGCGGGATGAGCGGGCGGGGGCTACATGGCGATGTCTTGTTCGGGGATGCGGCCGAAGGCGATCTTGTCGTCCATCTGGTAGTCGACGACGTGGGTCATCGAGCCGGGGTGGAGCTTGTGGGCTCCGAACTTGCGGTTGACCTGGTCGAGCACGGCCGAGAGCTTGCGGGGCTGGTCGGTCTGGCGGAACAGGTGGCCGGGCGTGGACTGCGACGGCGTGAGCCCGCCGAGGTCGACCGAGACCTTCTTGGGCGTCATCGCGGCCTCCCCGGGCAGTGCGGCCCACGGCCGCCGCGTCCACAAGCGCTCGAAGTGTTCGAGCGCCGTTGGCGTGTCGTCGACCGACGGCAGCTCGATCTCGTCGCCCCAGCTCGTCTTGTTTTCGAACGACACGTGCATCCGCAGCCGGTGGGCGAAGTAGCCGTCGCGGCGGCAGCGCATGATGGCCTTGCACAGCAGCCGGGTCAGGATGCCGTAGGCCCCGGCCTCGGTGCGCAGCTTCGGCGGCAGGATGTGGGCGTGGCCCATGCTGCGGCGGTGGGTGGTCGGCTCGACCGGGTCGACGCCGTGGAACCCCGACCAGAAGTACTCGCCCTGCACCGAGCCCCAGATCCGTCGGCAGTCGGCCCGCGACAACGCCCACAACTCCGCGGGCGTGGTCACGTCGTTCTGCCGCAGGCGCTGGTCCATGCCGCCGCCGACCCCCGGGATGTCGCGCAGCTCCATGGACGCCAGCACCCCCGGCATGCGGTCCATCGTCAGCACGGTCAGCCCGTCGGGCTTCCGACACTCGCACGCCGTCTTCGCCAGAAGCCGCGACGGCGCGAGCCCGACCGAGCACGGCAGGGCCCCGTCGAAGTCCGCGGCGATCTGCGCCTTGATCCGCCGGGCCAACGCCAGGGCGTGTGACGGGTCGCGCTCGTCACCCATCAGCCGCACCGCCCACTCGTCGATCGAGTACGTCGTCGTGATCGGCAGGTGCTTCTCGATGCTCGCTTTCACCGCCTCGTGCAGCTCCACGTACCGCGCCGGCCGGGCCTGGAGCAGCGTGATGTCGGGGCAGAGCCGCCGCGCCTCGGCCGCCCGCGTCATGCTCACCCCGCACCGCTTGGCCTCGTAGCTCGCCGCGATCGTCATCCCCCCGTCGGCCAGCACCGGGCACACGCCCACAGGCCGGCCCCGCAACGCCGGGTCGTCGTACTGCTCGCACGACGCGAAAAAGCTGTTCATATCGAGGAAAAGCCATTTCAGTCCCATGTCAACACCCTTGACCTTGCAGCCGCAGCGACCTTCTCCCGATACCCTAACATAATTCTATCAAACATTGGTCGGCTCCGTACGGTTTGCCGAACGAGGCTGGCCTAAGCTCTGCTATGAAATTCACGGCACGGGGCGGCTACGCATTCGGGACGAGCCACCACATCAACGACCTGTCGCACGGGGCACTGGCCTAGGCCGGGCACCTCACGGGAGCGTGGCGGGTCGAGTTTGCGGGCAGCGACGGACCCACCGGCCACGCCCACCTCGACGCATAACCCAACGCCCCCCACACCCTTATTCTCCGTTTTTCGAAGGGACGATTCCGTATGCCCGACCAACCGAGCCACCCCGTCACGACCTGGGTCGAAGCCTATTTCGAAGGCACCCGCAGCGGCGACGCCGCGGCGTGGGCGTCTGCGTTTGCGCCTGACGCCGTGCTGGACGATCCCGTGGGCGAGCCCATCAAAACGACGCCCGAAGCGATCCTCGCGCAAGGCCAAGCATTTGTCTCGGCGTTCGAGAGCGTGGGGCTACACGCGACGTTTATCCACGCGGTCGGTCTCGAAGCGGTCGCCAAGTGGGAGGGCCGGGGCATCACGACGGACGGCGTCGAAGTCGCGTTCGAAGGGATCAACCACTTCACGTTTGACGAGAACGGGCGGGTCCGGAAGCTGCGGGGTTTTTTCACGCCGCCGGGTGATTGACGGGTTGGCCATTGGATCGCAATTGATTTCGTGATGTCCGGCATGGCTCTGCACCCCGACATCCCGGTCATTGGTGTCGCGTCCCGCTGACGACCGGTCTGGTTCCGGTCTGGTTCCGGTGGTCTGGTCTGCTCCCGAAAAACGGGTGGAGTCGGCCACTTCCCGGCCACTTTCCCGCCACATCGCCGCCCCCGGTCCCGCCGCCCCCATTGTCGGTCGACGCTCTAAAGCCCGCATCGGTCGGGGGCGCGGTTCGTGGACCCCGGGCGACGAGATCGGCATCGGTGGGCGTGGAGGCATGACCTTATTTTAACCTAACAAAAATAACGGATCAAGAATTAATTCTTTGGAGGTCATGGGAGCCGGTAACGCGCCGCGGGAGGTGGCGTATCCCAGAAGAGATGGCTCATCCGGTGACGATTGATCAGGAAGCGCGACGAGAGTTGGTGGAACGGCTCTCGCGGTGCCGGCGTGAATACTCGGGATTAGGCGGTGCGGCGGAGTTCTTCAAGAAACTGCCTCGGAGTCGAGACCGCGCGATCCCGGGGATCGCCAACGAGATGAAGGCGGAACTCGACAACCCGCGGGTGCCGACCCGGCCGCAGCCGCCCGACGAGCCGATGCCGCCCGACGTGGCCCGGATGATCGATCGTGCGGTCTTGTTCCTGAAAACGGATCAGCCGTACGTCCACGGCCGATGGGGCTGGGGCAGCTTCGTCATACTCGGCAGTTTCTTTACCGGCCTGGTGTTGCTGGTGGTGACGTCCGTCGTGGCGGAGCTCACCGGACAGAACCCCGCGCCGTGGCTGGTGACGGCGGGGTTCTGGCTGGTCATGCCGTTTTTCGGGTCGTTAATGCTGGGCATGGTGTTGTCTTATTTCGGTGCGGGAGTCGTGATCTTCTGTGTCCGCGTCCTCCGTAAAGACCTCACGGCTTACGAAGAAGAGGACGACGAGTGCTGGCCGTTCTTCGACCGGGCGGCGTGGGAGGCGGCCCGCGATGCGTCGAGCCAAGGGCTTCCTGTTTCGGTTGACGCGACCGCGCGGCGGTGACTCATCCGGCGACGCAGGCACGCTGGGGAAAGTCCGTAGCGCCCGGCCGTCGTGGCCCGGCGGCGTGGATTTACCATAGAGGCCCGAGACGCGGGCGCGGCTCGATGCGCGTGAAAGGAGCCTGGTTGATGAGCAACCCGATCAGATCGGCGGCCGTGGTGGGAGTGATGCTGATGGTGGCGGCCGCGTGGTCGGCGACGGCGGCGCGGGCCGACGAGGGCTACGGCCTCTCGGCACCACGGATCAAACACGTCGCGGCGACCGAGCACTTCTTGTGCGGGCAGGCCCGGACGCGGCTGGCCGAGTTCGGGGCCGGGTTGCAGGTGGCGTTCGGCCCGGCCGAGCGGGCGGTCGACGCGAGACGGGTGCAGAAGACCGGCCCGGCCGTGTTCATCTACGACGGCGCGACCGGCGACCCCCAGCGGCCGTTCACCCTCACCGCCGGCTTCCCCGTCGCGCCCGGCGACGAGGCGCCCGACGGGCTCTCCCTCAAGACGCTGCCCGAGCGCCGCGTGGCCACCGCCTACTTCACCGGCCGGCCCGACCAGATCCCCGAGGCGTGGGAAGTGTTCGTCGAAGGCGTCCACGACGCCGGCCACACCTTCAAGCCCGGCGGGCTGAGCTACGAGGTCTACCTGGATTGGAAAGGCGACGCCTCGCCGAACAACGTGGTCGAGCTGCAGATCGAGGTCGCGTCTGAAGACGAGTCATGAACGCGGGGCGGCCTAACGGGTCGTGGGGCAGTTTGAAATTGGCGGGTACACTGGGTCTGCGGTTAGCGGGCTGATCTCGCGGGCGGATGAGAACTGAGTCCATAAGGTTAAGCGTCCACGTAAGCGTTGCAATCCATCGGGGGGAAGATAGAGAGACAACACATCGTGGAAGCGGCAATCCAAGTCTTCGCTGCGGTCAATCTGTTGGTCATCGGGATCTCGCACATTGTCCGCGCCCGTGCCTGGGTGGCGTTCTTTGAGTGGCTGAAGGGCAAAGGGGAAGCCGGCGTGTTCGTCACGGCATTCATCAGTCTCGGCTTCGGTTCGATCATCGTGGCCTTTCACAACGTCTGGGCGGGTATCCCGGTCGTTCTAACGCTCCTGGGCTGGGCTCAGGTCCTCAAGGCGCTGATCTACTTCACTTGGCCTTCATATGGGCTCAAGAAGCTCCAGCTGGTATCCGAAGAGCGGGCCCATCTCCTCGTCATTCTGGGCGTAGCGTTCGTGGCTGTCGCGGCACTGTTGCTGTACAACCTTGCCGCTTAAGCCGAATCTGTGCGGCGCCAGCCGGCACGCGTAACAAGTCGGAGACTCCCGTAAGCGCCCGAAACCGCGTCCCCCGGCGTCGTAGGGCGGCCCCGGGCACGGTGTTGACTACACCGCCGCGTTGCGAGCGGACGACGACACCCCGGTCATCGGCGGTGGGCACGCGGTAACCGCGGCGATCTATATCGCATGTTCGCGCATCCCGAGCCAATCACTCACCTTTTTCCGTGCGTGCGGCGAGCTCGCTGGTGTGGTGACCCACCCGCCACCAGATCGCCACCTCCAGCAACGCGTAGATAGGCACCTCGTACCACTGCGTCGTGTCGCTATCGTGGCCGGCGGCGCCAAGCATGATGTAAAACAGCGCGAGCGGGCCTACGCACACGACGATCACGCGCAGCGCGACCACCCAGCCGATCGCGAAATATCGCGACAGGAACTCCTGGCCGTTTGGGCCGCCGTTTCTGCGGTAGACGTAGATCGCGCCGAGCACCGTAATCGCCGTGGAGATCACGACCGACACCACCGCGGGCCCGTTCGCCGGCTCGACCGGAAAGGCCGCCAACGTAAACAGCCCTATGGTGACGGCCAGGTAGGGCAGTGCCTGACGGTCGGTGAGCGGCCGCTCGGCCATCACGTCTTTGAGTTTTTCGATTCGCAAGAAATACATCGGAATACCTCCGGCCATAAACTCTTGGTGCCTCGGACTCACGGAAAGCTTAGGTAAAGCGGATGTATCAACCATACGACATCCTGGTCATCGGCGGCGGGCACGCGGGGGCGGAGGCCGCGTGGGCGGCGGCGAATCTGCTGATCGGGCAGGGCGGGCGTGTCGCGCTGATCACGATGGACCCGTCGAAGACGGGGGCGATGTCGTGCAACCCGGCGATCGGGGGGCTGGCCAAGGGGCAGATGGTGCGGGAGATCGACGCGCTGGGCGGGCTGATGGGGCTGACGGCCGACGCGACGGGGATCCAGTTCCGGGTGCTCAACGCGAGCAAGGGGCCGGCCGTGCGCGGGCCGCGGTGCCAGAACGACAAGTACGCCTACGCCGCCGAGGTGCAGCGGTTGCTCGGCACCCGCGAGAACCTGGACGTGCTGCCGGGGGTGGTCGAGGACTTCGTCGTGGAAGACGGCCGGTGCGTCGGGGTGACGTTCCGGGGCGGCCACGGGCCGGGCAACCCGGAGCTGCCGCAGGGCAAGCTGGTTCAGGACGCGCCGGCGACGGACTGCTGCGGAGAGTTCTCGGCGATCGACACGGCCGACAAGACGGTTACGCTGCGGGCCAGGGCGGTGGTGCTGACCACGGGCACGTTCATGCGGGCGCTGATGCATTCGGGCGAGCAAAAGACCGAGGGCGGACGCATCGGCGAGGGCAGCGCGGTGGGCATTAGCGGGGCGTTGAAGAAGCTCGGTTTCGATCTCGGGCGGCTCAAGACCGGCACGCCGCCGCGGCTCGCGGCCGAGTCGATCGACTTCGACGGGTTGGAGAAGCAGCCCGGCGACGCGGTGCCGACGCCGTTCAGCGAGATGACGTTGGCGCACTCGGGCGAGCCGGATCGTGTCGATCCGGCCACCGGGCCGGCACGCCTCGGCTCGCGCGCGGCTTACGAAAAGATCGCGGCGCGTTTCCCCGTCCTCGAGCAGCGTGTCTGCTGGATCACGCACACCAACGCCGCGTCGCACGAGCTGATCCGGGCCAACCTCGACCGGGCCCCGATGTACAACGGCCAGATCGAGACCGCCGGGCCGCGGTACTGCCCGTCGATCGAGGACAAGGTCGTGCGTTTCGCCGGCCGCGCGTCGCACCACGTGTTCCTCGAGCCCGAGTCGCTCTCGACCAACGAGATCTACTGCAACGGCATCAGCACGTCGCTGCCGATCGACGTGCAGGAGAAGATCGTGCACGCGCTGCCGGGGTGCGAGCGGGCGGTGATCCTCAAGCCGGGGTACGCGGTGGAGTACGACATGGTCTGGCCGCACCAGATCGACGCAACGTGCATGACCAAGCGGCTGCCGGGCTTGTTCCTGGCCGGGCAGATCAACGGCACGTCGGGCTACGAGGAGGCGGCGGGGCAGGGCCTGATCGCCGGGGTCAACGCGGTGCGGTTCGCGTCGCACGTCGCGTCCGGCGGCGACGCGAAAGACTTCCGGGGGCGGGGTTGGCGGCTGCGGCGGGACGAGGCGTACCTCGGGGTGATGATGGACGACCTGGTGACCAAGACGCCGCGCGAGCCGTACCGGATGTTCACCAGCCGGGCCGAGCACCGGCTGCTCTTGCGCAGCGACAACGCCGACGCCCGGCTGACGCCGGTGGGGCGGGAGCTCGGCACCGTCGACGACGCGCGGTGGGCGGTGTTCGAGGCCAAGCGAAAGCGCATCGCGGAGCTGAACGCGTGGATCGAGGGCTCCTCCGTCGACGGCCGGCCGATGAGCAAGTGGGTCAACAGCGCCGACGTGGGCTTCGACGATGTGTTGGCGCAGCTCAACGGCGACGCCGCGGGTACGCCGGGTCGCCGCGCGCTGCGGGCGGTGCTCGCCGAGCGGCAGTACGCGGGCTACATCGACCGCAGCCGGCGGGAGATCGAACGCCTCGCCGAGCGCGAGTCGGTGCAACTGCCCGGCGACTTCGACTTCCGCAGCGTCCCGGGCCTGCGCGGCGAGGCCGCGGCGGTCCTCGACAAGTTCCGCCCGACGACGCTGGGCCAGGCGGGGCGCTTGGCGGGCGTGAACCCGGCGGACCTGATGATCGTCAGCGTGGCGCTGGGGCGGTGAAGTGGCAAAGTCGTCTTCGCCTAGCGTTGGTGCGAAAGAGATCGAAACGATACGGGACGACTTGGACTGTCCGGAGTGTGGCTACAACCTCCGCGGGCTGATCGGGGATCGTGTGGATTGCCCAGAGTGCGGTCTGCGTTGCGACGTAGCCAGTTTGGTGACGGCGCGGTGGACCAAGCCCTGGTATCGAGCACCGGCATTGAATATCGTCTTAGGACCCGCGGGCGTGGCGTACATCGGGGGGTTGGTCGCCTTGGCTGTGTTGGGGACATCTCAATCCCGATCCATCGACTGGACTGCCGGCCCGTATCTATTGGTTTTGGCGATGGTCTTTGTGATCTGGTGCTTCGTGCTGTACGAAATCAGCTTTTCTTTCCCCGGATCGTGGGAGGGCGTTTGGCTCGCGCTGCTTGGGCATGTGGCGTTGTTCGGCATACTCGCGGGAGTGGTGCTGATCGTGGGGGCAATTATTGCCGGGGTGCATTTCGCCGATTCGTGGGACCACACCGCCTTGGCATATTTGGTGTTGGCCGTGCTCGGGGGCGTCGCGGTGCTTTACGGGGCGCGTCGGATCGAGCGTTTCATCGCGTCACGCTGTATCCGTCAGTATCTGCGCCGTCAGGCGAAGTCTGAAGGCGTCAAGTCAGATGAATGAAACGGCTGCGCTTGCCGACGCGGCGCGATTCGTGTCTATTGTGCACCCATGCCCAACTCCACCACGCCGCCGCGGCCGGACGACTGCCTGATTGTGATCTTCGGCGCTTCCGGGGACCTGACCAAACGCAAGCTGCTGCCGGCGTTGTACTACCTGTGGGAACGCGGGATGACGCCGGAGAACTTCGGCATCCTCGGCGTCGCGCGGTCGAAGTACGACGACGAATCGTTCCGGCAGATGATCTACGACTTCAAGCCGTCGCAGTACGACGACGCGAAGTGGAAAGAGTTCTCCAAGCACGTGCACTACGAGCCGTCGGACTCGACCAAGGCCGAGGCGTGGCCCGATTTGACGTGCCGGATCAAGAAGCTCGCCGAGGAGCACGGCACGGGGCACAACCTGTTGGCCTACCTGTCAATGGCCCCGCAGTTCTTCGCGCCGATCATCGAGAACCTGGGCGCCTCGGGCCTGGTGATCGACGGCAAGCGCATGGTGCCGATCGACAAGGACGACCCGACGTGGCAGCGGGTCATTATCGAAAAGCCCTTCGGGTCCGACCCCGAGTCGGCGGTGAAGCTCAACGACACGCTGGCGGACGTGTTCTGGGAGTCGTCGATCTACCGCATCGACCACTACCTGGGCAAGGAGCTGGTGCAGAACATGCTGGTGCTGCGGTTCGCCAACACGATCTTCGAGCCGCTGTGGAACCGCGACTACATCGACCACGTGCAGATCACCGCGAGCGAGACCGTGGGCGTCGAGGGCCGGGGCAGCTACTACGACTCCCCGGGGGGCGGCGCGATGCGGGACATGGTGCAGAGCCACCTGCTGCAGGTGCTGAGCCTGGTGGCCATGGAGCCGCCGGTGAGCATGCTGGCCGAGGACATCCGCACCGAGAAGGTCAAGGTGTTCAAGGCCCTGCGCGTGCCCAAGGAAGACGACGTGCCGCAGATCGCGGTGCGCGGGCAGTACGGCGCCGGCGCGATCAACGGCGAGGGCGTCATCGGCTACCGCGAGGAAGACGGCGTGGACCCGAAGTCCCAGTGCGACACCTTCACCGCGATGCAGTTCCATGTCGACACCTGGCGGTGGGGCGGCGTGCCGTTCTTCCTGCGGTCGGGCAAGGCGATGGCGGCGAAGAAGACCGAGATCGTCATCTACTTCAAACCCACGCCGCACTACCTGTTCCGCGAGCAGGTCCGCAGCCAGAAGCCCAACCAGATCGTCATCTCGGTCCAGCCCAACGAGGGCGTCCGCATCCGCTTCGAGGGCAAGGAGCCCGGCGTGGGCATGAAGATGAACGAGGTCGTCATGGACTTCGACTACGTCAAGCAGTGGCAGGTCGACCCGCCCGACGGCTACGCCACGCTGCTGCACGACTGCATGCGCGGCGACCAGACGCTGTTCAAGCACCGCGACGAGATCGAGGCGAGCTGGTACGCCTGCCAGCCGGTGCTGGACTTCTGGGAGCAGAATCCGCAGGACGACCTGCCCAACTACGCCGCCGGCACCTGGGGCCCGCCCGCGGCGGACCTGATGATGCAGCGCGACGGGCGTTATTGGCGTAACGATTAACCCGTCTTTCACGGCGCAGCCACCGGTTAATGACCGAGCAAGCTCCGTCGCCAAATGCCGCATTCACGTGGAGCCTGTATGTCAGCCCAACCGCTTCCCCAGTGGATCAAAACAGACCACCACCGCGAGATCTACCAATCGTTCGACTACGTCCCCGGCGTGATCGCGTCTGGCAGCTTCGCGTTCATCTCGGGACAGGTAGGCCTGGAAGACGACCGTACCGCATCGGGTGACCCACGCACGCAGATCGAGCGGGCCTTTGCGAACCTCGGCACGATCGTGGATGCCGTTCCGGCGACGCCGCGGCAGGTCGTTGATATCACTACGTTCCACGTCGGGCTGCAAGACACCATGGAAGTAGTCGGGGAAGCCAAGAAGCGTTTTTTTGGCGACTGGAACCCCGCATGGACCGCGATCGGGGTAGCCGAGTTGGCCGTACCAGAATTGATTTTCGAGATCCGCGCGGTGGTGCGGTGTTCGTAATTCGCTTTGGAGTCTGAGTTGAACTTACCCGGAACCGTCCACGTCGCCCCCGACACCGAAACCCTCTTCGAGGCGCTCGGCGAAGCGCTGATGAGCGCGGCGCTCTCCGCCGTCGAGAAACGCGGCGTGTTCCACGTCGCGCTCTCCGGCGGCGGGACGCCCGAGCCGTTCTACGTCCGCCTTGTGACCGACCCGAAGTTCAGGGTGTTGCCGTGGAAGCAGACGCACGTGTGGATCGTCGACGAGCGGTGCGTGCCCGAGGACCACGAGAAGTCGAACATCAAGATGATCCGCGAGGCGATGACCGACCACGCGGGCATCCCCGCGCGGCAGGTGCACCCTATGCCCGTGCTCGCCAACGACCCGGCGGGAGAGTATGAGGCCACCCTCGCGGAAGCGTTCGGGATCACCGACCCGCCCGGCGACGCGAACCACCCGGTCATGGACTTCGTCCTCCTGGGCATGGGCGGCGACTGCCACACCGCCAGCCTCTTCCCCGAGTCCCCCGCGCTGCACGCCACCCGCTGGATCGACACCAACGACGGCGAGAAGGTCGTCCCCCCGCCGCGGGTCACGATGACCTACCCGCTGATCAACGCCGCCCGCCACGTCGCCGTGCTCGCCGTCGGCGGCGGCAAGACCGCGGCGCTGCAACGCGTCGCCGACCAGATCGCCACGGGTTCGCCCGACGTCGATAACATCCCGATCAGCGGCATCGACCCCGCCGCTTCCGGCGGGGGCGACTTGGTCTGGTACCTCGACGAGGCCGCGGCGGGCTAGGCGAAGACATCGATCACCGCGGCCGTCGGCTCCGCGTCGGTATTCGTCTCCGACGTTCCCTTCAGCCCCTTGACTGCAACGCCCGACAGCTCGTCTTGCTGCTGCTGAGCCAATTCGGCGCGGGCCTGTTGGATCGTCTGGCTGGCCTGGGCGGCGACCTTGCGGTCCTGGCTCGACGGTTCGGCGGGGGCGAGCGCGGCGCGGCGGACGACCTGCATCTTGGCGATGGTTTCTTCGGGGGTCGCTTCGGGCGACGTGTCGATGCCGACGCTGCCGCCCACGGCGTAGCGCTTGCCGTCGGGCCCTTCCTGGTAGGAATACGTCGGGCCGGACGTGGCGTAGGGGCCGGCGGCGGCCTTGTGGGCCTGCTCGTGCTGGCGCACCTCGCGGTCGCGGGCCTTGAGTTCTTCGACCTGCTTCTGCTCGGCGTCGTCGAGCGGTTCGCCGTCGCGGCCGACCGGGGCGTTGGCACCGGTTTCTTCCGCGGCTCCGCCTCCGGGCGCCGCGGCGTTTTCCCGGCGGACGCCGGCGTCTTCCGGGCGGTTGGTCCCGCGTAGCGCCTGCTCGGACAGCTCGACGGTGTCGGCCGGGGCAGCGCCCACGGCGGCCGAGGTGGCTGATGGTCGGATCGCGGCGCCGCCGGACGCCGCCGCCGAACCCGTGGCGAGGCGGCGTGACGTGTCGGCCAACGGGGGCGGGGCGCTGTGCGCCGCGCGGTCGAATAGCGCGTTGCTGAGCGTGCTCATGCTGATGGATTTATCGTGCGGCGGACGGGGCCACTCCGAGCCGGCGTGCGCAAACGGGGTTTATCGGTCGTATCCCGTTCGGTTATCGCCTCCGAAAACCTGGGTGTCCACGGCCGCGCCGGTGGAATCGCTGCCTACACTTGATCCGACGAATCGACCCGTTCCCCGGAGACTGCCATGCTTCGAGTTGTTCTTTCGGCCCTGATCGCCATCACGCTCGCCCTGCCCGCCCTGGCCCGCGACGCCCCACGGGTCGGCATCGTGCTGACCAACCACGCCCAACTCGGCGACACCGGCAAGCCGACCGGCTTCTATCTCTCCGAGGCCGCGTGGCCGTGGAAGACCTTTACCGACGCGGGGTACGACGTGGTCTGGCTCAGCCCCGCCGGCGGGCCGGCCCCGATCGACCCGTCCAGCCTCGGCGAAGACGACGCGGCGAGCGTGGCGTTTCTCCAGGCCGTGGCGGCCGACGACCACACCGTCGCGACCGAGAAGATCGGCGACCGCGCGGCCGAGGCGTTCGCGGCGGTCTTCGTCGCCGGCGGCCACGGCACGATGTGGGACCTGCCCGACCACCGGCCGCTGCAGGAACTCCTCGCCGGCGTGTACGAAAACAACGGCGTCGTCGCCGCGGTCTGCCACGGCCCGGCCGCGCTGGTCAACGTCCGCCTCGGCGGCGGCGACTACCTCGTCGCCGGCAAGCGGGTCGCAGCGTTCACCGACGCCGAGGAACAGGCGGTGGGCCTCACGGAGGTCGTGCCGTTCCTGCTTTCGTCCACGCTCCAAGAGCGCGGCGCCGAGCTCGTCCACGCCGAGAACTTCGCCGCCAACGTCGTGGTGAGCGAACGCCTGGTCACCGGCCAAAACCCCGCGTCGGCCCAAGGCACCGCCGAGGCCGTGGCGAAGCTGCTGAACGCCGAGTGAGGCGTCCCCGCGGTGCCGCCCGGTGCGGCTAGAGTGGGTGCATGGACCCGACGGCGATCATCTTCGATCTGGACGGGACGCTGGTGGATCGCGGCGCGGCCTTTCGGCCCTACGCCGAGAAGTTCCACGCGGCGTTTCGCGGACGTCTCGGGGAGATCGAGGTCGGGGCGCTGCGGGACCGCCTCGTCGAGGCGGACGGCAAGGGTTATCGACCGAAGCCAGAGTTGGCGGTCCGTCTGCTCGAGGCGCTGCCGTGGCGGAGCCTGCCGACGGCCGACGAGCTGGAGTCTTTTCGCCGTGCGGAGTTTCCGAAGCTGGTCGCGGCCCGCGACGGGGCGGCGGAATTGTTGGCGTGGCTTTCCGAGCGGGGCTATCGGCTGGGCGTGGTGACCAACGGGTCGGTGCGGTCGCAGACGACGAAGCTCCACGTGGCAAGGTTGATCGGCTACTTCGAAGCGGTCGTGATTTCGGGCGGCATCGGCATCAAGAAGCCCGAGGCGGGAGCGTTTCACGCGTGTCTCGGCGAATTGGGCGTGGCCGCGGAACGGGCTTGGTACGTCGGCGATCACCCGATCAACGACGTGGTCGGCTCGCGCGACGCGGGGATGACGCCGGTGTGGTTGAAGGGGGACCACGACTGGCCCGACGGGCACGCCCGCCCGGAGTTGATCATCGAGCACTTGGCGGAGTTGAGGAGCCACTTGGGACCGATGTGACCGAAGCGGGGGGCGTTTACCACAGCTGCCCGCCGGGGTGGGGGTTGTCGTGGTTGAGTTGGTCGAGGCCGGCCTGCACACTCGCCTCGGCGTCGGCGGTGAAGGCGTTGACCGCGGCGCGGAGTTTGGGGTGGGCGGTCAGGTAGTCGCGCAGGTCCAGCGGGGCGTTGAACCGGACGGTGGCGTGGCGGGTGCCCATCGGCGGGGGCATGCGGGTGAGCAGGTCCTCTTCGAGTTTCTCGACGGTCTCGGCGACGCGATCGAGGGTGGGTTTTTCGGCGGCGTAGCCGATCGGGTAGCTGGCGATGCGGAAGGCGAGCATGGCCTCGTCGGCCCAGACGGCGGCGGCGGCGTGGTCGACGGCGCGGTCGGGGTCGGTGCGTACCTCGTGGATGATCCGCCGGGCGGCACGGACGCGGTCGAGCGGGGTGCTGCCGGGCTTGGGCGCCAGTTCGAGCTTCTTCTCCAGGCTCTCGAGCACGCTCACCGCGGCCTGCGTGGCCAGGACCGTGAGCGAGTCGACGTCGGGCACGTCGAGGCCACGCTGCTTGAGGTTGCGGTGCAGCGCCACCGCGCCCGCCTCGTGCAGGGCGGTGACGGGGTCGGCGTGGAAGTCGGTCTCTACGCCCAGCTGCTTGCCCAGCGGAGCGAAGCGCTGGGCGACCTTCATCCGCGCGTTGGTCAGGTGCGTCGCCTTGATCGACACCGGCACGGCCAGCACCCGGCCCTTCGTCGCGCTCTCGCCCTTGAGCAGCGCCTTCTGTGCCTGCAGCCCGATGAACGCGGCGCCGTCCATGAACGGCGTGACGCGGTCGTTGGTCAGGTAGACGTTGCCCTCGGGGAACACGATCAGCCCGAACCGGCCGCGCTCCAGCGTCGCCAACGCCTGCTTCATCGGCTTGGGGCAGCTGCCGTCACGGTCCACGGCGAACGCGCCCATGCGCTGCATCGTGAAGCGGTGGACCCACCCGCGGAGGAACACGTCGTAGGCCGCCATCATCAGGCAGCGTCGGCCGATCTGCGCGAGCGCTTCGAGGAAGATCGCCGCGTCGGCGTGGGTCGAGTGGTTGGGCAGGAACAGCAGCCGGTCGCCGGGGCCGACGGCGGCGAGCATGTCTTGGTGGCCGACGACGTCGACGCCCTCGATGCGCTGGGTGTTGGGCAGGTGGTATCGGCGGTTGTGCAGCAGCAGCAGCGACGCCCAGAAGCGCGAATACTTCGGCGGGAAGTAGCGGTAGGGCTGGTCGGAGAAGTCGAGCATCGGTTACCCGTCTATCGGCCGTCCCCGGGCCGCGGCTTCACGGCCGGGCGTGGCCCGGCTCCGGCGTCCGCTCCGGGTCCGCACCGGTGAGGACTGCGTTGAGCTGGGCGACGACGGCGGGGTCTTGCAGGATGCCCATGTGCGTGGCGCGGTAGCCGTGGATCGCGTCGACGTGCTGGACGGCGGGGGGGTGGAGCTGGCTGGCCAGCGGCACGGTTTGGTCGCTGATGTCTTCGCCTTCGGTAACGATGTCGCCCTCGAGCGCGGCGCGCAGCGGCACGGGCAGGGGGAAGGTCTGGTTGTCGCCGATGCCGTAGAACAGCACGTAGCGCAGGTCGTCGAGCATCGGCTGATCGTAGAGCTTCGCGAGGTATTCGCTGCGCGGGTCGAGGTCGATCCAGCTGGGCATGACCACCGGGGCGCGGTCCACGCCCACCGCCGCGCCGCTCATCCCGCCGAGCGGGGTGTTGAGCGTGACCAACAGGTCGAGGTACGGCTCGTCGGTGTCGCGCAGGTGCGCCCGCACCGCCGACCACGCGACCAGCCCGCCCATGCTGTGGGCCACCATGACCACCCGCTCGGGGTGGTGCACGGCCCGCAGGCGTTCGAGGGCGAGCTGCAGGTAGTCGCCCAGCAGCTGCAGCCGCAGGGCCGAGGGGTAATAGAACACCCAGGCCTGGCACGACGGGTCGAGGTCCTCGATGATCGCTTGGAAGTGGCGCGGCGAGCCGCCGATGCCGTGTACGAACACAACGGGCGTCTTGTCGGGGTCGTACTCCTCAATAAGAAACAACCCCGCGCGGTTCTCGGCGATGAAGTGGGCGGGCTCCCACATGCCCATGCGTGCCGCGTCGCGGTCGAAGCGCGGGTCGTCCAGATCGACGACGGAGCCGAAGTCGGTTAGCCGGGGCGAGACCGCGAAGCCGCGCTCGACCAGCTCGGCGGGGGACCACGCGTCGGCGTCGACCGGCGGGGCGAGCTCGAGCGTCAGGCCGTCGATCTCTCGGCCCGACCACATCTGCAGCGGCGCCGTGTGGCCGTGGGCCGCGAACGGCTCGGACCGGTCGTACCTGCGGTTCTCGTTGATGTCCTGAAACGCCACGAGCAGGTAGTCGCCCGGCGGGCAGTAGAACGTGAGCCGATTGGTGGCGGGCACGACGCCGTAGGTCTCGACGGTGAGCATCATCGCCTCGTCGCTGACCAGGGCCGCGAGCACGGGGTGGTCGCCAAAGCGTTCGCCCCCGACCGTAAAGCTCACGCGCCCCACGCGGTCGAGCCGTTCGAGGTCTTCGCCCAGCTGGCGCAGCGCGCAGCCGCCGAGTGTGCACACGAAGACCAACCCCGTAGCCACGGTGAGCAGTTTGTGCGGCCGTCTGGGCACGGGAGATCTCTCAATCGGGTCCGGGGTTCAGGAATGTCTGCAAGTGTATCCGCGACCCCGAGACGGCACTACCGGCTCTCGAGCCGCAGCTGCGGCCGCAGCGCCCGCAGCGCGCGGTCTACCTTGTCTTGATAGGCGGCGTACTCCTCGGCGGGGTAGTGACCCGCGGGCAGCGCGATCTCGGCGTCCAGCTTGAGGCCGGTCGGTGTGGTCTGCGTCGAGACCCGGGCGTTCACCGCGGCGTGCCGGTATTTGCGCTCACGCGGGGCGGAGGCGAGCCGGGTTCCGGCGGGCAGGTTGAAATCGACCGCCGAGCGGAACGTGAACCCGACGGCTTGGGCGAAGTCGTTGCGGCGCTGCGGCAGGAACGCCGGCGTGAGGTAGTAGACCTCCCAAGGGGCGGGCAGACGGCCAAACCACGCGTCGGCCTCCCGCTCGAACGCGCCGGTGACGGTGTACCGCAGGGTGACCTCCAGGGGGCGGTCCGGGTCGTTGAGGTCCGAGGTCGAAACGGCGGCCAGCCGCAGGCCGTCCTCGACCGCCAGCGAAGACTGGAGGTTCATGAGTTGCTGATCGGGCGTCAGGCCCCGGAAAAACTCAACCAAAGCTTCGGCCCACGGCCCGCGGGCCGTCATGACTTCTTCGACAACGGCATCCCCCTCGTCGTTGACCGTCACGTGGCGGCGTGACTCGTAGGCGTTCGGGACGGTCGTGGCGATGTCGTCCACCAAGCGTGGGTCGTCGGGGTCGAGCACCATAAGCGTGCGCTTGTTCAGCCCGATCGGCGTGCCGTTCAGGGCCGGGTGCGACTTGTCGGTGGCGTCGAGGACTAGGCCGCCCCCGATCTGCGGGACGTAGACGACCATGTGGTCGAACTGCGAGAGGGTGGGCAGGCTCTCGGCCAGGGGCTCGCCGACGCTGACGAGCGCGAGGTGGGCCTCGACGTTGCCGGCGCGCAGCAGGTGGTAGAGCAGCAGCGAGTGGTCTTTGCAGTCGCCGAAGCGCTGAGTCGCGATCTGGTCGAGCGTGTGCGGGATGGTGCCGCGGACGCCGAACGCGATGGCCTCGTAGGTCAAAAGGTCCTGGACGTGCCGGGTGGCGCGGGCGACCACCGCGCGGGGCGATTCGGCGTCGCCCAAGGCCGTGCGCGCCTGCGCCGAAAAACCGGCCGGCGGCGCCATGAACGGACGCAGATCGTTCATGTAATCCCGGGCGACCTGCGCCCACGTCTGGCCCTGCGGCCCGAGGTGCAGCACCGGGCCCAGCGTCTCCAGATCCGGCAGCATCGGTTCCAGGTAAAGCATGTTCACCGGCTGAACCTCCCACGCCCGCCCGGCGTCGGTGGGCAACCGGGAGATACCATCGCCGGCCTCGAACCCCACCCGATCCGTCGCCCCACTGACGTAGACCACCCGCCGGTCGCAGGGGAAGTCGCTGAGGAACCAGCGCCGACGCAGCGGGAACGCTTCGACCGGGGCCAGCGTCTGGAGCGAGATCGTGTACTCGACGCTGTGCCCGACGGCCAGGCCGGGCACGGGGATCTTCAGCGTCTTGTCGTTGCTGTGGATGCCCTCCTGTTGACCGTCGATGACAAAATACGTGTCGAGGTCGCCGCGGCCCACGACCGCCCCCGCGGCGTCCCGCACCGTGACGTCGTTGACGTAGACCCGCTCGTACTGGCTGTCGAAGCTCTCGGTGATCGTGCTCAAAGCCTCGAGTGCATCGTTGCCCGTGACTTCCGCCCGCAACCAGTAGGTCGTCCTCAGCGGTTGGCCGGGCTCGAAGTGGAAGGCGCGGACGTCGTGGGTGATCCGCGCCGGGTGGTCGTCCACTTCGGGGTGGGCCGCGCCGCGTTCGGTCAGCAGCTTCTCGATCGAGGGCGGCAACGCGACAGGGTCGATCGGCATGCGGGCGAGCGTGTTGTCGCCACGCCCCATCAGCCCCGCCACGTGGTCCAGGAACTCGCGGTACGTCGGGTCGCCGCTGATGTCGAACGCCCTTTGGAACGACTCCCGGGCCTTGGGGTACCACTCCAGATCCATCTCCGCCAGCCCCCGGGCGAACCAGAGGCCCGCGTAGTGGCCGTTTTCCTGGGTCAGTTGGGCGGCCAGCTCGGCGGCGGCGTTTGCGCGGCCGGCATCGATATGGGCCATGACCCACTGCGACAGCAGGAGCGGGTCGGGGAGCGGCCCGGCGCAGCGCTCGGCCAGCAGGGCGATCGCCTCGTCGTGCCGCCCGAGCGCTGCCCACACCAGGCAGCGCTCCAGCGTCAGGTCCACGCCTGCACCCTCGGCCGGGGCGTACCGATCCAGGACACGCAGCGCCCCGGCCTCGTTGCCCGTGCCGCGGATCGTCCGCACGTATTCGGCCAAGTAAGGCTCGTTGTCGAGGCCGCCGTCGAACGCCCGGCGGAACTCCCGCAGGGCAGCGTCCGTCTGCCCCACCAGCGCCAAGCGGAAGGCGAGGTTGGCCCGGACCTCGTGGTGGGCGGGTTGGAGGACCAGGTGACGCTCGGCGAACGCGATCGCCTCCTTGTCCCGCCCGAGTTCACCGAGGACGCCGATCGCGTTGTTGGCGTAGTCTTCGATGCCCGGATCGGTATCGCACGCTTTCTTGAAACCCGACAGGGCCCGCTCCAGGTCGTTGGCCGCGTAGGCCGACAACCCGATCATGTTGTACAGGTTGGCGTGGTTCTCGCCCTGGGCGGGCAGCGGCACGGATCGTGCGGCCGGGTCGATCCGTGCGCGGCGTGCCGTCGCGTCGATCTTCTCGAGCAGATCGGGCTGATCCGCCGTCGCCCAACACGCCATTAGGTACGCCCACTGCTCGGTCCGCAAGACGTAGCAGCGATACCGGATGCCGCCGACATCCGTTTGCCGGGTGGCGTCGAATTGCAGACCCGCGACCCGATCGATCCGGGTCTCCTTAACCGCCGTGACCTCGGGGCTGTGGGGCGAGAGGGCGAACGTCGCCAGCAGGACCTCGGAGACCTCTCGATCCGTTGCTTCAATACCGCCCATCGGCAGCGCGACCACGCCCAGCCCACCGTTCCAGGTCAGCAGCGCCCCGGCGCTGGCCTCGGGGAAATCCGTGGCGCGTTCCGTCCAGGTCGTCCAGGCCGCGCCCGACAGGTCGGCGGAGAAACCCGCATCCGGAATCATGAGGCGATCGACCAACTGCTCACCTCCGCCTCCGGCGGAGACACGATTGGGGTCGATCAGCTCGAAAGCCGCGGCGAGCCGGTCGGCCTCGCGGTGCATCTGTTCGCGGTCCTGGCGGCTGCTCCACGTGATGAGTTGGTAGGCGAACCCGTTGTGCGCCATGAGGCGGTAGTCGTACGACAGCGGCTGTCCGCCGACCCGCACCTCCGCGGTCATCGACAGCGCCGGCCGCCCCGCCAGACTCACCGATTCGTGGGGGGAGAAGCGAACGTTCCTCGACACGCTGCGCATGTTCGACTCGGCGACCGCCGCGAGCATCTTGTTGTCCACGGCCGCCTGAACCCCCGCGTCCTCGGCGATCACCGTCCAGTACACCTCGGGCCACGACCGTCGCAGCACGACGGTCGAGTCCGGGAGCATGACGGAGTGCGGGGGGACCTCGGACCACCGGTAGCTCGGCAGTCGGCAGGTGAAGTTCGCGTCGTCGAAACGCAGGACCTGGCCCGTGGCCGGCGTCACCGGCTCGGGGCTCAGGCTCAGAGCCGCGGTCCGGTCGGGCGGCGGGGCTTCGACCCGGAGCGGGGCCGTGGCGGGCGGTTCGATCACGGGTACCGGTGTGGCCTTGGCGGGTGGCCGGGCCCGGGCGGGCGGGCGGGGCTTAGCGGTCGGCTTGTTCGCCGCGGGTCGCGCGTCCCTCGCGGGGCTTTCGTCCGCCGCGCTGTGGTGCGCGTACGTGCGCACCGGCGACGGCTCCGGCTCGACCATCTCCAAAAACCGCACGACCACATTTCCGATGAGCAGGCACCCAAAGACGCCCGTGAGCGCTAACGCCGCGATGGCTTGCTTACGCCCCTGGGTGTGGTCGGCGTAAAGCGCCAGCCCGAGGAGCGCCAAGATCACGGTCGCGAGCAGGACCGCCGCGAACACCGTGCGGCTGCCCCAGTAGAAGACCTCGCCCAACACCGGCGATTCCACCCACGCCCCGGCGTAGTTGAGCACCGCGGCGAACGCCCCGCCGCCCAACAGCGTCGCCAGCGACCAGACACACGGGCTACTCGTGCTCGGCCGACGCAAGATCAGAAAGCACTTCACCGCTCCGGCCAAGAGCAGCACCGGCAGGACCGTGCCGACCAGCATCCACGCGATCCCGCTCGCTCCGCTGATCTCGGCCAACAGCGTCGTACCCTCGGTTGTCCCCAAAACTTCTGCCATATCAGACGACTCCACGGAAGAGGGGCGCGCCCCGCCGCCCTCGGACCCCGGGCCGGCACGGCTTTACGCCCCAGCCCGATGGCGATAGATTACTCGGCTCGGCCCAGGCCGGGCAAGATTTTCTTTTGACCTATTCCCCCCGCCAGGAGGCACTTACAACATGGCCATCGAAACCCTCTACGACCAAGACGGCAGCCTCACCCCCCTCCAAGGCAAGACCATCGCCGTCGTCGGCTACGGCAGCCAGGGCCACGCCCACGCCCAGAACCTCCGCGACTCGGGGCTCAACGTCATCGTCGCCAACCGCAAAGAGTCGACCAACGGCAAGCTCGCGATCGAGCACGGCTTCGACCCGCTGCCCGTCGACCAGGCCGTGAAACAGGCCGACCTCATCGCCATCTGCCTGCCCGACGAGGTACAGCCCGACGTCTACGAAAACGCCATCGCCCCCAACCTCACCGCCGGCAAGACCCTGCTCTTCACCCACGGCTTCAATATCCACTTCAAGACCATCGCCCCGCCGGCCGACGTCAACGTCGTGATGGTCGCGCCCAAGGGCCCCGGACACACCGTCCGCTGGGAGTACGAGCGCGGCGGCGGCGTGCCCACGCTCATGGCCGTGCACCAGGACGCCACCGGCGACGCCCGCGACCAGGCGCTCGCCTACGCCATCGGCAACGGCGGCGGCAAGGGCGGCATCCTCGTCACCAACTTCAAGGACGAGTGCGAGACTGACCTCTTCGGTGAGCAGGTCGTGCTCTGCGGCGGCCTGTCCGAGTCCATCAAGAAGGGCTTCGAAGTCCTCACCGAAGCCGGCTACCCCCCGGAGCTCGCCTACTTCGAGGTCTGCCACGAGCTCGAGCTCATCATCAACCTCATCAAGCGCGGCGGCCTGGACTACATGCGCTACAGCATCTCCAACACCGCCGAGTTCGGCGACTACTACACCGGCCCCAAGATCTGCGACGACGACACGAAGAAGCGCATGGAGGCCGCGCTCAAGCACATCCAGGACGGCAGCTTCGCCAAGGCCTTCCGCGACGACTACGCCAACGGCTTCAAGTGGTTCAAGCAGCAACGCGCCGAAAACGCCGGCCACGGCGTCGAGTCCGTCGGCAAAGAACTCCGCCGCATGATGCCCTGGCTCAAGCCGGTTGAACTGAGCGATGGTGGGCCGGTGGAGGTTTGAGCGCTGCGACATCCTGTTGATAATCCATGCAGCTTTGGATTCCTATAGGCCTTATTTTTGGGTTACCAGCGCTGCTGCTCGGAGTAGGTGTCTTTCAAATGCGCACCCGTAATCGGCGGGTGCGGGAGTGTGTGGAACAACTCGGCGTAAAAGTTATCAAGCTGGAATCGCTTCCTCGTAAATGGTCGGATAAGCCAACGAAACGATTCGCAGTTCGGTGCGAGTTCGAGCCGGCGTACTTGCGTTTCCTTATCGGCGAATACCGGCGGGCAGGTATCGAGTTAATCGCCGATTGGTCGCTAAATGAATGGCTCGACGCCGAGGAACAAGACGGCACGGCTTTTTCGTGGAAGGCTTGAATTTATCCCGTGCTACATTTCACCATCCGGCGAAACGGTATGTACATCTTTGCGTTTTGAGGATGACGGATGAGGGGCTCGATGAACTTGACTTTCGCCACGACGCTTTACCGGGAGCTGAAGGGGTTGAAGAGGCATCGCTCAACCTGAAAGGCGTTATTCAGGGAATGCGCCTCGCCTTCGACGTTCGAGACCACGAGTATTCGGGGAAAGCTGAATTACTCGTCATGCACGAAGGCTTCGACATCGACTGGGCGTGCGATGCCGCGGACCCTCCGCAATGGATGCGGCTGACGCGGGGCAGGGGTGAGAAAGGGACCTGAAGAAGATCTCTTGTCAGCAGCTCGCGGCGGAGGTTTTTTCGGCCATGGCCCGTGATCGGTTCGAGATACCCGTGGCCAAGGTCAAGCTGTTGAAGCTGATCAACCGCGCCGCACCTTCGGTCGCAGCGAAAATCCTCCGCAACAGTTGACGCGGTTACACGCGCTCTCGTAGACGGGCTGAGGCCGTGAACTCGAGCTATCCGATCGGCTCTGGGCCCGGATCGATTGAGGTTGCGCTTGATGACATCCGCAGGGACGAGGAGAGAAGGGATAAGTCTTTTCGATTTCCCGGGCAATCGTACATCTGAGATTATTTCTCGAAATGACCGTGCCGCGTAGTCGTTTTCTGAGAGTCGTTGGTATTTGGCGGGGGCAGGCCTGACGAAATCACGACGCGTCCTCGCGGTTTGGCCGCCCGGGTAGGGGCTCGGGGAAACCCGAAAAAAATGTCGTTGACAGCCCCTAAAATATATATCTCGACCTTTATATCCGATATAGTGGAGGGGCCGCGAAGTCGCGGCCGCCGCCCGCTGGAGCGGGCCTGGCGCAGTTCCCGCCCTTTTTTTCCGCGAGTTGCCATGACTACCCTCAATGCCCCGCCGAAACCGTCCGTTGTCGATGCAATTGCCGAGCCGCACCGCGGCTTTGCGCCCGGCGACTGGAGCACGTCGATCGACGTCCGGGACTTTATCCAGCGCAACTAC
This sequence comes from Planctomycetota bacterium, assembly GCA_039033595.1. Taxonomy (GTDB): domain Bacteria; phylum Planctomycetota; class Phycisphaerae; order Phycisphaerales; family Phycisphaeraceae; genus Algisphaera. The sequence goes on along the minus strand of JBCCCG010000018.1, from coordinate 33,111 downwards.
CGGCCGTACGAGGGCGACGCCGACTTTCTCGCCGGGCCGACCGGACGGACCTTGGCGATTTGGGACCGGCTTTGCGGGTTGTTCGAGGTCGAGCGGGAGAAGGGCGTGCTGGGCGTCAGCCAGACCCCGTCTTCTATTACCGCCCACGAGCCCGGCTACATCGACCGGAACAACGAGATCATCGTGGGGCTCCAGACCGACGCGCCCCTGAAGCGTGCGGTCTTCCCGAAGGGCGGGTGGCGCATGGTGGTCAACTCGCTGAAGGCCTACGGCCTCGCGCCGGACCCGCACGTCGCCGAGACGTTCACCAAGCACCGCAAGACGCACAACGACGGCGTCTTCGACGTCTACACCCCCGAGATCCGCAAGGCCCGCAGCGCCCACATCGTCACCGGCCTGCCCGACGCCTACGGCCGGGGTCGCATCATCGGCGACTACCGCCGGATCGCGCTCTACGGCGTGGACCGATTGATCGAGGCGAAGCTGGCCGAGAAGGCCGCGCTCGACGCCCTGCACTCGACCGAGGACGTCATCCGCGACCGCGAAGAGCTCGCCGAGCAGGTCAAGGCGCTCAACGAACTCAAGCAGATGGCGTCCGCCTACGGGTTCGACGTCGGTCGGCCCGCGGCCAACGCGACCGAGGCCGTGCAGTGGCTGTACTTCGGCTACCTCGCGGCGATCAAGGAGCAGAACGGCGCCGCGATGAGCCTCGGCCGAACCAGCACCTTCGTCGACTGCTATTTCGAGCGCGACCTGGCCGAGGGGAACCTGACCGAAGCACAGGCCCAGGAGGTCGTCGACGACTTCGTCATGAAGCTGCGGATCGTGCGCTTCCTGCGGACGCCGGAGTACGACGCGTTGTTCAGCGGTGACCCGACGTGGGTGACCGAGGCGATCGGCGGGATGGGCGTCGACGGCCGGCCGCTGGTGACCAAGACCAGCTTCCGCTACCTCAACACGCTCTACAACCTCGGCCCGGCCCCCGAGCCGAACCTGACGGTGTTCTGGAGCGACAAGCTGCCCGAGGGCTTCAAGACGTTCTGCGCCGCGGTCAGCATCGACACCAGCAGCGTGCAGTACGAGTCGGACGACCTGTTGCGGGAGAGCCGCGGCGACGACATGGCCATCGCCTGCTGCGTCAGCGGTATGGAGGTCGGCAAACAGATGCAATTCTTCGGGGCCCGCGTCAACCTCGCCAAGTGCTTGCTCTACGCGATCAACGGCGGTCGCGACGAGCTCACCGGCGATCAGGTCATGCCCCCGTTCGACCCCGTTGAGGGAGATACGCTGGACTACGACCAGGTGATGCAGCGCTACGACATGGCGATGGATTGGCTCGCCGGCGTCTACTGCAACGCGATGAACTGCATCCACTACATGCACGACAAGTACGCCTACGAGCGTATCGAGATGGCGCTGCACGACTACAACCCGCGGCGGACGATGGCGTTCGGCATCGCGGGGCTGTCGGTCGTCGCCGACTCGCTCAGCGCGATCCGCGACGCGACCGTCCGCTGCGTCCGCGACGAGACGGGCCTCGTGACCGACTACGAGGTCGACGGCGTGTTCCCCCACTACGGCAACAACGACGACCGTGTCGACGGCCTGGCCCAGTGGCTGGTGTCCACGTTTATGGACAAGCTGCGCCGGCACCCGACCTACCGCGGGGCGACGCACACCCAGAGCGTGCTGACCATCACCAGCAACGTGGTCTACGGTAAATCAACGGGTTCGACGCCCGACGGCCGCAAGGCCGGCGAGCCCTTCGCGCCCGGGGCGAACCCGATGCACGGCCGCGACGCCGAGGGCTACGTCGCCAGCGCGTTGTCGGTCGCCAAGCTGCCCTACGAGGCAGCGCAGGACGGCATCAGCCTCACCAACTCGGTGCTGCCTTCGGCACTGGGCGTGTCGCGCGACGACCAGGTGGCGAACCTTGCGGCCTGCCTCGACGGCTATTTCAGCTGCGGCGGGTTCCACATGAACGTCAACGTCCTGGACCGAGAATTGCTGATCGACGCAATGGAGCACCCCGACAAGTACCCACAGCTGACGGTCCGGGTCAGCGGCTACGCGGTCAACTTCGTCAAGCTCACGCGCGAGCAGCAGCAGGACGTGATCAACCGGACGTTCCACACAAAGCTCTAACGCATGCCCCGAGCCTGCCGCATCACCGCTCCGTTGCGCGACCCCGTTGCGCTCCCCGTGCTCGACCCTCCGGAAGTCCCCCCGGAAGTGACGTCGTCGGTTTCCCCCACGGGGGACGCGTCACCGGCCGCCACCGTGGGCTTGCCTGGCGACACCACGCTGGGTTACGTGCACAGCCACGAAGCCACGTCGGCCCTCGACGGGCCGGGCCCGCGGTACGTCGTCTGGCTGACCGGCTGTCTGATGCGTTGCCAGTACTGCCACAACCCCGACACGTGGAACCTTATCCACGGCCGGCCGACGCCGGCTACCGAGGTCCTCGACGACTTGACCCGGTACGCGGCGTTCCTCAAGGCGGCCCGTGGCGGGTTCACCGTCAGCGGCGGCGAGCCGCTCGCCCAGCCGGGGTTCACTCTCCGTCTCGTCCGCGGGGCGGGGGCGCTGGGCCTGCACACGGCGCTGGACACCAACGGCTACCTCGGCGAGCGGTTGACCGATGACCAACTCGGCGAGATCGACCTGTTCCTGCTGGACCTCAAGAGCTTTCTGCCCGACCTGCACGAGCGTGTCACCGGCGTGAAGAACGACGCGGTGCTGAGATTTGCGCGTCGATTGGAAGAACTCGAGCGGCCGGCTTGGGTACGTTTCGTGCTCGTGCCGGGCCTGACCGACGACGCTCGGAACGTCGCGCAGCTGGCGGACTTCACCGCAACGCTGGGCAACGTCGAGCGGGTTGAGGTCCTGCCGTTCCACCAGATGGGTCGCAGCAAGTGGGACCAGCTGGGCATGCCCTATCCGCTCCGCGACACGCCCTCTGCCACCGACGATCAGGTCGAAGCGGCGTGCGACGTCTTCCGTGCCGCGGGGGCGCCGGTGGCCTGAGTCCCCCGACTCTGGGACAACATCTGCTCACGGTGTCTGGGGTCACTCGGTGGAAAGATGGCCGCTTAACCCGCGGTCGACACCGCGGGTTTTCTCTCTTGACACCCGAAACCACGGCGGGAGGATGAGGGACAGGGGTCGGACAGGAGCAATTCGGGGCGTTGACATCGGAGCGAGCCGTGAAACACGTCGAGTTGGAAGGCGGCCGGTCGATCGTCATCCATGAGATGACCCGCGACGAGATCATGCCCGGCGGCGGGGGGCGGTGCCCGATCAACTGCAAGATGGACCTGGCGGGCGACCTCGAGCCCACCGAACATTTTCGCCTCCTCAACGAGGCCCTGATCGACGCGTACGGGGCCACGACGATCCTGGCGCTCGACGGGACCGCGGTGGCGGGGTTCACGAATTTCTTCCCGACCTGGTGCCCGCAGTTTCAGCTCTGCAACGACGACCAGATCGACCGGGCGATGGCCCGGCTGCAGGACATCCGCCGCCCGCCCGAGTCCGACGACCCGGCGTTGCACGTGCGCTGCTTGATGGTCCGGCCCGAGTACCGCGGGCACGGCCTGGCGCTGGAGTTGCTCGACTACCTCAAGCGGTGGGCCCGTGACCACGGGTGGAAGAAGCTCGTGGCCAACGGCTGCGTCTTCTCGGGGCTGGCCCAGTACCAGTGGCGGGTCGCCCCGAAGCCCCCGCGGCCGCTGTGGGAGAAAGCGGGCTTCCGCGTCGAGGATTTCGTGCCGCTCAACCTGAACGCGGTATCGGACGAAGCAGACGCCCGGGAAGACTTCGAGTGGTTCAAGCAGTGGTCGAAGTCCGAGGAGTACCCCAAGGACTTGCCGCGAGACGTGGCCGACGACGAGCCGGGGTGGCGCGAGGTCTTCACGCAGTACACGATGGTCTGTGCATTGTGAGTGGGACGTGGTGGCGAGCAGGCGGGTGGGCCATGGCCTAAGCTGCCCGACATGATTCGCTCGACTATTGCCGCGGATGTCGTCGATTTACTCGCCCTGGCCCAGGCGACGGGGCTGTTCGAAACGCCCGAGGTGGAGGTGCTCGGGCAGTTGTTGGCCGAGCATTTTGAGGCAGGGGGCGAGAGCGCGGATCTCTGGTTGACCGACGACGGAGAAGAAGGCGTGGGGCCGGTGGGGGTGGCGTACGTGTCGCCGGAGAAGATGACCGACCGGACGTGGAACCTGCTGCTGCTCGCGGTGCACCCCGATCGGCAGAAGCGCGGGCGGGGTGCGGCGTTGCTGCGGCACGTTGAGCGGGAGCTGGCCGAGCGCGGCGGGCGGCTGCTGCTGGTCGAGACGGCCGGGGTCGACGAGTTCGCCTACGTCCGCGCTTTCTACCGCAAGCACGGCCTTGAGCAAGACGCGGTGATCCGTGACTTCTACGCCGACGGCGTCGACAAGGTCGTGTTCCGCAAGGCGCTGGTCGGGTAAGTCCGGCGCCCTCCATAGGAACGGCCCGGTCTTCGAGATGTCCAAACCGGTGCCCGGACGACCTCGCGCCCCAACCGATCAAATCGGGTCCGATCGGTGCGGTTTGCGCGATCCTGATGAAGAAAGTACGGGGCGCGGCATGCCCGACACAGATCGGGCGTTGTTCTTTAAGATCGTGTCAAGGGCTTCGGAGGCCACTGGCTCCGGGCCGGTAAAGGCCTACGATGCACACAGTTTTATTGAGGAGATGCGTGATGCGACGGTTGATGAATCGCTACGGTGTTTTGGGCCGCAATCTTGCGGCGGCGTGGCTGGTGCTGATGATCGGCCCGGCGTGGGGTCAGAGCACGGGGAGTGTGATCTTTATCCACCCCGACGGGGCGTCGTCGGCGAGCTGGGCGGCGGCCCGGGCGTTGTACGTCGGGCCGGACGCCGACCTGAACTGGGACCGGCTGCCGCACATGGCCCTGTACCGCGGCCACATGATCGATTCGTTGACCGCCACGAGCAACGGCGGGGCAACCACGCACGCCACCGGTCAGAAGGTGCGTTCGGGCGCATTTGGCAAGTTCGACGCCGGCGAAGACGCCCGCCGACTGACCGATGACCAGGGGCGCTACAGCAGCGTCGCGATCCAGGCCCTCGACGCGGGGCTGCGCGTCGGCGTGGTGCAGTCGGGCACGGCCGTGGAACCCGGCACGGCGGTGTTCCTCACCGAGGCCGACCGGCGGTACGACCGCGACGTCATCGCCGCGGGCCTGCTCGACTCGGGGGCCCACGTCATCCTCGGCGGCGGCGAACGCCACTTCCTGCCCGCCGGCGTCGAGGGCGTCCACGGCCCGGGCACGCGAAGGGACGACGTCAACCTCGTCGAGCGCGCCCGCGAGCTGGGCTACACGGTGATCTTCACGCGTGAAGAACTCGAACAATTGCCCGCCGACACCGACAAGGTGCTCGGCTTGTTCGCCGCCTACCACACCTTCAACGACAAGCCCGAAGAGGTTCTGGCCGGCGCGGGCCTGCCGATGTACGACCCCGACGCGCCGACGCTGGCGGAGATGACCGAGACAGCGCTTCGGCTGCTGTCGCGGGACGATGCGCAGTTCCTGCTCGTGATCGAGGAAGAGGGCTCCGACAACTTCGGCAACAAGAACAACGCGCCGGGCACGCTTGAGGCGCTACGACGGGCCGACGAAGCCTTCGGCGTGGCCCAGCGTCACCTGGTCGACCACCCCGACACGCTGATCGTGACCACGGCGGACTCCGACGGCGGCGGGATGCGGATGGTCGGCCTGCCCATCGACCCCGACAAGCCGGCGCTGGAACAGGTGCCGCGCCGGGTGCACCCGCGCGACGCCAACGGGTCGCCGCGCGACGGCGCGAAGGGCGGCTGGTCCAAGCCGTTCCTCGCCGCGCCCGACCGCCGCGGCGTGCGGCTGCCGTTCACCGTGGTCTGGTCGTCGTACGACGACTGCGCCGGCGGCGTGTTGGTCCGCGCCGACGGGCTCAACGCCCACCGTGTCCGTGGCAGCTTCGACAACACCCAGATCGCCGAGCTCATCCGCCTGACCCTCTTCGGCCGCAACACCCCGCCCAAGGGGGAGTAGCCCGAGGCGGAGCCGTTTCACGTCGCATCAAAGATCCGACGCGATCCGGGATTTGGCCGAGGGGTGCGTTCTGGACCCGCGGCCGGTTCGTCCCGGAGCCGGGGTGGTGGACTTCCTGTTGGTTCACGGTGTCGTGTCGGTCCCGAAACCGGTGGGAGCCGGTCTGTAGTTGCTCGTCTCGATCCAAGTCCTCGCGACCCGGTGCAACTCGCCCGGGACCGCAACGTCTTAATCCCCGTCGACGGCCGGCGGCGGGGCGGGATGTACCATGGGCCGATCGGTTCGTGACGGCGAGCGATCTATGCAGAATCGGCGGCAGGTGATTTCGGGCGCGGTGTACGGGGCGAGCCTCTTCGGGGTGGTGGTGTTGCACGTGGTGTACTGGCGGATGTGGACGGTGCGCCCGGGGGCGGGGGTTTGGCTGGCGGCGATGGGGCTGCTCGGGTTCTCGCTGGGATGGGTGGGGGTCGAGGCGTTGCGCGGGAGCATGAGGACGCGGCGGCCGTGGGTGCCGGCGGGGTGGTTCGTGCTGGCGCTGTCGCCGTTGGCGGTGTTCGGGGTGTATGTGGGGACGACCGCGTGGACGATGCACGAGCGCGGCAACGTGCGTTTCGGTGCGCCGCTGCGGGTCACGGCGTTCTGGGCGGCAGGAGCGCTGGAGTTCGAGGCGCACAAGCGTTACCCCGTGCGGATACAAGGCGAACACGTCGAGCTGATCCGGGAGGCGCGGGACCTCGAAGGCGAGGCGCAGCGGGAGCGCGACCGGCGACACGTGGCGGACATGGACCGGCACGTGCGCGTGTTGGCGGCGCAACTCGGCCAGCCGATCCCCGCGGGCCGGATCGGCTGGGTGCGGGGTGGTCTGTCGGGCTTCGAGGGGCGGGCGGTGCTGTCGCTGGCGATCTGCCGGGCCAACCACGGGGACGCGGGGTATCTGGATTACCACGAGGTGGCGCACTGCGTGATCACCCGGATGGCGGGGCCGGACCACTACCCGCCGACGCTCCTGGTCGAGGGGTGGGCGCAGGCGAACAGTGCGTCTCCGCTCGACGCCAATCACACGCCGATGATCTTGCATCTGGTTTGGCTGCGTGATCTGGGTGGGGCGGTGCCGCTACGCGATCTCCTGCACGACGACTACTACGCTCGGTCCTACGGCCCGGTGTATTCGCACGGCGGCCCGTTCGCGATCTACCTGCTCGAACGCTTCGGCGGCGAGACGTTTTTCCGGCTGTACCGCGAGGCGCACCCCGACACCTTCATGCGGGACGTGCGGCGGGTGCTCGGTGTCGAGTGGGATACGTTGGAAGCCGACTTTTGGGTGTGGCTCAACGAACGAGCGGAGGCGGTGGAGTGACGGAGGTCGAGAAATTGCGGGCGCGGCGTAGACGCATGGACTCCGCTACATTAACCCGATGGATCAGACTTCCGAAGATCGATGGCTCAGCGCAAGCGAACCCGACGGCATCCGCCGGCGTTTGCAGGCATTGGGCTGGCTGCCGGACACCACGATAACTCACATCAAGCGGGCCGGCGAAGGGAACATGAACCTGACGGTGCGGCTGGTGACAGCCAACGGGGAGAGCGTGATCCTCAAGCAGTCGCGGCCGTGGGTCGAGAAATACCCGTCGATCGAAGCACCGGAAGAACGGATCGAATTTGAGCACGCGTTCTACCGGCGGGTGGTCGGGTTGCCGGGGGTCGCCGAGCGCACGCCGCGGGTATTGGCGTTCGACGCGGCGCAGCGTTTGATGCTGATGGAAGACCTGGGAGAATCGTCGGACTTCGCGTCTTTGTACGGGGGGGGCACGCTCAGCGAGCCGACCGCCGACGCGCTGGTCGACTGGCTGGCGGCCCTCCACGAGCACACGCGCGGGACGCCGGACGCGACGATGGCCAACCGGTCGATGCGGGAGCTGAATTACGCGCACATCTTCGACCTGCCGTTGCGGGCGGCGATGTTGGATGAAGACACGATCGAGCCGGGCCTGGCCGCGGCGGCGGCGCAACTACGGGAAGACGCGGGCTACGTCGCGAAAGTGCGTATGCTGGGCGAGCGGTATCTGGACGACGGGCCGTGCCTATTGCACGGCGACTTCTTCCCTGGCAGTTGGCTCGACACCGGGGCGGGGGTGCGGGTGATCGACCCCGAGTTCGGGTTCTACGGCGCCCCGGAGTTTGATCTGGCGATCAGCGTGGCCCACTTGGCGTTGACCGGGCAGCCGTGGGCGACGGCGGAGCGTTGGCTGTCACGCTACCGGGCGGCGGTGTCTTGCCCGGTGGACGAGGATCTGGTGGCGGGCTTCGCGGCGGCGGAGGTGATGCGACGCATCATCGGCGTGGCTCAGCTGCCGTTATCGGGTGAGGCGGTGTTGCGGGTGGGGCTGCTTCAAGCGTCGCGGCGGGCGTTGGCCGAGCGCCAGTGTTCGGCGTTGTGGCCGTGAGATCTGAGCCGGTCGGGCCGAAGATTGGGGTGATTAACAAATCTCATCATTTGCTCATAATCTGGGAATACATCCCGCGGGCCTTCGGTTGATCCCCGTCGGGACTGGTCGTGCCCACGGATGAATGAGTAGACAAATGCTGTTGACGATCTTGATTGGGACGACGCTGGTTGCTGCGGCGACGCTGGCGTTTGCGAACGGGGCCAACGACAACTCGAAGGGGGTGGCAACGCTGATCGGCAGCGGGCTGCTGAAGCTCAAGCCGGCGATCGTGTACGCAGCGGTGGCGACGGCGGCGGGGTCGGTCGCGGCGGTCTGGATCGGGGCCGAGTTGGCGAGCAAGTTCAAGGGCAAGGGCATCGTGGCCGACGCGATCTGGCAGTCGGCCAGCTTCCCGGCTTGTGTGGGCCTCGCGGCGGGAGCGACGGTGTTGCTGGCCACCCGCGTGGCGATGCCGATCTCGACCACCCACGCGATGGTGGGATCAATCATCGGCATCGGCGTCGCCGGCGGCGGTCTGGAGTGGGCGGCGGTGTGGAAGAAGTTTTTCTATCCGCTTCTGGCCTCGCCGTTCATCGCGGTGGCGCTCGCCGCGCTGCTGTATCTGATCTTCTCGGGAGTCCGGCGGTGGGCGAAGATCGACCACGAGACGTGTCTCTGCGTCAACGATGAACTGATACCCGTTCGTGTGGGACCCGACGGAGTCTTGGCGATGAGCACCTCCGGCATGCCCTTAACCGTGCAACAGCAGAGCGAGTGCACGGCTCGGTACCGCGGCCGGATAATGGGCGTTTCGGCGCAATCGATCCTGGACCGATGTCACTTGGTCACCGCCGGGGCGGTGAGCTTTGCCCGCGGGCTCAACGACACGCCCAAGGTCGCGGCTTTGATGATCGGGCTGAGCTTCATGACCGACTGGCAGGCGGTGGTCATCGTGGGGGCGGGCATCGCAGCGGGCGGACTGCTCGCGGTGCGCCGTGTCGCGCAAACCATCAGCCACAAGATCACCGGTATGAACGACGGCCAGGCGTTCACGGCCAATCTCAACACGGCGTTCCTGGTCATCGTCGCCAGCAAGTGGGGGGTGCCGGTGAGCACGACCCACGTGAGTTGCGGCAGCTTGATCGGCATCGGCGCCGCGAGCGGCCAGGGGCGGTGGAAGATGATTGTTACGATCGTGTTAGCGTGGATCACGACACTGCCTGTTGCGGCGGTTCTCGGGGCGTTGTGCTGGACGTTGCTGGGCTAAGCCGGTACAAGCCGCTGCGTGAAATCGAATTCCTTCATTGGTGCATGCCTGGCCGAGGCGGTCGGGACTTTCTTACTGGTGCTGTTCGGTATCGGCAGCGTCCACGTGGCGGTGTTCACCGGGGCGCTGCAGGGCCTGGGCCAAGTCGCGGTGGCGTGGGGCATCGGGATCGGGCTGGCGATCTACGCGACCGCCGCGGTGAGCGGGGCGCACCTGAACCCGGCGGTGACGCTGGCGTTTGCGGTGTTCCGGGGTTTCGGCTGGAAGCGGGTGGGGCCTTACGTGGTCGCGCAGGTCGCCGGGGCGTGCGGCGCGGCGGCGGTGTTGTACGGCTTGTTCCACAACTGGATCGCCCGCTTCGAATCGACCCACAACATCGTCCGCGGCGAAGCAGGCAGCCAACGCTCGGCGATGGTCTACGGCGAGTACTTCCCCAACCCCGACGTCGCGGGCACCACGGCCGAGGCGTTCGCGCTGGTGAGCCACGCCCAGGCGTTCGCGGCCGAGGCGCTCGGCACGGGGCTGCTGGTGTTCTTCATCTTCGCGCTCATCGAGCCGCGCAACGGCAACGCGCCGTCGGCCCGGGCGGTGGCGTTCCCGATCGGCGTGGTGGTGACGGTGCTGATCTGCCTGCTGGCGGTGCTGACCCAGGGGGGCTTCAACCCGGCGCGGGACTTCGGCCCTCGGCTGTTCGCGTTCTTCGCCGGCTGGGGGGAGATCGCGATCCCCGGGCCGCGCGGCGGGTTCTTCACGGTCTACATCCTGGCGCCGCTGGTGGGTGGTCTCGGCGGGGCGGCGGTCTACGATTTCCTATTGCGGCCGCATCTGCCACACGCGCCGCGAACGACGGAATAGAATGGTTCTGCGTCGAGTTAAACCCCGTACGCTGACCTGCGCAGATTTTTACTTTCACCCGGAACCTTCCTGTGAACCAACCCGCCCCCGGAATCGCCGACGCCCCCGCTGCCCCCGACAAGACCGAAGCCGCCTCCGAGCCGTGCTGCACACCGGCCTCGGGCACGGACGGCCAGCCCTACGACCTGGAGCACGAGGTCGTCACCCGCTACGCCGCCGGGGCCCAAGCCGTCGAGCCGGCGTTGTGCTGCCCGACCAGCTACGACCCGCAGTACCTCAAGATCCTGCCCCAAGAGATCATCGAGAAAGACTACGGCTGCGGCGATCCGTCGGAATACGTCGGCAAGGGCGAGGTCGCGCTGGACCTGGGCAGCGGCGGCGGGAAGATCTGCTACATCCTGTCGCAGAAGGTCGGGGCGTCGGGCAAGGTCATCGGCGTCGACATGAACGACACCATGATCGCGCTCGCGGAAAAATACAAAGACGAGATGGCCCAGAAGATCGGCCACGCCAACGTCGAGTTCCGCAAGGGCCGCATCCAGGACCTCGGGCTGTCGTGGCACAAGGCCCAGGCGTTCCTCGACGCGAACCCGATCACCGACGTCGCCGACGTGGCGAAGTACGAAGCCGAGTGCGAACGCCTGCGCCGCGACGAGCCGCTGGTCGCTTCCGACAGCGTGGACGTGATCGTCAGCAACTGCGTGCTCAACCTCGTCGCGACCGAGCAGAAGAAACAGCTCTTCGCCGAGATGTACCGCGTGCTCAAGAACGGCGGGCGGTGCGTGATCAGCGACATCGTCTGCGACGAAGACCCGACCCAGGCCATCCTCGACGACGGCGATCTGTGGTCGGGCTGCATCAGCGGCGCGTTCCGGGAAGACCTTTTCGTCAAGATGTTCGTCAACGCGGGCTTCCACGGCGTCGAGATCCTCAAGCGCGAAGAAGAGCCCTGGCAAACCATCGACGGCGTCGAGTTCCGCTCGATGACGATCCGCGCGTACAAAGGCAAGCAGGGCCCCTGCGTCGAGCGGAATCAAGCCGTCGTTTACGCCGGCCCGTGGAGCCAGGTCCGCGACGACGACGGCCACGTGTTCAACCGCGGCGATCGGATCGCGGTCTGCGACAAGACGTTCAAGCTGCTGACCCGCCCCGAGAGTCCGTACGCCGGCCAGTTGATCCCGATCGAGCCGCGTGAAGCCGTGGCGGTTGAAGACGCCAAGCCGTTCGACTGTTCGCGGAACACCAAGCGCCACCCGCGTGAGACCAAGGGTATGGATTACCACGCCACGACCGAGGCGAGCGAGTGCTGCGGCACGGATTGCTGCTGAGCCGAGCCACTGCGGCGTGTCCAACCACCTTGAGATCCGATGTGAGCGCCGGTCACCATGCGCGGTCGGCCGTGCAGGCTATCGCGTGGGGTAGGCGATAAGTTTTCGTCCTAGGTTCGGCGTGCAAGCGGACGCCGTGTGTCTTACGCTGTTGGCGTACGGCCGAACGAGATCGGCCGACGTTCGGTTCGGGGCGAGAGAGCAAAGAATGCGTACTCTAAGTTTGATCAGGGCCACGTGCATGTCGTTGGCGGTGTGCACCGGCGCGGCGGCAGCGCCGCTGAACGTCTCGAACCCTTCGTTCGAAAACCCGGGTTTGGGCGACGGCGGTGTTTCGGGTTCGATCGGTTCTTGGATCCAGTCCGGCCCTTCGGGGGTCTTCAACCCGGTCCGCGGTGTCCATTTCTCCGATGTCACAGCCACCGACGGACAACAAGCCGTGTTTACCAACGGCGGCTCGATCCAGCAGATCTTGCCCGACGTGTTGACCGCTTTCACCGACTACACGCTTTCGGTCGACGTGGGGGACCGGCTCGATGTAGCCCCCCAACCTTATGTGGTCGGGCTCTATGCCGGAGGCCAACTTCTGGCCGAGGTCGCCGACGGCCCGGTGCCCGACGACGGGTACGTGACCGTCGTAGTGAACTACACCGCCGAACTCGGCGATCCTTTGCTCGGCGGTCAGCTGCAGATCGTGTTGGTCAACAACGGCGGGCCGCAGGTTCTTTTCGATAACGTTCGGCTGGACGCGACGCCCACGCCCGAGCCCGCGGCGTGGGTAGTGTTCGGTCCGTGGCTCTTGCGGCGCCGCCGGCGCTCAGCCGAGTAGCACCAGTTCATTGGATATCTCGTCGGTGGAGTCGTCGGCGCGGGGCAGCCCGTCGCCCAACTCACGCCCGACCCGGCGGATGGTCTGGCACAACGTCTCGGTCGCGTTGGTGTCGGCCAGCAGGTCGGTCAGGTCGCGGCACAACGCGTCGAGCGCGGGCTGGCCCAAGACACCGAGCACGGCCTCGTCCGCCAGCACCACCGCCCGGTGTTCGTACATCGACAGGTATACCAGCAGCCCGGTGCCGGCCCGGGTCTGGTGCAGCGATTGGTTGAAGACCGCCGCGGCCGCGGCGCGAGCGACGTTGTCGCGCATCTCCTTACGGGGCGTGAACGGCCGACGCAGCGACCAGGCACGCGACGCCACCACCGCGCCCAACGCGAACCCGGCGACCAATGCCCCGGCCATGAACGCGATCTTCGTGGCCGGGGTGTGGCCAGCCCACGAGTCGCTGCCCGGCTGGGCGTCGGGCACGAAGAACCACACCGCCGCCGCCGCCGCGATGCCCAGCAGCAGGCCGAAGATGTCTTCGGCCCGGTCGTAACGCCCCGACGTCGCGGCGACCACCGGTACGATCTGCGCTGACGTCTGCGCCTCGGCCTCGGCGACCGCGGCGTTGATCCGCTGCCGATCCTGTTCGGCGAACTGTTGCTCCAATCGGCTCATGCTGCTCTCACCAACTCCCGCTCGCCCCGCCGCCGCCGGAAAAACTTCCGCCCCCGGAGGTGCTCCCACTCCCAGAAAAGCCCGCGCTTCCGGCAGACCAGCCCCCGGAGCCGTCGCCGGAACGCGCACCGCCTGATCCGCTGCTCCGCGTCAACGCGTACAACAGCCCGCCCACCAGCACCAACACCGCCCCCCAGAACACCCACGCCCAGCCGCTGCTGCCCCGGCGGATCAACGACACCACCGTGAACACCACCAGCCCGGCGAACACCGCCCAAGCGATGTACACCCGCGCCGGAACCGAGCGGCGCGGCAGCGCTTCGCCCCGCGCCATCGCGTCGAGCGCCGCGACCCCGGCGGTGATCCCCCGGGCGTATTCCCCGGCCCGGAACGCGGGCAAAAGGTGCTCGTCCATAATCTGTCGGCAGACCGCGTCCTTGCTCCCGGCCCAGGCTCGGCCCAGCTCGATGCGGGCCTGACGGTCTCGCACCGCGACCACCAGCAGGATCCCGGTGGTCCAGTCCTGGCCGTGGATCAGCGGGTGGGTGTCGCCCCACTGGTCGAAGAGCGACTGGGCGAAGCTCTCGATGCTCAGCCCCTCGCCGCCGTGGTCGGCCATCGACTCGATCGTAACGACAAACACCGGCACGTCGCGGTCGGTCAGTAGTTGATCACAGCGTTGGCGGATCTGCCCGACCTCGGCGGGCGAAAGCAACCGGGCGTCGTCGCGGACAAACTCGCGGTCGCCGGGCCTCTCGAGCGAAAGCGTAAATGCCGGCAGCGCAGCGACGAGCAGCAGGCTCAGCGTGAGCCCGCACAGGCTCGAGCGTCGGGACATGATTCGCGGAGACACGGGCATGACCCGGAGTATATCGACGCCCGGCGCGCCGCTACACCACCCGTCCGTCGTTCTGCACGATCGCGTAGGCCACGTGCGTGACGCAGCCATTGATCCGTTTGAGGTGGGTGAGGATATCCAGGTGCACGGCGCTGGATTCGAAAGACTGTGCCTGGCCCTGGCGCAGGCGTTTGAAGTGGTTGTCACGCAGCCACCGGGCCTCCTCGCCCAGCGCCTGCTTGTGCCGCAGCAGCCGCTGAGCGAGCAGCGGGCTGCGTGTCGCAAACGCGGTCTCAGCGATGAGCATGTTCTCGGCGACCTTCTTGTAGAACCCGTCGAGTTCCGCCCAACCCTCGTCAGAAAACCACACCTCGTGCTCGGCCCGCTTAACGACAAGCTCCGCGAGGTTTTTGTCGATGATGTCGCCGATGGTTTCGAGCTCGTTGATGTAGCGCAGCTGGGACATGACCTCGACGGACGTGGCTTCGTCGGCGTCTTCGCCGGCGATCCGCGCCAGGTAACGCTTGACCTCACGGTCGAGCAGGTCGACCTGGTCGTCGCGCTCCTGCACCGACTGAGCGAGCTCGGCGTTGCGGTGCAGCAGGGCCTGCCAAAGGTCGTCGAGCATGGAGCGGACGATTTCCGAGACGCGGATAACTTCCTGGCGCGACTGGCCGGTGGCGAGCACGAGGCCGTCGATGTGGGCGTTGTTGATATAGCGCGGGCCGAAGGCGGTGGGCTCGGCGGCGGGGCGATCGGGCAGCGCCGCCGTGACCACGCGGAACACCAGCCCGATGATCGGCAGGAACAGCACCGCCATCAGCAGATTGAACCCGCTGTGCGACAACGCGATCTTCCCGTCCAGGCTCACCGGCAGCCGGCCTACGCCCTCGACCACCACCCCGACGAAACTCAGTACCAGCACCGCCACCAAGGTCTTGCACACCAGGTTGCCCAACGCCAGCCGCCGGCTGTCGAGCCCCCCGGCCCCGATGATCAAGAGGGTGACGCCCACGCCGACGTTCGCCCCGACCACGATCGGCACCGCCAACGCCAACGGATCAAGGCCCCCCAGCTCCGCGCCCGCCAGCCCGATCGCCAACCCGATCGTGGCGGTGGACGACTGCAGCGCGATCGCGATGACCGCCGCGATCGCTGCCAGCAGGAACGGGTAGCGGGCCGCGAGGGTCAAGAGCTCCAGCAAATCGCCCTGCGGCGACACGGACGACGCGGCCCGCGAGATCGTGCTGATGCCCAGGAAGATGAACCCGAGGCTCAGCAAGATCTGGCCCACGCCCCGGCTGCGCCGGCCGCGTGTGAACTGGAACAGCACCAGCCCCACCGCCAGGAACGCCGACGAAAACCGGTCCAGCCGCAGCGCGATCAGCAGCACCATCACGGTCAGCCCGACGTCGGCCCCCAGCATCAACGCCAGCACCCGCCGGGCGGGCAGGTGCCCGTCGCGGACCGTCTGTACGGCGAGGGCCGACATCGTCGTCGACGATGGCGCAACCACCGACACCCCGAGCCCCGCCAAGAACGCCCGCAGCCGCGACCCGGCGCAGCGTTGCAGGAGTGGACCGAGCCGCTCACCCACCAGCCGGTCGAGACCCTTGCGCAGGAACCGCACCCCGAACAGGATCAGGGCCACGCCGCCCGCGATGTTGAGGAGCAGAAGCATGGGTTCGTTCCGGCGCGGCCGAGAAATAACGGCGGGCGCAAAGAGCTAGCGTAACAGAATGTGAGTGTTTGGTTAAGAGTGTGTGAAATATGAATCTCGCCCAGCCACGTCTCGACACCTCCCGCCGCCGATTGGCGGGGGGTTTCGGGGGTCTTGAGCTGCGTTGTAGGATTACGCGAAGCGCTTGGACAGCCAGGCAGAGATCACGGTGTCATAGGCGGCGGTGCGGGTGAACGCGGCGGCGGCCAGCGATTGCCGAAGGGCGAGCTTCGTCGCGCCGTCGTTGGCATCGAGCTCGTTTGATACGCGGTCGTACTGCTTGGGGTCGGTCACGATCGTGACGTAGCGGTGGTTCTTCGCGGCCGAGCGCACCATCGACGGGCCGCCGATGTCGATCTGCTCGATCGCGTCTTCGGTCGAGACATCGGGGTCAGCGACGGTGCGTTCAAACGGATACAGGTTCACCACGACCAGGTCGATCGGCGTGATGTCGTGCTGCGCCAGCGACGCGGCGTGGTCGGGGCTGTCGCGGAGGGCGAGCAGGCCGCCGTGGACCTTGGGGTGCAGGGTCTTGACCCGCCCGTCCATCATCTCGGGGAACCCGGTGATCTCTTCGATGCCGGTGACGTCAAGCCCCGCGTCGGCGAGGGCTTTCTTGGTGCCGCCGGTGGAGATCAGCCGGACCCCCAACTCCGCCAGCCGGCGGGCGAAGGGGATCAGGTCGGTCTTGTCGGAAACCGAGAGCAGCGCAGTTTTGATGGGGACGGGGTGGGACATCGGGGTTACTGCGGGTCGAGGCGGAGCACTTCGCCTTCTTGCGAGACGATGATCAGGCTGTCGGACGGTCCCTTGACAACCATCTCGAGTTTTTGGGTGGGCACGGTCTGAAGGGTTTCCCCGGTAGCGGGGTCGATCAGGGTCAACGCGGTTTTGTCGTGGACCAGGACGCCGCCGTCGTGGGGGACGAGGGGGATGCGGATGTCGGGGATGGTCCACCGTGCTTGGCCGGTGTTGGCGTCGATGGCGGTGAGGCCGATGCCGGGCTCGGGCAGGTAGATCGTGTCGTCGATGACCGAGGGCGTCTCGGTGAGCGGGACTTCCGAGCGGAATCGGGTCCAGCGTTCGCGGCCGGTGGTGGCGACGAAGCTGTAGAGCGACTGGTCCTCGCTGGCGAGCACGACGAACGCGCGGTCGAGCACGGGGTTGGCGGTGATGGGGCCGAAGGCGCGGCCCTGCCAGCGGAGCTCGCCGGAGCTCGAAGCGAGCATGGCGTAGTTGCCGTCGGTGTCGGCAACGAAGAGCTGGTTGTTCTCGGCGAGCGGGCTGGTCTCGATTGAGTTGTTGAGCCCGTAGACCCATTTCTTATAGCCATCGAAGACGTGGTGAGCGAACACCCGCCCGTTCCCCGAGCCGAAGATCGCGAGTTGGTCGATGAGCTTGGGGCCGCTCTCGACGGCGTAGGCCAGGTTGGCGACCTTATCGATCTCGCCGTCGCGGCGGCTGAGGGTGAAGAGGCGTCGGCCGGAGTTCACGTAGATGTTGTCCGCGTCGCCGACGGGTGTGTAGAGGTCTTCGAGCGTTTCGCCCAAGACTTTCTTCCAGGCTAGGCTGCCGTCGGAGATGTTGAGCGCGGTGACGACGTTGTCGGGCCGTTCGACGATCACGAGCAGGTCACCCAGCGGTACCACGGCGTAGACCGATTGGCCCTTGCCCAGCACCACCGAACGGGCCCAGCGGTTGGAGAAACCCATGTCCCGGGCGTAGCCGGGCTCGAGGGCCAGGCCGGTGCGGTACTCGGCTCCCGGGGGCGTGGGGTCGGAAGTCTTCTTACGCGAAACGCAACCCGGCAGCGCGGTTGCGGCGGTGAGGGTCAACAACAACAGGCACCGGCTCAGGCTCATATCGCGGATACTCCGGGTGGGGCGGGACGCCAAGTATCCGGCAGGGCCCGCACGGGGTCAAGCGATACGCCACAGAAAGCAAGGAGCCCGCGTTCCGTGAACGCGGGCTCCGGGGGATTATCAGAACACCGTGGTCTTCCGCCGTCGGCTCACGCCTCGGCCAGGGCGCTACGCTTGTCAGCGATCGCCTGGATGAGTTGCTTGTGCGGGTCGGCGAACTTCGCGGTGCCCTCGGCCATCAGCGTGTCTTCCATCTGCTGGATGTCGACCTTCTGGGCCAACTCGTCGAGGACCGCCTGGTCGGGCAGCGTACGCGACTGGGGCGTGTAGGACTTGCCCATCTCGTCGAGCGCGGCGTTGGTGGCGGGGGGGTTGGTCTGGATGTCCGAGCCGGCGAGCGCGGCGACGTAGTAGTCCTTAGGCTGTTCGGGCTTCTTGGTGCCGGTGGAGGCGAAGATCATCTCCTGGTCGAGCTTGAGCCCCTTGTCGGCCCAGAACTCGGCGTTCATCAGGCCGATCTGCTTGGCGTTGATGATGCCGACCTGGCCCTGCAGCTGGTCGCTGAGCTCCGGTAGCTGCTTTTCGGTGTACACGTCGACGCGGGAGACGAAGATGGAGTACACGCTCTTGAACTCGTCGAGCTTGCCGTAACGCTGCCGGCCCCGCCACACCGCGTCGCGGGCCGCGAGGTACTGACGCTCGCTGAAGATCAGGGTGACGTTGAGCGTGATGCCCGCCGCGGCGAGTTCTTCGAGGGCGCCCAGCCCCGCTTCGGTCGCGGGGACCTTGATCATGCGGTTTTGATGGCCCTCGTTCCACTTCTTGCCGAGCTCGACGTACTTGGCTGAGCGCTCGGCAACCGACAGCGGGTTGGCGGTGTCTTCGAGCAGCGGGTCGAGTTCGAAGCTGATCCAGCCGTCGTTGCCTTCGGACGACTCCCAGACGCCGCCGAACTCCTTCTGGGCCTCGACCACGAGGTGGTCGGTCATGGCCCAGGTCAGGGCCTCGTCGTCCAGGCCCTGCTCGATGAACTCGTTGATCTTGTCGTCGAAGCGCCCGGAGTTGACGATATCGGCGATGATGATGGGGTTCGACGTGCAGCCGGTGACGCCGGCGGCCTTGTTCTTGATGACTTCTTCGGGGTCGACCGAGTCGAGCCAGACGCGGGTGCCGGAGTCGATGAGCGAGCGGAGGCCGGTGGTCATGAGGAATTCCTTCTTCTTCTGAGGTGGGGTCCGGAGGATACGGCGGCAAGGCGAGTGTAACCGAACCGCCGTGAGATCAAGTCACGGCGTCGGTGGATTTAACGTTAATGACGAGGCGGTGGTGAAACCCGGGGGATCGGCCGCGTCCGGAGAGCCGGGGGGGGCGGGCGATGCGGTTTCTTCCCAGCGTTCGTGGCCGTCGTCGAGCCATGCGAGAAAGGCCGGGGCATCGACGACCCGCTCGAGTCGGCTGAGCGGAGTGCCCCGGGCGTCGACAATCAAGAGTGTCGGGACGGAGATCACGTTGTAGGACTGTGCGAGGCGGAGCTCTTCGAGGGTGGGGTTGGTTTGATCGACGATGTACGGGTCAAAACGGCCGTGGATCGCGTCGGCGACTTCGGTCTTGGAAAAAACCTCCGCCTTCAACAGGCGGCAGGGCCCACACCAATCCGCGGTGAAGTAAATCAAACGGGGGCGTGCGTCGCCTGCCACCTGGCCTGCCGTCGACGAGGCCGATGCGGACGCGAGGCTCCCGGGGGTCGGGGCGGAGGCGCCAGCCGCCATGTCCCGCCACTGCACCCGGTCGGTCGCCACTGCCTGTCGGGCGAAGTCGATCCACAACGCCGCGGCCAACGCGAAGACGATGACCCCCGCCCAACGCGCCGCACGCCGGGCGTAGCTTTTGGGTTCGGAGGCGGGTTTTGGCGTCGGAGCGTCCATCACGGTTTCAATCGACCGAGAACCCCGATTATTCCTTCGGGCCGTTGTTCGGCGGTCTTGAAAGATAACGCGGGGGGACAAACGCGGCATCCGTACGCCGATAAAACAAAAACCTATCCGGCGGTCCAAACCGTCGGGCGCCGGGGCAAGTATTGTGATGGATTCAGAGGCTGGAATTTGCTACGAGCAGCGCGACCAGCATCGCCAACGCCGCGATCCAGCCCGTCAAGGCGAGCCAGAATACCGGTTGGCCGGTCAGCGATTCTTCCACCGCCACCTCGGCGAGGTCGCCTGATCGGGCGCGGTCGTCGAGGCCCGCCAAAGCGCCGACGTCGAACACCTTGCGGGCCTGCATCGGCGCTTCGCCGCGCTGGATAGATTGCAGATCTTCGAGCAGGTCGGCCGCCGAGCTGTACCGCTTATTCCGCTCCTTGGCCATGCAGACCTCGATGACTTCCGAGATGCCGCTGGACAGGTCTTTGTTGAGGTGGTCCGGCGGGATCAGGTCGTTTTTGAGGTGCTTGTGCATCACCGTTGACGGGTTCGCGCCGTCGAAGGGTACCTGACCGGTGACCATGTGGTAGAGCGTTGCGCCCAGCGAGTAGATGTCGGCGCGGGCGTCCACGTCGATCTCGCCGCGGATCTGTTCGGGGCTGATGTAGTACGGCGTGCCGTAGGCTTTGCCCGCCTCGGCCTCGGCGGCCTCACGGTCCGAGACGGCGCGGGCCAAGCCCATGTCCGCCAGCTTCGCGCGGTCGTCGCTGTCGGCGATCATGATGTTCTTGGGCTTCACGTCGCGGTGGATGAAGCCCTGCTTGTGCGAGTGGTCGAGCGCACGGGCCGTTTCGATGCCGATACGAACCGCGTCTTCTTCGGAGTACGGCCCCTTCTCGGTGATGTCTTCGAAGACGGTGCGGCCGTCAACGAACTCCATGACAAAGTAGTGGAACTCGCCGGAGTGCCCCACGTCGATCGCCTGCACGATATTGGGGTGGTTGAGCTTGGCCGCGGCCTTGCCTTCGGCGTAGAACCGAGCGACGAAGTCGGCGTTGTTGGTGAACTTCTGCGGCAGCACCTTGATCGCGACCATCCGGTCCAGCGAGATCTGCTTGGCGAGGTACACCCGGGCCATCGCCCCGGCGCCGAGCTGCTTGATGATTTGGTAGCCGGGGATCTGGGCGCCGGCCTTGCGCTCTTCGAGTTCGGGCTTGAGGCGCTCGATCTGCTTCTGGGTGACGATGCCTTCGGCAACCAGCAGGTGGGCGAGGCTCTTCTGCTTCTCGTCGCCGCCGGACATCGACGAACCCTGCTTGAGGCTGTCGATCAGGCGGTCGACATCCTGTTTGGACGCGAGGCCTTTTTCGACGACCAGCCGGCCGACGGTCGAGTCCAGGTTGGCTTGGCTGAGTTCCACCAGGGGGGTTCCGGGGACCGGGGTTCCGTGTGGGTCCGGGTGATCGAAGCGGCTGCGAAGCACCGGGGGAGCGAATGCGCGGCCGAACGGGCCGTGTGACTTTCTGAAGTTTACCGCGATCTTTCGCGCGTGACACTAAAAACCGATGCATATCCTGTCAACCGGCCGCGCGGCCGGGCGTGCGCTACGCAGACCCGATAACGTATCCGACGTCGGCGGCGCGAGGCTGCATCAAGAATCATCGAACCGACGCCGGCTCGACTTGAACCCCGGCGTGGGGAAAGACCCGCGATCCGACGCCCCCAGCCGCAATGCTCCGCAGCGGCTAAGGTAAGACAAGATGCTGATGCTCTCGAAACAGGACGGCGAAACCCACGCGACGCTCGCCCGCCGGCTAGCGGACGTCGAGTCGCGCTTCGGCGCCGAACTGCTCAGCGACCTGCCGACGGTCAACCAGCTCGCCGAGCACGTCGAGCGCTACCGCGGCAAGATGCTCCGGCCCACGCTCGTGCTCGCCTCGGCGATGGCGGCCTACCCCGAGCGGGCCGACGACGAAGAGTTCCAGGAATGGACCGCCGTGGTTGCCACCGTGGCCGAGATGGTGCACATGGCCACACTCGTGCACGACGACATCCTCGACGAGGCCGAGATGCGCCGCCGCGGTGCGACGATCAACCACCTGCGCGGCAACGAGGCCGCGGTCATGCTGGGCGACTACCTCATCAGCCACGCCTACCACCTGTGCAGCGCCATCCCGCTGCCCGCCGCGTCGCGCGCCATCGCCGCCGCGACCAACACCGTCTGTGAGGGCGAGCTGTTGCAGCTGCACCACCGCGACGATTGGGCGTTATCCGAGCGGACCTATTTCGAGATCATCCGGCGGAAGACCGCGAGCCTGTGTGGCGTGTGCTGCCGGATGCCCGCGGTGCTCGCGAGCGGCGCGGCCGACGGCGGGGCCGAACCCAGCGCGGCGTGTCTGTTCGACTACGGCGAGAAGCTCGGCGTGGCGTTCCAGATCGTCGACGATGTGCTCGATCTCACCGGCGACCCGGCCGAGGTCGGCAAGACGCTGGGCCGTGACCTGGCCAAGGGCAAGCTTACGCTGCCGCTGATCCATCACCTCGCGGGCCTCGGCGAGATCGACCGCAAGACGCTGATGGCCGAGTTGCAACACGGGGCCGACGACGCGGCGGTCGCGCGGCTTCGTGTCCGCCTGGCCGAGGGCGAGAGCCTGGACTACACCCGGCAGTGGGCCGAGCGGCTGGTCGGCGATGCGAAGCAAGCGATCCAGACACGGCTTCCCGAGTCCGCGGCGCTGCAGTTATTGCTCGAGATGGCGGACGCCGTGCTCACCCGGCGCTATTAGGCGCTAATTGCCCCGTTTACCACCGTGGATGAAACAACTATGAAACGCCTGTCGGAAGGTGGCGGGAATTAAATCTTTTGCCGGCCGATAATCCTTACGGGGCGATCACCTACCTAGACTAAAAGTTAGTCTTTGGGAAAATCCTGATACGCTGGGAACGGATGTCCGATGGATCGTAATGTGGATCGGTGGGTGAACTCCAAGTGAGCCACGGCCAATGAGTGAACCACTTCAACGCATCTTGGTTTTTGGCAACGAAGCCTCGCCGCCGCAGTCCGCCGCGGAATTGCTTGGCCAGAGGTACGACGTCGTGGTCGTCGATTCGATGGACGACGCGATGGCGGTGCTCCGTAGCGAAGACTTCCACGCGGTCTTCGCGGGTGTCGGCGACTTCTTGCCGCTCGAGCGGGCGTTGGTCGGTGACAAGTCGAGCCTCGTGCTTAACACCATCGGTGAAGGCGTGTGCATCGTCGACGCCGACGGGAAGATCAGCTGGTCCAACAAGCGCATGCGGGCGTTCAACACCGAGACCGCAGAGCACACCAAGCGTATCTGCCGGCAGGCGCTGTCGATCTTTAAATCGCAGGTCGGCGTCGGCGGCGAGACGTCGCAGCGGCGCAGCAAGAAGTTCACGTTCCAGGAAAAGGAAAACTACTTTGAGATGATCTGCTCGCCCGTCATCGACGAGGCGGGGCACGTCGTGCAGGTCGTCGCGGTGGTGTGGGACGCCTCGAGCGGCAAGCGCTTGCAGACGAAGATCGATGCGATCGATGCGTCGGGCCGCGAGTTGGCACGCATCCAGGGCGAGGCCGTGGCGAACAAGACCCCCGCCGAGCGGCTGACGCTGCTGCAAGAAAAGATCATCAAGTACTCCAAAGACCTGATGCATTTCGATCACTTCGCGATCCGCCTGCTCGACAAGCGGACCAACAAGCTCGAAGTCGTGATCGCCGAGGGCCTGCCGCCCGAAGCGCTCGAGATCGACCTCTACGCCCAGCCCGAAGGCAACGGCATCTCCGGCTACGTCGGCGCAACCGGCCGGTCGTATATCTGCCACGACACCGAAAAAGACCAGCGCTACGTCATCGGCTTGCAGCACTCCAAGAGCTCGATGACCGTACCGCTGATGCTCTACGACGAGGTCATCGGCGTCTACAACATCGAGTCCGAGCAGATCGGCGCGTTCAACGAAGACGACCGCCAGTTCGCCGAGATCTTCGGCCGCTACGTTGCCCTGGCCCTCAATATTCTCGACCTGCTCGTCGTCGAACGCTTCACCACCTCGACCAGCATCACCGACAGCGTGATCCACGAGATCAACGCCCCGCTCGACGACATCATCACCGAGTCGCAAACCCTGATGGAAGACTACATCGGCGACGACAACATGCGTGGCAAGCTGCACCGCATCGTCGCCAGCGTCGAGTCGATCCGCGACTCGATCAAGAACGTCAAGGCCGGCCCCAACGCCGTCATCGGCTGCGACAAGGTCGAAGAAAAACAATCCGACCCGCTGCTCAGCGGCAAGCGGGTGCTCATCGCCGACGACGAACCCAACATCCGCAAGAGCGTCCGCGACGTGCTCGGCCGGTTCGGCTGTCACTGCACGACCGCCAAAGACGGCTACGAGGCCTGCTCGCTGCTCGACCAGGACCGGTTCGATCTGGTCATCTCCGACATCAAGATGCCGTACCGCAACGGCTACGAGATCTACGCCGCGGCCCAGCGTGCCCGCGAAGGTATGCCCGTCGTCCTGATGACCGGCTTCGGCTACGACCCTCACCACTCGATCGTCCGCGCCTCGCAGGACGGCCTTTCGACGGTGTTGTTCAAGCCGTTCCAGGTCGATCAGTTCCTCGAAGAGGTGCGTAAGGCGCTCGACCCCGCGACCCAGAACGCGGCGACAACCGGGGACTGAGGGTGAAGCTCTGGGGTTTCTTTTCTGACCGATGTCGTTTTGTGCGACGCAGCGGCTCGAGCCGCGCCCATCCAACGAAACATCGTGGGCGGTGGCCATCGGGGTTTATTGATTCATAGCGTCGTGGTCGTGGTGATCTTAGTGGCCGACTGGGCATGGCGGTTCATCCCATCGTTTTGACGCTACGCTACTCGGCATGTCGCGTTCTGCCCGTCTTGCTGCCGCCTTGGCCCTGATCCCCGTGGCCGATCGGTTCCCGGAGGTGCCGCTGGTCGAGCCGGACCTCGACGGCCTCAGCGGGCCGGACGCGGGGTTGGCCACGGCGATCCACCGCACCACGCTGCAGCGTTGGCTCACGCTCGAGCACCTGCTGACGCGTTTCCTCAAACAACCACCGCGCAAGCTCGCGTCCGAGACGCGGGCGGTCTTGGTGAGTGGGGCTGCGCAGCTGGTTTTCATGGACCGCCTCCCGGCGTACGCGGTGATCGATGAATCCGTCGGGCTGACCAAGAAGCTCGGCGCCGGGCGGACCGCGGGTATGGTCAACGCGGTGTTGCGGAAGATCGCGGAGTTGGTGGCCGAGCGCACGGATGAGCCGTGGTCGCCGGCGGCGGACCGCGTGCCGACGGTGGGCGACGGCGGGGCGGTGGGGTCGGTGGTCTTCCGCGGGGCGGTGATGCCCAAGCCCGACAACTTGCTGGCGCATCTGGTGGTGGCGACGAGCCTGCCGATGCCGCTGCTGCAGCGCTGGTTCAAGGCGTTCGGTCGGGAGCGGGCGACGGCGCTCGCCCTCCAGAGCCTCGGCCGACCGCCGACGTTCGTGGTGGAGAGCGAAACGGCTACGCCGTGGACCGGCACGCGGGAAGCCCTCGTCGAGTGGCTCGACGCCGACCCGGCCCGCCGGGTGCAAGACCCCGCGTCGCTCGCGTCGGTCGCCGCGGTGGCGGATCTGTCGCCACCCCCGCGAACCATCCTCGACCTCTGCGCCGGCCGGGGAACGAAGACGCGTCAACTGCAACAGGCCTTCCCGCAGGCGGACATCACCGCCCACGATCCCGACGACAATCGCCGGGCCGACCTGGAGAATATCGAAGGGGTCACGGTCGCCGAGCCGGAGCCCGGTCGGGTGTTCGACTTGGTTGTGCTCGACGTGCCGTGCTCGAACACCGGCGTCCTTGCCCGCCGGCCCGGAGCCCGCTACCGGGCGACCAAGGCCAACCTGGAAGCGCTGATCGACCTGCAACGCCAGATCATGGCCCGAGCCCTCGATCACCTCGCCGACGCCGGGCGTGTCCTGTACTGCACCTGCTCGATCGACGCGGCGGAGAATCAGGCCCAGGCGGCGTGGCTGGTCCAACATGTGTCGGGGTCGGCGATTCTTAAAGAAGACCTACTGCTCCCACGGGCCAAATCTGCCGATCCTCGGCCCGGCACCTCGGATTACCGAGACGGGAGTTATCATGCACTTGTGGGCCCCGCGTCCGCCGCGGGATGAGTCGGTCTCGGGGCGGGGGGCCGGGAAGGACAGTTGTATGCCGGTCCAGATGGAACTCGCCCGCATCCTGATCAGCGAAACCCAAGACACGCATTATTTGGAATTGCGCGAGGTCGACCCGGCCACGCCCGGCGAGCCGCGTAAGTTCCCGATCGTCATCGGGTTCCACGAGGCCGCCGCGATCGAGCGCCGGCTCATGGGGCAGGTCCCCCCCCGGCCGCAGACCCACGAACTGCTGGCCGAAGTCATCGACACACTCGATTTCAAGCTTGAAGAAGTCATTATCAGCGATCTGTCAGATCACACGTTCTTCGCTCGTCTGCACTTGCGCTCGAAAAACGATCCCGATGACGTGCGGGATGTTGACTCTCGGCCGTCGGACGCGATCGCATTGGGCGTGGCCCACGAGGTGCCGATCTTCGTGGCCGACCACGTGTTGGAGACGGTCTGCGGCTCGCCCTGAAGCCGCAGACCGTTTGGCCCATCGGGGTTCCGGGAGCGATGTACGAAAGTTTGTGATTTTTTTGTGTGTCGTCGGTTTGACAGGGGGTCGGACCCCGTTACACTGTGCGGCTCGCCTCCGCGGCCGTGACCGCGAAGGGTTTCGTACCGATTTCCCGTTCAGGGCCGCAGACGCATGACCGCTGGCAAGATCCGAATCCGAATGGAAGCCTACGACCACCAGGCCCTCGACGCTTCGGCGAAGGAGATCGTGGACCACGCCAAGCGGACCAACGCGAAGGTCGCCGGCCCCGTGCCGCTGCCCACCCGCATCGAACGGTACACCGTGCTCCGCTCGCCGCACATCGATAAGAAGTCGCGCGAGCAGTTCGAGATCCGCACCCACAAGCGGATCATTGACATCAAAGAACCCAACGCCCGCACCGTAGAAGCGCTCAACCGTCTCGTTGTGCCCGCCGGCGTGTTCGTCAAGATCAAGGCTTAATACCAGTACATCGCCGTGGACGATATCCGCGGCCTCCCAAAATCAGACTCAAACAGGGACACGGTCCGCTGCTTGAACAAGCAAGACCCGACGCAAAGTCATCCCCGGAGAATCAACCATGCCGAAAGCCATCCTCGGCCGTAAAATCGGAATGACCCGCCTCTTCGACGACGACGGCAACAACGTGCCGGTCACCGTCGTCGAAGCCGGTCCCTGCTTCGTCAGCCAGGTTAAGACCGTTGAGACCGACGGCTACGAGGCCCTGCAACTCGCCTTCGGCGACCTCAAGGCCCGCAACTCGACGTTCCAGATGATCGGCCACGACGCCAAGGCGGGCCTTGCGCCCAAGCGCTTTCACCGTGAAATCCGGATGGGCGAAGGCGAAACCGAGGGCATTGAGGCCGGCCATGAAGTCAAGGTTGACGAATTCGAGTCTGTCGTCTTCGTTGACGTGACCGGCACCAGCAAGGGCAAGGGCTTCCAGGGCGCGATGAAGCGTCACGGCTTCAAGGGCCAGGAGGCCAGCCACGGCGTCGAGCGTAAGCACCGCTCGCCCGGTTCGGTCGGCGGCCGTTCGTCGAACCTCGGCACCGGCAAGCCCAAGAAGGGCATCCGCATGGCCGGCCACATGGGCGACGAGAAAGTAACTGTCCGGTCGCTCAAGGTGGTTGGCATCGACAAAGAAAAGAACCTCCTGCTGATTAAGGGCCCGGTGCCCGGACCCAAGCAGGGATTGATCTTCATTCGGGAGGCCAAGCGGCTTTACAAGGGTAAGGCCAAGCTCGCTGCGGCGGGGTAAGTCCCCCCGCGGAAGTCGTCGGGAACGATCTCGACAGGCCCCGCGGAACGGGAAACTGCCTCGCCACGACAACTGGGCCTCGCCGAGTCCTCCGAGACCTCGAATTTGCCGCTGGCTTGCGGCGGATCGACACCTTCGGGGGGCGGATTCAACGCAGTTGCAAGCAAGCAACCCGTAGGTAACGAAAATGATCGAAATCCCCATCTATAACACGTCGGGCGACCAGACCGGCACGTACACCATCGACGAGCGTCTGCTCGGCGGCGAGGTGCGTCACGGCCTGCTCAAGCAGGCGTTCGTCCGCTACCACGCCAACCGCCGGTCGGTCAACGCGACCACCAAGTCGCGCGGCATGGTCCGCGGCTCGGGCCGCAAGCTCTACAAGCAGAAGGGCACCGGCAACGCCCGCCGCGGCGACAAGAAGGCCAACATCCTCCGCGGCGGCGGCAACGCCCACGCCAAGGTCGGCCACTCCTGGCGGCAGGACATGCCGACCAAGATGCGTCGCCTGGCCAACCGCAATGCGATCCTCGCCAAGGCCGTCGACGGCGAGATCAAGCTGATCGAAGACGCGGGCAAGTTCGACAAGCCCAGCACCAAGCAATTCGCCTCGCTGCTCAACTCCCTCCAAGTCGACCGCTCCTGCCTGGTCGCCCTCGCCGACGTCACCTCTCCCGAAGCCAAGTCGGCCCAAAACCTCGACACCGTCAGCACCACGCAGATCGACCGCCTCAACGCGTTCGACCTGCTCAACAACCGTTACCTCGTCGCTCACAAGGACGCGTTTGAGGCCTACGTCACCAAGGTGACCCAGGGCGTCAAGTCCCACGAGCCCGCTGGGGAGGCCGCGTAATCATGGCGTACATCGAAGCCACCAACATCATCAAAAAGCCGCTTATCACCGAGAAGACCACCTGGGAATCCGGCGAGCGTAACCGCTACTCGTTCGAGGTCGACAAGCGGGCCAAGAAGCCGCAGATCAAGGCCGCGATCGAAAAACTCTACGGCGTCCGTGTCGAGAGCGTCGCCACCCAGGTCCGCAAGGGCAAATACTTCCGCACCCGCTTCGGCCCCGCCAAGAGCTCGGACTGGAAAAAGGCCACCGTGCAGCTGCACGAAGAGGACCGCATCGAACTGTTCTGATCCCGGGAGCTCCGGCTTCCTCCCGCCGCACCCCGGCGTAGCGCATCACCGATTTGGGAAACGCCACTATGGCCATCCGCAACTACAAACCAACCACGCCCAGCCGGCGCGACGCTTCGGTCAACCTCTACTCCGAGGTCACCAAGACCAAGCCCGAAAAGACCTTGCTCTCCAAGAAGAACAAGTTCGGCGGCCGCAACAACCAGGGCAAGATCACCGTCCAGTCCCGCGGCGGCGGCAACAAGCAGCGCTACCGTCGCATCGACTTTGCCCGCAAGAAGGACGACGTGGTTGCGACCGTCATCGGCATCGAGTACGACCCCAACCGCTCGTCCAACATCGCCCTGCTGGAGTACGAAGACGGCGAGAAGCGGTACATCATTGCCCCGATCGGCCTGACCGACGGCATGAAGATCGTCTCCTCGGCCGAAAAGATCGAGCCCACGGTCGGCAACTCCATGCCCCTGCGGAACATCCCCACCGGCCTCAACGTCCACTGCGTCGAGATGGTCCCCGGCAAGGGTGCTCAGATGTGTCGCTCGGCCGGGACCTACGCCCGCCTGACTAACCGTGAAGGCAAGTGGGCCACGCTCGTGTTCCCCTCCGGCGAGATCCGTCAGGTATCCGTCGATTGCCGGGCTACCCTCGGCCAGGTCGGCAACACCGATCACAACAAGACCAGCCTCGGCAAGGCCGGCAAGTCCCGCCACCTCGGCAAGCGTCCCCACACCCGCGGCATGGCCAAGAACCACCACGAACACCCCATGGGCGGCGGCGACAACAAGTCGTCGGGTAACCGTCCTCCGGCCCAGCGCTCGGGCACCCTCGCCAAGGGCGGCCGCACCCGCCAGCGCGGCAAGGCCTCGAACAAACGCATCATCCGCCGCCGCGTCAGCAAACGCTACGGCCAGCTGAAACTCAAGTGATTTTCCCAACGTTTAGCCGCGGATCAAAGATCCGCGTTCCCCACGGAAACCATCCATGGCACGCAGTCTGAAAAAAGGTCCCTACGTCGATTTCAAGCTCTACCGCAAGGTCGAGAAGCTGAACCAGATGGACCGCAAGGAACCGATCAAGACCTGGGCACGCAACTGCACCATCGTGCCCGAGTTCGTCGGCCACACCTTCCTGGTCCATAACGGCAAGGCCCACCTCAACGTTTTCGTCACCGAAGACATGGTCGGCCACAAACTCGGCGAATTCAGCCTGACCCGCATGTTCCGCAGCCACACCACCGGCACCAAGGCCCAACGCGCCGCCGCCGGCCGCTAACCCCGCAACGTTCAGCCGTCGATCGCGGATCGACGCTTCCCAGGTAAACCGTCATGCCTTACACCAACGTCCACCGCACCGCCCGGATCAGCCCGCAGAAAGCTCGGCTCGTCGTCGACCTCATCCGCGGCAAGAGCTACGCCGAGGCCCTGACCCTGCTCGAGCTCTCCAAGCTCCGCGCCGCCGTGCTGGTCAAGAACGCCCTGATCGCCGCGTACAACAACGCCGACCAGGCCGAGGCCAACGTCCGCAACCTCCGGGTCAGCGAAGCCAAGGTCGACGCGGGCCCGACCATCAAGCGTTTCCAACCCAAAGACCGCGGCCGCGCCCACCCGATCCTCAAACGCACCAGCCACATCACCGTGAGCGTCGACGAAGCCTGAACCAACGATTTACAAAGCCGCCGATGGCATCGGCGGCCTTCCCGAAACGAAAGATCTCACCATGGGACAAAAAGTACACCCCTTCGGCTTCCGAGTCGGCATCACCGAGGCCCACCGCAGCCGCTGGTACGCGCCGACCAAGGCCTTCTACGGCGAGCTGTTGATTGAAGACGTCAAGATCCGCGAATACCTCGACAAGCAGCTCAACCGCAAGCCCCCGTTCGCGGCTGTGAGCGACATCCACATCGAGCGCACCCGCGAAGAGCTGAAGATCATTATTAAGACCGCCCGTCCCGGCCTGGTCATCGGCCCCAAGGGCGCCGAGATCGACCGCCTCACCGGCGAACTCCAGCACCTGACCGGCCGCAACGTGTCGATCAACTGCATCGAAGTCAGCAACCCCGACGCCGAGTCGAAGCTCGTCGCCGAGTCCATCGCCGAACAGCTCGCCAAGCGGGCCAGCTTCCGCCGGGTGATGAAGATGAAGGCCGAAGCCGCGATGACCGCCGGCGCCAAGGGCTGCAAGATCATGCTCTCGGGCCGCCTGGGCGGTCACGAGATGAGCCGCAGCGAGGTGATCTCGATGGGCTCGATCCCGTTGCAGACGCTTCAGGCCGAAGTCGACTACGGCTTCGCCGAGTCGCTCACGACCTACGGCATCATCGGTGTCAAGGTCTGGATCTACAAGGGTATGTACCACGAAGTCGCCGAGGGTGAGATCGAGTCCAAAGCCGCCGGTGCCCGCCCCCGTGCCCGAGGCCGCCGTTAACCCCCGGAATTGTTTTTAAAGCCGCGGATACCGTCCGCGGCCTTCACCGAGAATCGCCATGCCCCTACTCCCCAAACGCGTCAAATTCCGCAAGCAGCAGCGCGGCACGCTCAAAGGCAACGCCTCGCGCGGCAACAAGGTGTCGTTCGGCGACTACGCCTTACAGCTCACCGAAGGCGGCTGGATGACGGCCCGCCAGATCGAGGCCGGCCGTATCGCCGCGCGTCAGTACGTCGCCCGTGAGGGCAAGCTGTTCGTCCGAGTGTTTCCGGACAAGCCGATCTCCAAGAAGCCGCTCGAGCAGCGCATGGGTAAAGGCAAGGCCGAGCCAGAGTACTGGGTCGCCCGGGTCAAGCCCGGTACCGTGGTCTATGAGCTCGCCGGCGTGCCCCGCGACATCGCCAAGAAGGCGTTCGTTCGCGTCGCCCATAAGCTGCCGTTTAAGTGTCGTTTCGTCGAACGCCGCCACCACATGTAAGCAAGCAACCCCCTGTAAAGCCGCGGACGCCTCCGCGGTCTTGGAACCCGCTATGAAAGCCAACGAAGTCCACAAGATGAGCGACGCCGAGCTGGTCGAAGCCGCCGGCCAGCTGCGCAAACAGCTCTTCGAGCTCCGCAGCCAATCGGTCACCGAGAAAATCGAGAACCCCCGTCAGCTCGGCCACATCCGTAAAGACATCGCCCGCGTGCTGACCGAAAAACGCGGCCGTGAACTGGCCGCCGCCCCCGGAGCCGCCTCGCAGGAGTCGAACTAAGCCATGACTACTCAAGCCACCCAAGACCGCCCGCTGCTGGGCACCAAAGTCGGCGTCGTCACCAGCGACAAACGCGACAAGACCCGCACCGTCGCTGTGGCCTACAAGGTCCAGCACCCCAAGTACGGCAAGTTCGTCAAGCGGACCCAGACGTTCCAGGTCCACGACGAGAACAACGACTGCAAAGAAGGCGACCGCGTCCGCATCGCCCGCTGCCGCCCGCTCTCGAAGACCAAGAGCTGGCGCCTCGTGAAGGTCGAAGAGTCGGCCCTGCCCCCGGTCACCCACGTGCCCGCCCCGGAACTGGAAACCCCCGCCGAAGAGTCGGCCGAGTAAGAACGCCCCCGTTTAGCCGTTGATCGCTGATCGACGCGCGAGAAACCGCCATGATCCAAGTTGAATCCAGAGTCGATGTGGCCGACAACTCCGGCGCGAAGATCGCCTACGTGATCCGCGTGCTCGGCACCGCCACGGCGCGCAACAAATCGAGCCGGCCCACGGCCAGCGTCGGCGACAAGGTCGTCTGCTCGGTCAAGAAGTCCCTGCCCGGCAGCGACATGAAGACCGGCACGATCGTCAAGGGCGTCGTCGTGCGGACCAACTACCCCGTCCGCCGCCAGGACGGCAGCTACGTCCGCTTCGACAAGAACGCCATCGTCCTCATCGACGACGAGGGCAACCCCCGCGGCACCCGTATCTTCGGCGCCGTCGCCCGTGAGCTGCGTGAACAAAACTACATGAAGATCGTTTCCCTCGCGACGGAGGTCGTGTAAGCCGTAAACGGTTCTTACGAAAGAACAGCTATGCCAAGACACATCCGCAAAGGCGACAACGTGATCGTGCAGACCGGCAAGGACAAGGGCCGTACCGGCGAAGTCCTGCAGGTGTTGACCGCCCCAAGCTTGTGCCTATCTATGTAGACGGTACCCTCGAGCTGCCCAGTCAGTTTCTCGAGAACTTCGCCTGGCCTCAGGCAATAAGTTGGCTAAGTCTACTACAGGAGTCACCTGCTCGGGCAGTAATTCAGGGTTATTAACCGCTAAGGCTGGCTGG
>JBCCCG010000017.1:0-90348 GCA_039033595.1 Planctomycetota bacterium | reverse complement strand
GCCGGTGAAATCCAGCAATAGGTCTTTGCCTGAATCCGCAGCCGATGTCTTGGCCTGCTCGAAGTTGTCAGTCCAGCCGTCGGGCAGGGCGCAGGCCGAAACGGCCAGGACGCCGCAGGCAAGCCCGGCGGCAAGATTCGAGACGATATTACGTGTCATGCCGTGTCTTTCGGTGAGGGATACAACTTTCGTTATCGTACGGGATCAAGCCCTACCAGGTTCACGGGAATGGATTTACCGGCTATAGCGGTTACCGTTGCTTACCGCATCCTTAGACAGCCGATTATGGACATACAACGCCTCGAGCACGAACTCACCGGCCGCGGCGAGCATCTGCGGGTCGTCGGGATCGATTTCCAGCCGCTCAGCCATGTCCCGGGCCGCGTCGAACAGGCCGTCGACGTGCTTCATGGAGGCCACCACCGCGTCCGCTGCGACGTCGTCGCCAACGGTCAGGCGCAGGCCCTGATCGAATTGGTCGGCGATGGCTTCAAACTCATCGACGTCAGCCAGGCCGTCGAAAACCACTCTCACCGCTTCACCGATGAGCGACGCCACGAGCTTGTCCTCGGTGTCGTCGCCGTCGTCGGCCATCAGCAACTCGATCTTGCCGCGGGTCGAGGCGAGCACATGGACCAAGTCGGACACCCGCACCGCCACGCGGTCTTCGCCGGTCATCAGCCCGCGACGCTCGGCCGAACTAACGAGGTTTTCGATACACGAGATCGACGTGCGGACGCTGACACCCGAAGCTTGGTTGATATGCGTGGATGTCCGTGCCTGAGCCACGGCCTCCTCGATCACGCGGTGCATGAACGGCGGGATCACGACCCGAGGCATCTCGCTCTCGGCCCCCGAAAACCCCGAGGCCCCATTCCGCGCGACCCATGCGTTCTCTTCGGTGATCTGCATCGATTCGTCGATCGTCTTCGGGTAGTGCGTGCGGATCACCGTGCCGATGCGGTCTTTGAGCGGGGTGACGATCCGCCCGCGGTTGGTGTAGTCCTCGGGGTTGGCGCTGAAGACCAGGCAAACGTCCAGCGACAGCCGGATCGGGTAGCCGCGGATCTGGATGTCGCGTTCTTCGAGCACGTTGAACAAGCCGACCTGGATGCGCGGTGCGAGATCGGGCAGCTCGTTGACCGCGAAGATGCCGCGGTTGGTCCGCGGGATCAGGCCGAAATGCATGGTTGATTCGTCGCTGAGATATCGGCCCTCGGCGTGCTTGACGATGTCGATCTCGCCGATCAGGTCGGCGATGGTCACGTCCGGCGTCGCAAGCTTTTCGTGGAATCGTTCCGTGCGGTGCAGCCAACGGATCGGTGTGTCGTCGCCCGCTTCCTTGATCCGTCGTTTGCCCAGATTGGTCGTCGGTTCGAGCGGATCGTCGGGCAACTCGAGGTCGGCGATCACCGGACACCACTCGTCGAGCAGCATCGGCAGCAGACGGATCATGCGGGTCTTTGCTTGGCCACGCAGCCCCAGGAAAAGCATGTCGTGGCGGGAGAACACGGCATGGACAATCTGAGGCAGAACGGTGTGTTGGTAGCCGCGGATGCCGGGGAAGACCTCGCCGCCGTCCTTGAGCCGGCGGATGAGGTTTTCGCGCAGCTCCTGCTTCACCGAGCGGGTCCGGTAGTCGGTTTCCCGGAGCTGCCCGAGGGTGGCGGGCTGTGGGTGCGTCGTCATGGGCAACCTTAGGAGGCGTGGGGCGGGGAATCAATGGGGGCGAAGACGGGAAGCGGGGATCTGGCCGGAAAAAACGCCTCATCAAACACATCTTTATTCAAGCACATTCCCTTGTTTTACTCGCAATCACACCGCTCGCCCAATCCCTGAATCCGCCCCCCCACCTTTGACCCCGCCCCCTCGCGGACGGTACTATTTTGCGGCATCGAGACCCCCGGAGCCGCGGTTTGAGTACGAGCAAGATGTTGGTGGCCGTGTCCTCGCCCTGGGCCAGTGAGAAGCTGGCTGGGCCGATCGCGGACTTGGCCAACCGCCTCGGGGCCGAGGTTCTGGTGGCGCACGTCACGACGCTGCAGGACGAGGACGAACACGAGTCCGACGCCACTCAGCGAGGCGAGCACACGCTCAAGCTGATCGTCGACGAGCTACGTTCCGCCGGCGTAACCACCGAGGGCGTCATGCTATTCTCCGACGACACCGCCAAAGCCATCCTCAACACCGCCAAGGCCCGCGACTGCACCATGATCGTGCTGGGGCTCACCGGCAAGGGCGTACTCAAGCGCCTCATCGCCGGCGACGTCCCGGCCAACATCATTCGCCAGGCCGACATGCCCGTCCTGCTGTGCCCGGCGAACTGGAACGGATCGATCTGACGTTAGACGCAACAAAATTTTCAGCACGGGGTTAGATCGATGCCGACACGAACGCTATCTACCAAGCTGCTTATTCTGCTTGCCGCCCTGTTCTTTATGGCATGCGATCGGGACGCGCCTCATGAATCAGCCACCGGCGAAGCTGCGGTCCGCGACCTCACCGAAATTCGTGAGTTGCCAGTGGGCCTGAAGGTCACCCACTCTCCCAACCCGGCCCCGGCAATGGAAGGCGGCAGGAGCGGCTTTCCGTATACATGGCTTTATGAAACCAAAGTTGAATCCATCGATCAAGACCTGACCCTTGAGGAATTCGGCGCGTTTGTGGAGCACGAAGACGGCTGGCATTTTTCGACGTACACCGCCAAGCCCTTCACACCCGAAGACTTCGCTGAATGGTACGGCTGCCCGGATGCCAAGCTCGTACCGGGCAAAGTGTTTGTAGACCGGCTGAATTGGAGCGGTGCTCGCCAGCTGAAAACGTTACGAACAATCTGGTACTTCGTCGCCGTCGATCCCGACGGAAAACGCTATCGCGGCGAAGCGCTGATTGAACAACTGGCCGAGATCGGCGAATCAAGGGTCTCTCAACCCTCGCCCTAGTCCCGCTTCGCGTTTGAGGCCACGCACATAGAGCGACGAGTGGTTAACGTTCTATGATCCGATCCGCGATCAATTCCCCGATGTTCAGCGCCGCCGTCGCCGCGGGGGACGGGGCATTGTTGACGTTGATGACGCCCTCGGTTTCATCGATCAAAAAGTCGTCCACCAACCCGCCGTCGGGCGTCACGGCCTGGGCGCGGATGCCAGACGGGCACGCCACCAAGTGCTTCGCCTCGATCTCGGGCATGAGGCGTTGCAACGCCCGGACGAACGCCCGCTTGGAATAGCTCCGCCACATCTCACCGGCGCCCATTTTCCAGTGTTTGGCCGCCATCTTCAGGAAACCGGGGTACGTCAACGACTCCAGCAGATCGGGGAGGTTCATCTGGAACTTGCCGTAGCACTCGCGGCCCCAAGCCAACACCGCGTTGGGTCCGCACTCGACGCCGCCGCGGATCATGCTCGTGAAGTGTACGCCCAGGAACGGGAACGCCGGGTCCGGCACGGGGTAGATCAGCGTCTTGCACAGGTGCTCGGCCTCGGGCCGCAGCTCGAAGTACTCACCGCGGAACGGCACAATCTTCGCCGCGGGCTCCGCGCCTGTCATCTTTGTCACCCGGTCACACTGCAGCCCGCCGCAATTCACCACGAGCTTCGCGGCGAACTCGCCGGCCACGGTTTCCACGACGTGTTCGTCGCCCACACGACGGACGTTGGTGACGCGGGCGCCGGTGCGCACGTCGTGGCCCGCGTCACGCAGCAGCGACCCGAGTTTCTCGCAAACCCGACGGTAATCCACGATGCCGGTCTCGGGCACATGGATCGCCGCGATGGCTTGGCAGTGCGGCTCGATTTCCTTGCACCGCTCGGCCGAGATCAATTCGCAATCGACGCCGTTCGCTTGCCCCCTTGCAAAGATGTCATTCATCTTCGGCAGTTCCTTCTCGTGGGTCGCGACGATCACTTTGCCGCAGAGCCGGAACGGGATGCCGTGTTCGGTGCAGAACGCCTCCATCGCCTTCTTGCCCGCCCGGCAGTTGATCGCTTTGAGCGAGCCGGGCTTGTAGTAGATGCCGCTGTGCAGGACGCCGGAGTTGTGCCCGGTCTGATGCGCCGCGAGGTCTTTTTCTTTTTCGAGGACCACGACGCGCAGACCGGGCCGGCGTTGCGTGGCGCGGTAGGCCGTGGCGAGGCCGACGATGCCCCCACCGACAATGGCGAGGTCGCAGTGGTCTGCCGTGTTACTGCTCATCCGACTTACCCTCCATTTCGGGCGCAGCTAGCCCGCGCCGCGCAGCCGCCGTAACTGCTTTCGCTGCTGCTCGGCGGAGAATCGCTGCACGACGTTCTCGGCCTGCCGCTGCTCGGGGAGCGTTTCGAACTCGAATTGCACACCCAGCGTGGCCGTAGCATAAGCCGACTCGACGACACGCACGACCCGGCCGGCGAGTTCTAACGGCGAGTCTTCGCCCGGCAGCTTTACCGCCACGCGATAGACCTGCCCGCGCATCGCCTCGGCCAGTTCGCGATCGAGCCCGACGCTGACGCCCAGCCCGCGGTCGCTGATGTCCAGGAGTTGCCCGGTCAGCGGCTCTTGATCATTCGGCCACGCCTCGTGGGTGAGTCGGACCGGGCTGGTATTGAGGGCCGCGGTGTCCAACCGGAAACACGAGCGGCGCTGGGCCGAGGCGATGTTGATCACCGGGCCGAGCTTGACCGCCATCACCTGCTTGTCGGCGTTGAGCCGGAACCGCGCGACATCGACGACGGTTGATTCGCCGCGTAGCCGCGCCGCACCGAGGAACGCGATCAACTCCACGGCCACGCCACGCCGCAGCGCCTTGGCCTGAGGCTGCCCCTCGGGCTTGTCGATCACCAGCGAGCCGTCCTTCGCGTTTACCCCAAGCACACGGGCCCGGACGTGCGG
Source organism: Planctomycetota bacterium (assembly GCA_039033595.1). Taxonomy (GTDB): domain Bacteria; phylum Planctomycetota; class Phycisphaerae; order Phycisphaerales; family Phycisphaeraceae; genus Algisphaera. The sequence goes on along the minus strand of JBCCCG010000017.1, from coordinate 85,479 downwards.
CAGCTCTTCGCCGGTCGCGGTGCGCGGCACGACCTCGATGGGGCCGTTCTGTTCCGCGAGCCGCGCCAAGGCCGCGTGCCAGGATCTGATCAAGGTCGGGTTGGGTTTGGAGCGGGTCATTATCGGAAGCTCCCGGTACGACCGGATCTCCTGCACCGGACCTCACGGTGATATCGGCTAGATTTCGGACCGACTACAGCCCAGGCCGCAGGCCCCGCAGCCTTTGACCATCCGTGCCAAACCCAACCCCTCACCCCGGGATTGCCCGTGTGTGGTATCACTCGGGCTGGACCGGGCAGTGGGCAGATCGTTGACTTGCTCCCATGTTCAACCGTAAACCCAAATCCGACGCCAAGAAGAAACCCGCCCGCAAGCCGCGTCTGTCGTGGACCTTCGCCGCCGCGGTGATCACGCTGCAGGCGGTGATGCTGCTGACGCTGGCAGTGACCTCGGCGTGGTCGCCGCCGCGGCTTCCGCTGATCGAGTACCTGTGGGTCTGGGCGTCGCACGCGTCGTTCTATCCGATGCTGCTATTGCTCGTCGGCGGTCCGGTGCTGACCTGGCTCGCCTGCCGGATGGACGCCAAGAAGCGCGGCGTGATGTCGCTGTCGTGGACCGCGTTTGCGTTGACGCTGGTGCTGGCGTTCGGGGCCGAGGCACAGTCGATGCTACAAACGATGTGGCAGCAGATGCCGGTGTGATCGGCAACGGCGAAATTTCCTTACCGATTTCCTCCTGCGCAAAGCCCTCGGATTGAGCCCGAGGGCTTTGCGCGTTTGGCTTACGCCTACCGACCTAACGGCGCGGGTTATCATGCTGGGATGACCGATCCGTATTCATATCCTTACGCCGCTCCGCACTACTCCCGGGCCGCGGTCGCGGTGTGGACCAGCGCGGGGTTGCTGTTGATTTTTTCGGTGTGTTGTGTGAGCCTCATCACGATGCTCGCGGTGATCCCCGTCGGCGAACTCAAGCAGATGGACGAGGCCGGCGACGTGTCCGCGGAAGACTGGAACCAGCTGGCCCAGGCCCAGCCGTACATGCCGGCCATGGCGCTAGCGACAGCGGTGTTCACGATCCTGCCGGCGGTCGCGCTGATCGTGCTGGGTTTCTACGTCCGCGGCGGCCGGCGGGGTGCGGCGGTCACGGCCCAGGTCATCTGCTGGGTCCCGTTCGGGCTGGTGATCCTCCAAGTGGTGCTGTCCCTTCCTAGCGTGCCGACCGCGGGCGCGGCGGGCATACTCGGGCTGCTGCCGTCGCTGGCACTGGGCGGCGTCTTGTTCTGGGCGATCAAGTCGCTTCGTCAGGCGCAACGCACCCCCGCACCTGCGGCCTACGGCACGCCAGGAACTCCCCCGCGCGGCGTCTCGCCGGACGACGATCCGTGGGAACACCTGCTGTAGCTGGCGTGTCTAAGATTCACCGGAAACGATTCGTAACGCCATTCGGAGTTCTCCCATGATTTCTTTGCGTTCGGGCCGATGGGCCGTGCTGAGTATGTGCTTGTTTACGCTGGGCTTGACGGGTCCTTCCGCGGCGCTCGACGCCGAGCACCGGGCGATGGCCGACGAAGCGATCGACCGCGGAATCACCTTCCTGCGCCAGACGCAGAATCCCGACGGCAGCTGGACCCCGCAGACCGGCCCGGCGGTCACAGGCTTGGTCGTCGCGGTCATGCTCGATCAACCCCACATCGACGAGAACGACCCCGCGGTCGCCAGGGCACTGCGATACATCCTCGACCGCGTGCAGCCCGACGGCTCAATCCGCGACGGCGAGAACGGCATCCTCGCCAACTACAACACCGCGATCTGCCTCTCAGCCCTGTCCCGCGTCCACGGCAACCCCACCGCCGCCGCCGCGATCCGCGGCGCCCAGGACTTCCTCAAAGACCTGCAGTGGTCCGTCGGCGACGTCACGCCCGACGGCGCGACGATCACCCGCGACCACCCGTACTTCGGCGGCGCGGGCTACGGCCGCAACGGCCGACCGGACATGTCCAACACCCAGATCATGCTCCAGGGCCTGCACGACTCGGGCGTCTCCACCGAAGACCCCGCCTATGCCAGGGCCATCGCGTTTATCGCGCGATGCCAGGGTATCGCCGAGAATACCTACTTCCCGCCCGGCACGATCGTCGAAGACGGCGGCATCATCTACGCCACCTCGATCAACAAAGAACACCCCGACATCCCCGTGAGCTACGCCAACCCCACCCTGGTGGACGAGGCCCGCACGGGCCGGCCGGTCTCGGGGCTGCGCGGCTACGGCAGCGTGACCTACGCCGGGTTCAAGAGCTTCCTGTACGCCGATCTCGACCGCGACGACCCGCGCGTGCTCGGGGCGCTCGACTGGATCCAGAACAACTACACCCTCGACCAGAACCCCGGCATGCCCGAGGCCGTGAAGAACCAGGGGCTGTACTACTACTACATGACCCACGCCCGGGCGTTGGGCGCGTGGGGCAGCACGCTTCTGGAGATCGGAGATGACGCTACACCGGTGAACTGGGCCAACAACCTCATCGCGAAGCTCGTCAGCGTGCAGCAGCCCGACGGCTCGTTCGTGAACGCCGAGCCCCGCTGGATGGAGGACGACTCCAGCCTTGTGACCGCCTACGCCCTGATCGCTCTGACCGAGGCGATCCGCTGATCCGCGAGGCGTTCCGGAGGTTAACCAAGGGTAACGCCGCGGGCCGGAAATGACCGATAACCTCGGCATGGCCAATCCCGCAAAAAAACCGAACTCCATCGTCCTGACGCTGGGCGTGTCGCTGGTGGTCACCGCCCTAGCGGCTTACCTCGTCCTCAACCGCGCCGACGCCATCGCCCCGATCGAAAAGAGCGAGTTGTTCCCGTTTCAGGACCCCGACACCCGTCTCTGGGGTTACCTGGATCAAGACGCCAAGGTCGCCATCCCTGCCAAATTCGAGTTCGCCGATCTGTTTCTGAACGGCCTGGGCATGGTCGAGGACGAGGGGCTGGCGGGCTACATCGACGCCAAGGGCCAATGGGTCGTCGCCCCACGGTACGTGCTCGACCCCGACTTCCCGAGCGACATCGCCGCTCGGCCGTTCTGGGGTGGGTTCGCCGCGGTCCGGACCCGCTCGGGCGATAAGCCCGTCTGGGGCTTCATCGACACCACTGGCGAGTGGGCGATCCTGCCCCGCTTCACCGGCGAAGACGGCTTCCAACTCGTCGGAGACTTCCGAGACGGGCGCGCCTGGTTCGCCAAAGGCGAACGCTTCGGTTACATCGATTCGGCCGGAGACGTGGTCATTGAGCCCACCTTCCACGCGGCCAACGACTTCGGTGAGGGCATGGCCGGCGTGCTGATCAAGGACGAGTGGGGCGTGATCGACACCAAGGGCAAGCTCCGCATCCGCCCCGACTTCGACGGCATTGGCACGTTCAGCCAAGGCCTTTGTGCGGTCAAAGACGACGACCAGTGGGGCTACATCGACCGCGACGGCGACTGGGTGATCAGCGCCAAGTACGCCGGCGCCCGCCCGTTCTCCGAGGGCCTCGCCCCGGCCCACAACGGCGTCGCCTGGGGCTACATCAATCCCGACGGCCAATACGTCATCGACCCGATCTACGACGAGGCCTGGCCCCATGAGCACGGCCTCGCGTCGGTCGAGATCAACGGCCAACGCAAGTACATCGACGCCAACGGCAAGGTTGCCTGGCCCAAGCCCGCGCGGAACAGTTATTGACCTTCACCGCGTGGCCACCGAATCGTTGCCGACACCAAATACAGACATATCCGCGATACCCCACGCGTAACCCGGGCTCGCGTGCACCGTCACCCGGGCCTGTGTAGCTACCGTGGGCGCGAAGGTGCGGTAGTCGATGAGCAACTCAGCGCCGCCGCGGTTGTCGGCCACAACCTCCCAATCCGCGCGCTCACCATCGCGGAGCTCAAGTGTGAAGGCGATCGGCTTAGGCACACGGCCGGCGTCATAGTTCAGGCCCGGCTCGGCCCACGCCAAGCGCGTCGACGACACGCTGAATCGGCCGTCAAATCGTGAGACCAGACGCGGGATCGCGTCGTCTTCGGCGGGCTGCCACCAGGTCCGCAGGTCGCCGTCGTTGGCGTAGCTGGGGTCACGCCCGGGCGCGACCGACGACGCGGAGACCGCCTTGGCCCGATTGACGGGGAGCAGACCGGCGGTCACGTTGCCCCCAGAAATCGGCATGGGCCGTTCGTTCACCGGGCCAACGCGGAGTTCGCCGTGCTCGTCGATCCGCGCCGGGGCCATGCCGACGCGGCGCTCGAAGTTGTGGGCGGTCTGCGCGCCGCAGGTGAAGAACGCCCAGAGCTGGTCGGCGTGGCCGTGGATCACGCACCCGTGGCCCGCGCCGCGGATCAGGCCGTGCCGGCTTTCGCAGATCGGGTTGTGCCGCTGGTAGCGGAACGGGCCGAGCGGTGTATCCGCCACGTACGCCCCCATGCCGTAGCTGGCGAACTCCGTGCCGGGGGCGGTATAGGTCAGATAGTACCGCCCTGCCGCCTTGAGCATCCACGGCCCCTCTACGAAGCTCTTGCTCGCGTCTTCGTTGAACTCGCCGAAGCGTTCCCACACGTGGTCCGGGTCGTAGGCGAACATCACCTCCCGTTCGGTGATGGCCCGCGTGGGATCATCCTCATCAAGTTCGACGCCCTTGATCCCGTCGTCGGCCAAACCCCAGTACACGAACAGGCGGCCGTCGTCGTCGCTGAACAACATCGGGTCGTAGAACTTCGCGGCCGGCTCAAGCTCACCCCCGCCCGCTGCGCGGATCGGGCCGAGTTCTTCGAACGGACCCAAAGGGTTGTCGCTCGCCCAGACCGATGCGTGACACGCCGTGAGCAGATAGCGTCCGGCGTGTTTGACCACCGTCGGGGCGTAGCCGATGTCATACGGCTCGATCGGCCGGTGCTGCCACGTCGCTCCACCGTCGTCGCTGGTCCACGCCATACCCGCCGAGCTGTAAAGGATGTACCGGCCGGCTTCGTAGATCACCGAGGGGTCGGCCGTCTCGCGGAAGTCGCGCCGCACCCCGGTGCGCCAACCGTCGTATTCCGCGTCGTGGCTCCCGTCGGCGTAGCGTCCGCGGGGGTAGTTCGGCAGCGGTAGCGGGTTGCAGTAAGTCGACACGATAGACCCTCACCCGGCTGGGATTTCTTCAACCAGACCGATGGATTTATCTTTATACCGCGGCGCGAGACGCCGCGTTGCCCGCATGGTCCTGGGCCATCTGCACGGCCAGACGGATCGCGGATTTCATCGACCCGGGATTGGCTTTGTTCTTGCCCACGATGTCGAAGGCCGTGCCGTGATCGACGCTGGTGCGGATCAAGGGCAGGCCCAGCGTGACGTTCACCGCGTCGTCGAAAGCGAGCATCTTGACGGGGATGAGCCCCTGGTCGTGGTACATCGCGACGATGAGGTCGTACTTCTCGCGGAGGCGCGGGGTAAAGAGCGTGTCGGCGGGAAACGGGCCGTGGACATCGATGCCGGCGGATTGGGCCATCTCGATGGCGGGCGTGATGACGCGGATCTCTTCGTCGCCGAACTGGCCGTTTTCCCCGGCGTGCGGGTTGAGGCCGCACACCGCGATCTTGGGATTCTTCACGCCCAGCCGCTGCATGGCCTGATGGCCCAAGTCGATCGGGTCGAACACGCAGCCGATGGTCAGCAGGTTGCGCACGTCCATGAGCGGGACGTGGATCGTCGCTAAGGCCACGTTGATCTGGGGCCCGGTTTGGCCGCCGGCGCCGGCCGTTCCGGGGGCGGTTCCGGGGGCGTGGAACATCATCGCGGCCCGGCGGGCTTTGGTCCGCTGTTGCAATAGCTCGGTGTGTCCGGGAAAACGGAAGCCCGCGAGCTTCCAAGATTCCTTGCAGATCGGCGCGGTGACGATCGCGTCGATCCCCGCGTCGTCGATCGGCCGGTGGGCCGCGGCGATCGCGTCGTCGAGGAACCGCATCGACGCCTGCCCGCCGAGCTTGGACGGCCCGTTATCGCGGGCCGTGAGCAGCGAGTATTCGTCGTAGTCCAGCACCACCACGTCGTGCACCAGCCCGTACTCGGCCCGGGGCGAGTCGTGCTGCAGCCGGTGCCAGTACGGCTCGAGCTCCGCGAGGTCGGCGGCATACGCCATCAGCTCGTTCATCCCGTACACGACAAACCGCGCCAACCGCCGCACCGCCGGATCGGCCAGCGCCTTGACCACCACCTCGGGCCCGACGCCGCCGGGCTCGCCCATCGTGATGCCGATCACCGGCTTGCGGCGGATCGGCGCGGGCATCGGATTACGCGACTTGGACGGCATCAGTCAATTTTACCACACCCGATCTGCGGGGCGAATGAAACCGTCGGTCGGAAGCGGGGTAAAATACGCGTCCGCGGAGTGGAGCGGGTTTGATCCGGCCTTCGCCGATCCCCGGGACCGGCTTCGCCGGGGGATATGCCTGGTATCTTTCCCTAACTCCGAATTTCCTTCGCCCCATGCCCCTGCCCATCATCTTCATGCTGCTGCTGCTCGTGGGCCTTCTGGTCCTCAGCGGGTTTTTCAGCGGCAGCGAAACGGCGCTATTCAGCCTGTCACGTCACCAACGCGCAAAGTTGGCGAAAGCCGACAGCGTCGTGGCCCGGTCGTTAGTCACGCTGCTGCAAGAGACGCGGGCCCTGTTGATCACGCTGCTGCTCGGCAACATGACGATCAACGTGCTGTACTTCGTGGTCAGCTCGGTGCTGCTGATCAAGGCGGGGGAATCGGGGAGCGTCAGCGGTCCGGCGCTGGCGGCGTTGTCCGTCCTGCCTCTCTTGACGATCATCCTGCTGGGCGAGGTGCTGCCCAAGCTCGTCGCATCGCGGCTCCCCGAGCGGTTTTCCCGGCTGATCGCGCTGCCGATGCTTACGGTCCACCGCCTGCTTACCCCGGTGCGGGTAACGTCGTCGGTGCTGGTGATCACACCGCTGTCGCGTCTCCTGGCGCCGCCCACCCCGTCGCCGGACCTGTCTCCGGAAGAGCTCGAGTCGATGCTCCAACTCAGCCGCCACCACGGCGTCATCGACCACGACGAACAGCGCGTCCTCGAACAGGTCCTCGAACTCAGCCAGCTCCGCGTGAGCCAACTCATGGTCCCGCGCGTCGATATCCAGGCTTTCGACCTCGATGACGAACCCGAGCAGCTCATGGCCCTGATCCGCCGCACTCGGCTACGCCACCTGCCCGCGTTCCGCGGCGACATCGACAACGTGGCCGGGGTGATCTACAGCCGACAGGCGTTGTTGGCGAACCCGAAAAACCCTGAAGACGTCGAGGCGCTGGTAAGGCGGGTCAACTTTGTGCCCGAGCTGCAGCGGGCCGACCGGGCGCTGGTTGAGCAACGTAAAACCGGCACAACTTTCGCGATCGCCGTGGACGAGTACGGCGGGACCGCGGGTCTGATCTCGCTCGAAGATCTGGTCGAACACCTGGTGGGCAACATCCCCGGAGCGTACGAGGTCAGCGGCGAGGTCGAGGTCGAGCCGGTCAACGAGAGGCAATGGCGGGTTGACGCGGACCTGTCGGTGCACGATTGGGTGGACGTATTCGGCCGACACCGACAGGTTGAAGCGGCGCGGTCACTGGCGTCAGCAAACACGATCGGCGGGTTGGTCTTGGCCGAACTCGGACGCATCCCCGCGGCCGGCGACTACATCGCGCTGGGCAACGTCGGTCTCACCGTCGAACGCATGGACGGCCACCGCATCGAAACCATCATCATCGAACTCCGCGATCCGGCGGCAATACCCTCCGACACGGACGCCGCTACGCAAGGGGGTAAAGCGTGACCGGCGGCGAGATCATATTTTGGATTCTCGTCATGCTCGCGGGCTTCTCCGGCTCGGCGCTCTACTCCGGCATGGAGACCGGGGCGTACACGATCAACCGCGTTCGCTTGCAGGTGCTCGCCGATCGCGGGCAGCGCGGCGCCGTGGCGCTGAGGCGTTTGCTTGACCGCCCCGCCACTCTGCTGGCAACGCTTCTGATCGGCAACAACTTAGCGAACTACCTCGGTACATTCGGCCTCGCGGTGCTGCTCGAAAATATGGAGTTGCGCGACTGGCAGACCATCGTGCTTAACACGCTGATCGTCACGCCGCTCTTGTTCGTATTTGGCGAGACGCTGCCTAAGGACACGATGGCGTTGCACGGCGACCGCCTGATGCCGCCGCTGTCGCCGGTGCTGCGGGGCTCTCGAGCAATGTTTACCTATACCGGCATCGTCCCGTTGATCCGGCTGTTCAGCGCTGCTGTGCTGCGGCTGATGGGACAGCCGGCGGGCGAGCGGGTATTCGCGCCGCGTAAGCGTGTCGAGATGCTGGTGCGGGAGGGCGTGGGGACGGGGCTTCTCAGCGACGAGCAGTCGGCGATCGTCGATCGCGTGCTGCGGCTGGGTGGGCGTACGGTGCGGCAGGAGATGGTCGCATGGGCGGACGTGCTGAGCGTGCGCATCAACGACCCGTCGGCTCGGCTGTGGGAGTTGGCCGACCGCAGCAGCCGCTCGCGCTTCCCGGTGCTAGACGGCGCGGGCAGAGTGGTCGGCCTCATCGACGTCTTCGACGCCCTGCTGCACGCCCCCGAGACCTGCCCGCCGATCCGTGAGCTGATGAGCGAGCCGCAGACGGTCGCGGCCGACCAGCCGCTGCGGCTGGCGTTGCAGGACTTCCAGACCCGCGGCATCGCGATCGCGGTGGTCACCGACCACGACCGACCCGTCGGCGTCGTAACCGTGAAAGACCTCGTCGAGCCGATTACCGGCGACTTGAGCAGTTGGTGAGCGGAGAGATGTCCCGATGAATCGATGGCCGGTCCCCGAGATCGCGGATGTGGTGGAGGCGGGGCTGCGGGCCCGCGCGGCCGAAGACGACGCGGGGCAAGCCGTGTACGGCTTTGATGCGCTCGACGAACTCGGGCTGCACCCGCTGGTGCGCGAGGCGTTCTCCGCGCGGGGCTTCGGGGCCTGGCCCGAGCAGCGGTACCCCGGACACTGGCACAAGAAATCCAAGGCCGAGGGTCTGCGGTGCGACCTGGTGCTTACCCCCGACGGCACCCCGCTACGGGATCCAGCGATCAAGAACACGCTTTTCGATGCCCAGCCGGCGACCGACGCGGAGCGGGCGTACTGGCTGGAGATCAAAACGGTGGCCCAGTTCGAGACCGGCGGCGCGTTCCGGCGTTACTCGGCCGAGCTGTTACAACCTGTCACCAAAGACGTGAAGAAGATCTGGTCTGACGGCGTGATCCGTCACGGCGGGCTGCTGTTGGTATTGTTCACCGCCGCCCAGGACATCGCCGAGCATGATCTGGCGGCGTGGCACACGCGCTGCATCGACAAGGGGTTCCCGGTCGGGCCGCCGGCGGTCCGCGGGTTCCCGATCACCGACCGCGTGGGCAACGGGTGGTGTGCCGTAGCGGTCTTCGGGGTACGGGGGGTGTGAGGGCCAGGATCGCGGCATGTCGATCGGGGCGTGTCCGTCAACCGAAACGCCGCCGCCCGAAGAGGACGACGGCGCGGAGGGGAGACAGGTGACGCCGAGAAAACAGTCGGGATGGATCAGCTCCGTGCCGCGTCACCGACGCGGATGTTGTCGCTCTCGATCTCGCGTTGCTGTTGGTTCTCCAGACGCTGCCGGATATTGCTGTTCTTGTCTTCGTTGATCAGCCGGTAGTCGATCCGTCCCGTCTCGGGGTTCAGGAAGAGCACCCGCACGACCGAGCCCCGGCCGTTGGGTGCGGGCACGGAATCGACGTCGAGCATGATCGAGCCCACGTTCATCGTGAATTCACGCCCGGGGTCCTCGGCCTCGGAGAGGCCTCCGATTTCGTTGCCAGGGTATTCGGTGAACTCGTTTTTGCGGAGCTTGCCGTCGAAGACGGTCCAGACCTCAAAGTTAGCCCGCTTCTGGTCTTTGCTGCCGCTGAGCACGAAGAACTGGTACTTCGGATCGAGTTCCAGCGGGGCCGACCAGCTCGCGGCTTCGAGTTCGGTCGGGTCGTGGGTGATGGCCACCCGATCAAAATTGTCTCCGCGTTGGGCTTCGTTGAGCCGCGGGAAACGGTAGAGCGGATTCATCACCGAGATCAGCACTTTATAGCGGTAGGTCTTGCCTGCCTTAGCGGTGAGGTCGTGAGCCCAGACCTTGACACGGTCGGGGACCTGACCGGCACCGGTGCGTGACGGATTGCCGTAGGCCTCCGGTCCGCCATAGCCGCTTGGGGCCGTGGCGCGGCCAGGAGCAATTCCGGCCGATCGGTCAAACTCGCCACCATAATTGCCGTAGGCTCCGGGGCCGCCGCGCTGACCGCGAACGGGAACTTCTTCATCGATCCCCAGAAGCTCGTTCAGCTCGGTTTCGGCCTCGAAGAGCTTGTCCTCGGTATCGCGGATGCGTTGCTGTTCCCGCTCACGGGCCTGGGCGGCGCGATCGTTCTCCCGGTCATCGTTGCGGTTACCGCGGGGGCGACGATCGCCGCCCCCACCGCCGTCAAATTCGTCGAAGCCGCCGGGCTGCTGGCGCGGCCGCACTTGGCGGCGGTCGCGTCGGCCGTCGTTACCACGCTGGTCGTTGCCGGTCAGGCGATCGAGAGTGCGTTTGAGCGTGGCGATCTCGCGTTCGAGTTCGCGTTGCCGGGCCAGTTCTTCGGGGGTGAACACGCGGTTGGATTGGTCGGGCGGTGTCCAAGGCCCATTGACGATTTCGGGGAAGACCGGACGACGGAAGTCGGGCTGGTTGTCCAAGAGCCACTTCTCCATCGCCTGGGCGTCTTCGAGCTCGCGGGGCCTCGTGTCGTCGGGGAGGATCGCGAATTGGCCCGGCATCGGGTCGATCGTGGTCAGGCCGGTCCACTGGCCGGTGATCGGGTCTTGCTCCTCACGGAGCAGGCGGACGGATGTGATCAGTAGGCGGGGCTGCCAGAGGCCAGGGTCGATGCGCTCGACCTCCGGGACGTTCTGAGCTTCAAGTCGTTTGCTCCAGTCCTCGAACGAAAAGGACGCCGATACCGAGACGTAAGGGAAGTCGGCCGGCTCCTGATCGCCGATGATGCTCCGGATCTCGGGGAAAAACTGGCTGCCATTGTTCGCCAGCACCCCGTTGCCGGCTTTGGCGAGGATCTCGGTCGGCACGGGAGGGGCGGGCAGAAATTTGCGTGGGTAGTCGGGGGTCTTGATGCGGAGCCAGTTCGCCGCCAAGCCGCCAACGTCGAACGGGCCCAGCGTGGTGTCAGAGGCCACGGGGCGTTCGTAGAGCCGGCGGAACGAGTCGGCGTACTTGGGGATCTCGATCAGCTCGACGTAGCTATCTCCCTTGAGGTTTCGGTCAAGCCTTTGGAAGTCTTTGATGACGGTTTCTTTGATCTCGCCCGGCGAAACCGGCTGGTTGTTGATCTCGACCGCGTTGGGCTCACCCATGAGGAATTGGGTTGCGCCGACGCCGAGGATGACCACGGCCCCGAGACCAAGAGCGAGTTTCTCGGCGTGTTGTTGGAAAAATCCGAAGTCTTTGGTTTTCATGGTTCAGGCCTTTGCGGGGTTCCGGAGTCGGTCTTCGGCGTCCGTTCGTGGGCGAGGGTACACAGTGCGTCGAAGGGGTCACGGGCCGTAGCCACCGGGCGAACCGTAGCCGCCGGGCGAGCCGTAGCCGCCGCCGAAATCGTTGCCGTAGCCGCCGAACTGATCGAAACCCTGGCCGGGCAAAGCGTCGGCGGGCGGCTCGGCGAGGCCGACGTAGACCTTCACGTCCTCGGGCATCAGCTCAGCGGTCCACTCACGCAGCCAGAGCGTCTCGACGATCATCTCGACCTCGACCACGTCGCCCTGCCCGTACATGTACTGCTGCGTCAGCAACTCATACTCGTCGAGCGCGGTAATGCGTGTGTTGAGCACCGTCATCATATTGACCCCACCCAGCGCTTTGAAGAACTCGGGAAGCTTTTTGAAATCGGCATGCAGCAGCAGGCGGACGTGGCGGACGTCGTAGAGCTGGTTCGATGATCGGCCGGTGGGGCCGAACACGAAGTTGTCGGACAACGGCGCCTCTTTGGTCTGGTTGGTCATGCCCCCGGCGGGCGGGCTGTAGCCCGAGCCGGCTTGGGTGACGGCGTTACCCCCTTGGCCGCTGGGGCCGCCCACTTTGTCGACACCGCCGGTCGAGTGGAGCCCGACGTAGCCGGGCAGCACCTCGGCCCGCAAGAGCCGCTTGATCGGGGCGTTAAGCACGCTCGAAGGGATCGGGTTGCCCGCGGCGTCGGTGCCGTAGTCGCCCTGATTGGCCACGTCGTTGACCAACGCGATGGCGCGGACGATGTCTTGGAGGATCCAGAGCTCGAACTGCCCTTCCCAGAGCTGGCTGGGCGTGGGTGCGGTGTTGGTAGTGCCAAGCGCCGCGATCTGCAGCGGGAAATCGGAGCCCGAGCTGGAGCCGGATCGTTGGAGGTTGGTGTCGATCTCGGTGCCGGCGTAGAGGTTGATCGTCTGGGCGTGGCGGAGCAACTCGTTGATCAGTTCACGACGCTGCTCGGACGTCTGCTGCTCGGCCGTGGTGATGTTGGTTGCGGCGCCCCGCTGCATCGCGTCCATCTGCTGGTCGAGTTGCTGTTGCACGTATTCCTGGCTCAACGGTGGGCCGGCGTTGAGATACGGCAATTCGACGCCCGCGGCGGCGGAGATCTCCTGGGCCCGGCGGGGGCCGCCGACCATCGCCTGCAACAGGTTGAGGTAAACGGTCCGGGCTTCGAACGCCCGGCCGGCGTCGGCGTCGGGGAACAGACCCGGGATCATTTGCTCGTGGCCGACGCGGTTGATGGACAATGCGTTTTCGAAGGTCTGGTCCGATTCCTGATTGAGCCCGCCGTAGATGGTCTCCATGACTTTAATAGTCGGCTCGTTCAGCGTGACGCGCGAAACCGTCACCGGCTGGTCGTCGGCGTTGGCCGGGGGAACGTCGATCGACTCGGACATGAACTGTTGGGCCTGCCGCAGGTCTTTTGTGGGCTGCTCGGCGGCCGACGTCCGCATCGCCGGGTTGGCGGCAAACATGAAGTAGCCGATCACACCCAGGGACAAGCCCATCAGCGCAAAGGACACGACAGATATCGGGTTGGATTTGATCCAGGCAATCACATTTTTCATCGGGTCGCCTCCGTTTCGGGCCGGGCTTGGGCGAGGGCAGAACCGTCAATCGCCGCGGGGACGGCGGACGCGGTCGGGGTGGATCCAGAGGGGTCGTCTTCGGACGTGGCTTCTTCGGGTTGCGCCTCGTCGGGCCGGGCGGGGGTGAAGTCGACCTTGGGACGGGCCTCGAGCGGGGGCTTGAGCTCGACGATCCATTCGATCTCGAATTCCCAGTCGCCTTGCCGCGATTCGTCGGCCAGCGGGGACTGGGGCACGAGTTCGTTGATGTTCGCTGAGCTAACGGTTCTATTCCCGCCTTCACCGTAAGCCGCGCCGCCTCCGTAGGCCGGGCCACCCGCGAAGCCGCCAACGTTGCCCTGCGGTCTGTAGGCGCCACCTTGATTAATGCCGGGTCTATCTCCGACCTGCGTCATACGAACAAGTTTTTTTAGCGGCGGCTGGCCGTCAATGAACTTAAAAGTGTACGGCCGATCTTCGCGCTCGGCGTTGTCGCGCAGCCACTGAATTACCCGGGCGTTGAGCTGTGAGTCGGCCGTGCCCAGTGGGGTGCTGCCGGTGAGCCGGACGATGAATTGCGGGGCGCTGTCTTCGGTGAAGAACTGCTCGACGGTGTAGGTCTGCCCAGCCAGGGCAGCCAAGTTGCCCCCGCCGCCCGGCTGCGCCGCGGCCCCGGGCAGGTTCGGCTCATACCGGGCAGTGATCTCGTCGACGTAGATCCGGCGGCGCTGACGGCGGTCGATAGCCGTGTTCTTTTCGTAGTCGTTGTCGAGTAACTCGGGCTGGGGATCGAGGGCCAGTGTCGCCGCGCTGATATCTTCGATCAGCAGCGGCCAGACGTTGCGGTGATCTAGTGATCGGCGGACATTTTTGATGAACTGCCGGGGGTCGGAGTTTTGTTGGATTTCCGACCAGGCGGACTGCTGGGCCCGGGCCCGGGAAACGATCGGGCGGATCTCGGTTTGGATCTCGGCCAGTTGCTGATTGATGACGCTCTTATCGATGAAGTGCTTGGCCGCCATGAGGCCCGCGGCGGCGACGAAGCACGCGGCACTCGCGGCAATCCACGGCTGCTTGGCCCGCCACATCCGTGAGGCCAGCACGTGACGCGGCAGGATATTGGCCGAGACCTTTTCGAGCCCCAGGCCCTGCAACGCCAACCCGCAAGCAGTCGCCATGTTGAGCGCGTGGTTCGAGAACTCTGACTCGCGCTTGCCGTCGGCCACGCTGATGCGGTCGAACGAGTCGGGGCGGACCACGTCGATTTGCAGCTGCTGCTTGAGGAACTTCTGCAGGCCCGGCAGGCGGAAGGTCGAGCCGACGCCCACGAGCCGGGTCAGGTTCGAGTCGCGGTTGAGCGACTGGTAGAAGCCCAGCGACCGCTGCACTTCTTGAACCAAGTCAGCGAAGACCGCCCGCATGGCCTGGAAGATCTGCTTGGCGTACTTGCTGGTGGCGGCTTCACGCTTGAGTTTTTCGGCCTTGGGGAAGCTGATTTTGAACTGCTTGACGAGTGCTTCGGTGAAGTTGTTTCCTCCGATAGGCAGCGTGCGGAGCCAGATGCCGCCGTCTTCGACGATAATCACGTCGGTCGAGACGGTACCGATGTCCATGTAGATGGCGCCTTCGCCGTCGGGCGATTCGTAGTTGAACGTGTTGTAGACCGCCAGGGGCGAGAGCGTGAGCTGGTCAACCTTCATGTCGACGATGCGGTAGTTGGCCAGGTATTGCATCACGCGTTCTTTGGTGATCGCGAAGATGCCGACCTCGACATCGGGCGAGTCGTCCTGCTGGAAGACTTGGTAGTCCCACTCGACCTGTTCGATGGGGAACGGGATCTGCTGCTGGGCCTCGAACTTGACGATGTCGGGGATCTTCTTCGGCTCGACCGGCGGCAGCTTGGCGAAGCGGGCGAAGGCCATGTTGCCCGGGACCGACGCGACGACGGCCGTCTTGTCGATCTCGTGCTTGAGCATGAACGCCTCGAGCTGAACCTGGATCGTCTGATCGACATCGAGGTCCGGCGTTGTGAGCACCTGCTTGAACGGCATGACCGCAAAGTCTTCGACCGTCACATCGCCACCCGAGCGGACGAGCTTCACCGCCTTGATCGCGTTGGCCCCGACGTCGATGCCCCACGCTTCGTTTTTCTTTGCCATGTCCACGGTCTCCTGTGGTAATTCGAGCGGATTTTAATCGCTCAGGACTCCGACGATCCGTCGGAACCGCTCCCTCGGCTGCCCGATCGGGCCGTCGTCAAGGGTGACGCCCGAAGGGGGAGCCACACCGCGTGCCGAAGCACTATTACAACATATTCTCAGCGAGTCGGGGCGGCCGCGCCAAAGGGGGATAACAGATATCGGCCCGTGCCCGAATGACACTCACAGTCATCGCTTCTATTTAACCTTCCACACCGCGTGGGGTCAAGGGTTTTTGTACACCGGCGTGCGTAGACTCCCATCGGAAATACTACGAAACTCGTGGCCCGGCGGATCGCCCAAGCCCCAGCGTAATCAACGCAAACGCCCGATGGTCTGATAAACTACGGCGCTAGGCCACACCCGAATGCCCAGACCTTTCATCACTCGCTCTTCTGTCGCTCCGAAGGCATCTCCCATGACTCTTACCATCCCCGCCGAGGGCTTTACGACCGTCGACGGCGTTGAAGCCTACCGCATCCCCGATTTCGACCTGATGCCCGCGTTCCTGATGAGCCTGATCGGCGACGGCGACCTGTGGATGTTCGTCTCCAGCCGCGGCGGGCTCACGGCCGGACGGATCGACCCCGACCACGCCTTGTTCCCTTACGAGACCGACGACAAGCTCCACCGCGTCCATCCGTTCACCGGACCCACGACCCTGGTCCGATTCACCGACGACCGAGGACAGACCGTCCTGTGGGAGCCTTTCCGCGATCACGGAGCTCGGCCGGACGTCACCCGCACGCTCTACAAATCCGTGGCCGGCACCCGCATCACGTTTGAAGAAGTCCACCACGACCACGGTCTGACGTTCCGCTACACCTGGGCCGGGTGCGACGAGTTCGGTTTCGTCCGCCGGTGTTCGCTGGTCAACCACGATCGCGACCGTGCGCTGGACGTCGAACTGCTCGACGGACTCCTGAACCTCTTGCCCGACGGACTGCCTCAGATTGTCACGCAGCAGTTCAGTTGTCTGACCAATGCCTACACCCGGGGCGAGGTCGACCCCGACACGCGGCTCATGGTCCTGGCGATGTCGTCGCTGCTCGTGGATCGCGCCGAGCCCGCCGAGGCCCTCACGGCCAACGTTGCCTGGTGCCGCGGCCTGCCGGGCGGAAAAGTCGTGCTCGACGACGACGCAGTGGAAGCGTTTCGTAACCAACAGCCGCTGCCGACGACCCACACAGAGCTCAAGGGCCGGCGTGCCGCCTACCTGATCCACAGCGACATCACGCTTGAGACGCAGGAGCCCCACCACTGGGATACCGTCACCGACGCCGCGCTGCGGCAGGTTCAAGCCGAAGCCGTGCGCCAGCAGATCGCCAGCGGCGACCTCGACGCCGCCCTCACCGAAGCGCTCGACCGCGCCGAGGCCAACCTCGTGGCCAACGTCGCCTCGGCCGACGGCCTGCAACACACCGCCGACCGCCCCGCCACCGCCCACCACTTCGCCAACGTCCTGTTCAACAACATGCGCGGCGGCATCTTTGTCGACGGCTACAACCTTCCTGCCAAAGACTTCGCCGCGTTCGTACAGACCCGCAACCGCGCCATCGCCGAGCGCCACGCCGATGCCCTGAGTGCCCGCACCGGCGAGGTCACCTACCAGCAACTCCTCGCCGACGCCGAAGCTTCGGGCGACGCCGACCTCCAACGCCTCACCCGCGAGTACCTGCCGATCACCTTCAGCCGACGCCACGGCGACCCCTCCCGCCCCTGGAACCGCTTCGCGATCCACATCAAAAACCCCGACGGCAGCCGTGTGCTCAGCTACCAGGGCAACTGGCGCGACATCTTCCAGAACTGGGAGTCGATGTGCGTCAGCTTCCCGCGCTACTTCGAGAGCATCATCGCCAAGTTCGTCAACGCCTCCACCGCCGATGGCTTCAACCCCTACCGCGTCACCCGCGAAGGCATCGACTGGGAGGTCCCCGAGCCCGAAAACCCCTGGGCCAGCATCGGCTACTGGGGCGACCACCAGATCATCTACCTGCTCAAGTTGCTCGAGCACTCCGCCGCCTTCCAGCCGGGTGCGCTCGACACCCTGCTCGACTCGGCGGTCTTCACCTACGCCGACGTCCCTTACCGCATCGCGCCCTACGACGCCATCTGCCGAGACCCGCACAGCACGATCGACTTCGATCACGCCCACCAGCGCCGGGTGGCCGAACGCGCCGACCAGATCGGCAGCGACGGCAAGCTCCTTCACGACCAAGACGGACACCTCGTCCACGTCACGCTCGCCGAGAAGCTGCTCGTCCCGGCGCTGTCGAAGCTCTCGAACCTCGTCCTGGGCGGCGGGATCTGGATGAACACCCAGCGCCCCGAGTGGAACGACGCCAACAACGCCCTCGTCGGCCACGGCGTCTCCATGGTCACCCTCTGCTACATGCGACGCTACGCCGACTTCATGATCGGCCTCTTCGGCCGACAGGACACCGCCGTGTCGGTGAGCACCGCCGTTCGGGAGTGGCTGCACGGCGTGCTCGACGCCCTCGAGACCCACGCCGCCCTGCTCGAAGCGCCGACCGTTTCCGACACCGACCGTCGCACCGTGCTCGACGCCCTCGGCCGGGTCTTCTCGGATTACCGCACCCACGTCTACGCCGACGGCGTCGGCGCCGCCGCCCCCCTGCCGCGTCAACGTATCGTCGAGCTGTTCACCGTGGCCTGTCGGTACTGCGACCACGCCATCGCCGCCAACCGCCGCGACGACGGGCTGTACCACGCCTACAACCTGCTCACGCTCGGCTACGAAGACGGGGACAAGACCGCCAAGATCGGCCGGCTCTACGAGATGCTCGAAGGCCAGGTCGCCGTGCTCAGCACCGGCCGGCTCGACGGGGCCGAGACCGCGGCGCTCGTCGAGGCGCTATACGACAGCGACCTGTACCGCGCCGACCAGCACAGCTTCCTTCTTTACCCCAACCGCCGGCTCGCCGGGTTCTTCGAGCGCAACGACGTCGACGCCCACGGCGTCGAGGGAGACGCGCTGCTCAGTGCGATGCTCGCCGCGGGCGACCGGCGGATCGTCGAGCGAGACGCCGCGGGCCGCTACCGCTTCCACCCCGACTTCCAGAAAGCCGGCGACCTGCGCGACGCGCTGGACCGGGTCGCCGCCGACCCGCGTTACGCCTCCCTCGTCACCGACCGCCGCGAGGCCGTGCTGGCGCTCTACGAAAAGACGTTCAACCACCACGCCTTCACCGGCCGGTCGGGCGGGATGTACGGCTACGAGGGCCTGGGCTCCATCTACTGGCACATGGTCTCCAAGCTGCTTCTGGCCGTGCAGGAGTCGTACTTCCGCGCTCTCGACAACGGCGAAGCCCCCGCTGTGGTCAATCGCCTCGCCGAGGCGTACTACAAAATCCGCGACGGTATCGGCTTCAACAAGACCGCCGCCGAGTACGGCGCGTTCCCCACCGACCCTTACTCCCATACCCCCGGCCACCGCGGCGCCCAGCAGCCGGGCATGACCGGCCAAGTCAAAGAAGAAGTCCTCACCCGCCTCGCCGAACTCGGCGTCCGCATCAACGACGGCCGACTCACCTTCCGCCCCACCCTGCTGCGTCAACGCGAGTTCACCGGCGAGCCCCAAACCTGGACGGTGGTTGATCTCGCTGGCCGGCCGCGCAACGTCGAAGTCCCGGCGGCCGCCGTCGGCTTCACCTACGCCCAGACCCCAATCGTCCTCCACCAAGGCCAAGGCGGCGCGAGCATCACCCTCACCCACGCCGACGGGACGACGCAAGAAATCCCCGGCGACATGCTCGACACCAAAGCCAGCGTCGCCCTCGTCAACCGCGACGGCAGCATCGCCCAACTCGACGTCCACCTGCCCCAAGACATGATCACGCTGGATTAAGCATCAGAAAAGGAACAGGTGCTTTCTCGTCGCCCCGCCTGTCGCGTTCCCTTTGCTACGGTTGCTTCTGTCGGCTCAGAATCCCATGGGCCAAACCAAGTAGTGATTCTGCTTGCGGTATATACCGGTATCCGGATCGCCGTCGTCGAAGCGACGCTCCATCTCGGTTCGGTCTTCCGCGGCGACGGTGTGAATTGAGAGGTTGATTCCGTGGGATTGGATGCCGCTGCCTTCGCCGTTCCAGTCCCACGCGCGCCCAATGGGTGGCGGGTTGGTGAAGGCGGAAACGTACAGATAATCTGTCATCTCTGGGGGAAGTGTGGCGATCGGGGCGTTGGGCGGATAGGCCCGGTAGTCGTTTTGGTACATGTCCAGCGCGGCGGTGATGCTACGGAAGCCTTGATGCGCCGCGTTGTATTTTGCGTTGACGCCGGCAGCGGACAGCCGCGGCATCGCGATGGCCGCGACGACGCCGACGATGATGACAACGATCACGAGCTCAAGGATGGTGAAGCCGCACCTGTTCATGTGATCACCCACACGTGCTATCGGCAGGATTTACCGCGGATTTTCAGGCACGCTGGGACGCGCGATATAGCGAAACCGGTTATCGCCGGTGCGTGCCCGAACAGGGCCGATAAGCCGGCCAAACCAGATCGGTCACGCCTCGCACGTCCGGGATGTGGCTTCTCGCAGCGGCTACGAAAAGCGTGATCGGCGGCGGCTCGACGAGTAGCGGAACCGGACCGAGGCGGAGCTCCACTCGTGAACGAGACACAACAGAAGCCCACGGAACGGGTCCGTGGGCTTCCGGGAGGAGAGAGCGTGGGGGGGCCGGGGGGCCGGAGCCGCCTCGCGGCCCCGGCGAGGACACCGCGGGCATTTACACCGCGCGGGGGTGGGCGTCTTCGTAGGCGGTGCGGAGACGCATGCTCGACAGGTGGGTGTAGATCTCGGTGGTGCTCAGCGACTGGTGACCGAGCAGTTCCTGGACGCTTCGGAGGTCGGCGCCGTTGTCCAGGAGGTGGGTGGCGAAGGAGTGACGCAGGGTGTGCGGGCTGATGGTGGTGTCGAGGCCGCACTCCGACAGGTACTTGTCGAGCTTGCGGCGGACACTGCGGGAGCTGAGCCGGCCGCCGTTTTTATTGATGAAGAGCGGCACGGCCGGGTCGATCATCGACTGGTTGCGGAGTTCGGTGAAGCGGTGGTCGGGCTCGAGCAGTGTGAGGTAGTGGCGGATGGCGGCCATGGCGTGGGAGCCGAGCGGGACGATACGCTCCTTCTTACCCTTGCCGCGGACGTGCATGGTGCTGCCTTCCATGTCCAAGTCGTTGCGGTTGAGGTCGACGAGTTCGCTGACGCGGACGCCGGTAGAGTAAAGCGTCTCGAGGATGGCGCGGTCGCGGGCGCCGAGCGTCTCACGGTTGTCGGGGGCGGCGAGGAGTTTCTCGACCGCTTCGACGCCGATGGCCTTGGGCAGGCGTTTGGTCTGCTTGGGCGTGCGGATCAGGAGCATCGGGTTGGTGTCGACGTAGGCTTTTTTCAGCATCCACTTGTAGAAGCTGCGGAGCGTGGCGATCTTGCGGGCGGTGGTGGCCGGGCTGTAGCCGAAGCTGTCGAGGTGAGCCAGGAAGCCGCGGATGGTCATGGCGTCGGCCTGGTGGAGCTTCTGCTCGACGACGGGCAGGAGGTGCTCGGGGATGTCCTGTTCGGGGCCGACGGTGTCGCCGGCGAGGAACTCGGCGAACTGGCGGAGGTCGGCGCCGTAGCAGCGGGCGGTGTAGGGGGAGAAGTGGCGCTCGTGCTTGAGGTAGTCGACGAACTGCTGGGTGACGGGGGCTTGGTCTGACATGGTCTTTTCCTCTGGTTTTTGCGAACGGCACGTGCGGCGTGCGTCGGCCCGTCCTTGGGGCCTGGGTGGATGGAATTGCCTCAGGCGGGGCGACGGTTCTGGTAAAGCTCACTCAAGCGGTCGGACATCCGCTGACCCAATTGATGGGACAGGACGGCGGCGTCGAACCAGTTCAGATCGTTGTTGGGGTCGGCGACCATGGCGCGGAGCTCTTGGAGGAGGTCCGTCTCGTGGCCGAGCGGGCAGTCGAAGACGTAGCGCTGCCCCCTTTTGACCAGAACCAATTGGTTCTGATCGGTGACGTCGAGGTAGGGCGCGTCGTCGTTGGGGATGGGAGTGTATTCGGACATCGTCACGCTCGGGGCCGGTCTGGGGACCGGCGGCGTGCCGGTCCGTTACTGCGTCGTGCGGTTCGCCGGGTGGGCGAAGGGTTTCGACGCGGGTTGTTCCGCCGGCCGGCGCCTAGGCAACACGGTGTTGCGGGCGTTGGGCTGGCGGAGGCGGACGCGTTCGGCGTCCAGCAATCGGGTGGTGAGCTGGTAGCTCACGAATTCGCTATACAGATCGATGCTGATGAGGTGGCGGCGGAAGGTCATCTCGCCCGTGCCGTCGGGCCCGCGTTCGACGGTGTAGGCCGAGAGCAGGTCGAGCACTTCGGGGTCGGCCGCGTCGTAGAACGCGCCGAGCGCCGTGACGGGCTGACGCCGGCTGGCTTCACCACCGGGGAGCTGGGAGTTGCGGTCGGTCGCGGCTGCGGACAACTCGCGGGTATCGAGCTCGCTGCCCGACCAGGCCAAGCGGTTGTCGAGGTAGAGCTCGAGGTTCATCCCGAGTTTGGGCGGGTTGTAGGGCTCGTAGGCGGTTACCGTGCCCACGACTAACCCGTCCACGCCCAGCGTCTGCCGCAGCCGGAGCGCGTCGCCTTTGTCGGCGATACGGTCCATGCCCAGCGCTTGCATCGCCGCGAGCACGCGGTTCACCGGCAGCGTGTCGAGGCCCCGGGTCAGGGCCAGACGCTGGGTGATCTTGTCGGCGAGGCGGGCCCCGTCGGCGTACGTGCTGCCCGACTCGTTGCGGAGCGGGGCGACGGCGAAGACCTGACGTGTTTCGTAGGGCGCGATGGTTTGGGGGATGCGCTGCGGCTGTTCACAGCCGGGAAGCGCTGTCACCACACCACCGGCCAGTACGGCCGACGACAGGATCAGCATGATCTGTTTACTTGTCATGGCGTCCTGCCGGGTGTTGCCGGGGCGTCCTGCCGCGCGGCGATTGAGGTTTGATCGAGTCGGTCGGCCGACCGGGCTATTCCGCCAGCGGCGGGGTTTCGGGGGCCGTGGCCTCCAAGGTGTCGGCCTGTCGTTCCCGCTGACGGGCGAGGAACACGGCTTGATCGGGCCGGACGGCGTAGACGTTTTCGATCGCGTCTACCCCACGGTTGGAGACGAAGTAGATCGCTCCGTCGGCAGCCCAGGTCGGATACAGGTTCCCGTAGTTGCCGTGGGTCAGTCGGGCCCGGCCCGAGCCGTCGGCGTTACAGATCCAGATATCAGCCTTCAAGCCAGCGGGACTATCGGCCGTTGGGTCCAGCACCGTGCAAAAAACGATGTTCCGGCCGTCGGGCGACCATTCCGGGGTGATGACCGCGGCGTTGGCGCTGGCGGCGATCTCGGTGGGCCTCATGGCGTCGCCCTGCTCGTTGATCTCGACGGTCCAGACGCTGAACCACCGGCTACCGCGTTCGCGGGCCCGCTGGTAGACGATCTTGTTGTCGGTCGGCGACCAGACGGGGAACAGACCGTGGCCGACGATGCGGCGTTGGGCGGGCGCGTTCACGTCGATCAGGATCAGCTCCCACACCCCCGACTGGCTGCCGCGGGAGCAGTAGACGATCTGCCGGCCGTCGGGCGAGAAGCTGGGGTGGATATTCTGGGCCCCGTCGTCGGTGAGCTTGATCGCGGGGCCACCGGCGATGTCCATGAGATAGATATCGAAAGTGCCCGAGCGGTCACTGGCGAAGGCGACCTGTTTGCCGTCGGGGCTGATACTGGGCATCACGTCGTCGGCGGGATCGGTGGTGAGTTGGGTGACCGCTGTTCCGTTGACGCGTTGCAGGTACAGGTCGGCGGTCTGACGGTGGCGGGTACTGGCGTAGGCGAGCCACCGACCCGACGGATCGACCTCGACGTCGAAGTCGGCGCCCTCAGTGGTAAAGGTGACGCGGCGGAGATTCCCCTGGTCGTCGAGCGGGCTGGCCTTGGCGGGTCGAAGATCGTCGATCTCGCCGAAGCGGTGCAGGCGGGTGCGGGCGGGGGCCTCAACGGGCCCGGGCGTAGCGGCCTGAGCGGACGGCGTCGGGCCGGGATGGGCAAAGGTGGTGACCTGCGGGTTCCGCGGCGTGGTAGCCGAACCGGGCGACTCGGCGATCGGGGTGGACGGCGGGTCGTCGGGCAGCGTCAGCGCCCGCGTCTCGGCCGGCGCGGGGATACGCGGCGACGGCACCGTCCGGTTCGAGTGGACATGAGTAGGGCGGGGTGTGGGGGTCTGGGCGTTTTGGTAATCGGTGATCTGTTGGCGGGCGTTCGCATCCAGCTCCACGGGGCCGGAGACCGAACCCACGCAGCCCATTTGTGCGACAACCACGGTCAGCGTCAAGATGTAAGCCGATGAGTGAAGCCGCATTACCGATCCCTTCGCCTTGCTGGCCGTTCTTGAACCTTCCCGAATCTCTGCTACCCTTTAGGCTCGCCTGCGGGGTCTTACGTAGAGAGGTATCGGACCGCCACCGGCCGCAAGCTTGAACCCGGACGCCTGCTGGATTTATCGGACGATTTTGCCGGGGCGCTTGAGACCCACAACCTCCGCCATCCCGCAAGAATCGACTCGGAAACGCCAAGTCGTCCCGGTTAAACTTCCCTAAACCTACTATGCCCCACCGGCGCTGACCGCCGACCGCAATCCACCCCGTTCCGCCGCCATAACTGCAGATAGCGGCTCGATCGGACCGACGGCTCAAGCAGCCGCCCGCCCCGCCCCACTCCGCCGCCTGCTTAATATCGGGGGACCGGGCCCCAAGGTTTCCCTCCATGCCGACCCTTGCTTTGCTCCCCTTCGACCTAGATTCCGCTGCGTTGATCTCCGCGTTGCGTTGGCCGTTGACCGGGCTTTACCTCATCCTGATCGCGCTCATCGGCACCTACGGCCTGCACCGCTACTGGCTGGTCTTCCTCTTCAACCGCCACCGCACCGCCGTCGCACGCCCCGCCGCACGTTTCGAAGTGTTGCCCCGCGTCACCGTGCAGCTCCCCATGTTCAACGAGGGGCAAGTCGCCCGTCGCATCATCGACGCGGCCTGCGCGATCGATTACCCCGCCGACCGCCTGCAGATCCAGGTCGTCGATGATTCGACCGACGAGAGCCGGCAGATCTGCGCCGACCGCGTCGCCTACTGGCAAGCCCGTGGTGTCGATATCGAGCTCCGCCACCGCGTCGACCGCACCGGCTACAAGGCTGGGGCACTCGAAGAAGCCATGTCCACCGCCACGGGCGAGTTGATCGCCATTTTCGATGCCGACTTCATCCCCCCCGCCAACTTCTTGAAGCGCACCGTCCACCATTTCACCGACGAAACCATCGGCATGGTGCAGACGCGCTGGGCCCACCTCAATCGCGACGACTCGCTGCTCACCCGCGGCCAGGCGATCTTCCTCGACGGCCACTTCGTCGTCGAGCACACCGCCCGCAACCGCAGCGGCGCGTGGATCAACTTCAACGGCACCGCCGGGCTCTGGCGCGCCTCGACCATCGAAGACGCCGGCGGCTGGCAGCACGACACGCTCACCGAGGACGTGGACCTGTCCTACCGCGCCCAACTCAAGGGCTGGCGCTTCCTGTTCCTGCCCTGGGTCACCTGCCCCGCCGAGCTGCCGCCCGAAATCAATGCCTTCAAGAGCCAGCAGCACCGATGGACCAAAGGCTCAATCCAGACAGCCAAGAAACTCCTGCCCACACTGTTCCGTGCCCCGGTGCCGTGGAAGGTCAAGCTCGAAGCGTTTTTCCACCTGACCAGCCCGATGGTGTACCTGTATATCAGCCTGTTCGCGCTATTGTTCTTTCCCGCGGTGTACGTGAACCTTCAGCCGATGCAGGAAGGCACGTGGGCCGGGGTGTTTGTGGGTATCAGCCTGTTCATGCTGGGCACCGCGTCGGCCACCGCGTTCTACCTCACCAGCCAACGCGCCCAGAAACGAGGGGCGTGGGCGACGCTAATCCAGGTCCCCATGCTCATGTCCATCGGCATCGGCATCGCGCTCAACAACGCCGTGGCCTGCCTTGAGGCCCTGTTCGGCCACGAGTCGCCTTTCATCCGCACGCCTAAATACGGCGACACGAACGCTTTAGACGATGCCGCCCCCGCGAAATCGAAAATCCTCAATCAAAAATCGAAACTCACTATCATCCCCATCCCCAGCCTCAAGCTGTGGATCACCATCCTCGAGATCGCCTTCGGCCTGCTGATGCTCTGGTGCGCTCGCCTCGCGTTGCAGGTTGAAAACACCATCGTGTCCCTGCCTTTCCTGGTTCTCTTCGCTACCGGCTACCTCTACGTCGGCCTCACCAGCCTCGCCGTCCATACCCAGGGCTGGTTCGACGGCCGAAAACAACGCCGCGAGGCCCGCCTCGCGGCGGCGTGAGTACGCTATGAACGATCCCGCGTCTTGGGCCGTGCCCACCGAGACCGATGCGGGCCGAATCGTTGAACGCCAGTTGAATCTCACCCCAATCCGGATCCAGCGTTTCCCGACCGGGCTGTGCCACTACGTTTACGAGGTCTTCACGCGTTGCGGCCGGTGCGTGGTCGCCCGCTTGGCTGGCCCAGATTCACTCGCCCAGATGCAAAGGCGGCATCCACTGGCACCCTGTAGCCAAGGCCATCGGCTTGCCCGTCCCCAACTTACTCGCATCCGCGCCGGGCCTCGCGCCCCACGGTTTCGCGTTCATGCTGCTGGAGCGGCTACCGGGCTGTGATTTGGGAGCGGCGATATCAGCCCTGTCCGCAGGTCAGCGTTCCGCCGCTGCCCGGACCGTGAGCGGGTGGCAGCGAAACGCCGCGACGTTGCCACACGCAAAAACGTTTGGCTACTGCACCGGGCCCGGCGCCCCTCCGCCGCACACCACCTGGGCCGACGTCCTGTGGGCCGACCTCGAACGCGCCGCCCATTGGCTCAAGTCGGCCCCCTGGTTCCGTGACAGATACGTTCAACGGACACGCAAATACCTCGAATCGATGTCCCCGTATTGGTCGAACATTCAGCCCGTGCCCCACCTGCCCGACACGACCACCAAGAACGTCATCGTGCATCGTGGCCGCGTCGTGGGGCTGATCGACGTGGACGAGATTTGCTATGGCGATCCGCTACAAACCGTAGGGCTCACACTGACCGCGTTGAAAGCCCATGCCCTGTCGGAGGACTACGTAGATACGTGGTGTTCCGCGATCGGGATCGATGGCGACGGCCGCCGGGCCGTCTCGGCGTACGCTTTGTTGAGTTGCCTCACATTCATGGGCGAGACCGGCCAGAACTTTAACCGCTCGGAAGACGCCGCCCCCAACCCCTCGGTGCGGCAGCGGCTCGCCGACATGTTCGAGGCCTTCGCCCGGCCGTTCGAAGCCCGGTCGCGATAAACGAATACCGACCCACTACCTTCGCAACACGTCGGCCACCCGCGCCCGCTGTGCGTCCAGCGATTGATCGTTCAACACGGCCTGCGCGCCGACCGGTGTCGGTCGGTCTTCGACTCGTGTCAGCGGTACCCAACTGCGGCATCCCGCAAAAGCGGGGCGATTGGGGATTATCATCGACTCGCCGAACCGGAAAGCCCGCACCAACATCGCGTACAAAGGGCGGTCGGGCTTGTAGTTGAAACGCATGTCGATCTGCGGCGATAGCCACGGGTGCAGGTCGTCGAGCTGGTCGAATGCTGCCCGGCTCGGCACCTCCCAGATGCCCGCGACCTCGGCGTAGCCCTTGATTTCGACCTCGGCGGGCTCTTCGACGATGACCCCTCGGCTCGGCCGGAACTCGGGCTTGATCCAGTCAAGGTTCTCGTGTTCCCACGCGGGGAACAACGCGAAGCGGTCGTGTTCAAGCTTGAACCGTCCCGGACCGTCGTGCTCGTGGACGCCGCCTTTGCGCAGGAGCAGGCACACCTTGCCTTCGACGATCAGGTCGCACGTGCAAGTCCATTCTTTGAGTGCGATGTCGATCATGCCTTCGGCCTTAGCCCTAGGCGAGTCGCCCGGGTTGTGAGGAGTAATACCGACTGCGTACATTATTCCACTCCGGGCCGTTGGCCCGGAGCCCAATGCGACGGCCACCGCTTCACATAGCCGCGTCTCGAGAATAATCTTTATGTTCTCGGTATGAGCATCATGCTATCAGACCCCCACCGCCCTTTCCCCCGCCAGGTGTCGTCAGATCCATAAAAAACAACGCCGCTCGTGGCGGCGTTGTCGGAGGGGATTCGATAATGGCGGGCAGAGTCGAGGCGGCAGGATGTCGGTTATTCGCTAGGGTCGCGGAAGTCTTCGATACGTTCGGCGAGTTGGACCTTGAGGCGAGCCATGATCGAGCTGTGCATCTGGCTAACGCGCGACTCGGAAAGGTCCAGCGTGGTGCCGATTTCTTTCATACTCATCTGCTCGTAGTAATAGAGCACAACGATCAGACGCTCGGCCCGGCTGAGCTTGGCGGTAACCAAGTCTTTTAGGTTGCGGCGGTGCGACTCGGTCACCGGACAGGCGGCGGAATTGTCCGAGAGGACCTGGCCCAAACCGGTGTAACCTCCCTCGGCGTCGGGCGCGTCGGCCCCGGCGGCGAGGCTGACCGTATTTGTAAGCTGCCCGTCCCGGACCGTGAGCAGGAAGTCCTTGCGGGACATGTCCATCTGCTTAAACAACTCGTCTTCGTCTGGCTCGCGGCCGAGTTGTTTGGTGAGCGCCTGCTTGGCGGTATTGAGCTTCCGTGAACGGCTGCGGGCCAGACGCGGGGCCCAGTCGATCGAACGTAGGTAATCGAGCACCGCCGAATTCACCGACTGGGTGGCGAACGTGGTGAAGCGCACGTTGCGGCCCGGATCGAAGCGGTCGATGGCGTGCATCAGGCCGAAGACACCTTCCTGCATGAGGTCGCCCGGATCGACTTCCGCCGGGAGTCGGCGAGCGATACGTTCGACTACACGCTGGATCAGCGGCAGGTGCGCTTCAAGGAGCACGTCTCGGGCCGACTCGCTCTTGTTTTTGTGGTACTGCTTCCAGGCTTTCTCGATGTCTTCCTTAGAATGCTCTGTGGGCGTCGGAGCGGCAGATACTTTCACGTCGTCGGCCTTGACTGCGGTCATGCTCATTTCCCTGATCTCTCTGGTTGAGGATTAACGACGCGGCGTGACGCCCGAATTTAGCGGTCCATCCTGCCCTTAATCCAATCGGTGAATAAATAGTCGGTCTTGAGGAAATAATTAAAAATTCAAGTAAACAGTTATCGGGGGTCCCGTCTAACCCGCAAAATCGACGTCCGGTCGGCCTTGCCACTGAACCTGAGCCCGTAAACGGGACAGAATCGAGGCGTACAACTGCCTCACGCGTGCTTCCGATAAGTCGAGTACCTGTCCAATCTCGGCGGCGTTAAGGCGCTCGCTGTAGTGCAGTAAGACGACCAGACGCTCCTGCTCCGATAGCCCCTGCTGGATCAACTCACGGAGTGGAGTCCGGTAATCACCGCACACGCCGAAGGATTCATTCGGCTTCACGTTGCGGCGGGTATGTTGTTCTCTCTGACTCTCCAAAACCATTCGCGGCGTCCCTACCCTATGTAGCCCTGATCCTTCACGGCAGTATTCGATTTTTTGAGGCGGGCCCTCACCCTACCCCACATCACTAAACGGCGGTCTGATTGGCTCCACCCAAGGCCGATGTCTCCGGATGTTGCGCGGCGTGCCGGCCGTGCGTCTCGGGGATCGGGTTCTCACGCTTATAAGTCTCGATATGACGATCGACGGTGTACTGGGCGATCCCCCCGATGACTAAACCCACAACATAACAGCCCACCATAATGAATACGGCCCGAAGCAGCACGGTGTTGAATGGGTTCCCCGCGGCCGCCCCGACAAACAGGGCTGAAGCAAAACTAGTCAAAGCGAAGCAAGTTGCGATAACGCGCGAGGTGATGGTGAGCACTCCTTTGCTCGGTCTGAAGAGATGAGACTAACGCGAGTCGCATCGATCAACACGCTCAATATACACAATCGCGCGCGCTGCGAAAGCGCTTTCCGCGTGCTTGAGGAAAATTTAAGAAAAAAATTATTTATTAAGCGACCGAGGGATCATTTTCCTCGCCAAAACGCCATGCGTTTAAGCAATCCGCGCGGTGTATCACTGGGCAATACCGCATGCCTATCAAGGCGGTGAGCGAGGCTTAACACACACGCGCTGGCCTTAGACTGAGGCACCTCCAGTACGAACGGTCGGCGCTGGCGGACCGCCCGCGGAACTTGCGCATCACGCAGCACGAATCCTGCATAACTTGGGGATAAGCCCAGGAACCGTTGGCAAACTCCCGAGATCCGCGCAAAAACTGCGCGGGCTTCGGCTTCGTCTTCGACGACGTTGACCAGCAAACGGATATCCGGACGCAGCGTCTGGTTGTGGATTGTCTTGATCACGGCGTAGGCATCGGTGATTGAAGTCGGTTCAGGCGTCGTGACTACCAACAAGCGTTCAGCCGCTGTGCAGAAACTCAGAACATTGGGCCCCACACCCGCGCCGGTATCGATGAGCAGCACATCGCAGTCAGCTTCGAGTTGACGCATCTGCGCCGCGAGACGGTCGCGCTCGTGCGCGTCAAGGTTGGCCATACTCGCCAAGCCCGACGCACCCGGGATCAATCTAAAGCCGCCGGGCGCTTCGATAATGACCTCGTCAAGTTCACGCGTACCCGCCACGACGTGCGCGAGCGTGGCCGGGGCGTGGAGGTTGCACATCACGTCTGCGTTGGCGGTGCCCAGATCGGCGTCGAGCAGCACGACCCGCCGGCCCATCCGCGCCAACTGCACCGCAAGATTCACACTGATTGTGGTTTTCCCTACCCCGCCTTTTCCGCTGGTAATCGCGATGGTCTGCGCGATCCTGGGCGCCGATCGGCTCACCGTGCGCGCAGCCTCGGAATGCTGTGAACGTTCGTACTGGTCCACCAGCCCGCGTAGGGCGGAGGCTTGATCGGCCACACTCATCGGTCCACCCCCCCACCAAGCACGAGCTCAGCCAAGCGCGTCGAGCAGCACGGCTCGATCTGGTGCGGCACCTCTTGGCCGGTGGTGATATAGCTAAGCGGTTTGTTGACCTGCTGAGCCACGTTCAAGAGAACACCAAAGGTTACAGCCTCATCGAGTTTCGTAAAAATCAACCGGTCGGTTTCGATCTGTTCGAAGCGCTGCACGGTCTCGACGAGTACGCGCTGAGACGCGGTCGAGGAAAGAACGAGGTGAGTCTCGTGCGGGTCGGCGGCACGGATCAGGTCGGCCAACTCATCGAGGCGGTCGGCATTACGCTGCGAACGGCCCGCGGTATCGATCAGCACCACGTCGAGGCCCGACATCCGGTCCAGGGCGGCGGTAAGTTCATCCGGCCCCGAAACGATCTCAAGAGGTAGGCCGATGATCTTGGCGTAAGTCCGCAATTGCTCGACGGCAGCAATTCGGTAGGTATCGGCGGTAATCAAGCCAACCCGGAGGTTATGCTTGAGCTTGAAAGTTGCGGCCAGTTTGGCCACCGTTGTAGTTTTCCCCACGCCGGTCGGGCCAACCAGCGCGATGGTGCGGGGTCGTCCGTCGGTGGTTAGCTCGAACACGCCGGCTTGGTTGTCGGTGGGGAGCAGATCGGCCACCTTCTTCCGCAGCGCCTCGGGCACGTCGTCAACCGCGGCGGGATCGATCTCACGAACAAGCTCTTGGGCCAGTTCTACAGCGATTTCCTGTTGAATCAACCTGGTGTAGTGCTCGACCAACGGGTCGGGCAGATCATCGACCGCCGGGGTGCGGGCAAGAGTGGCGGCGGCTTGCTGCTGCTGAACGACCTGTTCGACCATGTGTTTAACCGCACGCAGTTCTTTGGCCATCTGCGCATCGAGCTCGAGGGCCGGAGACGGAACGGACATGGCGACCGTTGGTGATACGGGCGTGTTTGGTTGCGGGTCGGTGTCTGCGGTGGCCGATTCATCGAACTGGGACCGAGCGGCTTGATAGGTCCGACGGATTAGGTCGCCAGCGGTCTGCCGCTCGGCCGGGTTGGGCAGCGCGACGTTGGAGCGGGCCAGCGCGGCTTCACGCAACGCCTTTGCCCGGGGCGACGCGGCGGCTTGACGGCCGCGCTGCCGACCCAGGTCGCGGCCGTCGGCGGCGGTGACTTCGACGAGTGGCTTGGTCACGAGGCCCAGCAGGCCGCCGCGTTTGGCGTGCTTGGTGTGCAGAACGACCGCGTTTGGGCCGATCTCTTTCCTGGCCACAGCCAATGCCTCGGCCATGGTGCGGGCGGTGAAGGTCCGGATATTCAACGCGTGGCCCCTTGCAATGATGCGTCAGAGAGCCCCGCCGGAGAAGAGGGCGGGGCAACAGGTGATGGGTTGAAGTCTTGCGGCGGCGGGTCGGGAGACGACTGCACAAGGCCGAGCGATTCGACCTCGACGCCTTTGCTGATCTCGTTGTAGCCGAGCACGGCGCAGGTCGGCAGGTGTGGCTCGAGCAGTTGACGGACTTGGGCCCGTACCTGCGGCGAGGCGAGGACAACGGGGTTGTGCCCGGCCTGAATCAGACGCTGGGTCTCTTCGAGAATCGCGGTGGTGATGCGGTTGGCGACGACGGGCGGAATCGACATGCTGGTCCCCTCGGCGCTGCGCTCGATGAAGCCGACGATCTGGTCTTCGAGCGCAGGGTCGAGGCTGACGCAGTAGAGCTTACTGACCAACGCGCCGGTCAGGCCCGGGTCGTTGGGCGCGGCTTCCTGCACGGTGTATTGGCTGCAGATCGTTCGCCGCAAGGCGTTGCGGACGTACTCGGTGAGGACGTCCAAGTCTTTGGTACGCGGCGCCCAGTCGCCGAGGGTTTCGACGATCGTTGCCAGGTCGCGGACCGGTACGCGCTCACGGAGCAGAGACTGCAAAACCTTTTGCAATTGGCCAGGCTTGATCAGCAGGCTCTCACCTTCGAGCACGGCTTCGGTGAGCTTTGGAGACTTTTCTTTGAGCTGGGTGATGAGGTTGTTGGTTTCTTCGAAGTCGAGCAGCTCGTGAGCAAAGTTCTTGACAACCTCGGTGAGGTGGGTCGCGAGGACAGAGGTGGCATCAACAACGGTGTAGTTGAGCGATTCGGCGCGTTGCTTCTGCCCCGCGTCGATCCAGACGGCGTTGAGGCCGAAGGCGGGCTCTTTTACCCGGACGCCATCCAACTCGCCGGTGTCCGGCGAAGCGAGGCCCCCGTCCATCGCGAGGAACTGCCCGGGGTAGACCTGGCCCGACGCGACGGTGTTGCCGCGGATTTTGAGGTGGTAATCGTTGGGCTGGTTCTGCATGTTGTCACGGATACGCACCGGTGGCATGACGAACCCCTGCTCGGCGGCGAGCTGGCGACGGATCATCGTGATGCGGTCCAAAAGGTCGCCGCCCTGTTTGGTGTCGACCATGCGGACCAGGCCGTAGCCGACTTCGAGTTCGAGCGTATCGACGCCCAGGGCCTGCTCGATCGGCGGAGGTTCCTCGGCCGCGGCTTTCTGCTTCTGCTCGGTGGCCGCGGCGACGGCCTTGGCGTTCTTGCTCTTGCCGCTGAAGAACGCGAACCCGCCGCACACCGTGGCCAGGGCCAGCATCGGCACGGTGGGCAGACCCGTGAACGCCATCGCGACGAGGAAGGCGCTGGTAATGCCCATCGCCGCGCCGCGGTGGGTCAGCTGCTCGGTAAGTTCCTCGCCGAAGTCGCGTCGGCTGCCCGAGCGGGTAACGATCAGCGCGGCCCCGATGGAGATCACGAACGCAGGGAGCTGTGAGACCAGGCCGTCACCGATAGTGAGCTTGGTGAACACGTCCATCGACTCGGAGACGGACCAGCCCTTCATCGCGATGCCCACGGCGAAGCCGCCCAGAATATTGACGATGGTGATGATGATCCCGGCGATAGCGTCGCCACGCACGAACTTGGCGGCACCGTCCATCGAGCCGTAAAAATCGGCTTCCCGGCCGATGTCTTCGCGGCGCTTGCGGGCTTCGGCCTCGTCGATGATGCCGGCGTTGAGATCGGCGTCGATCGCCATCTGCTTGCCGGGCATCGCGTCGAGGGTGAACCGGGCCGCGACTTCGGAGATGCGCGTCGCTCCCTTGGTGATCACCACGAACTGCACGATGATCAAAATAATGAACAGGATTACGCCGACAACGATCGACGAGCCGGAAACGAACTCGGCGAACGCCTGGATCACTTTACCCGCCACGGCCGTGGCTTCGCCGGGAGTCGCGACATCGGCGGCGAGGATGAGGCGGGTCGTGGCGATGTTGAGTACAAGGCGGAACAACGTCGTGCCCAGTAAGAGCGACGGGAACACGCTGAACTCCAGCGGGCTCTTGACGAAAATCGTCGTCATGAGGATCAGCGCCGCAAGCGCGATATTCGTCGCGATAAGCATATCCATCGCGAAGGGCGGCAGCGGAACCACGATCACCGCGATCAGCGCGATCACCCCGGCCGGCACCAACAACGGCCGATACCGGTCAAGCCGGTTCAGCCAGGGGGGGAGCGAGGATGGATTGGTAAGTTCGGCCATCAATCAAACGGGCGTGTTTACGCGACTTTCTGTCCACCGAGCCGGTAAACGTAGGCGAGGATTTCCGCCACGGCGGCGTAGTGTTCCTGCGGGACCTCCTGGCCAACCTCGACCCCGGCGAAGAGCGCCCGCGCCAGCGGCTTGCGTTCGACCAGCGGAACACCGTTGAGGGCCGCGATCTGTCGAATTCGCAAGGCCATAAAGTCGGCCCCCTTGGCGATGACTCTGGGGGCCTGCATGGTTTTGCTGTCGTACTTCAGGGCGATGGCAAAGTGTGTTGGGTTGGTGACGATCACGTCGGCATTGGGCACAGCCTGGGCCATCCGCTGCATCGCGAGTTGCCGGGCGACGCGGGCACGGCGCTGCTTGACCATCGGATCGCCGTCCATGTTCTTCATCTCCTGCTTGACCTCGTGCTTGGTCATCTTCAGGTCCTTGCTGTGTTGCCATCTTTGGAAGGCGAGGTCCGCGATCGCCAAGACGACCAAAAGCGCACACAAGATGAAGCCCAAGTTCAGCACCATCCGGGCCGCGACGGCGAATGCGGCGAGCGTATCCAGCTCGGCCAGGTGCAGGATCGCCTCCATGTCCTCGAACATCACCAACCCCGCGACCGCACCGATCAACACGAACTTACCGATGCTCAGCACCAGCCGCACACCCGATCGGGCGCTGACCAATTGCTGAAGGCCCTTGACGGGATTGAGCTTCTTGGCGCTGGGAACAAGCGGCTTTCCGGTGATCAGAAACCCCACCTGGCCCACGCAGGCGATCAGGCCGACACCCATGACCACCAACGCGATCGGCGCGAGCATGACAACGGTGGCGCGAACGGTGAATGCGCCGATCGCGCCCAGATCACCAAGACGCGTGGCGTTCTCGGTGTGAGCGCCGCTCAACATGATCTGCATGGTGTTGCGCATGCCCGAGAACACGCGGAGGCCCAGCACCTCGAGCCCGATGACCGCGGCGAGCAACATCAGCGCCGCGGTGAGGTCTTGGCTCTTGGGGACGTTGCCCTCGTTACGGGCCTCGGTCCGCCGGCGCGGCGTGGCATCTTCGGTCTTGTCTTGCCCGGTCTCGGCCATCCTTAGCCTTTCTGACGCCCGGCATCCTGCCCGACGGGAAACTGCGTACTGTAACTACTACATCGTAAAAATGACCATGATCTGTTGAAGTGTTTCAAACATTGTTTTGCGGAACACCGTGAGCACCGTCGCGATGCCCACGACCAGGGTCACCAGCCCCGCGAGGATGTAGAAAATAAAACCCACGCTGAGGATGTTCATCTGCGGCACGGTGCGCCCGATGAAGCCCATCGCGACGCGCAGGAGGAACAAGATGCACAACAGCGGCGCCGCGACGCGCAGCGCCATGTCGAAGATGACCGTGAGTATGCCGAGGACCAACCCCAACGCCGCGTTCATATCGACCCCGACCACGCCGAACCCGCCGAGGGGCACACGCTCGAAGCTGCCCACCAGTGTCAGCAGGAGCGCCTGATGCCCCCCGATGATCAGGAAGATCGTCAAGCCCGAGAGGAAAAACACCTGCCCGATGACGCCGGCCTCGGCGTCGAGGTCGGGGTTAAACACGCCCCCGGCGCTGATGCCCATCTGCTGGTCGATCACCTGCCCGCCGATCTGCATGCCGATAAGCGGCAAAGACGCGACGTAACCGATCACGTAGCCCATAAGCAGTTCCATCGCCACCAACACGCCGAGCGTCCACAGCGACAGCCCGTTCTCCACGACGCCGCCCAGTGACCCCGCCGCGGCGTGGCCGGTGCTAAGCAGCATCGGGTAAATACAAAGCGATAGGCCTACCACAAGGAACACCTTGACGATACGCGGGATCGTCTGGCTGCCGAACATCGGCGCGAGCAGGAAAATGCCCGTCAGGCGAAACAACACCATCAGCCAGGCCGGCACGTGGTCCAGGATGGGGCCGAGGTTTACCACGCCATCGCCTCGTTCAATAGTCCCACACGCAAATCAAAAGCCCCCGAACATGCGGGCAGAAAAGTCCATGATCTTGGTGAACAGCCACGGCGCGGTGATGATCGCCACTGCGCCCATGCCCAAGATTTTGGGCACGAAGCTCAGCGTCTGCTCCTGGATCTGCGTTGCGGCCTGCAAGATACTGACAATCAATCCGACCGCCAGCGCGGCCAGCAAGATGGGAGCGGCGAGGAAGAGCATCAGCGTGAGTGTTTCACGCACCAGTTGAATCGATTGGTCAAAACTCATTTCATCCGTCCCAGATCACCCCGAGCCAGTAAATCCCGAGCCGCCCCGCGCGCACCACCCCTCGCGCCCCAGCCCCTACGTCGTCACCCCCGGCACCGCGAAGCTGTTCAATAAATTCCCCGCCACCAACCGCCAGCCGTCCACCAACACGAATAACAACAACTTAAACGGAAGCGATATGAAGATCGGCGGCAGCATCAACATCCCCATCGAGATCAACACACTGCTGACCACCATGTCGATCACCAGAAACGGGAGGTAAAGCCGAAAACCTATCAGAAACGCAACCTTGAGCTCGCTCAAAATGAACGCCGGCACCAAGGTGATCATGTCCACGTCGGCCCGCCGCAACTCCTCGGGGTTGCTGGTGTCCTGCCCGCGGTATTCCATGAACATATACACACTATCCCA
Organism: Planctomycetota bacterium; assembly: GCA_039033595.1. Classification (GTDB taxonomy): domain Bacteria; phylum Planctomycetota; class Phycisphaerae; order Phycisphaerales; family Phycisphaeraceae; genus Algisphaera. The sequence goes on along the minus strand of JBCCCG010000017.1, from coordinate 48,875 downwards.
GTTGTTGGCGTGGTCGATCTGATCGAACATGAAGTCCCGCAACGGCTGCTTGGTGCGGTTCCATGCCTCTAGTTGATCGATCTGCCCTGCCTGCAAGGGTTGCAACGCCTGCTCGTTGATCCGCTCAAAAGTCGGCATCATGATCAACACCGTCATAAACAGCGACAGCCCGACCAAGACTTGCGACGGCGGCAACGACTGGGTACCCACCGCCTGCCGCAACAGCGCCAGCACGACCACGATCCGGGTGAAGCTGGTACACATCACCAGGATCGCCGGCGCGAGCGAGAGCACCGTGAGCAGCAGGATGATCGACAGCGATGCGCTCAAACCGCCCTGCGGTGACGCGGGGCCGCTCGAGCCCGCGGCGTCCTCGGCGGCGTTTCCAAAGGGCAACGCGGTATCGGCGTTCTCCAATATCGATATCGGGTTGAACGGATCCAACGGCTCGGACTCCTGCGCCGTCGTTGACGACGACACGGCCGCAAACATCAAACTAATTATCCAAACCCAGTGCACGATTTTCACGCCAGCCCCCCCCCGCTCGACATGGCCTTGAGCCGCGACTTCAAGCCCGAAAGCGCATCCCGTGTGCGGTCCAGTGCGATCTCGCTGTCGTCGCCTCCCTCTTCGGCAAAGCGTGATTTGGCTTCGTATTCGCCGTTGAAGCGGGCGACCAGGCCGTTGAAACTCTTCGTGACGCTCGTGGGCTGCTGGCTGGTGACCGACTGCAACACCGACGCGATCTCTTCGGGGTCGTCGAGGTTGGCTAGCGTCCGCAGACCCGAACCCGAGTCGCCCACGACGAGCACACGCCGGCCGACGCGCAGGAGCAACACGTGGTTTTTCGGAGCCACGGTGGTGCGCGAGAGTACCTCGACAGCCGGCGACGAGCGGGTGGCGACCTTGCCGCCCATCTTGGTGTACACCCAGCGGGCTGCGAGGATGAGGCCAATGACCACGCCCAACGCCGCGCAGGTCGACAGCACCCAGCCACCGTTCGGTTCCGACAACCCCGACCCCGCCCCCATACGGTCGGGCGACGCGCCCAACGGTGTCTGTTCAATATCAATCGCCGCCTGTACCACCGCATCGGGCGCAGCATCTTGATGAGGCCCATTGCCCGTGTAACGCCCGGCCAACTCGGCCAGGCGTTGCTCGGTTTCGGGACCGACCTGCGGCACGGCGGGCGAGTCCTGCGCAGCGCACGGCACCTCTCCCGCCGTAAACAGCAGAAGCAAAACAGTAATCAAGGGGGCTCTGTAAATCCGTAGCACGCTTGGCCCTCCTGGCCGGGTGCGGGGTGTTGGCGTCTTGCGGCGCGGCGTCGGCATCCTGCCGATCGGCCACGCCCGCCGTCTCAATCCATCGTGTTATCCGCCGCCCATCGACTCGAGCATGGCTCGCTCGGCGGCGGCTTCGGCGTCTTCCTCGGGCTCGGCCTCCGAGTCGCTCTGATCCGTTTGGGCCGTGGCGGCCTGAGCCTCGAGATCGACCACAATCTCACTCACACGGATACAAAAGTTGTCGTTGAGCACCAGCACCTCGCCGCGGGCGACCAGCCGACCATTGACGTAAACGTCGACCGGGTCGCCGGCCAACTTGTCTAACTCAACGACGCTGCCCGATTGCAGCCGCAGCACGTCTTCGACGAGCATCTCGGTTCGCCCAAGCTCGATGGAGACGTCCAGGTCGACGTCACCCAGCAGGTTGATCCCGCGGTCGGCCTCGGAGCCCCCCGCCTCGCCGTCGATCACCGCGTCGCTGATCTCGTCGACCGACGCCTGGGCCTCGGCGAGCATCTGCGCGATGAAGTCGTCGTCGGCCAAGTCGGCCATCGGATCGGGTTGGGCGGGTTCATCGGCCATAGGGGTGTGTTCAAAAGCTCAACGAGTCGGGAGGAATCATCCCGGATCGAGCCGACACGGCTCGGTTTATTCATCGACGGTCAATAATCCGACGCGAACTCCATGCACTTGGTGATCAACACCTCCTGCACGAACGGCTCGTCGGTTTCCTCTTCGCTGCCGAAGCGGTCCTGCAGCGCCGAAGTGATCTGACGGGTCAGCGTCGCGAGTTCCTGCTCGCGCAAGTGCGACGGCTCGGCTCGGCGGAAGATCGTGGTGATGTCCCGCGTGATCGAGGCCTGCATCTGCTCTTTCTTGAGCTCCATGTCTTCCAGGTTCTTCTGCTTCACTACGACGTAGATCTCGGTGTCGTACATGAAGCTGCGGCCGGACTTGGTGTTCTGAAATTTTCCGGCCAGAACCAAGATCTCGGCGGGCTCTTCACCCGCGGCGATCTCGTCGGCCACGCCGGGCTCGGCCTTCACCTCGCTCGGGCCGCCGCTAAACATGAACAACGCCACGATCACCGCCGCCTCAATAAACAACACCGCCGCGACCGCGATGATGGGCATCAGCGGCAAGCCTGATTTCTTTTCTTCGCCGCCCTCGGCGGCTTCGGGGTTTTCGTCAGCCATAGTTCTCTCGTTTCTTGTCCAAAATGCTGCCGGACCCGTCTTTAGCTTCGGCCACCCGCCTCGGGTTGGGTGAAATCTTGTTTCAGCGACTCGCTGACCAGAACTTCCACCCGGCGGTTGACTTCCGCGTCGTCCGTATCGGCCGCCCGGGCGTCGAGCGGCTCGCGATCGGCGTTCGCGGTCAGCCGGAAGCGGGCGGGGTCGATCTCCAGCTCAACGGTCAGGTAATCGAACACCGATTTGGACCGCGAGTGGCTGAGGTGCCAGAGGTCCGAGAACTGGGCGTTGCCGGTCTCGGGCAGCTCGAGCGACGCCGCGTGGCCCCGCAGCTCCACTAGGTTTTCCCAGCCCTTGAATACCTCGGCAAGCTGGCGGAGGCTTTCCTTAGCCTCCTCGGTTAGATCGGCCGATCCGGGCTCGAACGTGATCCGCCCGCCCGTAGTAATCATTAAACCCTCACGAACCTTGGTCACCTGCGGCTCACGGCCCTGCTGACCGGGATCCTTGGTGTTGCTGCGGTTGGGGACTTTTTCCTGCTTGAGCCGCAGGGCGTCGAGGCGCTCGATCAGCGACAACGCGGGGTCGTCGGTGATGGGGATCTTGCCGCCGCCGCCCATCATGCCGAAGGACTCCTTGATGTGCTCCACGACGGCCTGAAACTGGTCTTCCTTCTTGATCTCGCTGAAGGACACAATGAGCACGAAGAAACACAGCAGCAGCGTCATCATGTCGCCGTAGGTCGTCATCCACTCGGGAGCACCGGCGGGCGGGCATACGCATTTCTTCTTGGACATCGGTCGTTCTTCTACGGGACCGCGGATGCGGTCGGATCTTCCCGATCTCGATACCGCCGACGCCATCAGCGGCGCGTCCGGTTAGGCTGCGTCTTCGTCCGCGGCGGGCCGCAGCGACGGCGGCAAGAACGTACGGAGCTTCTGCTCGACCACGCGCGGATTATCCCCGCTCTGGATCGACATAACGCCCTTGACGATGATCGTCTTGTAGAGGATCTCCTCGGACGATCTTTTGCCCAACCGGTCGGCCATCGGGCCGGCCAACATATTGCTCACCATCGCGCCGTACATCGTGGTTAGCAGCGCGACCGCAAGGCCCGCCCCGATCGCCCCGGGGTCCGACAGGTCGGCGAGCATCGCGACCAGGCCCACGAGCGTGCCGATCATGCCCATCGCCGGGGCGTACTTATTCACCGCTTCCCAGATGCCTTTGCCGACGCTGTGCCGCTCGGCCACGCCTTCGAGGTCGTTAATCAGGATCTGCTCAATGAGTTCGGGGTCCGTGCCGTCGACCGCCATCTGGATGCCCTGGACCACAAACGGGTCCTCGATCTCCTTGCAGGTCGCTTCGAGGCTCAGGATGCCGTCGCGGCGGGCGATCTCGGCGTAACTGACCATGTCTTCGATCAACTTCTCGACCGAACCCGACGACCAGAAAAAGGCCTTCATCGTGGCGGCGATAATGCCCTTCACGTTGCCGGCGGGGAAACAGAAAAACACGACCGTGGAGGAGGCGCCAACGACAATCACCACGGAGGGGATGTCGACAAACATCGCAATATTGCCTTTGGAGCTGGAGAACAACGCCCAGCCGACCAGCGCCCATGTGCCCAGAAACCCAAAGAGTAAGCCTAAATCCATGACGTTCCTCGGACCCGCCACTTACAGGCAGGGACACGAGGTTTATCGGCCGTGGGTCCGCTAAAAATTGAGAAAGGAGAAACAAAGATTCCAGCAGACCGGCGGGCACGTGAACGCGGATCAATCCGGCGGCAGGAGTTTACGCAGCGAACGGCCGTACTCGATGGCGAGTTCCACGACCCGCTCCATCGACTCCTTCACGATGAAGTGGTCGCCGTTGATCAGTGTGATCGTCGTGTCGGGGTTCGACTCGACCGTGCGGATCAGTTCGGCGTTAACCACGAACGGCTTGTCGTTGAGACGGGTGACGGTGATCAAGTTTCATCTTCCGGTTTGCCGCGGACTCAGCTCGTGGCTTTCTTGGTTGGTCCACCCCGAGCCGCGCTCAGGGAAAACGAACGCAAGCCATTACCGAACCAGCGTAAGCAGTTCCTGGATCAAGTCGTCGCTGGTCGTGATCACCCGTGAACTCGCCGAAAAGCCGGTGGAGGCGGTGATCAGATTCACGAACTCCTCGGACAGCTCGACGTTGGATAGTTCCAGGGCGCGGGAAATGACGCTGCCCGAACCCGCGGTGCCGGCAGAAACTATCGCGGCGGTGCCGGAGTTATTCTCGGCTTCGTAGAGCGAGCTGCCGACTTGGCGCAGGCCGTTGTTGTTGGCGAACGTGGCGATCGGGATCTGGCCGAGCGTGCGGCGTAGGCCGTTGGTGAACGAGCCGGTGATCAGCCCGTCGAGGCTGATATCGAAGTCTTCGAGGCTGCCGATGGGGAAGCCGTCCTGCGACAGCGTCCGCAGTTCGGTGTTCTGATCGACCAACGCGGTAACCGAGCCGAACGGGTCGGTAAACGCCAAGTTAATCTGCAGCGGGTTGTCCGCACCGGTGCCCGTGCGGTCGAGGCTCAGGCCGCTGTTATTGAGCGTGATGAATTGCCCCTCGGTGTCGAAGTTCGCGGTGCCGGTACCCAGAAACGTGTCGAGGTCGGTGTCGTCCTCGGCCGTAGCGTAAAACTGCCACTCGGTACCGTTGGCGTCCTTGCTAGTCAGCACGGTAACAAGATTGACGGTGAGGGGGTTGCCCAGGGAGTCGAAGGCCGCAAACGTCGTGAGCGTGGATTCGCCGTCGGCCAGTTGGCTGGTGTTGAGCGAAAGCGGGCTGGTTGGTGCGGTGCCTTGGTTCACGATGAGATTGGAATCGTCGAAGCTGATGCCGTTGGCCGTGCCGGGGTTGCCGGTGATGCTCAGCACGCCGCCGGCAACCGAGACGCCGGCCGGCGGCACGGTCGTGTCGATGCCGAAGATATCCTCGAGGAAGGCGGTGAAGTCCGCGACGGTGGTACCGAAGCCGTCGGCGTTCACGCCGAGCGTCGGGGCCGCGTTGATCTCGAAGGTTCGGTCGGGGATCGTCGAGCCCCCGCGGGTCGCCCCGGAAATCGTGATCACGTCGCCGAGCGCAAAGGGGTTGCTCAAATCGGCCTTGGTCAGTGACGCCAACGCGGTTCCCGCAACGGCGGGGACCGTGGCCCCGGCGTCGGAGAAGAGCTGCTCGAAGTCGGTGATCGAGCCTTGCGTGGCGATATCGCCCCCGGAGTTGAGGTTGCCGGCAAACTTCACTTCCGTGGTCGGGCTGGCGATCGTGGTCACGCCGATCGGGATCGTCACATCGGTAAGCACGCCCTCGACGATGTTGAACTCGGCGTCGACGCCGTAGCCCTGCACGAGTCCGCCGGTGGCGGTGGTAAGGTTGAAGTCGCGATCGAGCGAGAAGTTGCCGTTGCGGGTGAAACGCTGGGTGCCTTCGTCGCTGACCACGAAGAAGCCGTCGCCCTCGATGGCCAGATCGGTAGCCACGCCTGTGGCCGAGAGTCCGCCGGTAGAGAAATCACTGGAGATCGACCCGAGGCGGACGCCGAGACCGACCTGGGCAGGGTTTGTACCGCCGATGCTGCCATTGGGCGCCGAACCGGAACGGGGCGTCTGGGCGATGGCGGTCTCGAAGTTCACACGACTAGTCTTGAACGCCGTGGTGTTGACGTTGGCGATGTTGTTACCGGTAACGTCGATCGTCTGGCTGTTGGCGGCCAGGCCGGTGAGTCCGGTGTAGAGCGCGGTGGTGAGTCCCATGGGTATTCTCTTTCGGCTGGGGTCGTATCTATTCGGCGGTCGGTTGGTCGGCGTGACGGGCGATCAACTCGCGGAGCCCGGGGTTTTCGATGCGGCCGACGTCGGCAAGCAGGTCTAATGGTCCGGCGGGTTGAGCTTGATGGAGCGATTCAGGTGCTGTCTCGGATGCTTCCGCCAAATTCAGATCTTGTTGGGTCGAAGCGAGCAGCGTGGCGAAATCCTGGCGTTCAAACGGGGCTTGGCCGATGTTCGAATCGGCGGTGCCGATCTTCCCGGCGGCACCCGGTGCCGTCACGGGCCGAACGGTCGGCTCGAGTAATCGCAGGAGGGCGGCGCTCTGGCTCACGAGGCTTCACGTGTCTCGTCTGATGTATCGTCACCTTGGTCGTCGTTGCCCGTCAGTCCCGCAATAGCCTGGACCGTGTCGGCCGGGGTCGAGACCACGGGCTCGGGAATGCTGCTGACGTTGGTGACGTTGTTGAAGTCGATGGTCGAGCCGTTGTCGATCTGTAGTTGCGACTTACCTTCGACAACGCGGACCGACTCGACAACGCCGGTGACGTTGAACCCGTCGGTGCTCAGCCCGTCGACCTGCCGACCGATCAATGAGCCGGCCTGGCCGATCGAGTTCTGTAACACCAGAGACTCGAGTTGGTCCTGAAGCGTGATGTCGCTCTCGATGCTGCGCAGGCTGTTGAGCTGTTCGAGCGTGGCGGACGTGTCGTTGGGCTCGAAGGGGTCTTGGTTGGACAGCTCTTCGAGGATGATGCCAAGCCACTCCTCGCTGGTGACCTCGGCGAACGGGTTAGACGCGCCGGGCCCGCCGGGGGGTGCCGTGGTCCGGGAAGCGGCGGCTTCGAGCGCGGCATTGGTTGACGATGAGATCGCGGACATGGGTGAGCTCCTGGGCCGGGGTTACTCGGCCTCGGGGGGTTCCGGGGTTTCGAGAAGGTCGGTGAACAGGTCACGGGCCGCCGCGAGGTTCCCGCGGGCACGTTCTTCCTGAGCATCAGAATCGGAGTTGCTGGATGAGCCGCCGGGTTGTTGCTGTTGGCCGCCGCGGCTGCGGCCGTCCGCTTCGGCTTGGTTCTGCGATTGGCCGTTCTGCTGCTGTTGCAGGCTCGACGAGTTCGCTGAGTTGTTCATCGCCTGCACGCCGAGGCGTTCGACGTTCAGGCCCTGCGATTCGAGCGACGTACGGAGTTGGCCGAGTTGTTGGGATAGCAGGGTGCGTGCAGATTCCGTCTCCGCGTGGAACTGGGCGGAGATGTTGCCGCCTTGCATATTCAGTTGGATCCGCACCGTGCCCATCTCCGGCGGGGTCAGGCGCAGCGTGATGTTGCCGCCCTGCTGATTCACTGCAGCGTTCAAACCCCGGCTAAGCCGGGCGGCGTTGAGCGCGTCGTGGTTCGATTCGGCTTGCGTTAGACCCGCGGGGTTCACCTGTGTGCCCAGCGCCGTATTGAGGCCACCCGGGGCACCGGCCCGCGACGCCGACCCGTCTGCACTCAGTAACGAACCGGCCGTGGGCGGGGGCTCGACCGCGGTCGGCGAGGTAAATGCCGCGGGCGTGTTTGTGGCCGTGTTCAGGCTCACCGCGGATTTGCCGTTACTCACGGTAGACGTGAACGGAGAACCGTTCGTGTTGGCGCCGTTACCGGCCGCGCTGTCCCCGCCCTGTGCCGTCTCGGCCGTCGGCAAGACCGGCGTCAGCGTAGTCGCCCCCGGAATACCGGGAAACCCCGAAAAACCCGGTACAGAGCTCAAGCTGTTGAAGGCCGGGTTCGTATTCGCCGCCAAGCCGGTCAGCGCCGGCAGCACCGCCGTTACGCCCTCGATCAACCCGTTGACCAGCGGCTGCGTGTTCAGCGAAATCGTCAGCAACCCCGCCTGGTTGTTGAACGGATCGAGCCACGCGGGCAAAACGTCGAGTCCGCCATCCGTTGATGCCGTGTCGCCCACCAAAACATTGTCCTCAAGGTCAGCTCCCACTTCCGGCAGCGCAATCTGCACCTGCAGCGTTGTGTCCACAAGTTCAGCGCCGACGATCACCGGCCCACCGTCATCATCTTCGTTTTCTGCGGGCGTTTCGGTATCGGTCGTCGACGCGTTTTCGGTTGGGGCCTGCGGAGCTGTTTCGGCAGGCGGATCTGAAGGCGCGATTTCAGGGGCCTCTACCGTTGCTTCGGGGGGCTCCTGACCCCTCGATCTGTCGGGTTCGGGCACCGGTCGGCGCTCGGGCGTGCCGGGTGTCTGCTCGAGCGTTTCGTCGAAGGTACGAGACTCCGCCTCGGCCGCAGACCGCGCGGCGGGTTGCTCGCGTGGAGGAGCGCTGAGTGTCGGAACAGCGTTAAAGAACGTCGATGCACTCACAGTGCCGCCGCCTTTCCGCCACCCGCTTCGGCTCCGCCGAACGGATCCTTGCCTCGATCACGCAGTTTTTGCAATAGCTCGGCAGCTTGAGGGATGTCTTCTTCGGCTTTGAATGCTTTGAGTACGGCGGCCGACTTACGCAACTGCATCGCCGCCAGGTAATCCACCGCGTCATCGATCTTGCCGTCGGCGATGTACTGCTGCACCATCTGTTTGGCCTGTTTGGGCGGGAGTTGTTCGAGCGTCTTCACGGCCCGTTTGAAGTCTTCTTCCTGCATCACGGCGGTGCGGCGGGCGACCATCTCCTGAAACTCGGTTTCACGCTTCTCAAAATCGGCCCATTCTTTGGCGATCAACTGCTTGTCTTGGTCCAGGCGACGGCGGATCGCTTCGGTCTCGGAGTTGAGCCGTTCGAGGCGGTGCAGGTCGAACTCGTCGTCTTCGAAGTTCTCCATCAGCCGGTCTTCGAGCGTCTTGGGTCCGTCGGCCACGTTCTCCAGACGCACGAGCTGTTGCCGCACCGCCTCGGCCTCAGCAGCGGCAAGTTCGGCGTCGAGCCTGCTCTGTTCCTCTTGTGCTATCGTTGGGGTGAACACATCCACCACCTGCTGCAACCGCTCGCCGTTCACGCGGTCGGTTGCGCCCAGCCAGCCGATGAAACCGACCGCGGCGATTAGGTGCAGGAAGACCAGGATGATGAATGCCGCGAGCAACGCTTTCATGCCACACGCTCCTGCCGTTCGGCGTCCTGACGGGCGAAGAGTTCACGGGTGTACGCCTGGGCCGAGAGCTCGTCGAGCTCGGCCGTCTCCTTGCGGTCCATGTCCCGCCGCCACTGCTCAAGGTCGCGTTCGCGTAACAGTTCCAACGCCTTGCGCTGTTGCGTGGCCCGTAACAATTGTTGACGAGCGCTGTCGATCTGAGGCTCGAGCTCGGCCAGCCGCTGCACGAGTTGCCTGCCACGCACCGCGGACTGCGCGTTGAACCGGGTGAACTCGCCCACCCGGCTAAGATCGATCTTGCCAACCAGGGCCCCACCGAGATCGCGTTTCGAGTCGACGATCGACTGCTGCATCCCGCGGAGTTGTTCGGTCATGATCATCTGTGTGCGCACGTGCTCGGCCAACCGCCGCTGGCAGCGGTCTTCGATGTTGCGGCGGTGTCGCAGCAGGGCTTCGTAGCGGAAGGAGAACTTGGGCATCAGTGGTAGTCAGTCGAAGCGATCCGAATCACGTAGAGCGGCGGATATTGGGGTTCTGGGTCTGCTGAAGCTTCTGTTGGGTCTGCTCGAGCAGTTGTGACAACGCGAAGAGCTGCGAAGCGGCGGCGGCGAAATCGGCCTGCCCCTGCACCTCACCGCCGCCCTGCTGGAGCAAACGGTCGATCGCGGGTTTGCAGGTAATTGCCAAGTCAAAGTCGGGATTCGAGCCCGCGGCGTAAGCGCCGATATTGACCAGGTCTTCAACCTGCCGGTACGCGGCGATGAGCTTGACCACGGCCCGACGGGCCTGCTGGTGGTTGGTGTCGGTGACGTCGTCGGCCACACGGCTGATCGAGCCGGGGACGTCGATGGCGGGGAAATGGCCGACCTCGGCGAGCTTGCGGTCGAGTTGGACGTGGCCGTCGAGGATGCCGCGGCAGGCGTCGGCGATGGGCTCCGCCATGTCGTCGCCTTCGATGAGCACCGAGTACAGGCCGGTGATCGACCCCGTGGACGTACGCCCCGATCTTTCGAGCAGCGACGGCAACGTCGAGAACACGCTGGGCGGGTAGCCCTTGGTGGCCGGAGGCTCTCCGGCAGCAAGACCGACCTGCCGCTGCGCTTGGCAAAATCGGGTTACCGAATCCATCACTAGCAGTACGTCCAAGCCTTGATCGCGGAAATACTCGGCCACGGCTGTGGCGACCCAAGCCGCCCGCAGCCGCACGAGAGCGGGCTCGTCGCTGGTGGCGGCGATCACGACGCTGCGCGACCGACCGTCCGCCCCTAGGGCTTGTTCGATGAAGTGCCTCACTTCCCGCCCGCGCTCGCCGATCAACGCGATCACCGAGACGTCCGCGGCCGTGTGTTTCGCGCAGGTCGCTAGCAGCGTGGACTTGCCAACTCCCGGCGGGGCGAAGACACCCAGGCGCTGCCCCCGGCCCAGCGGGGTCATCGCGTCAATCGCGCGGACACCCGTCGCCAACGGCTCGGAGATGAGCGGCCGTTCGAGGGGATCGACGGGGCGCGGGTGCAACGGCGTGGGCACGGTGTCGTGCAGTGGGCCTTGCCCGTCAATGGGTTCGCCCAAGCCGTTGAGCACACGGCCGAGCAACACAGGGCCGACGCGGACCTGTTGGGTGTTGTGCAACGCCGTGACGCGGTCGCCACGACCGATTCCGGCGGCCGCTCCCAGCGGCATAACAACAGTTTCACGGCCGTCGAAGCCGACGACTTCGCCGGCGATCGGCCGGACGTCCTCGCGGGTCGTTCCCCCTGGGTAAATCTCGACCATCGCCCCGACCGGAGCCGGCAGGGTAGACACGCGCAACGCCAACCCGCGCACTTCTTTCACCGTGCCGCGCAATTCCGGCGCGGTGCAGCGGTCGAGCAGGTCGATCTGGGCGTCAAGAACGGTCATGCGGGATCTATTCAGCGAACGGGATGCCGGGGCGAACGGGCCGGGTTATCGGCGGCTTACTCGGGAGACGGGGCGTCGTCGGGAGACGAATCAGCGGGGGGATCTACGGCGGGCGGGGCTTGGATGTCGGCGGCGGCCGCGGCTTGCTCGGGCTCAACCCGTCCCGGCACAAGCAGTTCGGCAATGCGCCGCATCTGGGTATCGATCGACGCGTCGACCTCCCCGCCGCGGAGCCCGAGCACGCAGCCGCCCCGGCCCACGGCGTCGTCATCGAGCAGCGTGACGTGCTGCAGGTTGGCCATGCCTGCGAGTAAGTCCGGAAGCACGTCCTGCAGCACGGGGCGGTCTTCGGGATGGATGCGGATCGTGACGTCGGTCGGCTCGAGCACACGAGCCAGCGCCTCGCCCACCTGCTCGACGACGACCTGCGGGTCGGTCGCGATCACACGATGGGTCAGCTTGCGGGCGAAGCTGAGAGCAAACTCGAGGAGCGCCGACCGGCCGTCGCGGCCGAGGTGGTCCCGCTGTTCGTCCCACTCTCGGGCAACCGCCGAGAAGCGATCAGTCACCTGCTTGACCTGCGTGGTGCCGGCAGCGAGCGCCTCGGCGTGGCCCTGCGCCCGCCCTTCCTCCAGCCCTTGAGCCAAACCGGCGGCGTGGCCCCTCTCGTGCCCCTGCTTCTCGGCCGCTCCGATGATGCGTTGAGCCTCGTCGCGCGCGTCGGCGAGGATCTGACGCGCCTTGGCCTCCGACGCGGCCCGCAACTTGGCGGCCTGCTTACCGAGATCGCCCAGGTCGAGAACGACCGCGTCGCGGGTCAGAGGCTTAGCGGTATGTTGCTTGACGATGGGCATGGGGGATAGGCCACAGCGATCCGCGATCGCTGGCTAAACGAGAGTCAAACAACCAGATCCTTGTCGCCGCCGCGTCCGCTGATGATGATCTCGCCGGCGTCTTCGAGACGGCGCACGATGTCGACGATGCGTTGCTGCGCCGCCTCGACGTCGCTGACGCGGACCGGGCCCATGAACTCCATGTCTTCCTTGATGAGCGTCGCGGCACGCTCGGACATGTTGCGGAAGATCTTGTCCTGCAGGTCTTCGCTGGCGGTCTTTAGGGCTAGCGAGAGCTCGTCGTTTTCAACTTCCTTGAGCACCGATTGGATGCCCTTGTCGTCGACCAGGTTGATATCCTCGAAGACAAACATCAGCCGACGGATCTCTTCGACCAGGTCCGGGTCGTCGGCCTCGAGCCCCTCCATGATCGACTTCTCGGTGGTGCGGTCGGTGAGGTTGAGCATCTCGGCGACGCTGTTGACCCCACCGAGTTTCTCGAACGACTGGGTCAACATATTGGCCAGCCGCGCTTCAAGGCCTTTCTCTACTTCGGAGATGACCTCAGGATTGGTCTGCTCCATGTTGGCGACGCGTTTGACGACCTCAATCTGTTTAGGCGTCGGCAGGCCGCCGAGGATTTCGGATGCTTTGGAGAAAGGCAGGTGGCTGACGATCAGGGCGATCGTCTGTGGGTGTTCGTCCTGGATGAAAGTCAGCAGGTTCGAGCTCTCGGCCTTCTGCAAGAAAGCGAACGGCGTCTTGCGGACCTGGTGGCTGATCCGCTGCATGATCGCGTCGGCCTCGTCCTTCGAGAGGCTTTTGCTGAGCAACAAACGCGCGTTGTCGAGGCCGCCTTCGACCGACCAGTTCGAGGCGACCGCGAGGTTGTAGAACTCCTCGACCACCGCGTCCCGTAGTCTTTTGGGGACCGTGCCGATGCTCGCCAGCTCGCGTGTGACTTCCTCCACCGCCTTCGTCTCCAGCGACTTGAGCATCAGGCCCGACGCCTCGTTGTCGAGCGCCAGCAGCAGGATCGCCGCTTTGCGGACGCCCGAGAGGTCGGCGACGGTGTCGTGGGGGCTGATGGCGGAGAACATGGCGTGCGGGCTTGGGTACTAGGCGTGAAGGGTAAGGGGGTGCATCGGAGAGGCCGGGGCTAATCGTCGGAGTGCACCCACTTGCCCAACAAGCCGCCGGCGTCTTCCGGGGCGGACTTGATCATCTCGCTGATCTGGTTGGCGAGGTGGCGGGTGCGGAGTTCCTCTTCGTCGACCTCGAGGCCGGCCATCGACGACTCGACCTCGTCGGCCTCGCCGATCAGTTCGTCGTCCGTCGGCAACGTCGGCGGGACGCCGGCGAGTTCCTCGACGGTGGGCAATTCTTCGGGGCGGGTCGCCTTGCGGACCATCATCATCATGAGCGCCAACGCCACGAGGCCCAGCGCGCCCGACGAGACCATGGCGATCGAATTCGAGTTCGACACGGCACCCAACATCCCTCCGCCACCGCCGGCCGCACCGGCAAGCTCGGGTTGGAGGTACGCCACGTCGTAGACCATGCTCGCCTTCACGGTGCCGGGCACCTGCGTCTCGATCAGCGGCGTGACCTGTTCCTCGATCGCCAGCAACTGCTCGTCGCGGATCGGCGTAAGCGCCGCGTCGTCAGGCGCATCCTCGTTGTCGGGGTTGAGCGCCTTGAAAATGCTGACGAAGTAGCTGCGTGGCACGTTGATCGTCACATTGATCTGCTCGACTTGGTGACCGGCCATCTCGATCTGCTTGGTGCTGATGAGCTGTTTTTCGAAGAAATCAACGGTATTGATGGTCTCGGTCATTTCGCGGGACAGGTCGTTGCCCGTCTCGATGCTCAGGCCCACGTTCGGCCGAGCGCCCGCCTCGCCGGCGGTGTTGTAGTCCTTGCTGATCATCTCGGTGTCGGACTGGGACTTGGGCCCGCCGTCCTCGGCGAACTGGCGTTCCTCGCGGACCTCGCGACGGATCGGGTTGGTGCTGACACGAACCGCGACGATGACGCCCGGGATGTTGCGGAGCGTCTCTTCGATCTTCTTGCGCTGGTAGTTCTCTTCGTGGCGGACCAACTCGATGACTTCAGTGGGGATGACGTCGTCGGGGTCGGAAACAGTGTGCTGGCGGCCAAGATTGGCGTCGAGCACGACAACATCCTGCGGCCGGAGCTCGGCAACGGCCCCGCTGACCAGCCCGGCGAGAGAGGCGACGAGGTTTTTATCCACGGCCTGCGAACCGTTCATCGTGACCGCCACCGACGCCGAGGGGCGGACCGAGGTACGCCCGAAACCGACTCGCTCGGGCAGGGAGATCACGACGTCGGCCGAGCGGACGCCCTTGAACTTGCGGGCCACCGCGTTGAGATAATTCTGCATCGCGAGCAGATACTTGCGGTCGCCCTGGGCGTCGGTCTCCCACGGGTTGCCGGTGATGTCGGCGAAGGCGCCCGAGGCGCTTTCGGAAAGCATGTCCTCACGGGCCAAGAGCGCGATGGCTTCCATGTGCTGCGACGCGGGGACGTAGACCTGACCCGTGCGGATCTGTGCGTCGATCCCCGCGGCGTCGAGCCGAGCGGCGACCTCTTCGCCCCGGCCGTCGGCGAACCGGCTGATCGGCACGGTTTCGGGCTTGCCCGCGTAGAGCAACGCGATAAACCCGACCAGCAGCATAATCACCACCAGCGAGCCGATGAGCAGCTTCGTCGACGCGGGCAGCCCCTCCATCTGTGCCCGGATCGTGGTCCAGTACTTTTTCGCGAAATCCATCGGGGTCGGCCTCCTGCCGGGTGGCGATGAGTCGTTGGCTTTGGGCAATCCGCCGAGACATCCTGTCCCTGGCCGATTGCTAATTACTCATGGCCTAGTGCATCACACTCGGATCTGCTTCACCTCTTCGTATGCGTCCATCATCTTGTTGCGCACCTGCAGCAGCATCTGGAACGCAACGTCGGCCTTCTGCTTGGCGAGCATCACGCCGTCCATGTCGTCGCGACGGCCGGTCGCCAAGTCTTCGATCGCGGTCTCAGCGTCCTGCTGCAGCCGATTGACTTGCTCGATATTCTTCATCAATACGTCTTTGAAACCCGGTCCTTCGGCCTTGGGCGCAGCCAAGGGCTTGCCCGGTTGAAACGGGCTGATGCCTTGATTCGGGTTGATGAGTCCTAGCGGATCACTCATGTCGGTTCTCGGTCGGCGCCTCTATATCGCTTATCTGACTTTCAGCCTCCCGAGGTCACGCCAACAGGCGCAAAGCGGATTGCATCATCGCTTTGGTCGCCTCGGCGGCTTGGATGTTGGCTTCGTAAGCCCGAGAGATCTCCAGGGCGTTGACCTGTTCGTAAATCGAGTTGATGTTGGGGTATTTCACGTAGCCGTTCTCATCGGCAAGCTTGTTGTCTGGCTCGTAGCGGAGTCGGAACGGGGCTTGGTCGAGCGCGATCTCCTGAACGTGAACACCGGTGGCTTTACCGGTGGCGGGGTCGCCGGAGGAGAGCAGGGCGATGCGGCGGCGGAACGGGTTGTTCTCGCCGTTCTCGTCCACCGCCGTATTGGCGTTCGCCACGTTGGCCGCGACCGTTTCCATGCGGATGCGGTTGGCGACGAGGGCGGAAGTTGAGGTATCGAGGGCACCAAACATGGGATGATTCCGGGGATCGCCTCAGGTCATTGACCCGGGGCTGAGTTAATTTCAGAGCTGTTCGCGGATAGCGGTTTTGAGCAGGTCCAACTCGTTTTTAAGCAGTTCCATCGTTGCGTTGTGAGCCAGGGTGTTCTCGGCGAGGTCCTGCATGATGCGTTCAAGATCACGGTTGTTCCGGTCGTGGAAAAGAATGTTCTCGTCCAGCGTTTCGGGGGTCGCATCGAGGCGGTCTTCTTCAAAACGGAACTCGCGGGTGTCGCTCAGGTTTAACGCGCCGGCCGTGGGGGTCGCGGTGGCCCGACGGGCGTCGACGGCTTTGCGTAGCTGCCGCTGGAATTTTTCGACGCTTAGGTCTTTCGGTCGGAAGTATGGCGTCGAAAGGTTTGCGATGTTGTCAGCGATCACGGCGTGACGCGCCCCGGTGAACTGCGCGAGACGCTCGAGCACGGGCATCGCGCCGGATTGAAACATCTCGGAGATCATGGGCACACCTCGGTCACTCCGAGAGTGACGCAATTCCGGTGCCGAACCGTGGCGCTGGCGTGGCGGGCGGTGGAGACGATTCGGCCGCGCAAAAGTTGCGCGGCTTCCGCGCAGGAGCTTCGCACCGACGGGCACCCGAGGGCTGCGGAAAGATCAGACCGACTGGGCGACAAGGTTGAGCTCCTTCCATTTCTTGAGCTTCAGCCCGAGCGTGCGGACGCCGATGCCCAGGGCCTCGGCGGTGCGGGTGCGGTTGCCGTTGAAACGGCCCAGCGCGTGCAGGATTCGGTCACGCTCGACCTCTTCGAGGGGACGCACCTCACCGAGATCGGCCGCAACACTGACCGGCTGGCCCAACGGGGGCGACTCTCGGGATGTCCGGCCCATGACCGGCGGCCCGGCCTCGTCGAGCTGCAAGGGGGGGCTGCCCACGACGGACGATTCCGGCCGCGTAGCCGCGGCTGCGCCCCGAGCCGTCGCGGGCGGCAACGTCAAGAGCCACGGCTGAATCAAGCCGCCGGTGATCACCTGCGTCTTAGACAACACGCTCGCTCTTTCACAGATGTTCTGCAGCTCCCGCACGTTGCCTGGCCAGTGGTACGCCTCGAGCAGCGCCACAGCCTCGGCGTCCAGACGCTTGGCTTCCTTGCCTTCGCGTAGCCCAACCTGCTGGAGGAAGTGATCGGCGAGCAGTGCAATGTCCTTTCCGCGCTGGCTCAGCGGCGGAAGCGGCACGGGCAACACGTTCAAGCGGTAATACAGGTCCTGTCGAAAAGTACCGTCGGCGACCGAACGCGACAGGTCACGGTTGGTCGTGGCGATGACACGCACGTCGACCTGCATCGTTAATGAAGACCCGACACGCTCGAACTGTCCTTCCTGTAAGACACGCAGCAGCTTCGCCTGCAACTGCGGGCTGATCTCGCTGATCTCGTCCAGCAACAGCGTGCCGCCGTCGGCGAGTTCGAACCGGCCCTTGCGGAGCTGGTCGGCCCCGGTGAACGCGCCCTTCTCGTGTCCGAACAACTCGGATTCGAGCAGGCTGCTGGACAGCGCCGCGCAGTTGAGGCAGAGCATGATTCGGTCGCGGCGTGGCGAGTGGGCGTGAATCGTGCGGGCCACGACCTCCTTGCCGGTGCCGGATTCGCCTTGGATCAGCACGGTGCCGTTGGACGCGGCAATCTGGTGGATCTGCTGCGCCACGGCCCGCATGGCGGGCGAACTGCCGACGAGGTGTGGCGACTCGGGCCCGGGCCCGCCGCCGCCTTTACGTTCGGCGTTCTCTTTCAGGAGCCGACGGTGCTCGACCGCGCGGCGAACCACCATCACCAGCTGATCGCCCTCAAACGGCTTCTGCACAAAATCGAACGCGCCGGCCTTCATCGCCGATACCGCGTCGTTGATGCTGCCGTAGGCGGTCATCAATACCACGGGAAGCTGCGGGTCGGCTTGGCACAGGTGCTCAAGCAGCTCGAGCCCGTCCATCTCCGGCATCTTGAGGTCGGTGACCACGGCGGAGGGCCGATGCTTCTCGACCATCTGCAGCGCGACACGGCCATTGGCCGCAGCGACGACGGTGTAGCCGGCGCGCTGGAGCGTCGCCCCGACCGAGTCGCGCATCATCTGCTTGTCGTCAACGACCAGAACTTTCGTGCTCATGCGGCGGGCTCCAAGGATTCGGGGGACGGCTGGGGCAGTTCAAGCGTGAAGACCGCCCCGCCGTGACGCGGATCGTTGTGCACGGCGATGGTCCCGCCGTGGGCATCAATAATGCGGTGGACGATCGCCAAACCCAGTCCGGTGCCGGTGTTTCGGGTCGTAAAGAACGGGTTGAAGATGCGGTCGATGACCTCGGCGGGGAGGCCGGGTCCGGTATCGGCGACGACCACCCGATGGGATTCGATGGCCAACGACAACACCCCGCCGTCACGATCGGTCATGGCGTCTACGGCGTTACGCACGAGATTGAGCAACGCCTGGTGCAGTAAATCGGGGTCGGCGTCGATCACCCGTACCTCACAGCGCATGTCAACGGCCACGCCGGCCGCTTCGATCGCGGGCCGGTGCGCGTCAACCACCCGCTGCAACAACTCACGGCCGTCACAGGCACGGGCACGCGGCTCGATCTGTCGGGCAAAACTGAGCACGTCGAGCACGATGGCCGAGAGCCCACGCACGGCTTCGGCGATCTTGCGCGAGTTGTCCGCCGCAATCGCGGCGGACTGTTGCGTCATCGCGTCCGGCTCCAGATCGGCCGTTACCATCTCGGCGTAGAGCTGGATGGCCGCGAGTGGGTTGCGGATTTCGTGGGCGATACCCGCCGCCATCTCGCCAAGCGCCGCGAGGCGTTTGCCACGCTCGAGCTGGGCGTTTTTGGACGCTAGCTCACGGTGTAGCCGGGCGACTTCGTTTTGCAGCGCTTCGTGGGACGACTGCAACCTCTCCGCCACGGCCGAGTAGGCCTGGATTACCTCGGCCAAGTCGTCGGGCGCGAGCACGGGCGAAGGCGCAGCCGCCTCTTCCGAGACCCCGGGAGCTGCGGGCTCCCCGGGATTTATGGGAGGCGGGTTGGACAAGGCGAGTGAACTCATACCTTCGGATCAGCCCCGGGAATCGGTGAAGCGGGCGGCCGCGGGACGCACCGCGGCCCCGGCGTAGGCGTTGGCCTTGTAGGCGTTGATGGCCGCGGGCGCGGTATTAACCTTGGCGAGTTCCTGGTTGACCTTCGCCTTGCTGGATTCGAGTGTCTGCCGGTCGGCCTCGTCACGCTGAATAATGGATTCGAGCAGGCCCTGTACCTCGGTAACGAGACCCCGGAGACGGTCGCGCTGATCGTCCGGCGCCGCCTCGGCAATCTCGGACATGCGGCCACGCAACGGCGCGATCTCATTGTTGGTTTGCGTCAGCTGATCAACGATCACCTGCCGCTCGGAGAGCACAGCGAGCAGTTGCTCGGTCTGGCCCTCAGCGATGATGGCCTGCTGCTTCTCGCTGAGCCCACCGAGCGCGCGGTACAGGTCGCGCTGGCGGGTAAGCATGGCGATCAGTCGGCCGCACTCGTCGTGCGGGGCCTCGACTGCGGAAGACATGGCGGCGGGCGGCGGGGTCATCCTGACCTTCTTTCTTTCAAAGCGGGGGCGTCCTGCCGACCGCGCGATACAGCGGCTATCGGACGCGTCCCGGCCCCACCGTTAGTTTTTGCGCGGCCGAAGGCACGGGCAGCGCGAGAGTTGCGCATATTCGGCCCCGACCAACATAGAACACAACATGTGGGGCGATAGTGGAACAAGCAGCCAGCGTCAAAAGACCCTGCGACCACGCCAGCAGAGAAAACTCGCGCCCACCACTACCACCAGCCCCAGCATTCCGGGTTCCGGTACCAACTCAATTTGAACGCCATTCAAGAAATGGTCGTTGGCCCGGTCGGTCAAAATCCGCAATAGACCCGAGTCGTCCACAGCCACGATCGCACTGGCGTGGGTCGATCCGTCAACAAGCCCGGTGCTCGTACGGTACACCCCTGCGAGGGTGATCGCCTCGGTCGTCACGCCTCGCGCTTCGACCGTTCCCGGGTAAGGCTCTCCGGCATGGCCCGCCGCATATACCGTAACCCGGTAGTGACCGGGATCTAGCCCCAAGAACTGTAACTCACGAAGAAAGACCAGGTAGTCGCCAAGCAAACGGGCTTCGCTATCGGCGCGTCCGCGGAAAAGTCGCCCCAAGTCGCCTTGGAGATCGGCTGTTGAACGCACCGAGATCGCAGTGACAGCGGTTAATTGCCCGGTCAAGTCGCGCAATGCAGTTTCCGACGGGTCATCACTGGAGCCCAGCAAATTCCAATATCCCGCTTGCCCACCGGCGGCAAATGTTTCGTCGGGGGCCTCGCCGAGATAAGCTCCGCCGACGTCGACATTAAAGCTCTGAGCCGCAGCGTCTTTGAACACAAGCACCAGTAAAATCACGGCGATCGTAATACAACCCCGGATAATATGATGAGAAATCATGGCGGAACCCTCCGAAATTCTGCTTTAACCCTACCACATCCCAACCGCCACGCGAATTCTTACTCCGTCGCGGCGGCCTGCTTGTCGAGCAGCTTGAGCTCGCTGGACCAGCGCAACCAGTCTTCCCAGTGCTGCCGGGTCATGGGCATGTCCGGACGGTCGAAGACCTCGTCTTCCATCTGGCTGAGCTGCCAAAGGGCGTTCTGGTTCGCGACGTAAGCCTGCTGAAATTCCTGCAACTCGCAGTAGGCATTGACGATCTGGACCTGGGCCACGAGAGACGCGGGGTGGGCCGACCAGCGCTGCGCCGCTTCACGGTAACGATCAATCGCCACGAGGTAGTCGCCGCGGTCGTAGGTGCAGTCGGCCTTGTAGAAGTAGGCGTTCCGCAGGTACAGGTTCTCCAGGTCGCTACGGGCGGCCTCGAAACGGGCCTCGAGTTCGGTGATCACTTGGTCGTAGTACATCTCGGCGTTACGCAGCCG
The DNA here is from genome assembly GCA_039033595.1 of Planctomycetota bacterium. Classification (GTDB taxonomy): domain Bacteria; phylum Planctomycetota; class Phycisphaerae; order Phycisphaerales; family Phycisphaeraceae; genus Algisphaera. The sequence continues at coordinate 28,147 of JBCCCG010000017.1, read as the reverse complement.
CTGACGACGCTCGGCGTCAAACGCCAACCGCTGCGGGTCGGAGCGGGCGTTGGCGGCCTGTTGTACGAGCGCGCGAGACGATCGGCGGAGGCTGTCGGCCAACATGTAGCGCAGCACCGGGCCCTGCGGCGTGTGGCCGTAGCGTTCGACCGCCGTGTCGAGGCGCTCGATCGCGCTCACAAAATACACCGGGTCTTCCTGGCCCTGGAGGTAGTAGGTCCGGGCGATATCGATCAGGGCCTCGCGGAAGGTCTCCGAATCGGGGCGGATGCCGGGGTGGCCGTCGACGATCGATAGCAGCACGCGCACCGCCGCGTCGGGCTGCTCCGTCGCCGTGTAGCAGCGGGCGAGCGGCACGAGCGATTCGTAGGCCCAGTTGCTCTGCGGGTTCTGCTCGATGAGGTCGTTGAAGATGCCGATGGCCGACTCGTACTGCCGATCGGCCATATATGCCTTCGCGAGGTGATGCTTGGCCTTGAGTTGCTCGCCGTCGCCGGGGCGGGTCGAGACAAACTCGGCGTAGACGTCGATCGCGTCGGGCCAACGTTGGGCGCTGTCGAAGTTGGCCCCGGCCGACCAGAGCGACTGCCCGTGAGACTCGTCGTCGAGCACGGTGACCGTATCGGCGTGGCGTTTGTAGTACTGGGCCGACTCGCCGAAGTGGAACGCCGATTCTTGATACGCGTTGCGTCGCGCCGCGATCGGCGGGTCGCCGGGGCCGACCCACGTGAGTGGGTCCATCGCGTCGGCGCGTTCCTTGCGGCGTTGGGCGATCTGCTCGTGGATCTCGGCAAACTGCAGCAGGAGCTTCGCCGGCAGCGCCTTCCCGCCGTCGTACATCGGCAGGAGCAGGCTCAGGTAATCCAGCGAATCGTCATGATTTTCCAGGTCGATCGAGCGGTCGACGTGCGACGCGATCTTGGTCGTCACGTCGTCGCGTCGGGGATCCCAGGCCGGGGTGTTGTCGAGCAACTGGGCGATGGCGAGCTTGAAGTGGTCCACCGCGTCCGCCACGCGCCCCTGCATCGCCTCGACGTGGGCCCGGCCGATCAGCGCATCGATGTACGCCGGGCCCATCGGGTGCTCCTTCGCGGCCCGGGTAAACAGCACGTGCGCCCGCTCCTCGAACCCCACGCCCCCCACCGCCAACTCGATCTGCGCCATCCCCACCAGGATCGGCGCGTTCAGCGGGTCGCTGTCGCTGATCATCTGCTGGGCCACGCTGTAAAGCCGACGGGCGTTCTCAAAATCCGCCACGTCCTGGTACGCCCTACCCAACAGCACCAGCAACTGCGGCGCATCCTCGGCCCCCGCCGCCCGGAGCCGCTGCATCTCACGGTTGATGTAGTCGATCGCCCGCTGCGGGTCTTTCACGTCAAGGTAGTGCCGTGCCCGGACTTCGGCGATCCACTGCCGCTGGGCGAGTTGCTTCTTCTTGTTCTTCTCGTCACGGAGCGTGCGGTCGAAGCGGTCGAGCATCCGGGCGAACGCCTCGGGATCGCCATCCTGCCGGTGCTTCTCGATCAGGCCGCGGATCAGCTTGTAGCGCTTGTCGGCGTCCTTGGCGTTCATGCGGTCCACGATCGCCAACGCGTCGTCTTCCCGCCCCAACAACACCAACGCCTCGGCCCACCACGCCATCGACTCGCCGTCGAGCGTCCGGTCGTGCTCGTCCTCGGCCGTCCTGTATGCCTCGATCACCTTCCTGAGCTGAGCCGTACTCTCAGGCGTGTCCACCGGCACCGGGTACAAGTCGTCGTACACCAACCAGTCGTGGTCACCCAGCAACTCGTAGTACCGCCCCCGCAGTTCGTCGCCTTGGGTCGCGATCCCGTCGTCGGCCATCTTGTTCAGCCGGACTTGCGCTTCCTCGGTGTTCCCCGCGTTGAGGTACTGCTCGACCGTATCCAGCATCGCCGCGTAATCCGGCGGCGCGTACCTCGGGGCCGCCAAGTACAGACCTACGCCCAGCAGCCCCAAACCCACCAGCAACACCGGCAACTGCCAGACCGCGGTCCAGGAAGGCGTCGTCTTCGCGTTGGTGTCGGTCAGATCCGTCATGAGAGAACCACCGCGCAACTCCGGCGCAGCCTTGATCTTGTTTTATCGGCCCAAGCCCGCGGAAACTTTGAGATTGAATACGGTTAACTCGCGGTGATTGGCGTTCAGGCGGTGGTTTCCAAAACCTTCGGTATAGTTATCTGCCGGCTTTCCGCGTCGACTTTTCCGGAGCCCGCCGAAAGCAGAGACAAGATGGGCTACCGAGAAGCAACGCTGATGGCTTTGACGATTCCAATTTTCGATATCCGCCCTTCCCTGCGGCTGCGTCCGGCCGCGGTCACAGACGCCGCCGCGCTGCACGCCTTGGTCGAGTCGTACCGCGCGCACCTGCGGGAATGGTTGCCGTGGCTTGACGGGGCCCGCACCGAATCCGATCAGCGTGAATTCCTAGGGAGCGTCGAAGCGCGGGGGCAGGCGGGGGGCGGCGCGGTCTGGATGATCGAAGAGAACGATTCACCGTGCGGGGTTTGTGGCTTCAACTGGATCGAGCCGGGCAACCGGGTCTGCGAGATCGGCTATTGGCTCTCGGCCGACCACAAGGGGCCGGGGCATCATGACCGCGTGCGTCAAACGACTCGTCCGGCACGCCTTCGAGGATCTGGACCTCAACCGCATCACGCTCCCGATCGCCACCGAAAACCGCCGGAGCCGGGCCGTCGCCGAAAGGCTGGGGTTTCGCCAGGAAGGCGTACTCAGACAGGCCGAGTGGCTGTACGACCATTTTGTCGATCACGTGCTCTACGCCCAGATCCAATCGGATTGGGCTCGCCGCGGAGCCACGTGACCGGTTGCCGCCTGTCCCCGCCCGCGGCTCCCGCCTAAACTGTGCTCATGACCACCAAAAATCCGAACACCGGCGTCATCATCTGCGACCACGGCAGCCGCCGGGCCCAGTCCAACGACAGCCTCAAAGAAGTCGCCCGTCTCTTCGCCGCCCGCTTCCCCGAAGTCAATATCGTCGAGCCGGCCCACATGGAACTGGCCATGCCCGACATCACCGCGTCTTACGCCAATTGCGTCGAGCGGGGCGCGACTCACATCGTGATCCTGCCGTTCTTCCTGGCCCGCGGCAAACACTGGACCCGCGACATCCCGAGCCTGACCAGCCAGGCCGCCGCCGCCTTCCCCGGCACCACCTATCAGGTCGCCGAACCGCTGGGCATCGACGACCTGATCCTCGACCTCCTGAAAAAGCGCCTCGACGCCGACGACCAACCCACCCTCGCCAGCGGCGAAGCCGACCCCCGCCTGAAAGACACTCCCGCCACCGACCGCCGCATCCAGTGCAGCACCTGCCCGTTCGAACTCAACAAAGGAACCGGTGTCGTCACGATCAAAGAAGGCAGCGGCGTAATCGCCGCGGGCGTGCGACACTAATATTTCTTGAATGGTGAACCCCCGAATAATAAATGAGTAATAAACGGGGGATACTCAATGAAGCGACTTTGGCATATACCCGTACTGATGGCAACAGCCATCATATCTGTGGTTTTATTTAGACAGCTCAATTTCTTCGCCGGGATGGGCACGGGTTATCTCGTACTAGGCTTCCTTAGCCTTCTGGCTGTTTTCCACATGGCGGCCTTGATTGCAGGGTTTTTCACCAAAGGCCCGTCCCGAAAAATGGGGCTTCTACTTGCTTGTATCGCAATGCTCCCAATTGGCTATTACTCTGCTGCGAAACTGTCCGATCAAATCCACTTTCATTACTACGCACCCAGCGAAAGATTTTCAGAAAACCTTGCAAGCCCGATTCCTGAAAGCGTGGAGAATATTCGGTTCATCCCTTTCGAAGATTCAATCGAACCACACCTCATGCTGATCTTTACGATCGATCCAGCCGCTCTGAAAGCGATTATCAAGGCTAATAGCTTTGTCGAGATAGACGAAGTCGGCTTTCGGCGTGTAGACGACTTATTCACAAACTCAGAATACTTGCCACTTGGAGAGAACGAGCTGTTCTATCAACGTACAGATGAACTTGGCGAGGGCCACACGCTCAAAGTGAGTTCCGATTTTACCCGCGCAATTTATCGTCGCGAATCCGCTAACTACTACCGCGACCGGAGTTGGGAATCAGAGTGGAGCCAAAGGCTTGAGGAAGAATCCTTGGCTCGCTTACGCCGCAGCAATAGTTAGGCTGATCCCATCGACGGCTTTTGGCTACATCAAGACAACGTAAATTGTGTCGGATACCGCAGCACCCTGCGTACACGGACCACACGAATCAACGTGAGATAGCGTCCCACGTGTACCGAGCCGCGACCGCCACGACCAGCACCACGCACAGGAGCGCCACGACGACCTGCCCCGGAGGCAGGTCCCAGGCGTACGAAAGCCACAACCCCACCAAGCCGCCGACCGCCGCGATCAACGGGCTGACCCAGAACATCGACCGCACTTCGCCGCACGCCTGCTTGGCGATCATCACCGGCAACGCCAAGCAGCCGAAAGTGAAAAGCATCCCCGTCGAGCGTACCCCCAGCCCGACGCCTGCGCCGATGAACACCGCCAAAGCCGCGTCCCACACCCGCACCCGCATCCCGATCGCGGACGCCATCACCGGGTCGGCCAGCAGCAGCACGATCGATCGCCCATAGGCAACCAAAACCGCCGCGATCAAAACCAATAACCCCGCGAAGACCGCCACGTCCAGCGTGGTCGCCCCGATCACCGACGAGGACTGCATCCGGCGGAACTGCTCCATGCCGGCGGGGGCCTGGGCGAGCACGAGGATCGCACCCGCTCCGGCGGCGATAAACACCCATGCGGTGCGTTCGTCGCCGTCGAGCCGACTGCCTTGCGTTTGGCGGCCGTCGCCGAACATCGTGAGCAGCGAGGCGGCGACCGCCGAACCGATGACCACCGCGTCGCGTCCGAGGCTGCCGGTTGACTGGGTTGCGGCGGCGCCGACGAACAGGGCGAAAACGGCGTAGCCGAAGGTCGATGCCTGCGCGACGGCGGCGGCCATAAAGATCTGCCGCCGCGCCGCGGTCACCACGCCCAGTATCGCCAGCACCATCGCCGCCACTACCGTGAGCAGGTAGGGCCGGGCAAACAGGTTCCATGACGCGAAAAACTCCGGCAGGCTCAAGCCACGGCCTCCGCGATCACTTGGGATTCGGAGGCCCCCGCGGCCCCCCGCTGGACCTGCCCGACACGGAACCGCCCGTCACCGTCTTGCTGGACCGCAACCGGTACACCAAACGTTGCGTGCAACCGCTCGGCGGTGAGTACCTCGTTCTTCGGTCCGGCCACGACCCGTCCGTTGCGGAAAAACGCCAGGTGGGTCGCGTGTTCTGCGGCGATGTTCAGGTCGTGGGTTACGAAGACCACCGTGACGTTGAAGTCGCGGTAGAGTTCCCGCATCACGGTCAACACCGCCTCGACCGCCGCGAAGTCCAGCCCGGCCGTTGGCTCATCGACGATCAGCAAACCCGGGTCGCGCACCAGCGCCCGCGCCACCAACGCCCGCTGCTTCTGCCCGCCCGACAGTGTCCAATAGTTCCGCTTGTGCGACGCTCCCAGCCCCACCAGTTCCAGCACCCGGGCTAAACGGTTGCGTCGCTTCGTCGCGTCGCTGCGCACCCCCGCCAAACCCGAAAGGACAAACTCGCGCACCGATGTAGGCAGCACTGGGTTGAGTTCGAGCCGCTGCGGCACGTAACTTACCTTGCCCGAGCGGAACATCTTTGCCTGCCGCAACACCGCCCCACGCTGAGGGCGCAGCGCGCCCAACAGCGCCTTGATCAACGTGGTCTTGCCCTCTCCGTTCGGTCCCAGAAAACACCAGAACTGCCCGGCGTTCACGTCGAAAGAAACATCCTCGAGCACCGCCCGGCCGCCGTAACCCAGTGTCGCTTGTCGCAGGGACAACAAGGGCTTGTCTTGCGGCATCGGGGGTTCCGCGGCTTCCACGGGTTGGGATTCGGTACGAGTTTGAAGATCCGCAGTCATGGTGCCGCCGCCTCACCGGCGCGGCTCTTTTCCAGCACCTCGTACAGCGTCTGGGCGTTGTAGCGAATCATGTCCAAGTACGACTCCGTGCCCGGCCGACTCTCGGGGTTGTGCGCCATCGGGGCGATGACCGCACCCGTGGCGTCGGCCACGAAACGGGCGTGGCGTGGATCGAAGTAAGCCACGGTTAGGATCGCTCCCACATCCCGAGCCTTCATCTCTCCAATCACGTCCTGAAGGTGAGGCGCCGTCGGCGGGACACCCGGCTCGGGCTCCAGATACCCCAACACCCGGACCCCATACCGCCGCGCAAAGTACGGCCACATGTCGTGGTCCCCCACCAGCGGCGTGTCCCGGAAGGGCTCGAACACGGCGAGTTGTCCACCCAAAGCCACGTCCCCGCCGCCGTGCGCCGCGAGATGCTCGGCCAATTTCCCCCGCTCGATCGCGATCGCGAGCTCTTCGAAGTCTTCGGCGGGGTGCTTCGAGGCGATCGCTTCGCCGAGCATCTCCACCATCACCGCTTTCGCGAAGGTGCGATACCTCTGCTCGAACTGATCGGTTTGCTCGGGTGCGACTTCCGACAGCTTGTCCGCAACCGCCGCCGCCGCTTTCACCCCTTCGACCGCGTCCACCAGGAAGTGTGGGTTGTCTTCCGGATGAAACGACCCCGGTACCCCGCGGCCTTCCGGCCCGACGATCGTCCGCAGGTTCGCCGACAGGTCCAGGTGCCTTTTGCCCCCCGCGCCCAGCTCCGCCCGCCCCGCTTGCGTCACCATGCCCGGCAACCACGCTTCTTCCAGAGCGTTGCCGACGATCACCAACAGGTCCGCACGAGCCAACGCCTCGATCATCCGCCGGGTCGGTTGGACCACGTGCGGGTCATCCGGACCCTTCACAAAACCTGTCACCGAGACCGCGTCGCCGCCCACCGCTTCGACGATCGTCTTCACGTCCGTTGAGGACACGCAGACCTTGAGCGGCTTAGCCAAGGCCGCACTCACAAGGCCCAGCGAAAGTACGCACGACGCGGCAAGCAGAAAGACTCGGTTCATGGATTCATTCCATCGGGTTCAGGGTTGCAGAGGCATGTAGAAGGCAGAAAGGGCATCGGTTGGTCTCAGACGGCGATCTCCCCTGGACCGTCGCCGGTGGTTTTCTCGTAACGGCCGTCGTCGGTCTTCACGTACTTGGTAAAGCCCTTCTCGGCTAGGTTGCGGTCGCTCAGCGCGGCGCGGGTGCCGGACTCGGACCACGGTCCGGCGAGGTGCGGCGGCTGAATCACGCGGCGGACCGGCTGGCCCGTGCTGGGGTGGTGCGTTAACGCCGGGTCGGACATCCGCTGCATCACCTCGAATCTCTGGCCGGCCTCGTCGCCGGGCAACACAACCTCGTATACATAGATCGGCATCGGGTCACTCACTCATGTGCCGCCGGCGGCTGAACCCCGGTCCGGCGCTTCGTTCAACCCATTCAATCCCACGCCAGGCCGTCGTCGAGTTGCCCCAGCCGCTCGGGCCCTTCGGTGATCTCTTCGTCGGTCAGCAGGCAGGCGTCGAGCTTCTGCCGGATCGCGTCGCGGTCTAGGTCGACGCCGATGAACACGATCTCCTGCCGGCAGTCGCCGGTGTGCTCATCCCAGTGTTCGTCGATCCAAGCGAGGGTCTCCGCGTCGTCGGGCCATTGCTCTTTGGGCACGCTGGCGAACCACATACCCGCCCGCTCGATCGAAAACGAGGCCCCCGCCGAGGACCACACCGCGCAGTATTGGGGGCGGCTGCCCAGCCAGGCGTAACCCTTGGAGCGTGTGACCGGTTCCAACAGCTTTTCATCCTGGATCGCGGCGATGAGGCGGAGGGTGTGGAACGGCCGACGGGCGTGATACACGAAGCTGCCGATGCCGTACTCCTCGGTCTCCGGCACGTGCTCGCCCGCCAGTTCCTTGGCCCAGCCGGCCATCTGCGAGGCGCGTTCCTCGTCGAACAGGCCCCGACCGACCATCCGGTCGATCGGCAAAGCCCCGTGGGACACGCGTACCATTTCCGCCTCGGGGTTCAACGAGCGGAGCAACGCCTCCAGCCGCGCGGACGTTTCGTCGTCGACGAGATCGCACTTGTTGATCACGATCACGTTGGCGAACTCGACCTGATCCGTCAGCAAGTCCGCGATGGTCCGCTCGTCTTCGTCGCCCAGGGCCAATTTGCGGTCACGCAAATCGTCCTCGCTCCCGAGTTCGCGGTGGAAGTTAAACGCGTCGACCACGGTCACCATCGTGTCGATCTCCGCCACGTCGCTGAGCGAAAACCCGCTCTCATCACGGAAGCTGAACGTCGCCGCCACCGGCATCGGCTCGCCGATCCCCGTTGATTCGATCAACAGGTGATCGAACCGGCCTTCCTTGGCCAACCGCGTGACCTCTTCGATCAAGTCTTCCCGGAGCGTGCAGCAGATGCACCCGTTGGACATCTCGACGAGTTTCTCTTCGGTCCGAGACAACGCCGCGCCGCCGTCGCGGACGGCCGGGCCGTCAATGTTGACCTCGGACATGTCGTTGACGATCACCGCCACCCGCCGGCCCTCGCGATTGTGCAGCACATGGTTCAACAGTGTCGTCTTGCCCGCGCCCAAGAAGCCCGACAGTACCGTCACCGGCAGCCGCGCCAACCCTTTACTTGCTTCGTTTGCCATTACTGGTTCAGCTCCATCGTTTTCCGACAACTAAGACACCCCCGCCCCGTCTGTTTATCTCCGCTCCGCCCCACGCTTACACACCCACCTCCGTAGATGTCCGGGCCGGGGTCTCAAGTTGCCATCGGGGTACAGAAACTGGCAATATTTGAGAATCGATTATCATCTATCTATTGATATTCCATTATCAATTTCATGTCAAATGAAAACCTCCGCCCTCTCGTTTACTGGGCTTACGCCAGAATCTGAGTCCAAGCGGCTTGAGTTTTGAGAAAGTATCCAGCAACCGACCTAGAGGCCAGTCAGTGAAAATGAAGAGGCATACTAGCGGGCGGATAACGCCTGCGTTCGCTCGGCGAGCCGCTTACTGCCCCTTTGCCCGGCGTTGGAGTTCGGCGTCGATGAAGCCCTGGAGGTTGCCGTCGAGGACATTCTGGGGGTTGCCCACCTCGAAGTTCGTGCGGTGGTCTTTGACGCGGTTGTCGTAGAAGACGTAGCTGCGGATCTGGCTCCCCCAGCCGCGATCGACGCCGCCGCCGGTGGCGGCGTCCATCTCGGCCTGGCGCTTCTGTTCTTCGAGCAGTTCGATCTTGCCCTTGAGGATGGACAGCGCTTGCTTGCGGTTCTGCTCGGCCTTGCGCTCGACGCTGCACACGACGGTCAGCGTGGTCTTTTCGTCGTAGCGGTAGACCAGACGGATCGCCGAGGCGACCTTGTTGACGTTCTGACCACCGGGGCCGGAACTGCGGGCGAACTGGGTGGTTTCGAGCTTGGCTTCGTCGAGTTCGACCTTGCCGGAGTCGGGGAACTCGGGGACGACTTCGACGGCGCAGAAGCTGGTCTGGCGTTTGCCCTCGGCGTTGAACGGGGACACCCGGGCGAGGCGGTGGGTGCCGGCCTCGGCAGAGAGGTAGCCGTAGGCCATCGGGCCCTTGACGTAGAGCGTGACTTCCTTGAAGCCGGCCTCGGTTCCGTGGGTCTTGGAGACCTCGGACACATCCCAGCCCATCTTCTCGAAGTAGTACAGGTACATCCGCGTGAGCATCTCGCACCAGTCGTCGGCCTCGGTTCCACCGGCGCCGGACTGCAGCGTGATGTAGGCGTTGCGCGAATCGTACTTGCCCGAAAGCAACGACGCGGTTTCGAGGCGGTCGAGCTCGGCCCGGATGGCATCGATCTGCCCGTCAACCTCGGCCTTACTGTCGTCGTCGTCTGCCTCGGCGGCCATCTCCCAGAGCAGCTGAGCGTCTTCGATGGTTTGGGCCGCGGTCTGGAGCGGCTCGATCTGAGCCTTGATCGTTTTGAGTTCGTCGATGACGGCGTTGGCCTTGTCCTGGCTGTCCCAGAAGTCCGGGGCGTTCATCTTGTCTTCGAGCTCTTTGAGCCGGGCGGCCTTCTCGTCCACACGCATCGAGTCCTGCATCGCGGCGATACGGGTAGCGGATTCATCGAGCAGGCCGGGGATGTTTTCGTGTTGCATGGCGGGTCGCACGGGCGGGAAAACGAGCGTTTCAGCGTAACACAACCACCACGCATCTGCCCGCCCCGGAGCCCCCGCCAATCTCTCCGGTTATTATTTCAGATCGTTGGGAATAAGCGCGAGACACGAAAAGTTGCTACCGATGGCAGGTCCGGCGTGAAATCACGAGGTATAGTTCGACGTGGTTAGAGCAAGAATCAAGAAGACATCCGGCACGTTGTCACGGCACCTCGCGTCGCTGCTCAATACCGTCGTCACTCCCGACATGCGAGAGCTATACGGCCGCTCGGCCCGGCAGGGCGCTACCACCCGCAACCCCGTCATCGTCATCCCCGGCATCCTGGGCTCGCGTCTGATCGATCCCGAATCCGAGAAGATCCTTTGGGGCGGCAAGACCCGAGCGGGGTTTGCTGATCAGAACGACCCGAAACAGGCCCGACAGGTCGCCCACCCGATGGGCCTCGACCAACCGCTACACGAACTCGTCGACGAGATCCGCCCCGACGGCAGCGTGCAGCGCCTCCGTGCGAGTCGGTTCGGCCTGTCGCTACAGGTCAAGGCCTACGAGAATATTATGCGGACGCTTGGCGTCGGCGGCTACCTCAGCCCCGAGACCAGGCCGGCCAAGAACATGCTCGACTACGGGACCGATGTCTTGTCCAAGTGCTTCGAGTTCGACTACGACTGGCGACGCAGCCTGCCGGAGAACGCGATCCTGTTCGGCCAGATGGTCGAGGCGGTGCTCCGGTTTGCGCGGCGGGAGTCGGGCTGCCCCAAGGGCATGAAGTGCGACGTGGTGGCCCACTCGATGGGCGGGCTGCTCTTGCGGTACTACCTTCGCTACGGCAAGACGCTGCTGCCCTCCAACGGGGAAGACCGCGAGCCGACGTGGGAGGGCGCCAAGCACATCGAGCACGTTATGCTCGTGGGCACACCCAACGCCGGCTCGCTCAACGCGGTCGATAAGCTCACCACCGGGCTCAAGGCCAACGTGGTGATGCCCGGCTACGACCCGGCGATCCTGGGAACGATGCCCAGCGTCTACCAACTCTTGCCGCGTGGCCGACACAAGTGCATCATCGACGCGCAGAACGAAGAGCCCATCGAAGACCTGCTCGAACCCGAGACATGGGTCAGCCACAAGTGGGGGCTAGCGAATCCGGACGCCGAGTCGATGCTTAAGAAGCTGTTGCCCGACGCGAGCAGCGCCGCCGAACGCCGCTCGATCGCGCTGGACCACCTGGCCAAATGTCTGGACGAGGCCAAGCGTTTTCACCGGGCGATCGACAAGCCCGCGGACCCGCCCGCCGGCGTGATCCTGCAGCTCTTCGCCGGCGACGGCATGCAGACCGCGCGCTTGGCCGAGGTCGGGCCGGGCGGCAAGTCGTTCACCGTCCGCGAGACGGAAGTGGGCGACGGCACGGTGCTGCGTAGCTCGGCGTTGATGGACGAACGGGTCGGCAATCCGTGGTACCCGCGGCTGCTGACGCCGATCAAGTGGGACAACGTCACGTTCATCGCGACCGACCACATGGCGTTGACCCGACACCCGACGTTCGTGAATAACGCGCTGTATCTGCTGCTCGAAAAACCGCGGCCGACGTGCGACTTCCGTTCTCCCGCGCCGGCCGGTTTCGAGGCGGGCGTGGAACACGAATCGATGGCGCTGCCCGAAACCGAGGCGTAGAAGCCCCCAACTCGATCTCATCTTTCTGCATCACGCGTTCACATGACCGCGGCGATCGCGTCGCACAGAACGGGCAGGTTTTTTTCGGTCATGCCCGCGACGTTGATCCGGCCCGAGCCCACGATATAGATGCTGAACTTCTTACGAAGGGCCACGACATGGTCTTGGCCGAGACCGGAAAGCGTGAACATGCCCCTCTGGCGAGACACGAAGCCGTTGCCGTCCGGCGCGAGCTTCACCCCCCGCTCGTCGAGTCCGGCGGCAAAAGCAGCCCGCATGGTGTTGATGCGGTCGCGCATGCCGGCGAGCTCGCCTTCCCACTGGCTTCGCAGCGCGTCGTCGGACAGAATCGTCGCAACAACCTCGGCGCCATGGGCGGGCGGGTTGGAATAGTTGCGGCGGACGACCGCCTTGACCTGACTGGTCACCGCGTCGGCGGCGGCGGGCGAACCGGCGACCACGGTCAACGCCCCGACGCGTTCACGGTAGAGCCCGAAATTCTTCGAGAAGCTCGAACACACCAGAAACTCGTCGTGTACCGCCGCGATAGCACGCAGCCCGGCGGCGTCTTCTTCGAGGCCTTCACCGAAGCCTTGGTAAGCAAAGTCGACCATCGGCACGACCCGACGGGCCTTGGTGACCGCGGCGATCTGTTTCCACTGATCCGGCGTGGGGTCAACGCCCGTGGGGTTGTGGCAGCAGCCGTGCAGCAGCACGACGTCGCCTTCCCGCATCGTGCCGAGCGCGTCGAGCATTGCGCTGAAGTCAAGGGTGTTTCTTTGCCGGTCGAGGTAAGCGTAGGTGTACGTCGGCACGCCCGCGGCGGCGAAGATCGCCGCGTGGTTGACCCACGTCGGGTCGCTCAGCCACACCATGGCCTTGGGGTGGTTCTGCTGCAGGTAGTCCGCCGCGACACGCAACGCGCCGGTGCCACCGGGCGTGTCGGCCGTCTTGGTACGGCCGCCCCCTACGAACTCGCTGTCCGCCCCGAACAACATCGATCGCACGAATTGGCCGTACTCCGGCGAGCCGTCGATCGGCAGATAGCCCTTAGTCGTTTGCGACTCGATCAGCTTACGCTCGGCCTCCTTCACCGACGCGAGCACCGGTGTGCGGCCGTCGGCGTCCTTGTACACCCCGACGGCCAGGTTGACCTTCGCGGGGTTCGGGTCGGCCCGGAACGCTTCGGTCAGCCCGAGGATGGGGTCGGGTGGGGCGGGCTGAACTTGTTCAAACATAAGGAGAACCCTTCTCTTCCGGCCGTGAATCGGAGAGCCGCGGTATCAACCCGGCTTAACGCGGTAGCGTAGCACCGGCCCCCGGGGCCAGCAACGCCCCGCATCGGTAACGTCGCAGGGATCACGCGGCGACTGGTCTTCCATGAACCAGTCGGTGGGCAAGGCGTTTGTGCGGCTTCGACCGCGCGTCGAATCTACCGGAAATCGATCAGAGGTCGATGCTGATCCCGTGTGACTCGGTGATGATCATCGATAGTCGTGCGTCGTGGGCCTCCGCGGGCAGGGTGTCGCGGAGCTGGGCGTTGAAGGCCAGGCCGACGGGCAAAGTGTCGGGGTTTGCGGTGAGGTAACGGTCGTAGAAGCCGCCACCGACGCCGAGGCGGACACCCGTGATCGGCGAGAAAGCGAGGCCGGGTACGATGGTGAGGTCAGGGGCGACCTCGAGCGCTTGGCCGCCTTGGGGTTCGAGCAGGCCGAAGGTGCCCGCCGGGCCGGGGCTGGGGACTAACTCCTTAAGCGACTTGATAGGCACCGCCTCCATCTGCCCGGCGTCGAGGTTAGTAATCCGCGGCACGGCCACCGTCTTGCCCGCCGCCAGGAGCGCCTCGATCAGGGTGTAAGTCTGTACCTCGCTGCCGGCCGACACGTAGACAAACACCCGCCGCGCCGCGGCAAGTTCGGGAAGGTCTAGCACGCGGCCGCGGATGCGGTCCGACGCCGCCTCGCGTTCGTGCAGGGGGATCGCGTCCCGGCGGGCGCGGTAGGTACGTCGTAATTCGGTCTTGCGAAGCATCGATCCTCCCGGCCCCCACCCCCGGGAATCTGAAAAGGTCAGACTCTTCCGGAAGTACTTCGGACTCAAGCCGAAGCGGCCATCGCGTTGTATCGCCGGGTAGCTTAGCTGATCGGCCGGCTGAACATCTGTACCTCTTCCCGGTCGGCGTTGTGTTCTTGGATCGGATCGATGTGAAGGTAGCCCTTGAGCAGGAACACAGCGAAATAAATCACCGGTGTGTCCACGAGCGCCGCGACCAGCTTAAACACGAACCCCGTCACGATGAACAGCCAGAGTTGCGGCCAGATCGCCTCGGCTTCATCGACCGGCAGCGCGTGAGCGTAGAAGTGGGTGATCGCGATCACGGCAAATGTATCGACGAACTGGCTGACGACCGTCGAACCGTTGTTACGCAGCCAGAGGTGCTTGCCTCGGGTCAGCCACTTCCAGAAGTGGAAGAGCTGGACGTCGATGAACTGCGCCGCGAGATAAGCGATCATCGACGCGGCGACGCTGGCCGAGGTCAGGTACCGAATCTGATAGAAGGTCCAGCCGGTTTCCTGGAATGCTTCTTTCTCGGCGCTCCATTCGGGCTGTGGCGGGAAGCCGGTGGCGGGGTCGTTGGGCGCAAAGCCCGGCAGTTCGCCGCCGACCCACATGACGGCGATAACCCAGAGGTTCAACAACAGGCCAACCCAGACGACAAAGTTCGCGCGGCGTCGGCCGTAGAACTCGGAGATCAGATCGGTGCAGAGAAACGTGACCGGGTAGGGCAAGACGCCCACGGCCACCGCGAAAGTCCAGCCGCTGATGAAGTTGGGTGTGCCCCACTGCCAGATCGCGTCGCCGCCCTCGGTCAGCGGGCCGTAGCTACCCAAGACGAGGAAGCGGCTGATGCCCAAGATGTTGAGCATCGTCAGCGTGCCGAGGAATAGCCCTGCCATGACGAGGAAGACACGTTCACGGCGTTGGTGGAGTTTGGCGGGGTCGAGGGTGGACAAGTCCGGGTCTCTCAGGGGCTCGGCAGGTACCGAATGGTGATGCTAGGTCCTCGGGCGGTCTGTTACAATGGGTATCACGTCTTTTTGTGTTCCGTTACGGTCAAGCCCCCCATCCATCGCTTGCTTGCAAGGAAAACGATATGCCCACCCAGACTCACCCCACCACGATCTACGACGGCCAAGCCGACGAGTTGATCGTCGACACCAACCTCAGTGAAAAGCTCACGATCATCCCCGATGGCAAGCCCAGCAGTAAGCCCGACACGACCAGCCGGCTGCGCATCATGTGGGGCCAGCACCTGCTCGACGACCTGCTCGCGGGGCGCTACCGGTCACTGGTCTGCGCGGTTAACGCCGACAATAACAGCCACGGCATCATCGCCCAGCTCGCAACGCTGCTGCCGACGTCGAACTGGACCGCCAAGACCATCACCGAATACGCGCAACAGTTTGCCGGCAACTCGCAGATATCGGTGCTGAAGTTCGATATGGATGTCGTCGAGGTGCTCGCGCTGTTGCGGCCCAGCCACCAGGACGAGATGACGCTCAACGACCTGGGCCACGGCTTCGAGATTGTCAGCGAGATGCTGCGTCGCAAGACCGAACGGCTGCCCACCGCGTCGGTGTCGTTCCTCGGAGCGCGAGCGAACCGCTTGAGCGACGGCAACGGCGGCGAGCCAAGCTTCGAGACCGTGCTACGGACGATGAACGAGTCGGGTTTTGCGGGCGACGTCTACCCCTCACCTTGGATGTGGGATAGTCAGCCTACCGCCCTGTACGCCCGCTTCCCGTTCCCTGAATCGGTCAACCAGATCCGCGACGGCGGGTTTTAAGGCGTCCCCTACGGGGGTGACTCGGGTTGGACCGGAAGCGGCCGGGAGCCGTTGATAAGGCGTTAAATCCATTGAGAATCGTCGTTTGGAGGCTCTCGCCGCGGGACGCTGTGTAAGCTATAATTCATCTGTGATGATGAGTGCGGAGCTGGCCCAAGCTGTGAAATCGACGCGTTATCCGCTGGATGCGTTTGTTTTTGTGCAGCGGGGGCTGGACTTCACGGTCCGCCGGCAGCACGGCGAACTGCCTGACGACCACGATTTCGATGACGAAGACCAACCCAGCCGGCATGTGACCGGACGCATGCTTTGCGAGGGGTTACGCGATTTTGCGCTTCAGCAGTACGGCCTGTTGGCCGGCACGGTATTGCGACGCTGGCGTGTAACCCGCTGCGAAGACTTCGGCAACATCGTGTTTGCCATGGTCGACGCTGGGATGATGCACAAGACCGAAGACGACTCGATCGAAGACTTCCAGGGCTTGTTTTCCTTCCGCGACGCTTTCGGCACCGCGTCACTCGCCCTAAATTGACGCGTTTCTGCTGGTTCGTCCCCACCAATTTGCGGACATGAGATCCCTGTTTGCCCGATGATGGGCAACAGCTACGCTATCGTCTGCGCCGTACCGTTGCCTACCGGAGCACCTCATGTCCGCACGCTCGAGAAAAAAGGATTCCGCGGGCAAGCCGCAGCCTTCGGCCGAATCTTCCCCATCGGCCGCTCCGTCTGCGCCGGCAAACACGCGCGAAAAAACAGCCCCGCGTGAATTCCGGCGGTACGTCTGGCAACGCCGGTGGTTCCAGTCCCTGTTGGCGGTCTTGGTGATTTTTCTGGTGTTGTCCTATGTGTTGCCAGGGATTCTAGGGCTGCTCTATGCGGTACGGTCGGTTCTGGTGCCGGTGCTGGTCGGGCTGGCCCTGGCGTACATCATCAACCCGGTGCTGCGTTTTGCCGAGTTGCGTCTGAAGATCGGCCGGCTGGCGGGAACGATCTCGGTGATGCTGCTCGCGCTCGTCGTGCTCGCCGCGGTGCTGGTGAGTGCGGTACCGCTGATGTACAAGCAGGGCGGACAGTTAATCGAGACGATTCAGGTCGACTTCCCCCTCTACGGGGAAAAACTGCTGGAACGTATCGACGAGAACCTGCCAGACTTGGACGCGTCGAACGGGACCGACTCGAACGCCGCCCCGCCCAGCAGGCCTGCGGGTCCGGCCGAGGCCCCGTCCGAGCTCACACCGCTTCTTCCCGCCGCCGACGCCAAGGTGGCTCTGGGAGAGCGCGCCGAGGCCGTTGACTCACCCGTGTCCACAGGATCAGACGAAAGCATCGTGTCGGCCGCCGAAGGCCAGCCGGATGTCGCGGTCAGCGAAAACGAAACGGTCGAAGACGGAGGCTCGCTGTCGGAGCGGGCTGAGGCAGCACTCGATGAGTTGATTGATCCCGGCCGAAACCGCCGTCTACTGGAACTCATCGTGGAGCGGCTGCGGGGCCTCGACGGGTCGACGATGGCGAGTTGGGCGGTCCAGTCCCTGGACATCGGCGTCGGGCTGGTGGGTTCGGCGATCAGTTTTACCAGCTACCTCGCGCTATCGGCCGTCATCGTCGGGTTCTGCTTCTTCTTCTTCTCGTGGAAGTTTGACGCGATCCTAGGCTGGTTCGCCGACTTCATCCCCGCCACGTCGAAGCCGCAGACGCTGGACATGCTCAAGAAGATGGACGAGGCGGTGTCTTCGTTCGTGCGTGGCCGGGTGATCCAGAGCGTGGTGATGATGATCGTGCTGTCGATCGGCTTTCCGGTCGCGGGCGTGCCGTACTGGTTCTTGCTGGCGGTGGCCACGGGGCTGATGAACCTCGTGCCGTTCCTGCCCGCGGTCGGCTGGATTGTGGCGTTGATCCTTACGGTGATGACAACGTTGGCTAACGGCGGCGACTTCACGCTCGGGCTGTTGCTCTGGCCGAGCGTGGCCTACATCGCGGCCCAGAGCCTCGACGGCTGGATCGTCGAGCCCGTGGTGCAGGGCCAGGCGACGAACCTCGACCCGCTGAGCGTCATGCTCGTGGTGCTGATCGGCGGAACGTTGTTGGGTCTGTTGGGCATGCTTCTGGCCATCCCGCTGGCGGCGTGCATCAAGATCCTGGCGCGGGAGATGCTGTTGCCGAAGCTAAGGGGCTTAGCGGCGGAGGCGTAACGCTGAGTACTCGGAGCCGGCGCTGAATGAGACAGGTTGTCGAGCAGTGCTTCACACGGCCGAAACCGACTCGGCGTCGTGGGGCTGGTCTTCGGACGCCCCGCTTTCGGCGTCTGGCGATTCGCCCGCCGTGTCGTCGTCTCCGCTCGGAGGTTTGAGCAGGTTTTGGACCTTGGTCACGATCTGTTTGATCGGGTCACGCTGCGACTTGAAGTCGTCGAGCAGCAGCCGGTGTTCCTTGCCACTGGCGTCCGTGTAGTGCAGCCAGGCGATGCCCTTAGTGGCCCAGCGGGTTTCGTCGAGGCTCTGGATCGCGTCCCATGCCACGCGGTGGCCACCGCTGGCGGAGATTCCTGTCTCGTCCATCGCGACCCAGCGGAGGTTTTCGCGGACGAGCTTGAACAGGAAAAACAGGCCCAGCGGCACGCAGATGAGCGCCATGATCAGTTGCACCAGGATGTCGACATCGCTCTTGTCTTCAAGTTTCGAGGACGACGTGGGCCAGCCGCGTTCGGCGGCGTAAGCCGCCCAGACTTCCGGGAACGTCTTGGGGTTGTCTTCCTTGATCTGTGTGAACTCTTCATACTGCTGCTGCTTGAGCGGGTAGCCGATCTGCCAATCGTAGATGCAGTACGCCCCGAACCCGAGCATCATCAGGCAGATCAATACGAGGCGCCAGCGGTAACCGGGGCTGATGGTGGCTTTGACGGTTGGGGTATCGTTCATGGTGAAAATCGTTTGGGGGAATCGGCCTGGGGAGAATCGTCCGGCGGCGTGCGGCCGCGCGAGTGGCAAGCCTTGCTATCGACACGCTCCGGCGCCCCGCGTCAGTATGCAAGCGTCTCTAAGGGAAAGCCGCGGCGTTATTCGGACTTACCCAGCTTTGCGAGCGCTTGCCCCCACCAATGCTTGACGAGTACTTTAGCCATCGGCCGATCCAACAACTTGCTAAAGCCCCCTGCCGACACCGCCCGCCGGGGGATCCGCGGCAGGTCGCGTTCGCGAGCCAACGCCCAGGACAAGAACGCGTTGGTCTCGGCGATCGCCCGGCGGCGAGCGTCCCTCGGCGGCCGACCGCCACGGTTTCGGTTGAATGCGACCAAGCGTTAAACCTTGAATACGGAATGCGGTGCCCGAAGTAGCTCGCCGTGAACGTCACGGCTCTTTCCAAGGGGTTGAGGTCGGGGCACGGGAGATCAGCCTGTGGGGGCTGGTTGAAATCAATACGTCTTATTGTTGCCCGAGATCGGGCGAATTCAAGTCCCGGGGGAAAAGATGAGGCGGCGCCTGACCACATAGCCCCGCCTCCCGACGCCGCTACCGATGGCTCGGCGGCCCCGAAACGATTCCCGGCAGCGGCGAAAGCCACAGCCCCCGCCCCTCGTGTCGGGCCTGAGCCTCGAGTTGGGCGTACCGCCCCGCCGCCCGGTGCGGCCAGCGGTCTTCCGCCCGGGCCAGCCCTTCGGCAAGCAGACGCTCGTTGAGCACCGTGCCATCGGGCAGCGTGACGTAGGCCAGCAGCCGGCCGTACCGTCCGCGGAGCCGGTGGGGCTCGAGCGATAGCTTTACCGTGGTCCCGTAGGCGAGCGTTTGGGCCCGGTCGGTCGCATCGTCTGCAAACGGCTCGGATGGGCGGCCGTCGCGCGCGACCTCGGGGGCATCGATCCCCCACAACCGCACCCGCGTCGTCGGCCGCTCGCCATCCTTGATCGCTAACTCCAACGTGTCGCCATCGATTACCCCCGCCACACGGAAAGTCTTGCCGTCGTACCGCGACAAGTCCGGGCCCTGATAAAAGCCCCAGCCCGCCCGGTCGGCAAGGATCAGGCCAGCCAGCGCTGCCGTTGCCACCCCCCACGCCCACCGCGTCCTCCGCAGACGGCGACGCACATAAGCCTCGGGCGATACTCGGCGCGGAACTCGACTTGATGGGGCACGAGAAAACATCGCGGAAATGTACCACCGTTTAGTGAACGATCGCAGCCCACCGTACGTGGGCGTCATGAGCCCAGGAAATAACTCACGCCAAGACGTCGAGCAACGCCCCGGTGAGATGGGCGGGCAAAACCGTCGTCTCCACGACTTGTACAACCCGGACGTCGGGCGAGGCGGCAGACACCGTATACCCGACACACGGACACGGCTGCGCGAGTCGCGCGTCACAGCGATGTGTATCGGCCGGCCGCGGGGCGGGCTTAGGCTCGACCGGATTCGGCTCCATGTTTGTCTCGGCCCGCGACGCCACTTCGCCGGAGGCGCGGTCCGCCGGGTGTGCAGTCAGCCTCAGACGGGGACCTTGCGGGTCGAACCGCCCCGGTCCGAACTCGGCCTGCTGGATCAACTGCACCGTCAGGCTGGATCGGGGATCGATACGCACGTCGTGAAGCCCGCGAAATCCGGGCCCCGCAACAGATCCGTAGCGCATCCCCTTAATGTCAATTAACTTACACCGATAAGCCTCGGGATTTCGGGAGACGGTTTGGGCGGGATGTGGGATCGACGCCACATCGGCGTTGCCCTAGGATGCCGGGTTGTGCGTACCGACGAACTGGATTTCGAACTGCCGCCCGACCGCATCGCGACCGCCGCGGCCGAGCCGCGTGACGCCGCCCGGCTGATGGTTGTCCACCGCGACTCAGGCAAGATCGAGCACGCCCGGGTCCGCGACTTGCCGGGATTGGGCATCGTGGCGCCCGGCGACCTGATGGCCGTGAACCAGACCCGTGTGCTGCCGGCCTACCTCACGGGCGTCCGTACCCAAACGGGCGGCAAGGTCACGGGCCTGTTCGTCCAAATAGTTCCCGGAACTCACTCCGACCACACCGACGGCGAGACGTGGGATGTCATGCTCGAGTCCCGAGGCAAACTCCAACCCGGAGAACACATCGATCTCGTGCCTGGCCGTACGGACCAAGACACGCCGGACGCGGCGGTGGCACAACTCGAACTCCTTGAGCCGCGGGGTCGGGGCGAGTGGCGAGCCCGCGTGACGTCCGACGGGCCGACCGATCCGCCGACCCTGCTCGGCCGCGTAGGGCAGACCCCGCTTCCCCCCTACATTCGTAAAGCCCGCCAAGCGCGGCAGCAACCCGAGGTTCCCGGCGGCGATGCGCAGCGCTACAACACGGTATTCGCCGAGCCAGCCGAAGCCGCCGCGTCCGTCGCCGCGCCCACGGCGGGCCTCCACTTCACGCCGGAGTTGCTCGCCGGCATCGACGGACTCGGCGTCCGCCGCGTCCCGGTCACGCTGCACGTCGGGCTTGGCACGTTCCTGCCCGTGCAGACCGACACGCTTGAAGACCACCCGATCCATTCGGAGTGGATCGACGTGCCCCGGGAAACCCTCGAAGCGATCCGGCAGACGCGCGACGCGGGCCGATCGATTCTGGCCGTGGGCACAACGACGGTGCGATGCCTCGAAAGCCTGCCCGCGTCGTTGGAAGGCCTCGACGGGTTCACCGACGATACCGAGTTGTTCATTACTCCCGACCGCGTGGCGTCCGGCGACTTCACTTACCGCTTCACCGACCACCTGCTGACGAACTTCCACCTGCCCAAATCGACCTTGCTGGCGATGGTCGCGGCCCTCCCCGGGGTCGGCCTGCCGAGGCTGCTGGACTGGTACCGCCAGGCGATCACCGACGGCTACCGCTTCTACTCCTTCGGCGACGCGATGCTGATCGTCTGAGCAACACCGCGTTACACTGACAACTTATGCCGCTGGATCAGCCCGATTCATCTTCCGACCCCTCCATGCCGCTGGGCGACCACCTCGAAGAGTTGAGGACGCGTCTGCTGTTGGCGTTGGCGGGCGTCGTGGTCGCCGCGGTCATCACTTTTATTTACGGCTTCAAGCTGATCGCCTGGCTCGCCCAGCCGCTACTGCAAGCCCAAGACGCCATGGGTTTCCCCACGCAGACCCTTGTGCTCGAACCCACCGCCGGTTTCGCCAGTGTGTACCTGCCCGTCGCGTTGATCGCGGCGGTGTTACTAGCGTCACCCTGGGTGATCTACCAGGCGTGGAAATTCGTTTCGGTCGGGCTTTACCACCACGAACGCAAGGCGGTATATCTGCTCACGCCGTTCAGCACGTTGATGACGGCTTTGGCCGTATGCTTCACCTATTATGTGTTGCTTCCGGTGTGTTTGATGTTTTTCTTTCAGTTCGCCACGTACTACCCGAAGATCGAGCTGTCCGATCCGGACCCGGTCCAGAAGCTGTTGCTCCAGGCATACTCGGTGGCGGACACGGCCCCGGTGGACACCGAAAAATCAACCGCTGACACCACATCATTCCCGCGGTTCCCGATCCTCGCGGAAGACCCGCCGGACCCGCCCGAAGGCGCGTTGTGGTTCGACGCAGCGTCCGGCAAGATCAAAGCCCGGCTCGATGGACAGATCCGCGTGGTGCCGCTGCAGAGCGATCGGCTGCTGGCCCCCACGCCACAGCTTGGCCAATATGTCAGGTTCGCAGCCATGATGATGCTCGGCGTCACGATCGCGTTCCAACTGCCCGTGGTCATGCTCGTCGCGGGTTGGACACAGCTGTTCGACCCGCGATCGATCGCGCTGCTGCGCAAGTACGCAATATTCCTGGCTTTCGCCGCCGGAGCCTTGTTGACCCCTACGGACCTGCTGAGCATGGTGGTGTTGGCGGTGCCGCTGTACCTGTTATTCGAATTTGGGCTGCTCATGATGAAGCTGACGTACCGCAAGTCTACTCCGAAAACACCACCGCCGGACGAACTGTAAAGCCGCGACCCTTTGCCCCAAGCCACGGCTCCGGCCCATGGACTGTTTCGCTCAACCGCCCCACTCTTCAACATGATCAGCCCCGCCCGCGAAACCCGCAACGTCCTCGGAACTCCGCTGCTGACCTGCTCCACCGACCCGCTCACCGGTTTCACCCGCAACGGTTGCTGCGAGACCGGGCCGCAGGACGTCGGCTCACACACCGTGTGCGCTGTGATGACCGCGGCGTTCCTCGCCTTCACCCGCGACCGGGGCAACGACCTGTCCACGCCCCGGCCCGAGTACCGGTTCCCGGGGCTCAAGCCCGGCGACCGCTGGTGCCTCTGCGCCGCGCGCTGGAAGGAAGCCTACGACGAGGGCGTCGCCCCGCCCGTGAGGCTCGAAGCGTCGCACGCCAAGGCGCTCGACGTCGTGCCACTCGACGCGCTGCGTGAACACGCCGTGGACTCCGCGTAGCGCCTCGGCGAGCCGCCCTGCTCCATATCACACGTTCCGGATCGGTACCGTCAGGAGTTCGACCGCGGTCAGCGCCGTCTCGAAACGCTCAATCGCCACGGCATCCTCGACGCGATACGGCCCCACGGCCGTACGCCGTAACGACGCGAGGTGGCCGCCGGTGCCCAACGCCACGCCCAGGTCGCGGCCGAGGCTGCGGATGTACGTGCCCTTGCCGCAGGTCACACGGACCGTCGCCACCGGCCAAACATAACCGAGCAACTCAACGGCATCGATCCGCACCAGACGCGGCCGCATCTTCACGTCCTCTCCGCTGCGGGCGAGTTCGTAGGCCCGCCGGCCGTCGACGTGGATCGCCGAAAACGCTGGAGGGACCTGCTCGACCTCTTCGCCCACGAACCCGGCGCAGGCCCGTTCCACCGCCTCCCGCGTCGGCGGTGTCGCCCCGTCGACCTCGGTCCGCGGCCCCTCGCGGTCGTCTGTCGTCGTGAACGCCGAAAGATCGACCTCGGCCTCGTAAACCTTGGTCAAACCCATCAAGCCATCGACCGCTTTCGTGGCCTGGCCGATACAACAGACCACCACGCCCGTGGCCAGCGGGTCGAGCGTCCCGGCGTGGCCGCACTTGGTCTTCTTGATCCGCTGTCCCCGCGAAGCCGACCGGCGGACCCGACGTACCACGTCCATCGAACTCAGCCCAAGCGGCTTGTCCACGACGATCAACCCGCTCCACCGTTCTGCCTGTGGCTGCGACACCAAAAACACTCCCTGCAGGCCCGCCGAGCCGACCATGAACAACACGGCTTTACAGCGGCGCACAAACCCATAGGATATCTCGTCCCGCTCCGCACGCCCCCCCGGAAATCGTGCCCGACACAAAGGCACGCCAACCGGAGGGTCGCGGAACAACCCTCCCGGAGAGGTGGCTGAGCGGCTGAAGGCGCACGACTGGAATTCGTGTTTACGTGCAAACGTAACGAGGGTTCGAATCCCTCCCTCTCCGCTTTCGAAAAACGCCTTAAAATTCTCAATCCCCTGAAAAAACAAGCGTTTTTGGGGAAATTTTCGTGCCCACCTTGCTACAAAAACCTGCTTAGTGACGTAAAAAGTTTCATTTTCGGTGTCAAATTGCGATCCGTACGTGTCAAATTGAATCAACAAAGCCCATCGCCTAAGCCTAACATGTCCCGCGGTGGCAACGTAGCTGCGGTGATTTACGGCTTGCTCTTACCCGCCACACGCTACCCGCGACAATGGACCTGCACGGCCTGCTACGGCGTTGCTGCGGCACCGCTTTGGGGTCCATCCACGGAGAAATGATTAGACCAAGAGTACTGAACAGCAAATGTCTGCCCCCATCCAGACCAACACAAATGCTGGGCCAGTTCGGGTAACTCGAACAAATGTGGCCGAGGTTACGAAAACTAACCCATCTGAATCGTTAGCCTGGTCCACCCCGAAAGGACCAGAAGATCAAAGGCAATCGATACACCACCAAGCAGAAGATCCGGATCGTTTATGGAGGCCAGCGGAGCGATAATCAGGTCGCTGACATCTAAATACTGGCCCACCTCGGGCACTTTCAAGCCCTTGTCCAACTCAAGGTCCGCCTGACGCAGCATTACAACGATCTGTTCGGCACCATGTCGCTTCTTTGTCTTGCGAATCCTTTTCGCCGAAAGATTAGGTTAGATCTATCACACCAACTGGATCATGAATTCAAGAGAACCATATTCGCTCTAACTCGTGACTGGGCTAGCCCAACTTCTTTATGGTTTAATTTCGTGATAGACCGAGCCGGCCTAACTTCTTATATATACACATAAATGCTTAGCTCGGGGCTCGGCCAGTTGTGTCTCGAACCACGAGGCGCGTTTCCGTGTTGTAGCGTTCTTGCGGATTTTCTTGTGAGATGGCAACCCTCGACGCGAGTTTTCCGATCTCATAGGCTCCCTGATCTACGGTGGTGAGTTGGAGACTTCCCATGCTGAAGACATCGTTGCCGTAGCCAACGATCGAAACATCCTGGGGTACACGACGGCCGAGCTTCACGAGTTCGCTGACCGTGTAACGGGCCAAGTGATCGGTTGCGGTCACGATGGCGGTGAGTTCGGGGTGGCGCTTCAGGAAATCGGCAATCTCTACACAACAACGGTCATCATGCGTAGTCAACTCGCACGTCGGCGGAGACGCCGGTCCCATCGCTTTCAGGAAAGCGGATCGACGTAATTCGACCCAGTGATGCCGGTCTTCGATACCGATGTATCCGATCCGTTGGTGTTCATGTCCTCGGAGATAATCAACGACTTCTTGCATAGCCGTTTGGTTATCGCTGCCAACAAAGATCGCCCCGGCCTCCTCGGGCAACTGGTCGTCGATCGTCACCACACGTGTGCCGCGGGCGCCGAGCATTGCCAGGCGTTCTTTGGCGTCGGTTTCGTGTAAAGGCCAGGAGATGATCGCATCAACTCTTCGGTCCTCGAAGCAATTGATTCGTTCCAGTTCACGACGGCGGGAACTGGTGGTATTCGGTCGAGGCGCTTGGCGAGTTTCGGCGAACGGGTTAGAGTCAGGCTGATCGCCTTCGCCGGTAGCCCAGGCTTCGTTGGTCACACGGTCGACCGCCTGATGCACCAGAGCGTGAGGCCATAACACTAGCGGAACTTGTTTCGACTCGAGCAGCTGATCGTGGACGCCATAGATAATCCCGGTCCAATAGGTGTCGTACGGCGCCATGAAGGTGCCGATCGTTTGTGTCTTGCCGGTCTGGATACCCTTGACTAGAAGGTTGGGCCGCCACCCCATTTCGGCGGCGATCTTGTGGATACGCTCGCGCGTCGCGGGTGGGTACTCCGAGAGCCGCTTACCGCCCAAGATACGCGAAACCGAAGTCAGCGAAACGTTAGCACGCTCTGCAATATCAATCAGACGGGGGGAAGAATGCTCCAAGAGTGCCCTATCAAATCGCTCGAAATTGACTCGTCCAAGTACGCGGCTGAAAAATACACTAAATACACTTCGATGATTCTATCACAGCGGTTTACCGGATACGACCCGAGAACGTGAAAGAGAGGAGATAACTTCTTCGTCTCGGTAAATGCCCCAACCCTGTGTTGAGATACCTTTAAACGAAATCCTAGAGGTATACGCGGCTTAATCATGTGCCGCTTCGCCCGAAACGTAAATGTGCGGCCTGGGTCAAGTTAGGCGGGTGGATATAGCTTTACTTCGAGGGCTGCCGGTTTGGTACGGCTGTTTAAACGCATGTCGCCCCTCCGTAGAGCGGCAGCCATCTACCTCAACTCATTACGGGTCGAAATCGGGAGTCTTTGGCTTGTGTCGCAAATCTTGATATTCCATAATCCCGCCCGAGATCTGCACCTCGACGCCTATTCGAATAATTTGGCTAAACATTTTGAGCTGGACAATCGTAGTCAAGAAAAGGGCGAGCCGATACTGATGCAGCAACCCCCGTGACTCTCAGATTTAGAGCCTATCCGGACAACCCATTCAAAGCCGATTAAATCGTTGGCGATGATGCCACGAGCAAGGGGGTTCGCGATGGCACGCTCGGCGATGGACGGTGTGTTCCGGCTGACCGATGAGATGTGGTCGAAGTTCGAGCCGTTGATCCCCCTCGGGTCAACACGCACAAGTTCGGTGGAGGCCGGCCGCCAGCGTCGGACCGCGACCGCCTCGACGCGATCTTCTTTCCGCTGCGGACCGGCTGCCAGTGGAAGGCGTCGAGCGCACCGGGCAGCGTTACGGCGTGTGCCTGGGCAAAGCCTATGACGCGGCGGTGATGCGTGAGCTGCTCGCCGACCTGGAACTGGACACCCATATCCGCGGCCGAGGCGAAGAGGCCCGCGACTTGAAGCAACATCCTGGAGGCGAGGCCCGACGGTGGGTGGCGGAAAGCTGCCGCAGTTCGCTGAATCGGTAGTGAGCAACGCTGGTGCGTTGGTGCAGCAAGTCCGACAACTACCTAGCGTGTCTGCATCTGGCCTACGGGATCATCGCCAATCAGCAAACCGAGCTGTTCGGGTAGGTTCTAAACCGAATCAATCAAAAACCTAACAAATATGGACTGTGCTGAATATTTTCATGTCATTTTCTTTCACATCAAGCAGAACAATTTGACGCAGCTCCAAATCACACTAGTATTTGTGTAATCCTGCCTTAAGATTTTTTCATGTTTCGCGTCGATTAATTGATCTGCTAAACCGTTTTCACTTATGGAGGTATCGATCTGATGTTTAGAAAAATGATTCCCTTGACCGTCACCGGTTGCCTGGCTTTTGCTGTTGCCGGGCCCTCGGGCGCGGCGACAATTTTCACCGATGGCTTGCTCGGAACCCAAAATACCGGTATCGACAACTCGAATTCGTTCGATATCACCGAAGACGGCACCACACTTACCCTCGCCACCACGGTGGCCGGAGATATTTTCAACATCACGACGACCGGCACCGGGATCGAGGGCGGGGTCGGTAATCTTGGCGACAGCGACTTTAATCTCGAGAAAGGTGAAGACTTCACGCTTTCGTTCAGCAGTGCGGGCACGCTTGATTCGATCACCATTCAAACGCTAGCGCTTCAGCCGACTCCCGACACGCTTCAAATTACGTTTACGAATACGGATTCCGGTGCCGCCGCGGTGGTGCAGGATTTGGCGATCAGCGGAGGGGCTGAAGCCGGCGTCGTGGTATCTGTCGGCCTGAGTTTCGACATCGGTGAGTCGATCACGGTGGCCATCACCAATCCAGTTTCGGTCGACAGCGACCTCCGGCTACAGGCGGTTACCGCGACCATCCCCGAGCCCGGCAGTATGGTGCTGTCACTTTCGGGAGCAGCGTTGATGCTGTTCCGCCGGCGAAAATAATTGATGGCTATTCAGATTTTGGTCGTTTCTGTCCATGTATAGCCGTCGCAGAGCACCCAACTTTCTAGTGGGAAAAGTAGATATCCTAGAATGCTGTGCCTTTGATATTCCGCACAATCTTACTTCGAAGAGCTTCTTTCATGAAATG
>JBCCCG010000016.1:0-101137 GCA_039033595.1 Planctomycetota bacterium | reverse complement strand
TTTGGTCACGGAGATCCATCACCAGACCGGTCTGGAAAAGCCGCAAGTGCTGACCGTGGGCTTCGGCGATCGTCGGCTGCCCTATTACACCCGTCGACCAACCCGCTGGATTGATCCGCGTGTGCTTCCCGACGTCTGGGCCGCGATGCGTAAGGACGACCTGGTCTTGGTGGCCGACCCCGAGACCTGGGACCGGTTTGACGCGAAGTCGAAGTGGACACTGAAGAACCGTTTCGTTCGGCTGGGCTTCGATGTCCAACTCGGCTACGACAGCATCGACTACCGTGTTTATCGGACTCGCCCCGAGCTGCGCTAGCGCAACTTCCGGCGTATCTCCGCTACTGTGTCTCTACACCGAGCTTTGCAAGTAATCCATCGAATTGATCGATGCTGTAGAAATCGATACTTAAGGTGCCGGCCCCCTTTTTGCGGGCGGTCTTGATCTGAACCTTGGTGCTGAGTTGCTCGCCGATCTGACGCTCGAGATCGTCCAGGTACGCCGCCCGTACCGCTTTCTTGGTGGGCTCGGACGGCTTACCGCCCTCCCGAAGCCCCTTCGCCGCTGCCTCCACCTGACGAACCGACATCCCCTCTTTCACCGCTCGCTCGGCTAGCGTGACCTGGTCAGTTGGCGATTCAATGCCCGCCAACGCTCGGGACTGACCCATTGACAAGGCTTCGCACGCCACCATCTCCCGGACCGCCGGGGCTAGCCGGAGGAGCCGGAGGAGGTTGGTCACCGTCGAGCGTTCCAAACCTACTCGCTCGGCGATCTCCTCGTGGCTCAACCCGAAGGCGTCACCCAGGCGTTCAAACGCCTCGGCCCGCTCGATCGGATTGAGGTCTTCACGTTGCAAATTTTCGATGAGTGCCCACTCGGCCAGCTGTCGGTCGTCCAGGTCTTTGACCAGGGCGGGCACCGCCTCGAGACCGGCAATCTTTGCTGCCCTCCACCGGCGCTCCCCCGCCACCAGTTCGTAACCCGCTTTCCCCATGGGACGAACGATAACGGGCTGCATCAACCCCTCGTTGCGGATCGATTCCGCCAAACGCTTCAATGCAGCCTCCTCGAAACGCTGCCGGGGCTGACCGGAGCTTGGATGGATCGACGCAACCTCGAGGTGCGCAAACCCGGACGCGCCACCGTTACTCGGAATCTCCGCGGCCGACGAGCCGGGAACCGCGGGCCGCTCCACCGCGGCGGCCACATCAGCTGCCTCGCCATTGGGCGAAACAGGCTCGGTTGAAACCGACACCGCAGCCGGGGCCGCCATCAAACTGCTCAAACCACGCCCAAGTCGCGAAGGACGCTTCTTACCGGCCAGAGATCCAGATTTCGAGCTTTCTGCTGTATCAGCCATATCAACCTCCTTGTTGGGGACTGGAAACGCAAAGAGTTTACTACAGATCAAAATCCCGCGCTCCACGTGGAACAGCCAAAGTCAAGATCGCAACCATGTTCCACGTGGAACACAACTACAAACTTCGTTATATTTAGTTAAATAATTGATTATTATTAATTTATAAATTTTATTGTCGGTCTTCGAACTCTTGTATCTCGCCCCGCGTATTGAGGTTGTTGTGGAAATGGGCCACCTCCTCCCGTTTCCCTCATATCTTTCTCCTCCGCCCTGCCCGCCGGATCACGAGTCCGCCGGGCAGGGTTTTTTAAGTCTCGGATAGGGCTGTGGGCAATTCGAGAGGGCGGTGCGGGCGTGCCCGTCGGGCCGCGGGGTATGCTGAGCCGATGATGCTGTGCCCCGCGCCCCGGTCGATCGAAACGTCCGATACCCGTATCACGGTCGCCGGTGTCACGCCGGTCACCCGTCTCGACCCGCAAGACGTGCCGCACGAACAGGGGTACCGTCTCACGCTCGGTTCCGCCGGTCTCGACATCGTCGCCCACGACGCGGCCGGCGTGTTCTACGCCGAGCAGACCTGGAGCCAACTCGTCCGGGCCGCGTCGCCTCGGTGGGGCGGTGACGGGACAATGCCCGGGCTCGTGATCGAAGACCATCCCGACTTCCCTGCTCGAGGCGTAATGCTCGATGTCAGCCGCGACAAGGTGCCGACGATGGCGACGCTCTTTGCCTTCGTTGATGAGCTATCACACTTCAAGGTCAATCAGTTTCAGCTCTACACCGAACACACATTCGCTTACGCCGGGCACCAAGCAGTATGGGCCCGGGCCTCGCCGTTAACGGCCGACGAGGTGAGCGAACTCGACGCGTACTGTGCCGAGCGTTTCGTCGAACTCGTGCCCAACCAGAACTGCTTCGGGCACATGGAGCGTTGGCTCAAGCACGAGGCGTACCAACACCTCTCGGAGCGCCCCGCGTTCCGCGACGGCGACGACGTGCCGGCGTTCTACGTCGGCCGGGTCGAACACGGCACGATGGGCCACGCCCCGGGGATGGGTTCGACGCTCTGCCCGGTCGAGCCAAAATCTCTGGAGCTCATCGACGACTTGTTCGCCCAGCTGCTGCCGTGCTTCTCGTCGAAGCGCCTCAACGTCGGCGGCGACGAGACCTTCGATCTGGGGTTCGGGCGTAGCCGAAACGCCTGCGAAAACAAGGGAAAAGGGCGGGTGTACCTCGACTATCTGCAACAACTCCACGCCCGCGCCGCAGCGCACGGCCGTGCCATGCAGTTCTGGTGTGATATGGCTTGGCACCACCCCGAGCTGCTCCCCGAAGTCGCGGAAAAACTCCCGGGGGCGGTCACGCTCAACTGGGGGTACGAGAAGCACCAAACATTCGAGAGGGAGGCGAAGCTCTGCGCCGACGCGGGCGTTCCGTTCTACGTCTGCCCGTCCACCGCGACGTTCAACACCTTCACCGGGCGCTACGACACCGCGGTCGTCAACCAACAGAACGCCGCGCGTCACGGCAAGCGGCACGGCGCGGTCGGCTTCCTCAACACGTGGTGGGGGGACTGGGGCCATTGGCAGCCCAAGGCCGTGAACGACCCTGCGCTCGTGTTTGGTGCCGCGGTGTCGTGGTGCGAGGTGACCAACCGCGATCTCGACCTTCCCGTGGCGCTGTCCCAACACCTCTACGACGACCCGACCGGTAAACTCGCCGCGGCGCTCGAAGAACTTGGCGGCGTGGAACGCGACACCGCCGACATCGAGACCCCCAACGCACTCAACTGGGCGTTCGTCCTGCCCGACGCGCCGATCGTCGATCGGCACCTCGACCGCGGGTGGGACAAACTCGGGCCGATCACCGACGCGATGCTCGAGGCGATCGAGGCCCGTGTCGAGAGGGGGGTGGCGTTGCTGGAGGACACCGAGCCGGGGGCCGCCAACGCCTCGACGATCCTCACCGAACTGCGCCACGCCGCCGGCATGCTCGGGCACCTGATCCGCAACGTCCGGGCTCGGATCCAACAGAACGCCCCGCGCCACGCCGACATCGACGCCGGGACGCGGGGCGAATTGGCCGACGAACTGGCACACCTGCTCGAGGGTTTCCGCGCCACCTGGCGGGCACGTAACCGGGAGGGCGGTTTGGTCGACAGCATCACACGGCTGGAATCTGTCTTGGAGGCTTACCGTGTGGGGAGATGCTGATTTATCGGACTTTACGCTGGAACTCGGCTGGCCCTGCTTGCCCCTTGCAGCCCCATGGCCGATCGCTACAATGTGCGGTCCCCTGCGGGTGTAGCTCAGTGGTAGAGCGTTACCTTGCCAAGGTAAATGTCGAGAGTTCGAATCTCTTCACCCGCTTTCTCCGCCGGCCCCCGGAATCTTCTTTTGGGAGTTTCGGGCCGGTTTAAGACGACGATCGACTCGATAACGCCGGCTTTTGCCGGCGTTTTTCGTGATCGCGCGGCGTGAGCGGGGCGGTAGGTTTCGGTGGCCGGGTCGGCGTGATAGGCTTTGCGATCCTGGTGTGATTGGCGGCCGGCCCGGCCGCCGTTGAGTAGTGAGAGGCCCCGCTTTGAAGCCCTGCGAACAGACCGCCACCGCCCTGAAACGTCGGCTCGACGCCGGGGAACTCACGTGCATCGCGATCATGGAATCGGTGCTCGACCGGATCGCCGAGCGTGACGGCGAGGTCGGGGCGTTCCTGGGTGTGCGAGACCGCGCCGAGCTGCTCGCCGAGGCGCAAGCCGTGGACGACCGGCGGGCGGGGGGCGAGGACATCGGGCCGTTGGCGGGATTACCGATCGCGGTCAAGGACAACATCTGCACGCTCGGCGAGATCACGAGTTGCGGCTCGAAGATGCTCGAAACTTTCCGTCCGCCGTACGACGCGACGGTGGTCGAGAAGCTGCGGGCCGCCGACGGCATCGTGATCGGCAAGACGAATATGGACGAGTTCGCCATGGGCTCGTCGACCGAGAACTCGGCGCTGGGTTCGACCAAGAACCCGCGTGACCCCGAGCGCGTCCCGGGTGGCTCGAGCGGCGGCTCGGCGGCGGCGGTCGCGGCGGACATGACCATCCTCGCGCTGGGCTCGGACACCGGCGGGTCGATCCGCCAGCCCGCGTCGTTCTGCGGCGTCGTAGGGATGAAGCCGACTTACGGCCGGGTGTCACGCTACGGCCTGGTCGCCTACGCCTCGTCGCTCGACCAGATCGGCCCGATCGCCAAGAGCGTCGAAGACGCGGCGTTATTGCTCGAAGTCATCGCCGGGCACGACGTGAAGGATTCGACCAGCCTCGACGTGCACACCAGCGATCTCGCCGTCGCTGCGCAGCCGACGGACCGCAAGTTCAAGATCGGCGTGCCCGCCGAGTACTACGTCCAGGGCATGGACCCGGCCGTGCGCCAGGCCACCGACGACACGCTGCGGAAACTCGAAGCCGCGGGCCACGAGATCGTCCACCTCAACCTGCCGCACACCGAGTACGCGATCCCGACGTACTACCTGATCGCCTCGGCCGAGGCGAGCTCGAACCTGGCGCGCTACGCAGGGTATTACTACGGCCACCGCCAGGCCGATGCGGCGTCGATCGACGACATGATCGCGGGTAGCCGGGGCGAGGGCTTCGGCGACGAGGTCAAACGCCGCATCATGCTCGGCACCTACGCGCTGAGTTCGGGCTACGAAGAGCAGTACTACGAGAAGGCGTTGCGCGTGCGTCGGCTGATCAAGAACGATTTCGACGCGGCGTTCGAGCAGTGCGACGTGCTCCTGCACGCCGTGGCCCCGCACCCGGCGTTCAAGCTCGGCGAGAAGAAGGACGACCCGCTGGCGATGTACCTCGAAGACATCTTCAGCGTGACCGCCAACCTCGCGGGGTTGCCGGCGATCAGCGTGCCGGTGCCGCGCGAAGACGGGGCGCCGCCCATCGGCGTGCAGCTCGTCGCCCCGGTGTTGGAGGAAGGGTCGCTCTTCGCCGCCGCCCGCACGGTTGAAGACGCCCTGCGGGTTGAGGCCACGTCGGGGTAAACTGCGGGCGATGACCAAACGCAAGCCCAAGCTCTGCTTGCTTACCACTGGCGGCACGATCGGGATGGTACGCGACGCCGACGGCATCGCGCGGCCCCCCCGGACCCCGGCGGATTGGCGACGGGTCGCGCCCCAGCTCGAACAGAACGCCGAGATCGACATCGTCGAGTTGCTCAACAAGGACAGCACCAACGTTACGCCGGCGGACTGGTCGCTGATAGCCAACGCGGTCTACGAGCGGTGGGACGATTACGACGGTTTCATGATCGTCCACGGCACGGACACCATGCACTACTCCGCGTCGGCGTTGGCGTTGGCGTTGGGACCCCCGCCCCTACCCGCGCCGGTGGTGCTCACCGGCGCCCAGCGTCTGCCGGACGCCGACGACGCCGACGGCCCAACGAATCTCTTGTTCGCGGGTGCGATCGCGGCGGAGCGTGAGGTCGCCGAAGTCGTCATCGCCTTCGGCGGGCGGGTGTTGCGGGGCTGCCGGGCCGAGAAGACCGACGCCCACCGCCTACTCGCATTCGACTCGCCGGGATGCCCCTTGCTGGGCGAACTCCGCAAGCAGGTCGAATGGAACACCTCAGCAGTTCGCCGAACCCCTGGCGCCGTACGACCCGTCCGATCGCTCTACGCCGAGTTTGCTGAGCGTGTGCTGCCGATCCCGGTGAGCCCCGGCTTGGAGCCCGGGCTCTTTCGTGAATGCCTGCACCCCGAACGGATTAACGGCGTGATACTCCGGACGCTCGGCGCGGGCAACGTGCCTAACATGTCGCCGCATTCATGGGTGGATTTCATCGCAGAGGCGACACGGCAAGATATCCCGGTGCTGCTCACCAGCCCGTTCCCGGCGGGCTCCACGGCCGGAAGCGTATACGCCCCGGGGCGGGAAGCGGCGGAAGCGGGCGCGATCCCGACCGGCAACCTCACCGCGGCGTGCGCCGAGGTCAAGTTCCGCTGGGCGATCGCCCGGGCGCAGCACGTCGGCGGTGACTTGATCTCCCAAGTGCGGTCGGTGATGGATCGAGTGTGGGTTGGCGAGATGGATGCGCCGAGCGCTACACTGCCGGCATGAAAGAACAGGTCACGATCCGGCTGTACGAAGACCCGTCGGTGCCGAGCTGCTGCCACGCCGGGCGGTATGAGCCCGACGACCTCAAGGGGTGGGACGTCGGTCGCGGCGACACGGTGCCGTTGACCGAGAAACTCGGCGGGCGCGTGTTCGGCGTCATTGACCACGTCGACGACGAGGTACACACCGACGAACAGGATCAACGCTACAAGCTTGCGGTGCTGTGGACGCAGGACTGAGACCGCCCACAGAAGGCTGCGCGTTATCCGCTCCACGCGGAAGGGTTGTAGGGTTTGTCAGTGCTTCGACGTCAGCGACGATTTGTGTGCGTCGTGGTCGGTCGGCTTGCGGAAGCTGTCGAGGTCGACGCTGCGGAAGTAGTCGATGGTCTTGGCCAGGCCTTCATCGAGCTTGATCTTTGGTTCCCAGCCGAGTTCTTTTTTCGCCAGCGAGATGTCGGGCTTGCGCTGTAGCGGGTCGTCGTTGGGCAGGGGCAGGTAGGTGAGCTTCGACGAGCTGCCGGTGAGTTCGATGACCTTCTCGGCGAGCTGCTTGATGGTGAACTCCCCGGGGTTGCCGATGTTGACCGGGCCGACGAATGCATCGGCGGGGTCGCCGCTGGCGGGCTCGTTGTTCATGTGGCCCATGATGACGTCGACCAGGTCGTCGCAGTAGCAGAAGCTGCGGGTCTGGCTGCCGTCGCCGTAGAGCGTGAGGTCTTCGCCGCGCAGGGCCTGGACGATGAAGTTGGTCACGACGCGGCCGTCGAACGGGTGCATGCGCGGGCCGTAGGTGTTGAAGATGCGGACAACGCGGATGTCGACGCCGTTGGAGCGGTGGTAGTCGAAGAACAGGGTCTCGGCGGCGCGCTTGCCCTCGTCGTAGCAGGCGCGGATGCCGATGGGGTTGACGTTGCCGCGGTAGGCCTCGGTCTGGGGGTGGTGTTCGGCGGTGGGGTCGCCGTAGACCTCGCTGGTGGACGCCTGGAGGATGCGCGCGCCGGTACGCTTGGCCATGCCCAGCATGTTGATCGCGCCCATCACGCTGACCTTCATGGTCTTGATCGGGTTGTATTGGTAGTGCACGGGGCTGGCGGGGCAGGCCATGTTGTAGATCTGGTCGACCTCGAGAGTGATCGGCTCGGTGACGTCGTGGCGGACGAACTCGAAGTTGCCCGCGCTCAGCAGGTGTTCGATGTTGTGCTTCTGGCTGGTGAAGAGGTTGTCGAGGCAGATCACGTCGTGGCCGGCCTGGACGAGGCGTTCGCAGATGTGGCTGCCGAGGAACCCGGCGCCGCCGGTGACGAGGATGCGTTTGATGCTCATGGTCGGTCTGAGGTCTGTTAGGGGAAACCCGAGAAGAACCGGGGCGGGCAAGTGTACCCCGTGGCCGGGTCGGGGCCAGCGAAAATCGGCTCGGCTGCGGAAAACTCACCTCGCCGGCTTGAACACCGCCCCGGGCTCGACGTCGAAGCTCACGAGCTGCCCGACCGAGAAGTCGCCGGCCTGCTGCCGGGCGTCGCTGAGTGTGCAGATCAGCGGAGCCGCGGCGTTGACGTACAGCGCCCGGCTCGGCACGTGGCCGCCCACGATCCGGCCCTGCACCCGCCTCGGCCGGCCGAACACCGGCTCGATGTACCGCCCGCCGCCCGAGATCACGTCGACGCGACGGGCCGTGGCGTGGATCGTGCCGGTGACCATCGCGCCCACCTCGGCGGGCAACTCGATCTCCAGCACCAGGTGCAGCCGATAGTCCGTGCCCGGCAGGCCCAGGACGATGTGGTCGTCGCCACGCTCCAGGAGCTTGCCCTTGACCGTCGGCGGGGCGGACGGGTCGGCGGTCGCGGAAGACGGGGCGGCTTCAGACATGGGCAACTTTCAAGACAGCGCCGGACACACGGCGGCAGACCCTCTGCCGGCCGCGCCACGCTGCGGGACACGTCACAGACCGTAAGATAACGCCGCAGCGCAGCGGGATCGAATCGCCCCGCCGACGGAACCGCTCAGGAATCCGCCGCCACGCGTGCCCCGAGACCCGTTTTTTTAGCAAAGGCCCCGGCCGTGCCCGCCGACCGCTCGATCAACAAGCAGTACTGCACCGCCACCGTACGCCCCGACTACGCCCACGTCGGGCTGTACGACGTCGCCGAGCGCCAGATCTGGATCGCGAAAAAGCGGTGGGGCACCTCCCCCGTCCGCGTCTCCCACGCCCGACTGCTCAAGGGTGGCACGCAGGACACCTCGACCGCCGACAAGGACAAGTTCGTCTGCTACTGGTACCACACCCCCGGCACCGGCGAGGGCTTCGTCCACGGCTACCCCATCGAGTGGGACGAGGCCCACCTGCTCATCCGCCTCGACCCCAACTGGTCCTACGCCCAGAAGAAGTTCATCCCCAACACCGACGAACGCCGGGTCGAGAAGAACATCGAGCAGCAGTACGCCTGGGGCCGATCCATCTTTGAGGCATACACCAAAAAGAAACCCCAATTCCCGATTTCGTGGCACATGATCGGCCCCCGGGCGGCGGACTCGATGTTCTATATCGAGCGCCTCGAGCCGACATAGTATGTGCGTTTAGATCTTTAGGTGGTGTCTCGCCTACGCGGCGAGCGGCAGGGGCTGCGCCCCTGCACCCCAAAGACAGACGAGCTCCGGTATGTCTGCTTACGAAACCGTTTACCCATTACGTCTTACCGCCGACGACACGCCCACGCCGTTCCCCACGATCTATTGGCTAACCGATCCGGGGCTTGACCATCAACTGGCCGAACTCGAACGGCAAAACTTCGTCGGCCAATTCGAACAACGCCTCGCCAAGGACGCGCAGCTCATGGCCGCGTATCACGCCGACCACGCCGCGTACCGCGACACGCGGTGGGCCATGCTCACCGCTGAAGACCGTGCGACCGTTGAAGCCTCACCGTCACTCACACGCAGCTTCCGCAGCGGCATCGCCGGCATCGCGAACTTCGACACCGTCAAGTGCCTCCACGCCCAGCACGCCTACCACCTGGCCCGGCGCGAAGCGGGCGGCACCACGCTGGGCCGCCTCCTCGACGAGTTGCTCCCCTGATTCGATAGCCCCCCGATGCGGAACGCCGGCACCGCTCCACGACCTTCCCCGCCCTCACTCCGTCCCCAACACCACCTCCATCGTCGGCAGCTGCTTGTCCAACAACGCCCGCACGTACACACACAACAGCCGGTTCGCCCGCCCCGGTATCGCCCCGTCGGCCCCCAACTCCGCATCCCCCGAGGCGACCGCCCGCAACACGTCCACCGTCCCGCGCCTGACCCGCCAGTCGGCGATGCCGCGCTCGCTGGTCAAACCCCCGGCCACGGGATCGAACGTGTAGGCCGGCACCGACTTCAGCGTTCCGCCGCTGCGCACGTCCCGTTCCAACTCGGGCCTGTAGCCCAAGTCCCCGAGCAGCCCCCACTGGAACCGCAGCAGCGCCGCCTCGACCTCCGCGTCCCATGCCGCGCCGAGCGCCCCGCCCGGGCGACACAAAGTCTCGAGCAGTGTCCGCAGCAACCCGAACGCCCCCGGGTGCGGGTCCGCGTCCGCCAGCATCGCGCTGCACACGTCCGCCGCGTACATCGCCACCCGCTGCCCCCGCAGGTCGCGCCGCAGCGGGAAGTAGTCGTCCTGCAGGTCCCACTCGGTGATCGCCGCCAGCTCGCTGCTGGGCCGCGTGGTCGCGATGACCTGCCCAGCCGTGAGCAACTCGATTCCGCCGGAGAACCGCTGCACGCTCGACGGCGACTGCCGCCGACTGCCCTTGGCCAGCCCGCGCAGCTTCCCGTGCTGTTCGGTAAGCAGCACCACCACCTGGCTGGTCTCCGACCAGTCGAGGTCGCGGATGCAGATAGCTTGGTCTTTGAAGCGGGGCATCAATGCATGGTATCCGCCTGGAAGCTGACCAACGGATCGCCCGCGCGGCGGGCGGCCGGGGCTCTGTCCCTGCAACCCAAAGATACCTTTACGCCAGCGCGTTGAGCTGTGCTTCCACCCGTTCCAACTCTGCCGCCGCGGCGGCGCGTTGGTCGCGGGTCTGTTGCACCAGGTGGGCCGGGGCCTTGCTCGTGTACTTCTCGTTGCTCAGCCGGCCGTCGAGGGTCTTGAGCGACTTCTTGAGTTCTTCCTTACGCTTGGTCAGCCGTTCGCCCTCGGCGGCGGTGTCGACCTCGATGTGCAGGTAGCCCTCGCCCAGCGGGGCGGTCACCACCGCGGCGTGCTCGGGCTTCACCGTGTCCGGGCCCACCGCGACGATCTTCGTGTTGGTCAGCGACTCGATCAGCGCCAGCCCGTTGCGGATCGGCTCCGACGCGCTGGCCTCGGCCTTGATCGAAAACTCCACCTGCTCCCGCGGCGAGACCTTCGCGCCGTTGCGCACCTCGCGGATCATGCTCACGACCGCCTGCAGCCGGCCGAAACGCTCCTCGGCGTCGCGGTCGATCAGCGCCCGGTCGGCCGTGGGCCACGGCGCGTTGACCAGCAACTCCGTCTCCTCGGGGTCCAGACCCTCCACGCCGCGCTGCGGGCACACCGCGCTCAGCGCCGACCACAGCCGCTCGGTGATGAACGGCATCACGGGATGCAGCAGCCGCAGCGACGTG
Organism: Planctomycetota bacterium; assembly: GCA_039033595.1. GTDB lineage: Bacteria > Planctomycetota > Phycisphaerae > Phycisphaerales > Phycisphaeraceae > Algisphaera. The sequence continues at coordinate 90,038 of JBCCCG010000016.1, read as the reverse complement.
TCCAGCACTGCCGCGAGCACCTGCCGGCTCTTGGCCCCCTCGGGCTTGGTGATCACCGGCTTGACCGCCTCGATGTACCAGTCGCACACCTCGTTCCAGACGAACTGGTACAGCCCGTTGGCGTAGTTGTGGAAGTCGTAATTCACCAGCGCCCTGTCCGCCGCCTCGATCGCCCGCACCGTCCGCGACAGGATCCACCGGTCCGACACGCTCATCCGGCAGCCCACCGCGTCCGCCTCGGCGTCGGCGAGGTTGCCCAACGCGAACCGTGTCGCGTTCCACAGCTTGGTCGCGAAACGCTGGCCGACGTCGAACTTCTCCGACGTGTTGCGGGCCAGCGGCACGTCTTCGGTGGGCTCGGCTTGGCCCGACGCGAGGCCGAAGGACGAGACCATCTGTTTGCCGCTTCCGGGGGGGTGCTCCTGGATGGGCGCGGCGACCTTCGTGCCGCCGGGGCCGGCGGTGAACTTCGGGTGCACGGTCTCGCCGGTGTGCGGGTCGATGATGTCGACGGGCAGGCGGACGTCCTGGGTCTGCGTGGTCATCGCGGTGAGCGTGTACCGCATCGCGTCGCTGCCGTGGGAGTGGATGATGTCGACGGGGTCGACGCCGTTGCCCAGCGACTTGGACATCTTCTGGCCGTGGCCGTCCTGGATCATCGCGTGGATGAACACGTCGCGGAACGGAAGCCGGCCGAGGAAGTAGAGGTTGAACATGACCATCCGCGAGACCCACAGCGTGATGATCTCCCGGGCCGTGCACAGCACGGACGTGGGGTTCCAGAGTTCGAGGTCCGGCGTCTTCTCCGGCCACCCGAGCGTGGACATCGGCCACAAGGCCGAGGAGAACCAGGTGTCGAGGACGTCGGGATCTTGCTCGAAGCCTGCGGCTTCGAGTTTTTCTACTAGCTCTTGATCGTGTGAACGAAGACAAACATGAACCACGGGGCCAATAGAAATGTGATGAGGTGGCGAGGGTTGAGCATCCTCATCATTCAGTATGCCAAACGAGTAGTGGGCTGATTCGGAATGCTCTTTGCCAATTTTTTGAGCAAGGCTCCAGGCAAACTCATCGGACTCAGACAACCAGTTCGCAGGTTTATCAGGGCCGGCTTCACCTCTTTGGTCAGCATCGAATTTTTTGATGATGTATGTAACCACATCTTCATTCATTGAAGAAAGATGGAAGCTCCACACCGGGATGCGGTGCCCCCACCACAGTTGACGGGAGATGCACCAGTCGCGGATGTTTTCGTGCCAGGTCTGGAAGGTCTTGGCATAGCGTTCGGGGGTGAAGCGCAGGCCGGTGGCTTCCGGAGCGGTCGGCTTGGCCGTGGAACCCGACGCCGCGTCGGCATCGGTCGTAAACCCTTGAGCTTCGAGCAGCTCGCGTACCTCGATCGCGTCGGCTTCGGGGCAGTCGTCGTTGAGCGTGACGCGGAAGGTCGCGCTGCCGTCGGCGTGTTTCTCGGTGTCGAGTCGGATGAATTCGTCGTAGGCCGAGAGGGCGGTGTCGAGCGCGTCGGACTCGGGGAACGTCTTGGAATACGTCGTAGCCGGCGGGCGATGCCCGCCCGGCCCGGGAGGCGTCGCCTCCCGGCTAGCATCGGAACGCTGCGACGCGTCCATCGCGCGCAGCGCCGCCCCGGCGAGCTTGTCGTCGGTCACCTTCAAGTACCACTGGTCCGAGTAGTACGGCTCGACCGGCACGTGGCTGCGGTAGCTGTGCCCCACCGCGTGGCGGTACGGCTTCACTTTGGCGAGCAGGTCGTGGTCCTTGAACCAGCGCACGACGGCCTTGCGGGCCGCTTCACGGGACAGGCCGATTAGGGGTTGCAGGTCGGCGATCTGTTCGGGCTTCTCTTCCGCTGGCCATCCGTGCGTGATGGAGATCGACGCATCGGGGGCCATGACGTTGATGATCGGCAGGTCGTGGCGTTGGCCGATGTCGTAGTCGTTGGGGTCGTGGGCGGGGGTGACCTTCAGGAAGCCGCTGGCCATGCGGGCCTTGCTGTCGTCGCTGTCTTCGTCCGGGATGACTACGTAATCGTCGCCGATGATCGGGATCACGCGGTCGACGATCGGCAGCTTCACGAACTGGCCGATGTACTTGGCGCGCGGCGCGTCGTCGGGGTTCACGGCCACGGCGGTGTCGCCGAGCATCGTCTCGGGGCGGGTGGTGGCGACCGTGGCGAACTCGCCGGTTTTAATCCACTGAGTGTCGGCCCCCGGGGACTCACCCGGGGCGAAATTTTCGGGCACGACGATCGGGTATTTCATGTAATAGAAGTTGCCGTCGATGTCTTCCATCTCGACCTCGTCGTCGGCGAGCGCGGTCTGGGTCACGGGGTCCCAGTTCACGAGGCGTTTGCCGCGGTAGATCAGGCCGTCTTTGAAGAGTTGGAAGAACGCCTCGCGCACCGCCTTGGCCCGCGGCTCGTCCATGGTGAACGCCTGGCGGTCCCAGTCGCACGAACAGCCCATGTCCTTGAGCTGTTGGGTGATCCTTTCTTCGTACTCGTCTTTCCACGCCTGTACCTTCTCGATGAAGGCGTCGCGGCCGCTCTTGCCCTCGGCCTCGTCGAGCTTGTAGTCCTTGAGCGCCTTTTCACCGGTCGCCTGCAGGCGTTTGTCCACGACCGACTGGGTCGCGATGCCCGCGTGGTCGGTGCCGGGCAGCCAGACGGTGTTGTAGCCCTTCATCCGCGCGGCGCGGGTGAGCACGTCCTGCAGCGTGTTGTTGAGCGCGTGGCCCAGGTGCAGCGCGGCGGTGACGTTGGGCGGCGGGATGCAGATCGCGTACGGGTCACCTCCCCCGGAAGTATCTGCGGCGTACGCATTCGCGGCGTCCCAGGTCTGGGTGATCGTGGGTTCGACGTCGGCGGGTACGTATTTGGGGGGCAGTTCGGCGGCGGTCGGGGCGTCGGTGCTCATGGGTCAAGCTCAATAACGGCGCGCGGGCGGCGCGGGGTCGGGAGGAATGTTGAACAGGATAGATCGGCCGCGGCGGGATCGCGGGCGGGTCGCGTGGGCGGGGGTCGTCCCCTCAGCTAACGGCGACGCTGGAGATGGGGCATTTCCGGGTGGAGCTGCGGTGCATGAACGGGATTGTACCGCGTAACCCCCAGGGGTGGCCATCCCCGGGCGTCAGGCAGTGGGTTAGTTTGAATTCTGCGGATATAATTAGGCCTCGCCAGTTGAAAGCCTTCTGTCAGTGTGGCGGGCAATTGGTCCCTTAGCCTCGGCGATAGATGGGCGCTATCCGGGTACTCGCAATGAATTTCAAGGAACACCCGATCTTCGACGATTCGGCGGCAAGCGACTGGCTCGACCTAAGCGATGACGCGGACCCGCTCAGACCGGAAATAATCCCGTTCGCCGAACTGATCCAAGTGTATCGCGGTCATCAGCAATACCTCGAACAGAAAGTAATTGACCGTATCAAGGGTCACCTCGGAGAGGATGGTTTAGCTTGTATCTACAGAAACGAGCTTCTCTTTGCGCCGGTAGGACATGACGGATTTAAGCTTTACTACGAGTTCTTTTTCCGCAAGACGGATGGGCCATCTGCGGACAGCGACTACTGGTGGGCGATCATCTTATGCGGCAACGTTTTCGACGATTGCTTTGGTCCCAATCGCGAGAGACACTGGAACGTTATCGATCTTGGTTGGACGGTGGGCTGACTACCCGCTGCGGGCCGCTCTGCGGGTCCATATTTCAGACTGACCCAATGCTGGGACGTCAGGTGACCGTTGCCGCAGCCGGGCTTTCGAGCCGTTGCCGGTCGCGGACGCCCAGCAGGTACAGGATCGCGTCGAGGCCCAGCGTCGACACCGAGTGCTCGGCCTTCTCCCGAACGATCGGCTTGGCGTGGAACGCGATGCCCAGGCCCGCGGCGTTGAGCATCGGCAGGTCGTTGGCCCCGTCGCCGACGGCCACGACTTGCCGGCGGTTGATACCTTCTTCCGCTGCGATGGCACGCAGCAGCTCGGCCTTGCGCGGGCCGTTGACGACCGTGCCGACGACCCGGCCGGTGAGCCGGCCGTTCTCGATCTCGAGCTCGTTGGCGTGGACGTGGTCGAGGCCGAGCAGGCGCTGGAGGTGCCCTCCGAAATACGTGAACCCGCCGGAGAGCACCGCCGTCTTGTAGCCGAACGCCCGCAGGTTCTCGATCAGCGTCTCGCACCCCTCGGTAAGTACCAAGCGCTCGGCGACGGTCTGCAGCGTCGACTCGGGCAAGCCTTCGAGCAGCGCGACGCGCTGCCGCAGCGACTCGTCGAAGTCGATCTCGCCGCGCATCGCGGCCTCGGTGATGCCCGCGACCCGGTCGCCGACGCCGGCCTCCTTGGCGAGTTCGTCGATCACCTCGGCCTGGATCAACGTCGAGTCCATGTCGAAGACAACCATCCTCCGCGACCGGCGGTACACATCATCCTTCTGCCAGGCGATATCGAGCGCGAGCTCGTGGCCGAGTTGCATGAACCGCTCGTGCATCGCGTCGTTGTCGGTGGGCTCGCCGCGGAGCCAAAACTCGACACAGGCGCGTCGTTTTTCGCCGTTGGGTTGCTCGTGTATCCGAGGGCGGGGCGGCCGGCCGGACAGGCGGTGGATCACGTCGATGTTCAGGCCTTGGTCGGCGATCACGCGCGTGACGGCGGTGAGCTGCGCGGCGGTCAGTGTGCGGGTGAGCAGCGTGAGGATGTGGCGCGGCTTGCCCTGCCGGCCGACCCAGGCGTCGTAGTCCTTGTTGGCGATCGCGCGGGCTTTGAGCTTCAGACCCAGGCGTTTCGCGGCTTTGTCGATCGCGCGGATGGTTTTGTCGGCCTTCTTCGATTGGACCGGCAGCGCGACCATGATGCCCAGCAGCAGCGACTGATGGATCACCGCCTGGTTGATGTCGAGCACGACCGCGCCGCGCTTGGCTAGCGCTTTGGCGAGGTCGGCGGTCAGCCCGGGCCGGTCTTCGCCGGTGAAGCGGAGCAGGTGCGTCGTCGTGGGTTGCGGTGGGCCGGTTCTCTCCGCCATGGGGCGGGCATTCTAACGGCCGGCGTCGGCCGCGGTTTGCCGGTAGGCCCGCGGGCTCTGACCCACGGCGGCCTTGAAGCGGCGGGAGAAATAAAACGCGTCGGCGAAGCCCACGGCCTCGGCGATCTGTGCCACGCCGAGCCCGGTGGTTTCCAGGAGCTGGCGGGCACGCTGGAGGCGGTAGGCCTCGAGGTACTGCAGCGGCGTGACACCGAGCTGCTCCCGGAACAGATGCGCGAAACGCGAGGGCGACAGCGGGGCGTGGGCGGCGAGCTGGGCGATGGTCCAGGGCTCGTCGGACCGGCGGTGGATCAGGTCGACCACGTGCCGTAGCCGCGGGTCGATCCGCACGGCCTCGGCGGGGTCCAGCCGGGCGCGGGCGGCGAACAGCAGCGCGGCCTCGAGGGCGTTCATCGCCAGATCGGTGCCCAGCGGGTCGGCCGAGATGCTGTGCGCCACGACCTGTTTCAGGCACCGCTCGACCCGGCGGCGGACAGTCAGATCGTCAAGGTAAACATAGGCAAAACCCTCGCTCCGATCGGGCCAATCCAAGTACGGAGCCCAGTCGGCTCGGGGGTGGACGTGGACCCAGATGAGTTCCCAAACCCCGGTCGGGCGGTCTTCCCGGAGAGCGGTGCGGTAGTTCTGCGGCACGCCGGGATAAAATAAAAACCAGTCTCCCGCACGGGTTACACGTGTTTGATCCCCCGGCCCCACCCGTCCGGCGCCCGACAGGGTATAGATCAGCAGGTGGTCCCGGGTGCCGGTCGGTCGCCAGTTGCGGTACGCCTCGTCCCGTTTCCAATGCCGGGCCGAAAGCGTCGTAATATCGAAGACGGGCGTGGGGACCACCGCGGGCATAGCAGAATTTTACAGGTATTTGGCGGTCCGACCTATGGCTTTGTCGCAGGAAAACGGCAAACTCTGAGGACTCCGATCACGCGGCATGGGCCATTTCGCCTCCCCGCGAATCACTGGAGGATGCACGAGCTTTCCGAATGTATCTTCACACCAAAGACGTCGAAATCGGCAGGCGGAGGGGCGGGGGGCACCTCCGCGACTTCCCGCCGCGCAGGCGTCCTACATCGTTGAATCCACCACCCGCCCGGTATTCCTCAGCGTTTTTTGCGTTTGCGTTGTTTGAACTTGTTCTTGTTCTGCTGGGCCTTCGTCGAGCCCTTGCGGCCGGGCAGGCCACCGCCGCGGGAGCCCATCATGGCGGCCATCTCCGGGGTCGCCATGTTTTTCATCGCGCTGAGCTTGCCCATCGCGCCCATGCCGGCCATCTGCTTGGACATCGTGCTGATCATGTCGAAGCCCTTGACCAGCTGGCTCACGTCTTTCTGGTCCGTGCCCGAGCCGCGGGAGATGCGGCGGCGGCGAGAGTTGTTCAGCAGCTTGACGTCTTTACGCTCTGGGGGCGTCATCGAGTTGATCATCGCCTCGGTGCGGTCGATCTGCTTGTCGTCGAGGTCCAGGTCCTTGATCTGCTTGCCGACCCCCGGCAGCATGCCGAGCAGGCTCTTCATCGAACCCATGCGGCGGAGCTGCTTGAGCTGCTTGAGGAAGTCGTCCATGGTCAGCTGGCCCTTGGCCATCTTCTCTTGGAGCGCCAGGGCCTCTTCCTCGCTGACCTGTTCCTGGGCTTTCTCGACGAGGCTGACGATATCGCCCATGCCAAGGATGCGCGAGGCGATGCGGTCGGCGTGGAACTCTTCGAGGTTCTCGAGTTTTTCGCCGACGCCGATGAAGCGGATGGGCTTGCCGGTGACGGACTTGACCGACAGCGCCGCGCCGCCGCGGGTGTCGGAGTCGAACTTGGTGAGGATCACGCCGTCGAGTTCGAGCTGTTCGTTAAACGCCTTGGCGGAGTTGACCGCGTCCTGCCCGGTCATGGCGTCGATGACCAGGAAGATCTGGTGCGGCATGACCGCGGCGTTGACCCGGCGGAGCTCGCCCATGAGTTCGTCGTTGATGTGCAGCCGCCCGGCGGTATCGAGGATGACGACGTCGATTTTGTCACGCTTGGCGGCTTTGACGGCGTTGCGGCAGACGTCAACGGCTGCGCCGACCGCCTTGCCGTACTCGGCGACCTTGTCCGGCTCGCCGTAGAAACTCACCCGGCCCTCGCCCTCCGCTTCGCTCTCGACCTGATCGGCCAACACCTGCAGCTGCGTGACGGCGGCGGGGCGCTGGAGGTCGGCGGCGCAGAGCATCACGCTCTTGCCCTTCTTCTTGAGGTACGCCGCGAGCTTGCCGCAGGTTGTGGTCTTGCCCGAGCCCTGGAGCCCCGACATCATCAGCACCGTCGGCCCCGGCTCGACATACATGATGTGCTGGGGGGGTTCGATTTCCCCGGTTTCGGGGTCGACCGAGGTCTCGCCGCCGAGCAGTTGGATCAGTTCGTCGTTGACGATCTTGATCATCTGTTGGCCGGGCTGGACCGAATCGAGAACGGCCGTGCCGACCGATTGCTCGAGCACCCGCTCGCAGAACGACTCGGCAACCTCGTAGTGCACGTCGGCTTCGAGCAGGGCTTCGCGCACCTCTTCCATCGCCTCACGGACGTTGGACTCGGAAATCTTGCCGCGCCCGCTGAGCTTGCGCAGCGCGCCTTCGAACTTGTCGGAGAGGTTGTTGAACATGGCGATCCGTGGATTGACCAGGGATCAGGCTCTGACCGGAGCGGAAGAAGTATAGCGAACCGGGCGGCACCCCCGGAGCGGGTATGCGTGCCGGGGCGCCGCGTAGGACAGCCCCGGATCACGGACCCGGGGCTAGGTGCTTGGGAAGTATCGGATCAAGACGCCCGGCGGTGGCCGCGTCGGCCGCCGGGCAGGGGCGGGGTGTCGGCGAGGATGAAGATGTCCGGGCCCGCCATCTCCGCGAGCGCGGCGGCCGCGTCGTCGGTGGCCCGCTCGGCGGCATCAACCCCGGCCACGGAGTCTTCCCCGGCGAAGACGTCGTCGACTTCGATCTCCGACTCGTGGAGCGTGATCGGCTCGCAGGGGTGCATGAAGATCGACCCGGGCTCGCCCATCGCGGTGATCGTGAGTTTGAGGGTTTGGTGCATAGTCAGCCTCCTGCTTCCTAAGTCTGGTCTTCGCAGACCCCGCTATTGTAGAGCGTCCGATAAGTTCCGCGGCGGGAATTCTCCCGGATCTCCAATTCTTTTCGGACAGACGGGCCCGGATTCGATAGAACCGGGGTCATCCCCGGTCGGTGTCACACAATCAACCACGCGGCGAGGCCGGGTGACCGACATTCATTTCTCAAGGGGCGCAGCATGATCCGGTGGTTTAGGCAGCTTGACGAGGTTTTGCGTGGCGACGCGACGCGGGCGGGGCGCTTGGGCGGCGGCGGTCGTGAGACGCCCGGGGACGGCGAGCGGATATCGCTGCGTGGACTCACCGCCGTGGCCGTGCTGCTGAGCGCGGTCTACGGCTTGAGCGTCGGCGCGTTCGCGGCCATCCGCACCGGCGGGGCGGAGTTGTACCAGATGTTCGCCAGCGCGGCGAAGATGCCGATGCTGTTTTTCCTGACGTTGCTGGTGACGCTGCCGTCGTTATACGTGTTCAGCGCGTTGGTCGGGGCCGGCATGAAGGTCGGGGCGGTGTGTCGTCTGCTGGTGGCGATGCTCGGGGTGGTCACGGCGGTGCTCGCGTCGTTCGCGCCGATCGTGGTCTTCTTCGGCGTCAGCACGACGAGCTACCCGTTCATGAAGCTACTGAACGTGGCGATGTGCGCGGTTGCGGGGCTGCTGGGGCTGGCGTTTCTGGTCCGGACGCTGCGGGCGATGGTCGGCGACGGAGCGACGCCGGCCGCTGAGATCGTCGAAACCGACGGGCGCGAGGGCGAAGCCGTCCCCAAGACCGAGCGGTCCGAGGCCGACCGCCGGGCGTCGGTGGTATTCCGGGTGTGGGTGGTGCTGTTCGCGTTTGTCGGGGTGCAGATGAGTTGGGTGCTAAGGCCGTTCATCGGCGACCCGGCCTTACCGTTTGCTTGGTTCCGCAACCGCGAGAGCAACTTCTTCACCGATGTGTGGTCGGCCCTGATCGCGCTGTTGGGGGGCTGAGGCGATGCGGCGTTGGCTGCGGTTTTCCGACGGGGTGCTGAGGGCCGCCCCCGCGTGTGTTTCCGGGCACATGCGGGGGCGCTTGCTCGCCCTCGCGTCGGTCATGCTCGCGTTTGGCCTGATCTACGGCGGGCTCATGGGCACGTTCGGCGGTGTCACGCCCGACCGCCTGCCACAGATCGTATTCAGCGCCGTCAAGGTGCCGATGCTCCTGGGCATCACGTTCGCGCTGAGCCTGCCGAGCTTCTTCGTGGTCAACACGCTCTTCGGCCTGCGCGACGACTTCGGGCGGGTGGTGCGGGCGCTCGTGGCGACACAGGCGGGGCTGACCATCGTGCTCGCGGCGCTCGGCCCGCTTACGGCGTTCTGGTACCTCAGCGTCCCCGACTACGCGCTGGCGAAAATCTTCAATGGCCTGATGTTCCTGACCGCCAGCGTCGCCGGCCAAGTCCAGCTCGCTCGCCACTACCGCCCGCTGATCGCACACCACCCGACGCACCGCTGGACGATGCGGATGTGGGTCCTGATCTACGCGTTCGTGGGGATCCAGCTGGCGTGGACACTGCGGCCTTTCATCGGCGCGGCCGACTTGGAGACGACGTTCTTCCGACAGGACGCCTGGACCAATGCTTACGTCGAAGTCGCGCGGCTGGTGTGGTCGCTGGTCGGCGGTTGAATCGTGCAGACAGAATTTGCGAAGAAATCCGGGATCCGCGGTTAGCGCGGAGATGCCGCGTGCGACGTAACCACGGCTCGCTTTAACATGGAGTCCTCGCCATGACCGATCGTACCGCCCTGCAGTTGTATGCCGCCCACGCGGACGCCGACGCGTTTCGACAACTCGTCCACACCTACCAAGGGTTGGTGCTCTCGACGTGCCGTCGGATTCTACGGGTCCGGGAAGACGCCGAGGACGCGACCCAACGGACCTTTCTCCGCCTCGCCCAACAGGCCGGTACCATCCGGGGGGACTTGGCCGCGTGGCTGCACCGATGCGCCCACAACGTGTCGGTCGATCTGATCCGACGCGACGCGACGCGGCGGCGCCACGAACAAGCCGCCGCCGAACAGGCCCCACTTACGGGCCACGCGGCCGACCACTCCGACGCCGTGGCGTGGTCGGAAGTCAGCGAGCACATCGATGCGGCGGTGGCCGAGTTGGACGAGCCGTGGCGGTCGGCGATCGTTGGGTACTTCCTGCAGGGCCGTTCGCAGCGCGATCTGGCCGCCGGCGCGGGGGTTAGCGCTGCGGCCATGAACCGCCGCATCGTCAAGGCGACTCAGACGCTTCGGGTGGCGTTGCGGAGGCGAGGTGTCACAGCGACCGCCGCGGCGCTGACCGCCGGTCTGCCCGCGTTCGCCGCCGAGGCTTCGGCCGTGCCGGGGGCGCTGACCGCGGAGTTGGTCAAAGTGGGCTTGGCGGGCTCGAGCGCCACGGCCGGCGTGGCGACCGGGGCGACCGACTTGGGCCTGGGAGTCAAAGCCGGGCTCGCGGCGGTGGGGGTTGTGGCTCTGACCGCGGTGGTGGCGCCCGCGGTGCTCCGGGACTCGTCCCCTGCCGCCGGGGGCGCTCCGGTGGCCGTCGCGGCCGTCCCGACGATCCACCCGGCCCCGCAGAACGTCAACCGGCTGCAACTGCCTAACGGGACATCGACGGAGGGCGTGCTCTCACAGCCGCACGCGGTGGCCGTTCCCCAAGCCGCCCCGGCTGAACGAGCGAGCTTCCCCGAGGCGTTGCGGGGTGAGTGGAAATTCGGGAATCCGAAACATATCGAACAGACGCCGGTCGGGATCATTGCGTTTACCGCCGACACCCACGTGTTGATGCGAGAGGATCACCAAGGTCGTCCGGTGAGGATGTCTTTCGAATTCGTTGAGGCGATCGAGGAGCCGGGCGATGCGGGACGGTTCAAGGCCCGGGTCGTTGAGGTGCAAGGGGGGCCGCCGGATTATGCCGAACTGATGCAAGGCAGGGTGGTCGCGATGCTTTACGCGATCGAGGGTGGCCTGGTCCGGCTGGCCAGCCACGACAGCTCGCTCGAAGCCATGGCGGAGTACCCCGCAAAGCTCGTCGACGAAGACGGAATCAGTATCAGCCTGCTCTCACGTGAGTGGCCTCCGGCGATCGAATAAATCACCCGCCAGCAAGCTGCGAACACCAATCCCGTGAACGACAGGCAGACCGAGGTTGGTGGCAAAGACTCTGGTGTTTCATCACAAATATTCATGTCGTGGCTTGGACGTCCCCACCATCGTCGTTCTCGTCGCCGTCCAGAGGCGACTGGTAGAAGTGCAGGGTCATCTTGCCGTAGGTGATGCTGGCCGGGCCGTCGTAGCCGTCGCGTTCGTCCATCGCCTCGATCTCGGCGGGGGTGCGGATCACCGCCACACCGCCGGGCTCGAGCTTGGGGCGGATCGTGTCGAGCAGGGCGTAGAACGGCGAAAGGTCGTCGAGCACCATCGGGAAGGGCGGATCGATCAGGGCGAGGGTGAGCCCGCCGTCGGGCGTGGTGTGGGTCCACGCGGGCAACAGGGCGCTGCCGGTGATGACGTGGGCCGCCTCCGGCTCGGTCTTCAACGCGTCGAGGTTGTCGTCGAGCCGTTCGATCGCACCGCGGTCGAGATCGACGAAGGTGCAGTGCTCTGCCCCGCGCGAGAGCGCTTCGAGGCCCATCGACCCGGTGCCACAGAACAGGTCCAAGACCCTGCCGTAGCCCAGCACGCCCAGCGACTGCAGGCGGTTGAACAGGTTCTCTTTCACGCGATCGGTGATGGGGCGGGTGGTCTGGTCGTCTTCGGGGCCGAGCAGGGGGCGGCCGCGGTGGGTGCCGGCGATGATACGCATGGGCAGAGTGTATATTGCCCCGATGTCCAAACCCAAAAAGCACAAAGCCACCCTCGCCGAGCGGGCCGACAAGTACGTCTGCTACCAGAAGTCGGTGCAGGAGCCCGAGCACGAGATCGCGTTCTTCGAACAGGCGTACCGCGACGCGTTCGGCAACCGTCGGCCGCTGCACCTGCGCGAAGATTTTTGCGGCACATTCGCGGTGTGCTGCGAGTGGGTGAAATCGCACCCGAAGCGCTCGGCGCTAGGCGTCGACCTGGACCCCGAGCCGTTGACTTGGGGCAAGGAGCACAACCTCGCCAAACTGGCCGACGCGCAGAAGAAACGCGTCCGGCTGGTCGAGCAGGACGTGCGCCAACGCAACCGGCCGCAGGCCGACATCCTCGCGGCGCAGAATTTTTCGTTCTGGCTCTTCAAGACCCGGCCCGAGGTAATCGAGTACTTCAAGACCGCGCGGTCCAACATGGGTCCCAAGAGCATCATGATCATGGACATGATGGGCGGTGGCGAGTGCTACGACGAGGGGCACAAGGACGTGCGTACCATCGAAAAAGGCAAGCGTGGCTTCAAGTACATCTGGCACCAAGAGAGCTACAACCCGATCAACCACGACGCCCGGTTTACCATCAGCTTCAAGTTCAAGGACGGCAGCCGGTGGGACGACGCATTCGTTTACGAATGGCGGTTTTGGACGTTGCCCGAGGTACGTGAGATGTTGGCCGAGGCCGGCTTCCGCGAGAGCCACGTGTACTGGGAAGTCCTCGACGACGACGGCGACGAGACCGGCGACTGGGAGCGCGCCGAAGATGCCGACAGCGACCCGAGCTGGGTGTGCTACATCGTGGCCGTGAAATAAAAACTCCCCTGGTCAATGGCCGGGGCCGCGCCTCTTTTGCGATCCAAGTCTGCCCGTTGGTAACCACTTTTCCCACGCCACCCCATGCCCAAGATCCAACCCCCCAAAGGCACCCGCGACTTCTACCCGCCCGAGATGGCCTGGCACCAGCATCTCTTGGAGGCCTGGCGGCGGGTGTCGGTGCGCAACGGCTTCGATCAAGTCGATGGGCCGATCTTCGAGACGCTGGAACTCTACAAGGTGAAGTCCGGCGAGGGCATCGTTAGCGAGTTGTTCAGCTTCCGCCGAACCAACGGCAAGACCGACTTCGCGATCCGCCCCGAGTTCACGCCGACGCTCGCCCGCATGGTCGCGCAGCAGGCGAACAGTTTGCCCAAGCCGATCAAATGGTTCTGCACGCCGAACTTCTGCCGGGCCGAACGTCCGCAGCGCGGCCGGCTGCGCGAGTTCTGGCAGTGGAACGTCGACCTCTTGGGCCTCGACACGCCGGCTGCCGACGCGGAGGTGATCTTCACGCTCGTGGATTTCCTCGCCGAATGCGGGCTGACGTCGGACCAGGTGAAGGTGAAGATCAGCCACCGCGACGTGGTCAGCGAGATCCTCGGCAAGCTCGGCGTGCCTCCGGAAAAACGGGTGGACGCGTTCAACCTGCTGGACGCGCGGGACAAGATGGCCCCGGAAGACTTCACGAAGGCCGCCGGCGGCCTGGGCATGGACGCCTCCAAGGTCGAACGCTTCGAACAGGTCTGCCGCCGCAAGTACCCCGCCGGTGATCTGCCGCACCTGGCGCGCGGCCTCGCGATGGACGACCCTCCAGCCGATCTCGCGGCGCTCGACGCCGCGCTGTCCGCCTTCGGCATCGCCGAATGGTGCGAGTACGACCTGGGCATCGTCCGCGGCCTGGCGTACTACACCGGCACCGTCTTCGAGGTCCACGAGACCACCGGCGTCGAGCGCGCGATCGCCGGCGGCGGGCGCTACGACAAGCTCATCGAGCTCTTCGACGGCCCGCCGACGCCCGCTGTGGGTTTCGGCATGGGCGATGTCGTGCTGACCAACCTGCTCACCGATAAGGGCTTGATCCCCGAGAACGTCATGCCCCGTCCGGACGCGTTCGTGTTTGCCGCCAGCGACGCCGCGGCGCCGCGCGTTGCGGGCACCGCCGCGCAGCTCCGCCGCGCCGGCCTCCACGCCCGCATGAGCTACAAAACCACGCGCAACGTCGGCAAACTCTTGAAGGACGCCGAAAAAGCTCGCGCCCGGTTTGCGGTGATCGTGGGCGAAGATCTACAGGTCAAAGACCTCGAGACCTCAGCGCAATACACCGTTGTGCCCGCCGAGTTGGTGTCGCGTCTGAACGCCGGAACCAAACCCGCGTCGCAATAGATTACTCTGCCGGCGGGGGCATCAGATCGATCCTCAACTGCGGACGCAGGTAAGCAAACAAGACGCACGTCAACGCAGCCAGCCCGATGAGTTCGATCAGTTCCTCGGCCATGACCAGCGCCACTAGGTCCCACGACCCGCCTTGCACCGGCGGATCATCCATACCGCGCGACTCGACGACCCAGCCCGTAACCGCTTCCACGCCTACCGCACCTGCTAAAAACACGCCGAGCGAACCCGCGATACCCCAACGCGTCGTGCCCGGTAGGCGTCGCCATGCCGGAATCAGGATCAAGCCTACGCCCCCAAACACCGCTAACACCGGAAGGTACCATCCGTAGAACAAGGGGCCGACCGCCCATTCGCCCAGCGCAACGCGAACACGGCTCGACAGCACCTCGTGGATCGCCACCAATTCGTCGATCGAAAGCGTTGCGAGGATCATTCCGAAAATGATCCAAGACCGAACGTCGCCCTGCCTGAGCCGACGACGTATCGCCGCCACCGCCCACGCCATACCGGCACACGACGCCAACAGGATCACCGCGAACCACGTCGGCACCGTCATTTCTCGGTCCAGGTGCAACAACCGGTAGCGGAGCCGAAAGATCGGGATGTCGTACCGCACAACACTCTCGGACGGGGCCCGGTTGGCCAGCAAGACCGTCACGACGTGAAGCAACGCGAGCACGAGAATGACGCCGCCGAGTATCAACGCCAACCTCCACACCGCTCGGTGCGTTTCCTCACTTCCGGACCCTGAGGGCTCTGAGGGTCGGGCTGCGTCGTGGCCAGGTGATTCGTCTGTAACGGTAACTTGGTCAAGCAATATATGAATTTTACTCGCGTATCCTTAACATTTCTATCTTCTTTGACTTAGGTACAGCGGTAAACTGAGCTCGCATGACCCAACGCCGCTTCCACTACGAACAGGCGTTCGAGCACTACCTCCGGGCCAACGGCATCGCCTACGTCGCGGTTGACGAAGCCAAACGCGCGTTGCACGGCAAGACGGGGCACCGCGGTTCTAAGAAGCTCAAAAACTTCGACTTCGTGGTGTATTCCGAATCGGGCAGCAACCTGCTGATCGATGTTAAGGGGCGCAAGCACTCGGGCAAGACCGGAAATTCGCTTCAGAACTGGGTGACGCGTGACGACGTGTCGTGCCTGGAGGCGTGGTCGGGCATCTTCGGCGAGGGTTTTGAGCCGGCGTTCGC
This sequence comes from Planctomycetota bacterium, assembly GCA_039033595.1. Classification (GTDB taxonomy): domain Bacteria; phylum Planctomycetota; class Phycisphaerae; order Phycisphaerales; family Phycisphaeraceae; genus Algisphaera. The sequence continues at coordinate 74,632 of JBCCCG010000016.1, read as the reverse complement.
GTTTCTGTTCTGGTGCGACGCCCAGCCGCCGGACGCGTTGTTCCTCGAAGTTTTTGAGTACAACGCGCGTTGGTACGCCGTGCTGGCGGTTCGGCTGCGTGATTACGTCGAGCACATGCGTGACCGCTCGGCGAAGTGGGACACGGTCAGCATCCCCGCCGCGGCGTTTGATCGTATCTCGGTCGAACTTAAAGAGCTGCTGTGACCACGCCGCAGATAAAATCCCAGGAGTGAGCAGACGCTCTGCCCAACTCCCGGGGCGAGAAGTTGTCATAACGGCTGTCGTCATTCGATCTCGGCCGCGGGGACGTCGTCGATCTCCGGCCACTTCACGTTGGCCGCCTTGATGTAGCCTTCCGTGTCTGGGTTGAATTTCTCGGCGATGTTCACGTGGAGATTCAAATACAATTTGTCATCGATAACGGCCCACACAAGTAGGTCGCCGTTGAACTTCTTACCGATGGCTACGCCGAAGGCGCAGCAGCCGCCGTATTGGGGCAGGGCGCCGGAGTTTCAGATGATTCGCCGCGCTAGCTACCAGTAAACGCGCGGCATGATATCCAAAGGCAGAAGGCTGTTGAGCGGGGGGGAGCCGGCACGTAATTGTTTGCGGTATTCGGTGGGTGACCGACCGCACGTTTTAGCGAAACATCTGGAAAAATAAAACTGATCTTCGAAACCACATCGGTCCGCAATCTCGCGGACATTTAGGTTCGATTGACCCAACAAGACCGCCGCCAGCTGCAGCTTCATCAGCCTGTAGGTCTGCATGGGAGAACGCCCGAGTGAATTCTGAAAAAGCCGACATAAGTGCTTTTCGCTGACACACGCGGCCGACGCCACATCGCCCAGAGTCAACGATCGACTGGGGCTTTCGTCGAGCGTCTGGCGCATGAGATTAATGGCGTGGCAAACCGGCTCTGGACGTTGCTGAACGGCCCGCGGGTCATTCATCACGTGCTGTTCGAGATAAACCTCGATCAGCAGTTCGACCAGGTGGCATTGGTCGGTCGGCGGCCTGCCGGTGGGGCCGCTCGGACTGGTGGCGAGCCTACCCAAGAGGTTGCGAAAGATCGCCGGCACTAGAGGATCGGGGCTGGTGCGGATGGCGGGCCATGTTGGGGGGGGCGGCCATCCACTGGGCACGGCTTCGATGTCGAAATGGAAATACGCATGGCGTGTTTTGCGTCTTGTGTCCCATTGATACGATTCATGGAATCCAGGCCTCGCCAGAATCACACTGCCCGGCGGCGCGGGATAGTCTCGGCCGTTCGCGCGGTAACTCACCTGCCCCTCGATGATCAGCACCAGTTCCCAATCCGGTAAAACTCTCGGCTTTAGCGTTTCTCCCGCCCGGTATTGAACGATACCGCCATAAAGCAAAGATAGTGCGAGATGATCGGAACGTTTCAGGTCCGTGATTGGTTTGTCCATGACCGCTCCATGGCTATGGCCCACGAAGTCAACGCTATCGGCACATCGCATGCGAATATTGTCCATCAAATCACAGATGTAGTCCATTCGATTTCAAAGGCTGGGCGATAAATTCTTGTCTTGATTCAACCCGTGACTAGTTAATGAATGCATCGGTCGACGCGAGGCTTCGTATTTTTCATCAATCGGGGCTTCTGAGCCTCAGAATTTCATACTTGAACGTATCCGCTTTGGTGTCTGCTATCTCATTTGAGTTGCGTACGAGGCGGATTTGATAGGTCGTAGGGGGTATGCCGCGGACGGCGGATATGTGAGCTGTCGCGGCGTGGATCTAGGCGATGGCGCTGCCGCAGGAACCCGGCTGTGAGCCACACGTTAAACGTCGATATCCACGGGAAACCCCAAAATTCTTAAATCGATAACGAAGTAGGTAACACGAAGATGGTTTTGATTGCTGAACAAGATCAGGCGACGATGCGGCCGCCGAACAAACTGGACTACAGCCTAACCGGAGAGAATGCCGACCGCGCGGTGGAGATGGGGTTGGCCGAGGCGGACTGGTATCAATGCCCGGTGCCTCGGGCGGAAATCCGCAAGCTGCTGGAGCGGAAGGACGGGCCGGCGCTGCGTGACACGTTCATCTGGTTTGCGTTGATCATCGGCTGCGGCGTCGCGACCGTCTTGTTGTGGCCGAGCTGGTGGGCGGTGCTGCCGTACCTCTGCTACGCCGTTCTTTATGCCTCTTCTTCGGATTCACGCTGGCACGAGTCCAGCCACGGCACGGCGTTCAAGACTGACTGGATGAATAACGCGTTATACGAGATCGCCTCGTTCATGGTGATGCGTGAGTCGGTTGTTTGGCGATGGAGCCATACCCGTCACCACAGCGACACCATCATCGTGGGGCGCGACCCCGAGATCATCGTGCCCCGGCCGCCGGACCTCAAAGCGATGTTCATCAGCTTTTTCAACCTGACGGCCTACCCCAATTACTTCCGCCACATCCTGCTGCACAGCCTTGGTCGAATGACCGCGGAAGAGAAGACGTTCATCCCGGAAACGGAGTTCTCCCGGGTCTACACCCGGGCCCGGATTTACGTGGCGATCTATGCCGCGGTCATCGTCCTGGCGACCGTCACCACCAGCATCCTGCCGCTGTTACTGGTCGGCGGCGTCCACCTGTTCGGTGCCTGGCTGATGCCGATCTACGGCAACACCCAGCACGCCGGGCTGGCGGAGAACGTGCTTGATCACCGTCTGAACTGCCGCACGGTCTACATGAACCCGATCAACCGGTTTCTTTACTGGAACATGAATTATCACACCGAGCACCACATGTTCCCCTTGGTGCCCTATCACGCGTTGCCCCGGCTGCACGAACTGGTCAAGGGCGACATGCCCGATCCGTATCCCAGCCTGCTGTCCGCTTGGCGGGAAATCATTCCCGCGGTTCTCAAACAGGTGAAGGATCCTACCTATCACGTGAAACGCCAACTGCCCGATCCGACTCCGCAAGCCGACCGTGATTGGCAGCACAGCGAGGCGAGGCCGGACGACGACGGGTGGGTTGAGGTCTGCAGTGTGTTGGACCTGGGCCAGGACGACGTCATCCGCTTCGACCACGGACGAAAAACCTTTGCCATCGCTCGCGTCGGCACGGGGCAACTCCACGCGACCGACGGTATCTGTACGCACGGCAATACCCACCTGGCCGACGGGCTGGTCAAGGAAGGCATCATCGAGTGCCCCAAGCACAACGGTCGGTTCAACCTGCTCGACGGCTCCCCGGCCCGGGCGCCCATCTGCCGCGGCCTGGCGACGTATCCGGTCGAAGAACGCGACGGTCGGATCTGGCTGAACGTGATGAACGCCGGTGGCGACGGAGCGCGGCAGGAGAAAACTTACGCGTTGCGCGTGGTCAGTAACCGGAGTGTGGCCACCTTTATTAAGGAGCTCGTGCTGGAGCCGGTGGACGCCGACGAGCAGATCGACTACACCCCGGGCGACTACATGCAGATCGACATCCCGACTTATGACGAGATCCGCTTCCGCGATTTCTACATCCCCGACCCGTACCGCGAGGTCTGGGAGCGGCAGCACGTCTTCGAGCTGGCGGCCAGCAACGCCGAGGCCGGTCGGCGCAACAACTACTCGCTCGCCGGCAACCCCGCCGCGGAGCGGACCCTCACGTTCAACGTCCGCATCGCCACGCCCCCGCCCGGTCAGGATTGCCCGCCCGGCGTGGGCTCGAGCTACATGTTCAACCTCAAGCCCGGCGACGACGTCACCGCGATCGGCCCGTTCGGCGACTTCCACATCAAGCCGACGCGGAAAGAAATGGTCTACATCGGCGGCGGTGCGGGCATGGGCCCGATGCGCTCGCACCTCCGACACCTCTTGGAAAACGAAAAGTCGGCCCGCAAGATCAGCTACTGGTACGGTGCGCGTTCACGCCAGGAAATCTACTACGACGAAGAGCTCGAGAAGCTGGCCGACGCGCACCACAACTTCGACTTCCACGTCGCCCTCTCGGCCCCGCTCGAAGAAGACGCCTGGGCCGGCCACACCGGGTTTATCCATGAGGTGTTGTTGGCCAACTACCTGGAGCGTCACCCCCAGATCGAAGCGGTCGAGTTCTACCTGTGCGGGCCGCCGATGATGATCAAGGCCTGCACCAAGATGTTGCACGAGCTCGGGGCCAAGGACGATCAGATCGCCTACGACGCGTTCTAAGCGTTCATCTCCAGCCGGCCCACGCCCTCCGCTACCCCCACCCAATCGACCCGAAAGGAAGCCTGTGCAATACGTTCCATTCGCAGACACGGACACCCGCATCTCACGCGTCGCCTTCGGCGCGATGGGCCTGAACTGCGCGTTCGGCTGCTTCGACGAAGGCGACCTGATCCGTTCAATCCACCACAGCATGGATCAAGGGGTCAACATGTTTGATACCGCCCGTTCTTATATGGATTCAGAGCGGATTCTTGGCAAGGCCATCAAGCAGTGGAAAGGCGAAAAGCCCTTTATTAATTCCAAGGCCATCCCTTCCGAGGGCGCGGGCAACCCTGGCTGGGGCATCCCGAACCCGGTTGACGTAGCTTACCCGCCGGGCTCTGTGCGTCACAGCGTGGAGGCTTCCCTGAGTGAATTGGGGGTCGAGACCATCGACCTGCTCCAGCTCCATCAGTACTGGGGCAACTTCTTTGGGGTGGGTGCTTGGCTTGAGGAGTTACAGGCTCTCAGGGACGAGGGCAAGATCCGTCACATCGGCGTGTCAATCGTCGATCACCGCCACGACACGGCGCTCGAGTTGGTCAACTCGGGACTGATCCAGTCGGTGCAGACCATCATCAACATCTTCGACCCGCTGGCCTTCGACAGCCTCGTGCCGGCGTGCCAGGAGAACAAGGTCTTCGTGATCGCGCGATGTGTGTTGGACGAGGGCGGCTTGACCGGCACGCTCAACCGGGACACGACCTTCGAGGAAGGCGATTTCCGCGAGAAGTACTTCGTGAACGGGCCGATCGAGGAATACGTCTCGCGGGTTGAGAAACTCAAGAAATTCGTGCCCGAATACGCCGACTCATTGGCGGAACTGGCCATCCGCTTCGTCTTGACCCACCCCGGCGTTTCGACCGCCTGCATCTCGATGCACGTGCCCCGGTTCGCAGACGAGAATATCCGCGCCGCCAACAAAGGGCCTTTGCCCGACCACGTCTTCCACGAAATCCGCTGCCACCACCGCTGGCTGCACAACTTGTACACCGGATTTTATTTCCCGGACGCCGATGACCAGCAGAAAAAAACCGGGGTGGGCGGGTTCAAGAAGATGAAGAAACGAAGCATGGACGTTTGACCGGGCGTGAATCAGGTGGTGATCGATAGTGATGCCGCTCCCGATAGACAAGACGTTCGGACAAGATTTTGGGGGCGAACTCTGCCCGCAGGCGAGCGCGATCGTCCAGGCGCTGGCTGACCCCAACGCTCCGCCCGCCGCGCAGACCGACATCGAAGCGGCCCGCCGCGGCCACGCCCTGGCCGACTACGACATCCCCGTCGCTTCGGCGGAGACACGCGTCGAAGAGCGCTGGCTGCCGACCCGCTCCCGCCCCGTCCGCGTCCGCCTCTACACGCCCCCGGGCGACGGCCCGTTCCCCGTCCTCGTGTTCGCCCACGGCGGCTGCTGGACCTTCTGCAGCCTCGACAGCCACGACCGCCTCTGCCGCTACTACTCGCATCATGCCCGCTGCGTCGTCGTGTCTGTCGATTACGGCTTGGCTCCGGAGCAACCTTTCCCCCGCGGCTTGAACGGCTTTTATGATTCGCTTCTTTGGTGTTTCGGGCACGCCGATGAGATCCGAGGCGACGCCACGCGGGTCGCGGTGGCGGGCGACAGCGCGGGGGGCAATCTTTGTGCCGTAGCGGCCCAGCGTCTTCAAGCGCACCCCAACTTTCGCCTATGTTTGCAACTGTTGATCTACCCGATTTGCGACGCGGCGAATCTCCGCGGGGGCTCGGTAGATCGTTACGCCAACGGCTACTTCTTTACACGTGAGGTGCTTGCCTGGACGGCATCGATCTACTCACGCGATTCGGGTCCGCAACACCCCGAGATTTCTCCGCTATCGGGAGAAGTCGGCCCACGAATGGCTCCGGCACTGTTCATCGTTGCTCAGTGTGACATTCTTTGTGATCAGGCGCTCGACTACGCGCGGAAGCTGCGTGAGGCGGGGGTTGATGTGCAATCCCACTTTTACCGTGGCGTGCCACACGCCTTTGTCGCTATGGCCGGTGCGTTAGAACTAGGACAACAGGCCCTGGCCTATTCCGCCGAGCATCTCACCCGAGCGTTCTACAACGAAAGTGATTCATAAATTAATAAGCCTGCTGAATCTGACGGATCTCTGTTGTACCTGACCACGATCGTGCTGGTGGCCACCCTGGGCGGTCTGCTGTTCGGGTACGACACGGCCGTGATCAGCGGCGCGATCGGGTTCCTGCAACAGCACTTCGAATTGAGTGCGGCGATGAAGGGCTGGGCGGCCTCCAGCGCGTTGGTGGGGTGTGTCGTCGGGGTGGCCATGGCCGGTGGGATGAACGACCGCCTGGGCCGACGGACCACGCTGATCGTCGCCGCGGTGCTGTTCCTGATCTCGGCAGTCGGATCGGCGGTTCCTCATACCCTTACCGAGTTCATCGTTTTCCGGGTCATCGGCGGGGTCGGCGTGGGGGCCGCGTCGATGACCAGCCCGATGTATATCGCCGAGGTCAGCCCGGCCCGGCTCCGCGGCCGGATGGTTTCGATCAACCAGTTCGCGATCATTTTCGGGATGTTGGTGGTCTATTTTGTCAACTACTTCATCGCCCTGAGCGGCAGTGAGCAGTGGAATATCGATACCGGCTGGCGGTGGATGTTTGGCTCTGAAGCGATCCCCGCGCTGTTGCTGCTCGTGCTGCTGTTTTTTGTTCCGGAAAGCCCCCGGTGGTTGATCAAACAAGGCAACCCGGAAAAAGCACGCCGAACCCTCACGCGCATCGACGGCGCGATACGTGCCGAGCGGGAGATGGCGGAGATCAACACCGCCTTGGGCCATGAGGGCGACTCGATTGGCCAATTGTTTCGGCCGGGCATGCGTTGGGTGCTTTTCATCGGAGTCGGCCTGGCGGTATTGCAACAGGTCACGGGGATCAACGTGTTTTTGTATTACGCGCCGGAGATTTTCAAGACTGTTACGGGTGCGGACGCCGACGTGGCGTTGCTGCAAACCATCGTGGTCGGGGCCGTCAACTTGCTGTTCACCGTGGTCGCCATCTGGACGGTCGACCGCGTGGGCCGCAAGCCGCTCATGATGATTGGAAGTGCGGGGATGGGGCTTTCGCTTGTGGCGATCGGGGCCGCGGCGACCTTTAACCTCATCGGCGCGTGGTTGCTGATATTCATGCTGGGCTATATCGCCTGCTTCGCGGTCTCGGTCGGCCCGGTGACCTGGGTCATCCTTTCCGAGATTTTCCCCACCAAGATCCGTGGCCGGGCGATGGCGATCGCGGCGCTGTGCCTGTGGGTCGCCAACTTTGTGGTCTCTCAGACGTTTCCCATGATGGATGAACAGCCGTGGTTGGTGAAGACCTTCAATCATGGCTTCCCGTTCTTCGTCTACGCTGCGTTCTGTGTGGTTTTGATGCTGATCATGACCAAGCTGCCCGAGACCAAGGGGCATCGCTGGAGGAAATCGAAGAACAGTGGTCGAGCCCGGGTGGTAAGCGCTGAGAGTTTTTCCCTAGCTTCCGTCAAGCCTCCTGCACCGGCCTTCCTGCCTCGGCCTGATGCAACGCAAACGCCATTTACTCGTCCGTAAATCTCGTCTTCTCCATCCCGCATTTTAGGTGGGAAGCACTCGAACGGTATCGCCTACGTCGCGGTTGACGAAGCCAAACGCGCGTTGCACGGCAAGACGGGGCTCCGCGGCTCGAAGAAGCTCAAAAACTTCGACTTCGTCGTTTACTCCGAGTCGGACAGCAACCTGCTCATCGAACGCTGATGGAGTAATCGACGATCCGCCGGGGTGAACCCCGATCAATGGCCTAGCATCCCGCGACCGCGCAATTGTTGCAGGGTCTTTCCGCGATGGACCGATAAGTCGGGACCACGACAGGACAACGGCCACCCGGCCCGCAAGGACGCTTTATGAATTCGACACGCCTATGCATGTTGGTCGGCCTCGCGCTGACCGGGGGACTCACACTCGCCGGCTGCGGCGAGGTCAAAGGGGAGGCTGCCGGGCGCGCCGCGAAACAGGTGGCTTCTGGCGGGTCGAACGTGACCGGCACGGCCGGCGGCGGAAACGCCGACTTCGCCCGCAACCTCGCCGGCGTCCGATTGGCTTACGACGCCGTGCTCCAAAACCTCACCCACGCCCAGACGCCCGGTTACCGCGCCCTGCGGCCGGTCTTCCCGGACCCGGACGACCCCGCCGCGGCCCACACCGACGAGGCGTACCTGCCGATCCTCGAACGCGATCCCCGGCCCGGCAAGCCCGTGTTCACCGGACGCTGGCTCGACGTCGCGATCCAGGGCAACGGCTACCTGATCCTCGACGACCCGACCTCGGGTGCAAACGACGGCTTGGCCTACGTCCGCGCCGGCGATCTGTACATCAACCTCGACCACGAACTCGTCCACGGCTCGCCCGACGGGCCGCGCGTCGAGCCCATCGTCATCTTCCCCGACGAGTACGCCGACCTGGCGATTAAGCCCGACGGCGCGGTCTACGCCCGCACCCGCACCCGCGGCAAGTGGGTCGCCGTGGGCCAGCTCCACCTCGCGCGGTTCGCCAACCACGCCGGCCTTCAGGAATCGATCACCGGCCGGTACACCGCCTCGACCGAGTCCGGCCCGCCGATCGTCGGCACGCCCGGCGAGCTGGGTCTGGGCACGCTGTTGCAGAAACACCTTGAAGGTTCGAACGTCGAGCTTTCGGAAGAGCTGGCTGAGCTCAAACGGCTCAAGGCTTGGGGCCGATCGCTGGCCGGGGCGTTGGGCGTGGACCCCGGGTTCCGCGACGCCCCGCTGATCGCCGCGGCCGACGAACGCCGGGCCGGCGTGTCGCGTCCGTCGTCCAGCCTGTCGGCCGGCCGCTAGTTGGGCTATACTCCCGCCATGCAGCATCCCTTGCCTAAAGCCGCCCGAATTATCATTGCCCGCATCCCACTTCGGTAGGGCGGTCGCACCCCACGCATTGCACAGCAACCCGCCCTGCCCGCCCGGCAGGGTTTTTTGTTGCCCCGCCGCGGATCGATTCGAGACAACCCGGGCGTTTCACCGCCCGCCTCACCCCCACCGACCCCGAAGCCGCCATGCCCGAAACCGCATCCGCCGACACCCAACCGGAAAAGCGTTCTTATAAAAAGACGCTGAACCTGCCCAAGACCGCGTTCCCGATGAAGGCCAACCTCGTGCAGAACGAGGCCGCCTCGCAGAAGCGCTGGGACAAGCTCGGGCTGTACGTCAAGCTGCGCGAGAAGGCGGCGCAGGCCAAGGCGAACGGCAATCCGCTGGCGCCGTTCGTGTTCCACGACGGCCCGCCTTACGCCAACGGTGACATCCACCTCGGGCACCTGTTGAACAAATGCCTCAAAGACTTCGTCGTCCGTAGCCGGTCGATGCTCGGCTACGACTGTCCCTACACCCCGGGCTGGGACTGCCACGGCCTGCCCATCGAGCACAAGGTCATGCAGGACCTGGGCGACGCGGCCAAAAGCATGGAGCCGCTCAAGGTCCGCCAGAAGTGCAAATCCTACGCCGAGAAATACGTCAAGACCCAGAGCAAGCAGATGCAGCGATTGCTCACGCTGGCCGACTACGACGACCCGTATCTCACCATGGCCCCGAAGTACGAGGCGGGGGTGCTCGAAGTCTTCGCCGGGCTGGTGGAGAAGGGCGTGGTCTACCGCGACCTCAAGCCCGTGCACTGGTCGATCGACAACCAGACCGCCCTCGCCGAGGCGGAGCTGGAGTACTACGACCGGGAAGACACGTCGGTGTTCGTGAAGTTCGATCGCGTCGGAAAAGACGACCAGTCCCTGATGATCTGGACCACGACGCCGTGGACGCTGCCGGCGAACCTCGCGGTCGCGGTGCACGAGCGCTACGAGTACGGGCTGTACCAAGCCGGCGACAAGAAAGTCGTCCTGGCTTGTGAGTTGGCGGGCAAGGTGTTGGCCCTCGGCGGGGTCGATTCGGCCGAGCCGTTGGAGACCTTCCCCGGACGCGACCTGCTCGGTGTGGAGTATCAACACCCGTTTGTAGACCGCGTCGGCAAGGTGTTCCACGCCGAATACGTCACCCTCGAAGACGGCACGGGGCTGGTCCACACCGCTCCGGGCCACGGGGCCGAGGACTACCAGACCGGCCTGCGCGAAGGCCTCGACGTTTACTGTCCGGTGAAAGCCGACGGCACCTACGACGCCAGCGTACCCGAGTGGCTGCGCGGCGAATCGATCTGGAAAGCCAACGCCGCCGTGGTCGAACGCCTCCGCGAAACCGGCCACCTGTTCCACGACGAGAAGTTCCTGCACAGCTACCCCCACGACTGGCGCGGCAAGAAGCCCGTCATCTTCCGCGCCACCGAGCAGTGGTTCGTCGGCGTCGATCGCCCGGTGGACGACGGCGCGCCCATGCGCGACGCCGCCCTCCACGTTACCGCCGACGACGTGGGCTTCATCCCCGGCTGGGGACGCAACCGCATGCGGGGCATGCTCGAGTCGCGTCCCGACTGGTGCATCAGCCGGCAGCGCTCGTGGGGCCTGCCCATCCCGGCGTTCTTCAAGCCCGACGGCCCGCCCTTGCTCAATCCCGACAGCGTGCGCGCCGTGGCCAAGGTCTTCGCCGAGAAGGGCAGCGACGCGTGGTTCTACATGCCCCCGGAAGACCTGCTGGTCCACTACGACGAAGACGGGCTCGACAAGTCCGCGCTCACCAAGGGCAAGGACACGTTCGACGTCTGGTTCGAGTCCGGCTCGTCGTGGAACGCGGTCATGCGTGAGGGCTGGAACGACAAGCAGTCGGGCGGCGGGTACCCCGTCGACCTGTACCTCGAAGGCAGCGACCAACACCGCGGCTGGTTCCAGCACTCGCTGCTGCCCGCGCTCGCTGTCACGGGACGGTCGCCGTTCAAGACCGTCCTGACCCACGGCTTCATGGTCGACAAGCACGGACGGAAGATGTCGAAGTCCGACGGCAACGCGCTGAAGATCGAGGAACTGTTCAAGCAATACGGCGCCGACGTCTGCCGGTGGTGGGTCGCGTCGCTGAACCCCGACAACGACATCAAGGTCGACATGGAGTTCTTCAAGCTCGCCGGCGAAGAGTACCGCAAGGTGCGCAACACCCTGCGGTTCCTGCTGAGCAACCTCGACGACTTCGATCCGCAAGACGAGGCCCAACGCCACCACTTCACCGACGCCGACGCGGCCGGCCTCGACGCCTGGGCGATGGGCGAGTTGGCGGTGCTCATCCGCACGGTGCACGCCGCCTACGAGAACTACAACACCCGCAAAGCCACCGAAGCGCTCTTCAATTTCTGCAACGACACGCTCAGCGCCGTGTACCTCGCGGCGGTGAAGGACCGGCTGTACTGTGACGCCCCCGACAGCCCGCGGCGACGGCGGGCGCAGACGGCGTGTTACAAGATCGCCTCGGCGCTGTGCCAGATGCTCGCGCCCGTGCTCCCGCACACCGCCGACGAGGCGTGGCGGGCGCTGCCCGGAGACGGCCACGCCGACGGCTGCGTACACCTGGAAACCTTGCCCGATCCCGATCACCCGGGGCAGATCCCTGTGGACGAGCGGTGGCCCGCGGTGATGAATCAGCGCGACGCTTGGCTCAAAGCGCTCGAAGACTTCCGGCAGGGCAGCGACATCGACAACCCGCTGGACCTGGGTCTGTCCGCCCTTCATGAGCCGGTCGACCTGACGGGTTTCGCGGCCGAAGACCTCGCCGACCTCTGCGGCATCAGCCGGTTCTCCTCCGGGACCGATGCGTTGGCGGTCCAAGACCTATCGGCCGAGCCGCGTTGCGAGCGCTCGTGGAAACGCGACGGCACGGTGAAGCAACGCTCCGACGGCGGGCTGCTCAGCGACCGCGACGCTGCGGCGCTCGGGCTGGGTTGACGCGGACGGGGCCGACTTCGGCTTACGGCCGCACGCCGCCGCGGTCTAGCGCGGTGTACGCATCAGTCTCCACCAACCCCGACCACGGGTCGTCCAGCGGACTGCGGAACACCTCGGCGTAGACCCAGGTGGTCAGCGACTCGGCCGACGCCTCGGTCTCGGCCCCAGCCAGATACGCCACAATCCTCGGCCGCAGCCGGTCGACATTGATCGCGGTGTCGCGGCGCAGAGAGTCACGCAACCGGGTGAGTTTGGCGTCGGTGTCGCCGCCTTCCTTGACGCGGATCAAGCCCCCGACCCGCGGGTGGATCGTCGGCTCGACCGACGGTGGAGTTTCGCCCGCGTCCGAATGCGGCGCGCCCTCGGACCCGTCGGCCGCCCGGGGCGCGAAGCGCACCGCGGCAAACGCCGCGCGTTCGACGATTTTTTTGGACACCGCCAGCCGCATCGCCGCCGCGCCCGCGTCGGCCTCGTCCGCCGGCGGGGGCACCGCCCCCGGTCGCAACATCGACCATGTGCGATGGCCCACGAGGATCGCCGCCGCGTCGGCCCCGTCGGTGGTCATGTGGCCGTGCAACCGATCCGCCATCCCGAGCCAACCCGCGAACGTCTGGGCGTCGACCAGCCCGGGCAGCGCCTCGATCACTGTGCCCGTGGTCGGGTCGAGCACGAGGTGCAGGCTGTTGCCGGTGATGGTCCGCTCGATCACCCGCCCGTCGCCGTAGTTGATCGTCAGCCGCGGCGCGGGGCGTACGCTGTGCCAGTGCAGCACGAACCGTTCGCGCAGGATCGTGTTGACCGCCGGGTCGGGGTACAGCAGCGTGCGGAAGAACCGGCTGTTGGCGCAGCTCAGGTCTTCGTCCAGCCGGCCGAGCATCCGCAGCGACAGCACGGGCTTGCCCCGGGCCCGCGCCACGCTCAGCGCGGTATCGAGGTCGTCGTGCCACAGCAGCCCCGACGCCCAGCCGTCCTTCTGCCCGGTCACGGCGTCAAGCGCCGCCGTCAGATCGGCCCAGTCGGGCACCGCCGCCGGGTCGAGTTCCCCGATCAACACCGCGTCGATCGTTGGGCCGTGCTCGCCGAGCAACGTCTCTAGAAGCTGCTCGCGGTCGGGCCCGGCGAACGCGGGGACCAGCAGCATCGCCACACAGCACCCTATCAATCCAACCAAACTTTTGCTTTGCATACCAACTCCTTGGCAGAAACGTGCGTGATCCTCGGCTCGGCAAGGGATTGGACGCACAGCCCCCGCCGGCGTTCCCGAGAATCAACGGAACTTGGAAAAATCATCGGAGCGGTTCGGTATTGGGATTCACAGAATTGAAGCGCGGCAACGCTCCGCCGCGCGGTAGGGTAAGCGGATGCGTTTCGTACTCTGTCTCGTAGCGCTCGTACTCGCGGCCTGGGTTTCCGTGCCGGGCCACGCCGAAGACCCGCGGGGGGATTTCGGCCACACCGTCGCCGGTCGTGTGGTCGACGCCGAGGGCGCAGGGCTGGCGGGCGTGAGCGTTGCGCTGCTCGACGCGGCAACCGGTCAGCCGATCCATGCCCCGTCGGGCCAGCGGTTCGGGCGGGCGATGGCGGAAGCCGGCGAAGACTTCGACGACGCCGAGTTGCACGCGTGGCGGGTAGCCATCACCGACGGGGCGGGCCGGTTCGCGTTCGATGCCGTCGTTCCCGGGACCTACCGGCTGGTCGCCCAGTCGTGGCACGACTGGGACCGAGAGACTCGGCGTGAGGTCGCCGTGCCCGCGGTCACCGAGGTGTGGGAGACGCGGGCACAGGTGGTCCACTTGCGTGGCGTGGCCGAAGAAGTCGTCGTCCCGTCGGCCCGGGCCGATCAACTTACGCTCGCACCGGTCGGCACCGGGACGCTGCACCTCGAAGAGAAGAACAGCAACGGCGGGTATATCGCGGTGCTGAGCGCCCAACCGCTGGCGGGCGACCCGATTCTGATGTTCATGGCGTGGGACGCCAACTTCCTGTCCCACGCCCTCGTCGTGCATCACGCCCCGACGCGTGACCCGATGATCTACCGCGGCCTGCCCACCGGCGAACTCCACGCCGCGATGTTCTTCTACGACAACAACCCCGGCGCGGCGGGGGGATCGGTCGTGATCGAGCCCGGCTTGACCGCCGAGCTCCGGCCCCACGCCACCGCAAGCTGGTCCAACGGGCGCAAAGATCCGCCACCGCGACTGGCGCCGCTCACGGACAAACTCATCGAGCACGGCTGGGCACGCGAAGACGTGCTGGGCCCGCTGCCCGAGCGCACCGGGCGGGGCAACCTCATCACGGCTTTCAACCACGTCCTGGCAGCCTGGGGCCCGCTGGACCGGCGGGTCGAGTTGCCCGACGGCAGCGTCGTGAGCGTGGCCGACTTCCTCGCCGCGGCGGGTTATCGGGATTTGCAGAAGTTTAAGCGTTGACCCGCCGCTCAAACCCCGGGCCGTTTCCGCCGATAGCGACGGTGGAGAAGGCCGCATGTCTATCGAATTCCGTGAAGTCCGCCGGGGCGAGGTCGACGACGCGCTCACATTCGCCGCCGCTCAAGGTGCCACGATCGACGCCCAAACGCTACAGCCGAACCTCAGCCTCGTGGCGATCAACGCCGAGCAGACCACACTCGGCTCGGCGTTGCACCACGTTGACGCCGACGGTCGACGCCACATCGCGGTGCATCTCGACCCGAGTGTCAATCCCGGGCTCGCCCGGCTGCTGATCGACCGCGCCTTGCGTAAGGCCGAGGCCGCCGGGTTCGCCACCGCCCACGTGCAGATCGACCACGCCTCGACCGAGCACGACACCTGGAACGGGGCGAACTGGCTGCGCCGCCTGCGGCCGGCGATCAAAGTGCCGACCGAAACCCCGCCCGCCGAAACGCCGGCGCCGAAGGCCGACGCCACGCCGCCGACCTCGGCGGGCGACATCAAAGCTGGGGATACCGACAGCCAGGCCGCGTAAGCCCCGCGAGCCGTGGGCTGTTGTGTTGTTTCGACGCCACATCCCGCCCCGAAAAAAACGTTGCTCCCACGCCACATCGCTCTAAATCGGCCGCCCCCGCGCGTCGATATCAAAGACGAGATGTCGCTTAAACACCACAAACGCCGGGCCGCCAAGAACGCCCAGTCCGCGATCAGCCCCGATCAGTTGGCGCACGAACTCAATAACCTCCTCGACGGCTCGCTCCGCGGTGTGGGCATGACGCTGCGCCGCCTCGACGAACTCGAGTTGGACGACGAGACGCGGGCGCTGCTGGAGAAACACCTCGGCGCCGCCGACCGCTCGATGCGGCTGATGGCCGACGTGATCGAGCGCTACGTGAACCAGCCCGCAAACCGGGGGGTATCGCTGCACGACCTCGTCGACAGCGCCGGCGGCCTGCTGGACGTACTCACGCACGCGGTCAACGTCTACGGCCCGTCGATCGAGCAACGCGGCATCGAGCTCGTCACCCGCCTCGACCCCGAGATCAGCGACCTGCCCGCCGGGCCGATCTACACCGTGCTCGCCAACGCGATCAACAACGCGCTGCAGGCGATCGAGCGTTCCGTCGCCGCGCCCGGCGAGGACGAGCACCGCATCACGGTGCGCCTGGTCGGAGACCCGCAACACCCTGGGCACCTGCTCGTCGAGATCACCGACACCGGTGTTGGCCTCGACCCGCGGCTCATCGACGACCGCGGCCGATTCCGTTTCGGCGTCACCACCCGCGCCGGCGGCCACGGCGTCGGGCTCGGTGTCTGCCGGCAGATCGCCGAGGACATGCACGGCCAGCTCACGCTCGAGCCCCACGCCGACGGCGGCACCCGCTTCGCGCTCAGTGTGCCGCTGCCCACCGCGCCGCCGCACGTCGCTTTCGGCCAAGACGCGGAGCCCCGCCGTGCCGGCTAAGCCGACCCGCATCCTTATCGTGGACGACGATCCGATCGTCGCCGAGAGCCTCGCTGACTTCCTGCGCGACGAGGGCTACGTTACCGCTACCGCGCAAGACGGAAACGAGGCGCTCGATCTGCTCGATCAGGTCCAGGAGCGGTTCAACCTGCTGATCACCGACCTGAACATGCCGCGGTGCGACGGGCTCGATCTGCTCAAGGCGTTGCGCGACCGTGAAGAAGACGTCGTGCCCATCGTGATCACCGGTTTCGGCAAGATCGAGTCGGCGGTGAACGCGGTGAAACTTGGCGCGGCCGACTACCTCACCAAGCCGATCGTCGACGAAGAGCTGCGCCTCGCCGTGACCAAGGCCGCGAACCAGCAGGCCCTGCTCGCCGAGAACCACACGCTCAAGGACCAGCTCTCTGAACGCTTCGGGATGGCCAACCTCGTCGGCAGCGACTACCGCATGCAGAAGGTCTACGACATGGTCGAGACCGTCGCCGACTCGAAGACCACCGTGCTGATCTCCGGCGAGTCGGGCACGGGCAAGAGCATGGTCGGTCGCGCGATCCATACGCTTAGCCCCCGCGGCGCCGACCGCCGCCGGTCCAACGGTCGCCGTCCCCACAAGCAGCCCGAACGTCGCCGCCCCCGGCCCGCCGGCACGCCGACTACCTGCGGACCCTTCGTGACCTTCGCCTGCGGCTCGATCCCCGAGACGCTTTTGGAGAGCGAGCTCTTCGGCCACGTCAAGGGGGCGTTCACCGGCGCCGACCACGACAAGCCCGGCAAGATCCTCGCCGCCGACGGCGGCACGCTCTTCATCGACGAGATCAATTCCGCCACCCCCGCGCTGCAGCTCAAGCTCCTGCGCGTGCTTCAGGAGAAGGCCTTCGAGCCGCTGGGCACCACACAGACCCACCACGTCGACGTCCGCTTCGTCATCGCGACAAACCAGGACCTCAAGCAGCTTGTCGGAGCCGGCGAATTCCGCGAGGACCTGTACTACCGCATCAACGTGATCAATCTGAAAATGCCGGCGCTACGGGAACGCCCCGGCGACATCCCGCTGCTCGCCGAGCACTTCCTGCGGAAGTACGGCAAGGAAGCAGGCAAAGACCGGACGCTCAGCCAAGCCGCACTCGACGCGCTCTCGGCCTACTCGTGGCCGGGCAACGTGCGGGAGTTGGAAAACGCGATCGAGCGGGCGGTGGTGCTCAGCCGCAACCCTCAGATCGAGCCTGATGATCTACCCGAATCGGTGCAGACGGCCGGCGGCCCAATGTCGTCCGCAAGTATTCAACCCGGTGGAGTCCCCGCGGCCGGCGGGAGCATCCCCGCGCTCGCCGACGGCTGGACCCCGATGCCGCTGTCCCGGGCGCTGCTCGACCCCGAGCGTCAGATCGTCCTCGCCGCGCTCGAAGCGAATGGCTGGAACCGCCAGGAAACCGCCCGGCAACTCGACATCAACCGCACCACGCTCTACAAAAAAATCAAGCAGTTCGGCCTCGACGAGCCCGAGTGAGCTCAAAACCGACAAGCCCATTCCTCTCAACTCCGTTTCTGCTACCCCATAGGTCCGGCGGCAGGCCGTAGAACGTTTCCCGTTGACAATCGCGATTTGTGGTCTTTGCGCCCCGAATAACCGTGATGTTTTTGATGTATTGCCGCGCGCATGAGGTATACTACGTCGTTGGAGGTTTTGAGATGTTTATCGGTATTCGCACGGTTTTACTCAGCGGGCTGTTCTTTCTGGCAGGTACAACCGCATCAGGTCAAGACTCGATCCGGGTCGCGACGTTCAATGTCAACCTCTCGGAGGCCGTCGACGGCGGGATGCTGTCCACGCTCAGTTCCCCCGGCGATCTCCGCGCCAACATCACCGCCGAGATCATCCAACGCGTCAACCCCGACATCATCCTGCTCAACGAATTCGACTACGAGCCGGGCCTTGCCGCGGTCAACGCTTTCCGCGACAACTATCTCTCCGTGCCGCAGAACAACGTCGCGGGCGGCACGCCCAGCGCAGCCGTGGCGTACCCCTTCGCTTACGTCGCGCCGTCCAACACCGGCGTCCCGTCGGGGTTCGACCTGAACAACTCCGGCACCATCGGCGGCCCGAACGACGCTTTCGGGTTCGGCGAACACGAGGGGCACTTCGGCATGGCTCTGCTCTCGAAGTACCCGATCCTCGAAAGCGACGTACGCACTTTCCAGAACTTCCTGTGGCGCGACGTGCCCGGCGCGCTGCTGCCCGACAACATGGCCACGCCAGAGGGCGAGGATTTTTTCAGCCCCGAAGAACTCGACGTGCTGCGTCTTTCGTCCAAGAGCCACTGGGACGTACCGATCCAGGTCGGCGAGAACGTCGTCCACGTTCTTGCCGCTCACCCCACGCCGCCCGTGTTCGACGGGCCTGAAGACCTTAATGGCAGACGCAACCACGATGAGATCCGCCTCTGGGCCGACTACATCACGCCCGGCGCGGGCGATTACCTCTACGACGACACCGAGTCCGCCGCCGCGCCCGGCGGCGGGATCGACCCCGACGCGGCCTTCGTGATCCTGGGCGACTACAACGCCGACCCGCTCGATGGCGAGAGCGTCCCCGGCGCGATCGGCCAACTGCTCGACAGCTCCCGGATCAACACCTCCCTCACCCCCGAAAGCCTGGGCGGACCGGAAGACTCGGCCGGGGAGGGCAACATCAACGACGAGCACTTGGGCGACCCGCGGTTCGACACTTCCGACTTCAACTCCGACGCCCCCGGCAACCTGCGCGTCGATTACGCCCTGCCCTCGGCTAATCTGTCGCTGCTCGACGCCGGGGTGTTTTGGCCTTCTTATTCCGACCCGGAGGCGGCGCTGATCTCTGGGGTGCCGCTGCCCGGCGGGCTCACCCTGGCCAGCCCCATACGCAGCCCGATCGCTTCGGACCACCGCTTGGTATACGTCGACATCGTGGTGCCCGAGCCCTCCAGCCTGATCGTGCTCGCCGGGGCGGTCGTGCTGACCATCCGCCGGCGTGTCACCGGTCACGGACCGACCGCGGTTTAGCCCATCGCCACAATATCGCCCAGCGCGGCGTCAACGAAAGTGATCTCCATGTCCGAAACCGACGATGACGACACGCTGGTCACGCTCGCCACGTTTTCCGGCGAGATCGAGGCCACTCTCGCCGCCGACGAACTCACCCGGCAGGGCATCCGCGCCCAAGCCAGCGGGACCCTCACCGCGGGTTTCCGCGCCGAGGCGCCGGGCAGCGTCAAAGTTTTGGTCTACGAGAAAGACCTGCCCGAAGCCCAGCGCATCTTGGACGACTACACCCAGTCGAGAAAAGACATCGACTGGGACAGCGTGGATGTGGGAGAGATGGAAGACGGGGCAGGTGAAGAGATGTAAGGCGGGGAGTCGGCGGGGCCGCGCCGCAGCAGAACCTGGGCGGGCTTTCGGAACGCGCGCTTTAAGAGATCAGCCGGATGTTCCGAGGAAGCCGCGGCCGATCTTCCAGACGTCGCCCGCCCCCATCGTGACGATCAGGTCGCCCGGTTTCGCCATCACCTGCAATTGCTCGACGATCGCATCGAACGGGTGCAGGTGCATCGCGGTGACGCCTTGGGCTCGCAGGCGTTCGACCAGCGCCCCGGACGTCACGGCCTGGCGTTCCTGTTCGCTGTCACGCACGAAGAAGATCTCCGGCACGACGACGATGTCGGCCGCGCCGAAGCTCACGACGAACTGCTCCATCAGGTGCCGGGTCCGCGAGTGCTGGTGCGGCTGGAACACGCAGATCAGCCGCGCCGGGTCGTGGTGTTGGCGCAGGGCCCGGAGGGTGGTGTCGACCTCCGTGGGGTGGTGGCCGTAGTCGTCGAGCAGCAGCACGCCTTCGCGCCGGCCGAGCGTCTGCATCCGCCGGTCGAGGCCCTGGAACCCCGCGATCGCCGGGCCGATGTCGTCCCACGCCGCACCGAGCCGGTGCGCGGTGACGGCCGCTGCCGCGGCGTTGAAGGCGAAGTGGTCGCCCGGCAACGGCTTGTCCCAGGCGCACACCGCCTCGCCGCGCTCGTGCAGCGTGACGCGGTTCCCGTCGACCGTGACCCGCCAGTCGGCCTGCGAGGCGAAGCCGAGCGTCTCGACGCCGCAGTCCAGACCGGCCGTGATGTTCAGCCGGTGCGGCGACTCGTGCTGGATCAGCAACGAGCCGCCCGCGGATTGGCCCGGGATCAGCCGGGCGAACGTCGCGAAGCTCTCGACGATCTCGTCGATCGATTTGTACAGGTCCAGGTGGTCGGCCTCGACGTTCAGGATCGTCGCGTGCGTCGGGGCGAAGTTGTGGAAGCTGCGGTCGTACTCGCACGCCTCGGCGATCAGCGTCGTGCCGCCCGCAGCGCCCCCGGCCCGCGAGCCGCCGCCGATCTGCTCGCAGTGGGCCCCCAGGATGAAGCTCGGGTCCAGCCCCGCGCTCAAGAGGACGTGGCAGAGGATCGACGTCGTGGTCGACTTGCCGTGGGTCCCCGCGATCGCCACGCCCGTTGTGCCCGGCGACGCCATCAGCCGGCCGAGCATCGCCGCGTACTTTACGACCTCGACGCCCCGCCGCCGCGCCTCGACGACCTCGGGGTGGTCCGGCGGGATCGCCGCGGAGATCACCACCGTGTCGCACTCCTCGGGTACGCTCGCCGCGGTCTGCTCCAGCGTGACGTCGATCCCCGCGTCCCGCACCGCCGCCACCGCCGCGCTCTCCCCCCGGTCCGACCCGCTGACGCTCGCCCCCCGCTGCGCCGCCAACTTCGCCAACCCCGACATCCCGCTGCCCCCGACCCCGACAAAGTGCAGGCGGCGGCCGGTGAGATCGTGACGGGGACTCTTCAACTCCCGTCCCTTAATTTCTTGTGTGAGCCGATCGTTCATGAGTAAAGTATGACACAAATACTTTCGGGATTGCCATGAGTTTATCAAGCCTGCTGACGAAACTAACCCTACCAGCGGTTACCGGAGCGGCCGTCACCGCGGACGCCGCGACATTGATCCAACTAGACCAATGCCCCGGCTTGGCCATCGGGGCGGGCGTCGTGGGCGCAGCGATCGCCGGAGTCCAGATATTCTCTTCCGAACGTCAAGGTCATAAGCTGCAAGCTCTCAGAAGCGATGTCGACCGCTTGATCGAACAAGGCGGGGAGTGGCGTCAAGGTTTGGACGAAATCCTCATCCGCCACGGACTGGACCTTTCCTCTTTACCCAAAGAAGCCCTAAACAACCCGCTCGCGAAGTTTGCCCTGCTTCTCAAGGGCAACAAGGACGAGATTGAAGCACTGCTTCGCAAGGACCGTGACCTGCATTTTGCGCTTCACAACGCCATGGCGTCTCGGGTGGATGATATCCGACGGAGTCTGGATCTATCGTTCGAACAGATCCAAAACTATCTCCACGATATTCATCACGAAATCTTGGCGGTTCAGCGAGAAGTTGCTGAACTCCAACCCTTTCTCGGCACCCTCTACAACGAACTGCAGCCCCACCCTCGTCTTGAACTTCCTCGCCCCACGTGGACACCTTCTCTGCCCCGCGGCAACCCCTTCGTATTCAGTGATCGTCGGGTCCCGCTTTTCGGGCGCGAGCAAGAGATGTCGGAGTTGTTTGAACGTTTTCTTTTGGCCAAAACCGACGCCGATGCGGACGTGATGTGGTGGTTGTGGACGGGTGCCGCCGGTCTAGGCAAATCCCGTCTGGCCTACGAGCTGTGTTTCCAGGCCCGCCTGAAGGGTTGGGACGCCGGGTTCTTGAAGTCACGGACGCATTTTTCGGACTGGGCGAGTTGGCGGCCCAAGGCCGACACACTCATTGTGATCGACTACGCCGGCGAACGCCCCCGCCGTGTCGGAGAGGCTATCGCCGGTGTTTATGACAACCTGACAGAGCAACACCGAGTCCGCTTCCTCCTGCTCGAAAGGGCCCAGGACGGGAGTTGGCTGCAGAAAATGCGTGATGTCGGCAACGCCGTGTACGGCACTGAGCACATAATGAGCACCCGGGAGTTGGGACCGATTACCCAAGACGCGCTATGGGACACGATGCTCACCGTCTTCGCCGACCGCGGATGCGAGCCCCCCGACCGGGACCAAGCGCTAGCCCGGCTGCGTCAAGTCGACCCCGAGCCCAGAAACCTTCACACGCAGGCCGAAGCTTCAGGGTGGCAGCCCCGGCCGCTCTACGCTGCGGTGCTCGCCGATGCGATCGCCGACCTGGGGTTTGACCGGGTCGACGACTGGTCTGGCCATCAGCTCCTGCTTCACGTGCTCAAGGAAGAACACAAACACTGGGAAAAACTGCGCTGCCCCACTTCCCAGCAGGCGATGGAGGACCGGCACGTCCACAGCTTGAGTCTGGCCACCATGGTGCGCAAGGTCACGTTCTCGCCTCCCGCCCCACCCGAGGGATTCGAGACGGTCCGGGACCTGTTACCCGCCGGAGAGCCTGGCGACACATACTTGCTCGAACACATCGCGCGCTTCGCCGGCCCGTCCCGGGACGGTGACACCGAACCGTTGATCAAGAACCAGACGCCCCCCGTCACGGCCCTTCAACCCGACATCCTCGGTGAACTGTTCGTGCTCGAACGCCTCCGTGGCGAGTTCGTACTCGGCGGCGACGGGGGGATCGTGGCCGACGCCACCCGCCGGCTGTTCTACGCCGCGTGGGAGAAAGACGCCGAAGCGACCGACGACTTTATTCTGCGGGCCGTGGGCGATTTTCCTCATCACCCGGCGATCGACCTTCTGTGGCGCCGCTGCGGGGACCAAGAGGAAGAACGCCGCCGCTGGGCTGCAACCGTGGCGAAGATCATCCCCGTGCTTATGGCACGCGGGCGGATCGACGAGGCATTCAAGTTGATGAATGATCTGGGGCAACTGCACCAAGCCTCTCCGCATGACCCCGAACTCGCCGGCCCCTTCACAGACACGCTCAATCGACTCGGGTTAGCACTAAAGAACATGGCCCACTTCGACCGAGCTATAGCGATGTACCACCAAGCGCTCGATATCGATCGTCGTGTCTTCGGGAATGACCACCCCAACGTCGCCGTCAGCGTGAACAACATCGGGGGCGTGCTCAAAGCCCGCGGCGATCTGGACGGGGCCCTGGAAGCCTTCCGAGACGCCGAACGCATCGACCGCGCCGCCTTCGGGGATGACCACCCCAACGTCGCCATCCGCGTCAACAACATCGGCAGCGTGCTCAAAGCCCGCGGCGACCTGGACGAGGCCCTCGAAGCCTACCGAGGCGCCGAACGCATCGACCGCGAAGCCTTGGGGAACGATCACCCCAACGTCGCCGTCAGCGTCAACAACATCGGCAGCGTGCTCGAAGCCCGCGGCGATCTGGACGGGGCCCTGGAAGCCTTCCGAGACGCCGAACGCATCGACCGCGTCGCCTTCGGGAACGACCACCCCAAGGTAGCCATCCGTGTGAACAACATCGGCAGCGTGCTCAGTGCCCGCGGCGATCTGGACGGGGCCCTGGAAGCCTTCCGAGACGCCGAACGCATCAACCGCGCCGCCTTCGGGAACGACCACCCCAACGTCGCCGTCTGCGTCAACAACATCGGGAGCATATTTTTCCAGGGGAGTGAAAAAGCCGAAGCGGCAGAGTGCGCGCGGCAGGCGTTCGACATCATGCTGCGCTATTACGGCCCACGGGCGGCCGAGACAATTCAGTACGGTTTGAATCTTTGGGCCGTAGAAATCAATCCCGTGCAAGAAGCTCAGCGGATTGTCGGGGACGAGGTGGCTGCGGAACTCGCGGTCGCGATAAGGGACGCCCTCCGGCAAATGAAACCCGGCCCGGCCGGGGAGTAGCCGCAACCCGTGGCCGGGTCGGGTAGACTTTCTCATCATGCCTGAATCCCTCGGATCGTTCTGTCTGGTCCTGCACGGCCACCTGCCCTACGTCCTGCGTCACGGCACGTGGCCGCACGGGGAGGACTGGCTGTACGAGGCCGCGGCCGAGACGTACCTGCCGATCCTCGCGATGCTCGACGAGTGCGTGTTCTTCAACGCGACGCCGAAGCTCACGATGGGCCTCACGCCCGTGCTGCTCGAGCAGCTGACCCACCCGCACTTCAAGCGCGGCTTCGAGCACTACCTCAACGACCGGGCCCAGCGGGCCCGCGACGACCGGGCCGAGTTCGAGCAGCTCGACAACGGCCATCTCGCCTATCTCGCTACCGAGTGGGAGAAGACTTACACCAAGCTCGCGGCGCAGTTCAACGACATCGGGCAGGACATCCCCCAGGCCTACGCCAAGATGGCCGAGCGCGGGCTGGTCGAGATCATCACGTCCAACGCGACGCACGGCTACATGCCGCTGCTGCTCACCGACTCGGCGATCCGCGCCCAGATCCGGGCCGGGGTCGCGAGCAGCGAACGCATCCTCGGGTTCAAGCCCAAGGGCATGTGGCTGCCCGAGTGCGCCTACCGACCCAACGGCACGTGGACGCCGCCGATCCAGTGGGGCCAGCCGCACACGCGCTGCGGCATCGAGCACCTCGTGGCCGACGAAGGGATCAACCACTTCTTCGTCGAGTCGCACCTGATCGAAGAGAGCAAATCGGAACAGGTCTACAACGACGGGCTTTGGTACAAGGTCGGCTGGGACGAGGCCGAGAAGTTCCCCGGCCGGGGCTGGCGGAGCGTCAACGAGCCGCACGGCGTGAACTCCGACGGCAACGGCCTGGCCCGCGCCTTCGCCTTTGCCCGCGACAACGAGGTCTGCGAAAAAGTCTGGTCCGGCGACATCGGCTACCCGGCCGACGGGGTCTACCTCGAGTTCCACAAGCAGTGGGGCGCCAAACGCGGCCTGCGCTATTGGAAGATCACCGGCGCCAAGACCGACCTCGGCGATAAGCACCTGTACTACCCCGAAAACGTCGAGGGCAAGCTCCACGAGCACGCCCAGCACTTCGTCAACGCGATCAAAGACCGCCTGCGGGCGTACAAGGACAAGACCGGCCGGCCGGGCATGGTCTGCTGCACGTTCGACGCCGAGCTGTTCGGCCACTGGTGGTACGAGGGCCCGCGCTTCCTCCGCGACGTGATGCTCAGCCTCAACGCCGACCCCGAGGTCGACCTCAAAACGACGCAGGAGCACCTCGACAGCGTCTTCGTCGACAAGGTCGTGACGATGCCCGAGGGCTCGTGGGGTGAGGAGGGCGACCACCGCGTCTGGGCCAACGACCAGGTCAACTGGATGTGGGAGATCGAGTACCGCTGCGAGAGCACGTTCGGCCGGCTGCTCAACGAGCTCGACTGGGAAAAGGACAAGCAGGTCCGCGAGCTGCTCGAGAAGGCGGGGCGCGAGTTGCTGCTGCTGCAGGCCAGCGACTGGCCGTTCGTCATCCGCCGCGGCCAGGCGGTCGACTACGGCATCAAGCGGTACATGCAGCACGTGGCACGCTTCGAGAACCTCACCGACATCGCCGAGAAGGTCGCCGCCGACTCGAAGTACCTCGGCGGGCTGACCGAGGTCGAGAAGCACGAGATCGCCGACGCCGACATCCACGACGTGATCTTCCCGGAGATCGACCTGCACTGGTGGGACATCTGACGGGGCCGTGGGCAGTGGGGTTTGGGCAGTGGGGCAAGTTGGGCACTTGATCCGAACGGGGACACGGCATGATTGAGTCTTACCGTGATTTGGAGGTCTGGCAGACCTCGATCGAGGAGGTCGAAGAAATCTATCGTCTAGTCAAGGTGTTTCCGGAAGACGAGCGTTTTGCGTTGACTTTGCAGATGCGACGGGCCGTGATCTCGGTCCCGTCGAATATCGCTGAAGGGTACGGGCGCAATACTCGGAAGGAATACTTGCGGCACTTAGCCATCGCTAACGGGTCGTTGAAAGAAGTTGAAACACAATTGATCATAGCGGGACGTCTTGGATACGTGTCGCGGGATGATGCGGCGAAGGCGTGGAGCTTGCTCCAATCAGTCGGTAAGATGCTGACTGCCCTGAGAAAATCGCCCCGCTCGTAATCCCCATTGCCCAACCCCCACTGCCGACTGCCCATGCTCAGCATCCTCGTCGCCACCACCAACCCGCACAAGCTCGAAGAAATCCGTTCCGTCTTTGCCGGCGAAACCCTCGGCGAGGCGGTCGATTGGAAGCTGTTCAGCGACCTCGAGGCCGAGTACCAGTACGGCCTGACCGAGCCGGTGGAAGACCAGGACACCTTCGAAGGCAACGCGGCGCTCAAGGCCCGGCACTACGCGAAACAGACCGACCGCGTCTGCCTCGCCGACGACAGCGGGATCGAGGTCGACGCGCTCGACGGCGCGCCCGGCGTGATCAGCGCCCGTTACTCCGGCGTCCGCGGGCCGCGGGATGAAGTGGACCCGGCGAACAACGCGAAGCTGCTCGGGGCGCTCGCCGGCGTGCCGGTCGAGCAGCGGACCGCGCGGTTTGTGTGTGCGATGTGTCTGGTCGTGCCCGAGCACCAGAAGGACAAGCTGCCCGACGGGGCGTACGGCCGGATCAACACGCCCGGCGATAACGTGGGACAGATCATCGTCCGCGGCACGGTCGAGGGCCGCATCCTGCTGCCCGAAGAAGCCGACGACCCGCAGAACCCCGAGCGCGGCCGGGGCGACAACGGCTTCGGGTACGACCCGCTGTTCGTGTTGCCGGCCGATCACGAGTTTGCGGGCTCGACCACCGCTCAGCTCACCGCCGAGCAAAAGGACCGCATCTCCCACCGCGGCCACGCCGCCCGCAAGCTCCTCGCCGAGATGCAGGAACGGGGCCTGCTCTAACGGCCCACGAACCACCACGCCGCGGCCGCCACGCCGGTGATGTGCACCGCCACGATCAACCAAAACACACGGCGATAGGATTTCTTTCGCGACTTGTGCCGAACCCACCTTTGCGCGGCCCACGCGCCCGGCCAGCCCCCGAGAAACTCCAACAGGTGCAGGGTCTTTTCGCTGACGCGCCACCCGTCACGTGTGGCCCGCCACTTGTCCCATGCATACACCACGAATGTCACCGGGCTCATTACCGACATTACCACGAGGTAGCCAAGCAGCAGGCGTGTGAAACCGTTCATGGATTCACCTTACCGAAAGATCTGCGGCCGGCGACCGGCGCGGACGCTGCGCGGTGTCCCGGGCCGAATCGGATTAGTCGTCGAACGCCGCGGCGTCGGGGTCGCGGTGGGTCCAGCCCTCGGCCTCGGCCTGCCGCATCACCGACGCCATCCGCGCCGCGATCGGGTTGCTCGGCGTCGCAACCCGGCCGCCGGAAGCGGTGGCGTTCTCTGAAGCCTCCGGCTCGTCTTCGTAGGTCGGCAGCAGCGCCCGGCTCTCGGCGAGGAGTTCGACGAGCTTCTTGAGTTGGGGCTGGGTGCGCGGCCGGGCGACGACCCAGCCCGACGGGCCGAGCGTTTTCCAGGGGTGTTGTTCAATCCACTTGAGTTGCTTGACGACGTCGGCGGCGCGGCCGTCCTCGGCGGTGCCCGGCAGCTTGAACTGGCAGTGCCAGCCGTGGTTCTTGCCGTCGACGACGTAACAGAGCATCTTCGCGCCGCCGGTCTTGGACGAGGTCTTCTTCGTGCCGTCGCGCCCTACAACCTTGTAGACCCAGCCGCCCCACTTGATCTCCTCGAACACCCCGGGCAGGGCGAGCGCGATCTCGGCCATGGCCTGTCGGAGCTTGGGGTTGCGCTTGTCGATCGGCATCGTGTCCATGATAAAGCTCCGGCCGGGCGACGCCCGATAACTCCGTCATGGCGTCGCTGGTCTCCACCCTCCGCACCACCGTCCGCGGGGTCTTGGGTTTATCCAAGGCGGCGATCAATCTCGAGCCCGTGGCCGACGAGGAGCGTCAGCGGCGGCGGAAAACCTGCGCCGCCTGCCCGGCTGCGACGCGGACCAAGCCGTTGGGCCGGCTGCCGCTGAACGTTCTGACGCCGGCCAGCACCTGCGGGGCCTGCCACTGCAATCTGTACGCCAAGACCCGGCTGGCCGGGGAGACCTGCCCCCGCGGCCGGTGGTAGCGATCAGTTAACGTGGGGCGGCGTGGGGCACGGCCGGGGCGGCTAAAATCGGTTATTGCGGCGTCGGGCGACCGGTGCCGCTGGCTTCGGGGGATCGGTGGGGTATCCTTTCGGGCCCGTGTTTTGCCCCGCGGCCCTCACTCCCCGCCCGGCGTTTCCTTCGCGTCTTTCACCATGAGCCAGATCGACTACGACAACGACCGCGTGCTGGTCACCGGCGGCCAGGGCTTCCTCGGCCGGCACCTGTGCCGCGAGCTGCGGCGGCGCGGCGTGGCGGACGATCGGCTGTTCGCCCCGGCCCACGCCGAGTACGAGCTGACCGAGGAGAAGCAGGTCGTCCGGATGTACACGGATCTGCGGCCCGACATCATCTTCCACCTCGCCGCCGAGGTCGGCGGCATCGGCGCCAACCAGGCCCACCCCGGCCGGTTCTTCTACGCCAACTTCGCGATGGGCCTGCACCTGATCGAACACGCCCGGGCCTGCGGGCTCAAGAAGTTTGTCCACTGCGGCACCGTCTGCGCCTATCCCGAGAAGACCGAGCTGCCGTTCACCGAAGACCGGTTCTGGACCGGCTTCCCCGCGCCCGTCACCGCGCCCTACGGCATCGCCAAGCTCTCGCTGGGTGTCATGCTTGACAGCTACCGCAAAGAGTACGGGCTCGACTCGGCGATGCTGATCCCCGTCAACCTCTACGGCCCCGAAGACGACTTCGACCTGGAAACCGCCCACGTCATGCCCGCGCTGATCCGCAAGTTCGTCGAGGCGGTGGACCGCGGCGACGACCGGGTGACGGTGTGGGGCAGCGGCAGCGCGAGCCGCGAGTTCCTTTACGTCACCGACGCGGCCGACGGGTTGATCGCCGCGGCCGAGCGTGTCGACGAACCCACGCCGATCAACCTCGGCTCGGGCGTCGAGACGTTTATCTCCGAGGCGGCGCGGCTCATCGCCCAGGAAACCGGCTTCACCGGCGACATCGTCTGGGACAGCGACAAGCCCGACGGCCAACCCCGCCGGTGCCTGAGCATGGAGCGATCGAAAGATGTGCTCGGCTGGTCGGCCCGGGTTCCGCTGGTCGAGGGCATCCGCCGGACGATCGCGTGGTACCGCGAGCAACACGCCGTGGCCCCCGCCCCTTCCTGAAAGCCGCTTCACACCGCCGTCGGCCGCACGACGCCGGGTGCGTGGCGGCGTTGTACCAGCTCCCGCCGGCTGACGCCGACCAGCAGGCTTTCCCACGCCGCGTAACGGCTGGTTTGGTGGTGCGGCCCGCGTGCGGCGTCGAGCGCGGCCTGCCCCATGTGTGCCGCACGGGACGGGTCGTCGGCGAGTTCGAGGACCGTGTCGGCCAACGCCTTGGCCGCGCCGATATTGAAGCGTCGGCCGCCGCCGGTCTCGTCGAGCACACGCGCCACTTCCGCCTCGGCGGGGCCGACGAACAGCGACGCCCGGCCCGCCGCCATGATGCCGAACAGCTTGCTGGGTACCACGATGCCCGTGAACGTCTGCGACTGGCTGATCAGGTGGACGTTGGCGAGGGTGAGCAGGTCCGGCAGGTTCTCGCGGGGCTGATACGGCTGGAACATCACGTTGGTCAGGCCGTGCTGCTCGACATACGCCTTGACGGTTTCGACGCGTTTGCCGCCGCCGGCGAAGAGGAACACGATGTCGTCGCGGTGCTTGGTCAGCCGCATCGCGTCGCAGAACGTCTGGTAGTCGTGGGCGAGGCCGAAGTTGCCGGAGTACTGCACGACGAACTTGCCGTGCAGGTTCCAGGTCTCGCGGTAGCTCGACGCGGCGGGGTCGGCGACTTGGTCGTCCGGGGCGGTCGGGGCCCACACGCCGATGACATCGATGTGCGCGGGCTTGATGCCCTGGCTCTCGATCAGGTCGCGCATGCAGCGCCCCAGCGCCACCACGCGGTCGGCCCGCCGCATCTCCCAGCGGTTCAGCGCCGCCAGCATGCGCGTCATCATGCCGTGAGGCTGGCTGAGCCCCGCGGCGACCAACACGTCGGGGTACAGGTCCATCGCCCAATAGATGTGCCGGCAGCCGCGCAGCCAACGCAGCAGGACGCCCACCCCGCCGACGAACGGCGGCGTGGTCAGCGTGACCACCACGTCCGGCTTCTTGCGTCGCCCGTCGATCGGCACGCTCACCCACACGGCCCGCCACAGGGCCGCGATGTAGAACAGCCCGAAGTCGAGCGCCCGCAGCGCCAGGCCGCGCTTGCCGAACAGCGACAGCCCCACGCGGTGGACGTGGACGCCGTCGAGCGTCTCGCGTCGCGGCAGGTTCGCGCCGGCTTGGCCGTAGATCGACCGCGAGGCGATGACCGAGACGCCGTGGCCGCGGGCGATCAGGTGCTGGGCGAGGTCTTCGCAGTGCTGGGCGGTCGCCGCGGCGTCGGGGGCGTAGGCCTGGTTGACCAGCAGCACACGCAGCGGCTCGGGCGCGGGCTTCGTAGCGGCGGCCTGCTCGTGCGGGGCAACCAAGCCCTCGAGCAGCGCCTCGAGTTTCAGGAAACGGTGTCGCAGCGTGTGGTGTTTCACGGTCGCGTCGTGCGTCGCCCGGCCCATCGCGGCGATCGCGTCGCGGTCGTCGGCCAGACGCTCGATCGCCGCGGCCAACTGGTCCGCCTCGCCGCTGTCGAAGATCAGCCCGGCCCCGCTCTCGTCGATCACCCGGGCCACTTCCGCCTCGCCCGGCCCGACGTACAGCGCCGGCCGGCAGCTCGCCATGATGCCGAACAGCTTGCTGGGCACCACCACGCCGACAAACTCGGGCCGTTGGCTGATCAGGTGCACGTCGCCGAGCCGCAGCAGGTCGGCCAGCTGCTCGCGCGGCTCGTAGCCCTTCTCGACCACGTTCGTCAGCCCGTGCTCGGCGACGAACCGGCTCAGCCCCGGCCGCCGCTTGCCGCCGCCTACGAAGACGAAACGGATGTCGTCCCGGTCGCGCAGCTTCAGCGCGGCGTCGTAAATCGTCTGCGTCTCGTGGGCGAGCCCGAGGTTGCCCGAGTACATGACGGTGAATTTGTCCTGCAAGCCCCAACGCTCGCGGTAGCCCGAGGGGCGCGCGGCTTCTTCGAGGCTGAGCACCGGGCTCACCGGCCAGACGCTGATGATGTCGATCTTGTCGGGCGCGATGCCCTGCTCGACGAGCCGGTCCTTCATGCACCGGCCGAGCACGACGACGCGGTCGGACAGCTTGAGGCACCACTTGTTGAGGCGGAGCATGAACCGCCCGGCGAGCGAGCGCGGCTTGATCAGGCCCGCCGCCAGCAGCACGTCGGGGTACAGGTCCATCGTCCAGTTGACGTAGAACCGGCCGCGCCGCCGGCCGCCCTGCATGATCCGCGCCAGCGCGCCGATGAAGCCGATGTACGGCGGGCTGGTCAGCGTCACCGTCACCTGCGGCCGGCCGCCGGGCAGGCGCACGCGCCACGCCTTCCAGATCGCCGCGAGGTAGAACATGCCCGCGTCGAACGTCCGGGCCGGCACCGACCCCTTGCCGAAGCGCGACACGCCCACGCGGTGGACCGCCACGCCGTCGCGCATCTCGTAGCGGGGCAGGGTCGCGCCCTTCTTGCCGTAAAGCGAGCGGGAGGTGATCACGGCGACCTCGTGGCCGTGGTCGGCGAACTGCCGGGCCATGTCTTCCAGGAGCTGCGCCGAGGCCGCGACGTCGGGGGCGTAGGTCTGGTTGATGAAGAGGATTCGCATCGGGTGGGCCGGCGTCGGTCCGGCGGGCTCGTTCGGGGTACGTCAGCTTCGGGTTACATCGACCATCCCCGAACCACACCCCCGTCCGCCCCCGGCAAGACCCCCGGAATTGCTCCCCGAAACGGCGTGCCATCGGACATTTCCGACACACACATCGCCATTGTAATACCGTCGTACTCGGATGATCGGGCGTTATCTCGTCCGACGAATCCGGAAGCCTTGCCGCCGCTTTTGACTGTAATTTAAGCATTATTCGGACATCTTCCGATTCGCCGGTCCGCGACAACCCGCGCGGCCTTGCGGACGCCGTTACCACATCATTCATTCACGAAAAAATCGGACATCGGCCGATGACGTGAGGGTTGCAAGGAGGCAGCCAGATGGGATGGGCCGGTAACAACTCCGACACCGCCTGCCCGTTTATCAACGGTGAGGACCACCGCTGCGGGAGCCGACTGACCCTCGGCCGAATCGATCAAGCGTTCGCCTATTGCATGGGCGGATACCTGGCCTGCCCGACCTACCACCAGCTCTCCTGGGAAACGCAACCTCTTGAACCCTCCGACGACCAACCCGAACCCGCCCGCCAAGGCCCGCCGACGCGCCGTCTCGCGCTTGTCGGCCAAGCCGATCGAGGTCGCCCCGTCGTCGCCCTCACCCTCCGTGGCCAAGCCTGTCGCCCGGCCCGGCGCTGCGAATCCGCTTAAGCCGACACCCGGCAACCTCGGCGTGAACCCGGTCGCTCCCGCGAAACCCGCGGCCGCCGCGCCGAGCAAGCGCGTCTCACGGTTTGAGGCCCCCGTCCGCGCCTTCCTCTCGTACATCCGTATCGAGTGCGGCTTCTCCTCGGCGACCCTCGCGGCCTACGGCGGCGACCTCCGTGATCTGTGGGTCTGGATGGTCGAGAACAAGCACCACGCCTGGACCGACCTGACCGACAACCTGATCGCCGACCACCTGCGCTTCCTCGAAAGCAAGGGCCACGCGGTCAGCACCATCGCCCGCCACGTCGCGACCATCCGCGTGTTCTGCCGCTTCCTCAAGGCCAACGACCACACCGACACCGACCCGGCCGAGCAGCTCACCCAGCCGCAGACCTGGCAGCGCCTGCCCACCGTGCTCGGCGAGGAACAGGTCAACAAGCTCTTGGCCGCGCCCGACCCCGACGCGCTGTTGTACCTGCGGGACGTGGCGCTCATGGAGATGCTCTACGCCGGCGGGCTGCGGGCCAGCGAGATCGCCGACCTCTTGATCAGCGGCGTCCATTACGACATCGGCGTTGTCCGTGTTATGGGCAAGGGGGCCAAGGAACGCGTCGTGCCGCTCGGCCAGCCGGCACTCAAGGCGCTCTCCCGCTACACCGACGAGCTCCGCGAAGACCTCATCCGCGAGAACGCCCCGACCGACCGCGTGTTCCTCTCGCGCACCGGGCAGCCGATCACGCGCATCGTCGTCTGGCAGATCGTCAAACGCCACGCCGAGAAGGCCGGCCTGTCCCACGTCCACCCGCACACCCTGCGGCACTCGTTCGCGACGCACCTGCTCGCCGGCGGGGCCGACCTGCGCGTCGTGCAGGAGCTGTTGGGCCACTCCAATATCCAGACCACGCAGCTCTACACCCACGTCGACCGCACCCGTCTCAAGGAAGTGCTCACCAAGTTCCACCCTCGGCCGTGAGCACGGTCCGGGGCACCGGTCTGGTTCCGGTGGTCTGGTCTGGTCCCGGATGACGCTCGACAGACCGAAACCAGACCGAAACCAGACCGGTGGCAGGCCGCCTCGAAGCGCGGGCGTCTCCGCGACCTTCACTTGCCAAACGAGCACCACCGCGCGGGGCGTACGACAAGCGCCGCGGTTTTGGCCGCAGTTGTCAAGATGGGACGCAGCGAGGTTTTTGTGCGCGCTTGGCGGCGCAGCACGTGCTGCTGCGCCGCATAAGTCTCGGCCCGTCAAGCAGAAAAGATGTCTGTGTCACCCCGAAAAAATGTGCGGCCTGCGCGTTGTTTTGTGCGCGCCGGGTGCCGCGCGGTCCGGCGTCACTCTTCGCTGATCCGCAACGTCTGGCTGCGGGTGGTCTCGGTGACCGTGCGGACAAATTTGCGGCCGTCGGGAAACGCGACCGACACGCGGATCTCTTCCTCGGCCGTCGAGTTTCGGCCCACCGCTTCGTGACGCGACAGATCGAACAACACCTCGTTGCTCGCCCGCCCCTTGAGCATCTTGACGTCCACGGGCGGGGCGTCGGCGGGGCGGTCGGGCAGCTCGGGGTCGAGTTTGATCTTGCCCTCGCCCGTCACCACCGCGACGGCGACGCCGCCGATGTCTTCCAACCGGTCGAGCGTGTATGACCACCGCTGGTCGGTCTCGCCCATCTCGTGGTCCCAGCGGTAGTCGGCTTTCCACGTCTTGCCGATCGCGAGGCCGCCGGCGGTGCCCGGCGTGGGGGCGTAGGGGATCGACGCGAGGTCCGACGCGGTCTCGATGAAATCCAGCTCCGACGGCACCGAGTCGGGGTTGTCGGTTTTCTTCTTCATCGCGTCCATGCCCGCGACTTCGAGGACGTGCCCGTCGGGCGCGACCTTGACCTTCACCGGCACGGCCGCCATCGCCGAGATCAGATCGTGCATCGGCTTGAGCTCGGCCGAGGGCGATCTGCGCGAATCGACGACCTGCGTCTCGCTCTTGCCGTCCGCCGACGAAGTGATCTCGAAGAGCATCCAATCCAGTCGCATCGTGCAGTCGGCGGTGCCGTCGTCGGCGACGCGATCGACCGTCCACGTGATCTCGCCGGTGATCTCGGTGTCTGTGCTCTGCGAACGCGAGCGCTCGCCGAATTGCGTGTCCACGGTCTGCTCGATGAGGTTCCAGAACTCGTACCGCGCGGTCTGCCCGGCCGTCCACTTCGGGCGTAGGTCGATCGGCACGGACGCGCCCGCGGCGCCCGCCGCGTCCTGAGCCGCCGCCGGCCACCCGGCCGACCCCACGCACAACGCGGCGACGACCGCCAGGACTGGCCAATACGCGGGGTGTGTTTTGTTCATCGGTAGATCTGCGTGGGGGTTTGTCGGTTGAAGGTCAGCCATTTCATGCTCGTGATCCGCCACCGCCCGTCGGCGTCTTTCTGCCAGGCGAGTTCCCACGTCGAGCGTTGCGGGACGCCCAGGATTCTACTGCTCACGTCCATCGTGCTGACGCCCACGCCCGGGCGGGGCGAGCGGGCGTCGACCAGCCGGATCTGGTTGTCCTTGACGCCGTGCTCGTCGAGTTCTTGGGCGACAAAGACCGCGTCCAGATCGTCCCACAGGTCGCCTTCGGGCCCCAGCAGCACCGCGTTCTCGGCGAAAATCGCCCGCAGCGTCGGCTCGTCCACGGGGGACGTCGCGGCGACCAGCGCCTCGGTCCGCTCGATCAGCACTTCGCGATCCGTGTTCACCAGCGCGGCCGTGGCGTAGACCGCCAGCCCCAGCACCAACGCCGCCCACGACACGATCACCAGCCGTTTCTGCTCCTGCCGCTTGCCGACCAGCCGCAACACCGACGACACCCCCAGCAGCGCGATCACCGCCGGCCAGGGGTTCTCGAACAGGATCGATGTCAGGTCAGCCTCGGCCAGCAGAACACTCATCATGGCATCATCCTCCGCGGCCCCGGAGCGGGCAAGCGTCGATCTTCCGTTGCGTGGAATACGGCCACGCCCGTCCGCACGTTACGGGTCGCTCGCCACGCGCCGCGGCGGCCCGTGAATCAAGCGCTCGGACCCCACAGCCCGATAATCCTTTACGACGATGAGTGACACCACGTTCGACATCCTACGCCCCAACCTCGCCGCCCTGCGCGGGCACCACGCGGACCTGGCCGAGGGTTTGGAGCAGGTCGAACCGGTGGAGCTGCGTTGGGATACCGCCCGCAACGGTCAGGCGACCGCAGCGCTGCCCGCCGGACCCGGCGGACGTGAAACCGCGCTGTGCAGCAAGTACGACCCCGGCGCCGAGGCCGAGAAGCTGCTGGCGAAGCTCGACTTCGGCAAGACCGCCTGCCTGGTGCTGCTGGGCCTGGGCCTGGGCTACCATGCCGAGGCGGCGAGCGAAGCCCTGGGCGATCAGGGCATCCTGCTGATCTACGAACCCGACGAGGCGTTGCTGCGGGCGGTGCTCGAACAACGCGACCTCTCGCGGCTGCTGCGGAAGACCAACGTGCTGTTGCTCACCGGTCCCGAGGCCGACCGCGCCGTGCTGCTCAGCCGCCTCGAGCGCCACACCGGCCTGCTGACCCAGGGCACGCAGCTCGTGACGCTGCCGCTCACCCGGCAGCGCCACGCCGAGGCGGTCAACCGCTTCGGGCAGATGATGACCGACATCGTCGCCTACAGCCGCACCAACATCGCCACCGCGCTGGTCAACGCGTCACGCACCTGCCGCAACCTGGCCAACAACCTCGACGTCTACGCCGCCGGCGCGACCACCGACGCGCTGCACCGGGCGGCCGAGGGCTACCCCGCGGTGTGCGTCGGCGCCGGGCCGAGTCTGGTGAAGAACATCGACCTGCTCCGCGACCCGGCCGTGCGCCAGAACGTCGTGGTCATCGCGGTGCAGACCACGCTCAAGCCTTTGCTGGACCGCGGTGTCGAGCCGGACTTCGTCACCGCGCTCGACTACTCGCCGATCTGTGCCCGGTTCTACGAGGGGCTGCCCGAGCTGCCGGGCGTGACGCTCGTGGCCGAGCCCAAGGCCAACGCCGCGATCCTCGACGCCTTCCCCGGCCCGATCCGCGTCACGCAGAACACGTTCAACGACCACCTGCTCGGCGACCCGGCCGGCGGCGGATTGGCCCGGCCGATCGTGCCGATCAAGGGCGGCGCGACCGTCGCGCACCTGTCGTTCTACCTCGCCCAGCACCTGGGCTGCGGCCCGGTCATCTTCATCGGCCAGGACCTGGGCTTCTCCGACGGCCTGTACTACGCGCCGGGCACGGCGGTCCACCAGGTCTGGGACTGCGAGCTCAACCCGTTCAACACGATCGAGATGATGGAGTGGCAGCGCGTCGTCCGCATGCGCAGCCACCTGCAGAAGTTCGACGACGTCCACGGCCGACCGATCTACTCCGACGAGCAGATGGTCACCTACCTCAAACAGTTCGAGCGCGACTTCGCCGACGCCGCGGCGGCGGGGCAGACCGTGATCGACGCCACCGAGGGCGGCATGCCCAAGCTGCACACCACGCGGATGACCTTCGCCGAGGCGCTCGCGCGTCACGCCACGCGTCCCGTGCCGACGCTGCCGACCCCGCCGCGCGAACTCGACGCCGAACGCCTGGGGCGGCTCGACAGCCTGCTCGCACGTCGGCTCGAACAGGTCCGCGACCTGCGCAAGATGTCGCGCGACAGCCTCGGGATCATCGACCGCATGGAGCGCAGCCTCGAGCAGCGCGACGATGCCAAGCTCAACAAGCTGTTTACCAAGCTCGACCGCAACCGCCGGCGCGTGGAGGGCGATCTCAAGGAACCGTTTGCGCTGGTCAATCAGCTCAACGCGATGGGCACGTTTCGGCGCAGCCGGGCCGACCGGCAGATCGCCTTGAAGACGGCCGACCGGTTCGAGAAGCTGCACCACCAACTCGTCCGCGACCGCGACAACATCGAGTGGATCGTCCAGGCCTGCGACGAAGCGATCGACATCTTCCGCGACGCCCACACCCGGGCCACCCGCCCCCGGAAGCCGGAACCCGAGCGGCGGGACGCTGATTCCGTACCGGTGGTTGTTGCGTCTGCTTCTTCACCGCCGCGCAGGCTCGAGACGCCCGCCGCGTAGATCTTCTTGTCATGAGTCCACCTAAGGCCATCGCGTTGATCGTCGCCGACCCGACCGCCGGGCGGCTGGGCCACGCGCGTCGGTTGGACGCCGAGTTGGCGGGTCGGCCGGTGTTGTGGCACACGCTGCACCGGGCCGCGCGGATCGGCGGGATCGATCGGATCGTCGTCGTGCACCCGCCAGGCCGATCGCCGATGGGGCGGGTCGATCCCGGCGCGTTCGGCGTGCCGGTGGAGGCCTTGGCGCACGACCTAGTGGTCGGCGACGCGTTCACGCCGCGCCTCCGCAGCGCCCGTAGGTGGGCGCTGTCGGGGTGGCGCGGCGGCCTGGGCGGGGCCACGGCGTGGGACGAGCTCCTGCCCGCGGCGCCGCTCGCGGCGGCGATGGAAAAGTTCGGCGGCGACGCGGCCGTGCTGGTCGGCGGCGACTGGTGCGGGTTCGACCCCGGGTACGCCACGCAACTGCTCGAGCTCCACCTCGGGGCGCCCGAAGGGATGAAGCTGACCTTCACGCAAGCGCCGCCCGGGTTGTCGCCGATCGTGACGAGCCGAGCGGTGTTGGCCGACCTCGCTCAGAACCAAGCGACGTTCGGCGGCCTGCTCGCCTACAACCCGCGTCGGCCCGCGCTCGACCCGATCGGCCGGGAGGTCAACCTGCCGATCCCCGCGACGGTCCGCGACACCGCCCGCCGCTTCATCGCCGACACCGACGCCGGAAGTTTGGGCGCGTTGGGGCGTGCGGCCGAGGTGTTAGGCAACGGTTTCGTCGAGGCCGACGCGGTCGCGATCACCGACGCCTGCCGGGCTTGGGAAAGCGAACACCCCGACCACGTGTTCGACACGCTGCCCCCGCAAGTCACCGTCGAGCTCACGCCGCGCCGCATCGCCCACGGCCCCGTCACGCCGCAGCACGACGTCGCCTTCGACCGCGACGACATGGACGCGGCGCTGGCCCGCGACCTGTTCGCCCAACTCTCAGGCAGGGCGGTCACCCTCGGCGGGCTCGGCGACGCGACGCTGCACCCGCGCTGGGCCGACCTCGCGGCCGCCGCGCTCGACGCGGGGGTCATGGGGCTGCACGTCGAGACCGACCTGCTCGCCGAGCGTGCGGCGCTCGAGCCGTTGACCGATGTGCTCGGCGGATCGCGGCGGCTGATTGATATCGTGAGTGTCAACCTCAACGCCGACACCGCCGCGACGTACGAAAAAGCGATGGGCGTCGATCGCTTCGGCGAGGTGATCGACACGCTGCAATGGTTGTTCGATCGGCGGGGGGCGCGGGCCCGGAACGCGGAAACGGGCGAGCCGTCGGCCGACACTTCGCAGGCGGCGGCCGGCGTGCCGTGGGTTGTGCCGCGGCTGGTCAAGACGCTTGACACCCTGCCGGATATGGAATCGTTTTTCGAGCGGTGGGTGCATCTGGTCGGCCACGCCGTGATCCAACGTCCGCCCAACGGGGGCACGGGGCGGCATGCTTTGGCCCCCGACCGGAGCCCGGTGCCCATGGACCCGCCGTGGAAGCCGCCGAGCCCGCACCAGGTCAAGCACCGGCTCACCGTGCTGTCTGACGGCACGGTGACGCTGTGCGGGCAGGACTGGCTCGGTCGGGCGGCGCTGGGCAACGTCCGGGACGCGCCGCTTTTGGACCTCTGGCGTCGCGCCGCGGAACTCGACCTGCCCGGTGAGACCGACGACTCGCCGGTGTGCCGCCGGTGTCGGGATTGGTGGTCGATCCACCGCCGATCGCGTGAAGCCGTCGCCGCGATGTAACCGATAAATCAGTAATTCAACCGACCTCCCGCAACGCCGACGCCCGGCGCACGAAAACCCAACACCATGAACGCACTGGCCGTGATCCTCGCCCGGGCCGGCAGCAAAGGCTTGCCCCACAAGAACCAGCTCCCCGTCGCCGGCAAGCCCTGCCTGGCGTGGACCATCGAGCACGCGCTCAACTCGCCCTCGCTCGACCGCATCCTGCTGTCCACCGACAGCAACGAGATGGCCCAGATCGGCCGGCACCTGGGCGTCGAGGTCGTCACCCGGCCGTACGAGTTCGCGCACGACACCGCCACCGTCGACGCCGCCGTCCGCCACGCCGTCACCTCGATCATCGGCAACCACGACCAGATCGTGATCCTCTACGGCAACGTCCCGGTCCGTCCCGCCGACCTCACCGAACGCGCGCTGGCCAAGCTCCGCGGCACCGGCTGCGACTCGGTGCAATCGGTCTGCCCCGTCGGCAAGCACCACCCGTTCTGGATGAAGTCGCTCGCCGGCGACGACGCGGATCAGATCGAATCCTACGAGGACAACGCCGTGTACCGCCGACAGGACCTGCCGCCGCTGTTCCAACTCGACGGCGGCGTGATCGCCGTGACCCGCGACAACCTCTTCAACCTCGATCCCGACGAGCCCCACGCGTTCCTCGGCCAAGACCGCCGCGCGGTCACGACCGCGCCGGGCGAGGTGGTGGACATCGACGAGCCGCTGGATCTGCTCGTGGCCGACGCTACGCTTAAGCTGCGTCGCGAAGAGGAAGATCGCCTCGCCGCCAACGCGGGGTAGCCGGTATATGTCCGAGCGCCGCCCCATGCGCCACCCCCGGAAGATCGCCGTCGTCACGGGTACTCGGGCCGAGTACGGCCTGCTCGAAACCGTGATGCGGGCGGTTGATCAGCACCCCCGGCTCACGCTGCAATGCGTCGCGGCCGGGATGCACCTGGTCACCGGCACGCACCATGACATCGCGTTCCCGATCGCCGCCAAGGTGCGTCTGCAAAAACCCGACCGTGTCGGTCGGCATCACGACGCCGTGGCGCTGGGGCGTGGCGTGAGCGTGTTCGCCGAGGCGTTTGCGCAGCTCGAGCCCGATTTCGTGCTGGTGCTGGGCGACCGCCTCGAGGCGTTCGCCGCCGCCAGCGCCGCGTCGGTCGGCGGGCGGCGGCTGGCCCACGTCCACGGCGGCGACCGGGCCGAGGGCGTGGCCGACGAAGCGATGCGCCACGCGACCTCCAAACTCGCGCACCTGCACTTCCCCGCCACCGCGCAGAGCCGGCGCCGGCTCGTCCGTTTAGGTGAGCACCCCGAAGTCATTTTCAATCACGGCTCGCCCGCCGCCGACGGGCTCGACGGAGTCCGACCCGCCCAAGACGCGCCGACAGTGATCGTGATGCACCACCCCGTCGGCGACGACGACGCGACCGAGCACCGGCGGATGCGCGACCTGTTGCGGGTGACCGAGAAATACAAGCCCATCGTCATGTCACCCAACCACGACCCGGGGCGTGACGGGATCA
Source organism: Planctomycetota bacterium (assembly GCA_039033595.1). Taxonomy (GTDB): domain Bacteria; phylum Planctomycetota; class Phycisphaerae; order Phycisphaerales; family Phycisphaeraceae; genus Algisphaera. The sequence continues at coordinate 33,778 of JBCCCG010000016.1, read as the reverse complement.
TCCGCGCGATCGGAGAAGCTGGCGTGACGCCGGTCGACCACCTCCCACGGCCTGAGTTCCTCGCCCGGCTCAAAGCGGCGCGGGTGATCGTCGGGAACTCCTCGGCCGGGCTGATCGAGGCCGCCATCCTCAAGACCCCGGCGGTCAACGTCGGCTCGCGGCAGGGCGGCCGCGAGACGCCGCCTTCCGTGGTGTCGTGCGCCCATGAACCGAGGGCGATCCGCAGCGCGATCGACCACGCCCTCGCGCTGGCTACCAAGCGGCTGCGTCATCCCTACGGCCGCGGCGACACGGGGCAACGGATCGCCGACACGCTGGCCGAGATCGACCTCGACGCGGTGTCGTTGCGTAAGCAAAACCGTTACTGAATTGAGTTACGCAGTGGAGAGGCGTCACGGCGATCTTCGGTCGCCGGCTCAACACTCGTTGCGGCGTCGTTAGGCCGCGAGGCGGGACGTGAGTTGGGTGAGTGCCTGGGCGATCTGGCCCGGCGACAGTATCGCCGTCGCGTAACCGGCCTCGGTCACCGCCCGCGGCATGCCGTAGACCACGCACGTCTCGGCGCTCTGGGCGAGGATCGTGGCCTCGGCGTCGTGCAACGGCTTGGCGCCTTTGACCCCGTCGTTGCCGATGCCGGTCAGGATAATCGCGAGGGTGCGTCGCCCGAAGACTTCCGCCGCCGAGCCGAACAACACGTCGGCCGAGGGCATGTAGATGGCGTCGCTCGGCTCGGACCCGACGCGTAGCCGAACCTGTGACCACCGCTTGCTCTCGACGCGGGTGTGCGACCCGCCGGGCGCGATGTACACCCCGCCGGGCTCCAGCTTCATGCCGTCTTTGGCGTGCACGGCTTTGAGCGAGCAGATCTCGTCGAGGCGTTTGGCCATCGACTCGGTGAAGATACGCGGCATGTGCTGGCCGATGACCACGGGCACCTTCAGCTCCGCCGGCAGCGCCGCGAGGATCGTCTCGAGCACCGGCGGCCCGCCGGTCGATGACGCGATACAGATCACGTCGTAGTCGGCCGCGCTCAGCGACGGGGCCTTGGATGCCGCGGCGGGCGGGTTGGCCTCGTCCTGCTCGGCGGCGCGACGGGCGGGGTGCTTGTTCTCGCCGAGCGCCCGGACGCGATTGATCAGGTCGCTCAGGAACCGCTCGCGGGCCTGCGGATCAGTGCTGGTGTCTTTCGGGATCACGTCGGCCGCGCCCAGACGCAGCGCCTGCATCGATTGGTTCGAGCCTTCGGTCGTGAGCGTCGAACACATCAGCACCCGCGTCGGTGCCTCACGCATGATGCGCCGCAGGGCCGTGAGCCCGTCCATCTCGGGCATCTCGATGTCCATGGTTACCACGTCGGGACGCAGCTCCTTGGCCAACTCGACCGCCTCCCGCCCGTCGCGGGCCTTGCCCACGACCTCGAAGTCGGCTTGCTCGGCCAGCGCCCGGCCGATGGCCGAACGCATGAATACCGAATCGTCGGTGACCAGGATGCGCTTCATGACAACGGGTTCCCACGGCTAACGGCGGACATCAAACAACCTATGCGCCGGGCGATACACCTCACGCCCGGACGCTCACGCCGCCATACGACTCAGCGTTTCCTGGATGCGTTCGCCCAGCACGTTCGGGGTGAACGGCTTGACGACGTAGTTGTTCACGCCGGCCTTGATCGCCTCGACGACGCGGGACTTCTCGGCTTCGGTCGTCACCATGATGACCGGCACCTTCGCGCCGCTGCCGCGGTATTCCTTGATGAACGTGATGCCGTCTTTGACGGGCATGTTCCAGTCCAGCAGGATCAGCTCGGGATCGAACGAGGCCACCTTGTCGAGGGCGTCTTGCCCGTCGACCGCTTCCTCGATCTGTTCGTAACCCAGCTGCGTCAGGATGCCGCGCTGGATGTTCCGCATCGTCTTCGAATCGTCTACCAAAAGGACTTTCATCGTCGTGTTCCTCGAACAGTGGGGATAATTTAGGGTTAAGGGTTTCGGGGTTCCGGCGGCGTCGCGCCGTGGTTTCATTGCCTCGTGATTAAGCCGCGGCTTCGGCGGTCTGGGCGTCGCGGATCGACACGTCGACGCTGAACTCGCCCAGGTCGCAGTCGACGGGGATGTGGATCGTCACGATGTCTTTACGGCCCGAGACCGTGTGGTGCTCGCCCACGATGACCGACGGGCAGGTGATGCTGACCTTGCGGTTGGTGAACTTGGCCTTGGCGCCGCCGGAGACCATGTTGACCAGCTCGCCGATGGCGTCGGCGAAGTCTTCGTGCTTCGAGTCCATCTCCATGCCGGTGAACACGCCCACGGCCCGCTCGGCGGTGGTGACGGGGAAGCCCAGGACGATGGTGCCCTCGACGTCGCCGGACATGCCGATGATCCCCGACACGTCGTGCGAGTTCGCGTCGTCGGGCTTGATGGAAGGCGTGCCGATCTTGACTTCGAGCTGGAGCATCGTCTCGAAGACGTTGGTGACGGATTCGATAAATGGCAAAATGAACTGGCTATCCACGGAGTTCTCCTTCGAACTGAGTTATTTCGATCGGGGTGAGGTCTGGTTCTGTTCTTGTGCTCGCGGTGGGTTCGGGTCAGGCGGCCGCGCGGTCCTTGCCGGGACGCTGGGGTTGGGGGTTACCGCCGGTGGGCGACTTGACCAGCTCGATCACGTCGAGGATCAGGCACACCCGGCCGTCTTCGCGGATGGTGGCGCCCGAGAACGGTCCGCCCTGGGTGTACTCGTCGTCGAGGGGCTTGATCACGATTTCCTGCTGACCGATCAGGCTGTCGACCACGAGGCCGACCTGTTGACCGCCGACCTTGACGACCACGGCGAAGCGGTCTTGGACCGGCCGTTCGGGCTGGTTTAGCCGTTCACGCAGGTCGATCATGGGCAGCACGCTGTCGCGCAGGCGCACGACCTGTTGGCCCTGGATGGAAGAGATCGCGGCGTCTTCGGGGCGCACGATCTCGACGATGCTCTGCAGCGGGATCGCGTACTGATCGCTCTCGGACTCGACCATCATGGCGGGCATGATGGCGACGGTCAGGGGGATGAGGATCTCGATCGTCGTGCCCTCGCCCTCGGTCGAGGCGATGTTGATCTGGCCGTTGAGCTTGTTGATGTTCGTGCGGACCACGTCCATCCCCACGCCGCGTCCCGAGAGGTCGGAGACCTGGGCCGCGGTGGAGAAGCCGGCCTCAAAGATGAAGCGGAAGACTTCTTCGTCGGGCATGTTCTCGAGCGCTTCAGCGGTAACGAGGCCTTTCTCGATCGCCTTGCCGCCGATGACGGCCCGCGACAGGCCCTTGCCGTCGTCGGTGATCGCGACACGGACGTGGCTGCCTTGGTGTTCGGCCGAGAGGCTGATGGTGCCGTCTTCGGTCTTGCCGCTCTGCAGCCGGGTCGCGGGGGTTTCGACGCCGTGGTCGGCCGAGTTGCGGAGGATGTGGACCAGCGGGTCGGCCAGCAGCTCGAGCACGGACTTGTCGACTTCGGTGTCCTTGCCGACGATCTCGAGGTTGATCTTCTTGTCGGTGTGGCGGGCGATGTCACGGATCACGCGGGGGTAGCGGTCGAACAGCTTGGCGAGCGGCTGCATGCGGGTGCGCATCACGCCGACCTGGAGCTCGCTGGTCAGCCGGTCGAGGTCGCCGGCGGCCTCGGCGAAGGCCTCTTCGAGGTCGTGGGCGAGGTCGGTTTCGCGGATGCTGCGGCTCAGCGAGATCACGCGGTTCTTGTTGAGCACGAGCTGGCCGACGAGGTTGAGCAGCGACTCGAGCCGGCCGACCTCGACGCGGATGGTCTGCTCGACCTGCGCGGCCTTGGGCGCGGCATCCTTGGCGGCGGGCTTGTCGTTGGCCTTGGCTGCGGGGGCCGGGGTCGCGGGCTCGGGCTCGATCTTGCCCGCGACGTCGGGCGCGGCGGTTTGCGGCGCAGCTCCGGCGGGGGCGGCCGCCTCGGCCGAGTCTTCGACCACGCCGTCGAGGGCCAGCAGTTTCTGGACGTCGTCTTGGTGGCGGCCGACGATCTCGGCGTCAAGATCCTGCCCGTCGGCGATCTGAGTCAGTCGCTCCAGGAACGTCGCGATCGGCCACGACAGCACACGCTCCTTGGCGAGGCCCTCGGCCTGTTCGTCGATGATCCATTTGGCGGCCCGCAGGCGGACGATCGCTTCGGAGATCGTCGTCGGGCTCAGCTCGTTGAGCTTGGGCGCCGCGTCGAGCATGGTCTTCGTGACCGCGGTGAGGTCATCGAGCTCGAAGAAGTCAGCGGTTTTGACCAGGTTGTCGGCGATCTCGACGAGCTGCTCGATGGCTTCGGCGCGGGTCGCGTCGTTGCCCAGCTGCTCGATCACGTCCGTGAGCTGGCCGGAATAGTCCTGCAGGTCGGTCACCATGAACTCGATCAGGTCCATCTTCTGCGGGCCCAGCTCGAGCGGCTTGCCCGGTTGGTCGTCTTCGACGGGTTCGGCGTCGGCGCCCGGACCGGCCGCCCCGGCGTTGGCGTCTTGCCCGGCGTCGGGGCCGTTGTCGCTGCCGATGGCGTTGAGCCCGTCGATGAGCGCGGGGTCGGCGGGCGTGGGGGGTTGGCCCTCGGCGAGTTCTTCGATCTGACCACGCACCACGTCGGCGGACTGCAGCAGCAGGTCCATGACCTTGGCGCTCACGGCGACCTCGCCCTTACGCAAACGGTTGAGCGCGTCCTCGGCGGCGTGGGCGAACTCGATCACCGGCTCGAGCCCCAGGAAGCCCGCGGCGCCCTTGATCGTGTGCAGCGCCCGGAAACAGCTGTTGCAGATATCGCCCTGTTCGGCCTCGGGGGCCGACTCGAGCGTCACCAAGTCCTGGTCGAGCTGCTCGATCAGCTCCGATGATTCGGTCAGGAAGTCTTGCAGCAGGCTGGCGTCCATATCGTTCATGGCTAATCTCTCTGTCTCACGGGATCCGCGCGGGGGCGGCGATCGGCGGAATTCACACGTTGGTTTTTTCGTACGCAAAGGCCTGGGGGATATTCAACTGGGCAAACGGCACTTCGAGGCTGCGCAGCGATTCGCTGTGGCCGATCATGAGCTTGCCGTCGTCGGCGAGCTGCTTGTAGAACATCTGCACGCAGCTTTTCTTCATCGTGTCGTCGAAGTAGATCATCACGTTGCGGCAGAAGATCACGTCGAACGTGCCGAACCGCCGGGCGGCGTAGACGTCTTTGAGGTTGAGCTTCTCGAAGTGGACCATGCTCTTGATCTCGTCGTCGAGCACGTATTCGCGGCCCTCTTCTTTGAAGTAGCGGTTGAGCACCATCTCGTCGGTGGACTTGATCGCGTAGTGGGGGTAGCGGCCGGCCTGGGCGATCTTGAGCACTTTCTCGGAGATGTCGGTCCCCAGGATCTCGATCTTCCAGTCGGCGAGGCGGATACCCAGCGAGCGGTGCAGGATCATCGCCAGGGTGTAAGGCTCTTCGCCCGATGAGCACGCGGCCGACCAGATACGCAGGGTCTTGGTTGACTTGCGGCTTTCCAGGAGCTCGGGCAGGAAGCGCGCCTCGAACACGTTGAGCTGCGGCTCGTTGCGGAAGAAGCTGGTTTCGTTGATCGTGATGCGGTTGAACATCTCCTGGAATTCTTCGAGCTGGTACGGGCCGGCCGTGAGGAACAGCAGGTACTGGTCGAAGTCATCGAACTCGAGCTCTTCGAGCCGACGCGCCAGCCGGGATTCGAGGACGTACTTCTTCGAGTCTTGGAAGTGGATGCCCGCGCGGTCGTAGACGATCTTGCGTAGCGTCTCGAACTGCGGTTGGCTCATGGTCAGGCGTTGGGTGGCGGGCATGGAGGCTCTCTTTTACGGGGACGGGAGTCGGTCGATCGAAAACCGGGGGACGTGTCGGCTCAGGCGGCGGCGGACACGAAGTCCTGAGCGGTGAACAGGCGTTCGAGGTCGAGCAGGATCAGCAGGCGGTCTTCGAGCTTGCCGACGCCGCGGATGAAGTCGGCGTTGATCGCGGACCCGGCCGAGGGGGCGGGGTCGACGATCGAGCTGTCCAGCCGCAACACCTCGTGGACCCGGTCCACGGTGAAGCCGATGACGCGAGCCTCGGCCCCGACTTCCACCACGATGATCCGAGCGTCGCTCTGGTCGGACGCCGGCTCGAGGTCGAACCGCTTACGCATGTCGATCACCGGGATGATGCGGCCGCGCAGGTTGATCACGCCCTCGACCGCGGCGGGGCTGTGGGGCACCGTGGTGATGGGCATCATGCGGTTGATCTCCTGCACCGCGAGGATCGGGATGGCGTACTCTTCGACGCCGATCTCGAAACTGACCAGTTGCAGGATGTCGGCCGCGTTGACCGCATCAAGCGAGTCGAGTTCGTTAATGGAGGGGGTTGGATCGCTCATAGGTCGGAATCTCCGGCGGATGCACTGCCGATCGCGCGACCGGGTGTCGCGACGCCACGCACCCACTTTGGATCGGGCTTCGGCAAAGCAGGGTTTAGGGCAAACCCAGAAAACCAGTGGATAGATTCCGCAGCGGGGTATCGGTCGGTGGCGGTCTTATCGGCGGGACAATCACGCGGCACGGTGTCGCCCGGCCCGCCCGTTATTCACGCGCAGCCGACCACGCACGCCACGCGAACACGCGGCACGATAGCGGGGTCTAGATTCGTTTAAGGCCCGGGCCTGATCATCCGGCCATGGCCAGGCCGGCGTCGGTGGATTCGTTGTTTAGCAGGTCGGCCACGCTGGTCTGCGCGAGTTGTTGCTGCATGAAGCGTGCCGTGTTGTTGCACGTCCGGTGCAGCGCTTCGAGCGTCCGGCTCGACGCGTCTGCCGCGAAGTCGTGCACGGGCACGTCGGGTTTGATCGGGCCGTCGATCGCTTCGACGATCTGCAACAGGCTGATGTCCTCGGGGGCGTGGTGCAGCCGATAACCCCCGCTGCGTCCGAGTTGACTACGCAAGAGGTTCTGGCGGACCAGGGCCTGGAGCACTTTTAGCGCCGAATCGGTCGGCACCCCGAGGTACTCGCCGACCTGCCGGGCCTGGGTGGGTCGATCGGCGGGGCGATCGGCAAGAAACGTCACGGCGAGCGCCGCATGAACCGAGGTTTTCGTCAACTTCATCTTGGTGGACCCTGATTTGTCCGGTCTTCGGCGTCGTCGGTCGGCACGCTTCTCGACTCGGCCGGGCGGCTCGGCTTGTCGATCGGCGGCGGGACCTCACGAGGCGTCCAGCCGGGAACTACTTACGGTCGCCTAACCCGCGACCGGCGGTGCCCCGCCGAGGGATCGGCCGGGCATCTGGACCCCGCACCCCGTCGGCCGGGGGTTCAAGCGAACCCCGAGCAGCGGGGCTCGGAAGGGCGGTAGACCGACAGTCAATCACCGCACGCTTCGTGCGGGATCGGCCTGTCACTTCGACCCGAATCCATGTCCGGGACCGCCCCAGCGTTTCTATCGGTTCAAACCGCGGAAAATCTGAACCGCTTATGACTCGAATTAGTCCGTGACGAGCAATTTTTCGTTGTTCAAATTAAGCAGCGAGCCGAACCCACCGGCTGCCGACGCACGGTAAACTGAGGGCTTGACGTGTGTTGACCTCTGTTTTTGGCGATCTCCGCTCCGCCTTGCGCTGGCCTGGGCCGGGGTCTGGGGCGCGGTGGTTATCGGCGGATGCGCCGCGAGCCCCCAAGCGCCGACCGCCACGACCTCTTCCGCCGCGGTCGATGCCGAGCAGTACCGCGCGACGTTCGACGCCGGTGTGGCCGTGCTGCGGGACGCGGGGTTCCAGATCAACCAGCAGGACTTCCGCTTCGGGCGGATCAGTTCCGAGCCCCAGGGCTCGCCGACGGTGTTGGAGTTGTGGAAACCCGACAACGTGCGGGCCGAAGAGGCCTGGCTGTCGACCTTCGGTGACCTCCGCCGGACGGTGACCATCTCACTGGAGCCGGGCGACGAGCCGGCGGCACGTGCCCAGAGCGACGGAGAACCGTCGAGCTACCGGCTGCGGGTCGAGGTGATCCTCGAACGCCTGCAGATCCCCCAACGCCGCATGAACGGCCGGACCGAGGGCGGCGTGTTTGCGGACCTTCGCGAGATCCCGACTGAATTGCGGAACCGGGGAATCCGAGAAAGCTATTGGCAGCCCATCGGCCGCGACCCGGCGTTTGAGCAATATTTGACCCGGAAAATCTTCGAACAAACCCAAGCCCCCGCGAGTTGAACCTAAACTTGCGCCGGTTATTCCCGGCCTACCCCAGCAGACCCGCCCGACCGCCCACCCCAACTCACCCCAACCCTCCGGAACCCGACATGAGCACGGCCACCGCCCCCGAAAGCACCGCCTTCCCCATCGCACTCGACACCTTCAAGAAGCTCGTCCTCGATCCGGCCAACCCCACGCTGACCGACGACCAGCGCGCCGACCTGGCGTACAACATCCAGCTCTGCCGCGACGCGATCGTGTTCTTCACCGCCATCGGCGACGCCAAGGGCCTGGGCGGCCACACCGGCGGGCCCTACGACACCGTGCCCGAGGTCATGATCGCTTACAGCTTTATGCAGGGCCCGGCGAAAGACGCGATCGTGCCCATCTTCTTCGACGAAGCCGGCCACCGCGTGGCGACGCAGTACCTCCTCGCCGTACTCGACGGCGACCTGCCGATCGAGAAGCTTTACCACTACCGCGAATACCTCAGCCACCTGCCCGGCCACCCCGAAAAGGACTTCACCCCCGGCGTGAAGTTTTCCAGCGGCCGGCTCGGGCACATGTGGCCGTTCGTCAACGGCGTGGCGATGGCCAACCCCGGCAAGAGCGTGCTCATGCTCGGCTCCGACGGCTCGCAGATGGAAGGCAACGACGCCGAGGCCGCCCGCCTCTGCGTCAGCGAAGACCTCAACGTCAAGCTGCTGATCGACGACAACGACGTCACCATCGCCGGCCACCCTTCGAACTACATGAAGGGCTACTCCGTCGCCCAGACCCTCGAAGGCCACGGCCTGCCGGTCGACACCGGTGATGGCGAAGACCTCGACGCGCTCTACGCCCGCATGTGCAAGGCCTTCACCACGCCCGGCCCGGTCGCGCTGATCAACAAGCGCAAGATGGCTGTCGGCATCGAGCCGCTCGAGGGCTCGCCGCACGGCCACGACGTGATCAAGGCGTCCTACGCCATCGACTACCTCGAGAAACGTGGGCTCACCGACGCCGCCGAGTACCTCAAGAACGTCGAGAAGGGGCCCAAGGCCCCCGCGTACAAAGGCTCGACCGGCAGCGGCAAGAACCGCTCGCTGTTCGGCAAGGTGTTCAACGAGATCGTCGGCGCGATGTCGGAAGAAGAGCGTGTCGCCGCCGTCCGTGTTTTCGACTGCGACCTCGAGGGCTCCTGCGGCCTCGACGTGATCCGCAAAGAACACCCCGAGATCTTCGTCCGCGGCGGCATCATGGAACGCGGCAACTACTCCGCCGCGGCGGGCTTCGGCTTCGAGAAGGGCAAGCAGGGCGTGTTCGCCACGTTCAGCGCGTTCCTCGAGATGTGCGTCAGCGAGATCACGATGGCCCGGCTCAACAAGGCCAACGTGCTCGCCCACTTCAGCCACGCCGGCTGCGACGACATGGCCGACAACACCTGTCACTTCGGCATCAACAACATGTTCGCCGCCAACGGCCTGCCCGAAGAGGGCCACGACAACACCCGCCTCTACTTCCCCGCCGACCAGCACCAGTTCGCCAAGTGCCTCAAGGCCATCTTCTCCCAGGAAGGCCTGCGCTTCATCTTCAGCACCCGCTCGGCCGTGCCCGACCTGCTCGGCGACAACGGCGAACTCGTCTTCGGCGACGGCTACACCTTCACCCCCGGCAAGGACGACGTCGTCCGCGAAGGCACCGCCGGCTACATCGTCACCTTCGGCGAAACCACCTACCGCGCTTTGGATGCCGTGCTCACCCTCAAGGAAGCCGGCATCGACGTCGGGCTGATCGTTAAATCGACGCTCAACGTCTACGACGAGGATGTGATGCCCAAGCTCGCCGCCGCCCCCGCCGTCATGGTCGCCGAGTCGTTCAACGTCACCACCGGCCTCGGGTCCAAGTTCGGCAGCGAGCTGCTCAAGCGCGGCTTCGCCGGCAAGTACACGAACATCGGCACCCACAAGGAAGGCTCCGGTGGCCTGTGGCGCCAGATGGGCTACCAGGGCCTCGACCCCGAAGGCATCGCGGAGAGTTTCAAGACATTGGTAGGCTGATCGCCGCACCACAATCCAGCAACACGCACAAGGCCCCGGGTCACTGACCCGGGGCTAATTTTTTTGGCGCGGCCGGTGCCATGCGGCGGCTAGGACACGGCACGCGTAACATGGCTTACCGATGGCCAAGTACCAAGACATCTACCCCACCGAGCCGCTGCTGCGTAGCCAGGACGCGGCGCGGCCGTTGGCGGCGGACCTGCTGAACCTCGAGTACTTCGAGGCCGAGCCCGGCGCGATGCCGACGCGGGTCTTCGACCAGCACCACGTGCTGCTCAACCTCAACGATGAGCCGCACCGCGTGGAGAACTGGCGAGGCGGAGAGCACCGTGACTTCACGTTCTGTAAAAACGAAGTCGTGGTCACACCGGCCGGACTCGAATCGGGTTGGCGTTGGCACATCCGTTCGAAGGTGATCGTGCTCACGATCGATCCGGACAAGCTCGAGCGGTTCTGTCAGAGCGAGCTCGGCCTGCTGCTGTCGCGTCAGCAACTTCTCGACCGCCCGCAGTTCGAAGACCAAGACCTGGTCGACGCGGCGGTGAACGCGCTCGACGCGTTGCGGGACCGCGGCCCGGGCTCGGAGGTCATGTACGAGTGTCTCGCTCGGGTGCTGCTGGTCAAGCTGGTGCGGAAGTTCGGCGAAGAGCGGGCCGAGGCCGTCGAGTTTTCGCCGAGCTTCACCGCCGAGCACTACCGGTCCGTGCTCGACCTGATCGAGGCCAAGTACGCCGCCCCGCTGGCCGTGGAAGACCTCGCCCGGGCGGCGAGCCTGAGCCCGTCGCACTTCGCTCGGCTGTTCAAGGAAACCGTCGGTGAGAGCCCGCACCAGTTCCTGACCCGCTACCGCGTGGAGCGGGCGTCGGCGATGTTGGCCGACCCGACGCGGGCGTTGATCGACGTCGCGCTGGCCTGCGGCTTCTCGGATCAGCCGCACTTCTCGCGGGTGTTCAAGAAAGTCACCGGTTCGACCCCGCGGCAGTACCGCCAGACGCTCGATCAGGATCGTGCAAAAAATCCGTAGCATCCGACAATCTTTTTCGCGGCCTCGGAGCGATCTTTTAGGTGTTGATTTTTTGAACCCCGAAAGGAGCCTCCGATGTACCGCTTGATCCTGTTCTCCGCCCTGACCGCCGCCGCGATCATGATCGCCCCGGCGTCCGAAGCCGCCCGCTCGCAACGCGTCGTCTTCGAGAGCCACGGCGACCGCCTCGTCGGCGACCTGTACCTGCCCGACGATTACGAGGCGGGCGACCGCCTGCCCGCCGTGGTGGTCACCGGCTCATGGACCAGCGTGAAGGAGCAGATGCCTGCCCGCTACGCCTCGGAACTCGCGGACCGCGGCTTCGCGGCGCTCGCCTTCGACTTCCGCAACTGGGGCCAGTCCGAAGGCGACCGCCGGCAGTACGAAAACCCTACGCTCAAAACCCAGGACATCGTCGCCGCCGCGGTGTTCCTCGCTGAGCGCCCCGAGGTCGACCCGCAACACATCGCGGGCCTGGGCATCTGCGCCAGCGCCGGCTACATGGCCGGCGCCGTCGCCGACTCCGAACACCTCGGCGCCCTCGTGCTGGTCGCCCCCTGGCTGCACGACGCCGAGATCGTCGACGCGGTCTACGGCGGGCCCGGCGGGGTCGCCGGCCTGATCGCGACGAGCCGTGCCGCCGACCAACGCTTCGCAGAGACCGGCGAGTCCACCATGCTCCCGGCCGCGAGCACCACCGACGAGTCGGCCGTCATGTTCAACGCGCCGTACTACACCGAAGAAGACCGCGGGCTGATCCCCGAGTACGTCAACCAGTTCAACGTCGCGTCGTGGGAGCCGTGGCTGACGTTCGACGGCGTCGCGATCGCCGACCGCCTCGGCGGCGTCCCCGTGCAGGTCGTCCACTCCGACGCCGCGGCCGTGCCGCAGGGCACGCGTGAGTTCTACGACCGGCTGACCGGTCCCAAGGCCGCGCTGTGGCTCGAAGACGTCGGGCAACTCGACTTCTACGACCGCCCCGGCCCCGTGAGCCGAGCCAGCGACGCCGTGGCCGCATACCTGAACGACGCCTTCGACAAGTAACCCGAAACGAAACCCCAAGCCCCCGCTCTACCCATGAAACATCTAAACCCCACACTCTGGATCGGACTTCTCGTGATAACGCTCTCGACCCCCAACCCCGCGACCGCCACACCAGCCGCGCCCACCGACGAAGCGGCCGTCGCGACCGTCGTCGAAGCCGTGGGCGTACTCGCCGACCTGGGTGACTTCACCGCGTTGGAGAAGCTTTACGCCCACGAGGTCGAGGTCGACTACACCTCGCTCAACGGCGGCGAGCCCGAGACGATGAGCCCGCGTGCCCTGATGACCCGGTGGGCCGGCGTGCTGCCCGGCTTCGACCGCACCCGTCACGCGCTGTCCGAAGTCGAGGCCCGGGTCGACGGCGACACCGCCACGGCCGCGGCCCGCGTGACCGCCGACCACTGGATCGGCGAGCAGCACTGGCGTGTGGCGGGGCGGTACGACTACCGCCTGTCCCGCACGACCGAGGGTTGGCAGATCACGCACATGACGTTCATCCTCGAAGACGAAACCGGGTCGCGCGAGGTCTTCGGGCCGGCGATCGAAGCGGCCGAGGCGGAGCCGAACGCGTACCTCGTGCGCCAGCGGTCGCGGCAGACGGTGCTCGATTTCCTCGAAGGCCTCGAAACCAAGGATATGGATCGCGTCAACGGCGTCTGGGCCGAGGACGCGGTGCAGGAGATGCCCTACAGCCCTCCGGGCCACCCCAAGCGCGTCGCGGGCCGCGCAAACCTGGTCGCGCTTTACGCCGATTGGCCGAAAAACACCGGCGACGCGAACTTCACCGACGAGCTGGTCTTCTACCCCACGCTCGACCCGAACGTGGTCTTCGCCGAGTTCCGCGGCGTCACCCACGTCACGCTCACCGACCGCGTGTACGACCAGCGCTACGGCGGGCTGTTCCACGTCGAAGCCGGCAAGATCAAGCTGTTCCGCGAGTACTACGACCCGGCGCGGTTTGCCGAAGCGTTCGGGCTGTAGCGCCGCCCTCTACCGTGCAATCCCGGCCCGGCCGACCGGCCGGGTCTTTTTTTGCGCCGGTGAAGCGACGTCGAGACGATGCCGGACGCCTGGGCAGGCGGAGACGCTTGCCACGGTGCACCGCCGCGGCGTCGGCCCCTTATACTCATGGGGCGTGTCTCCAACCGCGCGTCACCTCGAAGGGTTTGAGTTGCCGATCGCCCACACCTGCACCAGCTGCGGACTCATTCAGAAACTGCCCGACACCGCCGGCCGGGTGCGAGGCAAGTGGCGGTGCACGCGTTGCGGGTTCACGATGTTGCACCGCGACACGGCCGGGCCGTGGGAGGCGGTGTTCTGGGTGCTGTTGATGCTCGGGCTGTTCACGGTGGTGGTGCAGGACATGTTTATGTCGTTTACGTTTGCCGGCGGCACGAACCGCGTCGCGGTGAGCGACGGGCCGTTGGAAGTAATCCGGCTGGGTTCGACGTTCGTGGGCGTATCGGTGCTGTTCTGCGCGTTGATCGCGCCGGTGCTGTGGGGGCTGGGGATGCTCTACGTGCTCGCGGGCCTGGCGTCGGGGGCGCGGGGGCCCGGCACGGCGGCGACGCTGCGGGTGATGCAGAAGCTGCGGCCGTGGGTGATGCTGGAGGTGTTCATCCTCGGGGTTTTCGTGACCCACGGCAAGCTGGCGCACGACGGGGCGATCGCGTTCGGCCGGGGCTTCTACGTGTACCTCGCGGCGCTGGGCGTGTGGATCGCCATCGGCCGGCGGGTGAAGCTCTCGCGCCTCTGGGAAGAACTGCAGCCCGCGGGCCGGGTGACCGACACCTGCCGCGTCGACCACGCCCCGGGCCACACCGCCGCCTGCCGCGAGCCGCATCCCGACGGCGAGGGCGCCGCGCTCATCGGCTGCCAGACCTGCGGCCTGGTGCAGCGCGTGCCGCACGTCGGAGCGTCGTGCGACCTCTCGTGTACCCGCTGCCACGCGGCGCTACACGAGTGCGAACACGCGGCGCTGCGGCGGTGCGTCGTGCTGCTGGTCATCGCGATGCTGCTGCTGATCCCTGCCAACTTCGTGCCGATCATGCGCATCGCCAAGCTCGGCCCGCCCGAGCCCGCGACGGTGTGGGAGGGCATCAAGCTGCTGTACCACGAGGGTTCGCCGGGCCTCGCGGCGTTGGTGTTCCTCGCCAGCCTGTGCGTGCCGATCCTCAAGGTGCTCATCATCGCCGCGCTTGTGCTGTGGCGCCACCCCCGGCGGTGCGCGACCGCCCGCCGTATGGCCAAGGTCCACCGGTTTATCGCGACCATCGGCCGGTGGTCGATGGTCGACATGTTCGTGGTCGCGTTGCTCATCGGCCTGGTGCAGCTCGGCAGCCTCGCGTCGGTCGACCCCAAGCCCGGGGCGATCGCGTTTCTCGCGGTCGTGCTGATCACCATCATCGCGGCCGAGGAACTCAACCCCAAGCTATTCTGGACCCGCACGGAGACGCACCGCAATGAATGACCCCGCCCCCCCCGACGCCCCGTCGCTGCCCGCCGCCACGCCCGTGCGCCGCCGGCGCGTGTCGCTGGGCTGGGTCCTGCCGATCGTCGGGCTGGGCTTGCTGGTGTACTTCGCCTATTGGGCCTACCAGCAGAAGCAGGCCAACGTGACCCTCGAGGTCCAGGACGCCTCGGGCATCAAGGCCTTCCAGACCCCGGTGCTGTGCCGCGGGGTCGAGGTCGGCAGCGTGACCGGCGTCGAGTTGCACCCCGGCGGTCGGGGCGCGACCGTGCGGATGCGGCTCGAACCCTCGGGCCTCCGGCTGGCAACCGCCGACAGCGACTGGTGGATCGTCCGGCCCCGGCTGGGGCTGACCAACGTCAGCGACGTTGAGTCGTTGCTCGCCGGGCCGTCGATCGAGTTCCGCCCCGGCGTCGAGTCCCCGGCCCGGGAGTTCGAGGGCCTCGCCGGCCCGCCCGCCGACGCGGGCATGACCGGCGGGTTGCGGCTCATCCTCCGCGCCAACGACCGCGGCGCCGTCGACCCGGGTACCCCGCTTCGCTACCGCGGCGTCGAGGTCGGTCGCGTCGTCAGCCTCCGCCTGCCCCAGGACGGCACGGCCGTGCTCATCATCGTCGAGGTCGACCGGCCCTACGCCCACCTGATCCGCGAGAACACCGCGTTCTGGCACAGCCAACGCGCCCGGGCCGATATCAGCCGCGTCAGCCTCGGCCTCGAGGGCTACGCCATCGAGTTCCCCCGGCTCAACACCGCGCTCGACATCAGCATCGACCTGGCCAGCCCCGACGAGCCCGGGTCGACCGCCGCGGCCGACACCGTCTTCGACCTCGCCGACATGCCCCCGGAAGACGCCGACGACTGGCAGCCCGACCTCAAGCCGCGGCCTCGGCCCGAGGCCCAAGCCACCGACGACGACACGGACGCCCCGGACGGAGACGCCTCAACACCCGAAGAACAACGGGGCCCCCTCGAGGGTCTGTTCGACTTGATCATCCCGTTTAATTGACCGAGCCGCGGACCGGCGGCCCTACACCAACCGCCCGCGCGGCCGGCCGACGAAGAAGTAGATCAACGCCCCCAACGCCCCGACCAACACGATGACCAGGATCCACACGACCTTGTCGTTAGGCCCGTCGAATTCCCGCCGGGCGCAGTCCACCAGCATCCAGACCCACAGCGCCAGCGACGCGACCCCGATCAACAACGCAAACAAAAAGATCGGCAAGAACAACAGCCCGAACGGCGAGTCTGGTCCCGAAGACTGTGCGAGTGTGCCCGTAAGGTTGAGCAAGATGTCCATGCCGCCAATATATCAAGGCCGGCCCCGCTCCCGTGGGCCGAGTCCCACTTGCGGGAAGCCGTGACGCTCGTCCCACCCGCAGCCAGCGCCCCTGAATCACGCCCCTCGCCTACGCCGCACACTCAAACCCGATCGCCATGGTTCAACACCGGCCCGAGCAGTTCGCTCCGCCACCCCTCACTCATCCGCGACGCCGGCGGTTCCTTGCCCTTGTCCTGGGCCCGCACCCAGCCCGTGAGCTCGCGCTTGGTGAACACGATCGACGGGGCGATCGATGCCGCCTCGCAGTGCGCCTTCGCCGCGGCCCACAGCGCATCGAGCCGGGCCAGCGCCGCGTCGCTCAGCGGCTTGAAGCTCTTGCGCCGCTTGGGCAACGGCCCGGCCAACGCCTCGGCCGTGAGTTCTACCAGCTTGTCCGCGTACGCCTCCTTCACCGGCCAAGGCATGCCCTTCCGCGAACGGACCTCGGCCGCGTCCGCCACCGGGTGCCGCGCCAAATCGACCAGCAGGTGGTCCTCCAGCAGCGTCCGCATCGGCAGGTCCCGCGCCTCGGCCTCCTTCGCCCGCCACAACAACAACGCGTTGGCGACCGCCTGTTCCTTGCGGCGCAGCGTCCCGCTGCCCTTAGCCTTGAGTTTCATCTCCAACGGCTTGACCCGGTACGCCGCGGGGTCGGCGAAGACCTCGCACTCGGCCCACGCCTTGTCCGTGTGCCCGAGCTCGTCCAGCTTCTCACCCACACGCTGCCGCAGCAGCAGCAGGTAACGCACGTCGTTCGCGGCGTACGCCTTCTGCGTTTCGGTCAGCGGCCGGCGGTCCCACTGGCTGAACTTGCTGCTCTTGCCCAAGTCCGCTTCTAACAGATTCAAGCACAGGTTCGTCAGCGACACCGGGTACGGCTGGCCGACGAACGCCGCGGCGATCTGCGTGTCAAACACTTTTGCCGGCGGCTTGCCCGTCAGGCGCTGCACCGGCTCGAGGTCCTGCAGCCCCGCGTGCACGATCACCTCCACCGCCGGGTCGGCCAGCAGCTCCCAGAACGGAAGCAGATCGATCCCCTCGGCTAGGCAATCCACCAGCGTGATCTTCCCGGGCGTCGAGACCTGGATCACGCAGAAGCGCGAGTAGAACGTCTCTTCGCCGATGAACTCCGTATCGTAGCCGAAGCGTCCGGCGTCGCGCAACTCGTCGATCAGCGCGAGCATCCCGGTCTGCGTCTCGACGGTCGCGATCGCCCCGTCGGGCACTAGGTCGTGGTCGATCACCGGCGGCGGCGGCGCCTGGTCGGCGTGGGCCTCGGCGTCGGCGCGGCGACGGTGCGGGCTGCGGTAGTTCGGCCACCCGCCGTTGAGCTTCGCGTACTTTTTTTTGCCGGCCATGGGTCGTTCCGTCGACTCCGGTTGGTCCCGCATTAACCGAAAGGATTGAAAGGGCTGTAGGCCCACAGTGTAGCCGAATGCCAATCACGCCAAAAGGGCGGTGGGTCACGCCCGGAGATACGGCAAGGAATCCGGGCGTGGCGTCGCTCTCGCGGCGGTCGGTCAGGGCTCCGCCCGGACACCCGGAGACACCCCCCTCGCCCCGTGATCTAGCGGCCGATGGCTTGGGGTTGCAGGGACCAACCGCTGACACCCGCCGCGCGAGCGCTCGCTTTCCAAACCTCGGCCGCGCCACCCGCAAATGGCTAAACTCCGGGTATGACCACCTCGCCCACCCAAACCAAGACCCTCCGCATCGGCCACTCGCCCGACCCCGACGACGCGTTCATGTGGTACCCCCTGGCCAACTTCACCGCGCCCAACGGCGACGTGCTCACCCCCAAGATCGACACCCGCGGTTACGACTTTGTCCACGTGCTCGAAGACATCCAGTCGCTCAACGAACGCAGCGAGAAAGGCGAACTTGAGATCACCGCCTTCAGCATCCACCAGTACCCCCACGTCGCCGACCGTTACGCGATGACCTCCTGCGGCAGCTCCATGGGCGACAACTACGGCCCCATGATCGTCGCGCCCCCCGGGAGATTCAAAGACGTCAAAGACCTCAAGGGCGCCAAGCTCGCGATCCCCGGCGAACGCACCACCGCTTGGCTGAGTTGCCAGCTCCTGCTCGCCGAATACGGCTTGTCGAAGAACGACCTTCAATACGAAAACGTCATGTTCGACGAGATCCTCCAGGGCGTCGAAGCGGGCACCTACGACGCCGGCCTCATCATCCACGAGGGCCAGATTACCTACCAGAACAACGGCCTGGATAAACTCGTCGACCTCGGCACCTGGTGGACCCAGTCGCGCAACCTCCCGCTGCCGCTCGGTGCCAACGCCATCCGCCGCGACCTCGTCGAGAGCGGCGAGGCCGGCACCATCTGCCGCATCCTGCTCGACAGCATCGAGTACGCCCTCGAACACCGCGAAGCCTCCGTCGACTTCGCGCTCAACTACGCCCGGGACATGGGCGCCGATCTGGCCGACAAATTCGTCGGCATGTACGTCAACGACTGGACCCTCGACTACGGCGAGAAGGGTCGGCAAGCCGTACGACAGCTGATCCGGGAAGGCATCACCGCCGGCCTGCTGCCCGACTGCGGCGAGATCGATTTCATCGAGCCGGGGTGAAGCTCAAACAAACACCGCTATACCCCGTCGCGTCAACGCCGCGGCCCGTCCAGAGCCACCGGCTCGATCTGCCTCCACCGCGGGTCCGCCTCCAACGCCGCGACCTTTTCTTCGTCGAGCACCGCGTCCGCGATCTTGCGGTAGAACGCAAGGTCGTCCGCATCAATAGTGTCTGCCACCGCCTCGAACTGGGCGTCAAGCGACCACCCTATGCCCCGCATGAAGGTCTGCCCAATCAGTGTCTTCAGACGGCCGAGAACAGGCTGTACCGCGCGGCCTGAACGGGCGTCTAGCAATAACCCACATATGAGCCGATCACCCGTACTCTGCGAATCCCGTTCGACATCCAGTGTCCACGCCTTCTCGATCATCGCCTCCGCCTCTTCCCATCTGTGTCGGGACAGCAGAAAACCGGCGAAGTTGCCGGTGTTATGCGCATGCTCAGGGTCCAACTCCAACGAACGGCGGTACAACCGCTCGGTTCTTTCGTAATCCTTACGTGTCTGCTCCAATAAGACGGCTAGATTATTGGTATGTGCCGCGTTTTTGGGGTCTATCTCCAACGCGCGTTGGTAGAGACGCTCTGCCTCGGCGTAATCTTTACGTACTTCATGGGTAAAGAGAGCGAAGTTGCCGATGTTGGTTGCAATATCGGGTTCGAGTTCCAACGCGCGTTGGTAGAGGCGCTCTGCCTCGGCGTAATCTTTACGTACTTCATGGGTAAAGAGAGCGAAGTTGCCGATCAACTCGGCGGACTCGGGCATGGCCCGGATCGCGTCGCGATAAACCTGCGTGCATTTTTCGGGATCAGACTCGGACTGGGCCTTGAGTTCCCATTCCCACCAAGTCTTGGGCGTATCCGTGATCCGGCGGATGGCGGCCTTTTCGGCTTTTTGGTCGTCTTCGGGCGAGTCCCGTACGCCTTTGACCAACGCGTCGCGCTGCTTGCGGTAATCGTCGGCCCGTTGGTGGGCGACCTGCTCCACATGGTCGTCCAGGAAATCGAGTTCCAGGCGTTGGTGTAGCAGGAACATGAGTTCGTCGAAGCCGGTCGCGGCCACGAGGGCCCCTCCGTGGTTGCGGACGAGTTCGACCGCGGCGTCGGGGTAGGGCTGCTCAGCGCCCTTCGTGCGGCGGTAGACCCAGTACACCCCGCCCTCGATCCGGCCGGGGTCGAGGGAGGCGAGGAAGTTCATCACGCTCGGGTCGTTGCCGCCGTAACCGATGAAGATCGGCGTGAAGTGGGTGAGCAGGCGGGCCAAGGCGGTTTGCCACGGCTCGGGGAGCTTGTCGATCTCGTCGTCGGCGTTTTGGGGCGACAGCAGCAGATCGCGGTGGATCTTGGCGATCAGCGGGCGTCGCAGACGCGTCTGCGCAAAACCCGCGAGCGCCTCGTGGCCGCAGATCAGCGGGGTGGTCTGGGTATAGATCGACAGCGCGTCCGAAGCAAGGTTGTCGAAGTTGGTAGTGATGACCACCTTGTGGCGGGTCTCGGCGAGGACCTGCGCGAGCACGGAGTAGCCGAAGCCCGGCTGCTTGCCGCCCATCAGGTCTTCGAGGTAAGCGTACGCCGAGCTGGGGTCGGCCCGGAAACGGGCGCGGTAGAGCTGGCCGTAGAAAGTGGCGGCCCGCTCGATGTCGAAACCTCCGATCCCGAGGTGTTCGGGAGTCGCCCACGCTTTGAGCGCTTCGTCGTCTTCAGCTGGCTTGCCGTTGGCTAGGCGATACAGGTCGTGAAGCCAACGCCAAGCGAGTTCGCCGCCGGCGGGTATCCCCGACGTGACGGACGCGCCCGAGCCGAGGAAGAAGCAGAACTGACGGTCTCCCATCGTCTGGTTCATGCGGCTGAACTCATCAAGGAAGCCGGTGTCTTCCCAGATGGTGGTATGTTTGGTCATGTGAACCCCCGGGGGCAAGGTGTGAAAGCATAGCTTAATCGATCCTGATTCAACGATGATCGTGCGTCTTGTTCTTCAAACGCGCAAGCACATACGTCTAACGAAGAATTGTGGCTCCGGGCCGCGGAAGGCATGGAGCAGGCGGCGGAGGCGGCCCGCACTGCTTTGACGGGTTTAGGGCCGGACACGAGGGTTTGTTTGAGGAACGTCGCTGTTTCGTCGAGCGTCGGCGTTGGCTGGATATGCGTCGCAGTGGGTAAGGGTCTGATTACTTGGACAGGGTAAGCTTTGCTTTTTCTACTCCTGCGCAAGCTGGATGCTTATCGCTATGAACATCAAGCCCTGGTTCAACACCTTCGCGGTTGTGGCGGCCCTCGTGGGGTGCCCCTGGCTCAAAGCCGAGACCGCGGTGGCGGGTGGCGCTGCGGAGATGCCGCCGAACGTACTGTTCATCATCGCCGACGACGCGGAGATGCAGGACTTTGGGTGTTACGGCGGGCGGCTTGCGACGCCTCACATCGACCGGATCGCCCGCGAGGGCGTGCGCTTCACCCGGGCTTACCCCGCCGCGTCGGTGTGCACGCCCAGCCGGTGCTCGATCCTCACGGGGTGCTACCCGTCTACCGCTGCGTCGGTCGCGCGGCGGACGCCCGCCGGCGAGCCGGCGTCGATCCGGTGGAAAACCTTCATCGCCGAGGACGACCCGGCGATCGGAAAAGCCTTTCAGAACCAGGGATTCCAAGCCGGATTCGTCGGCAAGTGGCACATCGGCGAGCCCGAACAGCTCTCTACGTCCCGTCGCGTTCCTGGCCGGGAGATCTGGACTACGTCGAGCAGGTCGCCAAGAACGCGGTGATCCGCAGCGACTACATCAAGCGCTTCGGCGGCTTCGATGACGCCACGGCGATCTACGTCAACAACGTGCTGGTGATGCCGGTCTCCCACCGGCTGATGGGCCACCACCAGCACTGGCTCACGCAGGAAACCTCGACATGTTCGAGCGTCCGGAGCGCGACGAGCGCCCCTGGTTCCTCTTCCACGGCACGGCGATCCCCCACCCGCCCAACGCCATGGACTCGCTCAACGCCGACCCGCGGGCCACGCTCGTGGGCTACCGCGACGGGCACGTCGAGACCTTGCCGGGCTACGGAAACCTCAAGCAACGCACCGCGTAGTACGGCCCGTTTGACACGTGGGAAGCCGAGAGCGAGACCGCCGGCGTGCTCTGGCTCGACGACGCGCTGGGGCGGGTGCTCGACGAACTCGAAGCCCGCGGCACGCTCGACGACACGCTGATCGTATTCGTCAGCGACCACGACCGCCGGGGCAAGTTCGTGCTCAACGGCGGCCGGGTGCCGCTGATGATGCGTTGGCCGGGCCACATCCAGCCCGACACCGAGATCGACGCGCTGGTCAGCCTGATCGATCTGCTGCCGACGCTGCTCGAGCTCACCGGCAGGCCCACGGACGATGCGCGGCTGCAGATCGTGAGCTTCGCGCCGCTGCTCGACGGCCGCGCCGCGGCGGTGCGGGAAGACGCGTTCATGGAAGTGACCTACACCCGCGGCGTCGTGACCCCGGAGTTCAAGTACATCGCCACCCGGTTCCCGGACCGCATCGCGCAGAACCTCACCCCCGAGAACCGCCGGCGCATCAACCAGGAGGGAACCTTCGCGTTCTTCGGCGACCCGGACGGCGACATCGTCCGCTACCGCAAAGACCTGCTGTTCCCCGCCTATTTCGACGACGACCAGCTCTACGACCTGACCCGCGACCCCGACGAACAGGTCAACGTCGCCGCGGACCCGGCGTACGCCGAGGCGCTGGCGCACATGAAGCGTCGGCTGGCCGCCTACATCCGGCAGACCCCGCACCCCTTCGGGGAGTTCGGTCGGCGGGGCGACGGCGGGGGCTCGGGCGAGTGAGCCCGGCTCGGCGCTGGTTCGGTCAGTAGCACCACGACCGGGGCGTCGGGTGGTAGGCGTCGATCATCTTGGTCGCCAGGCCGTGGCGGTGATCGAGCAGGGCGTCGCGGTGGGCGGGGTCGTCGGCGACGTTGCGGTATTCGCCGTGCTCGGCGGCGAGGTCGAAGAGGTGTTCGACGCCGTCGCGGTGCAGGACGTAGCGGTGGGTGGCGGTGCGCCACGAGCGCCAGCCGCCTTCGCACTGGCTGTCCTCCATGAGCACGCCCCGCTTGCTGGCGAAGTCACGGCCGGCCAGCGCGTCGACCAACGGCGAGCCGTCGACGTGTTCGGGGATCGTCACGCCCGCGAGCCGCAGCAGCGTCGGCGTGATGTCCACGGCTTCGACCAGCGCGTCGCAGGTTTGGCCGCTCGGCATCCCGGGCGCGCGGATCAACAACGGCACCCGCGAGACGCAGTCCGGGCCGGGGTAGCCCTTGCCCCACCGCAGGAACTCGCCGAGGAACTCGCCGTGGTCGGCGGTGAACGCGACGACGGTGTTGTCGGCCAGGCCGGTGTCGTCGAGCGTGTCGAGGATGCGGCCGACCCAGTGATCGACCTCGCTGACCATGGCGTAGTAGCCGTGCATCGCTTGGCGTAGCGTCGCTTCGTCGTAGCCCGCGGCGTCGGCTTTGGCGCGGACGTCGTCGGGCATCGCGTGCAGCGTGAGCTTCGCGGGGTCGTAGAGGTCCAGGAAACGCTGCGGCGCAAACAAAGGCGAGTGGGGGCTGTAGAAGCCGGCAACGGTGAAGAACGGCGGTGCAGCCTCCGAAGGGCCGGCTTGCCTGAGCAGATCGATCGTGCGTTGCCCGACGAAGGCGGTGTGCGTGGCGTCGTCGTCGCCGACGAAGGGGGTGGTGGTCCAGCACTCGGCGACCAGGTCGTGCGGCACGGTGTCACGGAACGTGACCTGCTCGCGCCAGGTGGACGCGGCGGGCGGGCAGACGTGTCGGCTGATCGCGTCGAGCTGATCGGGTCGGGTGCGGGCGATGTAGGCCCGGTAGGCGTCGTCGTAGGGCCCGGGCTCGTCGCTGATCTCGAGGTGGTCGAAGCCGTAGCTCGGGTGCGGGTCGCGGTGGTCGCGGTTGCTGTGGGGCAGGAAGTGGAGCTTGCCGACGTTGGCCGTGCGGTAGCCTCCTTGGCGGAGCAGCCCCGGCAGCGTCACCGTGTCCTCGGGCACGGGCACCGCCATCTCGGTGATGTGCAGGTTGCTCGGGTAGCGGCCGGTCAGCATGCTGACCCGTGAGGGCATGCAGAAGGGGTGCTGTACGAAGTGGTGGGAGAAGCGTGTGCCGTCGGCGGCGAGGCGGTCGAGGTTGGGCGTGAGGATCTCGGGGTTGCCGGCGCAGCCGAGCGCGTCGAAGCGCTGCTGGTCGGTGTAGAGCAGGAGGATGTTGGGCGGCGCGGACATGGCGGGGCTCCGGGCGACCCGGCCGACGGATTACACAGGTGCCTTCGGCCGGGTCGGGGGACGCGCTGATTCTACCCCCATCGCGAGATCGAGCGATCGGACGCGGGACGCGTCGGCCGCGTGCCGTGTCTCAGGAAGCGGTCGCGTGGCGTTTTTCGAGCTCGGCCCGCACCGCGGTCATCCGCTTGCCGCTGAGCGGGATCAGCAACACCAAAACGATCGCCACCGCGAAGGTGCTGCACATCGTGAATGTGAACCACTTACGCATCGAGTCGACGGTGGCCTGGGTCTGCACCGACTCGTCTTCGTTGAAGCCGGCGAACCAGAGCGTGAAGCCGGTGAACAGCAATGAGATCGACAGGGCGGACTTCTGCACCCAGTTGAACACGGCCCAGAACATGCCCTCGCGGCGTTTGCCCGTATTCATCTCGTCCAGGTCGCAGACGTCGGCCATCATGGAGTAACTCATGACCAGCGTCGCGCCCAGCCCAGGGAAGAGCATGACGAACGCGATGATCAGGGGGTGCAGGTACAAGTCCAGTTCCCAGCCGATCAGCGGCACGGTCACGTCGCGGCGGTAGAAGGCCACGTCGGGGCTGAACAGGAACCACGCCAGCACCGCCCCCACGAGCGAGATGCACATACACCCGGCCCAGGCGTGCTTCTTTTCGATCTTGCCGCTGAGGCGGTTGAGCATGAACACGGTGAACAGCCCGACAAACGGCGCGACCGTCTGGGCGTAACTCATCGCCAGGTAGCCGTCTTTCTTGCCGGCCTCGCCGCCGCCGTGGACGTGGTAGATCGCGATGTACACGCCCAGGTGGATCACCATGATGATCCCGAAGAACGCCAGCGTGTACGCCGCGATGATCAGCACAAACGCCGGGATGCTCAGCGTGTCTTTCAGGCCCTTGAGGATGGGAACCTTCTCTTGCTTCTTCGCGATCTGTGCCGATCCTTCTTTGACAAAAAGCGTCGGGACCATCGCCGCGACCAGCAGGAACACCGCCATGACGCCACCCACGGCCCAGGTCCCGTAGATCTCGCCGGTCTTTACGGGATCGACGGCGCCGTTTTCCCGGGCGAGCTCGACAAACCAGTCCGCTTTCGTGGCGTAGAGGATCCAGCCGAACGTGATGCTGGAGATGTAGGTGAAGGTCGTGCGGAACGACATGATCCGCGTGCGCTCGTGGTAGTCGCGGGTCATCTCCATCGTGAGTGCGCCGTAAGGCACGGAGAAGACGGTCAGGAACGTGTAGAACGTCAGGCTGATGAAGACGAAATAGAGCGCCGCCATCCAGTCGAGCGTCGAGAAGTACAGCGACACGCGGTCGCCGAACAGCGAAAACCCTCGCATGACGTCGTCGCTGAACATCTCCTTCATGAAGGTGGGGGGGATACAGATCAAAGCCAGACCCACCGCGCTCATGACGCCGCCGACCAGCATGTACGGCTTGCGTCGCCCCCACTTGCTGCGGGTGTTGTCGGAGATGTTGCCCATGATCGGATCGATGAGCCCGTCCCAAAGCCGGGGGATCGCGAGCACGATGCCCAGGAGGACGGCGTCAACGCCCATCACCAGGTTGTAGATGATGAAGCCAAAGTTCTTCGGCATGTTGATGCCGATGTTGATCACCGCTTCGCCCGTGCCGGCGGCGATCTTCGTACCCCGACCGATCTGTTCGTTCGACTGGGCGGGTGGGGCGGCGGGCTCGGTGGGGGCTTGTGACATAGATCAATTCCGGAGAGGCAGAGGGGGCGAGGCAAAGCGGTCAGGGCAGAGCATAATCCCAAGTGTCGAGATCACGCAACGGCTGGGGGTGGCCGGCGTCGTCGAACGACAGGGGCTCCCAGTGTTGCAGGTCGTGGCCCTTGATGCCGTCCGGGGCACTGCCCCAGCGGTCGGCGATCCACACCAGCAGTGGCTCGACACGGCCGGGCAGGGCGGTGATATCGGTCTGCCGGGCGGCGACGACCAGCTCGCCGTGCCGGTTGCGGTTGATGTCGGTCAGCTTCTTCCACGGCCCCAGCGGCCCCCCGCTGCGGTAGACCTCGGCCGAGGTGCCGGCGGAGTCGAAGTTACAGGTTTTGCCGAAGATGCAGTAGTAGCGGTCTTCGAAGATGAACATCGCGGGCGCTTCGACGTCCGCGGAGAAGATGCCGCCGTTGCACAGCGTCGAGGCCGTGAAGTCGGGCATGAGCTTTTCGACCGATATGCCGTGGCTGCCGGCGTAGGGCCCGCGGTCTTCGCCCCGGATCGATGTGTAGATCAGGTAGCCCTGCCCGTCGTGATCGACGAACAGGCTGTGGTTGCCGGGGTTGGGTCGGGCCACGCGGACGTCGGGGTTGATGACCTCAAAGGGCCCGACGGGTTGCCCGGCCGTCGCCACGCCCAACTGCTCTACGCCCCCGGCGGGGATCCAGGTGAACCACAGGACGAAGAGCCCGGAGTACGCGTTGTACACCACCTGCGGCCGGTGCCCCACGCCGTCGAGCGGGGCTTCGAGCACCTCGCCCAGCGGCTCCCATGTCGCCAGATTTTCCGAACGGTACGCCACGCAGCGGTTGGCGGGGGTGAGCCTGTTGGTGTCGCTGTAGCTCGTGCCGTAGAGGTAGAACGCGTCGTCGAAGTAGCGCAGGCAGCCGTTGTGGCAATCGATCACGTTGCCGTTGCGGTCAACGCGCGGCGTGGTGTTTTGCACGCGGGTGGGGTTGGGCGGATGGAGCGTGGGCAACGGGTGGCGATGTCCTTCGGTTTCGGATGCAAGCGTCCGCGGCGCGGCACGGCCGCCGCCGCTTAGATCTTGACGCCGGGAACGAAGAAATGCGGGCGCGTGAATTCGTTGAGCAGGGGGTCCTCGATCGACGTCATCCACTCGGCCGCTCGGCCGCGCAGCTGCATGAGCATGTCGGTGTGGGCCGGGCGCTGGGCGAGGTTGACCAGCTCGGCCGGGTCGCTCGCGAGGTGGTACAGCTCGTCTTGCGCCGTCGGGTTGTACACGTATTTCCATTCGCGGTTGCGGATCATGCGCTGGCTGTAGAGCCCGAACTGCGTGCCCTGGTACTGCACGAAGCAGTCTTGGCGGCCCGTGTCAGCCTCGCCGCGCCCGACCGGCAACAGGTCGACGCCCTCGAAGCACTCGGGCACCTCTACACCGGCGGCCGCGAGGAACGTCGTGGCCAAGTCGATCTCGTGGCTGATGAATGCCTCGTTGATCTGCCCCGCGGGCAGCTGTTGGGGGAAGCGCATCAGCAGCGGCACACGCACGACGTCGTCGTACAACTGGAAGTGCTTGTCCATCATGCCGTGGCCGCCGCAGAGGTCGCCGTGGTCGGTGCTGTAGACGATCAGCGTGTTCTCGGCCTGCCCGAGCTCGTCGAGACGGCCCATCATCTGTCCGACGTACCGATCGATCAGCTCGATCTCCGCGAGGTACCGGCTCACGATCGGCGCCCACTTGTCCCATCCCCAGTCGTCGGTGCCCCACGTGCGGCGTTGCTGTTTCTGGATCGGGGGCTTGTCGTTGAGCGGATCGGGGAAGCTCGGCCAGGGCTCGATGTCGCCGACCGGGTACCAGTCTTCCATCTCCGGCGCGATCAGGTTGGGCAGGTGCGGCTCGCTGGGGTCCCAGCGGATAAACCACGGCTTGCCCTCTTTGGTGAACCGGGACATCTGATCGAGCGTGTGGTTGGCGCCCCAGGCGATGCGGGTCTGCTCGATCGTGGTGGTCGGGTCGACCTCGCCGAACCAGCCGTTCTTGCGCTCGCGCAGCGGCAGGCCCTGTTCGAGCCGCCAGGCGTCGTAGTCGTCTTCTTCCCACTGGAAGAAGTCGACGCCGTAGCCGGTGGGCTGGCCCTTGGTTTCGTCGTGCCACTTACCGATGTGCGCCTGGCGGTACCCCGCGTCGTGCAGCAGCCGGGTGAGCAGTGGCTGGTCCTCGGCGAGCGGGTGGTAGATCTCGGTCCGGGGGATGCTCGTTACGCCGTGCTGCGTCGGCCACTTGCCGGTGAGCAGGCAGGCCCGGGCCGGGGTGCAGATCGGCGTGGGCGTGCAGGCCTGCTGGAAGTCGACGCCCTGCGCCGCGAGGCGGTCGAGGTGGGGCGTGCGAAGCAGCGGGTGGCCGTGGGCCCCCAGGCAGTCCCAGCGGTGCTGGTCGCTGTGGATGTACAAGATGTTGGGGCGCGATCCGGGCGTGGGGCTACTGGTCACTCGCCGGTCTCCAGGCGGAACGACACGGTCCCGGCGAACTTCTGGCCCTTCGCGACGTGGATCTCCTCGAAGCGGATCGACTTGGTCAGGTGCGGCTCGGTGCCGCCGTTGTGGAAATTCATCACCTGCAGGTCGTAGCCGAGCAGGGCGCCGTCGGCCCCGGCCTCGATGGCGAGCTTGCCGTCGAGGTTGTCGCCGGAGGGCACGGCTTGCAGGTGCGTCTTCTTATCGTCGTCGGCCGTGCCGTCAACTTCGATACCCACTCCTTGTTCGTTGAACAGCCCGCCGCGGATCAGGTTGAACTTCGTGCTGCGGAAGTCGCGGGTGACGCCGGAGATCAGGTCCTGCGACCAAGGCCACGGCTTGCGGCCTTCGGTGTACCCGGCCCGCATGTCGGCGTACGACGGCTCGCCCGTGGCGGGGGCGATGCCCTCGGGCCGGCCGATGTGCAGGTCGGGGTAGGCGCTCCACTGCGGGTCGCGCTTCCAGACCAGGCGATCGAGCGCCGGGTCGATCGGCAGCCGGAGGCCGGCGCTGAACACGTTGAACTCGAGGTCGCTGGTCCACTCGAAGTCGTAGGCGATCTCGACCCGGCCGTCGGCGTGGATCGTCGTCACAAACTCACCCTCGGCGTTGCCGTAGCGGCCACGAGAACGCATCGCCACCTTGTCGTCGCGCTTCTGGGCCTTGACGTCGGTGGTCTCCCAGCCCTTCGCCTGGTTGACCAGGGTCAGCTCCTTCTGCTGCCTGAAATTCTTGAGTTGCGTCGGCAGGATCATCAGTTCCGGAGAGCCCGTGAGCACGGGCTGACCGCCCACGGCTGCGCCGAGCAGCTTGCCGGTGGCCTGGTCGAAGACGAACCGTTGCTCGCCCAGATCCACCTGCACCTTGCCGTCGGACTCGGCGACCTCCAACTTACCTGTGGCGGCGGCGCTCTCCGCCGCCGGCGCGGCGTCTTCCGACGCCACGGTCAGGTGATACCGGTCCACGACCCGTCCGTAGGCGGTCTTGATCACCAACTCGATCGGGGCGTCGACCGACGGGTCAAACGGCAAAGCGAACGTGCCGGCTTGCTTGGCCGTGACATCGACCTCGGCCTCGCCCGAGTGGGGGCCCTGCGACCACGCAAACGTCATGTCGGAGAGGTTGCTGAAATCGTTGCGGTTCTCGACCTGGTACACGGCTTGCGAGCCGGTCGGATCGAGCGCCCCGGCCGTCTCGGCGATGCGTACCGGCGAATGCGACTTCTGGACGTGCCAATACGTGTCGTTGGGCCGACGGTTCTCGCTGAACAGCCCACGCCACTGCGGGCTCGCCACGATGCCGCGGTAGGGCGCGCCCTTGAAGTGGAAGCCGCCGGCGAACTGCGGGATCAGGTAGAGCTGCTCGGCGTGGGTGGCCGCGGCGTAGCCCCAGTAGTCGTCGACGCCCGGATCGAACGCGATCTCCTTGCCGTTGTTGGTGTGCATGTGCAGCCACTCGGTGAAGATGTTCGGGCGGTCGTCGGGGTACTCCCAGCCGGTGCCGTCGATCCGCGTCGGGTCGTCGGTGTAACCGGTCACGTGGAACGGCGCTTCGCCGTCTTTGTAACCCTTGCGGGGGTAGTGGTCGTCGTTGATGTCCATGTAGGCGATGCCCACGCCCAGCCGGGCGTCGGACCCGAAGAACAACGGCCGGCTCGGATCGGCCGCGTGCGCCCCGATCGCCGCGGTCTTGAAGTAGTCGTAGTACGGGCACTCGTTGCCCAGGCCCCACGTGATCACCGACGGGTTGGAGTAGTAGCTCTCGATCATCGTCGCCAGGTGATGCCGATACGGCCCGGCGATCTCCGGGTTTTCGCCGTGCCCCTTGAACGGCCCCTTGTCGTACATCATCAGCGTGATCATCGCCTCGACCGTGGTGTACATCCCCAGCTCGTCGCACAACTCGACGTAATCGATCATCGGCGTCGGGCGGGAGCGCAAGACGTTGAGGTTGGCCCCGCGGAACAGCTCGAGGTCCTGCCGCAAGAGGTCGCGCGGCACCGACTCGTTGAGGCCGGGGTAGGTGATGTGGTAGTTGGTGCCGCGGAGTTTGAGCGGCCGACCGTTGAGGCGGATCTCGTGCCCCACGACCGCGACCTCGCGGAAGCCGAAGCGCTGACGGGCCGACATGATCGGCGGCGCGTCTTTACCGCCTTCGACGATTTCGCCGACCAGCCGGTAGAGATTCGGGGTCTCGGCGGTCCAGGTACGGAAGCCCGCCACGTGCAGCGGCACCTTGAAGCTCAGGGTCTGCCCCGGCGCGATCGCGGGCAGCGGCACCGTGGCTTCGCTCTTCCGGAGCGGGTGGGGGTTGCCCGCCTGGTCCTCCAAGGAGAACCGCATCTTGAGACCCGCCCGCGCGGCGTCGCCCTGGTTGGCGACACGGACCCGGGCGTTGAGCGTGGCGGCGGTATTGTCGTGGTTGAGTTCGGTGTCGACGTGCAGGCGGGCCAGGTTGACGGTCGGCAGAGCCTGCAGGTAGGTCGTCCGCGTCAGGCCGCCCAGCTCTCGCCGCGACCAGTAGGTGACCAACGACTTCTCGATGGTCAGCGTCAGTTCGTTGACGCCGCCGACCTCGACGTAGTCGGTGAGGTCGTACTCGCTCGGGAGCGTGGCGATGTCGTTCTCGCCGACCTTCCGGCCGTTGACCCAGAGCTTGGTGTAGCCGTCGACGCCTTCGAAACGCAGCACGACCCGTTGGTCGGCCCACGACGCCGGGACCTCAAACGTCTTGGTATAGGCTACCGGGATGCCGAATTCCTTGTGCATCCGCGGGAAGCCCTGCAACGCGAAGTGTCCGGGCATCTGTACCGTGTTCCATTCGGGCACGCTCGCGGCGGTGCCGTCGAAACCCTCGGGCACCTCGAAGACAAAGCTCCACTCCCCGTCGAGGCTCAGCCGGCTGTCGGGCATCCCCGGGACCTCGACGTCGCGCGGGGTCAGTCGCACCTCGGGCAGCACGCCGACGAAGCCCGGTTCCTGGCTCAACACCTCGGTATCGACCGCCGTCGAGTCTTGCTCGGCCTGGCGGGCAAAGTCCGGGTTGCCTTCGATGATTTCGGCCGAAACCGTCTCCGCGCTCATCGGCAACACCGCCGCCCAGAGTGAGAATAAGGCCAAAGCGTGGCGGCGGATAAAGCCGCGGTCAGACGTAGACATAGATCATTCCCTGAGCTAGACAAATCGGTCGGAGAAAAAAAAGCGGAGGTCACGGAAGGGTTCGCCAGCAAGATCAGTATTCAGGTCGACGTGGGCTCGTGAGAGACGGAAGTTCACGCCAAACCGGCTTTTCGGGAGCGGTCATCGTGCCCGGGGCTTCACCACCCAACTCAGACCACGAAGCGGTAAAAAACGCTCATCGGCCGTTAAGCCGATGAGCGAGAACAGAGCGAAAGTTAGCGGGCCCGACGACGGACCATCATCAGACCGCCCATGCCCAGCAGCACGAGGCTGGCGGGTTCGGGGACGGCGGTGACGACGAGGTTGTCGATGAACCGCGTGTCGAAGTTGTTGGCGCTGACGGTGAACGTGCCGAAGTCCGTGCCGCCGGTGACGGTAAAGTCTTGCGACACCAGACCGTCAACCAAGATGTTGATGTCGATCAGGTCGAGCTCCCCGTAGGCACCCGAGACTTGCGGGAGGACGGTGAGCAGGAGCGTGTGGGGGACGTCGGGGTCGTCGGCGTAGTTGAAGTTGACCGCCGGGACGGACGCGCCGTTATCGACGTTGACCGAGGCGTTGGCCGCGTTGCCGCTGTTGGCCTGCTGGAAGAGCACCGAGAAGTCGGACGCGCCGATCGCGGTGAAGTCGTTCGGGACCGAGCCCGTATCGACACCCAGCCCGAAGGCGATGTAGCCGCCGCCGCCCGGCCCGGGATCGGGAGTGACGACAAACCGGCTGAAGTCCAGGGCGACGGTGAAGCCGTCGGGCGACGCCGCCGCGGCGTCGAACTCAAAGATGCTCGACGTGCCGTGAGAAATACCCAGAGCGCCATCGGTCACGGCATTGCGGCCGCCGCCGGCGCGGCTGGGGCCTGCGACCCAGGCCTGGCTGACCGTGCCGCCCAGGCCGTTGTCGTTGGTGCCCCAATCCGAGAAATTGTCGGCCGCGCCGTTCGGGTCGCCGTTGCCGTCGCCGCTGCCGGTGACCCGGCTGAACGTGTCGGAGTACAGCACCTGAGCCGAAACCTCACCGGCCACCATGGCCGCACAACCCGCCAACACGGCGGAACAAACTAAACGATTCGTTTTCATCAAAGCATCCTCCATATAAGAAAGGGTAAGAAACGGAAAATCAAAGACCGTGATATTCACTCAAACCCGGGGTTGGTGATCGAATCAACATAGTTGCGGTGCCAGTTCAGATCCCAGATGTCGTTGATCTGAACAGACTGGGCGCTTCCGTCAACAAACGCCATGTTGTTGGTCGTGCCGTGCCGGTCCATGTAGAGCTCGGCAAATCCGTAATTACGCTTGGTATTGATATTCCCGGTCCCCAATGGATTCGACTTGAGGTGGTTGCCGAAAACACCGGGCGAGACACCTGCTGGGGGGTCTTGAATAGAACGGGGGGCGGTAATGATCCAGACGCCCTCGGCCGCAAAAGGCGTGTCCGATGTCCTGCGAACAT
The DNA here is from genome assembly GCA_039033595.1 of Planctomycetota bacterium. Taxonomy (GTDB): domain Bacteria; phylum Planctomycetota; class Phycisphaerae; order Phycisphaerales; family Phycisphaeraceae; genus Algisphaera. The sequence continues at coordinate 958 of JBCCCG010000016.1, read as the reverse complement.
TGTCGAAGTTTCCGAACCGGAAGTCTTGGAACGGGTCGGGTGCCGGCGCCACCCCTCCCGCAACCACGGTGTTCTGGGCCCCGACCCGGCTCAGCAACCACCCGTTGTATGAGTAGCTGCCGCGTGACTCGAGACCGACAAAACCGGTGCCGCCGGTTCCGTACGCAAGCGTTGCGGTCCCGTACCAGTTACCGGCTCCGGCCCCGGGAGGGGCACCGGCCGAGGCGGCGTCGGTCTGATTATCGACGACTTGAGTCTCGGGGCAGATACCGATCTGATCGTTTTCTTCCAGGTCGATGTAACCGCCGCTCGACAGCGTCACCATGGGGCGTTGCTCGTAAGCCCGGTAGTCGTTGTCGGACAGCCACGCCGCGTTGGCGACACCGAGCTGCCGTATATTGCTCAGGCACGCGACATTGCGGGCGGTCTTGCGGGCCGCGCCGAGCGCAGGCAGCAGGATGCCGATGAGCAGGGCGATGATCGAGATGACGACCAAGAGTTCGATGAGCGTAAACGCTTGGAGACGGGACTTACCGGGTTGCATTGAGGGGGCTCCATTTCGGCCGGAATCGCGGCGGGGACAAAGGATGCGGGGATAAGCAAGATCGATCGGATTGATTCGAAGGCGAAAACCGTGTGGCCCGGGCGTTAACCCGGGCACACGGGAGGAAACACAAGATCAGGCCTGACGGCGCTGACGACCCGCCAGCACGAGTCCGCCGAGGCCCAGCAGCGCGAGGCTGGCGGGCTCGGGCACCGCGGTGGCGGCGGGGGCGGAGTTGCCGAAGTTGGCCAGCACGTCGTCGAGTTCGTTCTGGCCGATCAGGCCGTCGAACGAGCCGACGGTGGTGTTGCCCGCGTTGAAGCCGGCGGGCAGCGTGGTGGAGCCGAAGTTGGCCAGCACCAGGTCGAGGTCGGCCTGGCCGACGAAGTCGTCGTCGCTGTAGTCGCCGATGAG
>JBCCCG010000015.1:0-103357 GCA_039033595.1 Planctomycetota bacterium | reverse complement strand
CGACTCTCGGGTCCAAATGAGGCTTTTTTTGACGAAGAGATGGGAAGAAAGAACCAGTGAAAAGGTCCAAGTTATTTTTTGAGTATCACTTAGAACATTGGACAAACGTCTGAATGGGTTCTTCATGGCGCTAGCCGTCACCACAACGGCGGGTTGGCCACGAAGCCCGAGGAAGGGGGCCGGATTGTGAATTGGGCTGGGGCTTCGACGGTTTTTTGCATACTTTTTTGCCGTCAAAAAAGTATGGCCCGCGGCAGGCGACGCAAAATTTGACATTCTATAGCCAAATGTGGCCCTGCAAAACGTCTATGATTCAGAAAAGAACCTGTTGGTAGCCCTCTCGTAAAGGCTAATTCATGAATCCCCATTTCCCAGAACATGACACATAATAATCTAAAAACCTTTCCCCTCAACAATGGTGTGCAGATGCCCTCGCTTGGGTTAGGCGTGCTATTTGCCCAAAATGATGGAGAGGTCGAACGCGCCATTCTCGCAGCACTGGAAAGCGGATACCGAAAAATAGACACGGCTGCTGCCTATGGAAATGAAGAAGGCGTGGGGCGAGCCCTCCAACAAAGCAGCCTTTCCCGCAGCGAGATCTTCCTAACCACCAAGGTGTGGAACAGTGAGCAAGGCTATGACAAGACCTTGGCTTCCTTCGAAGAAAGCCTCAATCGCCTGCAAACGGATTATGTGGACTTGTATTTGATCCACTGGCCCATCAAACACAAATTCAAAGAGACCTATCGGGCCTTGGAAACATTGTATGCAGAGGAAAGAGTCAGAGCGATCGGGGTGTGCAATTTCAACGAGGAGCAATTGGAAGACTTGATGACTCATGGGAAGGTCGTGCCAGCCTTGAATCAGGTTGAAGTGCATCCGCATCTGAGTCAGAGATCGCTGCATGAGTTTGCCAAGCAGTATCAGATTCAATTGGAAGCCTGGCGACCCATCATGATGGGAGAGGTGCTGTCCATCCCTGAATTGGTAGCAATTGGCAAAGCCCATGGCAAATCGGCCGTTCAGGTCGCGCTGCGGTGGTTGATTCAACGGGGGATAGCCGTGATTCCAAAATCGGTGTCTCCCAGCAGGATCGCCGAAAATGGGCAGGTGTTTGACTTTACTCTCTCCGAAGCCCAGATGCACGTCATTGATGGGCTCAATCAGGATCGACGCTTAGGAGAAGACTTGTCTCATGTGGAATAGGGCTTGAAAACCAAGCGCTTTTGCGACTGTAGGAAATAAGCACCCGCCTTTCGTTGGACCTTTACGCTATCACGCTATGAAAAAGTGGCTTTTCAGAATCACCATCGCTGGCTTTGTCCTGCTGAATACCAGCGCGGCCTTTCATGGCTATCGCTTTACCCATTTTGCGGATACGGAGGAGGCGAAAACCCAGGCGAACCAACTGAGTTTTGCGGAAAAATTGGGGGTGTTATTTTTCGGCATCTCGAATCCTCGCCCTGTGAATCAAAGCCTTCCTCAGGCCGATTTTCAAACTGACACAATCCCTAGTGGGGAGGAACAATTGGAAACCTGGGAAATACGGGCGGATAGCGCCAAAGGAACTGTCCTGCTCTTTCATGGGTATAGCGGAGAAAAATCGAGCATGTTGGAGCGAGCGGCTTTGATCAGAGAACTAGGATACCACACGATTCTGGTCGATTTCCGGGGTTCTGGCGGCTCATCTGGTACTACCACTACCATTGGCTATCGAGAATCTCAGGATGTTCGGGCGGTCGTGGATGAGTTGATCGCCCAAGGACGGGAACAGATCTACCTCATGGGAACCTCGATGGGAGCCGCTGCAATTCTGAAAGCCTTGTCAGAAGATGCCGCTGGAGTCAAGGGGGCCATCATCGAATGTCCGTTTGGGAGTTTGTTGCAAACCGCCAAAAATCGCTTTGAGCGACTGGGCGTTCCCCCTTTTCCCGCGGCGCACCTATTGGTCTTCTGGGGCGGCATCGAGAATGGGTTTTGGGGATTCAGCCTTGAGCCAGCGGAATACAGCAAAGAAGTACGCGTGCCAACTCTTCTGATGTATGGGGAATTAGACGGGCGAGTCAAGCGATTGGAAACCGATGAGATCTATGCCAACCTCGCTGGAGAAAAGGACTTGCTGCTCTTTCCCCAGGCGGACCATGGAAACTACCTGCAAGTCAACGAAGCGAAATGGGTAGAGGGGGTTTCCGCATTTCTGGAAGCCAGATGAGCAAGTCTATCCGTGTATGCCCAAGATGCCTGGGCCGAAGGACAGGAGGAATGGGAGAAACTTTTTCAAGCGGAGGAGCCGAAGGCAAATCAAGCAAAGCCCCATCCTCACTGAATTATCGGGGTACCAGCTCCGATGGACGACTCCCGAAACCACACCTCGGCATAGCTGCCATTGACATATGGTTGCGCGACATCTCCTTCAAAGGTATTCGCTTCGGTGCTCCAGACCATTCTGACCAATGGGTACAAATAGCTTCTCAGTTTGTTGAGGTCGATCAGCAAGCGTGGCAAAATCTGAGACGAGCAAGTGTTTCGTGAAGGTCTTGGTTTCGTAATTCCAGAACACCGATCCTTTGTCGTGGCCGGGGAATTTTGTGTAGAAAATCTTCAAGGGCTCATTCTTGTGCCCTTCAGCATTGTGAATCTTGTACATCCTGTCCTTCACAATCAGCTTTGTGAAAACTTCCTCAGATGTACGTCAGATGTTACAAATCTATGTGATGAGGTTGGTATAGATGGCAGTCGCTAGGCGCCTACTCCCAAATATTCTCTCTTCGATTTGCTACCAAGATGGACATCCCTCCGGTGCAATGTCTATCGACAAGGAAACTTGGGCTGATCGCCTGTGCTGAGCTTGCTGAAGCCTGCCGAGCCAACTCTCAAAAAACGAAGCGCATAGCGATTCGCAGCTTGGTAGAAACAGATGCCCTACAGAAAGAAAGCAGGCGCATCGCGACTGCCACTTACTGGGATGTTCTTTTTGTGATGCCATCTGGCCTACCCCCAGCTTCCTCCCCCTCGTTCCATTCTCCCCAAAATCTGCGTACCTTCTTTCCCAACTACTCAACTACCTACCAATGAAATACCTGCTCACCTCCCTGGCCGCTGCCTGTCTGTTTCTGGCATTTACGTGTCAGGAAGCTACCTATGAAGCCATCGACCGCAGCGCCTTCAGCTACCTCCTACCTGCCAATGCGCTGGCCGATTATGAAGTCAACATCGACCATGCGGCCTTTGTCCGGCAAGAAGCGGAATGGGACGAAGACTGGGGGCTGCGCAATCGGGCGGTAGCCATCTATCGTACGCATTGCTTCAGCTGCCACGGCAACCATGAGGCACCAGGCTCGCTGCCTAACTCCAAGAAATTTTGGGCCGAAAGCTTCCGAAATGGCAACGACCCCTATTCTTTGTACCAAACCATCAGCCGGGGACATGGCCAAATGCCGCCTCAGCTTCAATTGGTGCCCAGCCAGAAATATGCGGTGATCGCTTTCCTACGAAATGAATTCATCAAGCAGCACAATCCAGCGCAGTATTTCGAAGTAACTCCCGACTATTTGAACAGCCTACCCGAAGGAAACGCCCAAGGCCCAGACGCTCAGCCCTACCGGCCTTGGGCGGAATTGGACTATGGCAACTGGTTGATGCGCTGCTACGAAATGAGCGATGAGGACGATCCAGAGAAAGTAATTTCCCGAGGGCCCGCTCCGCTGCCGCATGAGGATTACAGGGACGTAAATTTCGCCTACAAAGGCATCGCTATGCGGCTCGATCCAGGGGAAGGCGGCGTGGCAGCGGGGAATACCTTCGCGATGTTTGATCATGATTTGTTGCGCTTTGTGGGGGCCTGGACGGGAGAAGGCTTCATTGATTGGGAAGACATCTTGCTGGACGATCAGCACAACGTCTATCCCCGCACCGTGGGCAAGCGGCAATTCGCCAATCCGGTAACGCCCGGTTGGGCCAATCCCAAAAATGGCAGCTTCGAGGATCCCCGCTTCTTTGGCAGCGATGGCCGACAATATGGCCCCCTTCCCCAAGCATGGGCCCACTACCAAGGTTTATACCGCTACGAAGATCGGGTGGTGATCGCCTATACGGTCGGAAATGCAGAAGTCTTGGAAACCTACGATTTGATCGAAGCAGGGGAAACGCCCATCATTTCGCGGACCTTGAATCTTCGTTTGGTCCGCCAAAAATTGACGCTGCGAGTAGCTCCGGCAGGGACTTCGGTGGTCGTAAAGGGAGAAGGGGTGAGCTTGGCGACAGAGGATGGCTATGTGGTTGCCAGGATAAGGCCCGGTTCCAAACGAGCCTTCGCCCTCTACCTGTCAGCGCGGCCCCAAGCAGAAGTAGAGGCCTTGGTCGCTTCCGCTGAGCCTGGCCTGGATTTGCGGCCCTTCACCAAGGGCAGCCCCCCGCAACATCCCGAAGTGCTGCAAAGCCCCATCATTCAAGGCGCAGATACGGCCGCCTATGCCGTGGATGTCCTGGTCTTGCCAGACAATCCCTGGCTGAGTCGGGTGCGGTTGACGGGCATTGATTTTGTCGAAGGGGGAGAAACGGCCATCGTCTCGACCATCGACGGAGAAATCTGGCAAGTCGAAGGCATCACTCAGGACAGCGGGATGCTGAGGTGGACCCGCATTGCCACCGGACTCTTTCAACCCCTCGGGGTCAAGATCAAAGATGGCGACATCTATGTGGGCTGCCGGGACCAGATTGTGATCCTGCGCGACCTGAATGGAGACGGGGAAACCGATTTCTACGAAAGCTTCAACAGCGACCATCAGGTGACGGAGCACTATCACGAATTTGCGATGGGCTTACAGACGGATGAGGCGGGGAATTTTTACTATGCCAAAAGCGGTCGCCACGCCCGCAAATCCCTGGTGCCTCGCCACGGCACCCTCATCCAAGTCAGCGCAGACGGTAAACAGTCGAAAATCCTCGCCAATGGCTTCCGCGCCGCCAATGGCGTCTGCCTCAATCCGGATGGCTCTTTCTACGTCACCGATCAGCAGGGCTTCTGGAATCCGATGAATCGCATCAATCGGGTCACCCAAGGCGGTTTTTATGGCAATATGTGGGGCTATGGCGCACCAGAAGATTCTTCGGATGCCGCCATGGTACAGCCCATGGCCTGGATCGACATGAAGTATGATCGTTCGCCAGCAGAATTGGTCTGGGCTGAATCAGATCGTTGGGGACCACTCAATGGTGGCTTGCTCAACCTTTCCTACGGCTACGGCAAGATCTTCCACGTCATGCCCCAAATGGTCGATGGCGTAGAGCAGGGCGGCATGGTCGAACTGCCCGTCCCGCAATTCCCCACCGGGATCATGCGGGCCCGTTTCAACCCCACCGACGGGCAGATGTACGTCTGTGGCATGGCCGCCTGGGCCACCAATCAGATGATCCAAGTCGGTGGCCTCTATCGGGTGCGCTATACGGGCAAACCGCTTCACCTCCCCACCAAATTGGAAGCCCTCTCGACCGGAATGCGCCTGACCTTCAGCGAAGCCCTGGACCCCACCATCGCAACTGACCCCACCAACTTCCAAATCAACACCTGGGACCTCAAACGCACCAGTGACTACGGCTCCGACCGCTACAACGAACAGAGCCTCAACATCAGTCAAATCGACCTCAGCGAAGATGGCACCCTCCTCCTCCTCCACCTGCCCGACCTCCAACCGACCTGGGTAATGGAAATCCTGTACGAACTGAAAGGCGCAGATGGGAAGGCATTTCAAGGGGCGATTCAGAATACGGTGTATGGGTCGGGGGAAGGGGAAAAGTGTGAGGGAGGATATGTTGAAGTTTCTTCTCGATGAAAGTCTATTTTGAGAAACCGGACTCCTATCCCTATTTTGACACTCAAATGTTGGGCGTAACCTAAGATCAAAGATCACGTTAGGCTAAACCACGGCTTCATTTCCTATGGCACAAGCATTCATCAATAGAGAAATCCTTTCTTGGGCTCGCCAAAGGGCGGCAATAGAGCCAGATGCCTTGGCCCGTTCTCTGCAAGTGGATACTTCAAAATATCTAGCCTGGGAAGAGGGAGAAAAACATCCGACGTTTCGGCAAGCTCAACATCTGGCAAAAAAGCTGTTTATTCCTTTTGGGTACTTTTTCTTACCCAATGTGCCAGAGCAAGTACCTCAAATTCCAGATTTACGAACGATCAGAAACGAACATTGGAATCAGTTCAGCCTGGAATTTCAAGAGGTGCTTCAAGATGTTCAAAGAAAACAAGCCTGGTATAAGGAAATGCTAATTCAAGATGGTGCAGAACCTTTGCCATTCATTGGGTGAAGGCGACCGACGGCCTGTTCCACCAGGTCTTCAACGAGATCGCTCCCGAGTACCCCGAGATCGAGCACGACCACTGGATCATCGACATCGGCGCCGCGATGCTGGCCGACGACCCGGGCCGGTTCGACGTGATCGTGACGCCGAACCTGTACGGCGACATCATCAGCGACATCGCCGCCCAGATCGCCGGCAGCGTCGGGCTCTGCGGCACGTCGAACATCGGCGAGCAGTGCGCGATGTTCGAGGCCATCCACGGTAGCGCGCCCGACATCGCCGGACAGAACGTGGCCAACCCGTCGGGCCTCCTGCTCGCGGCGGTGCAGATGCTGGTCTATCTCGGCAAGCCCGACGCGGCGACACGCATCCACAACGCGCTGCTGGCGACGATCGAGGACGGCACCCACACCCCCGATCTCTACGACCCGCAGGTCAGCCAGGCCAAGGTCGGCACCAGCGAGTTCGCCTCGGCCGTGATCGGCCGGCTCGGGCTTAAGCCGCAGACGCTCAAGCCCGTGAGCTACGGCTACGCTGCGTCGGACGTCGAGCCCGAACACGTGACTTTCCGCACCGACCGGCCGTTACCCAAACCCGAGAAGAAGCTCGTCGGCGTCGACGTGTTCTTTGATTGGGACGAGCCGGGCCGTGACCCGGTCAAGCTCGCCGCCCGTCTCAAGTACGCCACCAGCACCACCGGCCTGAAGCTGCAGATGATCACCAATCGCGGCGTGAAGGTTTGGCCGTCCGGCTTCCCCGAGACGTTCTGCACCGATCACTGGCGCTGCCGTTTCGTGTGCCGGGCTGCGACCGAGCCGGCTCCAGGCCCGCCGCCGTCGATCACGCACCTCGAGGTGATTCAACTGCTCAACAAACTGGCCATCCACGGGCTGGACTTTGTCAAGACCGAGCACCTCTGCACCTTCGACGATGAGCCGGGCTTTTCCTTGGGGCAGGGCCAATGACGAAACCTCTGCCGCGTACCCGCCAACCGCCCGATCCTGAACCGATGTCGCCCCGCCCCGCGGCGGCGAAATCAACCTCCACCCACGGGCCGGCGACCCCCGCGGCAGCACTCGTTAAACGCCCTCCCACTTTCTCCAGAACGGCCAACGCCTGCCCGCGTTGGACCGTTCTTTTTCGTTGACACGCCGCCACCACGCGGATATCTTTCCGTACTCATGCGTTACGCAACCCGCCCCTACCTGATCATTGGCGTTGAGCTCTCGGGCTTGCTGCTTATGGATTGGACCAGATAGGGAATACCGCAACGCACGAACCGCTGCTGACCCTGTCTGGCCCCGAGCCGACGGGGTTTTTTGTTGTCCACCCGTAAGTCTGTGCTTCCGAAAAGAATATAAACCGCGGTCCCCGTCGACCGCACCGCCCGTCCCGAAAGGACCCGACCGATGAACCCGATCCGCATCTTCGATACCACGCTCCGCGACGGCGAGCAATCCCCCGGCGCCTCGTTAAACCACGCCGAGAAGCTCGAGATCGCCCGCCAGCTTGAGGCGCTGGGCGTCGATGTGATCGAGGCCGGCTTTCCGATCACGAGTCAGGGCGATTTCGACGCGGTCAAGGCGATCGCGTCGGAGCTGACTAAACCGATCGTCTGCGGGTTGGCGCGCTGCGTGCCGCGCGACATCGACCGGGCCGGCGAAGCGGTGAAGGGCTGCGGCACGGCCGGCGGCGGGCGGATCCACGTGTTCTGTGCCACCAGTAAGATCCACCGCGAGCACAAGCTCAAGAAGGCGTTCGAGCAGATCATCGAGCTGTCGGTGCGCAGCGTCGAGCAGGCCCGTGGGTACGTGGAGGACGTCGAGTTCTCCCCCGAAGACGGCAGCCGGACCGAGTTGGACAAGCTGGTCGAGATCACCCACGCGGTCATCGAGGCGGGCGCGACGACGATCAACATCCCCGACACCGTCGGCTACGCCGTGCCCGCCGAGTACGGCCACATTTTCGCTTACGTTCGCGAAAAACTGCCGATGATCGACGAGCGCGGTATCTACCTGTCCAGCCACTGCCACAACGACCTGGGGCTGGCCGTGGCCAACTCGCTGTCGGCGATGCGGCACGGTGCCCGTCAGATCGAGTGCACCGTCAACGGCATCGGCGAACGCGCTGGCAACGCCGCGCTCGAAGAACTGGTCATGGCGATGCGCACGCGGGCCGACTACTACGAGCGGTTCACCACGAACATCGTGGCCAACAAGATCTACCCGACCTCGCGCATGGTCTCGAATCTGACGGGGTTGCAGGTGCAGCGTAACAAAGCCGTGGTTGGCGAGAACGCGTTCGCTCACGAATCCGGCATCCACCAAGACGGCATGCTCAAGAACCGCAACACCTACGAGATTATGGACCCGCAGGCCATCGGCGTGCCCGAGTCGAAGCTGGTGTTGGGCAAGCACTCGGGCCGGCACGCGCTCGGCGATCGGATCAAGGCCTTGGGCTACACGGTCGACGACGAAACGCTGCAGCGCGTGTACGACGCGTTCAAGGCGTTGGCCGACAAGAAAAAGGATGTCTACGACGAAGACATCGAGGCGATCCTGGATCAGACGCTGGAAAGCGAGCGGGCCTTGTGGAAGCTCGAGCGCTTCCAGGTCACCAGCAGCAGCGACCAGACCGCGATGGCGACGGTGGTGATGCGCGATTCGTCCGGGGAGATCAGGGAAGACGCCGCGCCCGGTGACGGCCCGCTCGACGCGATCTTCTCGGCGATCCAGCGCATCACCGGTGTCGAGGCCAGACTAGAAGACTACGCCACCCGTGCCATCACCGGCGGCAAAGACGCCCAGGGCGAGGCCACCGTCATGCTCAACCACCACGGCAAGCAGGTCCGCGGCCGGGGGGTGTCCACCGACGTCATCGAGGCGGCGGCCAACGCGTACCTCGGCGCGATCAACCGCATCAAGACCGCCGAGGACCGCGCCGTCGCAGCGACCACGATGACCGAGAACGGGGTGGAGATCTTCCACGAGAAACCGGAGCAGCCGTGAGCGGGTCCGCCTCCGAGTTCGCGCCGCGGTTCCACGCCACATCGGACGGTCGAGAGCTGCGTATACGGCGGGCGGTGCCAGACGACGCCGAGGCGGTGCTGGCGTACATGCACGACATCCTGCCCGAGGTGACGCCGTACATCTGCACGACGCCTGAGGAGTTCACGTACACCGTCGAGCAGGAACGCCAACTGCTTTCCGAACAAGACGCGGCACGCGGCGACTTGTGGATGATCGCTGAGTCCGGTCGGCGAGTCGTCGGCTCGCTCAACGTCAGCCGGATGCGCCGGTCGCGCCTCGCCCACGTCAGCCTGCTCGGTATGACGCTGCGACGCGAGTTCCGCGGCGTCGGACTCGGCTCGGCGATGATGAACGCGTTGATCGAATGGGCCGAGTCGCACCCCGTTACGGAGTTGTTGCAACTCGAAGTCTACGCCGACAACGAGCGGGCCCAGTGTCTCTACCGACGTGTCGGCTTCACCGAGGCCGGACGCATCCCCCGCCGCATGAAGTTCGGCCCCGGAGACTACAAAGACGCGGTCGTGATGTACCGTGACGTTTCGGTATCGAAAGCGGAGACTAAATCGTGAGTGTGTTTGGCACCGAAGAATCGTTTCGTGATAAGTTCACGGTCGAAGAGATCCGTCGACGTTTCGACGGCGACGTCGAGCAGTTCTCAAACCTCGAAACCGGTCAGTCGGCGGCGATGGATTCACCGTTGCATTTGGAACTCGTTGCGGAGGCGGTGCAGCGGGCGGTCCCGGACGCAAAGCATTTACTGGACTTGGGGTGCGGGGCGGGTAACTACACGCTCAGGTTACTGATGGGTTACGAGGTGCCGCCGGAGCAGGTGACGCTGGTCGATCTATCGCGGCCGATGCTGGACCGTGCCATCGAGCGGATCTCCGCGTCTTTCCCCAGGGTGCGGTTGAACGCGGTCCAAGCCGACGTACGCGAATTCGCTTATGAGGCTCAGCGATTTGACGCCGTGATCGCCGCGCAGTGCCTGCATCACCTTCGTCACGCGTTGGAGTGGATGGATGTATTTTCCGCGATCCACCGTGGCTTGAAGCCCGGGGGTGTTCTCTGGATCAGCGATTCGCTTGAACAACACCATCCCGCGGTGCGTAAGCTCGCACGCGAACGGTGGGGCGACTACCTCGAAACGATCCGCGACAAGAGCTACCGCGACCACGTACTGGCATACGTAGACAAGGAAGATTCGCCGCGTTCACTGGTGTGGCAGCTGGAGAAGATGCGGGAGGTTGGCCTCACAGATCTGGATGTCCTACACGTAAACGGACGGTTCGGGGTCTTCGGCGGTATGAAGTCGCGAGGGGTTACGCCGTGAGTCTGATCATCCCCGTCGATGATGAAATCACGCTGCGTTTGGTCAATTGGGCGGAGCGGCACGCCGCTCTCGAAGCGCTGCAACTGATGGTCTACGCCGACAATGCGCACGCGATCGCGCTGTTCCGCAAGGTCGGTTTCGTCGAGATCGGCTGTTTCCCCCAGCGCACTAAGTTCGGCCCCGGGCGGTACAAAGACGACGTCACGATGTGGCGCGACGTACGCAATACTTCAGAGCGGGAAGTGCCGTGATGAGTCAATTCATTTTCGACGGCGAGGCGTACCGACAGGGCTCGCGGCATCAGAACGAGTGGGGGCGGGCGATGGTCGATTCGGTCGACTGGCGCGGCGACGAGCGTGTGCTGGACCTGGGCTGCGGCGACGGGGCTTTGACGGCGATGATCGCCGAGCGCGTGCCACAAGGGGCGGTGGTCGGGCTCGACGCGTCGGGCAGCATGCTCGACACCGCCCGGAAACGCCACGCGCCGAACCTGTCGTGGCAGCACGGCGCTATGGAGTCGATCGACGCCGAACCAGGCTACGACTTGGTCGTTTCTAACGCCGCGATGCACTGGGTGCTGGACCACGATGCGCTGCTGCGGCTGGTCTACGGCGTGCTCAAGCCCGGTGGCCGGCTGCGCGTGAACTTCATGGCCGAGGGAAACTGCGCCACGTTCATGAAGACGGTCGGCGAGTTGATGCGAGCCGACGAGTTCGCCTTCTGCTTCGACGGGTTCGTTTGGCCCTGGTACCAGCCGTCGGCTGACGTGTATACCCGGCAGATTACCACGGCGGGTTTCGAGAGCGCCTCGGTGGTGGGTCAGAACCGCGACCGGACGTTCGCGGACGCCGACGAGATGATCCGCTGGATCGACCAGCCCGCGCTGCTGCCGTTCCTGCCGCGCCTCCTGGAGACGCTGCGGCCGAGGTTTCGTCAGCGGGTTATCGAGACGATGACCAAGCGGTGCGGTCGGGCCGACGGCGGTTTCTTCGAGTCGTTCCGTCGGATCGACGTGACGGCCAAACGTGGAGGCGACGCGTGAGTTTGTTTAAACCCAAGACCATCGCGCCGACTTGCGTCGACGAGATTTTGATAGGCCGGCGGGTGGGTGAAACTCCCGAGCCGGAGGAGAGTGTGATATGAGCTTGATTATCCCGGTGGACGGTGAAATATCGCTGCGCTTGGTCGCGCCCGAACACGCCGAGGAGATTGTTCCGGTTGTCCGGGCCAACATCGGCTACGTCGGGAAGTGGCTGCCGTGGTGTACCGATGCGTACGACGTTGAGGGCTGCCGGGAATGGGCCAAGGCGTCGTTGCGTGGTTTCGGTGAACGGCGTCAGCTGCCGCTGTCGGTGCTGGAGAACGGCCGGGTGGTCGGCGGCTGCGGCTGGACCGACTGGCGCCAGGAGCACCGCCCGGACTGGAACCTTATGGCGAGTTCCGCGGACATCGGCTACTGGCTGGCCGAGGACGTGGCGGGGCGGGGGATCATGACACGCTGCGTCGCGCGGCTGCTGGACTACGCCTTCAGCGAGGTCGGGCTGGACCGCGTCACGATCCGGGCCGAGCCCGATAACCGCCGCAGCTGCGGCGTGCCCGAGCGGCTGGGTTTTACCCACGAAGGAACGCTGCGGCACATCGCCCGCTGGGGGGACCGCTGGGTGGATCATCGCCTTTACGCGATCTTGCGGGAGGATTGGCGGGGTTTAACCAGCGATTAACCGGCCGACAACGCCTACCCGGACGCTTTTTATCGGTTCGCAACGAACCCGTCGATAGATTCGATAGTAATAATAAATCCGGCGATTCCGCCCCGGAACCCGTCGGCCACAGAGAGAAACATCTTGACCCAAGCCCCTTCCCCCCCGGAACTCACCGACACGCCCCCCGCCCTGCAAGATGTCGAGTCGATCAAGCCCCGCTCGGTTACGCAGACCAAGCACTTCGTGCTCGACACGAACGTGCTCCTGCACAACCCCGGGTCGCTGTACATGTTCGCGGACAACCACGTGATCATCCCATTCACGGTGCTCGAAGAGCTCGACAAGTTTAAGAAGAACAACGACGACACCGGGCGCAACTGCCGCGAGGTGATCCGCCAGCTCGACAAGCTCCGGGCGAAGGGCCCGCTTGCCGAGGGCGTCGAATGGAACGGCCACGGCGGCACGGTCCGCGTCGCGTTTGCCGAGGACGAGCGCCCCGCGGCGCTGCGCGAAGAAGCGCCCGACAACCGTATCATCTCGGTGGCCTGGAAAATGCACCAGAACGGGCTGCGCACCATATTGGTGTCGAAGGATATCAATGTGCGGATCAAGGCCGACGCGCTCGACGTGCCGGCCGAAGATTTCGAGGCGCAGAAGGTCGACAGTGATCGTCTTTACCGCGGCTACGCCGAGCTCGACGTCCCCGGCGAACTGATCGATCAGCTCTACGAAGAGAAGCAGGTCGAGTTCGAGGCGCTCGAGCCGCACCTGTCGCAGACGGGTGCGGATGGTTCGGTATCGGTCGCTAACGTGCTGCCGAACCAGTTCGTGCACCTGCGCAACGTGCTCGACGAGTCGCACACGGGGCTCGCCCGTCGCCTGGCCGACACGGACCACCTGATCCCGATTCACGCCCCCCGCAAGCCGGTGTTCGGTGTGATGGCGCGGAACGTGCAACAGACCATGGCTCTGGACCTGCTGTTGGATGACGACATCAAGTTGATCACGCTGCTCGGCACCGCGGGCACGGGCAAGACGCTGTTGGCGTTGGCGGCGGGTATGGCCAAGGTGTTCACCGAACAGCGTTACGACAAGCTGCTGGTCGCCCGGCCGATCATGCCCATGGGCCGCGACATCGGGTACCTGCCCGGCGACAAGGACGAAAAGCTGTCGGCGTGGATGCAGCCGATCTTCGACAACCTCGAATACCTGATGTCCACGCGCGGTGTCGGTCACCAAGTCGCCGACTCCAAGCCGATCGAGCAGCGGATCAAGCAGTTCATGAGCACCGGGCAGCTCGTTCTCGAGCCGCTGACCTACATCCGCGGCCGGTCGATCCCGATGCAGTTCATGATCGTGGACGAGGCTCAGAACCTCACGCCCCACGAGGTCAAGACCATCGTCTCCCGCGTCGGCGAGGGCACGAAGATTATCCTCACCGGCGACGTGGCCCAGATCGACAACCCGTACCTCGACGCCTCTAGCAACGGCATGAGCTACCTCATCGAGCGGCTCAAGGGTTCCCCGCAGGTCGGCCACGTCACGCTCGCCAAGAGCGAACGCAGCGAGCTCGCGTCGTTGGCCGCCGACAAGTTGTAACGAGCCCGTTTTTCTTGCTCGCGGCCGAGGGATCGCCGCCCCTGGGCTTTCACGCGTCGACTACAATCTGGTGGTGCCGATCGATCCTGGCGACATCCCGGACGCGGAAGAAACCATCGCCGTGCAAGAGGCCGCCGCGCCACCGCGTAGACGCAAACGATGGTGGCGTTGGCCGGTGCGGCTGGCGGTGGCGGGGGCGATGCTGCTGCTGCTCGGGGTGGCATTGTTACCGACGCTGTTGAGCACCAGCCCGGGTACGTCCTGGGTGTTGAGCAAGGTCAACCAGCAAATCCCAGGCACGATCGAGGTCGACAATCTCAAAGTCGCCTGGCTCAAAGGCCAGCAACTCGAAAACGTGCGGCTGCTCGATCCGCTGGGGCACACCGTCGCTACGGTCGACCGCGTCGATTTGGCCGACGTGGGGCTCGTCGGGCTGCTCCGCGGTTCTAACGATTTCGGTGTTGTGCTCATTGAGGGTGTCCACGCCCCGCTCGAACGCGACGCCACGGGCAGCGTGAATCTCGACCGGGCGCTGGGCACCACGCTTTTCCCGCGGCCCGAACCCGACACGACCGCCGTTCAGGACGACTCTGCGACTCCGCCGACGCCCACCCCGCCCGCCGAGTCCCCCAGGCCGGCCGAGACGACAGCGCCGGCAGAAAAGCCCGCCCCTCGGACGACGCCGAAGCCCAGGACAAGGTCGCCGCGCGGCACGCTCCCCGACGACCTTCGTCTTCAGTTCGCGTTGCGTGGCGTGGACGTCAGCATGACCGGGCCGGGGATCGACGACGTGAGCTTGGTCATCCCCGAGGCGACGCTCACCGCGGACGGCCCCGGGCAACTCGGCGTGACCCTCGACGCCACCGTCACGCAGAACGGGGACGCCGGCCAGGCGAAGATGGTGGGCACGATCGAGAACCTGTTCGACGCTCAAGGCAAACTGACACTCGCCAAAGCTGAGTTTGACGTCGAGGGCAAGATCGTAGACCTGCCTCTGGCGGCGCTCGACCGCCTGACCGCCGGGGAACGAAGGCTACAAACATTCATCGGTCCGACGCTCGATGCACAGGTCAGCTTGCAGTGGGAGACTGCTGACCGTGCGGCCCTGCTGACGGTCACCAGCGAGAAGCTCAATGCGCGTCAGGGCTTGACGGTGATTGATGACCGATTGGTAGCGACCGAGGAGTCATCGGCGACGCTGCTCGTGACCCCCGAGTCGTGGGTGTTCCTGGCCGGTGACGACGCGGCGGCGCTGGCCGAGCCGTTCCGGCTGGGGCTGAGTCTGTACGACTTGAATGCGCCGCGGGACGGGCAAGCGCTCGACTTCGCATCGACGACGCTTGGTGTTGCGCTTGAGCTCTTGGAGACCGATGCAATCGTGCTGGACGTGGCGGACCGCGGGCGGGTACGGATCGACAACGCGCTGGCGGACTTGACCAGCCCGGCGGCCGATCGGCGTTATGTCTTCGCGTTCACCGCGGAGGTCGATGCGTTTGGGGAGGCCGCGGGAAAAGTCGTGGCCGGAGCGGACCTGCGGCGGGGCGACTCGGGTTGGGAAGCGGCCGAGGCAGACGTGCAGATGCGGTCGCTGCCGGTGCCGGTGGTCGAGGCTTGGTTGAAGCAAGGCCGAAGGCTCAGCGCGACGTTCGGCGATTCATTGATGCTGACGGGAAAGGCCCGGGCCGACGGTGCGGGTGGTTACACGCTGCGGGCCGATTTCGTCAAGGCTTCTGCCGACGACGATTCGCCGGGGCTGACCGGGACGCTGACGGGTGACTATTCCGCCGACGGTACGGTGTCGCTGAAGTCGGCCGAGGGGATCGCGCTCACGCTGACGCCCGCGGCGCTCGAGCAGTGGCTGCAACCGGTAGCCGAGGCGGCCGAGGTCGGCCCGTCGGTCGGGTTGTCGCTGCCCGAGCCGTCGACGGTGACGATGGATCTCGACGTCCAAGTTGCTCTCCGCGGTGGGGCGGACACGGGCTTTGATCCGCGACGCAGCCGAGCCGAGATCGAGCTCACCTTGCCCGATACACAGTTCGAGGACGAGTGGTACCACCGCCGATTCCCATTACGCAACGGGCGGATCGCGCTGGACGCGAAAGACCTGAGTGGGCCGATGACGGCGACGATGTCGTTTGAGACCGACGCGGCGGAGGCGGGCGATACCGCGGGCCGGTTGGCGGCCGATCTGCGGATCAACGGCCTCTGGGACGACGCGGGCGTGTTGCAGGCCGAGCGAGCGGTGGTCAACGCCGACGTGTCGCTGCAGCGTTTGCCGACGTCGGTGTTCGACGCGCTCTCGCGCCAGCGCGGCTACGCCGTGGCGGCGTTTGGTCAACGTCTGACCGCGAAGCTGACGGCCGAGGACCTGAGCCTGGCCGCGGGCGGGCCGGTGACGTTCGACGTGAGCAGCGAGAGCGGCACGGTCGGCTCGCTTCCGGGGCGCCTCACCCCGGAAGGCGTATTGATCCTTGAGAGTCCCTCGACGTTCTCGCTGAACGTCACCCCGGATCTGGGCCGGCTGCTGAGGTTCGCCAACCCGGTAGTGCTGCCCGCGGTGGCGTCGGCGCGGGTGCCGATCACGCTGACGATCGACAACGACGAGTTCCGCCTGCCACTGAGCGATTTCAACTGGGACGGCTTCAACGCCGACGTGTCGGTGCTGATGGGTGAGGTGACAATCCGTCCGAACGTCTCGCCGTTGGACAAGATCCTGCCGTCACTGGAGAGCTTCAGCCTGATCTCACAAGACAAGTCGAGCCTAGCCAACGTGTCGCCCGTGACGCTGAACATCCGGCAGGGCAAGATCGGCTACGAGCGGATGCTCATCACGATCGACGAGGTCGAACTCGACTTCTCCGGCACGATCGACCTGGCCACGCAGACCGTGGACATGGACATGGCCCTGGGCGGCACCGCGTTCGCCAAGAGCAGAGGGCTGGAAAAACTCGAGGGCACAATCGTGCCGATCGGCGGCTCGGTGACTAAGCCGGCGGTACAGATCGATGCCTTCATCTCCAACGTGGCAACGAGTCTCCTGGGCGTGCCCCCGAGCAACGGCGGCAGCCGCGACCTCGGTGGGCTGCTCGGCGATTTCTTGAGGAACGAGGCGCAACGGCAGCGTGAAAAACTGCGTGAGAAAGACGGCGATTCTGACGCCGAGACCGACACGACGAATCCCGAAGACGCTGAGGTCGAGGAAGAACTCACCCCCGAGCAGGCCATCGGCGGGTTGTTGGGCGATCTCCTGAACCGTGAAATCCGCCGGGCGCGAGAAAAACGCGAACGCGAGCGGGCCGAGTCCGAAGGGCAGGAGTAGACTTGTCAAGCCTGCCAGCAGGTGAAGCGAAATGATCTTCCAGGCTATTGTCCCGGGCTAAGATAACGGCAATCGCAGAGCGTTTGTTCCTATTCCCGCACTCCCCATCCCACCTCCCATTGATTTATATGCAAACCCGACGCTTCGGCCGTACCGAACTCAGCATGCCCGTCATCTCCACCGGGGGGATGCGTTACCAGGACGGCTGGAAGGACAAGCCGCTGTTGGAGGTTGATCCGGAGAACCAAAAAAACCTTGAAGCCACGATCCTTCATTCGCTGGACGTCGGCATCAACCACATCGAAACCGCTCGCGGGTACGGGTGCAGCGAACGGCAGCTCGGCGTGATCCTGCCGACGCTGCCGCGGGAGAAATTGATCGTGCAAACCAAGGTCGGCCCCGAAGAAGACGCCGACAAGTTCGTCGCCCACTTCCACGAATCTCTCGAACGCCTGCAACTCGACTACGTGGACCTGCTGGGGATCCACGGCCTCAATAACGGCGAAACCATCGACTGGGCGATCAAGAAGGGTGGCTGCCTCCAGGCCTCGCGGGAACTGCAGAAGCAGGGGAAGGTTCGCCACGTCGGCTTCTCGACCCACGGCAGCGTCGACGAGATCACCCGCGCGATCACCGGCGGTGACGCCTACGGCGGGTTCGACTACGTCAACCTGCACTACTACTACATCTTCCGCCGCAACTGGCCGGCCATCGTCGAGGCGACCCGCCGCGACATGGGCGTGTTCATCATCAGCCCCAGCGATAAGGGCGGCAAGCTCTACGAGCCTCCGGAGAAGCTCACACGACTCTGTGCGCCGCTTACGCCCATCGAGTTCAACGACCTGTGGTGTCTTCGGCACCCCGAGATCCACACGCTGAGCTTGGGCGCAGCCAAGCCGAGCGACTACGACCTCCACGTCAGCGCCGTGAGCAAACTGGAGCAGGCCGGTGACCTGGTTCCGCCGATCGAGGCGAAGCTCGCCGCGGCGATGCGTGAGGCCACCGGCGTCGACCACCCCGAAGACATGAGCTGGGACGGTGTGCCCGAGCACTACGGCTGCCCCGGCGGCCACAACTTCCCGCTTATGCTCTGGCTGCACAACCTCGCCCGCGGTTGGGACATGGACGACTACGGCAAGATGCGGTTTAACCTCTTTGGCAACGCCGGGCACTGGTTCCCCGGGGCCAAATCGGCCGAGTTTGATCAGGTACCCGACCACGAGATCATGGCCGCGGTGAAGGGCTCCCCGTTCGCCGATCAGATCCCCGGGTTGCTGCGAGAAGCCGTTGATCGTCTCGGCGGGGCGGAAGTGAAACGCGCCAGCGAGGGCGGATAAAGCCGCCTGCCGGAACCGATACCCCGCTTATCCAAGGGCAGCGCGGAGGGCCGACCGTTCCTGGGGCGCACGCCTCACAACGAGCCCAGCAAAAACAGCAGAACGCCGCCCAGGATAAACCCGGGCAAGAACAGCATCGCCAGCCACAGCACGACCGTTTCGATCGGTTCGAGTTCGTCGAACAGTTGCTTCGCCAAGGCCCAGAACACGGCGAACGACAGGCTCAGCTTGACCCAGAACGCCAGGAAGCCCAGGCCCTCGAGCATGATGTCGAAGCCGAGCTCTACCATCGCGTCGAACTGCCCGCCGAGCAGCGCCAGCGCCGCGAGTTTTTTCAGCGCGGTGAAGAGCTCGCCGAACGCCGAGCCGAATAGCTTGGAGATGATCAGGATCCCGGCAAACAGGCACGGCATCTGGATCGCGAACAGGATGATATAAACGATCACCGCCCCGATGCTCAGGCTCAGCCCGAACGGCACGTCGTAGATCCCGTCCTGCATCGGCACCAGCACGAAGGCGTTGATCAGCAGCAGCACCAAGCCGCAGCCCAGGAAGATCAGAGGCAGGATGTTCTCTTGGACGTGGTGCCGCTGGGCCATGTCGGCGGCCAGGTCGTCTTCCAGCTTCGAGCGCGACAGTGCGCGGTTGACGCGGTCCTGTTGCAAAGCGGCCTCGGTGCCGGCGGCCGCGGCCGCCGCACCGCCGCGTGTCGGTGTCTCGGTGTCATCGTCGTCGGGCGCGGCGGCGACCACCGTCTGGATCTTCGACCCCTCGGCGACGTTGAACCCGCAGTTGAGGCAGATCACCGCGCCGGGGCGCAGCGGGGAGTTGCAGGAGGGGCACTTGGTGGGATCCGCGCCGCGGCCGGATAGGCCGGATGTCTGCCGTTGGGGGGGCGCCGCGGACGCGTCGTCGTCGGGCAGGTCCAACTCGTAGGGGTCGGGTTCCTTGGCGGGTGGCACGGGTTTGGGCATCGTCGAAGCGGGCGAGGCTTTCGACGCCGAGGCGTTCAGGTCAGATTCAACGACCCCGCCCGGCGTCATCGGCACGCGGAACTTGTGCTGACAGACGCAGCGCACGTTCCGCCCGGCGATCTTGGTCTGCCAGCGATACGCCTTGCCGCAGTTCGGGCATTGAATCGTGGGTTCGGCCATGGGTCGAGTCGCCTGTGTCGGCTTCCGGAGTGTCTCGAAAAAACGTGGGCCGGAACCGCCGCCCGGAGACAGACGCTGCCGACGAAGCGGCGTTCCGGAAAACCATGCCTAAGCCTCGGCCGCGGCTACAACTTTGTCAAGGTTGGGCGGCGCTTTCTTGTTACGGGCCGGGGGTTTATGCTTTGGGGCGTGAGGGTTCCACGGACGGGATCACTCACCCCGTTTCTCGCGGACGCCCAGACACAGGGCGGCCCGCCACCTCGTTTCGGAAAAGCCAATGCCCGTACCCCTGACCGACCTGACCCGGCAACACCAGGCGTTGATGCCGCAGCTCCGCGAAACGTTTGTCGAGGTCGCCGCCTCGGGCCAGCTGATCCTGGGGCCGTACGTCCGGGAGTTCGAGAAGCAGATCGCCGAGCTGTGCGGCGTGAAGCACGCCGTGGGCGTTTCCAGCGGCAACGACGCGATCCTGCTCGCACTCATGGCGCTGGGCATCGGCGAGGGAGACGAGGTCATCACTACCCCGCTGGCGTACCTGCATCTGGCCGAGTCGATCGTGCGGCTGGGCGCGACCCCGGTGTTCGCCGACATCGACCCGCGGACGTACAACCTCGACATCGATCAGTTGCCCGGGCGGATTACCGACAAGACCAAAGCGATCCTGCCGACGCACCTGTTCGGTCTGCCCGCGAACATGGGGCCGATCAACGCTTTGGCCGACGAGCACGGCATTAAAGTCCTCGAAGACACCGACATGGCGATCGGGGCGAAGTTCGAGGGCCGGCCCGTCGGCTCGATGGGCCACGTAGCGACGATGAGTTTCTACCCCACCAAGAACCTGGCGGCATTGGGCGACGCCGGGGCGTGTCTGACAAACGACGACGACTTGGCGGCGCGGCTCAAAACGATGCGCGTGCACGGCATCGAGCCGGGCTTCGTGGTCAATCAGCTCGGGGGGGCGTTCCGCCTCGACGGGCTGCAAGCGGCGCTGCTGTCGGTGAAGCTGCCGTACCTTGATAAGTGGACCGCGAAGCGGCGCGACCTGGCGGCGCGGTACCACAAGCTGCTCGAGCCGTTGGCGTTGACCACGCCGTTCGAGGCCGAGGAACGTGAGCACGTGTTCAACCAATACGTCATCCGGGTCCGGGGCGAGGGGCGGGAGCCGCTGCGGCACCACCTCGAGGCGTGCGGGATCGGCAGTCGGGTGTACTACCCCAAGCCGTTACACCGCTTGAATTGTTTCGCCGGGCTAAACTATCCCGAGGGCAGCTTGCCCGTCGCCGAGAAGGCGTCGCGGGAGCTGTTGGCCCTGCCGATGTTCCCCGAGATGACGCGGGCCGAGCAGGACGAGGTCGTGGGCGCGGTTCGCGATTTCTTCGCCGGCGACTGACGGCGTGCTGGGGAAGCGACGAGATGAAGTCACGGGTTTGCTTTCAGGGAGGCAACGGGCGTGTCGCAGGTCAAGGGGCAATCCACGAACGGCAACCCGGAGGACCAAGGAGGCTCTGCGCCACACGCCCCCGACGGCGAGCCGGTGATCCGCTTACTCGGCGTGCATAAACGCTTTGGCCCGATGACGGTGCTCAACGGCCTGGACCTGGAGATCTACCCCGGGCAGACCACGGTATTGCTCGGCCCGTCGGGCACCGGCAAGAGCGTCACGCTCAAGCACATCGTCGGCCTGCTGCAGCCCGACGCCGGGGAGGTATGGTTCCACGACCAGCGTGTCGACACGCTCAAGGAAAGCCAGCTCGTGCCGCTGCGCAAACGCATCGGGTTTCTCTTCCAAATGGGCGCGATGTTCGACTCGATGACCGTCGGCGAGAACGTCGCGTTTCCCCTCGTCGAGCACACCGACCTGAACAAAAAAGAGAGGGCCGAGAAGGTCGATCGTTTGCTCAAGATGGTGGGCCTGGCGAGGACGGAGAACAAGATGCCCGCCGACCTCTCCGGCGGGCAGCGCAAGCGTGCGGCGTTGGCGCGGGCGGTGGCGCTCGAGCCCGAGATCATGCTGTACGACGAGCCGACGACCGGGCTGGACCCGATCCGGTCGGACGTGATCAATGAGCTGATCTTGGCGTTGACCAAGGAGCTGGGCATGACCAGCATCGTGGTGACGCACGACATGACCAGCGCCAATAAGATTGCCGATCGCATGGTGCTTCTTTACGATGGCCGCGTCGCCGCCGACGCCGAGCCGCAGGTTTTCCGCCAGAGCCGCAACGAGCTCGTGCAGCGGTTCATCCGCGGCCAGGCCGACCAGGGCGACCTCGAGTTGATCCGCATCGGCTTCGCCCAACAGCACGTCACCCGGGCCTACGACGAAGCCGCCTCGGCCCAGGCGCCCCCGCCCGACCAACCCCCGGCCCCGCCCCTGGACTGACACGCCGGGGCCGCGTCCCTCCCGGAACACCAACATGACCGAACGCAACCGCAACATCGTCGTCGGGTTCGTCACGCTCGCCGGGCTCGTCGGCCTCGCGTTCCTGCTGCTGCTCTTCGGCTACGTGCCCCGGTTTGTGCAGTCGGGTTATTTCGTGACCATCGAACTCCCCGACGCGTCGAGCCTCAACAACGGCAGCCGCGTCGAACTCACGGGCATCGACATCGGTAAGGTCGAAAACATCGACTTCAAGCAGCCCTTCGGCAGCGGCGTGACGGTGCGGGTGCGTATCCGTGAGGGTGTACAGGTCCCCACCGAGGCCGAACCGCAGGTCGAAAAACCCCTGCTCGGCGGCAGCCCGACGATCAAGTTCGCCGTGAAAGACCTGAGCAACGGCCCGCCGAAATCGTTTCTCACCACCGACGGCAGCGCCGTGGTGCAGGGTCGGCTCAGCCCGCTCGCCGGTGTATTCGGCCAGATCGAACGCATGTCCAACAGCTTCGATGCGCTCAGCACCGAGTGGCAAGGCGTCGGTCAGAAAGTCAACGCCATGCTCGAGACGCAGGACCTCGCCGCCGTCGAGGCCGGCGAAGTCTCCGGCAACCTCACCACCGCGGTGGCCCGCGTCGATCTCCGGCTGATCGAGTTCAAGGAAATCCTCGCGGGGGTTGACGCGTTTGTGAACGACGAGACGCTGCGCAAGGACGTCACCGCCACCGCGTCGAACGCCCGCAAGGCCAGCGAAAATCTCGCCGAGACAATGGGCGCGCTCGAATCGCGCTACGTCGCGCTGGCCGACGACGTGTCGCTCGTGGTCGAGCAGATGAACAAGCTGCTCGTCGACGCCCGCAAGCCCCGCGGCACCGTGGGCAAACTGGTCGACGATCCGGCCCTTTACGACAATCTCGACGACGCGGCGAAGCGGATCGGTCAGGCGGCCGACGAGTTGAAGCTGTTGTTGGAGAAGTGGAAGGCCGAGGGCGTGCCGGTGAAGCTGTGAAGGTGGGCAGCGGGTATAGGCAATGGAACGAAGCCGGATCGGTCCGTCTGTGAAATCTACGAAGCGCGTGGCGAGGCATCACGGTTTGACCGGGTTGATAAGCTATCTTTGAGTTGCTCCGCTGCCTAAACCCCGTTGCCGACCGCCCAGCCCCAGCATGAAATACGTCATCATCATCCCCGACGGCGCCGCCGACCAACCCCTCGCCGAGTTGGGCGACCAGACGCCGTTCGAGGCCGCCGACACGCCCAACCTCGACGCCCTGGCCGAGGTAGGTCGGCAGGGCACCGCGGCGACCACGCCCGCCGACATGCCCTGCGGCTCGGACGTGTGCACGATGTCGCTGCTGGGCTACGACCCGCGGAAGTATCACAAAGGCCGCGCCCCGCTCGAGGCCGCGGCGCTGGGCATCGACATGTCGCCCGAGGACTGGATCTTCCGGGTGAACCTGGTAACGGTGATCGACGGCAAGATGCAAGACCATTCGGCCGGGCATATCTCGTCCACCGAGAGCCGACGGCTGCTCGGAGAGTTCGCCGAACGGGTACACCTCGACGGCGTGTCGCTGTACCCGGGAGTGAGCTACCGCAACATCCTGGTCGACCGCTCCCGGGACGAGGGAGATGATCGGGACTGGTCGGAATTGGTCACGACCCCGCCGCACGACATCCCGGGCGAGCCGATCCGCAAGCACCTGCCCGTCGGCGGGCCACACGCAAAGCTGCTCGAACAGTTCATCGCCGAGAGCGAGGTGTTCCTCGCCGAGCACGAGATCAACCTGACGCGGACCGAGATAGGCGAGTTGCCCGCGACGCACTTCTGGCCGTGGGGTCAGGGGCAACGCCCGGTGATGCCGTCGTTCGAGGAGCGCTTCGGATTCCGGGGGGCGATGATCACGGCCGTGGACCTGCTCGCGGGGATCAGCGCCTTCATCGGATGGGACCGCCTCGACGTGCCCGGCCAGACCTCGTATCACGACAACGACTACGCCGCCACCGGGCAGTACGGCATCAAAGCACTCGACGACTACGACGTCGTCTGCGTCCACGTCGAGGCCCCCGACGAAGCCGCCCACGCCGCCGACCCCGCCACCAAGGTCGCCTCCGTCGCCGCGATCGACGACTTGGTCGTCGGCCCGATCCACGAAGCGTTGGCCCAGCGCGAAGCCGAACTAGGCGAACCTTGGCGCATGCTCGTGCTGCCCGACCACTACACCCTGGTCAACACCCGCAAGCACGACCCGACGCCCGTGCCGTTTCTCATGGCCGGCCACAAGGTCAACACGGTACTCAAACGCCCGTTCAGCGAAGCCCACGCCCACGCCAGCGACCTCCACATCGCCCACGGGCATGAGTTGATGGAATACTTCCTGCGGAGCGGGTTGGGGTGAGCGTTCTACTTCGGATTGAAACGATGCGCTATCACTTAGACGAAAGTCGGGTTCGGCTTGTCATCTGCCACCTGCGGCAAACCGCATCATCTGCTTCGGCATGCGGAGATCATCCGGGGCAAGAGTTCTTTAACGAGATTGTGGGTTTAGCGGATGAATTTGAATGTCGCTTGGTGAATCACACGCTCAGTCTCCACTGGATTATGTCCGACTTGTCGGGCAAGTGGCGAATCTGGCAAGACATGATTTTAAACCACGCGGTTTATATCGCTCTCGAAATGGTATGGGCGGCGTGCCGGTGTGCTATTGATGCTTCCGCGTTTCGGACGCTGATCAGCTATGAGCGGAACTGGCTGCGTGAAACATTTGGATTGCCTCGTCAAGAGCCATGGATCGCTGATGGCGAACCCGGCTGGTATGACTCGTGGTGTCGTACCGGGTTGTCTGGTGTTTACCTTCGAGGCGAAAGAAATCCGATGGCTGATCTGCTCGCATAACCGGTACGGCCTCACGTTGTTTGATTTCACCAGAGTATGAAATCAAGCAAAGGTCAAACGTCCTTTGGGTTCAGGGATCGTTTGGCCGAGTTCGCGGGCCGTATCGATCCATTCGGCGGCGGCGAGGGCCTCGGCTTGGGTCGGGCCGTCTGCCATTCAGCCGGCCAGCTCGGGGATCTCGGCGATAAACGCCTGATCTTCTTCACTCCAGTAGATAATGGATTCGTATTTCATGCGTCGTCCAATCCGATCTTGTACCGGGTAATGGTAGACCGCGTTTGTTTGACTTGATACGGCTTGGCTTTGCCGTCGGAGCGTGGCTGGAGATTCAAGATTTCCCTAACACCAAGCTCAAGCCAATTTCTGGATAATCAGCGAGTGCCACCCCGTCGTGTAGCCCTCGTACCCCGGGGCGTAGGCGTGGGCGATGACCGACGGGGCGCCGTCGTAGTCGTCCATGACGTAGTGGTTGTTCTGCGTGAGCACGCGGCCGGGGCTCTTGAGCGGGACCTTGGCCCTGAGCATCTGGCCCTGGGTGTCGGCGAGGATCAGGCCGTCGTCGTCAACGAGGCAGACGCGGCTGCGCTTCTTCTCCTCGGCCGACAGCGAGACGTCGTTCATAATCGTCTGGGCGAGGCTGTCCCAGTCGAAGAGGATGCCCAGCACGCCGAGCGGCTTGCCGTGGGCCTCGCCGCCGGTGCGGACGGCGCAGGAATACGCCAGCGTGCGCTCGCCGTCGATCAGCGGCGATTCGTGCAGCGTCTCGAAGGCGTATTCTTCGCCGGAATTGGTCGCCATGGCGTCGGTGAACCAGACCTTGTCGGAGACGTTCGCGCCCTGCGACGAATACTCGTTCGGCTTGCCGTTGGCCACAACCTTGCCCGACGCGTCGGCGAGGACCAGGTCGTGGTAGATCGTGTAGGCCGAGAGGATCACGCCCAGGCGCTTGCTGGCGAAAGCCAGCTTCGCGGGGTCCCCGTCTTCATCCGCCAGAGCGTCGACCAGGCTGCTGTCGGTCGCCCACCAACGCACGTCGCAGGACCGTTCGAACAGGTTGCGGTCGATCAGGTCGATATTGGTCAGCGCCAGGTCGGTGAGGCGGACGCCACGTACGTCTTTGGAGAGCACCTCAAGCGAGTTGCGTAGCTCTCCGGTGACGCTGCCGGTCTGGCTGTTCATGGTCTCGGCGACCTCGGCGGTGCGATCCGAGAGGTCGCGGATGGCCTCGGCGACGATGCCGAACGCCTTGCCCGACGAGCCGCCGGCGCGGGCGGCCTCGATCGAGGCGTTAAACGACAGCATGCGGGTTTCTTCGTTGACCTTGCCGATCTGTTTGAGCGCGTCGCCCAGGCCGTTCATCAGGTTCTCGGCCAGCTCGGCGATGTGCTCGGGGCTGTGGTCTTCGGCGGCGGTCTCGGCGGGCTTGGCGGAAGCAGATGTCATGGCACGGTTCTCTCGGTTCAGATACCGCGCCCCCGGTCGGGGGGCGGTGGCGGCAAATCAATACATTGTCTGGCTCGAAAGTAATCGCACCAGACCCTGCAGTGATATCTCCCGGATCCCACCCTGGCTTGAGTGCCAAGGGGCCGCGAAAGCGAAAAAACGCCAACACTACGGCTAAGTTAATCCCCGCGCCGAGTTAGCGGACGCCCCGCATGGGAGAACCCCCTACGCCCGCCGGATCAGCACCGGATTACCGGCCCCAACCGCCGCCCGCGGCGCCGACGAACTCCTCGGGAAGGATCGCGCTGGTGCCCATCGATTGGAGTTGGTCGAGCTGCCGACGGCCGATCTTCACGGTCATGTGGACACGGGTGTCCCGGTAGTCGCGGTCGATGACGGTGGCGCGGTTCTCGAGGAACGTCAGCGCCTTGCCGTCGGCCTGGGCGAGGTCGAGCGTGAGCGTCACGGTTCCGCCGTGCAGTTGATCGCGCACGGCTTCGACGAGCGTGTCGACGTTCCGCCCGGTTGCGGCCGAGAGCGAGATCGCTTCGGGGTGCTGCTTCTGCAGGAGCAGCAGGTCGGCGTTGTGGTCGACCTTGTCGATCTTGTTGAGCACCAGGATGCGCGGCTGGTCGGTGGCGCCGATGTCTTCGAGTACCGTGTTGACCGTCGCGAGTTGCCGGAGGCAGTGCGGGTCGGAGACGTCGAGCACCACCAGCAGCAGGTGGCTGTGAACGGCCTCCTCCAGCGTGGCCTTGAACGAGGCGACGAGGTGGTGGGGCAGGTTGCGGACGAAGCCGACCGTGTCGGACAGCATGACCGTGTCGCCGTTGCCCAGCTTCCACTCCCGCGTGCGGGTGCTGAGTGTGGCGAACAGCTGGTCGGCGGCGTAGGCGTCGGCGTCGGTGACGGTGTTGAAGAGCGTGGATTTTCCGGCGTTGGTGTAGCCGACCAGGCCGACCGTGAAGTGATCGGTGTTGCGCGACTCGACCTCGCGGGTCTTGCGGGACTGGAGCGAGGCGATCTCCTTCTTGAGGATCGACTTCTTGCGCTGCACGATCCGGCGGTCGATCTCGAGCTGTTGTTCACCCGGCCCGCGGGTGCCGATGCCCGCGGGGGCGCCGCCGACGATGCGCTCGAGGTGGGTCCACATCGCCCGGAGGCGGGGGTAGGTGTATTCGAGTTGGGCGAGTTCGACCTGCAGCCGGGCTTCGTGGGTGCGGGCCCGGGCGGCGAAGATGTCGAGAATCAACTCGCTGCGGTCCAGGACCTTGACCTCGCAGACTTTTTCGATGTTGCCGATCTGTGAGGGCGACAGGTCGTTTTCGAGGATGACGACCTGGGCTTGATGGAGCTTCACGCGTTCGGCGAGTTCCTGGACCTTGCCTTTGCCCAGGAAGGATTTCGCCGAGGGCTTCTGGCGTTTCTGGAGCATCTCGTCGACGACGACCGCGCCCGCGGTCTCCGCGAGGGCGCGCAGCTCGTCCAGCGGATCGTGGGGGTTCACTTCCGTGTCGGGCAGCAGGCAGGCGACGAGCACGGCCCGTTCGCTGGCGACGGCGAGTTTTTCGCGTTGGCCGGTTTCCATTCGGGTCAGTGTAGCCGACGCCCCGAACGTGCGGCGGGTCCGAAGGCCGAAAACCTCAACGAAATACAGCGGATCGGGCGGTTGGCCATCCGCCGTGTCACGCCAGGTGTTGTGCGCGGAACCCGGATGGGCTTTGGCCGAAGTGTTGCCGGAACCGACGGGCGAAGTAGTTCGGGTCGTCGAGGCCGACGCGTTGGCCGACGACGCCGACCGGGAGTTCGCCGGACAAAAGCAGGGCGGCGGCACGCTCCAGGCGGAGGCGGTTGAGGTATGCCATGGGCGGCAGCCCCGTGTGCCGCGTGAACAACCGGGCGAGGTACGACGGTTCGACGTGGACCCGCCGGGCGATCCGCGGCAAAGACCAGGGCTCGGCGTACGTCTCGTTCAATAGCGACACCGCGGCGAGCACCGCGCGGTGCGGTCGCAACCGGTCTTCCGTGTCTCGGGGGTAGCCCGCGGCCGAAACAATCATCGCCAGCAGTTCGATCACCGCTCCGACGGCGCGGACCTGTTCGGCGAAGCCGTCGGCGTCTTCGCGCTCGCCGAGCAACTCAGCGTGAACGAACGCCTCGCGATCCAACCGGGTCAGGGCCAGACCCGCCTGATCAGCGTCGGCGGGGCGATGCCAGAGCAGGTTAGCGTAGCCCGGCTCGTGGAGCAGCCAGTGCAATTCGTGGCGGATCACGGAAGCGTGGACGCACCAATTGCGCACCACCAGGCCACGCGGGGCGGCGTAGCTGTGCCAAGCCCCGGGTTGGAGGAGGACCACGTCCCGGACCCGCAGGGCCGTCTCGCCGTACAGCGTCTGGTGTCGGCCGGTACCCGCGACGATCACGGCGATCTCGAAGAACTCGTGGTCGTGGCGATAAACCGGGCGGTCAACCCGGACCCGCCCGCCCCAGACGCGGCGGCCGGTGGAGGCACGGTAGGTCGCATTGGTTTGGGGTTCGATCTTGTTTATCAATTTCGTGCTATGTCTTGGGCGACGCCATCCTAACGCAAAGCCGACGGTTCATCTATGGTGGATTCTCAATTTTACTGTTTTTTCAGGAGATATAGCCTTGAATCAGAACTCAAAAATATCTGACGCCGTGACCGACGAGATGGTGTCGGATTACCGACGTGACGGATTTGTGCGAGTGCCGGGTATCGTCGACCGCCGCGAGGCGCTGGAATGGGGGCGGGCCGCAGAGCGGTTCGCGGCCGAGCACGCGGATTACAACAAGAAGGGGGGGCAAGACGTGTTCAGCCAGCACGTCAACGCCTGGCAACTCGACGAAACGATGCGCCGGTTGACCCTCGATCCGCGTGTCGCCGCGGCGGCGACACGGTTGGCGGGCGTCCCCTTGCGGCTGTGGCACGACCAGATCTTGATCAAGGCGCCCCGCAACGGCGCGGCCACCGAGTTCCACCAAGACCAGCCGTACTGGCCCCATACGAACTCGTCGCACCCGATCTCGATGTGGATCGCGCTGTGCGACGTGCCGGTGGAACGTGGGTGCATGACCTTCATCCCGGGCTCACAGGTGCGGACGGACCTGCGGGCGCAGGACCTCGGTGACGCCGGGAGCTTGATGTCGATCTGCCCGGACTTCCGATGGAGGCCCCGCGTCACGGTTCCGCTGCGGGCGGGCGACTGCACGTTCCACCACGGCCGGTGCGCCCACATGGCGACGCCCAACCACACCGACGAGCCGCGGATCGCGCACGTGGCGATCTTCGTGGACCGCGGCACGGCTTTCTCCGGAGAGGCCGGGCACGGCGTGACCGATGCGTTGGAGCTCGAGCCGGGCCAGACCCTGCCGGACGCCCCGTTCCCGCCGATCGGCTGATCCCGCGCGCTCGTCGAAAACCCCGCCCGGGGCACGATCGTACAATCTCGGCCGGCGCTCTCCGACTAGGGTCGCTTCATCACAGTGGCCGCCGACGCGGCCCCGCGACGCCCAAGTCCCCGGAGTTTCTCCCGCCATGATCGACATCCAGACCTACCCCCACGGCAGCGACGTGCTCGTGGTCATGCTCCGCGGCGACCTCGGCGTCAACGACGTCAAAGACCTGCAGGCCCGCCTCGACCGGGAGATGACCGACGAGTTCAACAAGCTTGTCCTGGACTGCGGGAAGCTGAATTCGATCTCGTCGATGGGGCTGGGCATGCTGGTACGGATGCAGTCCCGGCTCAAGGCCAAGGACGGCGAGGTGCGGCTGGCCAACGTGCAGAAGATCGTCGCCGAGGTGCTGGCGATCATGAAGCTCGACAAGGTGTTCGGGATCTACCCGAGCATCGACGCGGCGGCGAAGAGCATGGCGTGACGCGGGTCTGACAGGTGGGCGGAAGTCACCGGCGGCGGGCGTTGGGGCGTTTGGTCGCGACCCGGCGATCGATCGCCTGCTTGGCGGCCCAGCGAGCGAATTTCGCGATCCCGGGGTGTTGCCGCAGGGCTTCGAGGGTGTGATAGGCCTCGGCCAGTTCCTGCTCGGTGAGGTAGTAGTGGACCGTGTCGTGGCACGGCCGACAGAGCATGGCGATCGCGGCGTGCAGGTTTTCCCGGGCGTGGGTCCGCCGCGTCCGCGGCTTGTTATGCCGGGCCTTGGGGATCAGGTGGTGCTTGGTCAGTGGCAGTCCCGATCGGCCGCAGAGTTCGCAAGGGGCCGGGGATTTTGATGTAGGCAATTTTATTAAAATGATTTAGGGTGTTTTGACGCTCCCCAGAAACCCACTTCATAGCCCGCCTCACGCAGGGCTTGGGTCGCCTTGTTGTTCACGCTGAGCAGGATAATCAAGCCGACCAAAGGGATGAGGCCCAATATCCCGAACATAACAGCGATGCCGATACTGTAGAGCTTGGCCGCGAGCAGGATGATAAACGTCAGCGAAGCGAGCGCGGCGAGCAGATACACCAGTTGGATCACATTCATCGCCTCGGGAATGGCGACGGCCACGACAATTTGGCCCAGCAGGCACAGCAGCCGGACGCAGCGGTCAGGATCAACAGCCGTTGTAGGGTGGCGATCTCGTGGGCGCCGCGGATCCTGGAGAATGACGGGAAATCGGAGGGAGTCTGGCCGGAAAGGGTGATGGGCAGAAAATTCGCAGGATTGACGTGACGGCTGCGGGTTGCGGCCCCCGACGCGATCTCATACACTACGCGACTCGAAAATCTGCGCCAACCTCGGGCGTGGAGATTCATCTACCACATTCGACGCCATCAGCTACGGATTATCCGCCATGCCACGAGTCTGCGAATTTACTGGACGCCGCACCGGAACCGGCCACACCTACACCCTTCGTGGTAAGAAAAAGTACCTCGGCGGTGTCGGTACCAAGATCACCGGCAAGACCAAGCGTAAGTTCAAGCCCAACATCCAGACCGTCAACGCGCTCATGGAAGACGGCAGCGTCCGTAAGGTCAAGGCCTCGGCCAAGGCGATCCGCATGGGCCTGATCGTCAAGCCGCTGAAGCGGAAGTACGCCTACCGACCGGAGGCCGCGGCCGAGGGTTGAATTGGATTTCGGGGCGCCATCGCCGAGGGCGCGGTTCGCGGGGCCGGAGAAAGCGGGTCGGTAAGGGATGCCGACTCGGGAGACCGCGGGCTGAGGTTTTATAGGGCTTTGCCCGGGGCGGGCTTGACTTTCCTCGCCCGCACGCAAGAGTTCATGCAGTACAGTCACGACCGCGGAGCCGAGTCACGGCCGACACGCTCCGCCCGCTTCCGTCACGCGATAACACCCGCGTGGGATCGAGCCACGGACGACACCGCCGACGCACCCGGCGGTCCCGATTGAGCGACGACCCACACCCACCCGTTCGATGGTCAACCTGGTTTCGAGACAAGACCCGATATGACCACGCCACGCACTGCCCCGATCCAGGGCGGATGACGTTGTATGAGCTTCCGAGACAACGGCGATAAAGAGAAAGTCCAAGTCGCGACCGACATCGTTCGGTTGATCGGTGAGCAGGTCAACCTCCGGCCCAAGGGCAAGGAGTTTGTGGGCCTGTGCCCGTTCCACGACGACAAGACCCCGTCGATGCAGGTGTCCCCGCAGAAGCAGATCTACAAGTGTTTTTCGTGCGGGGCCGGCGGCGACGCGTTTTCGTTCGTGATGAACTACCACAAGATGGGGTTCGTGGAGTCGCTCAAGTATCTGGCGGAAAAAGCCGGGATCGAGCTGACGCCTTGGAGGCCCGACGGCACGGGGGGCGGTGGGGATGACCAGGGCCCGACCGATCGCAAACGCATCGCCGCCGCCAACGAGTCGGCGGTGAGCTTTTTCAAGGCGCTGCTCAAGCATGAAACCCACGGCGCCGACGCCCGGGCTTATCTCGAGCGACGCGGTGTGTCGCCGGAGATGGTCGAGACCTTCGGCCTCGGCTACGCCCCGGACCGCTGGGACGGTCTGGTCACGATGGTCCGCGAACGCGGCTGGGACCGCGACGGTTTCGAGAAGGCCCAGCTCATCCGCCCCCGCAAAACGGGTGACGGTGATTTCGACTTCCTCCGCCACCGGCTGGTGTTCCCGATCTTCGACGCGATCGGCCGGCCGATCGCTTTCGGCGGCCGCAAGCTCCGCGACGAGGACGAGCCGAAGTATCTGAACTCGCCCGAGACGGCCTTGTTCAACAAGTCCGCGACGCTCTACGGCCTGCACGCCGCGAAGAAGCCCATCATCGATGACAAGACCGCCGTGATTGTCGAGGGCTACACCGACGTCATCGCCTGCCACCAGGCCGGGGCCCGCAATGTGGTCGCCGCGTTGGGCACCGCGCTGACCGCCGAGCACGTCCGCGAGCTGCGGCGGTACTGTGAACAGGTCGTGCTGGTCATGGACGGCGACGCCGCGGGTCAGAAGGCCGCCGACCGCGCGATCGAGGTGTTCCTGACCGGCGACCTCGACGTGAGCATCGCGGTGCTGCCCGGCGGTCAGGATCCGGATGAATTGATGAAGGCGAGGGGGCTCGACGCGTGGGAACAGGTGCTCGCCTCAGCCCGCGAAGCGCTGGCGTTTGCGTTCGACCGGGTCCAGGCGAACCTAAACGACGCGGGCACGATTACGGGCCGGCAGCGGGTGGCCGAGGGCTTCATGAATCAACTGGTCGAGCTGGGCTTGGCCCAGACCGGCGGGGTCCGGCGGGCGTTCGTGGTCAATCGGCTGGCCGAGATGCTGCACATGTCCGAGGCCGCGGTCGATCGGGCATTAAAAGACCGTACGCCGCGATCTTCTCGGAATCCGTATCAGTCGGGGGCCGAAAGCGGTGGTCCGGCCGATATTGTGGGGCCGGGCAGTGCTGATAACAGGGAAAATAATGCCCCGGACGGGCTTGCGATCGGGCAAACTCGGCATAGACTTCAAGCGGTAGGAAAAGCGGAAAGGCGATTGATTGCGGCCTTGGTGAGACACAACAACCTGTTCCACGCGACGCTCCCCGACGGCTCGTCCGTCGATGAAGCGATTTCACCGGCCGAGCTCGCCCACGCCGAGCACCGTCGGCTGTTTGAACGGGTATACGGGGCCTTAGCCGACGGGCAAGCGGTGGAACTGCGTGGGCTCTGCGGCGATCTGGCGATCGACGGCGAACACGCCTTAATCAAACTCGCCACAACCGCCGACGCCGAACTCGACCGCCTCCTGCCCGAACCGCCCGCCGATTCCGGATCCGACTTAGACGACCAAACCCCGAGCGACTACACCCCGGTCAAGGCCACGCTCCTCGACGCCGCCCAGACCGTGATCCAACACCAACAGGAAACCCACGCCCAGAAACTGCGACAAGACCTGATGCGCACCGCGCCGGACGCCCCGGCGGGAAACCCGACCCCCAGCGACGCCGATCGGCAAGCCGAACTGCTGCGTCGCTACGTCGAGTCCCGCAAAGCCAACCCGTCCCCCGGCCGCATCGCCCGTTTGTAGTTTCCCCCGGGCCCGGGCCCACGCCGCCTGGCCGACAACCCGCCACGCCTCGCTACGCCGAACTACGCCGCCCGCCCGATCAAGAAATTAGAGAGAACCAGCCTTGATGCTCGACCCCCTCAATCCCGCCGTCATCGAACTCATCGCCGCCGGCCAGCAGCACGGACTGATCACCTTCGATCAACTCAACGCGTTGCTGCCGGACAACTACGTCGACCCGGACAAGCTCGACGAGCTGCTCGTGCTGTTCGGCCGGCTCGGCATCACGCTGGTCGACCCGAAACACATCCCCGCCTCGGCGATGCCCAAGGACGCCGTGGCCGCCGCGACCGCGGTGGGTCTGACCCCCGAGCCGCCCAAAGCCAAGACCGCCGATCCCGCCGAGCCCGCTAAGGCCCAAGCCGAGGTCGAAGCCCAGCCGCCCGTCCCCGACGAGGGCGCGGAGGCCGAAGCCGACGAAGACACCGAAGAAGAAACCGAGGAAGGCGGCGAAGAGCTGCTCACCCAGGAGCAGGCCAAGGCGGAGATCGCTAAGGCCTTGTCGGAGTCCGGCCACAAGCGCATCGACGACCCCGTCCGCATGTACCTCACCCAGATGGGCGAGATCAGCCTGCTCACCCGCGACGAAGAAATCCGTCTGGCCAAGAAGATCGAGACCTGCCGCTACCTGTTCCGTCGCCTCGTGTTGCAGAACGACTACTCGGTCAAGACCTGCGTCGAGACGCTGGAGATGGTCCACGAGGGCGACCTGCCTTTCGACCGAACGATGAAGATCAGCACGGCCGAGGAAGACGCCAAGGCCAAGATCGCCGCGCGGATCCCCAATAACCTCAAAACCATCAAGCGGATGCTTCAGCTTAATGTCGTCGACTGGGACGCCATGGAGGCCGCCGGGAGGATGAGCAAGACCGAGCGGACCGAGATCCTCGACCGCTTGGCGGTACGCCGCCGCAAGATGACGACCCTGATCGAAGAGCTGTCTTTGCGGACCAGCAAGGTGCAGCCGATGCTCAAGAAGCTGCGGTCGATCGTCAAGAAGATGGACGACCTGGGTAAGACCCTGGCCAAGGCCGACGAGTTCCCCGACCGCTACGACCCCGAAGACATCATGGTCATGCGGGAAGAACTCGCGGGCCTGCGCAGCCTCGTGCTCTGCGAGCCCGACGAACTCAAGCAGATGGTTCAAAACGTCACCACCGTCTTCGACGAATACGAAGAAGCCAAGCGTGACCTGTCGGGCGGCAACCTCCGCCTCGTCGTGTCGATCGCCAAGAAGTACCGCAACCGCGGCCTGTCGTTCCTCGACATCATCCAGGAAGGCAACACCGGGCTGATGCGTGCGGTCGATAAATACGAGTACAAACGCGGCTACAAGTTCTCGACCTACGCCACGTGGTGGATCCGCCAAGCCATCACCCGTGCCATCGCCGACCACGCCCGCACGATCCGCATCCCGGTGCACATGATCGAGACGATGAGCAAGCTGCGCAACATCGCCAAGAACCTGCTGCAGGACCTGGGCCGCGAGCCCACCATCGAAGAGATCGCCGAGGCCGCGTCGATGCCCGTCGTTGAGGCCCGCCGCGTGATGAAGATCAGCCGGCACCCGATCAGCCTCGACCGGCCGGTCGGCGAGTCGGAAGACTCCTACTTCGGCGACTTCATCGAAGACCAGTCCGCGTCGAACCCGTCGGAGTCCGCCACCAGCGATATGCTCCGCAGCCGCATCGAGCAGGTCCTTAAGACCCTCACCTACCGTGAACGCGAGATCATCAAGCTCCGCTACGGCATCGGCGACGGCTACACCTACACCCTCGAAGAGGTCGGCCGCATCTTCAAGGTCACCCGCGAACGCGTCCGCCAGGTCGAAGCCAAGGCCATCCGCAAGCTGCAACACCCCGTCCGCAGCCGCAAGCTCGTCGGTTTCGTCGATGGCGACGCCGAGTTCGACGAATGAACCCGTAGCCCCAACTCAATCTTCCCCGAACCCGCGGTCCGCGACCGCGGGTTTTTTCTAGGATGACCGGGCAAGGGGCGTCGGCGCGGCGTCCGTGGACGTGGAGGGGTTTGGCGTGTCCGATAACCCGCGGGTGCGGCGAGATTCTTCCCGATTCGGGGGGATTCCGCACATTAAGTGGAGACAGATCCAAGTCGATGAGACGCTAAGGCTTGCGCGAAGACGGCGCGGCCTCCGCGGTTGGTGAGAAGGAAGCGTATGGCAGCAGAGCAGATCTCCGAGAAGCGACGGCATGGTCGGCACCGGCCCGAAAAGCTGGCGTGCAACCTCGGGCAGGTCGTCGACCTGTCGATCGCCGGCCTGCGCGTGCTGAGCAAACGCCCGCGCCAGGGCTCGCAGGTCATCGTGCTCTACACGCCGCGTCACGGAAACATCACGCTGACCGGACAGGTCACCTGGCGACGCCAACTCAGCCGAAAAGAACACGTCGTCGGGATCGCGTTCGAACCGATCAAGCCCGAGGTGATGCCGGCGTTGCGGTCGCTGATGCAGGAGGTTGTCGGCGGCCACAGCCAGGCCCGTCGGCGGACCCGCGGCAAGCACTGGTGGCTCGGGGTGACGACGGCGTTCCTCGGGGTTGCGCTGGTGGGGGCCAGCCAGGCGGCCGAGTATTTCGGCGTGTGGGGCCCGCGGTGGCTGCCCGATCAGGTCGAGCAACTCTCGCCGTTCGTCCCGTTCGTGCGGTGGGGCGGCATCATCGCCGGGGGGCTGCTGGTCATCACCGGGCTCAGCGAGATGCGGAGACGGCCGAACGCAAAGCCCAAACCGGCGCGCCCCGTGGGCCGCCCGATCCCGGCGGCCCCGCGCCGCCAAGGCCCGGCCCATCCCCATTCCCCGGCGGGGCAGATGGAACGCCTCCAGCAATCGCAGCGGCTGCTGAACGGCATCCTCGAGAGCTCGCTCGGGGGCGTCGCGGTGCTCAAGGCCGTCCGCGAGGACGGCCCGCAGACCACCGTCATCGATTTTGAGATCCAGCTGGTCAACCGCGCGGCCGAAGACCTGCTGGGCAAGAACGAGATCATGCTCGTGGGCAAACGGCTGTCCCGTTCGCTGCCCTGCCTGATGAAGCACGCGATCTTCGACGACATGTCCGTGTCGATCCAGACGGGGCTGCCGGTACAGAAGCAGTACCGCCTGGACAACGGCAAGTGGATTCAGCTCGCGGTGGTGCAGCTCAACGACGGCCTGGCCGTGACGTTCGCCGACACGACCGAGCAGCACCACGCCCAGGCCCGCCTGCGGCACGTGGCCTACCACGACGAACTCACCGGGCTGCCCAACCGCAAGCTGCTGCTCGAGCACGTCGACAACGCGCTGGCGCGGACCCGTTCGCACCCCGGGCACCAGTTCGCCGTGCTGTTCCTGGACTTCGACCGCTTCAAGATCGTCAACGACACGCTCGGCCACGAGGTCGGCGACATGCTGCTCAACAGCATCAGCCAGCGCCTGCGCGACAACATCCGCGAGGCCGACACCGCCGCTTTCGCCGGGCAGTTTCAGCTGCCCGCCCGTCTGGGCGGCGACGAGTTCGTCGTGCTGCTCGACGGGATCAAGGGCGAGCAGGACGCCGTCGCGGTCGCCCGCCGCCTGCTCGAAACCTTCAGCCAGCCGCACCAACTCGGGGCCCACAAGGTCGTCTCGACCGCGAGCATCGGCGTCGTGATCAGCAATGACGAATACGACTGCGTCGACGAGCTGATCCGTGACGCCGACACCGCGATGTACGAAGCCAAGCACTCGGGCAAAGCCCGCTACGTGCTCTTCGATCAGCACATGCACGACACGCTCGTCGAGCAGGCCCAGCTCGAACGCGATCTCCGCGAGGCCGTGCAGCGTGAAGACTTTACCCTGGTCTACGAGCCGATCGTGTGCCTCGGCACCGGCGACGTGTCGGGTTTCGAGGTGCTCATCCGCTGGAACCACGAGACGCGCGGCGAGGTGGCCCCCGACGACTTCATCCCGCTGGCCGAAGAACTCAACATCATCGCCCCTATCGGCGAGTGGGTGATCAAGCAGTCCAGCAAGCAGCTCGCCCGCTGGCGAGAAATGGGCATGCCCGAGGTGTTCTTGAACATCAACCTGTCGCGGGCCCAGCTCTACGACGGCGACCTGGTCGAGGTCCTGCGCGAGATGATCGAGGCCTACAACCTCGACCCCGCGATGCTCAACCTCGAGATCACCGAGACGATGGTGATGAACGACGTGGGCGTGATGGCTCAGAAGCTCCACGAACTCAAGGCGCTGGGCGTCCGCCTGGCGCTCGACGACTTCGGCACCGGCCACTCGTCGCTGAACGTGCTGCACGAGTTGCCCCTGGATATCCTCAAGATCGACCGCACGTTCATCGCCAGCGCCGGCGACGCCGTACGGCGGTACGGTGCGATCATCGCCACGATCACCGAGCTGGCTAAGAACCTGAACATGCAGGTCGTGGCCGAGGGCATCGAGCGGCGGGAGCAGGTCGCCCTGCTCAAGGGCTTGTCGTGCGACTACGCGCAGGGCTGGCTGTTCAGCCGGGCCGTCAACGCCGACGGCGCGGCCGAGATGGTCGCCGAGCGCCGCACGTTCGCCGAAGCGGCGTAACCAAAAATCGCGGTAAGTCCGGTACGGACGTCGCGCCCCCGCGACGGCAGATACACTGGGCGCTTTCGAGGTCACAGGCCATCATCGGCCGGGCGAGGTTGCGTTGAGATTCGCTTGTTTTTACGGATGGATCGGGGCGGGGCTCACCGCGATCGTGGTCGGCTGCGCGACGCCCTCGGGTGTGGCCCCGGGCAACCCGTCGTCGGCGCAATCTGGCGCGGGTGCCGACGGCCGAGCACCGGTGGCGGCCCCCGTATTGACCCCGGCGGAGCAGGCCCTGGCCCGCGATCGGGCGGCGATACTCGGATTGGCCGGGGTGTTCGACGTCGAGTACCGCTACGAAGAAGTCGTTGTGTTGCGGGCGGGCTACACGCTAGCGGCACCGCAGCAGACCCGGGCCCGCGAGTGGGTGGTCGTGGTGCAGGACACACCCGAACGCATCGTGTTGCAGCACCTCTTGCTGGTCGGCGAGCCGGCGCTGGTCGTCAAGCACTGGCGGCAGGATTGGCGGCACGCCCCGACCACCGCGGTGCAGTACGTCGATGCGCAGATCTGGCGGCGGACCCCGTTCAACCTGGCGGGGCTGGCGGGCGTATGGACGCGTAGCGTGGTCGAGGCCGACGGTGCCCCGGCGTACACGGGTTGGGGCCGGTGGACCCACGCGGGTTCGGCGATCGACGAGACGACGAGTGACGTGGCTGTGGATCCTGTCGAGGGTGCGGAGACGTCGGGCAACGAGGCGGAGGCCACTCCCGGGGGCGGGGGGGCGAGTTGGTCGTCGGTGACGCCGGTGCTGGCCCCGCTGCCGCGGCGGGAGGCCGTCCGCCAGGGCGACTACGAGGTGCTGTGGGTCGAAGACCGCGTGACCCAGACGCCGACGGGTTGGGCGCAGGAGCAGAGCCTGACCAAGAGCGTGTTCGTGCCGACGGTGCCGCCGTTGGTGCGTGAGGCGGGGGTGGTGAACTACCGGCGGGCCGAGGGCGTCGACGTCGCGGCGGCCGAGGCGTATTGGCGGCGGGTCGGGCCTTACTGGGCCGTGGCCCGCGCGGCGTGGGAAAACGCGTTTCGTTCCTCGCGGGACGTCAAGATCTTCGACGAGGTCAACGGCGAGCCGCGCTGGCGCCGCCTGTTCGGCGTGGTCGACGCGGCCGCCGCCG
This sequence comes from Planctomycetota bacterium, assembly GCA_039033595.1. GTDB lineage: Bacteria > Planctomycetota > Phycisphaerae > Phycisphaerales > Phycisphaeraceae > Algisphaera. Next base: position 63,608 of record JBCCCG010000015.1, on the reverse strand, counting down.
TCGGGCAGCCGCCCGACGAGACGCGCCCGGCGTTCGACGCGGTCTTGCGCGAGTACGTGGAACGCCGCTAGACCCCGTCGTGCCGGGCACCCCGCCCAAACGTCAGGGGCGTGTCAGAATTCGGTCATCGGCGAGGGATAACCCCGGCGGACGCTCGGGGTCGCTATGCTTCTGGCCGATCAAGTGGAGCCGAGGCTGTGGAGAATTCTGGTTGGTCCAATCGCTTTTTATCTTGCTGCTCACGGCCGCCGCGCTGTTGGGACAGGGCTGCCGCAGCGGGGCGGTCGTGCCGACGGGGTGGACGCCCTCGCCGGGAGTCGCGGCGATGCACGACCCGGCCCGCGACCGCGAGCCGCGGGTGCAGGTGTTCATCCATTACGACAGCCTGCGTTCGACCCACGCCGCGGTCCGCGTCGCGGCCGACGACATGCCGGCGGTGTTCTGGGACCCCGGCGGAGCGTACGGCCTGACCAAGCCCGCCTACGGCCGGGTCAACGACGTCATCCTCGACGCCCCGCCCGATCTGCCCACGTGGTGGAGCTACCGCAAGAAGTGGTTGCGTGAGCCGTTCCTCCTGGTCTTCGAGTGGGACCTCGACCCGCCGCAGGCCTCGGCCATGCGCCGCGCCCTGCTCGACGGCGCCGCCTACGGCCGCGACGCCACGCTCTTCCAGACCCTGTGCACCCCCGGGTTCTGCGGCTACGCGGTCAGCGACTTCCTGCGCGACTACGGCCCGCCGCAGTTCCGCCGCAAGCTCGGCCGATACTTCATGCCCGACGGCCTGGCCCAGCGGTTGTGGGCCAAGTCGCCCGACCGCGTGCTGCGCTACGAGGGCCCGATCGACGCGCTGCCGACCGTGCTGCTTCCGCCCGAGACGTTCGCGGACTCTACGGGCTTCAGCGGTCGGGGCGTTGCGGGCCCCGCCGATGCGGTCGGGGGTGGGTTGCCCCGCAGCGCCGAGCCGCCGGCGACACCCTGAGGGCTCACCGGCTTCGGCTACTCTATGGGGCATGTCTTCCGCGCCCCGCTTCCGCTTGCCCGACCTGCTCGTTGGGCTGTTTTGCGTCGCCCTGCTGATCGCTCTGGCCGCCGTCGCGCTCACCCGAAATCGCCACGTCTCGCGGGGCAGCCAGGTCGTGCCCACCCACCTCCGCTCGATCCATCAGGCCATGCTGATCTACAGCACCGACAACGGTAGTCGGCTACCGGGGCTCAACCCCGACGGCTCTTTGCTGACCAACGACCCCGCCGAGCGGTACGGCCTGCTGACCGACGGGGGGTACCTCGCCCCCGAGCTGTTGGTGAGCCCGCTCGACCCCGATCCTTCGGCTGAGCATTCCTTCGCGCTGCTCGATATCGGAGAGCCCGGCGCCCGCCGCGACGCCTGGACCACCGACCCGCGTCCCGACGCCCCGGTCCTGGCCGAGCGCCGCGCCACGCTCCCGGGTCGCGTCCGCTGGTCCGGCTGGGTGATGTTCCACCGTCTGGCGCTCGCCTCCGACGCCGGCCTGCCCGAGCACCACCCCTCGCCCCGGCTCCGCACCCGCTACACCCTCGACGGCCCGTTCAACGAAGCCGACGACCTCTTCGCCGCCGAGGGCGCGGACGACGCCCACCTCATCGCCGCGGAGTGACTCACCTTGTGGCGAGGCGTTACGCGGCGGCCATGCTTTTGGTTTGGTGCTATTCCGGCACTGGTCGGTTTCCGGTGGTCTGGTCTGGTCCCTCATGTCGCGTCGGCCCACCACTTCCCGGCCACTTTCAGACCACCGGTTTCTGCGCTGCCACGGACCAGGCGCCCGGGGTCGCGCCGCGATCCGGCCGCGTCACCCGCGTTCTCGTCGTCTTCGGTTGTCAAAGAGCGGTCGCGGCATCACCGCGCGTGCGACATCCAGCCCCCACTCTGGGACGCCGCGCACGTTTTGTGCGCGCGCCACGTTCCGCGGGCCGCCCCGGAACGATGCAACCCTCGCCGCGGGTTAGGCATAAATATGTTCAGGCGTGCCGGTGTTTCGGTTCAAATTCGCTGTCGGTATGTGCGCGCGCTTCTCGCAGCCCGTCTCGGCCCGACTTTCCGGTTCGGACGCGGGCACGCCTTGTCATCTCCGCGATGCGGTGTCGAGCCGGGCGGTTCGGAGGCAAGGCAAGGAAAAGCCGTGGCGTTGCTTTACGATGCGACACGGCAGGGCACGCTTTTTCGCGTGGCTGTTGGTTGTGGTCGGAATCACGGCGGGGTGGGTTGAAGCGTTTGGGTGCGGAACCGACCCCGACCCGGGGCGGTCGTTTAGAGCTTGCGGGGAAGGGCACCACGCCGGGCGAGAGTTTCGGGGCGTTACCCGCCGCGGTGGACGGTGCGTTTGCCAAAGCGGGTGGTGATCTGATCCATCGTGGCGTCGAGCTGTTTCTGCTTCGCGCTCCGCGGGTCGGCAAAGAGCGTCCGCTGACCGGGGTCGCGGGTCAACGGGGAAGCGCTGACGCCCACGAGGCGGACCGAGCGGAACGACTGTTCCGCCCAGGCGTCGAAGAGGGCCTTGGCTTCTTGGTAGATCGTCTGGGTCAGGTCGGTGGGGGCGTCGAAGGTGGTCGAACGGGTGATGGTCTGGAAGTCGCCGAAGCGGATCTTGACGGTGAGGCCGCGGGCGCGGAAGCCGTGTTTGCGGAGGCGGTAGCCGACCTGTTCGGACTGGTCGAGCATGACCGCGTGGACGTCGGCGGGGTCGGTGAGGTTCTCGCCGAAGGTCTGTTCGTGGCCGATGGACTTGGCCGTGCGGTCGGGGACGACGGGGCGGTCGTCGAGGCCGCGGGAGAGGCGGAAGTAGCGCTGGGCGTGGTCGCCGAAGGTCTGGCGGAGCTGGTCCTCGGTGAGCCGGCGGAGGTCGCCGACGGTCTTGATGCCGTGCTGCTCGAATTTTTTTTGTGACGCCGGGCCGATGCCCCAGACCTTGCTGATCGGCAGGGGTGAGAGGACCGCCTCGATGCCCGCGGAGTCGTCCGGGACCACGGTCAGGCCGTCGGGCTTTTCGAGGTCGGACGCGAGCTTGGCCAGGTACTTGTTGGGCGCCACGCCGACCGAGGCGATGAGCCCGCCGGTTGCTTCGCGGATCTTGTCTTTCAACTCCCCGGCGACCGCCTCCGGGGGGCCCATGAGTCGGCCGGTGCCGGTCATGTCGAGGAAGGCCTCGTCGACCGACAACGGCTGAACCAGCGGCGAGAAATCGTCGAGCACCGCGAACATCTTCTGTGACAGCTCGCGGATGCGGGCCCCGGGCACCCGGGCCACGATCGCCTGCGGGCACCGGCGTTTGGCGATCGCCCTGGGCAGGGCTGAGTGGCAGCCGAACTTCCGCGCCTCGTACGACGCCGTGGACACGACGCCGCGGTTGCCGTCGCCGCCCACCAGCACCGGCTTGCCCCGCAGCGACGGGTCGTCCAGCACCGCGATCGCCGCGAAGAACTGGTCCATGTCGATGTGGAAGATCGTGCGCCGCATCGACTCATCATAAGGCGGGGTGGAGGCGGTCTCGATGATTTCGGGGGCCCGCGGGCGGAAAGAACTGCAAATTTTTGCGGTTATGAGCTTTTTGCATCCAAGGCGCGGTGGGCCGCGAACCAAGCGGTGACGTTCCGCCCCAGCATCGGGGCGACAGCAAGCACCCGGGACCCTTCGTCCGCCGGCCGGTTGGCATCGGGCGACCAGCAAAACGAAAAGACACTATGAAGTTGCGTAAACCCTTCGCCCTTACCCTGGCCCTGATCTTCAGCCTTCTTGTGACCGGCTGTGGCAGCACGGCGTACTTTCGGGAAGATCAGAGAATGACCGCCGCCTCGTCCGGCCTCACCCCGGCCGACGCGCTCGATGCGCTCTTCACGGCCTCGCCCGAGCCACTCGTGATCGAGCTCACCAAAACCCGAGAGCGTGAGGACCAGGCGAAGACCGAGCAGGGGGGGCTGACCGGGCTGGGGATCGGGGGGCTGTTTCTGCCCTTGGTCCTGGAAGTCAACGCGCTCGAGCTGACCGAGGTCCGCCCGATCGACCGCGGCTACGCGTTCAAGGCAAAGGTCAAGTCGACGGTGAACCTGATCCCGCCGATCGACGGCAAGGTCGCGGGCCGAGCCGTGGTACGCGACGACGGCACGGCGGTGCTGTCGCTCGATCCGTTCTACAGCAACTGGGTCGGGATCGGCAACGTGTTGTTCTGGATGAAGTACTCCGTGGAGGTAGTCGATCTGGACGCGCTGACGTTCTCGGGGTCTTACCTGTTTCGTTTCCACGGCACGGGCAACGCCACGGGCTCGGGGTTCTACCGCGCCTCGCTGGGTCCGCCGACCGTCGCCGCGGCGGAATAACGCCGGGCGTCCTGCGGCGATAGCGGGGTCCAACATCTCGCGTCACCCCGCCCGGCGGGAGCCGGTCATACGGCGATGCACGGGCCGCGCCCGGACGGAAGTTATCCGGCCACGAAGCGATCTGGTCGGTACTCTCTTGCATTACCTCGACATTCGATGTATATTACATCGATTATCGAGGTATATCGCGTCTTCGCCAGGAGCCCGCCCATGTCGCTGTCCAAAGAACTCGCCCGGGGCACGGTGATGCCCATCGTCTTGTCGCTGCTCGCCGAGCGGTCCATGTACGGCTACGAGATCGTCAAGACCGTCAACCAGCGCTCCGGCGGCGTGCTCGACTTCAAGGAGGGCACGCTCTACCCGCTGCTGCACAAGATGCAGGGCCAGCGGCTGATCAAGGCCAAGTGGGAAGACGGCCCGACGGGCAAGCCGCGGAAGTACTACGCCCTGACGCCCAAGGGCAACCGTCTGCTCGACGAGAGCCGGGAGCAGTGGTCGACGCTGAGCACGGCTGTGCACACGCTTCTCATGGGGGCCTGAGCATGTCGGACTTCCGAGACCTCACCGAGCGGGCCACCCACCGGCTGCGCCGCGACCGCGAGCTGCGGCTCGAGGTTTCGCGTGAGTTGGAAAGCCACCTCGAAGCCTCGGCCGCCGAGTACCGCGCCGCCGACTACTCGGAGGAAGACGCCCGGGCCGCGGCGGTCAAGGCCTTCGGCGACCCTGACGACGTGGCCGACGCGCTGTGGGACGCCAACCGATTCCGGCTCAAGCTGCGGGCCTGGGCGTGGTGGGGGGCGCGGGCGACGCTGCTGCCGGCGTGCGTCGCCGCGGTGATCGTGTTCATCCTCTCGGGGATGACCACGCTGATCTCCGTCAACCATGCCGTCGATGGCTACGAGCAAGGCGGCGTCTACAACCAGTGGAAAAAAAGCCGGCTGCAGGCGCGGATGACGCCGCAGCAGCGGCTGATCTTCTACGGCGACGAGGGCCGCGCGAGCGAGGGCCGGGCGGCGCGCTGGCGCCCGCTGCGGGATGCTTATCCGGATGAGCCCTTGTACCAGTTGCACCTGATCGCCCAGATGCTGTCGGACCTGTTCTCCGGCGGCCCCGAGGTATTGGACCTCCCTGAGGGCCTGGAACAGGTCCGCGAGCTTCGGGCGGAGCTCGACCGCGGGGCGGCGTTGGACCCGGACAACGGCATTTATGCGCTGATCGATGCGGGGCTGTCGGCGAAACGGATCGACTTTCATCCCGACCCGCCGTACGCACAACAGGGAGGGTTCGGCGAAGACTACCCCATGCATGGCGGATCGGGATATGGCTCATCTGATCAATGGGGCGATGTTGCGGCGGACGCGGAGCACGACGAGGATTGGCCGGTCGCGGCCGAGCCGATCGTGGTGATGGTGCTCAAGCGTGACGGGGATGACGGCGAGCGAGAGGCTTTAGAGATCGAGCGTTTCCCGACGCCGGTGGACCGCGCGGCGGTGGACGCGGCGCTCCACCGTCTGGCGGACGCGGCGGACCACCCGTACGTGGCGATGCACGCGGTAGACCGGATACGGCACCGCCTGGATCAGTTGCCGCCGCCGGAGTCGATGCTGGATTACATGATACGGGTGGCCACGGAGGTCGGGACCCTGTTGCCCGCAATGGCGTCGTCGCGTCACGTCGCGCGGGTCGCCTGCGCCGAGGCGATCACCCGGGCCGAGGCGGGTGATGCGGCCGGGGCGCTCGCGATCTTGGACGACCTGGACTCGGTCAACGCCCGGTTCGCGGCGTCGTCGGACACGCTGATCATGCTGTTGGTGTCGTGGTCGATGGAGTCGTTGGAGCGAGGCACGCGGGTCGCGGTATGGCGGGTCCTAGGCGATGAGCAGCGAGCCGGCGAGGCGTTGGCGGAGAGCGATACGTTGATGCGGTTCTGGTGGCGTGAGTGGGAGGAGCCCAAACAGAACAGGCCTTGGGACGCGATGGAGAAGGAGGCGGGGTTGTTTCTGGGCGTCATGATGCCGGCCGTGCCGGGCTACGCGGTCGATCCGACGGCGTTTCGGAAAGCGGAGTACACGCTGATCGATCGGGTGGCGCTGACGTGGGGCTTGGTGGTCCTGGTGTTCATCTCGGCATTGGCCCCCTTGCAGGGGGTGTGGAGCGTGTGGCGGAAGCGGGATCAGCCGGCGTTGTTGCTGTGGATGGGTTGGCGGCGGCTGGCGTGGGTGCTCGGCCTGGCGGTGGGGGTGCCGATCGCGTTGTTTATGGTGTGGTCGGCGTTGCCGTGGTCGGGGCGGGGGTTTGGGCTGAACTACAGTTTCGTGGCGTTAACGGCGTATCTGCCGCTGACCCTGGGCGTGGTGGTGTTGCTTTGGGTGCTGGGCAGCGAAGCGCTGCGGCAGCGCGGCAGAGCGTTGGGGCTGGCGGTGCCCGCGAAGCGTGGCCTGCGGGGCTTGGCCGTGCTGGGGCTGGCGATCGCCTGGCTGTCGGCGACTCTGTGGGGCGCTTTCTGGTGGGCCGAGAACCCGATTTACGTGACTTCGTTGGGTTGGGTGATCGCCATCATCGTTGCGAGCGTGGGGGCGACGATCGTCGCGGTGGGTTGGATCGTTTCTGAGATCGTCTGGTTGCGCGGTGTGGAAAATACTCGCGACGCTTTGCGCAAAGGCTTGCTTGTGAGTCTGGTGGCGGCCTTCGCGTTCGGCGGTGTCTTGCCGGTCCTCACGTTGTTGACCGTCGATGACATAGATCGGGTGCCGTTCGCGATCGCGATGGGGGGCGTTGGTGTGTTGCTGGGGGTGGTATCGGGCCTGTTCTGGGTGGCGGGGCGGCCGGGTCCGACGAGTTGGTTCGCCCGGAGTGTGGTGCGGTCGATGGGGCCGACGCTAGGGATCGCGGTGTTGGTGTTGGCGTTGGTCGTGGGGATGGGGCTGAACCTGCGCGAGCGGGCGTTGGCCCAGCGTCTGGTGGCGGACTCGCCGACGTTCGTGAATTACGAGATCGAGCGTAGTCAGGGCAAGGTGATCCGCGCGTATCTTGCGGGGGACGCCGCGCGGCCGCCACGACGGCCGTGATCGTGGCGCTTCCCGACGGCACCGGGTGGAAGGGCGTACACTCGGGCCGCTGATGCCCGAGGTTCTGCTTCAATTCGGCCACGTGGCGTACTTCATCGTGCTGCCGTTGATGCTGCTGATGGGGTTGGGGTTTGTGGTGCAGCGGGTGGTGGGGCTGGACATGCCGACGCTGGTGCGGCTGAATTTCTACGTCGTCGTGCCGGGGATGGTGTACACGGCGTTGGTCGAGTCCGAGGTGACGCTGGGCCACGCCGCGGCTGTGGTCGGGGTGTCGCTGGCGGTCATGGCGCTGATGGCGGCGGCGCTGGTCGCGAGCGCGTGGCTGCGCGGCCTGCCACGCAGCCAGTGGTCGCCGTTGGTGATGACGGGGATCTTCTACAACGCGGGGAACTACGGCCTGCCGCTGCAGCAACTCGCGTTCCGCAGCGTCGGGCGCGGCACCGAGGCGATGGGCATGCAGGTGTTCATCATGATCGTGCAGAACGTCACGAGCTTTACGATCGGTATCGCCTTGGCGGCCGGCGGCGGCTTGAAATGGGAACGGCTCAAGAAAAACCTGATCCATATCCTCAAGCTCCCGCCCCTATATGCGCTCGCCGCGGCGATCGCGACGATCTCTGCCCGCCAGGCGATTGGGGCCCGGTCCCCCGACACGCTGCCGACAATCGCTTACGGGCTCACGCCGTTTCTCGACACGCTGCACTACGTGCAGAACGGGTTCGTGGTGGTGGCGCTCGTAACGCTGGGGGCGAAGCTCGCGACGGTGACGCGGGGCGGGACGAAGTACCCGGTGACGATGAGCGTGGTGTTCCGCCTGCTGCTGGCGCCGGCGATCGGGCTGCTGGTGATCAAGGTCGCGGGGCTCGAGGGTTTCGTCGCGCAGGTGCTCTTGATCAGCACGGCCACGCCAACGTCCGTCAACTGCATGTTGATCTGCTTAGAATTCGATAACCACCCGGACTTCGTCGCCCGGTCGGTGTTTTACTCGACGATGCTCTCGCCGGTCACGGTGACGGCCGTCGTGCTGCTGGCCCAGTCGGGTCTGGTGGGGTAGCTCGGACCGCAACGCACGGGAAAGTGGGCATGGCCAACAAGACGATGGTGTCGATCAGCGGCGACCGGTTCTTGATCAACGGCGAACCGACGTATCCGGGCGCGCCGATCGAGGGCCGGCTGATGAACAGCCGGATGGTGCAGGCGACGTTCGACGACCTGAACCCCCAGACGCGGTCGCGCTGGGATCGGCCCGGGGCGCGGTGGGACGCGCGGCGGAACACCGACGAGTTCATCGCCCAGTTGCCGGTTTACTGCGACCACGGTCTCCTGGCGTTCACCGTGAACCTTCAGGGCGGCAGCCCCGAGGGCTACAGCGAGACTCAGCCGTGGCACAACTCGGGCTTCCACGCCGACGGCCGGCTGCGCGGCGACTACGTGCAGCGGATGAACCAGATCATCGACGCCGCCGACGCGCTGGGGATGGCGGTGATCCTCGGGCTGTTCTACTTCGGGCAGGACCAGCGGCTGGACGACGAGGCGGCGGTGGGGCGGGCCTGCGACGAGGTGACCGACTGGCTGGTGGCGCGGCGCGACCGCAACGTGCTGGTCGAGATCGCCAACGAGGCGGACCTCGGCCGCGTGACGGGCAAGGTGTTTTACGACCACCCGATCCTGCGCATCGAACGCGGCGAAGAGTTGGTCCGTCGGGTGCAGAAACGATCGGAGGGGAAAATCGACAACGCCGCGGGCCGGCTGCTGGTCAGCACCAGCCAGTGCGGGGGCCAGGCGCTGGCCCCCGAGATCGCCGACGCGGTGGACTTCGTCTTGCTGCACGGCAACGGCGTGGACGACCCGCGGAAACTGACGGAGATGATCGAGCGGTCGCGGGGCACGGCGGGCTACCGCGGCCAGCCGATCGTGGTGAACGAAGACGACCACTTCGGTTTCGACCGGCCGAAAAACAACCTGGCGGCCGCGGTCGGAGCGGGCGCGAGCTGGGGCTACTTCGATTACCGCCGGCCGGGCGAGGGGTTCGAGCAGGGCTACCAGTCCGTGCCCGTGGATTGGTCGGTCGGCTCGGATCGGAAGCAGGGCTTCTTCGCCGCGCTCAGGGCGCTGGCGTCGGAGTGGGCGGAGTAGTCGCCGCGGCGGGGATTTGCTCGGGCGGGGGCCAACGGAGATGGCGTTGGCCGACGGCTTCGCCGGGGACGGTCGGCTCGGTGATCGGCGAATTCCAATCGAGTCGGCGTAACGCCCGGAGCAGCACGGGGTCGACATTGTCGGGAGCGGTCTTGAGCGTGAACCTCGAATCGAGAGGCTCAACCGTCGACGAGCCAAGCGTCCGTGAGCCCCGGACCCACTCCACGGTCAGCGGCGGGAGATCGGCCGTGACGGTGCGGTGCCCGACCCATTGGGTCGGGCCACGGGCACGGTGGGTAGCCACGTAGCGTTCCGAGATCAGGCGGCCGCAGCTCCCGTCGTCCTCCTCGCGGAACTTGAGTTCGTACTCGTCGACGGCGGGATAGAAGCCGGTCTCTTCGATGTCGATGGAACGCGTCGGCAGGGCGGTGGTGACGGGGCAGGGGCCGAGGTCTTCGCCGTTGACCACCGCGTGGACGCCGGTCAGGTCGCTGGTGAGCTGGAGGTGTTCGGTGTACCGCAGAGACCAGCGACGGGTTTCGGGGGCCTGCGTGGGGCGGAAGTCGTTGCGGTAGACGTAGTCGCGATCGAGCAGGGCGTCGAGGAAAGCCCGGCCGACGTATTGGCACCCCGTCGCGGGTAAGCAGAGAGCCAACAAAAGCCCCGCGGCGGCGGTCGATCGTGCGGATCGCGGTCGGCGGCACGGGGGCATGGTGTGTCCCGGGAAGTTGGTGGCGTCGGCGTCGGACACGAGCCGGACGAAACCCCGCCGTGCGGGCGGCGGATCAGCCGGCGGGTTTGGCCTCGACGGGTTTGGAGTCTTCGGCGGCGGCCGGGGCGTCGGGCTTGTCGTTCTTTTCGGCCGGCTTCTTGCGGTCGGGCGTGAGCATCATGGTCATGCGTCGGCCCATCATCTTGGGCGGCTGCTCGATCTTCGAGACGTCTTCGAGCAGTTTGATGATGCCGTTCATGGTGTCGCGGGCCAGGTTCTGGTGGGCCATCTGCCGGCCGCGGAAGAGCATGACGAATTGGACCTTGTCGCCGTCTTCGAGGAACTCACGGGCTTTGTCGGTCTTGAACTTCAGGTCGTGGGCGTCGATGTTGGGGCGGAGCCGCATGCCCTTGAGCTCGGACTTCTTGGCGTGGGCCTTGGCTTTCTGTTCTTTTTTTGCCTGGGCGTACTTCCACTTGCCGTAGTCCATGATCTTGCACACGGGCGGCGATGCGGTAGGCGAAACTTCCACGAGATCGAGGCCGGCCTCGCGGGCACGGTTCTTCGCGTCGTCGATCTCGACGACGCCGATGGGGTTTTGCTCTTCGTCGATCAGGCGGATGGGCGATACCCGGATTTGATCGTTGATGCGCAGGCGTTTGCCGGTGTCTCGGGGTTGGGGCTTAAAGCGTCCTCTAGCGATGGCGTGGTTCTCCGGGAAAGATAAAGGTCAAGGGGCGTCGACAGGATCGCCCTCGGCGGCGGATACGGGCCGCCGTTAACGGGTTAGCCTATCGGTAAACGCCGGAAAAGCAAGGCGGGATGTGCTTTCCGGCCGGGGTTTTCGGATTTCCTATATCTCGGCCATTCGGAAAAACGGCCACACTCATGGGTGTAGACCCGATTGTTATGCACCCGGGGCCAACACCAGCAGCCAGTACGCGACCGGGGCGACGATCAGCAGCGAATCGGCGACGTCCATCACCCCGCCGAAGCCCGGGATGGTCGCGGCCCAATCTTTAACCCCGGCGTCACGCTTGAGCAGGCTCGCCACCAGGTCGCCGACCTGGCCCAGGAGCCCGAGCAGCAGCCCGGCGGGCACGGCAAACCATACCGCGATCGCGTGCTCCGGGGCGGCCCGGTTGCCGATCAGCGTGAATACCACCGCCCACAGCGCCGCGAACGCCATCCCGCCCACCAGGCCTTCCCAGGTCTTGCCCGGGCTCAGCCACGGGATGAGCTTGTGCCGGCCCAAGAACCGGCCGGTGAAATACGCCCCGATGTCGCAGGACTTGACCACCAGCAGGATCGCCCCGATCACCCACGCCGAGTAGCCCGCCTCGCGGATGAGCAGGTACATCCCCGGCAACACGCCGAGGTACACCATCGCGAAGGTGGCGTTGGCCCCGGCGGCGGCGGCGCCCTCGGTCTTCTGGCTGGCGAAGCTGTGGCGGAACATCGAGCCGAACAGCACCGCGGCGACCCCGCTGCCGAACACGGCGACCGCGGTCGGGGTGTCGTCGACCCACGGCAGCAGGTAGATCATCACGCACCCCGCCGCAGCGCTGAGCATCGTGTTGACCCGCGAGCAGTGGCCCCACTTCGTACGAAGCAGCGCCGCCAGCTCTTGCGACGCCAGCGCCCCGAGGACCAGCACCAATCCGAGCAGCACCGCGCCCGCCGGCCCGCCGCGCTGCTCCAGCGCGTTGTCGGCCCACATCAGCAGGAGCAATCCCACGATCATCGCGATCCCCGAGGGCAGCCGGTGCTTGAGCATGGGCGGCATGGTAACAGTTGACCCCGGAATCTTGCGCAAGGCGTGCCCTTGATCGTGGCTTGGCCTGGCCCGGTTGATCCGCGGCGACGGGCACCGCAGCCTCTTGGTCTCGGGCGAGCGGCGGGGCGGTGGGCGCCCGCACCGCTCGCCGCGACGGGTCCGATGGCGTACCCTTTCCCGATGCAACTTCGGTCTGGTGATGTGTTGGTGACGGCGCTGCGGCTGGCGCTGGCGTGCGCGTTGGGGGTAGGCGCGGCGTGCGGGACAGCGACGGCCGCGCCGAGCGCCTCGGCGTGGTCGGCCGATCTGCCCGCGGTGTCCGACGGCCGGCACCTATGGACTTGGGCGCAGGACGTCGATGACAAGAATCCCGACCAACCCCAGCTGTCGCTCTACCACGCCGACCTAACCCACCGCCCGCCCGAGGGCCCGGCCTGGGAGCTCCTGCCCCGGCTCACCGGCCGGCTCGCGGCCCGCGGCGTCGCGGCCGACGACGACACGCTGTACCTCGTCTTCGACGACGGCTCGACGCACGTGGTTTCGCTCCGCCCCGGGCCGGTGGAAGGCCGCTGGCTCTTCTCGAAACGCAACGCCCCGTCCCTGCCCTCCGGCGTGTCGGTCCGTGCCGCCGCCGCGGGCCACGGAGAGCTTTGGACGCTGGTCCGCATCGAGTCGGCCGAGGCGCTGCGGCAGATCGACGCGACGGTGTACGGTGAGACCGCCTCGGACCGGGCCGTATCCGATGACGAAGACAAGGAGCTCTTCGACCTGATCTTCGGCTACCCCGACGGCGTGGATACGACGAGCGGGCCCGGGTCGGTTGAGACCGAGGAAGCCGGCGAATCGGCTGCGGATGATGCCGAGCCCGCGGATCCCTCCGTTGTCGAAGAATCTCCCGAGACGCCCGACGCGGCCCCAACCGACACCGGTGTCGCCCCCGCCGAACCCAACGCGGCCGAAACACCAGCGATCGCCGCGGCTGATCCCGACCCCGAACTCACGGCGGACCTGCCCACCGAGCGTCTGCTGGTGCTCAGCCGCAACGCCTGGAAAAACGTCCCCCTGCCCGACGATTGGCCGCAGAAGCTGCCCGCCCAACTGGTTGCGGCGGGGCGTGAGGGCGGCCGGCCCACGCTGGTCGCGCAGGTGCCCACCCCCAAGGGCGAAACCCGGGCCCGTGTTTTCCGGCCGGCCAACGATGGTTGGACGTCCGTGGAACTACAGATGTCCGAGGCGCGGGCTCCCGGGGAGGATGCCGCGAGTGCTTCCGCGGGCGGTGGGATCATGGCGCTGCGAGCGAACGAGCAGCTGGTTCTTGTGCAGTCGGTGCCACATAAAAAAACGGGTTTCGCGGCGCAGGTCGCGGCGGTGCGTGGCGACCGGTTGCTGCCCGTCGCCGACGCCCTGCTGCCCGGCACGGCGGAGGCTCCCGATACCGGCCAGTGGGCCGCGGTGCCCGCCGAGGCCGGCGTCGCGCTGCTCGCCGGACAACGCGCGCTGGGCGAACGCCTGAACGCCCAGGTCGCACAGGCCGACGAATCCGCCTCAACCATCGGCCCCGCGCTGACGATCCTGGATCTGCACGGCCAGGTTGCGTTGCCGCCTGTCGTGATGCACTTCGAGCCCAGCGACCCGATCGCCGAGTCCGCGGACATGGTGATCTTTCTGGGTGTGTTGATCACCTCGACCGTGTTGCTTTTCACGTTCTGGCGGCGCGACCCCACGGCCAATCAGCTGCAGTTGCCCGCCGACCTCGCGCTGGCCGACACGTGGCGCCGGGCGTTGGCGGGGCTGATCGATCTTGCGCCGGGGCTGTTGGTGGGCACGGTGGCGTTCGGCCTGGCGTGGGACGAGCTGTACGCCCGCTGGCCGGGCCGGGGCCAGCGGATGACGTTCGAGCTGATGATGCCGGGCTTCGCGGCGATCGCGGTGATCGTCGCGCACACCGCGCTGTTGGAGATCGCCACCGGAGGCCGATCGCTGGGCAAACTGGCCACGGGCCTGCGTGTCGCGACGCTCGACGGCCGGACGCCGCGGGCCTGGCAGTCGCTGGTGCGTTGTCTGCTCAAGGCGTTCGACCTCGTGGCGTACCTGCTGCTGATCCTGCCGCTCATCAGCCCGCACCGCCAACGCCTGGGCGACATGGTCGCCCGCACCGTGGTCACGATGAAAGCACCGCCCTCGGACAGCGACCCCGCCGCGAAAGACGACGCTTGAGCCGCAGCCCCGACGCCCAGACCCCAACCCCCCAACCCGCCGCGAAGCGGGCCGTCGTCCTGCTGTCCGGCGGCCTCGACTCGGTGACCGCGCTGGCGGTGGCTCAGCGCGACGGCTACGAGTGCCACGCCTTGAGTTTCGATTACGGCCAACGCCACGCGGTGGAACTCGCCGCCGCCTCCGAGATCGCGGCCGCGATGGGCGTCGCCTCGCACCGCACCGCGACCATCGACCTGCGCGCCTTCGGCGGCAGCGCGCTGACCGACGACGCGCTGGACGTGCCCAAGGACCGCGACGACAGCACGATGTCGCACGACATCCCGGTTACCTACGTTCCGGCCCGCAATACGATCTTCCTGAGCTACGCCCTAGCCCTGGCCGAGGTGCTGGGCAGCACCGACCTGTTCATCGGCGTCAACGCCGTGGACTACTCCGGCTACCCCGACTGCCGGCCCGAGTTCATCGCCGCGTTCTCGGCCATGGCCAACCTCGCCACCAAGGCCGGCGTCACTGCCGCCGACTCGCCCGGCCACCACCACCTCAAAGTCCACACCCCGCTCATCGACCTCCCCAAGCCCGCGATCATCGAACTCGGCCTGTCGCTCGGAGTCGACTACGCGCTCACCCACTCCTGCTACGACCCGCTAGGCCCCGACCATGTCAAGCCCTGCGGTCACTGCGACGCCTGCCTCCTGCGCATCCGTGCCTTCGAGCAGCTCGGTCAACGCGACCCCGCCATGCTCCGCCACCACGGCGCGGGTTGGAAGGCGTAAGCGATCGGGCTTTCGCGGACGCGGGCCTTTCTATTCTCCACCGCCTCGATAAAATCCCGGTTACCTGCGCGCGGAGCGCGCGACCAAGCCGCGGTTCTTGGTGAATCTATTCGACGTATTTGAGGTCGGGACGACGGGCGTGAAGCTTGAGGTCTTACAGGACGAGCGGTTCTCTTGCCACGGCTGCACCGACTGCTGCCGGCACTGGCACGTCCAATTGATCGGTGACGAGGCCCCGCGCATCGCGGCGCTCGACTGGGGCGACGGCGATCCGTTGCACGGACGCGAGGTCTTGCTCACGAAGGGGCCGCAGACCTTCTTGCGGCACGACGCGGACGGGGCGTGCGTGATGCTCAACCGCGACACGGGGCGCTGCCGGATCCACGAGCGCTTCGGCGAAGACGCCAAGCCGACCGGCTGCCGGCTGTTCCCGTTTTCGTTGGCGCCGACGTTCGGCAACCGGGTGTCGGTGGCCACGCGCTTCACCTGCCCGAGCGTGCGGCGCAACGCCGGCGTGGCCCACGAAGAACACTTCCCCGAGCTCCGCAAGCTCGCGCAACGCGTCGTGGCGGGCAAGGGTTTCGACGACGAGCAGATGTGCCAGCTCCGGCCGGAGCAGGTCCGCGCGATCACCGAGTTCGCGGCCACGCTGATGGCGGCGTTCGATCGGCCGGCGGCCAAAGCGGTTTTCCTGCACGCGCTGTGCACGTGGTTGGCGGTGCAGCCGGCGGAGTCGATGAACCGCGAGGCCCTGGGCGAGGCCTTCGCCGAGCTCCAGGAACACGTGACGGCGACGCTCGACGCCGGCGCCGCGAAGCCCGGCGCGGTTCATCGGCTGGCGTTCGGCGCGGTGTGGGCTTCGCACCTGCGCCGAGACGAGGATGTGCTGGACCGCCGGGTGGGGCGGGTGGCGCGCTTCCTGTCCCTGGGGCGGGCGTGCCTGGGCAGCGGCGATCTTCAGCGGCTGGGCCACGACCACCCCGCGGGCTCGATCCGCAAGGCCCGCTTATTCACCGGGCGGGGCGCCGAGGCTGCGCCCGAGGCGTTCGAGGTCTTCTGGAGGATGGTGCGACAGAAGCTGGCGTCGCACCAGTTCATGGGGGCGGCCAACTTTCGGCGCGGCATGCTCGAAGGCCTGCTGGATCTGTGCCTCCTATACCCGCTGGTCGCCGCCAGCGCCCGCTACCACGCCGCGGCCCGCGACGCCGAGGCGGTGGGGGCCGACGACGTCGACTACGCCACGGCCGCGATCGAACGCGGCTTCGGCCGCAACGCGGTGCTGGACAGTGCGCCGATCGGGCGGCTGAGGATGTTGTTGCTGCGGCCGGGCGTGTACGAACGGCTGGTGTTGAACCTGTAGGCAGACCCGCACGACCGGCTCGGCCCACGCGCCTGGGATGGACCGCGGTCGCCGGGGCCGCGACCCGCCGCGCGAAAGACCCCGCGCCAGGCGCGGGGTCTCGGGGTGTGCGCTAACGAGCGAGCGGGTTTACAGGTAGGTGTGCGTGAGGTTGACGTAGTCGGCCCCGCCGCCGAAGTCGTAGTACACGCCCCAGAAATGGCTGTGGACCGCGTCGATGTAGACCGTGTCGGTGTCGTCTTCGGTGTCGTCGACCACGCCGGCTTCGCCGCCCCAGACCTGGTCGAGGTAGCTGTAGTCCACGGCGTTGATCACGTCCGAGCCGTCGCCACCGACGTGGAAGTCGTGTCCGTCGCCGCCGTTGAGGTAGTCGTTGCCCCACTGGCCGAAGATGTCGTCATCGCCGTCGTTGCCCCACATGCTGTCGTTGCCGGTGCCGCCCCACATCTCGTCGTCGCCGTCGCCGCCGTGCATCTGGTCGTTGCCGACGCTGCCGACGAGGATGTCGTCGCCTTCGTTGCCCTGCATGACGTCGTGTCCGTCGCCGCCGTTGACGTAGTCGTTGCCCGACCCGCCGACCATGCCGTCGTTGCCGCCCTCGCCCCAGAGGATGTCGTGGCCCTCGTTGCCCCAGACCGAGTCGCCGCCCTGGCCGCCCCGAATCGTGTCGTTGCCGTGGCCGCCTTTGAGGGTGTCGAAGTTGTTGCCGCCGTGCATCTCGTCGTCGCC
This sequence comes from Planctomycetota bacterium, assembly GCA_039033595.1. Classification (GTDB taxonomy): domain Bacteria; phylum Planctomycetota; class Phycisphaerae; order Phycisphaerales; family Phycisphaeraceae; genus Algisphaera. The sequence continues at coordinate 46,489 of JBCCCG010000015.1, read as the reverse complement.
GGACTGGCCGAACATCAGGTCCTGGCCGTCGTTGCCGTGCATCTCGTCGTTGCCGGCCCCGCCCCACATGTCGTCGTTGCCGCTGCCGCCCCACATCCGGTCGTGGCCCAGGTCGCCGTAGATCGTGTCGTCGTGCGAGCCGCCGCTGATGATGTCGTTGCCCGACCCGCCGTGCAGGTCGTCGTAGCCCGACCCGCCGCCCAGGTTGTCGTCGCCGGAGCCGCCGCCGAGGTGGTCGTTGTTGTTCCCACCCAGCAGCACGTCGTTGCCCGCGCCCCCGAACAGGTCGTCTTCGCCGTCGCCGCCGGAGAGGATGTCGTTGCCGCCGTGGCCGAACGCCTGGTCCTGCCCGTCGTTGCCGTGGAACTGCTCGGCGTTGCTCGAGCCCGAGAAATAATCGTGGCCCGAGCCGCCCTCGAACCGCTCGATGTTGGTTTGGACGGTGTGCTTCTTCTCGCCCGAGCGCAGGCCGGACTGCTTGAGCCCGTTGACCTTGATCGTCACGTCGGAGACCCAGTGGGCGTAGGACAGCGTGTCGAAGCCGCTGCCGCCGGAGAAGGTGGTGTGGCCGCCCTTGGCCTTGAGCGTGTCGTTACCGGATTCGCCGAAGAGGTTGGACGTGCCGGTCTGGTGGGCCCAGAGAGTGTCGTTGCCGCTGCCGCCGTAGGCCGAGGTCAGGCTCGAGCCGGCGAACATCGTGTCGTTGCCGCCGCCCCCGTACATCGTGGTGATGCCCGGCCCGGCGCTGAGCTGGTCGGCGTCATTGCCCTGGTAGTACGAGCCGTGGCCGTACAGCCACGTCAGCCCGCCGCCGCCGAACAGGTAGTCGCTGCCGTCGCCGCCGTAGACCTTGGCCTTCTCGGTGACGTCGTCGGCGATGGAGATCGTGTCGTCGCCGTCGTGGCCGAAGACATGGATCTCGCTGATCTGGTCCTTGTGGACCGAATACTTGGTGTAGTAGCTGCCGTTCTGGTATTCCTTCACGCGCAGGAAGTCGCCGTCGGGTGAATAGGCGATGCTGATGCCGTTGTTGCCGGCGTCGCCCTCGACGTAGAGCGTGTCGCCCCAGGCCAAGGCGGTGACGCTGTAGAGTTCACGTTTTTCCAGGGTTTCGAGGCGGTTCATGGCGGGCCTTTCGTTGGAGATCGCGTGAGGACCCTCACGCTCAACCCCGATACCCCGCCCACGCAGGGGCCCTGCGCCGCGGCCGAGAAAAACCTGCTGCCGCCCCTCGGCCCGGCTTCGCGGGGGTGGACCACGCCGACCCCCGGCTCCCCCGCCCCGACGGCATTACAATCCCGTGACCTCAGCCCCGCCGGTTGATCCCCAGCCCCCGAAACCACCCATGTACGAAGACCCCGGAAAACCCCACGGCCTGACCACCCAGCTCAAAGTCGGCATGGAGATCCACGTCGAGCTCGCCACCCGCTCGAAGATGTGGACCAGCGCCCCCAACGTCGCCCACCCCGAGAACTTCGAGGCGGCGCCCAACACGCTGCTCGACCCCGTGGTCATCGGCCTGCCCGGCACCCTGCCCGTCATCAATCGCGCCGCGGTCGAGATGTCGATCAAGGTCGGCCTCGCGCTCAACTGCTCCATCGCCCCCCTCACCAAGTGGGACCGCAAGAGCTACTACTACCCCGACCTCCCGAAGAACTACCAGATCAGCCAGTTCGACCGCCCGCTGTGCTTCGACGGCGCGCTCGACATCCCCACCGAGCCGGGGGGTGAGCCCGGCGACGCCCCGGACCACGCCAACCCGCCCGACGCCCAGTTCCCCGACTTCCACCACAAACGCATCCGCATCACCCGCGCCCACCTCGAAGAGGACGCGGGCAAGCTCCTGCACGACCTGCCCGGCGGCGGGTTCAGCGACGGGTCACTCGTCGACCTCAACCGCGCCGGCACGCCGCTGCTGGAGATCGTCACCGAGCCCGATTTCACGTCGGCCGACGACGCCGTGCTTTTTGGGCAGACCCTCCGCGACATCTGCCGCCACCTGGGCGTGACCGAGGGCATCATGCAGAAGGGGCACATGCGGTTCGAGCCCAACATCAATGTGATCATCACCAAGCCGTCGGGCGAACAATTCGCCACGCCGGTGGTCGAGATCAAGAACCTCAACAGCTTCAAGGCCGTGCACGGCTCGATCGTCCACGAGCACCACCGCCAGGTCGAGCTGTGGCTCGAAGACGGCCAGGTCATGGGCGCCCGCGCTAAGTCCACCCGCGGCTGGGACGACAACAAGCTCGAGACCACGAAACAGCGGGACAAAGAAGACGCCGACCAGTACCGTTACTTCCCCGACCCGGACCTGGTGACGCTCGAAGTCAGCGACGACTGGCGCGAGGCGCTCCGCGCCGAGCTGCCCGAGATGCCGCTGGTCAAGAAGACGCGCTACGTCGACGAGTACGGCCTCAAGCCCATCGACGCCGACAACCTGCTCGCCGAGCCCGCGAACACGCGGTTTTTCGAGGCTTGCCTGGGCGTGCCGGCTTCAGCCGGCATGGGCTCCCCCGAGCCGCGCCGCGTCGCCGCGATGCTGCTCAACGCCGGGGCCAAACGCGCCAACGAGGCCGGCGTGGCCCTCGACGGCCTGGGCATCACCCCGCAGCAGGTCGCCGCCGTCGTCGCGCTGCAGGACGCCGACAAAACCAGCGCTAGCGCCGCCGACACCCTCTTCGGCTACGCGTGTTCCAGCGACGACCCCGCCGAAAAACTCGCCGAGCAGCACGGCCTGCTGCAGGTCAGCGACGACGGCCAACTCGACGAGTGGATCGCCGCCGTCCTCGCCGATCCCAAGAACGAGAAGGCGATCGAACAGATCAAGGGCGGCAAGGACAAAGCCATCGGCGCGCTGCTCGGTCAGATCATGAAGCTGTCCAAAGGGCAAGCGAATCCGAAGGTAGTCGGCGAAAAAATCAAGCAGAAACTCGCGGGCTGACTCGTGAATCAGGCCGCGCTTATCGAAGATCGACAAGACCCGCGTTTGGCGTTGTACCTCGATCTCAAAGACCGCGACGTCCGCCGGGAAACGGGGTTGTTTATTGCCGAGGGCGAGCACGTCGTGCGGCGGGCGTTCGCGGCGGGGTTGCGGGTGCGGTCGGTGCTGGTGATCGAGAGCAAGGCCGAGCGGGTGGCGGCGATGGCGGCGGAGTCTGCTCGGGACGACGTCGAGGTGCTGGTCTGCTCCAAAGACGTCATGACCCAGACGGCGGGGATGAAGATCCACCAGGGCATCCTCGCCGCGGTCGAGCCGCCCCCGCCCCCGGAGCTGGGCGTGGTGGCCCGGGACGCGGGCACCCTCGTGGTCTGCCCGGACCTCGCGAACGTCGAAAACCTCGGCCTGTTGGTCCGGGTGAGCGCGGGGCTGGGCGTGGACGCGATGGTGCTGGGGCCGCGGTGCTGCGACCCGTGGTACCGGCGGGCGGTGCGGGTGTCGATGGGGGCGGTGTTCACGCTGCCGATCGTCCGCAGCGCGGACCTCGACGCGGACCTGGAGCGGCTTCGGGACGATTTCGGCTACGAACTCGTCGCGACGGTTCTCGACGGAGACGCCGAACCCCTGGCCTCCGCCGAGCGTAACATTGCGGGGACCGGTCGCACCGCGATCCTGCTGGGGGGCGAGGCCCACGGCCTGACGCCCGGGATCGTCCGCCGATGCGACCGCCGCGTCCGCATCCCGATGCACTACGACGTGGATTCGCTGAACGTGGCGGTGGCCGCGGGGATCGTGATCCACCATTTTGTCGGCCGATAAGCCGGCGGTGGCCGGCCGGACCGCAAGAATGGAATAAACCTCCGGGTTGGGGCGTTATTCACCGACTGGGCCTATGATTTTTGTAGACCTTGAAAGGTTGTGTATGCGTAGCGTTTTGAATCGAACCTGTCTATCAATCCTTGCGTTGAGTCTGGTCGGCTGTGTGCAGTCGGCCGGGGCGGACGCGAGCAGCGACACGAAGGAGCTCAAAGTGATGATGGAACCGATGCGTGACGAGGCCGGCAAGATCATCCCCGTCGTCAAGACCGACGAGGAATGGAAGGCCGAGCTGTCGAGCAAGGAGTACCGCATCCTCCGTCGGTCCGGCACCGAACGGGCTGGCACCGGGCGGTACCTCGACAACAAGGAAGACGGCGTCTACGCCTGCGCCGGCTGCGGCCTGGCGCTGTTCGACAGCGAGACCAAGTTCAACTCCGGCACGGGCTGGCCGAGCTTCTACGACACCATCGGCGAGGATCACGTCGCGAACGTCGAAGACCTCTCGCACGGCATGCGCCGCGTCGAGAACCGCTGCGCCTCCTGCGACGGGCACCTGGGCCACGTCTTCCCCGACGGCCCGCCGCCCACCGGGCAGCGCTACTGCATGAACGGCTACGCCCTGCACTTCGTCGACCGGGCCGAACTCGAGAAGCCCGCCAAAGCCGAGGCGGAAAACGCGGCCGAGGAATCCACGCGGGCGGCCGTGGAGTAAGCGACCCTCCGCCGACCCCATCACGCAACCCTCATCACGCGGGCCCACGGCAACGAGTCGTGGGCCCGCGGTTTTGCGCGTAAACTCTGGGCATGAACGAGCGGTTCACGACGCTGACCGAGAGCGAGTTTCCGCAGCGGGTCGTGGAGAACGCCGCGGGTGTCCGGGCGGTGGTGTTGGCCAACGGCAGCCTGTCGACCCTGAGCGTGGGCCCGACGCTGGTGAATCTGTTTGTGGGGCCGCCGATCGGCCGCGGCGCGACGCAGCTCTGGCTGCGCCAACACCGCGACGGTCGGATCGTCGATGCGGTCAACGGCCTGGGCAACGCCGTAACCGAGCGTGGTGTGATCGAACGCGGCCTTCGCTGGGCCGGGTCGTTCGCCGAGACACGCTACGAGATCGACTTGGTCCTGCACCCCGAGGAGGCCGCGTGGGCGTGGTCCGTGCGGTGGTTCGCCGACGGGCGTGAAGCGGCGGCGGGCGGATACGACGCCGTGTTGGTGCAGGATCTGGGCCTGGCGGGCCGGGGGCAGGTGCAGAACAACGAGGCGTACACGAGCCAGTACGTCGATCACCGCGTGCTGGAGCACGCCACGTTCGGCCCGGTGTTGGCGGCGCGGCAAAACCTGGCACAAGACGGCCGGCACCCCGCGCTTCTGCACGCCTGCCTGCCCGGCGCGGCCGGCGGGCTGACCGACGGGTTCGACTTCTTCGGCCCCAGCCACCGCGGCGATGCGCGCCCCGTCGCCGTGGCCGACGAGCTGCCGACGCGCAACCGACAATACGAGTTTTCCTGCCACGCGCTGCAGTCCCGGCCGGTGGCGCTCACGGCCTCCGAACCCGCGGAGTGCCGCTTCCTTGCTTGCTTCACGCCGGACCATCCCGCGGCGACCGCTATCGATGACCTGAAGCTCCTCGATGCCGCGGCGTCGAACCTTGCGTGGGCTCAGCGAACCGAGACGCGAGAAATCCTCGACGAGTCGGCGATGGTCGAAGCGAAGCCGACCCCCCGGGCGGGCAAGCCGTTGACTCCTGCCGAACTCGATGGGCTTTTTCCCGGGCTCCACCGCCACGCCGAAAGCGTTGACGGCGAGTTGGCTTCGTTCTTCCACGGCGACGGCCGCCACACGGTGACGCGCCACAAAGAACTCGCGGCCGATCGGCGCACCGCCCACCTGCTCATGGCCGGGCGAGAGCGTCTGCCCGGCGGCGAGACCCTGTGCAGCACCGGCTACGCCCACGGCGTGTTCGCCTCGCACATCTGCCTGGGCAACACGACGTTCAACAAACTCCTGGCCGTGAGCCGCGACCCGCTTAACCTCACGCAGGCCGATGGCCTGCGGCTGTCGGTCTGGGACGCGGCCGGGATCTCGTGGGAGCCGCTCGGGGTCGCGTCGGCGTTCGACATGGGCGTAGACGATTGCGTGTGGGTGTATCAACTCGACGACCACTCACGAATCACCGTCACCGCCGCCGCCGACCACGCCTCCAGAAGCGATTCCCCCGAAAGCGAGTCGCCCGGGCCGACGCTGCATTGGCGAGTCGAGATCGATGGCCCTCCGCAGCGGTTGCGGATGACCGCCCACCTGGCGCTCGGCGATCGTGAACACGAGCATCCCGGCGAGGTCGCGGTCGCGCTGGACCGCTCGCACGTCACGCTGACCCCGGGCGACGCGACGATGATCCGCCAGCGGTATCCGCGGGCGTCGTGGACGTGGGCGTTCGACGAGCCGCCCGCCGACTTGGGCGGCGACGAGCTGCTTTATGGGGACGGCAAGCGGCGGGGCCTGCCGTACTTGGTGGCGCAGACCGCGGCGGTGAAGTCGTGGGGCTGGTCGATCCGCGGGACGCTCGGGCCGGCGGCGGAGGGCGAGGACGAACTGGATCGGCGAGCGGAGTCCGACCGTGGCGCGGCGCTGCCCGCGCTCGAACACCCCGCCGAGCCGGTGCGCCGTCTCGCCGAGGCGTTGCCGTGGTTCGAGCACAACGCGGCGATCCATCTCACCGCGCCCCACGGCATCGAGCAGTACGGCGGCGCGGCGTGGGGCATGCGTGATGTCTGCCAGGGCCCGATCGAGTGGCTGCTGGCGCGCGGTGAGCACGCCACCGCGGTGCGCATCCTCGAAGACGTGTTCGCCCACCAGTACGCGGACTCCGGCGCGTGGCCGCAGTGGACGATGCACCCGCCGTTTCAGAGCATCCAGAGCCCGCACAGCCACGGCGACGTCGCGGTCTGGCCGATCATCGCCGCGGTCAATGTGCTGCGGGCGACCGGCGATCCGAGCCTGCTGGATCGCTCGGCGCCGTTCACCCGGTCCGAACCGCCGTTTGCGCTCACCGAACAGATGCAAACGCTGCGGCGGCACCTCGACCTCGCGATCGACAAGCTGCGCGGCCGCTTCGTGCCCAGCACGTCGCTGCTGGCCTACGGCGACGGCGACTGGAACGACTCGCTCCAACCCGCCCGGCCCGAGATGCGCGAGTCGATGGTCAGCAGCTGGACCGTGGCGTTGTTCTATCAGGCGCTGCGCGGTTATGCCCAGACCATGCGGCACGCGGGTGACGCCGACGCCGCGCATCGGCACGACGCCACGGCCGACGCGGTGCGGGACGACTTCAACCGCCTGCTCGTCGCCGACGACCAGATCGCGGGGCTGTACCTGTACGACGACGACCCGGCCGAGGCGCGGCACCTGCTCCACCCGCGCGACACACACACCGGCGTGCGCTACCGCTTGCTACCCATGATCCGCGGCATCATCTCCGAGTTGTTCACCCCCGAGCAGGCGGCGCACCACGCCTCGCTCATCGACCAGCACCTGCTCGCGCCCGACGGGGCCCGACTCATGGACCGCCCGCCGCACTACACCGGCGGCACGACGACGCATTTCCAACGGCTCGAGTCCGCGTCGTTTTTCGGCCGGGAGATCGGGCTGATGTACGTCCACGCCCACCTGCGTTACGCCGAAGCGGTGGCGAAGCTGGGGCGAGCCGAAGCGTTCGCCGAGGCGCTGCTGAAGGTGAACCCGGTCGGCCTGGAACAGAGCGTGCCCAACGCCGCGCCGCGGCAGGCCAACTGCTACTTCAGCTCCAGCGACGCGGCGTTCCTGAACCGCCCGGACTCCGAAGCGCGGTACGACGCGCTGCTGCGCGGCGAGGTGCCGGTGCACGGCGGGTGGCGGGTGTATTCCAGCGGCCCGGGGATCTACCTCGGCCTGATCGTCCGCCAGTGGCTGGGGCTGCGCGGCGATTTCGATCGGTTCGTGTTCGACCCGGTGATGACCGACCGACACGACGGCTTGGTCGCCCGGCTGACGCTACTCGGCGTCGAGTGCGCCGTGACGTTCCGCATCGGAGAGGAACGCTTCAACGCGGTGCGCGAGGTGCGGCTCGACGGGCGGGCGTTGGAGAGTGTCGGGCGGGAAACGAATCCGTACCGCACCGGTGGGTTGCGCTTCGACCGCGCGGCTTTGGCGGAGAAGCTGCGCGGGTCGCGCGGCGAGCTCGAAGTCGACTGTCGCTGATTCAAGCGGTCCGGCGTCGCCGTGTCGTGAACCCTAGGCCCAGCAGCGCGAACAGCGCCGCGGTGGCCGGCTCGGGGATCACGCGCTGCGCCGCGGAGGCGCCGCCGCTGCTGAAGCCCCAGTTCAACAACACGACGTTGAGGTCGGCCTGGCTGACGAAACCGTCGCCGGTGTTGTCCCCGGTGGCCCAACCCGCGTCGGTCCGGCCCCAGTTCAGCAGCACGGCGTTGAGGTCGGCCTGGCCGATCGCCCCGTCGAGGTCCGCGTCGCCCTGAGCCGTGCCGAGGATGACCGAGAGCATCAGGTCGACATCGGTCTGGTCCACGAGGCCCGAGCTGTCGATGTCGGCAAACCAGTCGTCGGTGCCGAAAGCCGCGTAGATCGCGTCGATATCGGCCGCGTCGGTTCCACCGAGCTCATCGACATTGCCCCGGCGAGTGAAGAGGTTGTCGAGGTATGCGTCGATCAGAGACTGCTGGGTCCCCGCCGCTTCGAGAACACTCTCGAGCCCGGTCAGGTCGGTCCAGCCGGTAAGACCATCGCCGTCGAGGTCGGCCGCGGGGTTGAAGCGGGCATTTTGTGAAAATAAGATTTCGGCGAAGGAATCGGGGCCCGCCGTCAGGTCGAACTGGTTGATCAGGCCGTCGGCGTTGAGGTCGGCCAGGCCGCTGCCGAGCCCGTCGGTCACCGAGAAGCCGGCGAAGCGTTGCACGTTGGTCGTGCCCGTCGGCTCGATCGTGACCACGGTGAACGCGTGGTTGCCCGACGAGACGCCGGACTGGGCCAGCCGGAAGATGTCGCGGTCGAGTTGCTCGGCCAGGCCTTCGCCGTTCTGGGCGCGGGCGACGAGCGAGAAGTCCGATACCGCCGCGCCCTCGTTGGCGAAGATATGAACCGTCTCGGCGGTCAGGTCGAGCGACTGCACGATGATGTCACGCTCGTCGCCGTCGGCAATCTCGAACAGCCCGGTGAGCGATTCGTCCTGGATGAACTGGTTCTGCCGGTCGAAGCTCAGCACCGCCGACTCGGGCAACAGACGGTCGACGTAGATCACCCGGCGGTCTTCGGTGTACACCGGCACGCCGCCGTCGCTGCGGTGGCGGAAGGCGCGGGTGGTGATGTAGTGTTCGCCTTCTTCAAGCTGGGTGGCGTCGATAACTTGACGGAACGTGCCGTTGCCGTCGGCGTTGAAGAAGCCCGCGTCGGACTCGGTGGCGAAGTTCTCGAAGCCGTAGGTCACGTTGTCGTTGGGGTTGTCGAAGTCGACGCCCGAGATCGTGCCGTTGGGGTTGACGCCGTTGATCTCCCGGCCGTCGTCGAGGCGGATGATGGCGAAGTCGCCGTCGGCGTTGCGGTCGCGGAACGACTGGCCGCCGTCGAAGTGCGTCACCGCGGCGGTATCGAGGCGGACCTCGAAACTGTCTTCGGTGATCACGTCGATGGTGGTCAGCAGGGCCGTGTCGTTGGTCTGGGTGTTGGGGATCTCGCCGCCGAGCGTGCCGGAGGTGTTGCTGATCGACACGGTCGTGTCGGGCGTGGCGAGGCCGTAGATGACGTAGCCCGAGTTGTGCTCGGCCCCGCCGTCGGGGTGGTTCTGGGGGATGCGCAGGTCGACCGTGCCGTCGGCCGCGACCACGAGGACCTCGGGGATCTCGAATTGGTTGCCCTCGTTGGAATCGATCAGCGGGTTGCGGGAGTTGCCGGTCAACTCGACGAGGATCTCGCCGGGGGCGAAGGACGTCTGCACGTCGTCGGCCAGGTCCCAGTCGCCGAAACCGCCGACGCGGGAGTTGAGCGCGACCAGGGCCGAACCCTCGCGCTCGTAGACGTAGAGGTTGGAGAATTGCTGGCCGTCGCCGTCGGTGTCGACGAAAGCTTCGTCGATGTAGCGCTCGATGAAGTCGCCCCGGCCGTGGGTGTTGCGGATGTTCACGAGGTCGACGATCGTGTCGCCGTAGAGCCCGCCGAGTGCGTCGCCGCGGCCGTCTTTGGGGAACGGGCGTTCGTCGATGAGGGCGTTGCTGTTGAAGCCGCGGACGTTGTGGTAGACGATCGCCTCGCCGGGGTGCAGGAGCATATAGGCGTGGGCCACGTTGGAGAGGTGGGCGCCCTCTTCGTCGTGCGACGAGACGAACATGACGCCGTCCGAGCCGTCGTGGACGAGGTTGTCGTCGAAGACGTCGAAGCTGGCGTTGCGGATGTTGTGCCAGTTGTTGTCGCCCGAGTTGGCCGTGAGGTTGTCGTGCATCGCGAAGAACAGCGGCAGGTCGAGCACGTCGCGGTTCGACCGCACGGTCGAGGTGTCGAGCGGGTTGGTGATGTCTTCTTCGTGCCAGATGTCGAGTTGGGCTTTGTCGCCGGTGAACGCCTCGAGGAAGCTGAACACGTGGCGGGGCGAGCCGTCGAGGTTGGTGCGTTGGTCGGCGAGCCAAACGCCGCGGTCGAAGAAGTCGTGAACGAACGGGTAGACGTGCCGCGCCGCGTCGACGCGGAAGCCGTCAACGCCGATGTCCTGCACCATCCAGCGGGCGTGACGCATCAGGTAGGCGGTCGGGTTCTCGGCGACGGGCACGCCGGTGGTCGCTTCGTTGCCCGAGAAGTTCTGCAGCGTGACGGAAGTAAGCCCCGACGTCGGGTTGCCGGGGACGTGGTCGCCCACGACGTCGCTGTCGGTCTGGTCGGGGTAGAACCGGCGGTTTTTCTCCGTCGGGATATTGGCCAGGCGGGGCGTGGGGTCGGCGTCGAAGGTAAACGTCTCGCGATCAAACTCCGGAAGGAGGAACGGATCGGTCCCGGCGTTGGGGATGTTGCTTGGGTCACCGGCGTTAACGGGCTGGCGGATGAAATTGTTGTTGTCCTTGCGGTGATCGATGTCCCAGAGCAGCGCGAGCTGGAACTGGAACTCGAATTCGGCCGAACCCGGCGAAGACAACGGCGGGTTGGGATGAAAGTCGCCCTCGAAGTCGCCGGCGAACGCGTGGCCGAAGCCGGGGTTGCCCCCGCCGTTGGCTTGGAACGGGTTGCTCGGGTCGTCGGCGAAGCGGACGCCGTTGGCGTCGAAGTCGGTCCAGTCGAAGCTGCTGGCGTGGTTGATGAGGTAGTCGGCGTAGACCTTGGCGCCCGAGCGTTGGATGGATTGCACGGCCGAGCGGTAGCCCTGCTCAGTGCCGTAGAGCGTCTCGTCGCCCGCCGAGCCGAGGTCGAAGCGGTCGTAGACGTCGTAGCCCAGCCCGTTGCCGCCCGTCGTGTAGATCCCGCGTCCGGGCGGCGGGGTCCACACACCGCCGTACCCGGCCGTAAACAGGTCGGCGGTACGGCGTTCCATAGTGCGCCAGTCGGCTTCAAACCACTGCAAAATAGTGGGTTGGGAAACGGATTGCCCTCTCGCCGACCCCGAAACGGTCGCGAGTATCGACGCGCCGATTACGGCAAACTGCTTTCTCGAAAAACACATGAAACATAGACCTTAAGAGGTGAGGGCGAGTTTTGGTGAACCGGTTTACCAGTATATGCCCATACCGCTTTGATGTCACACATTTATTGATAAGGTCAAGCTCTGTAAAAACGTTCCCTACCTCGACACGCAACACATCCAACATGGGGGATTGAGCCTAAACCGCAAGCTTGTGCTCACCCGGGGTTGGAGTATGAGATCGGTCGTTATGTGTGTGTATCACCGCTTGATCACGTGGGCCTCAATGCCGAACTCGGCGCGCGGCAGGGGCGGCGTGTGTCCCGACCCATACCAACATCAACCGCGCGTTCAGAGTCGGCGCGCGCGATTGATATCTTTCGCGTCCAACGTAGAGGTGGAGAACGACTCCGGGCCGGGTCCTTGGGTCAGGTCTCGCCCGTGCCGCCGATCGTGATCGCGGCGATCTTGCGCTCCAACGCCTCGGGGTCGTAGTCCCTCATGCGGTTGTAAAGCTTTTCGATGGTGTCGTAGAGGATCCACTTAAGACGGCAGTACCCGTCGTGCGGGGTGTAGATTGAGTCTTTGGTGTCTTGCAGGTTTGCCGCTGGGCAGAAGCCGCCACAGATCGGTTCTACCGGGCACGTCTTGCATTCGGGTTTAGCGATCATGTGGTGATCGATACACCGGAACGCGTTGGATAGTTTTTCGTTATACCCCTCGTCGTAGATGTTACCCAGACGCATACAATTGCACGTGCCGCTGTCCTCGGCCGCGCCGTCGAAACGGTGACATGGCCAAACATCGCCGACAAAATCGATCATGCAGTAGTTGTATCCCGCGCCACAGGGAGACGGCCGGTCCGTCGTAGGCCGGCCGTGTTGACGCGGATCGACCAGGTGTTTCATGTAGTAGGCGTAGATCGCGACAGACTTCTGCCCCCCGCGCTTGAAGTCTTCGAAAAGGTAATCGGCGATCTTTGCTTGTTGCTCACGGTACGTCTCGATGCGTTCGAGTGTCCAGTTGTCGTAATCCGCATCGGCCATGACAACGTTCTGGAAGCCGATATCTTCCCAGAGGTAGACCACGCTGTCGTAGAGCTTGTGCACCCATTTGGGCGCGACGGTCATCCGTGCGTCGGCCAACGGCCGGGTCCGGAGCATGGAGCGGGTCCAGTGAGCGATAATCTCCGACTTGGGGCGGCCGTCCTTTGAGGGGCGTTGCGCGTCCTGGACTTCGGGGCAGCCGTCGATCGACATCAGCACGCCGCACCCGTTGTCGTCGACCCAGGCGCGCAGCTCGTCCGTCCACGCGGTCATGTTCGAGGTGAAGCTCCACCCGATCGTCTTCCCCACCGACTGCGCCCGCCGCTTCGCCCAGGGCACGAGCCGCTTGATCATCTTGAACCGCAGTGACGGCTCGCCGCCCATGAAGTTGACGCCGATCTGCTGGGCTTGCCCCGAGGCTAAGAGCAGCCATTCCACCGCGTCCCGTGCGGTTTCGAGCGACATGTTGTTGGGGTGGTCGAGGTTCTTGGAGCAGTACGAGCACGCGAGGTTGCACCCGTCCGTGATGTCCAGGTCGATCACGGTAGTGGTGGTCAGCGTCGGCAGCGAACCGGGGTTGACGCGTCGGGACTCGACCGGGCGCTCGCGCCGAACCTTTGGAGCGGGGGCGGGCGGGGATAGCTGCGGCAACTCAAACGTCGTCATGTTAAAGGCCCCTGGGGGTAAAGCGGTGAGAATTCGGTTTTCCGATCCGGTGTGATATCGACGCGCAACGGGGTCGCCAGGGCTACGTTCTCTCGCGAGATTTCCAGCAGTTCCCGCAGCAGCCACGCGAGTTGCGTCTCCCATAATCGATTGCGGCGGCGGGCGACCACGCCACACACGTCGTTACCCAGCGGCGACGGCGCAGGGCTTAACAGCCCGGTCATCAGTCGACGGTACGGCGTCGTGTTGGCGGCATCGGCCGACGCTTCCGATTCGAGTAGCCGTTGATTCATGTTGGACATTGCGCCGGCCGTCGCCGGGACGTCGGCGACCGGGTACCCGTCGAAATAGTGGGTCAGCCGGAAGGCGCCGGCTTCCAGCCGGGCTTCGAGGAAATGATCGGCCCGCCTCGAACGGAGGAGGCACAACGCCGGACGCTGCACGACGGAGAGCCGGGATAGGTCCGCATCGATCGCCTGCAGTAACTCCAGCAGGGCCTCGACGCCGTCGTAATAGCGGTCCCACACCTCCGGGTCGGCCGACACCGGCGGCAAGAACCTGATGTCGATTTCACGGTTGGTGGTCCCCGACAGCAAGCCGGCAACCGTTTCGGTCAAGCGCTGGCGCAGCGGGGCATCGATCACTTGGTCCGCGGTGACGGTCAGACAAAATGGGAGCAAGAAGCCTTCGTCCTCGAGGGCCTCCAGAGCGGCAGACGTTGTCGCGCCCGACGCCCAATCGGCTTCGTAGATCAACGACGTCCCCGGTCGCTACAACCAGTCGATTAACGGCTCATGGTCATCGGGTTCACCTGCCAGCGCCGAGTAGGCGATGACCGAGGGAGCCGAGTCGCGGTTGTCTTCGACAGGCGGCTGGGCCAGCCGCATCGCGTAAGCGCTGACCGCCGACGCCAAGCCGGCCAGGCGGTCGGCCTCGGGTTCCACGATGTGGATACGCGGGAACGATATGCCGAACACCTCGAAAGCCGCCCGGTAGGCATCGGCGGCCCGCGGATCGTCGGGATCGAAGCCGCGATCGAACCGCCAGCCGATCGTTAAGGGAGACGGCGAGTCCGAGTCCGCGAAAAACCCCGCCCGCGTCATCTCCGTCCACGGTGCCTTCAACGCGGAGTCGGCCGGGACCGTCTGCCTCATCGTCTCCGGCCCCACCTGCGTCAACTGAGTGAGCAGGTGCCGGGCCAGCGCGAAATCCTTAGCGTAGAACAAGCTGTTGAGCCCGGCCGTGCGGTGCAGGAAGCCGTCGTTCTGTTCGGTCGCTACGGCGAAGTATTGGTCCCCGATGGCCTCTGGTTCTCGGAGTGTGGGCCGTTCAATAGTATTCGCTGGCATATTGGGGTCCAGATCGTCTCGGCCGCCGCGACGCGGGGGTTGGGTTTACTTACTGTCCCACCGGGTAGGTGTAGAGCTGGAGCGTGCCCGGCTGGTTCAACTCGTCGCGGGTGACCTGCTGCTTGGCCAAGGCCTGGAGATACAGCGTGTCGCCCTCGGCATCAAGGCCGGCGATGCCCAGCCCGGTATCGTTGGCTCCGATCTTGGTCGAAGCGACCCTTCGGGGATTATCGAAGTCGCGTCGGTCGCGGACCTCGAAATCGATCACGGGCTTGCCGCTGCGGGCCGCGTCGTCGTCGATTCGACTGAGCACGATCCGGTCCTCATCCGCCGACCAAACAAAGTTTTGAACGTCCGGGATGCGCAGGCGTGCCTCGGGCTGATCCTGCGACAAATCCATCGAGGCGAGCCATAATTGCTGCTTAGAGCGCGATCTTTCGCCGCCGTGGTCGGGGGCCGCCGTGAAGGTCAGGAACCACAACTCGTTCTTGTCTGCCAGCAGACGCGGCCGATGGTAGTCGACCGTCTGGCCTTTACGGGCGATCCGGACGGTCCGTGAGGTCACACCTGCGTCGTCGTGTCGCCTCACCTCAACATATCCCCAGCCGTGATTCGGGGCGTCGCTGAGCCGATCGGTCTGGTGGACCGTGGTGACCCCGCCCGCGTCCGTGTCCATGGCAAGGATCGTGCTCTTCTCAAACTGATCAACGATGTTGGCATTGTCGGTGTCGACTTTCCACTGAGACAGAACCTGCGGTTTCTGTTCTGCTTTGGTCATCAGTTGGTGATTCTCAGCCGGCGTTCGCGACCAGATATCATCGGGAAGCGTATCATCGTGAGCTAGATCTTCGGCGACATATAAAGTCTGACCGTTGCTATCCCAGGCGACTCCTCGAACCGAACGCATTTCTGGAAGATCGGCGTCGGGAGCGGGGACGGACACGTCGCGCCCCGTAGTCAAATCGCGAACGATGACCGCCATCGACTCGCCGAAGTTCCCGGAAACAAAAGCAAGATATTTTCCGTTCGGCGACGGGAAAACACCGAAGTGATCGATTCCTTCGGGTGTATCGGCCGGGGCCATACCCTCGAGCGTGGCCCGATTAAGCGTGTTGTAACGCGTTTCGTACTCGATGGCGCTCAACGCGTCGTCGCGTAAATCGACGTCCGACGTGATCGCTTCATCGACAGAAACGTTTCCTCCCGTTGGTTTCGTGTCTCCGTGGTCGACGATCCCTGATGGGGCAACGCGGGTGTCGCCGGGCGGATCGGTATCGTCACCGGTTGGAGAAACTACGACCCACCACACCAAGGCCGTCGCCGCGATTATGAGCAATCCGCCCAGATACCAGCCCTTACGTATTTGGTGATCAGAATGTCTCGACATTGAGCAGTCTCCGTTATTAAATTGCACACAATACGAAGTCACAATTCAGTGCTATTGGTGGAGAATACATAGATAGCAGTGTGTATATGGCTATGGAAGAATCTTATTGGTAGAGATCACATCACAGGATGCAGTATTGGGGGCTGAACGACGGCATTCGTTGGTGGCCCCGCCGGTACATTCATTGGTTGCGCCACCGTTACACCTATTCGATCCGCTTTCGCTGCATGTGTTGGTGGTGCCGTGGCCGCCACAGGAGTTCTTCGTCCCCGCGCCGTTGCAAACATTGGCGTCCGGACCAAAGAATTGGGTGCCGCACGAGTTCTCCGCGCCAACACCGCAGTTATTGAAAGACATGCCTTCACAGGTGTTGCCGTCATTATCACTGCACGTGTTTTTCGTCGCCGAGCCAAAACAGTTGTTGTTCGAGCCATCACAGGTGTTGGTTTCACGCTGGTTACAATCGTTGTTAGCCCCCGAATTACAAAGATTAGTCGTGCCTCCGGTACAAGAATTTTTACCTGTCTCGGAGCATTCGTTGCTTATTGGCCCGGTACAGTTATTCGGGGTCCCGGCCGAACAGTTGTTGTTGTTGCTCTGAGGATCGCAGGCGAACGCCGAGGTCGGGTTCATCATAAAAGCCAGACCCGCCGCTCCACCGACCATACTCAGGCGCAGGAACCGCCGGCGGCTTACGCGCTGATCGGAAGCATCGGGTGTGAAAGCATCGCGTTCCGCTCGACCACCTGAGTCACCGCTGCATTCAGTTATGAGTTGCCCCGTTCGTTTGGATTGTGCCCGAGAATGCCCATAGCCGGAAAATCGACATGATTGTCTATTAATTTATATCAGCGCGGCCCGGGTTCTCAAAGTAAAAATCCACAATTCCCAAAAAAAGTGAATTCAGCAAACAGATGTGAAGGACTGACCTTTCGCGTCACTCTGACCCAAGAGGCTGGCGATGGACGCCACAACGGATGGGCTTTGATGGCGGGCCGCCCTCTTGCCTTGCGCATCAAATAACCAGCCTTTTCTGCATGACATAAATTTCGCCGTTCTTCGGCCGACCGAAATAACCGTCATTAAAACATTGAGCACACGGCAGCGCCGCAAGATGGATTAAGACCTACGACAAATCTTCGACGCTTGCCAGACACGCGCCCGTGCCCGCTTTCGGGAACGCGGTGCCGAACACCTCGCCCTATTATCCGCGCTTTGTCTTGCGCGTAATTGAAGGGACCAATGATTGTTTTGGGTCGGGCGCTAAGGCCTTGGCGGTTTGTTCTTGTTGTGGCGTAGCGCTACCAGCCGACGGTGTTCTGTTTGCCCTGCTTGGTGATCTGAGTTTCGTCTTCCCACACGGCGAGGCCGGTGTTGACGTCGGTGAGGGTCATCTGGAAGGTGTAGGTGGTCTGCTTGACGTTCTTGCTGAGGAAGCCGCCGTCGGCGCCGGCGCGGTCTTCGAGGATCTTGTAGGTCAGGGCGTAGTCGGGCACGGGGGTGCGGACGTTGACGTTGGTGTCGTTGAGGAAGCCCTCGACGCGGGCGTCTTCGTTGCGTTGGCGTTGCTGGCGGGTGGCGATGTTAGACTCGCCGCCGAGCTCGCCGCGGCTGTCGATGGTGGTCATGGTCTGGGCGACGCCGGCCTTGTTGAGGGTGACGCGGATCTTCTTGATCACTTTGTCGCGGTCGATCTGCTTGGTGGTGGAGTTGACGTAGCGGTCGATGGCGATGACCGAGGGCTTGCCGTTGCGGCCGAGGATGCCCGAGGCGAGCAGCGACTCGGACATCGTGCCCGCGGCGTCGGTGGCGTCCTGGATGTCGAGGGCGTCGAGGGTGGTGATGGTCTCGTTGCCCTTGGGGTCGATCCGGCGGGCGCCGGTGTTGTCGACGTTGCTGCAGCCCACGAGCAGGGCGGCGATCGAGAGCGCGGCGGCGGTGGTGGTCAGGAAGCGGGGGGTGGCGGTGAGCATAGGGTGGTCCTTGCGGCGGAGTGTTGGTGATGAGCGGATGGTGGTGGCTTGCGGCTTGAAGCCGTGGGCTTCTCGGGAAGCATCCCGGGGGGCGGGGTTTACCAGGTGCCCTTGGGCTCGACGAGGCTGAGGCGGAAGTCGACGGCGTCGGGTGTCGGGGCCACGGCCGAGATCAGGCGGTTTTCCTTGGCCGACAGCGACAACGTCTTCCAGTTGGACAGCGAGGTCTTGACCTGCATGCCCGACTCGTCGATCCAGTCGAAGCGGTAGTTGACGACCTGGCGCTCGAGCGTGCGGTTGCGGATCTCGGCCTGCACCTGGAGGAACCCGTTGTCGAGCGTGCGCTCGTTGAGGCGGATGACGGCGGCCCGCAGGTTGAGCGTGCCGTCGTAGTTGAGCTTCTCGACGTCGATCTCGTTGATCTCGGCGCGGGGCTCGGCGCGCTGCGTGGCGTTGACGCCCTGGCAGCCGCCGGCGGTTAGTCCGAAGGGCACCAGCGAAAGCGAGAGGATACCGAGCGTTAGCGAGAAGTTCCGGGGGCGGCGGACGCGGTGGATTGCCATGACGGGGCTCCTTGGCCGAGGGAAAATTGAGAGATCAGGAACGGCGTGCTGGGGTTGATCGAGCGGACGTAGACGACGTTGATTCGGCCCGGCAACAGCTCGACTTCCACGGGCGGGAACCCCGTGGACACCAGATTAATAGTACCGCTGCCGCCCGCGGTCGGTTCGCCGGGGTACGGGTTGTTCCGCGGATTACTCTCGGACGGCCCGGGTGTGGGCAGCCGGGCGATCTGGAACTGCTTGGGCAGCGTCGCCCAGGTGCGCAGGTCGGCCCGGTTGACCGCGGCCTGGTACACGGTCGTGGCGATGCGCACGAACGTCGCGAGGTCGTTGCCTTCGCCGCCGTTCTCCTCGGCGGCTTTGCGCAGGGCGTAGGCGATCGTCGCCTTGGTGCCCGCGGCGATCAGCGTCTTGGTGATCACGATCGGCAGCTCGTTCTTGAACTCGCGGCCGACGACCTGGTCCATGTCCGCCAAGAGCTGGGTCGGGTACGTCCCGGTGTCGGTGCGGACCTGGAGCTGGCGGACGTAGGCGGGGTTCTCGACGAGCTTGGGGAAGTTGGCCCCGACGTAGTCGACGCTGCCGTCGACGAGGAACAGCGGGATGTCGATACGGACCTCGCCGCGCATCGGTGCGGTGCCGGTGGCGAAGATCACGTAGGTCGTGGGTTCGATGGGCCCGCCGCCGGCGATGCGGTTGGCCGCGTCGTAGTCCTGGCGGAGGTAATCGTTGTCCGGCGACATGCCCAGGACACGCTCGAAGGCCTTGCGGGACCATTCGAGGTCCGAACCGTCGGCCGCCTCGCCCCGGTAGTACACGCCCTGCATCCATTCGGTGAACGGGTTGACGTAGTCGCCGTAGGCGGCGTAGCGGTCGAGGCCGGCGTACTGGGCGTCGAGGTTGTTCTGGAACCCCGGGTCGTTCTGCGCGCGGTCGGCGTCGTAGTTGCCCGCGTTTTTAGATTTCTTTGCCTCTTCCTCGGCCTTTTCGAGCCGCTCGGCGTTGGCGGCCACGGCCTCGCGTTGCCGCTCGTAGGCCCGCCGCAGCTCGACGCGCGCCGCGTCACGCTCGCCCATCTCCAGGTAGTTGAGCGCCCGGAACGTGTTGAGCATCACCCGGTCGTAGTGGTAGCCGCGGTAGGGCAGCGTGTTGAGGTTGGTCACCGCGGCGAGCGCCTCGCCCGACAGGCTGACCTCGGGGGAGTTGTCGATCCGCGTCAGCGCGGCGTCGACGACGGCGAAGCTCTCGTTGCTGGCGGCGTAGTCGCCCTGGGCGCGGCGGATGCTGCCCTGTTCGAGGTAGGCGATCACGCGGTTGCCGCCCTCGCCGTCGGAGGCGACGAACGCATCGATCTTCGCCCCGGCGCCGGCGAGGTTGCCGGACCAGTAGGCGGCCTGCGCGTCGCGGAGCTTGGCGTTGTTGCAGCCCGTGGCCCCCGCCAGCAACAGCAGCGCCGCGCCGGCCGCGATGGCGCGGAGCCGGGGCGCCCGGAACGCAGGCGATGATCGGGATGGCGGCCGCGCGGCGGGTGGGATCATTGGGGCAGGTAGACGCCGTCGCCCACGCCAAGGGCGGCGGCGGTCGCGTTTTCGTTGAGCCGGAGGACCTGAGACTTCTCGATACCGAAGTCTTCGGTGATGGTGGCGCGGGAGAACTTGGGGGTAACGGCGGTGATCTTGACGGTGCCGATGAGGACTTCCTCGGTGCCCAGGTTCTCGCCGGTGTCGGGGTCGATGAGCGCCTCGCCGAGGGCGAAGACGTCCCAGATCTGGTCGGCGGCGATGCCGGTGCCGTCGCCGCGGTTGATGGTCACGGTTTTGCCGGTCATCGCGATGATCTTGGCGGGGTAGATCACGTCGAGCACGCGGTCGGCGGCGCGCTGGGCCATCTCGCGGGCCATGGAGGTCATCATGGCGTCGTTGCGGTCGCCGTCTTTTTCCCGGCCGAACATCTCCTCTTCGCCTTTGACGTTGGAGAGCTGGAAGTTGGCGGACTCGAGCAGCAGGCCGGTGGTGGTGTCGTAGATCTTGGCGACGGCCGAGAGGCGGACGACGCGTTTGGTGGCGAGCACGATGCCGCCCTCGCCGCGGAGCACCTCCTCGACGTCCTGGAAGTCGTCGATGGTGGTGATCAGGGCGTACTTGCAGCCGGCGATCTCGAAGGCCCGGGCTACGTTGGCGTCGGAGGGGTTTGAGAGCATCGCCTGGAGTTCCTGGTCTTTCAGCAGCGTCTCGAGATCCGACCGGCTGACCACGGAGAACTTGCGGGTGTTGTGGACGCGGTCGATGAGCTGCTGGCCCATGGAGTCGGCGGTGCGGCGGAGCGAGGCGTACTTGTCGTTGCCCTCGCCGCGCATCGCGGCGTCGATCGCCGGGGTGACGGTGACGCTCATCACGCCGAGTGTGGCCTTACCCGGGGCGCTGCCCGGGGTGGTCTGCGCCGCGGCGGGCAGGCCGAGCACGGCCGCGAGCGCCAGCGTGAGCACCATCGGCGTCAGAATCGTTGGGTTCGGGATCCGCATGGTTTTCACTCCTGGTTGGCTTCGGGCAGGACGGGCGTCGCGACCGACGGCCACACCCCCCCGGCTACGTTCTGCTGGTCGATGTTGTTCTGGTTGAAGCTCGGGGCGTCGGTCGTGTCGATCCGCACGCCGCTCTGACGCATGGTCTGGGCCGCGCCGCGGATGAACTCGGCCTGGGCCTCGCTGACGCGTTCCTGGACCTTGAGGTTGTTGAGGAACTCGGCCATCTGCATCCAGTTCGCCCGGCCCTCGTCCGACAGCTGCAGCGCGACCGCGAGGTGCTGGCCGTCACGCACATTGATCGTGCGCTCCCACGGCTCGAAGCCCTCGCGGGTCAGGCGGATCTTGTGCAGCCCGGGCAGCGCGTCGAACTTGCCCGGGGCCGTGCCGATCACGACACCGTCGAGCTCGACGGTCACGGCCAACGTTTCGAGCTTGTAGCGGTTGCCCGTGACGATGTAGTTGTCTTGCTCGTCCTTGATGACTTCGGGGATGCTCAGGTCCTGCATCGTGCAGCTGACCAGGAACTCGACGACGCGGTCGGCGAGCTTGGAATCGGGCACGCCGTCGGCACCGCCCTTGGCCCGCAGGCGTTCCCCGATCTGGGCCGCGGCGTCGGCGATCAGGCCGTTGACGATGTCGGTGTTGGCTTCGTCGTGGAGCGAGTCGCTGGCCTGGCGCTTGTTCACCGCCGTTACGGCCCCGGCCGAGAGGCTCTCGCCCAAACCCGCGTCGAGGATCTTGTACGACGCCCGCAGCGTGTCGGTCGTCACCCGGCGGTCGATGCCCAGGTCGGGGCGGTTGAGGTGCTGGGTCTGGCTGCCGTAGGTCGCGAGGCTGGCAACGAGCAGGTAGTCGACGCCCATGTTCTGGGCCAGCCGCAAAGCGGACGTGCTGCTTTCCAGGGCCTCGTCGAGCTCGGCGCCGGGGAGGCTGCTGTCTTGAGGCAGCCCCAGGGCCGTGCGGATCGACTTGATCGTGTCTTCACGGCTGACCAGCGCAAAGCCCAGGTCGGTGACCTCGGCGGTGAGCAGGTCCTCGAACGCTTCGACCTTGTCATCGAACGCGCCGCCCGCGCGGTTCTTCACGAATACCGCGGCGAGGCGGGTCTTGGGCTCGGCCTCCGCCGCCGCGGTTTGTTCGGCCGCCTCGGCCTGGGCCGACGCGGGGGAACCGAGGAGCAGGCCCAATGCCGTCGCTAACACGGCCCAGCCGATCCGGATGCGCAAGGGTTGTGTGTTCACCGCTTGACCTTCCACTAAATGAATAAACCCAGTCCCACAATCAACGGGCCAGACCGGCCCGGTTCGTGGGCAGCATATCACCCCCACGCGGACCGATCCAGCACCTCACCAACGGTTTAGGGTTTATCCGCCGTGCCGCTCGCCCGGTCGTCTTCCACCGCCACCGCCGCCGCCAACGGCCGCAGCCGGACGCGGTCGCCAACCCGGGCGACGCAGCCCGCGTCGGTCTGGATGAGCAGCTCGCGTTCGTGCAGCCCGACGCGGTAGGTCAAGTCGTGGCCCTTGAACTCGCGGGCCAGTACCTGCACCGCGTGCCGCGGGTCGGGGTTGAACTCCAGGGCCAGGTGCTCGGGCCGCAGCGACAGCAATACCGGCCCGTCCGCTTCGCGGTCGAGCTCGACCATGCCCAGCGGCGTGTTGGCGACCTTCCCCGCCGCGTCGCCCGGCAGCAGGTTGGTGCGGCCGAGGAACTGGGCGACGAAGGCCGAGCGCGGCCGGCGGTAGACCGCCTCGGGGCTGCCCATCTGGATCACCCGGCCGTCGCGCATGACCGCGACGCGGTCGGCGGTGGACATCGCTTCTTCCTGGTCGTGGGTGACAAGGATCAGCGCGAGGTCGGTGCGTCGCACGAGCTGCTTGAGCTCGTGGCGAATACTGCCGCGCAGCTCGGCGTCGAGGTTTGAGAACGGCTCGTCGAGCAGGAGCACGTCCGTGCCCGGGGCGATCGCGCGGGCCAGGGCGACGCGCTGCTGCTGGCCGCCCGAGAGGTCCTGCACGCTGCGGCGGTCGACGCCCGGCAGGCCGACGAGTTCGAGGGCGCGGCGGGCCTGCGTTTTCTTTTCGCGGCGGGTGCCGGTCTTGAGGCCGTACATCACGTTGCGCAGGACGCTGAGGTGCGGGAACAGCGCGTAGTCCTGGAACACCAGCCCGATGCCGCGGCGCTCGGGCGGCAGGAACGTTTGCGGGTTCTGGCAGACGAGCTCGCCGTGGCGGACGAAGCCCTCGTCGGCCCGTTCGAGCCCGGCGATGGTGCGTAGGGTGGTGGTCTTGCCGCAACCCGAGGGCCCGACGAGCGCGAAGACTTCGCCCGCGGCGACGCAGAACGACAGGTCGTCCACCGCCGGAGTATGCGCACCGGGGTAACGCTTGGTCAGGTGTTCCAGGCACAGCCGGTGCTCGGGCTCGGCGGGCGGATCGGGTTGGAGGACTTGGAGCGGCATGCGTCTTTCATTCAGCCCGGGTCACCGGCCCGGGGGGGCGTGTATCAAACGCCGGAACATGTTCGGCCGTGGACCCCGGGTTGTCGCCCCGGGGCTAAATTGAAGGCATCAGTTTTTAGATCCTTCAGTGAGTAACAACACCGCCACGAAACCCAAGCTCACCCCCAGGATCGCCAGCGCGAACGGCGCGGCCTCGGCGTACAACGCCTCGTTGGTCAGGTCCCACAGGCTGAACGCCAGCGTGTCGAAATCATACGGCCGCAGCAACATCGCCAGAGGCAGCTCCTTCATCGCCGAGAGGAACACCAGTGCCGCCGCCGCGATCAGGCCCGGCCGGATCAGAGGGAGCGTCACGCTCGTGAACGTCCGGACCCGCCCGCGCCCCAAGCTGCGCGACGCCTCTTCGAGCCGACGCCCCGCGTGGACCAGCGACGCCCGCACCGGCCCGACCGCCTCGGCCAGGAAGTGCAGCGTGTAGGCGTACACCATCACCGTCAGCGACTGGTACAGGAACGTCTCGCCCGGCTCGACCAGGAAGCGGTCGACCCACAACGAGCCCCACACCAACGCGAGCCCGAACGCCAACCCGGGGGTGGCGTAGCCCGCGAACGCCAGCCGCTCCAGGCTGCGCGACCGTTTGCCCGGGTAACGCACCGACATGAACGCCAGCGGCAGCGCCAGCGCCGTCGCCGCGAGGGCCGTGGGCAGCGCGACCTCGACCGACGCGGTGGCGGCCTCGACGAGGTCCCGCGACACGTTGTCGAGCTTGGGTTGCAGCGCCCAGTAAACGCTGGTCCCCACCGGCACGCCCACGGCGATCAACAGGAACAGCAGCAACGCCAACACCGCAGGGATTTTCATCCGGCCCAGCCGCACGGCGATCACGCCGCGCCCGGGGCCCGTGCCGGCCTTGTCGAAACGCTTGCCGCGCAGCAGCCAGAGCTCGACGCCGATGAACGTGGCCGAGAACCCGAGCATCATCAAGGCCAGCCACGCCGCGTAGCCCGGCTCGAACGCCAGAGACTGGTACAACGCGAAGCTGAACGTCTCGAACCGCATCAGGCTCACCACGCCGAAGTCGCCCACGACGTGCAGCACGACGAGCAGTCCCCCGGCCAGCAGCGCCGGGCGCAGCTGCGGCAGCACCACCGTGAAGAACGCCGACCACGGCCCGCGCCCCAGCGACCGCGCCGCGTCCGACAGCGACGGGTCCACGCCGCGGAACCCCGCCCGCAGCGTCAGCAACATGTACGGGAAGTTGTAGATCGACAGCGCCACCAACGCCCCCGGGAAACCCGAGAGACGCGGAACGCCGACCCCCAGCCAGCGCGCCGATGCGCCGTAGTCCCCGCCGACCGACAGCAGCGTGAACGCCAGGAGGTACCCCGGCACGGCCAGCGGCAGGACGAGCAGCGCCGCGAAGACACGGCGGGCGGGCAGGTCCGTGCGCGTCGTCAGCCACGCCGCGGGCAGCGCGAGCACCGTGGTCACGGCGAGCACGGCCAGCGCCAGGCCCAGCGTGTTGAGGACCGTGGTGAGCGTTCGCGTCCGCAGCAGCGTGTCGCGGATCGCGTTGAGGTCGCCGCTAACTGCGCTCGTGAGCAGGTAAGCCAGCGGGACCAATACCCCCAGGCCGACCAGCGCCGCGGGCAGCGCGAGGTACCACGGGCAGGGGAGAACCGATTCGGGAAACCGCAACCCGTAGGGCGGGAAACGGAAAGGCAGGGGCGTGGCGTTGCGGCTCACGTCTGCGCCCCGGCGACGGCGGCTATCTGTTTCCAACGGCGAACGCTTGGACTCACAACAGCCCCACGTCGCGCAGCAGTTCCAACGTGCCGGGAAGGTCGTCGAGCGTGTTGAGGTCCACGTCGGGAACCGCCTGCGGGTCGGCGGTCAGGCCGTGGTGCTCGGGCAGCAGATCGATCCCCGAGACCACCGGGTACTCGTAGATCGTGCCGACGAAGTAGCGCTGGGTCTGTTCGCTCAGGAGGTAGTCGACCAGGCGCTGCGCGGCGGCCGGGTGTTTCGAGGTTTGGAGGACGCCGGCACCAGCGACGTTGGTCATGTTGCCGATGTCGCCGGCGGCGAAGCGGGCCTGGGCGACGGGGAACTCGGGGTCGGCGGTGGTGAAGCGGAGCAGGTAGTAATGGTTGGGCAGGCCCAAGTCGACCTCGCCGGCGGCGAGGCCCTGGATGATGGCGGTGTTCTTGGGGTAGGCCTTGGCGTCGTTGGCCTGCATGTCGAGCAGCCATTGGCGGGTCTTGGATTCGCCGTGGACGTTCCGCATCGCGGTGACGAAGGCCTGGAACGAGGCGTTGGACGGGGCCCAGCCGACCCGACCGCGATAGGCGGGATCGGTGAGGTCGAACACGCTGGCGGGCAGGGCGTCCGGCGAGACCCGGGCGGGGCGGTAGGCCAGGGTGCGCAGACGCAGCGAGGTGGCGACCCAGTCGTTCTGATCGCTGATGAAGCGGCGGTCGACCCGATCGAGCGTGCCGTCGGGCAGTTCCGCGAGCAGCCCGGCCTTGGACAATGCCCCGAGCGCCCCGGCGTCCTGGGCCAGCACGACGTCGGCGGGGCTGCGGTCGCCCTCGGTCTGGAGTTTCAGGGCGATCTCGGCGGTCTTGCCGTAGACGCGTTTGACGGTGACGCCGGTGTCGACCTCGAAGCCGTCGAAAATCTGATCCATGAAGGACTTAGATCGGCCCGAGTAGACGGTGATCTCGACCGGAACGGCGGCCTCGGCCGTATCGGTGCTCTCGCCCGCATCGGGCGCTTCCGGGGACGATTCCGAACAGCCAACCGCCCCCAAAGCCAAGGCGACCATGGGGGCGAACCAAAGAGCGGAACGGGGTTTCATCGCGGGTCTCACGGCGGGGCCAGGATCAAGTGGATCGTCGCATGTTAATGAGACTTAGTTGCAATATCAAAAAAACGTCAAAAAAAAGCCGAGCCTCAGGCTCGGCGAAGACTCCGGCTGGATTTGACGGCCGATCCTGCTTGTTTTCCGAGCGTTACGGCCGGCTTTAGTGGGGATCACCGATGGTGGTCATTTCGGGTGAACTCAGACCCAGACGTTCATGAAGATCGCGTCTTCGCTGATCTTGCCGACGAGTTTGCCGACGCTGGTGGTGACGAATTTGACTTCGTACTCGGGGTGGGCGTCGAGCCACTCGTTGACCTGCTCATCGAGGTTGTCGATGGCGTCGAGGCGGAGTTTGGCGACGAAGGTCTTGACGTGGATCGCACCGCTGCCGGTGGCGTTGGGCGTGCGGCTCCAGTGGTCGGAGTGGGGCTTGCGGATGGCCTGACCGAAGACCTGGATCTTGGACGCCTGGCTGGGGTCCTTGTCGGGTTCGGGTTCTTCGAGGTCGATCGGCACGAGGTCGTCGTCCTCTCCGGTGCGTTCGAGGCCGTCGTCGGCCTTCTTGAATTTCGCGTGATATTCCTCTTCGGCCTCGTCTTCTTCCGACAGATCGATCGGGATCGCGTCGGCCAAGAGGTCTTCGTCGGAGATGGGCGGGTGCTTATCGTCGGACATCGGGGCGGTACTCCTCAAGACTAGAAGGGAAACCAGAAATGGGCCGCGGCCAGAACGGCCTTCGGAAGACCCACCAATTATGACCTCACAACGCCCCCGACGCGAGTGTTATTACGCGTTCCTGCGGAAAAATCCCGAGGCCGACGGGACCTGTTGCCCCGGCACGTCACGCGTGCACGGCCGCACGCCAAAACGTATCTCCCACGTGTTCCAGACGCAGGCCCAGCCCCGCGTGGCCCGGCCGACGCAGCGTCAACTCGATCCGCCCCTCGGCCCATAAGTGCGGCTCGGCCGTGGCCCGGCCGGCGGTGAACACGTGCCCGCGTCCGCCGGTGAGCGCGCCCTGCCATCTCAAGTACCGTCGGCGGTGGGGCGGCAAAGCGGTGAGGCGCACGCTGCCCAGCGAGGCCCACCGGTCCCAGTGCGGATCCACACGGGCCGTCCACAGCGCCCCGTCCGGATCGAGCAACCCGTCCGGCGGCACGATCAGCCAGTCGTAGTGCGGGCCGGCCGCGGTTTCGTGGCGTAGCAAGGTTGTAGGCAGCAACATCACCCCACAGCCTATCCGCTCCGCCCCCCGAACATTCGCCGGCGGCGTCGTTGGTGCATCACGCGGGTAGCCTTTACTCCGCGGTGAATACCGGCAACGGCTCGGGCACCACGCAGAGCACGCCCTCGGCTACCAGGCCCTCGGCGATCTGCCGCATGTGGGCGTTGAGAAACCGGGGCCAGTGCACGTCTTCCTCCGGCTCCCAGTCGTAGCGCTGCGCTTCGCGGTAGACCTCGCCGGCGGGCTTGCCCTCGACGAGCAGGCGGTAGGCGCTGACCACGCCGCCGGTGCGCTGCGTCCCGGCCTGGCAGTGCACCAGCACGCGTTGGCCGTCTTGCCGGGCCCGGTGGATCGCGGCGACCGCGCCGATGTAGTTTTCCGGCGTGCCCACGCCGTTGCCGCCCATCGGGAAGCGCAGGCCGGTGATGCCCAGCGTCCGGATCGCGTCCTGCTCGGCCCGCTGGACCGCGGAGCCTTCGTCGACGGTCAGATCGACCACGACCTCGATGCCGTGCTTCCGCAGCACGCCCTCAATGATCGGGGCGGGGATCTGTCCGCTGCGGTAGATCCGATCCGGCTCGACCACACCGAAACGAGGCGCGATCCAGCGCTCTTCGTAGACCTCTTCGTAAAACCATACCCCCACCCCCGCGGCGATCAGCAGGCCGATGAGCACCCGTCCCCCGCGGCTCCGCCAGAAGCTCGGCCGTCGGCAATGGGTCGTCGCCGCCTCGGGTTCGGCCGTGCTTGGTTCGTGTGGGTTCATGCCGACGAGTCCACGCTGGGGCAACTCCTCGACGCCGGGAGACGCCGCGTTTGTGCCCGGAAACAGTCTACCCGTTTGCGACGACATGCCCTGGCAGGCGCCTCGCGGAATCGATCACGGCGGGCGGCGGGGCTTGCCGGTGGAGCGGGGGGGTTCTATCCTCGTGTTTCGTCAGGAGACGGCAGAAAGCCACGACCCACCGCGTCCGAAGGATTGCCATGCACACGACCCGATTGACTCTCATTGCCTTGCTATTGGCGCTCTTGGCCGGCGTCGGCTGCAAGAACCACGTGGTGTACCGCGAGCGCGGTTTCGACGACTTCAAGGCCGACGACTTCGCCGCGGCGGCCGAGAACTTCCGTCTGGCCATCGACAAGAAGCCCAGCGACTTCCAGTCGCAGTACTACCTGGGTCTGTCGTTGCTCGAAGAGGACCAGCCCGTCTCGGCTCAGGCCCCGCTTGAGCAGGCTCTGGCCCTGCGGCCCGACGACCCGAAGTGGACGCCCCGTATCATCGATGCGCTGGCCGAGTCGTACTACGAGCAGGAGCGGTACGAGACGCTCTACGCCTTCCTGGACGACACGATCGCGACGTACCGCCAACAGTCTTACGACTTCCTGCGCAAGGCCAAGTACCTGGGCCTGCTCGGCGACGCCGACGGCCAGAAGACCGCGTTGGAGAAGGCCGGCTACTTCGCGCCCGCCGGCGACGCGGGGCCGTACCTCGCCCTGGCCGACTTCTACCTCGGCGTCAACGACGTGCCCAACGCGATCCAGGCCTTGCGCTACGGCTACCACGAAGAACCCGCCAACGAGCGCGTCAAGAACGCCCTGCGTGGCCTGGGTGTCGTGCCCGGCCCGACCATCGCTGACGCCCCGCCCAAGCCGGTGCTCACCGGCGAAGACCCGTTCAAATAAACCGCCGGCGATCAGTTACGCGATCCGTCTTTGATGTTGAGCGGGCGACGCGCATCGTCACGCGTTTTGCGCTTTCGCCGAACCGACCGCTCGCCGCCGCGTTGCGCCGCAACGTGGACCGCGACTCGTCGAGCCGCGGCTATGGGGCGACGTCACCGGGGACCTCGGCGAGCTCAAAGTGTTCGAGCACGCGCGGCCGATCAAACGGCGTCAGCTCGAACAGGCGCGTCGCGCCGACCTGCCGTTCGAAGACGGACAGGTTCCGGTCGCCAACCGCGGGGGGCTCGTCCACCAGCCGGGTGCTGCCGACGAACACGATGACGGGCTCGCCGTCGACCCGCGCCAGGAGCATGACGGTCTGCGGCCCCAGCGCGTAGTTGTAGGTCAGCCCGATCGCCTCGAGCCCGGCCGCCTCACGCAGGCGCAGCGGGGTCTGGAACCGCTTGGCAAACGTCTCGATGAATTCGGCGTCGGTTTCGCAGACCCAGCCGGGCACAAAGCCGGCGTCGATCTCGGCGAAATAGGTCGACGCCAGCGAGTCGGTGCCCGCGCGGTTGAGCATCACGGCGACGACTACCCCGACGAGGGCGAGGGCCAGCACAGCGGCCGCGAGTCGCAGCGGTCGGGTCATCCGGTAGATCACTGGTGCAGAACCCGGGGCGGCGTCGGGTTGAGCGGTTCCGTCCGGCAAGCCGGGCACGGCCGGGGGCGCGGCCGAGGTGGCCCAGCCGAACTGGTCACGCAGTCGGGCGTTGATGCGCTGCTGGAGGTCCGCGTGTTGCGCACGTTTCGGGTCGTCTTCGATGCGTCGGGCGAAGTCATCCGCCGCGTTGGGATCCAAGGTGCCGTCCATAAAAGCCTCGAGTTCGGCGTCTTCGATCGGGGTGAGATCGTCGGGTTCGGGTGGGGAGGCGTCAGACGTCATACGCCCCCCGGTTTCTCGTCGTCTTGGGTCAGACGTCGTCGCAGTTGCTGTCGAGCGCGGTGCACGTGACTCATGGCGGTGCCGCGCGGGATGTCGAGCGTGCGGGAGATCTCGGCGTAGTCCAGTTCGGCGACCGTGCGGAGCAGCAGGCAAGCCCGGGCCGTCGCGGGCAGCGCGTCGAGCTCGCTGCGAAGCGCGTCGTCGAAGTGGCCGCCGTCCTCCCGGAGGCCCCCGGCCGGGTCGATCGCGGCGTCGGCCTCGGTCGTCCCTTTCCCGGCGGCGGGTTCCGGTGCCCCGTCGTCATCCAGAGACGCCGCCCGCCGGGTGTTCTGCCGACGGCGGGCGTTGAGAGCCGCGTGGCGGACAAATTGCGTAAGCCACGCGGCGAAATGAGTTCCAGGGGTAAAATCGCTCATTTTCGTCAGCGCCGCCGCCACGGCCTCTTGGACCACGTCCTCGGCGGCGGTCCGGTTTCCCAGCATCGCGTAACCGACCAGCAACAGGCGCGGGTAAACCTCGGTGTACTGGCGGGCAAACGTGGGCCGGTCGAGCGTCGGCTCGGTCAACGTGGGTTCTGATTCCATCAGGTCGTCGCTCGTTGTCACCCACTCGCCGTCGTTGATAACAGGTCGTCGACGGGTTCAGCGATTGCAAATGCCCATAAGTTTTTAGGCGTTTCGGGGAAGCCGGGCGCTATTCAACAAAAAAACTTGATCTTGCTGCAAGCCCATCGACCCGTCGAGACCTCTGTATGGCGTGGTCGGCCCATGGTGTGGCTGGCGAGCTAGCTAGCTTCAGATTATGGAGGCAATCGAGATGCGGTATCAGGCTGTTGGACGGAAAAAACGCGGGGCGGACGGGATGAAGGCGGGGGCGGCGTGCCTGGCCGTCGGCCTGGCGGTGGCGGGGGCCGACGGCCAGAGCGTGATCGAGTCCACGTTCAGCACGGCCGAGGGGTTCACCATCGGCGGGACCGCGCCCGTGGACCTTTCTACGGGAAATCTCACGCTCACCGTCAGCGGCGGCCAGCAGCAGCAGTCGTTCGACGGCCCCAGCTACAACGCCGGGCCCGACGCCTACCTATTCATCAGCGGCCCGTCGTTTACCGGGTCGTTCGGCGGCTCGACGCCGGGCACGGGCGACACCGGCGACCTGACGTTCAACCGCGGCGTGACCGAGGTCTCGTTCTTCGCCGCCGACCGCGCCAACGGCACGCCGACCGTGCGCGTTTTCGGTATCGACGACACCACCGTGCTCGCCGAGGTGCCGGTGACCGGCACCAGCAACCAAGCCGGCTCGGGTGCCACGCCGCTGTCTTTCAACGCCAACGCACTGGGCGGGTTGATCGGCCGGGTAGAGATCGACAACGCCGGGCCCGCCGGCAACCCGCCGTACGTCACGGCGATCGATACGCTCTCGGCCGTCCGTGCCAACACGTTCGACGAATCGGTCAACGGCGACCTCGCCGATTCGGGCGCGAGCCCCACCGCGATCGATCTCGAACTCGGCAGCAACGTGATCGCCGGCTCGGTGACCACGGGCCCGGGTAGCGACACCCGCGACTTCTTCACTTTCACGATCGAGGCGGGGCAGACGCTCGAGGCGATCAACCTCTTGGAATACGACGACCCTTCCACCCCGGCCCTCAACGACGGCAACCGCGGGTTCTACGCGCTGGTCGAGGGCGCCGTGGCGAGCACGCCGGGCCCCGGCTTCGCCAACCTCGGCGGCGACCACCTCGACCCCGATCCGTTCGGCACGAACCTGCTCGACGCGATCGCCGCGGGCGGCATCTCCGGCGGCACCGGGTTCTCGGAGATCGGCGAAGGCGAGTACACCTTCGTGATCCAGCAGACCGGGCCGCAGGTCAGCGAGTACCTGGTCGACTTCGTCGTCGTTCCCGAGCCCGCGTCGGCGACGCTGCTCGGCCTCGCGGCCGCGGGGCTGATCCGCCGGCGGCGGTAAACACGCGTTTCGGGCCGGAGCACGGGGCCACACGCTACCCATCACGCCGCGGGCGATCGCGCGATCGCCCGCGGTGTTGCGGTGCGCTGCGGATGCGCCGCGACGGGTGTTGAGATATCCTACGCCCATGAATATCGTCATCTGTGGCGCCGGCGAGGTCGGACGCCACTCCGCCGAGGTGCTTTCGCCCGCCGGACACAACATCACGCTCGTTGACCAGGACGCGACCCGCCTGGCGCAGATCGACGACGCGATGGACATCCGTTCGCTGGTGGGCAACGGCACGCAGGCCGACGTGCTGCTCGAGGCCGGCACCGACAAGGCCGACCTGTTCATCGGCGCCACCAACGTTGACGAGATCAATCTGCTTGCCGCGTCGATCGCCACGGCCGTGGGCTGCGAACGCTCGATCGCCCGCGTCCACCACTCGGCCTACTTCGAGGCCAAGGGCCTGAACTACGCCGACCACCTGGGCATCGACCACCTGGTCTGCCCCGAATACTCGACCGCCCAGGCGATCGTCTCGGCCCTCCGCAGCCCGGGCAGCCACGCGGTCGAGAACTTCGCCAAGGGCGCGATCGAGATGCAGAGCATCACGGTCTCGGAGAACGCCAAGGCGGTGAACGTGGCGCTCAAGGACCTCAAGCTCCCCGCGTCCACGCTGGTCGCCGCGGTCGAACGCAGCGACGACGCGTTCTTGCCCGTGGCCGACACCAAGGTCCAGGCCGGCGACATCGTCACGCTCATCGGCGAGTCCAAGGCGTTCGAGAAGACGCTCAAGCTCTTCAAGCCCGAGGCCGGCGGGCGGCTCAAGATCATGGTGATGGGCGGTTCGACGCAGTCGGTCTGGCTCTGCCGCGAGCTGCGCAGCCGCAACTTCGCCGTCCGGCTGTTCGTGCAGCGCCCCGACCGGGCGCACAAGCTCGCCGAGAAGCTGCCGTGGGTCACGCTGATCAACGGCGACGTGATCAACTCCGACATCCTGCTCGACGAACGCGTCGAGCAGGCCGACGCGTTCGTCGCCTGCACCGACGACGAGGAGACCAACATCCTCGCCGCCGCCCGGGCCAAGAGCATGGGCGCCAAGAGCGCTATCGCCGTGCTGCAGCGTCCGACGTACCTGCACCTGATCAGCCACATCGGTCTGGACCGCGCCTTCAGCCCGCGCTCCACCGCCGTGACCGAGATCGAGCGCCTGCTCAGTGGCGAGACGGTGCGTCAACTCGCGCCGCTGGCCGAGGGGATCGCCGACGTGTACGAGGTCCGCGTGCCCAGCCTCGCCAAGAAGGTGATCGACATGGCGCTCAAGGACATCGACTTCCCGGCCCGGACGATCATCGCGGCGATCTCCCGCGGCGAGACGGTGTTTGTCCCCGGCGCCGAGGACACGATCAAGGCGGGCGACACGATCGTGGTCATCGGCCCGACGGGCTGCGGGCGGGAGCTCAAGAAGATGTTCGGAGGGTAACGGAACTTCGTCCTGTTTAAGCAGGCGATCGCTAAGCGCTGCGCAACCATGACCCGCAAGATTCAGAGCTGACTTCAAAGCCCCACGGCGATCTGCGATCGCCGGTTTAACACCAGACCATCTCCCCATGAACTTCCGCCACGTCGTGCGACAACTCGGCCTCCTGCTGCTGGTGCTGAGCGTCGGCATGGGGGTGATGGCGGCGTTGGAGTGGGTGGTGTGGGCCGGGCGCGGCGAAGGGGAGCGCCGGGGATTGCAGGCGATGATCTGTGGCGCCGGCGCCGGCGGTGTATTAGGCGCGGTCTTGTTTCTGATCGGGCTACGCTCGCGGGTCGAGATGATGAACCGCCGCGAAGCGCTCTTGCTGGTGTCGCTGAGCTGGATCATCGGGGCGGCGGTGTCGGCGCTGCCTTACCTGCTGTGGGCGTTCTTCCACCGCGCGATCGACCCCGACCACGTGTTCCTGTCGTACACCGCCTGCTACTTCGAGGCGATGAGCGGCCTGACGACGACGGGCGCGACCGTGCTGAGCGACATCAGCGTGCTGCCGCGGAGCCTGCTCTTGTGGCGGGCGTTCACGCACTGGCTGGGCGGGCTGGGCATCGTCGTGTTGTTCGTCGCGGTGCTGCCGATGATCGGCGTGGGGGGCAAGCGGCTGTTCCACGTCGAGGCGCCCGGGCCGCAGACCCAGGGCGTGCGTCCCCGCATCCGCGAGACCGCGCGCATCCTGTGGATGATCTACCTGGCCATCACGCTCGCGGCGGTCTTCAGCTACCGCCTGACCGGCCTGGTGTGGTTCGACAGCGTCTGCCACGCGTTCTCCGTCGTCAGCACCGGCGGGCTGAGCACCCGCAACGCGAGCATCGGGGCCTACAACTCCGTGGGCGTGGACTTGGTCAGCATGTTGTTCATGCTGCTGGCGGGGGTGAACTTCGGGCTGATGTTCATGGTCGTGCGGGGGCGGTGGCGCGACGCGGTGCGGGACGAGGAGCTGCGCGTGTACCTGGCGCTCAAGCTGATCGTGATCGTGATCGTGGCCGCGAACATCTACGGCCGGGACATCGTCACGACCGCGGGCGAGTCGATCGAGGCGGGCGCGGCGCAGGCCCTGCGTTTCGCGGGGTTCCAGACGGTTGCGCTGCACACCGGCACGGGGTTTGTGACTTCGGACTACGACCTGTGGCCGTTCCTCAGCCGGGCGTTGATCGTGGGGCTGATGTTCATCGGCGGCTGCGCCGGGTCGACGGCCGGGGGCATCAAGGTGATCCGCTTCTGGATCGTGCTCAAGGTCATGGCCGCTTCGCTGGAGCGGTCGTTCCGCCCGCAGGTCGTCCGGCCGCTGCGCATCGGCAAGGCCGTGGTCGACGAGGAGAGCAAGCTCAACGCGCTGACGTACTGCCTGTTCGTGCTGCTGCTGGTCGCGACCGGGGCGCTGCTCATCGGGCTGTTCGAGTCGCACAACGGCGCCACGGTCGACTTCCTGACCTCGGCCACGGCCAGCCTGTCGACGCTGGGCAACATCGGCCCGGGGTTCAACGGCATCGGGGCCACGCAGAACTACGGCTGGTTCTCCACGCCGTCGCTGGCGCTGATGAGCCTGCTCATGCTGCTGGGCCGGCTGGAGATCTACGCCTTCGCCGTGCTGCTGCTGCCGCGCTTCTGGCGCGGCGACTGAAGCGTCGGCACGCCGGCGGGGACACCCTATAATTCTTCTATGCCCGTCACCGACGCCGACACGATCAACGTCGACCTGCCGCCGCTCAGCGCCGCCGAGTCGTTCTACCTGCCCGAAGTCTTCAAGGGCCTGGGCACCACGATGCGCCACATGCTCGGGGCCGTCCGCGGCCCGGGCAAGGGCGGCAACAAGGTGCTCGAATACCCCGAAGACCGCCGGGAGTTCCACCCCGTCGAGCAGGGCGGGCTGTTCTTCGACAACTTCCGCGGCGTGCACCGCCTCAACCGCGACGAGGACGGCCGGGTCCGCTGCGTCGCCTGCTTCATGTGCGCCACCGCCTGCCCGGCCAACTGCATCCACATCGAGGGCAAAGAGGCCCCGTGGGACGACCGCGAGAAGTACCCGATCAAGTTCGACCTCGACGAGCTCCGCTGCATCTACTGCGGCATGTGCGAAGAGGCCTGCCCCGTCGACGCGATCGAGCTGACCCAGACCTACGACATCGTGGGCATGTCACGCCAAGAGATGATCTTCGACAAGGAGAAGCTCCTGGCGGTCTACGACGCGACGGTCGAGCAGAAGCCGATGTGAGGATCGCGCGTCTTCGATCGGTGGTCGCATGTTTCGAGGGGTAAACCGTGGCGCGAGAAGAACCCAATAAGTGTTGGATCAGCCGCTGCGTCGCGATGTTTTTCGCGATCGCGTCGATCGTTCTGATGGTGATTTGGCTCTGGACCCGGTTTACCTACGGTCTCGATCGCCAACTCGCGGTGTATTCCACGGCCGACCTCACCCAGCAATACCTCGCGCACTTCAACCAGCACAACGCGTGGCCCGAGCCCGGTGAAATTGTTGGGAACCGCGGCGTGACGTACGTTGACAGCCCGGGGCCGGCGGACCGACGGACCGACCGTTTCCGGTTGGCCGGGCGGCATCTGATTCATGTCGATTTGAACAACGACGGCACCTTGCGGATGCACCTCTACCGGGAAAAAGAATGAACCGGTTCTCGTTCACGCCGCGAGGCTGGTCTCGTCGTCGTCCGCCTTCTTCCGCTTGATCAGCGTCACCTCGTTGCCCTTGTCGTTGTAGACGACCTCGTCCATGAACGACTTCATCATCAGCAGGCCGCGGCCCGAGAGCTTCTCGAGATCGTTTTCGTCCGGTTCCTCGTCGAGCTTGGAGGTGTCGAAGCCCGGGCCCTCGTCGCGGATAGTAAACGTGGCGGACTCGGGCGTCAGCGTCTCGGTGACGTGGATCTTGCGGCTGGCGTACGGCTCGCTGAACCGGCGTTCGCCGGCGAGTTCGTAGTACGCTTCCAGGTCCTCGGCCCGTAAGTCGGAATCGACCTCGAGGTTGCCGTGGTACAGCGCGTTGGACAGCGCCTCTTCGAGCGCGATGCCGATGCGGGTGCGGTCGGACGGGTCGCAGACCCCGAAGAGCGAGACGCTGGACTGGAAACGCACGAGCAGCGTCGGCAGCAGCAGCGGGTCGTTCTCGATCGCGAACGTGGTGGTGCTGGACGTCATGCAGTCGAGCAGGCGGGCGTGGCACTTGTTGCGGTGGGCCGCGTTGGCCACGCGGATGACGTGGTCCAGGAGGTCGGACTCGAGTTTGGAGACGTGCACGAACCCGGCTGCGCCGGCCTGCAGCGCCTCGACGACCTGATCGATCGTGCCGTGGTCGCCCGTGAGCAACACGGGCCGGGTCTTGCGGGTTTCGCGCAGCTGTTCCAGGAACCGGTGCCGCTCGGCCACCGC
This sequence comes from Planctomycetota bacterium, assembly GCA_039033595.1. GTDB lineage: Bacteria > Planctomycetota > Phycisphaerae > Phycisphaerales > Phycisphaeraceae > Algisphaera. The sequence continues at coordinate 9,545 of JBCCCG010000015.1, read as the reverse complement.
GATCCCGAGGTCCAGCAGCATCAACTCGTAGTCCTCGGCCTCGAGCTTCTCCAGCGCCTGCTCGGCGTCGGCGCACGGCTCGGCCTCCCAGTCACACCCGGCGTTGAGCAGCTTCAACGCGCGGAGCTGCACGGCGGGATCGGGATTCACCACGAGAATTCGAGACATCACGACTCCAAGTTGGATCCCGCGGTTGATCCTTGTGCAACCGCTACACCCGGTTAATATCGGTTGATCGGGGCGACCAGTTTGGCTCCAAGCGTCCGAAAACGCGAGGGTTAATGCCGGTCCGGCGGGTCCGAGAAGTATGCCCCTGCGTCCTCCGGCCGCCGCGATAAGCAAAAAAATGCAAATTTTTCGGGAATGTTCTTGGGGTTGAGCCGGGTTGAATCGGATAATGAACCGGGGCCTGCACTTCGCACATCTCATCCCAGCAGGAGCAACGCATGAATCTCGATGTACGCGCCGTGAACTTTCAGATCAGTGAAAGCGTGGATGACCACGCCCAGCGACGGCTGCACGCGGCCCTCGACCGGTTCGAACCCCGCATCCACTGGGTCAACCTCCGGCTCACCGACGACCACGGCAAACGCCACGGCAAGACCATGCACTGCTGCATCGAGGCCGCACTCCGCGGCGGGGGCAGCGTGATGGTGGAACAAGACGCCGAGGACCTGTTCACCGCCATCGACAAGGCCGCCGGCCGCATGAAGCGCACCGTCCGCCGCTGCCTCAACCGCCGCCGTGACACCAAGCTGCGGGCCCAGCGCGTGCCCGCCTGATCCAAACCGCGTTCAGCGTGCCCCCAACCCGAATCTCACCCGAAGCCCACGGCGGTTCGCTGTGGGCTTTGTCTTGATCTACCCCGCCGCCCCGCAAGGATGCAAACCCGCCTCCGCTGGCCTACACTCTTCCTCCGCCCCGTGAGCGTGACGGCTCTGCGCGGCGTTGATCCCAACCTGCTTCCCCCCGAATCGAGGCACCGCATCCATGAAAGCCGCATTGCTGTACGGAACCTGCACCGGTAAGACCGAAGCCGCCGCCGAACTCATCCGCGACGAGTTCGGCGAAGACTTCTTCGAGACCTACGACGACATCGCCCAGGTCGGGGCCGAGGGCTTATCGGGCTACGACTTCATCATCTGCGGCATCCCCACCTGGGACGTCGGCGAGATCCAGTACGACTGGCAGGACGTCTACGACCAGCTCGACGACGTCGAACTGGCCGGCACCAAGATCGCCATGTTCGGCCTCGGTGACCAGGGCGGCTACCCCGACACCTACCAGGACGCCATCGGCATGGTTTACACCAAGATGCTCGAGAAGGGCGCCGAGGGCAAGATCGGCTTCACCGACACCGAAACCCACGACTTCGAAGAGTCCAAGGGCGTGATCGACGGCAAGTTCTGCGGCCTCGCCCTCGACGACGACTGCCAGCCCGAGCTCACCGAGCAACGCATCAAAGACTGGGTCGCCCAGCTCAAGACCGAACTCGGTGTGTAACAAACCGCTGCTCGGCAAGGTTTAGCGTGTGGCTCGTGCGCCCCGTCACCGGCTCAGCCCCGACGTGGTGAACGCGTTTCCGTTGAGCAAAAAATGTAAAACCCAGTATGTTCGGCCGACTCCCCGAGTCGGCCGTAGTTTTTTTTAATGTCGGGCCAACCGGTATCGCCGATACGGCTTTATCTAAGCGCAGAGCCTGCGCCGTCCGCGGGGATGGGTATTGACATTCATCTGTTTGGAGCACATATGAACGGCACGGATGCCTCGCGCGTGAGAGAATGCTTGTCCTCTCTGGAACGCACCGAACGCTACGTCGTGCTGCTGTTCTTCGCCGACGAACTGACGCCGCCCGAGATCAGCCTCGTCCTCGACATCGCCCTGTCGCGTGTCACCCAGATCATCGACCGCTTCCGGGAGACCGCCGCCCGGGTTCTGACCCGGCAGGAACGCCAGCGCGACGCGCAGCAGTTCGTTACCCAGTGGCTCTCGAGCACCCGCTCGGCTCTGGTGTGAGGCCCGCGAGCCCGATGCTTTAGCTGCCCCGGAACCCGCGGCCCTAGGCCTTGGGTCCCGATTTGTCTGAGGCCCACCGTCGCACCTGCTCCAGCAGCCCCGCGTTCGCCGGCGGGAACTGATAATCCCCCAGCGCCGCAACCTCGACCCATCGCCACGCCGCGACCTGTAGCGCCTCGGGTTCACCCCTGACGTGCGCGCAGAAGAACGGACGAAGTTCCACCCGCCCGTGGTCGTAGCGGTGCGAGATCGCTTCCAGCGCCCGCGTTGCCCGTACCTCAATGCCTAGCTCTTCTCGCAACTCGCGCACGACACACGCCTCGGCCGATTCGCCCGAGTCCAGTTTTCCCCCCGGAAACTCCCAGTACCCGCCCAGTACTCCGTCGTTGACGCGGCGAGAGATCAGCACCTCGGGCTGGTCCGGCGCCGCACATTCGCCCGGCACCCGCCACACGATTCCGATCGCGACCTGGATGACCCGTTCATCGCTCACGTCGGCCGCCTCTCGGCCCCGATCGGGCTCCGGTGTGCTGCCGTGCGGCCGACGATATCACACGAAATACCCGCAACTCGGGGCGGGCGTAGGACTTGCAGGTTTTTCGGAGTAAAACTGGGTGAAAAATTCATAAATTAAGCCTTCTGAACAGTTTACAGAATAAGTAAAAACCTTTCTTTCCTCCGTTGACAGGCCCGTCGGCGTGTCGATAGGATAGAAACTCGGCTTAACGGCCGCCCATCCACGAAATGCCGTGGCGCGCCTCTGCTCACAGGTTCGGAGCCCTGTGGCGGAGGTTTTTTTTCCCCTGTAAACCCAAGTAAACCGTCGATTCAAAGCCGACAAACAGTTCGGTTTAGGGGTGGCTTGCGAATTCTTTTGGGTCGATCAACCCTCCCTTCTTCAGCTCGTTTACCGACAGGCTCGCGTCAGTTTTTGCACATTTTTTCCCCAACGTTGAATTTCTCCCTTCCATCGCAGTCTGGACGCCCGCGTCGCCCGGCAGTGGTTGCGTCTTTGTCCACCAAACACGCCCGAACAAACCCAAACAAAATTCGATCAAAACATATTGACTTCGTGTTTTGTTTGGTTATCATGAAATCCGAACAAGACCCGTACCAGATCGGGCCTGCCCGCGAACCTTCACCCGGAGCCCACCATGCTCAGCGTCAGCCTCCTCGAACGAGCCCTCGAAGCCCGTGACCACGACCGCCTGCTCCGCGACCTTGCCGACAACGGCCTCACGCTCCCGCTGAGTCTTCGCGTCAGTCTCGGCCAGAGCGAGACGGCGCCACTGGCCCTAGCCCTGCGACGGCTCGTTGAGCTGACTTACAGCCCGACCGACCTCTCCCGGCGGTTGGTCGAGCGGCTGCTGGAGGCCCAGAACCCCGACGGCACCTTTGTCGGCAGCGCCGAACGCGACCGCGACCCGCTCGCCACCGCCGCGGCCCTCGCCGGACTGGCCCGCGTGGCCCGCGAACACCCCGGAGCCGTGACCGCCGAACTCGATCAGGCGCTCGATCGCGGCTTCGCGGCGCTGGCCGAACTCCAGGACTGCGACGGCCTCTTCTCGGCCCCGGCCGACCGTTCGGTGGCCGACCGGGCCCTGACCACCGCCTTCATCGTCAGCCTGCTCGGCGACGCGCCGGGTTTCCGCGGGGCCGTTCGGCTGCACGAGATCTGCCGCTGGTTTGACGGCCACGATGCCCGTCTTGATCGCCACACCCGCCAACTCTGGGACCTGGCCAGCCTCGTGATCCACGACATCGTGGAGTCGGCGATGCTCGCGGCCTGAGGCGTCCGACATGATTCCGGGGGTTTTCTTCATCCTTACCGCGGGACACGGGTCCGGCCCCGCACCAACGCCGTGGCTTTCCGGAGGGCCGCGGCGTTTTTATATGCGCCGCCGGCGTTTCTCCGCGCTGGCCGGTTTACCTAAGACCGGGACCCAGCCCGTCCGCGTGGTTTTGGGACCAGACCAGACCACCGGAAACAGACCAGTTGGTCGGCGGGCGCTGCGGCATGCCCCAGCAGTGCGAGCGACTCCACCATCTGGGGTATCCGACGCGAGCGTGATGCCGAAGACCTTCGTGGCGCCGGCTGCGGCGACGCGTTCCGGCCGCGGCGGGGTTGCGGCGACGGGTCGGCGGGCCGATAGTGCAGCCCGATTGAACTTTTTGGCTCACCTGTTTTTGGCGGACGAGGACGCAGGATCACGGGTGGGGAACCTGCTCCCGGATTTGCACCGCGGCCGACTGCCCGAGGGGCTGAGCCCCGCGGTGATGGCGGGTGTAGAACGGCATCGCCGGGTGGACGTGTTCACCGACCACCACCCGGTGTTCGAAAGGTCGCGTGCCCGGCTGCGTCCACGCCACGGCCGATACTCGGGGGTGATCGTTGATGTGCTCTACGACCACGCACTGACCGTGCGCTGGGCCGACTACCACCCTCAACCGCTTTCGACGTTCATCGCCGAGTCGTACGAGCTGATGAAGAACTACCCCGGTTTGATCCCGCCGCGTGTCCGGGCGATCATCCATATCATGTCCGAACAGGATTGGTTGGGCAGTTACGTGACCGTCGACGGCATCGCGCTGACGCTGCGCCGCCTGTCCGCGCGGCTGCGTGAAAGGTTCAACCGCGAGGTCGATCTCGCGACGGCCGTCGAAGAACTCCGCGACCAGTACGACGGCTTCCTCGCGGACTTCGACGCCTTCTTCCCCGAGCTTATCGCCCACGTCGCCGCCCCCGGAAGAAACCACGTGCTACCGAAAGCGCCGGGAAAGCCTGAAGAATGAAACAATGCATGACTAACCTGTGCCGTGCTCGCCTCGCGCCGAAGCGTAGCCGAGGCCTGCATTCGGCCGTAGTTCTTGCAATGGCGGTGGTGGCGATGCCCGCCTTCGCGCAAGACGCCGAAAAATTCTTCTTGCCGGATTCGCCTCATCAACTCGAACAAGCCGCGCCCCACGCCAAACCCCCGGTGTCCTTCAACATCTTTTTCGAGAACGACGGCACCTTTGTCCGGCCGCAGGACGACGACGACCGCCACTACACGTCCGGCCAGGCGATCTCGTGGGTCTACCACCAGACCGGGGGCCGCAAGATCGCCGATTGGCTCAACCTGCCCGCCGACGGCACCGCGTTGGGTTTCGTGCTCGGCCAGCAGATCTACACGCCCGAGGTCATCACCGAGGCCGTGGTGGACCCCAACGACCGGCCGTTCACCGGCTACCTCTACCTCGGCACGTTCTGGCAACGCGAGCACAACGACGTGCTCGACCACATCGAAATCGACCTGGGCATCACCGGCGCGTCGTCGTTGGCCGAGCAGGCCCAGGAGATCGTGCACGACATCACCGACGACCCGGACCCCGACTGGTCGAGCCAGCTCGACAGCGAATTCGCGTTCAACCTGACCTACCGCCGCAAATGGCGGCAGGACCTGGGGCGGACGGACTTCGTGGACCTGCCCCTGGACTGGCAGCTGATCCCGCGTTTCGAGGTGGACGTGGGCACGGTGCTGCGGCGGGTGAGTGTCGGCACCGACCTGCGGGTCGGCGTGAACCTGCCCGACGATTTCGGGGCGGCACGTTTCATCGACCCGGGCAGCGCGACCGGTAAGCCGTTGCAAGGGCTGAGCCACTACGGCTTTGTGCGCGTGATCGGGCGGTATGTGGAGTGGAATACTTTTATCGAGGGCAGCAACTACCGCGACCCGAGCGCGGCGGTCTCGCTCGAGCCGTTCGTCGGCGAGGCGGCGGCGGGCTTCGCGATCGAGTGGCGGCGGGGCAGTTGCGTGTTCAACGCGACCTACCTCCAGAGCATCTCGAGCCGGGAGTTCGAAGGGCAAGACGAGGTCGAGGGCCTCGGCGCGATCGCGTTGCGGGCGATCTTCGAGTTTTGACCACGGAAATCCGGAGCGTCGCGACTCAGAATAGGCTTCCCTGCGATTCGTCGACGTCGAGTGGTTCGGGCAGCGGGAGCCCGAGCAACTCCATGAGAGTGCGGCAGGTGGCGGGGGCGTGGCCGGCGTAGCTGTTGCCGCAGTAGCCGAAGACTTCGCGGATGGGGCTGGCCTTGCCGCCGCCGGGCGAGTCCCGGGTGATAGGGCGGAGTTGGTCGACCCACCACGCCAGGCGGGGCGTGGGATCGACGAATTGCTCGGCGTTGGAAGGGAACTGGCCGTGGTTGCCGACCCAGCGGATGAACAAGAAGTCGGTCGTGACGATCAAGGGGCGCGGGGCGCGGATGCCGCCGCCCGCGGCGGTGTCGGCCGGGGAGACGCCGGCGACCTCCGGCGTCGGTTGGTCCGATCCCGCCCAGGCGAGATTGCGCTGCCGCAGTAGCTGCACCGTCGCGTCGCTCCACCACGAATCGTGGCGCAGCTCGATCGCGTACCGCAACCCGCGATACTCCGGCTCGGCGAGCACATCGAGCAGACGCAGAAGATCGTCCCGCCGCGCCGAGACGAAGCTGGGTGGGAACTGCAGCAGCACGACGCCGAGCTTGTCGCCGAGCAGCCGCATCGTGTCGAGAAAGGTCCGCGTCATCGTATTGGTTGATTCGGCGCCGACCAGGCCCTCGTGGGTGATGTCGCGGGGCGCCTTCACGCTGAACGTGAAGTCGGCGGGCGTGACCGCCTCCCACCGCCGGACGCGGTCGCGCGGCGGGATGGCGTGGAAGGTCGTGTCGATCTCGACCGTGTTGAACTGCCGGGCGTAGAGCTCGAGGCGGCGTTCGGCTTTGACCTTGGGCGGGTAGAAGACGCCGGTCCAGTCGTCGTAGACGAAGCCGATGGTGCCGAGGCGGTGCATGCGGGGAGTGTAGCGGTGTTGTCAGCGCAGGGGTGTAGAGAAAAGCCCGCAGATGATTGATCGGCGGGCTTGAGGTTACTCGTGTTTTGCGAAGTCGTTTACCGCTTGATCCGGGCCGAGCCGCCGGCGGCGATGTGTTCGAGTTCCTTGCGGTTGAGCTGGCTGGTGTCGCCGCGGGTGGACATGATCAAGGCCCCGTGGGCGACGCCCAGGTCGACGCAGCGCTGCGGCTCCTGGCCGGTGAGGAAGCCGAAGGTGAAACCCGACGCGAAGCCGTCGCCGCCGCCGACGCGGTCTTCGATCTCGAGCCGAGGGAAGTCGAGTCCCTGGTAGAAGGTGCCGTCGTTCCACATGATCGCCGACCAATCGTTGATCAGGGCGGTTTTCACGCTGCGGAGCGTGGTGCCGACGATCTTGATGTTGGGAAAATCCTTGACGACCTGGTTGACCATATTCTTGAACGCGCCGGTGTCGAGGTCGGCGTCGGATTCGATGTCGACGCCCTCGACGTGGTAGCCCAGCACTTTTTCGAAGTCTTCCTCGTTGCCGATGAGGCAGTCGATGTAGGGCACGAGCGGCTTGGTGGTCTGGATCGCCTCTTCGGAAGTCCACAGCCGGCCGCGGAAGTTCAGGTCGTAGGACACGGTCGTGCCGGCTTCGTGCGCCGCCTTGACGGCCTCGGCGACGACCTGTCGGGTGTTCTCGGAGAGGGCGGTGAAGATGCCGCCGGTGTGCAGCCAGCGAACGCCTCGGGTTTCGAACAGGTGCTTCCAGTCCACCTCGCCGGGCCGGATGCTGGCGGTGGCGGAGTGGCCGCGGTCGTAGAGCGTGGCGCTGCCGCGCTTCGACACACCGACCTCGGTGAAGTTCAACCCGACCCGGTCTTGTGCCCCCAGCCCGTCGTACGGCCGGGTCACGACGTGCGACACGTCCACGCCCGCCGAGCGTGCGTGGTTGCGGATGATCGCGCCCATCGGCGAATCGTTGAGCCCGCCGACCCAGCCGGTGCGGAGCCCGAGGCGGGCCAGGGCGTAGGCGACGTTGTACTCGCCGCCGCCGACCGAGACCTCGAGGGTGTTGGCAAACTCGATCCGGCCGTGTCCGGGGGGCGAGAGGCGGAGCATGCACTCGCCCAGTGACACGAGGTCGAGTTCACATTCGTCGGCGGGTCTGATGTTCAGGGCCATGTCCGGGTCTCCGAAGGGAAAGGGTGAGGAAAGCGTGGCGCGAAAAACGCGACGCCGTCCGCACGTCCCTCCAGACACCCCCTCGGGAGTTGCCACGCGCCACGCCGCGCGGGATGGTGCGGTAGCAATTCCAGGGGGCCGACGACCTCCGTGCGGGGTCGGTACGAGATAAACCAGTGTGCCACGGCCCGGCTCGGCGTCAAGGCCCGAAGCGCTAAGTCGCGGCGGAAGGATCAGTGGTTGTGGCCGGCATGGTCGCCGTGCCCGTGCCCGTGAGCGTCGTGGTCGTGGGCGTTGGGGGCCCCGAGGTCCAGCGGGGTTTCTGCCGGCAGCTTCTCGATCTCCGTCAGGACCCATCCCGACTCAAGCCCGCCCCATGTGACGACAAAGTCGAACGCCACGGAGTCGCCTACGGCGACGCCGGAAAGATCGACCCCCTCGTCAACGGGGAAGCTCATGATCATTTCCCTCATGGGGTCGATCTCCCCCTTGTTGTTGACGAAATCGGGGATTCTTTCGTGGTGGATCATCAGGGCGCTGGCGGCGTCGTCGGGCTTGGGCAGGGCGGTGACGCGGCCGCGGACCTCGTAGGTGTTAACCAAGATGTCGCGGGCGGCTTCGCTCTCGGCCTGGTCCTGTGCGTTTTCCGAGCAACCCGCGAGAAATACCGGCCCGGCCAGGGCCAAGGTCAGCAGAGCGTTAAACAGCTTCTGGGACAGGGTTTTGGTCGGCACGGTGGGCATCGGGTGGACTCCGGGGTAGCAGCGAGGTGGAGAAATTGATTTTAGCCGGCTCGTCGGCTTGACGGGGGGACGGGGTCGTGCTTTAATGCTTGTCGCAGGCAAGATTCTGCCGGGCATTGGCCCAGGCCCCTCGACTCTCGCCGTCCGGTAAAAAACTCTCCCAAAAAGAGTGATTGACCGGGCTTGACAGATCGAAACGCAGCACTATGATGCCTCCCCGCTCGCCTGAACGGCAAGCGGATAGGTCGCTGCCTCGGCTTAAAAGCCGAGCAAGGTTTCAACCCTGCGACACGCCGATCTTTGACAAGTGAACAGTTGGGAAAACGCCGCGAGGATGTGCCCGCGAACCAGACCGCCACAGGGCTGGTTCAAGGGATAAATCTCCAATCAGCCATGACGACTTCACATTGTCATGGCGGGGACACATTCTTGTGGATCGCCGTGTGTCACTTCACAGGACGCACGGTTAAAGAATGTGAGTAAACCCCAAACACCTCGGGATCCTAGCCGACCCGAGGTCGGGCCGAACGTATCCTTGCGGATGGTTCGGCTCGTGAGACCGCCTGACAGGCTGTCGAGAGCCTTGGCTCTCGAAGACTTCAGGTTACAGGTCAACCTTCTATTTGAAGACAATCGCCGAGACTTTGAGTTCGGCTCTCAACAAAATTCAATCGAAGAGTTTGATCCTGGCTCAGATCGAACGCTGGCGGCATGGCTAAAACATGCAAGTCGAACGCGAAAGTACCTTCGGGTGCGAGTAGAGTGGCGAAAGGGCGAGTAATGCGTT
>JBCCCG010000014.1:0-112912 GCA_039033595.1 Planctomycetota bacterium | reverse complement strand
TTTTTACGAGCTTTGGAACTTGAACGCCGTCAGGCCGTTGAGATGTTGGAAATTGGACATGGGCTGCTTGCGTCGTGCTCGCTGTTCTTATCTGCGTACGGTACAGCAGTGGTAAAAAATACAACACAACTGAAAACCGCGTCCGCCAACACCGGGTCCAGCACCTCGCAGATCGTGTGGTACAGCAGCAGGTGTATCTCCTGCACGCGGGCGGTCACGTTGTTCGGCACGACCAACTCGACATCCGCCAGGCCCCGGCACGCCCCGCCGTCGCCGCCGAGGAACGCGACGGTGTGCAGCCCCCCCGCCGTCGCCGCTTCCAGCGCGAGCTTCACGTTTTGCGAATCCCCCGAGGTGCTGAACCCGCACAACACGTCGCCCCCGGCGCCCTGCGCGACCACCTGCCGAGCAAATACTTGTTCCGGGGGGTAGTCGTTGATGAGCGCCGTGACGGTCGAGTGGTTGGCGGTGAGGTCGATCGCGGGGAAGCCCCGGCGATTGAGCCGGTACCGCCCGGCGATCTCGGCGGTGAAGTGGGCCGCGTCGCAGGCGCTGCCGCCGTTGCCGCAGCACAGCAGCTTGCCGCCGGAAGTCAGCGCCGTGTGAATCAGGGCCGTCGCCTCGGCCAGCGGCGCGGCGAGCGCCGACGCCTGCCCCGCCAACTCGGTCATCGTTCGGAGGTTCGCGGCCAGCGCGCCCGGGACATCCATCGATCAATCGCCTTTCGGGGCCGGGGGCGGGGACGACGCGGACTTAGACCTGGCTTTGGCGAGTTCCTTCTCGTAGCCCTTGCGTAGCGCCCACGCCGTGGGCCCGGGCAGGGCCGTGGCCAGCGCCGCGATCAGCCGGGCCGTGCGCATCGGCCAGACCTCGGCGCACGGCCTGCGCAGCGCCCCGACGATCCGCTTGGCCACCTTCTCGGCGTCCTGCATGAAGAAATCCGGCGGGTCGATCCGCCCGGCGTGTTCCTCGGCCGTCTGCCGCTTGGCCTGCTCGAAAAACTCCGTCCGGGTGCCGACGGGGTGGACCGACGTGACGCTGAATCCCTCGTGCGCCAACTCCGCGCGCATCGACTGCGCCAGCATGTCCTGGGCCGCCTTGGTCGCCGCGTACACCCCCGACCCGGGCGGGCCGAGCTCGCTGAGGCAGGACGAGCAGATGAGCATATGCTTCAGGCCGTCCCTGGTCGTCGCGAGGTACGGCATGGCCTCCCGCAAGAGGTGCACGGTGCCGAAGTAGTTGACCTCGAACATGGCGCGCTGCTCGTCGACGGCCATGTCCATCGCCGGGCAGACGAAGCCGTAACCCGCGTTGGCGTAGACCGCGTCGATGCGCCCGAACACGCCGTCGGCCTCTTCGACCCAGCGCTTCACGTCCCCGGCGTCCGCGACGTTGCCGGTAAAGAAGTGCGCCTTGCGGTTGAGGTCCGAGACCTGCTTGGCCACCGCCTCGAGCTTGGACGTCCGCCGGGCCATAACCGAAACGTCCATCCCCGCCCAAGCGCACGCCATGGCCGTCGCCCGGCCGATGCCGGAGGATGCACCGGAGATGAGGATGACTTTGCCGGTGAGGTCGCGGGGCATGACCACCAGTTTACCCCGCGGGTCGCGTCGTCACCCGGCGGAAAGACCGCGGCGACGCCACAGGGCGAGCCCGGCCAAAGCGAGCAGGCCGCCCGTCCCGGGCGTGGGCACGATGGCGACGTTGTCGAACGCGATCACCGCCGCGGTGTTGCCGATGCCCACCCCGACAAACAACTCGTCCGGGAAGTCGAGCTCCAACGTTCGCGTCTGCGCGCCGATGAGCCCGCCGTCTTCGCGGTAGGCGGCGAAACGCACGGTATCCGAAGCCAGGCGGAGGATCTCGAGCGTAAACGGCGCGGGCTCGGTGCCGAAACCGATACTGCCCGATCCGCTTCCGAGCTCGCGTCCAAAAAACGCCCTTCGGCCCGAAGAGTAGAAGAACGCCAAGTTCCGGGAATCGAAAAACGTCGCCGCGGTATCTCCGGCCGAGTTGTTGGTGAGATAGAGCTGGGCCTCCACCGAACCCTCGTCGATGCCCTCGAGGATCTCAAAGTCGACCCGCACGCCCTGCCCGATGCCGACCGCCACGTCACGCGTCACGTAATCGACCCTGCCTGAAAGATCCCGGGACAAGATGAGTCGGTCGTCTTGGGTGATGGCGCCCACCGGCTCGGTATAAGGCTGCCAGGTGGCGGTGTCGAGCGTCGTGCCGTCGAAGGTCTCGGCGCCGTCGACAAACGCCGCGCTCGTCAGGCTCGGGCCCCACCACGCCGCCAACGCGACGAATCCCCAGGCAGCACGCTTTCGCAACCTCATCTTCCGTGTCCTCCTCGGCAGGACCAGCCCGCAAACCATGGATCAACCCATCAACGTTTTCACGTCGATCTGCCAAAATAACAGAACCGCCGGCACCGTCCAAAGCTTTTTCCCGGCAGGGCACCCGAGTCGTTAAATTACCCGCATGACCGACGACCAACTCATCGCCCGCATCCGCGAGACCGCCCTGCTCACCGGGGACTTCACGCTGCGGTCGGGCCGCAAGAGCAAGTATTACCTGGACAAGTACCTGTTCGAGACCCAGCCGGACGTGCTCGCGGCGCTCGGGCAGAAATTCGCCAGCGTGATCGAGGCCGACGATCAGGGGATCGATCGCCTCGCCGGGCCGGAACTCGGCGGGATCCCGCTGGTGACCGCCGCCGCGATGGCGACAGGCCTGCCAATGGTGCTCATCCGCAACGCCAAGAAGGACTACGGCACCGCCCAGCAGTTCGAGGGCGTCCTGAACCCCGGCGACCGCGTGCTCGTCACCGAAGACATCGCCACCTCGGGCGGCCAGTCCATCGAGGCGGCACGCCTGCTCCGCGACGAGATGAAGGCAGATGTCGCCAAGATCGTGGTGGTGATCGATCGACAGGAAGGCGCCCGGGAAAACATCGAACAGGCGGGCTTCGCGTTCGAAGCGCTGTTTACCAAGGCCGATCTGGGGATCGACGAGTAGCCGCCGGGTGGTTTGAACCATGAGGCCACGAAACACACAAGGCAAGACCCGACTCCATCGAATCGCTCCGGGGTCAGATCCGACGCGATCGACGCATGAGCTCTGATATGACCAAGACCGCCCTCCAGATCCTCGCCCCGAACCGCCGCGAACACCGCGACATGCTCGTTGACTTCTGGTCGAAGATTTTCGGGTTCGGCGACACCGCCCACTACTTCAACGGCGTGGACTTCTGCCGCGACGGTTACCTCGACGGCAGCCACTACGACTGGAACGCCTCACGCATCGGGCTCGTCGACGGCCGGCTCGTCACGCACTACGGCGTGTGGGGCTACGACATGCGCGTCGGCTCGGCTTCGGTCCGCTCGGGCGGGATCGGCACGGTGGCGACGCACCCCGACTTCCGCAAACGCGGCTACCTGATGCAGACGGCCAAGGCGTCGATCAACGCGATGCGCGCATCGGGCTACGACCTGACGGTGCTCTTTGGCATCGACGACTTCTACGAGCGGCTCGGGTACGTCCGCGCGTTTTCCTACCGCCAGCACTACGTGCGGGTCGCCGATCTGCCGAAAGAAAAACCGACGCGCCCGTTCCGCAGGTTCAAGCTCGTGCGGCGCGAAGATACCGACCGGTTGTACAACCAAGCGTTCGCCGGGCACACGGGCACGGCGGTTCGGCCCACCTACCTGCGCGGCGGCGACGTCCGCGGCGACGGCTACCGGTGGGTGGACGGGCGCGGCCGGCTGGCGGGCTACGTGTACGTGAAGCTCGACGACCGCCACCGCCGGCTCAAGTGCTTCGAAGCGGTCGGTGACACGCCCCAGGCGCTGCGCATACTCGGGGCGCTGGCGCGGAGACACGGCTGCGTGGAGTTGGAGGTCCTGAATCAACCGCGAGACACGCCGCTGCTCCGACAGCTCGAACGCGGACGCTGCGAGGTGGTGACGCGGCTGAATCACAGCGGCGGGCCCATGGCGCGGACGCTGAACCTGCGGACCACCCTCGAAAAAATCGTGGGCGAGTTGCACGCCCGGCTCCGCGCTTCGGCGTACGCGGGGTGGACCGGGACGCTGCTGATCGACGACGGCACCGAGAAGGCGGCGCTGCGCGTCACGCGGCGCGGGGTCGCGGCGGCCGAGCCGACAAAAACCACGCACGTGCTCAGGACACGCGGCCACGCGGTGCAGTTGGTCTTCGGCACCGACGCCCCCGAGGCGGTCATGTCTAACGCGAAAAGCAAGACAAGCGGCGACGCGGCGGCGTTGGCGGCCGTGCTGTTCCCGGCCCAAGACCCGATGCTACTGACCTTTGATCACTTCTGACCCGGGGGTTGCGCGCGATATGCGTAAAATCCCCTACGCGCTTTTGTAAAAATGATGGAAAAACCCTAGTTTTGCAAGGAAACGCTTGTAACGGCGGGGGGTTCGATCATATGCTGGGGCGGTCGGATGACTTGATATCACCGCGGTGCCTTGCGCCGCGCATGTGGGAATTGATTCGAAAGCGAGAGAGAGAAGACCATGATCAGGAGCAAGCTGCCTTTTACGGGGCTGATCGCATTGATGGGGATGGCTTGGTCGACGGGGGCGTCGGCCATCACCTTGGATTTCGAGACCGACGAGTTCGGCATGCCGATGATCGACGGCCAGATCATCGACCCGGCGATCGATCCGGTCGACTTGGAGTTCGGCACGGGGCTGGTCACCATCACGTCGCGGCAGTTGACGCCGCCCGACGGCCACCTCGGCGTGACCGTGTTCGATTCGAACACACCCGACGCGCAAGATCCCGACCTGGTCGTGGGCTTGGGCAACGTGCTGATCCTGCAGAACGACGCGTCGCCGAGCACCTCGGTCGATCCGGTCGTTGGCCTGATCTACGACACGCCCAACGATGAGGCAACGGTCAGCGACGCCGGCGCGATTGTCTTCGACTTCGCCACGCCCGTGTTTCTTCAGTCGATCGACCTCATCGACATCAACGGCGGGGTCAGGTCGGAGGTCACGCTGACCGACACCGCCGGCCTGACGCGGACCTACTCGCTGCCCAACAAGTGGAGCAACGACATCGTCGACAGCGGCCCGGCCGGGTTCGACACACTGCTGCTCGATACCCTGCTGCCGCAAGAAGGCGAAGGCATCGGCGGCCCGGCGCTCGCCACCGAAGACCCCGGGTTCGACCCGTTCCTGGTCGTCAATCTCGACGTCACATTCGAAGGTCGATCGCCCTCGGGGGCGTTGGACAACCTGGTCTTCGTGCCCGAGCCTACGTCGGTGGTGCTGGCTCTCGGCGGGGCGCTACTCTTCGTCGGCCGCCGTCGCCGTTGCTAAGCGTTTTCTCAACCTCAATCAAAAAAACCGTGGTGAATCACCACGGTTTTTTCTTTGGGTCCGGGCCACAACGCGGCCAACGCTTTCGCACTCAGCGGCGATCGGCGAAACGTTCGGGGTGGTCGCTTTCGAGGTGCTCGCGGAGGATACGCTTGATCTCGACGACGGCCTCCGGGTGGTCGTGGGCGTTGTGACCGGCGGGGACAAGCTTTTCGCTCGCCGCGCCCTCGAGGTGGCTGGACCAGTAGTCCACGATGCCGTCGGAAGTGCCCTCGACCTCGGGGAAGTCGTCGGTGCGGGTGCCGATGATGCTGTGGTAGGTCACGCCGGGGCGGATCGGGTTGGTATCGACCGCGCGGGACGCGGGGGAACTGGGGTCGAGGGTGCGGATGGACGACGGCGGGCCGTTGAGCATGTACGGGCCGTACTCGGGCGTGAGCTTGTCGCGGTTGAGCCGGGCGATGGCTATGGTCTTTTCCACGCAGGACGCGGGCAGACGGACCAGGGAGTCGCCAAATTGACCGATCAGATCGGTTGCGAGGTTGGAGCCGCGGTGGGGAGTGGCGACGAAGATCGCGCGGTTGACATAAGGCAGGTGCTGGTAGATGTAGACGTTCTTCATCAGCTCGATCGCCTCGGGGTCGCCCTCGAGCTCTTCGGGCGGGACGGTGAAGGCGACGGACCAGCACTTATCGGTCGAGTCGGACACGAGCGTACGGGTCAGGATGCCGCCCATCGAGTGGCCGACCACGACGATGTCCTGCGTGGCGAAGTCGTCGAGCTCGGGGTCGAGCTGGCGGCGGGTCGCTTCGAGCCGGTCCCGCAGGAGGTAGGCCGAGTAGAACGGGCACGGCGCGGTGGGGTAGAGGAAGTGCCAGACCTGATATTTGTCGCGCAGCGCCGGGTCGTTCCGCACGGCGTTGGTCAGCTCGATCCAGGTGAGCGGCGTGGACATGAGCCCATGGACCATCAACAACGGCGTCTTGTCCGGGTCGTAGGGCTCGAGCAGGTGGACCCCCAGCCGGTCCTGCGCCTTCTCGGGGTCGATCATCGCGGCGAAGCCCAGCGCGGCCAACTCGTCGGCCCGCGCGAGCAACTCGGCGTAGGGCGCGGTGTAGTCGGCGGCGAGGTCCAGCTCGACCGGATCGCCGCCCCCGGGCGGACGGAGCTCGATCGTATCGGTTTGGCGTGGGTCGTAGAGCGCTAGCCGCGGCGCTTCGGAGTCCTCGAAGTGGAGCACGGCGGTGAGGGGGCGGAAGATGCCCTCGGGCGGGTACAGGTCTTCGATCGGCTGGGCGTTGAGGTTGGGCCGGTAGGCGATCAACGCCGCGCCCGCGCCGCACTGCACGACGTGCTCACGCATGCCCTCGATCCGCCGGTCGGCCGCGGGGGTGTAGCTCTCGAAATACGCCACGTCGCTCCAGGCCGGTGCCGCGGTGTCGAGCACCACGCGGTTGTCCGGACGGTTGGGCGGGGCCGCCCGGACATAGCCGGCCACGGCGCGGTTGTACAGCTCGCCGACGATCAATGCTTGGTCGTACACCGAGACGTCGCGGTCGGTGATCAGGGCGTGGGCTTGTGCCGCGGCCTCGAGGTAGAGCCCGCTGGCCCGGGAGGGGAACACGCCCTCGATCCGCCGGGCACGTTCGAGCGTGTCGATGAGTTCGTCCTGGCCCAGGCGTTCGGCGAGGTCCTGCGGGCGGTAATTATAGTGCGGCGTGAGATCGGGCCTGCCGTGGGAGTCCAGCGTCGAGACGTTCACCGGCGAGACGCAACCCGTAGCGAGCAGCACGACGATGCCCAGCAGCGGCGTCACGGCAGAACAAAGGCGGGGAGAGTGGGTAAACATAGAGTGGGTAGACATAGCTTGACCATTTTAGGCGGTGCAAGTCAGCGTTCGCGGGGTTCCGCGGGACGGATTCATCATTCAGGGGTGATGCCGGGTTTCGCGGGCGATCAAGGGTCGCCGCTGGGGTTTTTGCTGTTTTAACCCCGGCGATCCCCGATCGCCCGCTGAACGGGGTTGGCGGGTCTCATCCGATCAGCAGCCCCGAGATCGATTCGCCGGGGTCGGTTTCGGTGCCAAGGATATTGACCGGGTCGGTCGGGGCTTCGATGAAGACCTGGCCCTCTTCGTTGACGACGCAGACGGGGATCTTGCCGGCCTGCCAATCCGCCAGCGGCAGCAGCGGCCAGCGCTGCGGCGTGTGGCGGTCGGGATCGATGGTGATGTAGGTCCCGATCGCCCCGGGGGCCAATCGGTCGATCATCAGCCGGGGCGTGGCGAGGTAGTAGCCCAGCGCCACGACGCCGCGGGGGTAGTTGTGCAGCCGGTTCTGGATGTAGGTGTCGGTGTAACCCAGGCTCTGGGAGTGGGTATTGCTCATCACCTGCAGGTCCCAGTACTGCTGGGCGGACGACTCGCCGCCGAGGCGGAGGTAGCGGGCGAGCAGGTCTCGCCAGAGGTTCTGGGAGATGCGGGGGTTGTTGGGCTCGAGGGACGAGTGGCCGTCGCCGTAGCGTCCCTGGCACTCGCGGTTGGCGCGGTAGACGTCCTGGGTGAGGCGGGCGCGGTCGAGCAGCGGGGGCTGGCCGATGAACTCGGGCAGCAGGAGCCCGTTGCCGGTGTAGATCGAGTACGCGTCCCAGCCGGCGAGGTCTTCGTAGTCCAGCGGCTGGCCGGTGTCGGGGTTGATCAGTTCCACGGCCGACTTGTCCACGGCCACGGCGTAGTGGTCGCCGAGCCACGCGGCTTTTTCGATCTTGCGCGTGTCGCGTTCGACGAGTTGGTCGCACTGCCGCGCTTCCTCACCCCGGCCGGCGCGGTGCAGCACGCCCGCGGCGGCCCGCAGCGCCGCGACGCGCTTGACCGCGAGGTAGGTCTGCTTGCGGGCGAAGCGCATCGCCGGCATGGCGTCGACGATCGTGTTCGAGACGCCCTCGGACGGGAAGCCCGACGCGTCGCGGTCCGACCACACCAAGTATCGCGCCAGCCGTTGCACGACGCCGAGCAAGGATCGGCCCAGCGACGTGTCGCCGGTCCATCGGGTGTAGGTCTCCAAGAGCAGCAGGAAGTTCGCGTTTTCTTCCACCGGCATCGGGTGCGAGTAGGCGTTGCCCGTGGCGTTCACGCCTCGCCCCAGGTCGTGGCTGGCCACCGCGCCCCGCGACGGCTCGTGGGGCGTGATCCGCTCGCCGAACTGCTGCAGGATCAACTTGAGCAGGCGGGGCCAGAGCGCGAGATAGAACGTCGCGTGGTTGTATTCCACGTCGAGCGGCGAGTGGTACGCCGGCGAGCCGTCCCATACGCTGAACCACTCGCCGGGCGTGGACAACACGCCGCCCGGCGCCGCGGCCGCGTCCGGCAGCGTCGTGCACCAGAACGTGTTGGCCAGGAAGTTCTGGAACCCCTGATTGGTCAGGTGGCGCTGCGACGCGTCGAGCGGCGCCTGCTCCATCAGCTTCTCGAACCGCCGGGACAACGCCAGCCGCTCGTCGCGCGTCTTGACGGCTTCCTCGGCCACCTCTTCGACGCTGTCCCAGTGGTCGGTGTAGCGCAGCTTCGCGTCGTGGTCCCGACCCTCACGACGCACCTTGAGTACGGGCTCGGCCACGTGGGCGGCCCACACCAGCCGCCACTTGATCCCCGAACCCGACCGGGTCACCGGGATGTCCAGTCGCAGCCCCGCGCCGTCGGGGCCGCCGGACGTCGCCTCGCAGCCGGGGTTGAGCGAGACGATGCGCTCGGCCGCGTCGACGACCGGCACGTCGGGGCCGTACTGCTCAAGCGAGCGCGGCGGTTGCCACGGGTCTTCGGGGTCCAACGGGATGCGGTAGCGCAGGTCCAGCGCGTTGCCGTCGACTTTGATGTCGGTATTGGGCCGACGCAGGCGGACAAAGAGCGTGACCTTGCCCGGCGTATCGCCGGCGCGTTCGACCAGGCGGAAGCGGCGCAGCGGATTGACGCGCAGCTCGAGGTAGAACGCGGGCATGACGCACAGCCGATCCTTCTGCGGGTAGAAGACGCTATGGACGTTGAACTCGAAGCGCAGGCCGTAGCGTTCGCTGTAGCCGCGGAAGGTGACGGAGTTGATGCGGTCAAATTGTTCGCAGTTGGCGAACTGTTCGATGCCGTCGTGGTCGTTGTCGGTGGTGAACGGCAGGACGCGCTGCGTGCCGTCGGGCTCGACGAGGCCCACGGCCAGATCGAGCGGTCGGTCGAGAAAGCGCCCCATCGCCGAGTGCATCACGCGACGTTGGTAAGGCTCAAACATGAGCCCGAACCGACTACCCAGCCGGCCAATCATCCAAGACATTAACTGCATGCGACCAAACCCTCGCCTGGTTGAACCCGCTTATTTTGCGCCGTCTCAAACGGTGGGTAAAGCATGACACATCCTTACGCCCCGGGCACTCTTCGGGTCCTAGGTGTTTCACCTTGTTTCATCGTCGCCGGTCATCATCGACATCGACCACGCGCGGCCGCGGCAACCACAAAACCCCCTATCTCCCCATCGGCATCACTTTCGCCAACCGCTCCACCACGGCGACCAACGACGACGACGCGGCGTCCACCTCCGCGACCGTCGTGTCCCGGCTGAGCGACAGACGGATCGATCCGTGCGCCACCGCTTCCTCCACCCCCATGGCCAGCAACACCGGCGACGGCTCGAGGCTCCCGCTGCTGCACGCCGCGCCCGCCGACGCGCACACGCCCCGCTCGCTCAAACCCAACAGGATCGCCTCGGCCTCGAGCCCGCGGAAGCCCAGGTTCGTCGTGTTCCACAGCCGAGGGTAGCCTCCGCTGTTCACCGCGGCGGCCGACAAACCCGCCGACGCCAACCCCCGCTGGACCTCCGCTTCTAGCCGGCCCCGCAGGCCACGCAACGCCTCGACCCGGGCGGTGTCGCCGACAAACGCCGACGCCTGCTGGGCCGCGACGCCCAGCCCGATCACGGCCGGCACGTTCTCGGTCCCGCCGCGGCGTTGGGTCTCCTGCGGCCCGCCGACCTGCTGCGGCCGCAGACGCACGCCGCGTCTTATCCACAGCGCCCCCACGCCCTTGGGCCCGTGGAACTTGTGCCCCGCAAAGCTCAGCAGGTCCACGCCCGCGCTCGCCACGTCCACGGGCAGTTTGCCCACCGCCTGCGTCGCGTCGGTGTGCAGCCAGACCTCCTTGCCCGCCTGCCGCGCCTCGGCCACCGCCGCCGCGACCTCGGCCAGCGGCTGCAGCACGCCGGTCTCGTTGTTGGCCCACTGCACGTTGACCAACGCCGCGCCGTCGAGTTCCTGCAGCGCCTCGCGCAGCGACCGCACGTCCACGAGGCCCCCCTCAACATTACCCAGCCACACCACGCTCCGGCCCGACTCGTCGCGGTCGCGGATCACGTCGCACAACTCCCGCACCGCCGCGTGCTCGGCCCCGGTCGTGAACACCGTGAACCGCCCCGCCCCCCGTCGGGCCTCTATCAGCCCGCGGATCGCCAACGCACACGCCTCGGTCCCGCCGGAGGTGAACACCAACTCCCGCGGCCGGGCCCCGATCAGCGACGCCACCGACGCCCGCGCCAGTTCCATCCGCTGCCTCACCTGCTGCCCGAACCGGTGCACACTCGACGGGTTGGCCCACAACGCCTCGTGCGCCTCGGCCACCGCGGCGGCGACCTCGGGCGAGGGTTTGGTCGTAGCATTGTTGTCCAGATAGACCATCTCCATCGCTGCAGTTTACGACCAAGCCGTTCCACCTTCTCCCCGGAGCCAGGCCATGCCCCA
The DNA here is from genome assembly GCA_039033595.1 of Planctomycetota bacterium. Lineage (GTDB taxonomy): Bacteria > Planctomycetota > Phycisphaerae > Phycisphaerales > Phycisphaeraceae > Algisphaera. Next base: position 101,786 of record JBCCCG010000014.1, on the reverse strand, counting down.
CGAATCGTCTCGCCGCCGCTTCCTGCAGCAATCACTCGTGGGCTTGGGGGTCGCCACCGCGGCCGGCATGCGGCTCCGGGCCGACGCCCAGCCCACCCCGGGCTCCGGCGGCCTGGGCGCCTACGGCGACTACCTCAACGCGCAAGGCGAATCCGCCGATCGCCCCCCCACCGCCGAAGCCCTGATCAAACCCGTCACCGAACCCAACATCCTCGGGCCGTTCTACCGCGAGGCCGCGCCCTACCGCGCCAAGATCACTCCGCCCCTCGAGCCCGGCGTCGCCCTGCTCATCCGCGGCACCGTCTGGGGCTTCGACACGCAAAAGCCCCTGCCGGGCGTCACGCTCGATATCTGGCAGGCCAACGCCGACGGCCGCTACGACAACGACAACCCGAAGCACCCGCCGGCACCCGACGTCTTTGTCAACCGCGCCCGCGTTCTCACCGACGAGCGGGGACGGTACGAGTACGAAACCATCCACCCCGGCACCTACAAGATCGGCCCCCAGACCTGGCGCCCGCCCCACATCCACTACCTCGTCCGCGCCCAAGGGTACCGGACCCTTGTCACCCAACTCTACTTCCACGGCGACCCGCACCAAGCCACCGACCGATTCATCCGTGAGTCGCTCATCATTAATCTCGACACCCACCGCCGCAACGAAACCGAATACCGCACCGGGGTCTTCGACGTCGTGCTTGAGCCGGCGTGACACACGTCAGGCTTCGGGCGCGGCCGTAATCGACGTCAACCATTTCTCGGTCTCGCGCGGCGAACGCAGCCGCACCGTCTCGATGTCGTCGCGGTCCGCCAGCTCCGCGAACAGAGCCGGGTATTTCCGGCGGCGGTTCTTACGGAAGTTCTTGATCGACCACCAGATGATCGAGTCGCGGCTGAGAAACGACATCCGGAAACTCTCGCGGTTGCCGGACCAGAGTTCCTCCCGCGTCCACACACGCCTGATCGTCCGGCACACCACCCGCCACGTCACGCGCCACCGCGGGTAGTCGAGCCAGACGAACACGTTGACCCGCTCGGTCAGCATCGGCCGGACGCGGGTGTAGTTCCCGCACATCACCCACGACTCGCCGGCGATGAACGCGGCGATGCGGGCGCGGAATTCTTCGTTCGGCCGCTCGGTCCAGTTCGGCCCCCAGTTCAACGCGTCGAGCTCCACGTGCGGCACGCCCAGACGTTCACCCAGCCGCCGGGCGAGCGTGGTCTTGCCCGCCCCGCTGGTCCCGATCACGTTGATCCGCAGATTTTTCCGGGGGTGTTTCCGCGAGTCCGCCGGCCGCATCGCGACAGTGTAATCCGCTGGGCGCGGGAAAGTCCGAGCGTCGCGGCCCTCGGGGTTGCGGGCTTGGCCTTGTAAAATCGGGCGTTCGGCGATCAGGTCATTTCATCTCAACGCGGGAGGTTTTACATGGACCAAAAGATGTGGTGGTGGCTGTGCCGCGGTGTCGTCTTCGCGGCGGTGGTGCTCACGGCGGTCGGCTGCGGGGGCGGTGACGAGGCGTCGGCCGAGGCGGCCGGAGAAGACGCGGTGGTCAGCGGCGGTGGATCGGACACGCCCGCGACCACCGACACGCCGAAGCAAGACGTCGGGCAGGCCTTGGCGATCTCCTACGACGGGCCGCCGGCGGTCAAGACCATCGACGAGGCCGCGGAGGTGGTCGAAGCGCTACGCAAGAAGTACGACACCACCAACGTGCCCGACGTGCTCACCCCGCCCTACGATCGCGAGGGCGTGCTGGAGTACGCCAAGGCGATGAAGGCGTTCCAGGTGGCGCGGCCGATCGACCTCGCCTGGCTGGAGAAGCTCGACGGCAAGTCGCTCGAGGGCGCCGACGGCTACAACAACCAGCGCGTCGACAACGCCGCCCGCTCGCTGCGGTCGCGGCTCGCCGACTACTTCCCCGGCGAGTTCGAGCACAGCCTCAAGTACACGCGGGTCAACCTGCGGGGCAACGTGGACTCGACCCTCCAGACGCTGCGCATCGGCGCCGAGGCCGACCCGAGCAACGACGGCGACCTGCGCAACAAGCTGGCCCGCGAGGACCGGGTCCAGATGTACCGTCAAGCCGGACGCACGGCCTACGACCTCGCCGTACTCGGCGCGGCGCTCGACCGGGTAGTGGAGGAAGATGGCACCGACTGGGCGGACAAGGGCAGGCAGGCCACCGAGCTCCTGGCGACGTTGGAACAAAAGGCGCAGGCCGCGGCGAAGCTGATCGTCCCGCCCGTCGACCTGGGCGACAAGAAGCTGCGCGTGATCGCCGAGGAGGTGCTCTCCCGCGAACGCTACGGCCTGCCGCCCCGCGTGCGGCTGATCGTCAACGCGCCGATCCGCAAGTACGACCGCACGCTCTACACACTCGACACGCACTCGATCCATCGTGGCCAGAGCGTCTGGCAGGAGTTCCAGGTGACCACGATCGAGCGCGCCGAGGACGGCCGCCACTACCTCTTCTACCACGACCTCGTGAAGTACGAAAAGGCCGCGTCGCAGACGCCGACGGGCAAGTGGCTGCTGGGCGACCGCTTCCGCGGCTCGCCGATCGTCGAGGAAAACTTCGAGAAGTAGCCGCCCGGTCAGCCGGCGGGGTCCGTCACGAGCGCCTGTTCGAGGTGCCCGATCGCCTCGGCGTCGAGCGCGTGCAGGTCTTCGAGCAGCGCGATCTCGCGTTGGCGGGTCTCGACGGTCCAGCCGTCGGCGGGCTTCTGTTTGACGAAACCGAACGTCGGGTCGGCCGCGTCCCATTTGCCCAACCGCCGGGCCGCGCGGTCGTAGCAGGCCGCGGCGGCTTCGAGGTGTGGCGCCGCGTCCGCGGGCAAGTGGCCGGCGTTGGCGCGGAGGTACTTCGCCGCGTGGTCGTGCCGGCCGGTGCGCAGGACGCAGTAGGTCCAGCCGTTGAGGAAGTACAAGTTGCCGCGCTGCTCGTCGGTCATCGGCTCGGCCCGGCGCAGGTCGCTGATCCATTCGCGGTAGGCGTTCGGGCCGTAGTGGTAGTGCGGCTCGGGTGACTTCTCGCTCGGCTGTGTCGGTTCGTGCCAGCGCTCAATCGCCAACGCCAGGCCCGCGCGCACGGCGTCGGCCCGCGGGGCCGGCGGGTCGATCGCGGTCAGCCAACCCGTGATCGCAGTAAGGTCTTCGATCGGCATGACGTGCGGGTCGTCGGTCGCCCAGTAGTCGCGGACCACGACGCGCCGGCCGGCGTCTTCGTAGCCGTAGATCAAACTCACGTCGTGCTTGATCGCGTAAGCCAGGATGGGCCGGCCCGCGTCGATCTCGGCCGCCACGCGTTCAGCCCCCCCGGCGGTGTCGTGGCCGTACCGCCAATCGAAGACGTAGCCCGTCGCGGCGTTCAGCGCCGCGCGCTCCTCGGGCCACTCGCCCACCGGCCCCGACCCGCACCAACGTAGCGGCTCGTTCTCGCGCGCCCAACGCAGCCGGAAGCACAGCCCCGAGTCACCCATCAATTGCGTGAGATCCAGCGGCCGGTCGCTGCCGACGAACGCCGCCTCGAGCGCCCCGAGGTACGTCAGGTCTGTCGCCCGGCCCCAGGCCAGGCGCGGGACGCCGTCGATCCAGACCCGGCCGCCCTCCCGCCGGACGCGGTCGGCGGGATCGGCCGGCTTGAAGTGCGCGACCAGCTGCGGCCAACTCACGAAGCCGTACCGCCGGGCGAGTTCGTGCTGAGCCCCGCTGAGCGTCGGCGGGTCGTCACCGGGCGTCAAGGAAGCCCGCCGCTGCTTGAGCAGCGTCTTGGCCTGCTTCCGCAGGTTTTCGAGGGACGCCCGGGCGGGCAACGCTTCGGGGTTCTTTCCCGGAAATGAGACAACGGCGGACGAGGAAACCGACGGCGAGGGCGACGAATCGGATGCGGTCATAGCGCACCTTCCTTCCGGCAAGGCCCGTCGTCCGCTTCGTCGGGCAGGAATGAAGGTGAGAATGTACTAACAACGGGTCGGTGGGCTTGGCCCTTCCCGCGGACGTGGAGGCGTCCCTGACGCCGAGCCGCAGGTTATCGCGGGGCCGGGCCCCACGCCATCGGGAACTTCCCGCGCCCCGCGGTGGCGGGCGGCGCGTCGGGGCGATAGATTGCTTTTTCCTATGCCGGTGATCGAAGTCATATCCCAACGCACCACCCACCGTTACCCGTTCGAGGGCAAGCGGTTTGTGATCGGCCGGTCCAACACCTGCGACGCCGTGCTCAAGGGAGACCACCTGATCAGCCGGGAGCACTGCGAGGTCGTGCTGCACAAGGGCGAGTACGTTTTGCACGACCTGAAGTCCCGCAACGGCACGCAGGTCATGGGCAAACGCATCGACGTGGTCAAGCTCATCGACCGCGGCATCTTCCAGGTCGGCAGCACCTTCGTCCGTTTCTACCTGACCCAGGAAACGGCCGACGCCAGCCCGCCGACACCCTACCCCGGCTCGGACGCGACGATTGCCGCAGTCGCGGTGGACGGCGCGGCCAACGGTGGCGCGGCCGAGCCAACGGACGCGACCGAGGACGACGACGAGCCGGTCTACGACGTGGCCGTGCTGGTGGATGACGCGCCGGAAGCGCCCGCGGCGGCCGAGGCCGGCAAGCCGAATCTCGGTGCCTCGCTCGACTCGATCGTCGCGCTATCGCGCGTCGGCGTCGACCCGGGCTTCGGCATCGAGTCGCTGTCGCTGCTCAACGCCCGCGGCCAGGTCGTCCACGCCGCGGGGGCCGAGCTGTCGGACGCCACCGAATCGCTGTCCCACCTGCAGCTGCTCACCCTCGGCGCGATCCGTTGCAACGCAAGCGATATCCACGTCGAGCCCAAGCAGTACGACGCCTTGATCCGACTGCGCGTCGATGGCGCGATGATCGAGGTCTGCCCGCTCGACGCGGACCAGAACAAGAAGCTGATGTCGCTGATCAAGGTGCTCTGCGACATCGACATCGCGCGCAAATCGATCATCCAGGAAGGCCACTTCTCGCTGGCCGTGCCGGGCCGCACGATCGACTACCGCGTCAGCTTCGCTCCGGCGATGTACGGCCAAAAGATGGTCGTCCGCGTCCTCGACCCCGCCCAGTCGCCGCAGCAGCTCAACGACCTGGACATGCCCCCCGAGATCGAAGAGCGCCTGCGCTCGACCTCGCAGCAGTCCACCGGCACCGTGATGGTCTGCGGCCCCACCGGCAGCGGCAAAACCACGACGCTCTACGCCGTGCTCCGCCAGATCGACGCGGGCGTCCGCAACGTGATCACCATCGAGGACCCGATCGAGTACGAGGTGACCGGCGTCACCCAGATCCCCGTTGACGTCTCCGAGGGCCACACGTTCGCCAACCTGCTGCGGTCTTGCCTCCGGCAGGACCCCGACGTCATCGTGCTCGGCGAGGTCCGCGACCAGGACACCGCCGTCACCGCGATGCAGGCCGCGACCACTGGCCACCTCGTGCTGTCGACCATCCACGCCAACGACACGGTGAGCACGGTGCTGCGGCTCTTAGACCTCGGCGTCGAGCCGTACCTGATCGCCTCGACGCTCGAGCTCGTGCTCGCCCAGCGGCTCGTGCGCAGGCTGTGCCCGGCCTGCAAGAAGCCCGCCGTCGCCGAGCCCGACGAGTTGGCCAAGCTCGGCAAGGAGCCCGACGCCGCGGTGACCATCTACCACCCCGTCGGCTGCGACGCGTGCTTCCACACCGGCTACGCCGGCCGCGTCGGCGTCTTCGAGTTGCTCACCATCGGCGACGCGATCCGCGACGTGATCCTGGGCAAGCCCAACCTCGTGGACCTACGCAAAACCCTCGCCGCCACCGGCTTCAAGACCCTCAAAGACCACGCCATCGAGCGCGTCCTCGCGGGCACCACGTCGCTCGACGACGCACACCGGATGGTGGGACTGGGGTAGACGCGCCGGCGGGAGATTCCGTTTGTGGACTCGCTTCTCGAAGTCCTGGTTCAACTGTTCATCATTTTGGTGCGACTAATCATGGCGGTGCTCGAACTCACCACAGCCGCGATCGGTCTGTTACTTAGAACGTTGGGGTTCAGTGTCGAAGTTCTTGCTTCCGAGTCGGAGCCCAGCCAAACACGGTTGGCGGGCGTACGCTTGGTTATCGCGCTATTTCGAACTTCGGGGTTCTGGCATAGTGGAGAAGGTTGAGCACGTTGAATCTTGTGAAACAAGTGAAAACATCAAGGTCGCGATTGGTGATCAAAATCATTATGCACGATCAGCACCAGCAGTCTTCCGATACATGAAGAAAATCGTTCCCGTAATGATCAGCGACATTACAAGATTTTTAACAGCCACCTTCATGCTGTAGAGCGGATCATCTCCGGTATCAAAATACTCGAACAAAATGCTCACGCACGCGAGCACAACGAAGTTAATGACGATTGAGATAAAGAACTTGGTGATATTCGGCATCATTAACTCCGCGAGCACTCGTTCTTTGGGCTAGAAGTTGTTGGTGTAGCCTGAAGGTCGCCGCAATGGTTTATTGCGGAGCAAGAAGCGAGCGTGCTTTGTGGATTGTGAGTCGATAGCCCATGTCAATATATATAGATAACGGAAGTTAAGCGGCCTTCGCGATAACGTAAATCCACTTAGCTACCGTTCGCCTGTGGAAACGGCTTCCAAGGGACAAAGCTTTAGCATATCCACAGAATTTAAGCTGACCTAACGCCTTAGCGTAGAGATTTACGCCATTTACAAGTGACGTCGTGAAAGAGCGTCAGCCCCCTAAGGCGAAGCTGGAGACGACGGGCAACGCGGCGGGCGCATTGCGAGGCGCTTTCGGACCGGGCAAGAAGAACGATAAGTCCTGATCCGCACCCTTTCGCTCACCCGCACATCAACGGCGGGACCGGCGGGGCTTCGTGGCTGACGGCGCGGTGGTGGACGGCGCGGTGGACGCGGACGCTCATTTCAATCAGCGCCTGGGTCTCCTCGTTGACGTGATCGTCGAACAACGGGTCGCCGGCGTCGTCGATGAAGGTGTGCTCGTCTACGAAACGCCGGGCACTGGCCACAAAAGCGCGCGGGTCGCGGTCGTGTTCCTCGGCGATCAAGCGGGCGAGTTCCGGCAGCATCCAGCTGACCCGGCCCGTCGCGGTCGCGGTCCGGGGAGCCACGCGGCGCAGCGCTTGCTTGCAGTAGTGAAGGGCGGCAGATTCGAGAGAGACATGTGGCGTCATGGACAACCTCCGTGTTGATGAACGGTGGTGAGACTCCCTCCTTATGTGAAGACATGACGCGCCCGTTGTCGGGCACCCATGTTCCGACGTTCAGGATAACGCGCCGGGTCCGGATAACCACGCGAAATTCATGCGGACTTATCCTGAGCGTGAGCGTTGTTCGCGGGGATGATGAGCGAAAACCGTTAGCGCAAAATGCGGTGCCGAGAGCACGACGCATTGGAACAGGGCGATGCGTGTCACCCGCTAAATGGGGCAATCGATCTCGGGAGCACGGAGAAGATGACCAGAACGTTACGGAACAAGGAAGCTGTCGCGTTGGGCGTCGGCGGGGGTTTCGGTGCCGCGGTAGCTCCCGGCGTGGCCGGTGATCTGCCAGATGTTGTCGTCGGCGACGACGGGGGTGACGGTCCAGCGAACGCTGCCGTCGAGGGCGAGCACGTTCTGGCCCTTGCCGCGGTGCAGCGTGGTGCGGGCGTCGCGCTCGGCGTCGTCGTTGAAGATCAACCGGCCGCGCTCGGCGATGAACAGCGGGCTCTTGTCGGCCAGCACCGCGAGCTGCGGCCGGCTACGGTCCACGCGGATCGGCGCGGACCCGTGCTGGTTTTGGTAGCTGTAGCTGATGGCCTTGGGCGAGTCCCAGTCGATCTGACTCGTGCCGATCGCCGGGACCGAGGCGTCTTGATTCGACGCACACGCGAGGCGTTCGGGCGCGACATAGGCGTGGCGGACGAGCAGGTACAGGTGGGCGGAGTTGGACTGGTACCGGCCGGCATCGTCGACGACCTCGGCGGTGCCGGTCTTGTTCCAAGCCTCGCCGACCGGGCCGCGCGGGAGCATCCCGGCGTGGTCGGCGGTATAGGCCCCCATCTGCTGGCCGGCCATGCCCAAGTTGAAGCTGCAGGCGGCCTGCTGGGCCTGCTGACGCTGGCCGTCGATCGCGGGCATCAGAAGCGAGATGCCGATCAAGAACACCGCCGCCGCCGAGAGCACCTGCCGCCAGCCGACCCCCAGTGTCCGCCGGGGCTGGCTGAACATCTCGACCTGCTGGGCGAATTGTTCCTTGCGACGCAGCTCGGCGACCGCCTCCACCGTGCGGCGCACGGCGTCGTCGTTACCGGCAGCCTCCGTCTCGTCTTCCGCCCGGGCGAGTTCCAGGACCGACAGCAGACCACGGATCTTCTCGGCCCGTCCGCCCAGCCCCGAAGGCACCGGGCCCGCCCCACCGTCGGCCGCGAGGACCGCGTCGACCGCCTCGCCGTCGGCCTCGCTCAGGGCCGTGATCAATACCGGTTGCGCCTCGGCCGCGCGGGCCGCGGCTATCCGCACCAAGGTCGCCCGCACCAACGGGCCGTCCGCCCCGGCATCCGGCGGCACCGCGTCGGTGTCCAACACGTTCATCAAGGCCCGGACCGCGCCCGCCCGCTCGGCCGTGCCGGGCGGCATCGGGCCCGCCTCGGCCCCGAGCCCGCGGGCCGCCATCAACGCGTCGAACGCCGCCGCATCTTCGGGGGTCAGCGTAACGTCGGGTTCGGGCGAATTAGGGTCGAAGGTGTCGGACATGGTGGGGATTCATATCAGTCGGGTTACGAGGGTTCAACGACAACAGCGGCCGATCGGTTCGGCCAATCCACAGATTCCTGCCGGATTTTCCGCCCTCCGTGACGGTAACTCATTCCTGCCCCGCGACTGCCGGCACGACTCGGGATTAACCCTCCAGGTTGTCCGCCGAATCAGCGGGCTCCACGGCCGGGAACCGGGCTTTCCACAGCTGGGCAAACGTACCCACCGCCGCGTGCAGCCGGCTCTTCACGGTCCCCAACGGGATCCCCAGCATCTCCGCGATCTCCTTATAGGCAAACTGGTTGAAGTAGGCCAACAGGAGAACCTCCCGCAGGTGATCGGGCAGCGACTGGACGACTTCCTTGACCAGATCCGCTGTCTCGCCGTCGGCCACGGTGTCTTCGGGCAGCGGCAGGTCGGCCTGCATCAGGTCGATAAACGACGGACCGTCTTCCTGTTTTTTGTCTACCAATGCCGAGAGCGGCACGGTGCGTTGACGCTTGTTTTTCCGCAGGTAATCACGGGCCTTGTTCGCGGCGATCGTGAATAGCCACGGCTTGAACCGCTTGCTCACGTCGAACGTGTCGGCCGAGATATGCACCTGCAAGAACGCTTCCTGGAACAGGTCTTCCCCGGCCGCGCGGTTGCCCGCGAAGCGGATCAGAAAATGCAGCAACTCGGGGCGGTACCGCCCCACCAACGCCTCGAACGCGTCGAGCCGGCCCGTGCGATACGACCCGAGCAACTGCTCATCCGTCAGCTCCGCCAGCGGGGTCGGGGCGTCCGGAGTCTCCGGGGTGGTGTCGTCGGAAACGGGCATCACCCGGGATTGTACGGCATCGGCCGATCCTAAAGCAGCAAGCTGGGAGAGGTTAAGTGCAGTCATACATCGCCCCGGGGGCGGGGTTGATACGAGCGCCGAGCGGCGTCGGATCGCGCCATACGGGAAAATTCTGGAGGATATTCCGGCCCCGAAAAACACCCACCCGCCTTTACCATAGGTTAATACCAGAAGACCCCACAATGGACGACACATTCAAATCCGCGGTGATGGATCAATTCGAGGCAGCGTTATAGATGCTGCGCAAAGCCGTCGAGAAATGCCCGGCGGACCACTGGGAAGCGATCGTCGGCGAACGCCCGTTCTGGGAGAACGCTTTCCACATCGCGTTCTATATCGACCTGTACCTCACCCGGCCCGGCGAGCCGTGGCCCGACACGCCCGACTGGGCCTGGCCCAACGCCGCGGGCCTGGGCCGGCACATGGAGCCGCCGTTCGAGCCGCTATCACCCGAAGAGATCGGCCCCGTGCTGCCCCAGGACAAAGTCGCGGCGTACATCACGTCGATGTCGGAAAAACTCACCGCGAGCCTCGGCGCCGAGACCGACGGATCCCTCGCCGGCGAGTCCGGCTTCTTCTGGCTACCGATGACCCGCGCCGCGGCCTACCTCTACAACCTGCGACACGTGCAGCACCACGCCGGCCAACTCTGCGCCTCGCTGCGCCGCGTGGGCGTGGGCGTCGACTGGGTCGGCATGGGTCAGCCCGCATGAAGCCCGCGCTGTGGTTTTCAGTCGAGCGGGTTGATCACCAGGCCCGTCGCGAGCTTGGGGTAAAAGTACGTGCTCTTGGGCGGCATGACCTCGTTGGCCCGCGAAACCCCCATCACGCTTTCCAACGGCGTCGAACGCATCACCACACCGACGCGCCCCGGCTCGGCGTCAGTCATCTCTTTCATCTCACCGACGTCGGCGGTGTACTTCACACTCAACGGCCCACCTCCCCCGCGCCACAACTCGTCTACCAACAGGTGCTGCAACACCGCCACGTCCAGCGTCCGCCACACCGCCGGCTTGTCGGGATAAAGCTCGGCCAGCGGATCGTCCGTCGTGTCGATCCCGATCAGCGAATCGTGGCCCGGCAGATAAACACCGAAGCGCGCCGACTCGGCCGACGCCGCGGGCTTTAAGCGCGGGTCGTGTTCGATCATGGCTCGTAGATCGTCGGCCGATAGCGCGTCGAGGCCGCACACCACCCGGTGCGTCGGCAGCACCACCATGCCCGGGTCCTCCGCCGCGACCAACACGAACAAACACGCGCCCGCCCCCGGCAGTTCGGGATGGTCTTTCGAAAACTGCAGCGCGGTGGTGTAGCGGTGGTGCCCGTCGGCGATGAACACGTCCGTATCGGCGAAGAATTCGGCGAGGGTCGCGAGCGTGTCGGCGTCGGCCACGGCCCAACACCGATGCGCCACGCCGTCGTGGTCGGTCGTGCCGAAGAAGTCGGGCTCACGCGATTCACAAACCTCGTTGAGCGCCGCCACGACCGACTTCTCGGGGTCGGGGAAGATGCCGAAGATCGGCGAGAGCTGCGCCCGGGTGGCTTGCATGAGCTTCGTGCGGTCGCCGATGCCCCCGGCGATGGTCATCTCGTGGCGGAAGATGCCGCCGCCCGGCCGGTTGAACTCCTCCACGCCCAACCCGGTAATCAGTCCGCGACGCCGCACGCCTTGTCCGTCCAACTCGTAAGCCTGCTCGTACACCACCACGCCCCGCCGATCGTCGTGCACCAGCACGCCCTCGCCCAGCCACCCACGGTACAGTTCACCCGTCGCTTCGTACGCCGCGTCAGGGCCCACGGTCTTCGGCGGGGTCACCGGCAGATCCACCGCCACGATGTTGTGCGGGTCGCGCGCCAGCAGCTCGGCCTTGGGCCCCGCGTCCAGCACGTCGTACGGCGGGGCGATCTTGCTCGAGATGTCACCGCCACCGGCCGGGGCGGCGAAACGCACGGGGGTCAACGGCTTGAGTTCGGGCACGGGGTGTCTCCTGCGTGACGGGGTCGCCGTAAATATGACGACTCAGTTTAGCGGCGCGTCTCAGCTCCGCGTTTCCGTGAGCGCCCGTCGCCCCGCGATCTTCGAGGGCCCGCTAAACCCGTTACCCTGTCGCCGATGACCCGCCTCTGCGTCCCGCTGTTTGTACACGATCTCGATACCGCGCTGGCCGACGCCGCCCGCGCCGCGGCGGCCGGCGCGGATCTGGTCGAGTTCCGCATCGACAGCTTCCTGGAACCCGCCGGGGTGCAGGCGCTGGTCGCCCGCTCGCCCCTGCCGTGCGTCGCGACGTGTCGGCCGACGTGGGAGGGCGGGGACTACGACGGCGACGAGACCGACCGCATCAGCCTGCTCGAGCACGCCGGCCTGGGCAGTGACGGCATCACGCCCGCCTACCTCGACGTCGAACTCAAGGCCTACCAGACCTCGGCCAACCTGCGCCAAAAAATCGGCCTCGTCGTCGACCACGCCGACCAGCCGCGCCCCGGCGTGACCGCCGGGCTGATCCTCTCGTCGCACGACTTCGAGACGATGCCGACGGACCTCGACCGCCGGGTCATGGCGATGGCCGACGCCCCGGCCTGCCGGGTGATCAAGGTCGCCTGGCGGGCGCGGTCGCTGCGCGACAACCTCGAGGCCTTCGAGATCGTCGGGCGGAAACTCAAGCCGACGATCGCGCTGTGCATGGGTGAAGCCGGACTGGCGTCGCGCGTGCTGGCGAAGAAGTTCGGGGCGTTGCTGACGTTTGCCGCGCTCGATAAGTCGCCGGGCAGTGCCACCGCGCCGGGGCAACCCACCGTCGGGGAACTCAAGTCGCTGTACCGCTGGGACGCGCTCGACGCCGACACGAGGGTCTACGGCGTCATCGGCTACCCCGTGGGCCACTCCATGTCGCCGGCCTTCCACAACGCGGGCTTCGACGCGACGGGCCACAACGGCGTGTACCTGCCGATGCCGATCCCGCCTGAGTACGAACACTTCAAGGCGACCGTGCTGTCGTGGCTCGACTACGAACCGCTGCACTTCCGCGGGGCGTCGGTCACGATCCCGCACAAGGCGAACCTGCTGCGCTTCGTCGAAGAACAAGGCGGCGAGATCGAACCCCTCGCCGCGACGATCGGCGCGGCCAACACGCTGACCAAACGCGACGATGGATCGTTGTACGCGTCCAACACCGACTACGCCGCCCTGCTCGACGCGGTGTGCGACGCGTTGTCGATCGGCCGCGCAGCACTCGCCGGCAAGACGCTCGGCGTCCTCGGCGCGGGCGGCGCCGCCCGCGCGGCCGGCGCCGCGTTCGCCCACTACGGCAGCCGCGTCACCGTCTACAACCGCACCCTCGACAAAGCCGAGGCGCTGGCCCAACGGTTCGATGCCGAAGCGCTCCCCATGGACCGCCTGGGGCAGACCACTCACGACATTCTGATCAACTGCACGCCCCTGGGGATGTTCCCCCAGACCGACGCGACCCCCCTGCCCCAGGATAAACAATCCATCCTTGGCCCCGGCGTCGTCGTGTTCGACACGATCTACAACCCGCTCGAGACCGTGCTGCTCCGCGACGCCAAGGCCGCGGGGTGTCTGACGATCTCGGGCGCCGAAATGTTCGTCCGCCAGGGCGCGGCCCAGTTCAAACTCTGGACCCAGCAACCCCCCCCGCTCGACGTCTTCCGGCGCGTGCTCCACGACAAACTGACCCCCGACGACGCGCCATGATCACCACCACCCTCGGCAGAACGGGGCTCGAAGTCTCCGTGGCCGGCCTCGGCGGCGGCGGGCACTCGCGCCTCGGCACGTCTTACGGCAAAGACTTCGACCACGCTGTCGGCGTCGTCCGCCGGGCGCTCGAGCTCGGCGTCAACCTCATCGATACCGCGACCAACTACCAAACCGAGCCCCACGTCGGGCGTGCCATCGCCGAGGTCCCACGCGACTCGGTCGTCATCTCCTCAAAGTGCGGCGTCACGATCAACCAGCAGCTACTCACCGGCGACGAGTACGTCGCCAAACTCGAAACCAGTCTGAAGCATCTCGATACCGATTACGTCGACCTGTACCATCTGCACGGTCTCAAACGCGCCCACTACGACCACGCGGTCAGCGAGATCGTCCCCGCCCTCGAACGCGCCAAACAACAGGGCAAGCTCCGTCACCTCGCGGTCAGCGAAGAGTTCATCAGCGACCCGTCTCACGACATGCTCAAACGCGCCCTACAAGACGACTTCTTCGACGTCGTGATGGTCGGCCACCTCTTGCTCAACCCCTCGGCCCGGCGTGACGTCTTCCCGATCACCCAAGCCAAAAACATCGGTACCCTCGGCATGTTCGCCGTCCGCCGGGCGCTCACGCGCCCCGAAGCGCTGCGCGAACTTCTCGACCAACTCGTCGCCAACAGCGAGATCGACCCCGAGCTGCTGGACATCGGCTCGGCCAACGGGCCGCTGGGTTTCCTCGGCGACGTGGTCAACGCGGGATACCGCTTCTGCGCCCACGAACCGGGGCTGGACGTCGTGCTCTTCGGCACGGGCAACGTCGAGCACCTCGAAATGAATCTCAAGTCCATCAACGAGCCGCCGCTCCCCGACGAGCACCTCGAACGCCTCGAAAAACTCTTCGGCCACCTCAATTCGGTCTCGGGCAACTGACCACCCTGCTCACGCGCCGCGAGCCACGACGCGCTGACGCAACACGGACGCCGAGCCGGCGGGAAGCGGGTCGTCGCCTCGGATCAACAATGCCGCGTCGACGTCGTGTTGCTCGGAGTCGTAAGCGACGACGATCGCTTCGTCGTCGGGTTGCAGGTACGTCGTTTCACCGAATTCGGTGTAGCGCGTCGCGCCGATACTGACGACGGCGTGCGTTGGGTGGTCGGCGATGCGAAACCAGTCCGCAAGGTTCTCCAGCGGGCCGTGGTCCGCCTGGGTGTTGAGCCGTTCGACGAGCCAGTCGAGCAGTTGGCCGTGCATGTAGCCGTAGCCCCGCGGCCCGGCGATCGGCGAGTCTTCGCCATAGGTGTGGAGTGCGCCGTCGCGGAGCAGGTAGCACGCGAGGCGGAAGCGGTCCAGCACCCCGCCGGGCGCGAACGTGTCGAGCGCGATCCATTGATCTGACGCGAGGCCCTTGGTGTTCGGCCCCCAGTTCTTCTTTTGGCTGATCTTGTCCGCGTCGGGCCGACGCGTGGAGCAGTCGTTGTACGCGGCGAAGTGCGTGGGTGTGATCGACGTGACGGAACGCGCCGCGTCGTCGGCGTATTGCAGCACGCAGAGCAGCGCGAGCTCGGGCTCGATCTGGAGGTTCGCGGGTTGGCCGTTGATGTCGCCGGGGTGTTCGAGCGTATCGGTGGAAAGCGGGAAGGTGTACAGGAAGTGCTCCATGTCGCGCGCGTTTGCCGGCGGGACGTAGAACGGAAAAACGCCTTTGGGCGCACCCTCGGCTGCGACCACGTCCGTGAAGTCCGACGCCTCGCCGGCCTGTTCGAGATGCCCGGTGAAGTTGCCCGCGACGCCCAGGCCGATGGCTTGTTTGAGATCGATCATGCGTCGAAGATAGCGGATTGGGGAGAGGCGGCGCGGCCGATTGGGTTCACACGCGGGACGCGAACGCGCCGGGGTGATGCCGCACGGTCGGTTCGCCCGTTTCGGGGAACTCCACCCCGACGACATCGAAACGCCAAAGACGGTGGGTCAGTCGGTGACGGCGGGCGAGTTGGGCGGTGAGCGCGATGATCTTTCGCTGCTTGGCCGGGGTGACGTGCAGCTCCGGCGGGAACGCGGGGTTGGCCGCCCCGGCCTTGACTTCCACGGCGACCATCGTGCCGTCGGGGGCCAACACCACCAGGTCGAGCTCGCCGTGGCGGCTGCGCACGTTGCGGGCCAACACGCGATAGCCCTGTTTTTTCAGGAATTTCGCCGCCACACGTTCCCCCGCCCGGCCGCGTCGTCGGTGCGCGCCGCGCACCGGCCGGGCCCAATCGAATAGGTTTAGCCACCCCACGCGAACACTCACCGCGACGCCGCGTAACGCGCCACCGCGATCTCCAACACCGCTAACGACATCTGCTCTTCGTCGGTCACGCTCGCCTCCTTGCGGAGCTTGAGGCCCAGCTGCTCCTGCAACTGGCGCTGCTGACGCAGCCGGAGCTCGCGCTCGACATCGACCTGGGCCTCGAAGAGCGACCGGCGGACCGGTTCATCCAACTCAGCGACGTAGACGAACCACTGCTGACCGCGGTTGGGCAGCGGCCCGGCCCATTGCCCTTGCTCGAGTTTCTGCAACGCGGGGTCGACGTTGTCGCCGAACATGCTGTCGCCCTCGAGCGGGAGCAGCGTGGCCTTGCCGCGGTAAGCGTTGCGTTCGTCGGCGGCGAGCTGGTCGAAGCCCACGCCCCGGCCGAGTTCCGCACTAAACCACGCGGCGTCTTCTTCGCTGCCGGCGTAGATGAGTTGGATCTGACGCTTGGTTGGCGGGTTGAAGACTTCGTAGTTGTCGCGGTAGAAGCGCTCGATGTCGCGGCGCGACACGTTGACCAGCGGGTTGAGGTTACGCTCGAGATAGATGTTGACCATTGTGCGGGTGCGGATGTCGCGGAGGCGCTGCGCCAGGGTGGTGCCGTAAGTTTCGTAGAAGTTGCGCTCGGCCAGCGCGAGTGAGCCCTGGCCGTAGACGCGCAGGAGCTGCTCGCGCTGCGACGCGATGAAGAAGTCCAGCCCGGCGAGTTGCTGCTCGGTCAGCGCCCGCTCGGCCGCATCGGTGACCAAGGCGTCTCGGATGAGCCCAGCGACACGCTGGTAGATCAGTTCGAGCGCGCGTTCTCGAAAGGTGGCGGCGGGCAGGCGGCGGCCAAGGGTTTCGAGCTGGGGCTCGAGCCCGTCGAGCACGTGGTGGGCGTAGATCGGTTGGCCGGCGATCTGGCCGACCATGGCTTGCACAGGCACGCCGGAGGGTTCGGGAACGGGTGCCGAGTACGAAGCGGGCGGCGTGGGCTCGGCTTGTGGCACAGGCGAACCGTCGACGATGACCTCGGGGCTCACTGTGGGGTAAGGGTCGGGCGTCGGGGTCGCGCAGCCGATCAGCGTGATCAGCACCACACCCAATAGCGGCCGGTTGAAATCCGTTCCGGGATAAAAAGTCTGCATCAGACTCATCATACGCCGCCGCCGCGTCGGCCTCGACCCACGGTTACGTCGGTCTATCGGCCCGCAGCATCGCAGAGCTAATTTGCACCCAATGGTGGCATAAAGCTTCTAGACAAAGCAGGAATCAACAAAAAAAGCGGCGAGCGAACCGAAGTCCAACTCGCCGCCTTCCGGGGGCAAATTAATTATGTTTGTATATTAGCAGGCTATCGGCGAGAAGTATCTCAGGCAATCTCTGATTTCTGATCAGGAATATCCCTGATCTGATCACGACATCGCGATCGCGATTATATCAATACTCTCCTGACATCTGACCGGCGGGCGATTAAACTGGCGTTTCGGATCGGTCTCGATCGAATCCATTCTGGATCTAAAATTATATTTTTTAGTTATTTAAGGTGAAATATGGCTACTCCCTCTTCATCATCTCCCTCTTCTATTGTCCGCCGGGCTTGGTGTAGTTGGGCCTGTTTTGTGATCGGCAGCGCAGCGATCATGCTGGTGGTCTTACCGCTGGCGGGTCATGTTCAAATTCATGCTAAACAATGGTTTATTGTTCCGTTGCTGTGGTTGGCGCTGGCGGTGCCGGCGACGGTGGGGGTTTACGGGCACTGTTTCCGCGAGGAATGGGCCGGGGCCGACCGATCGGTGCCTCCAGCCGAGTATCTGTGGGGACTGACTTCGATCTGGGCGGTACTGGCTGCGGGCGTGGGGCTGTCGCTGGCGGCGTGTCTGTTGGCGGGGGCGGCTTCGCCGGGGATTTGGCCCGGCGCGTTGATGTTGATGTTGCTCGTGCTCGCCCGGCCTACAACGGCAATCAAACAAGCTGACCGCAGCCCACTGAGATGAACGAGACTCGGTTTGGGTTGATCAAAGCTAAATCAACTTTTTCCGTACGCGCTCCCAACACCCCGAGACGCGCCGACCCACAAAATCATCATGCTATGGGGCAGGTTGTTCCGACATGAACAACACCCGTTCAAACAAGCGACGGGCGGCCGCCGTTCGGACATTATCAGTACCGCCTGTCCGTTTTGTCACGGCCCGAATTAGTGGTTAACCTGCACCGCGTTGCAGGGGGTAAGACATCTCGTGGAGAAGCGCGGCGCCCTTGGCCGACTCTCTGCCCGTGTAGTTGTGCCCTCCTAAACTCCTTATCCCCTACGGCAGAATCCAATCCCCGTGAGCGATCCAACCCCCGATCAGACAACCCGGTTCGTCTTTCCCCGGTGGGCGAACTACCTCCTGCCCCTCATCCTCATCGGCGCGATGGGCGGCGGGCTCTACGTCCCGGCCGTTGTCGGGTTGGGCCTTAACCCCAACACGCTCAACAAGAACTACCAACCCAAGCAGCCGATCCCTTACAGCCACGAACTGCACGTGGGCCAACTCGGCCTCGACTGCACCTACTGCCACACCTCGGTCAACGACGCTGGCTTCGCCGCGATCCCTACCGTCGAAACCTGCATGACCTGCCACAACGCGGTCAAGAAAAACAGCCCCAAGCTCGCTCCGCTCTACGAGGCTTACGAGTCCGGGGAGCCGGTTGAATGGATCAAGGTCCACGACCTGGCCGACTACGCCTACTTCAACCACCAGGCCCACGTGACCAAGGGCGTGTCCTGCGTGAGCTGTCACGGCCGGGTCGACCGCATGGGCGAAGAAGGCGTGCACCAAGTCGAGAATCTCTCGATGGGCTGGTGCCTCGAATGCCACCGCGCTCCCGAAGAACACCTCCGTCCGCCCGAAGAGGTGACCAACCTCGCGTGGACGCCGCTGGACGACCCGGAAGTGATCGCCGCGATCAAAGCGGGCGACATCAAAGAGGGCGACGAAAAAGCGGCGCAGCTGCTCGTCGGCCACCGCATCAAGAAAGAATACAACGTCCACAACGCCGCCTATATGCAAGCCTGCTCGACTTGTCACCGATGATTGAATCCCACCCCACCGCAAGCGACGAGATGCAGGGCCGTGCCTACTGGCAGAGCCTGCAGGAGTACGCCGACAGCCCCGCGCTGCGCGAGTCGATCGCGCAGGAGTTCCCCGACTATGACCCGGACGAGTTGCTGGGTATGTCACGGCGCAAGTTCATGAAACTCGCCGGCGCGTCGATGGCGTTGGCCGGCCTGACGCTGACGGGCTGCCGCCGGTGGCCGAAGGAAAAAGTTGTCGCCCACAACGCGCGGCCCGAGGGCACGCTGCCCGGTGTCCCCGAAACTTATGCGTCGATGCTGCAGCGCGGGGGGGTCGCGACGGGGTTGTTTGTCACCAGCTTCGACGGCCGCCCGATCCACGTCGCCGGCAGCCCGCTGCACCCGATCTGCGGCGACGCGGCGCGTTACGCCGAAGGCGATCTGCCGTACGGCTCGGCCGACGTGTTCACACTCGGCAGCATCCTGCACCTCTATGACCCCGACCGCAGCCGATCCGTGGTGCACTTATCGAACGACGAGCGGAAGCGTTCAGACTGGAACACGTTCTTCGCGGCGATGAGCGAACTCGACGGCAAGAAGCTGGCCGTACTCAGCGAACCGAACTCGGGCCCGACGTTCGCGGATGTGAAGAAACGCTTCCTGGAAAAATTCCCCAGGGCGACGTGGGCGACGTGGGAGCCTCTGCATCGCGACAGCGAAGTCATGGGCGCCATGACCGCCTTCGACCGTCCGGTTCGGGCGCACTACGACACGTCCAAGGCGATGACGCTCGCGTGTTTCGACAGCGACTTCCTGACCGAGCACCCCGCCGCGGCCAAGCACGCGCGGGGCTGGGCGCAGCTCCGCCGCTCGTGCGACGAAGGCGCGATGAGCCGGGTCTACGCGACAGGGCCGACGCTCAACGCGACGCTGTCGAACGCCGATGTGCACCTACAGGTCAAGCCGTCGACCGTCGCGGCGATGATGGACGCGTTGGCGTTGGCGGTGGGCGTCAAGGGCCTCAGCGCAAGCCCCGCGCTCAACGACGACGAAGCCAAGTTCGTCGAGATGCTGGCCAAGGATCTCAAGGCCCACAAAGGCGAGTCGCTGGTTGTCGTCGGCCCGTCCCAGCCCGCGAGCGTGCACGCCCTGGCGTGGTCGGTCAACGCGGCGCTCGGCAATCTCGATAAGACCGTCTCGCTCACCGAAGAGCCGGCGGGCGACGAGGCGCTGTGCGCCGACGCGATCGCCGACCTCGTCGCGAAGATGAACGCCGGGGAGATCGACACGCTGCTGATCCTCGGCGGCAACCCCGCCTTCGACGCCCCGGCCGACCTCGACTTCGCCGCGGCGCTCGATAAGGTCAACACCACCGCACACCTCGCGGAATACGACAACGAGACCTCGATCGCCTGCGACTGGCACCTGCCCGAGGCTCACTACCTCGAGTGCTGGGGCGATGGCCGGGCGTGGGACGGCACGATCTGCTTGCAGCAGCCGATCATCGAGCCGCTGTTCGGCGGCAAGAGCGCGATCGAGGTGCTCGCCACGCTGGCCCACGACGAGGCGACCGCGGGCTACGACCTGGTGCGCCGGGCGTGGAGCGCGGCGATCAAGGCCGGGCGGTACGACGTCAAGACCAGCACCTGGGCCGGCGGCAACGGCGAGAAGTCCTGGCGGGCCGCGGTCCACGACGGGCTGCTCGCCGGCTCGGCGTTCGCCACGATCCAGACCAATCCTGGCCGCGCCGCGGCGACGGGTATCTCGGTCACGCACGACGAGATGCAGATCGCCTTCCGCGCCGACCCGAAGGTCTACGACGGGCGCTACGCCAACAACGGCTGGCTGCAGGAGCTGCCCGAGACCATCACCAAGGTGACCTGGGACAACCCGGCACTGGTGAGCGTGAAAGACGCGCAGAAACTGGGGCTCGACAACGGCGACGTGATCAAGATCACGGTGGACGGCCGGTCGCTCGACGCCGCGGCGTACATCGTGCCGGGTCAGGCCGAGGGCGTGGTCGTGTTGACTGTCGGCCAGGGCCACACCGCCGGCGGACGCATCGCCGAGGGCGTGGGGTTCAACACTTACTCCATCCGCGCCGCCGACAGCCACAACAAGGTCGTGACGGCCAAGGTCGAGAAGACCGGCCAGACCCACCCGCTCGCCACCACGTCGATCCACCACCTCATCGACGTGAGCCAGCTCAAGAACGCCGGCACCGACTGGACCGCCAAGGGCGCGCTTGACAAACGCGTCGGCAAGAAACCCGGCGACGAGGGCATCATCGTCAAGCAGACCAGCTTCGCTTCGTACAAGGACTACCTCAAGAAGCTCGAGAGCGACCCCAAGGCCAAGTCGTTCGCCAACGACGATGCCCACGGCGACGTGTCGCTGCAGCTGTACGACGCCCCGCTCGCCGAGGAGTTCGCCGCGCGGGCGCAGGCGTTGATGGAGAAGCACCCCGAGGCCGTGGCCGACGGTTGGACCCCCGTGGACCAATTCAACGACAAGCACGCCTGGGGCATGACGATCGACATGACCGCGTGCATCGGCTGCAACGCCTGCGTCATCGCCTGCCAAGCAGAAAACAACGTCCCCGTGGTCGGCAAGGACCAGGTGATGATGTCGCGTGAGATGCAGTGGATCCGCGTCGACAGCTACTTCCGCGGCAAGCCCGACGCCAACAAGAACTTCAAGGTCGGCGAGGACGACGACAAGGTCATGGACGCGGTGCACATGCCCGTGACCTGTATCCACTGCGAGAACGCGCCCTGCGAGCAGGTCTGCCCTGTCGCCGCGACGGTGCACGACACCGAGGGCCTTAACACCATGGTCTACAACCGCTGCATCGGCACGCGGTACTGCTCGAACAACTGCCCTTACAAGGTCCGTCGGTTCAACTACTTCGACTACCACGCCAAGCTCGACTCGCCGAAGTTCCGCAACGCCGGCAAGCCCGGCGGCCTGCAGAACAACCCGTGGCTGAAGATGCCCGACCAGCAACCCGGCGACGTGATCGACCAGGTCCGCCGGATGGTGTTCAACCCCGACGTCACCGTGCGGATGCGCGGCGTGATGGAGAAGTGCACCTATTGCACCCAACGCATCCAACGCGCCAAGATCGAGGCCAAGGCCGAGTGGGCCCAGGCCAAGACCGCCGGCCGGGAGGTCGACGACTACCCCTACGTCGAAGACGGCGGCGTGGTCACCGCCTGCCAGGGCGCCTGCCCGACCGAGGCGATCACCTTCGGCAACCTCAACGACCCGAAGGCCAAGGTCGCCCAGCTGCAGAACAAGAACAAGCGGTCCTACAAGCTGCTCGAAGAACTCAACTCCCGCCCCCGCACCAAGCACATGGGCCTGGTACGCAACCCGGTGAAGGCCTGATCCGACTATGGCGACACTGACCCCCGGCACGATGATCCCCCAGACCGTGGACAACACCCACGACGACCCGACGCAGCGCGCGCCGCTCGTGCTGGGCGGCAAGGACTTCAAGGGCGTCACCGACGCCGTGGTCTACCGCACCGAGCGCAAGCCGCACCTGTACTGGTGGATCTGCTTCCTGATCTCCGCGTCGTTCGCCGGGTTGTTCTTCGGGCTCATCGGCTACCTCTTCGCCACCGGCGTCGGGGTCTGGGGCAATAACCAGCCCGTGGCGTGGGGCTTCCCGATCGTCAACTTCGTGTTCTGGGTCGGCATCGGCCACGCGGGCACGCTGATCTCGGCGGTCCTGTTCCTGTTCCGCCAGAACTGGCGCACCTCGATCAACCGCTTCGCCGAGGCTATGACGATCTTCGCGGTCATCTGCGCCGGCATCTTCCCGGGCATCCACGTCGGCCGGCCGTGGCTGGCGTACTGGCTGTTCCCCTACCCCAACCAGATGGCGATGTGGCCGCAGTTCCGCTCGCCGCTCTTGTGGGACGTGTTCGCGGTGTCGACCTACGCGTCGGTGTCGCTGCTGTTCTGGTACACCGGCATGGTGCCCGACCTCGCCACCCTCCGCGACCGGGCCAAGGGCAAGATCAGCCAAATCGCCTACGGCATCGCGTCGCTGGGCTGGAACGGCAGCTCCCGCCACTGGCACCGCTTCGAGCGGGCCTACATCCTGCTCGCCGCCCTCTGTACGCCGCTGGTGCTCTCGGTGCACTCGGTCGTGTCGTTCGACTTCGCCGTCGCCCAACTCCCGGGCTGGCACACAACCGTCTTCCCGCCTTACTTCGTCGCGGGTGCGATCTACGGCGGCTTCGCGATGGTGCTCACCCTGGCCGTGCCCTGCCGCGTGTGGTTCGGGCTCAAGGACATCATCACCGACCGCCACATCGACAACTGCTGCAAGGTCATGCTCGGCACCGGGTGTATCGTGACCTACGCCTACTCGCTCGAGTTCTTCGTCGCCTGGTACTCGGGCCACCACTTCGAACAGTTCGTGTTCCTCAACCGGCCGTTCGGCAACTACGGCGTCGGGTTCTGCTCGATGGTCTTTCTTAACTGCGTCGGCCCGCAGATCCTGTGGTTCCGCTGGGCCCGCCGCAACGTCTGGGCGATCATGTTCGCCGCCATGTGCGTCAACGCGGGCATGTGGTTCGAGCGCTTCGTCATCGTCATGACGTCGCTGTCCCGCGACTTCCTGCCCGGCAGTTGGGCCCAGTTCAAGCCCACGTGGGTCGACGTCTGGATGTTCGTCGGCAGCTTCGGCCTGTTCCTGACCAACTTCCTGCTGTTCCTCAAGTTCCTGCCCATCGTTGCGATGGCGGAGGTCAAGACCGTCATGCCCGAGGCCCACGCCCACGGCGATCACGACGACCACGGCCACGCCGCGGACAACGGCGAGGCCGAAGCCCAAACCCACGGGGAGGCTCACTGACATGACCGTTCTCGACGCCCCCATCACCGAATCGGTCTCCCAAGACGCCGTCCCCGCCGAAGACGTGAAGGTCTACGGCATCGTCGCCGAGTACGACGACGTCGGCGACGTCATCGCCGCCACCCAGGCGGCCTACGACGCGGGGTACCGCAAGATGGACGTGCATTCGCCGTTCCCGATCCATGGCATCGACGACGCGCTGGGGGTCAAGCCCACCATCCTCCCGTGGATCGTGTTGTTCATGGGCCTGACCGGCATGGCGACGGGCATCCTGCTGACGACCTACACGATGACCGATTTCCTGCCGTTGCCCGCGTGGGTACCGACCAATTTCGAGGGCTACCGCTATCTGATCTCGGGCAAGCCGTTCGACAGCTTCGCGGCGTTCATCCCCGTGATCTTTGAACTCACGATCATGTTCAGCGCCTACACCGCGGTGTTCGCGATGTTCCTGCTCAACAAGCTGCCGCTGCTGTACCACCCGCTGTTCAACAGCAAGAACTTCCGCCGCGCGACGCAGGATCGGTTCTTCCTGGCGATCGAGGCGCAGGACCGCAAATTCGACGCCGACGACACCACGGCGTTTTTGAAAGAACACAAAGCGCTGTCCACGGAACTGATTAACGAGTAGAGACCCCCACATTTAGCCGCGTCGACCGCGACGCGCTCCCGCCGCGAACGGCGGGGCTGAATGGGAAACGAGCCCATGCCCGACCTCCGATTATTTCTGCCCAAGTCCGTGCCCATGGTGCTGATCGCCGTGGCGATCCTCGGCGTCACCTTTTCGTGGGTGCCGTTGACGCTGATCGCCAAGCACACGCAGGTCAAACACGACAAGCCGCGCATCCACCTGTTTCAGGACATGGACAATCAGCCCAAGCTCAAGGCCCAAGCTGCCTCCCCGATCTTCGCCGACGGCCGGGCGATGCGTCAGCCCGTGGCTGGCACCGTCGCCCGCGGTCATCTGAACGACCAGGACGACCTGCACCTGGGCTACACGGTCAAGACCGTCGAGGGCCAAGCCGTGCCCGACTTCCTGACCGGCTTCCCCGAGGGCGTCGAGGTTGATTCGTTCTACCTCGCCCGCGGCAAGGAGAAGTTCGAGACGTTCTGCTACACCTGCCACGGCGTAAGCGGCTACGGCAACGGGCCGACCAATCAACGCGCCGTGGCGCTGCAGATCGGCGACGGCACGCTGTCCTACGGCACGGCGTGGGCGCCCTCGGCGGACCTGCACGCCCTGGAGAACGGCAGACTGAAGTACGGGGCCGACGTCTATCCCAACGGCCAGCTCTACAACGTCATCACCCACGGCAAGGCGACCATGGCGGGCTACGGCCACGCCATCCCCGTTGAAGACCGCTGGGCCATCGTCGCCTACGTCCGCGCCCTGCAGCTCTCGCAGAACGCCGAGGCCGCGAAAGTGGCCATGGACAACGCCGCCCTCGAGAACAAGAACCCACAGACCGCCGAGCTGACCGGCGCGTCCCCGGAGTAACCTGCCCGTGTCTCACCACGCTCCGAAAACCCTGACCGAGATGGACACCGCCGTGCTGGGCGAGAAGGCCTGGCCGTTATTCTACAAGCTGATCGTCGCGGCGCTCGCCGGCCTGATCGTCGCGGCGATCGCCGCGCCCTTCACGGAGGGCGGGTGGAAGCGTCTGGGCTTCGCATACCTGATCGGGTACGCGTTCGCGCTGGCGATCGCGCTGGGTTGCTTCTTCTTCGTGATCATCACGACGCTGTTCCGCGCCGGCTGGTGCGTGGCGTTCCGCCGGGTGCCCGAGACGATTGCGGCGAGCATGCCGACAATGGGCGTGCTGGCGGTGCCGGTGCTGATCATGGCGTTTCTCAGCGGGGCCGACTCGTACATCTACCCGTGGTCGCAGGCGGGCATCCACAAAGAGGGCAAGCACCTCGTCGAGCACTCACCGGAGGTCAAAGACTTCGGCGGCGGCGAAGCGGGACACGGAGGTGATCACCACGAAGACGGCGAGACCCCCGACGACGCAGCCGGGGGCCACGCCGCCGCGGAGGCGCCGCTGGTACAGTTCGTGGCCGACAAGCCCGAAGGCCAAACCGGTCACGGTGACGATCACGCGGCCGACCACGCTGGAGCCCACGGCGACGAGCACGCGGAAGCACACCACGGCGACCACCACGCCTGGACGCACACGGCCGAGGGCTGGGGCGACCACAGCCACGCGACGCCGTACTTCGTCTACAAGAAGGGCATGTGGTACACGCCGCTGTTCTGGGTCGTCCGCTTGGTTTTCTACATCGCGGTGTGGTCGCTTATCGCCGGGTTCTTCTGGAAGCGCAGCGTGATGCAGGATGAAGACGGCGACGTGGAACACACGCACAAGCGCGAGTGGTGGGCCCCGCTGTCGGTGGCGATCTTCGCGCTGACCGTCACGATGGCGTCGTTCGACCTGATCCTGTCGCTCGACCCGGTGTGGTACTCGACGATGTACGGCGTGTACTTCTTCGCCGGGTGTTTCACCGCGGGGCTGTGCACCATCATCATCACGCTGATGCTGGCTCAGCGGGCGGGCTACTTCCCGGCCGTGACCGCCGAGCACTTCCACGACCTTGGCAAGCTGCTCTTCGCCTTCGTATTTTTCTGGGGCTACGTCGGGTTCAGCCAGTTCATGCTGATCTGGTACGCCTCGCTGCCCGAGACGACCTACTGGTGGGAGATCCGCGGGGTGACGTCGGTGTCGGGCGACGGGCTGCAGGCCGCCCCACCGACCTTCGGCGGGCCGTGGACCGTGGTGTCGTGGACGCTGCTGTTCGCCCACCTGCTGCTGCCCTTCGCGATCCTGCTCTCCAAGCACGTCAAGCGCAACCGCACCGCCCTGTTCACGATGGCGTGCTGGATGCTGACGCTGTGCTACGTCGACCTGTACTGGGTGATCATGCCCTCGTTCAGCAGCCCGGATCTGTTGTTCGGCCTGCCGGAGATCGGCTGCTTGGTGTTCTGCGTCGGCGTGCTGCTGGCCCAATCCTTGCGTCGGGCCAAGGACCACCGCCTCGCCGCACACCGCGACCCGAGGATGTACGAATCGCTGGGGCTGGACACCTCGGCGTGGGCCCCGCTGTACCACAAATAAAGGATCTGGGGTCGGGGCGAAAACCCCGAGCCGTGACCCGCCTAGCATCCCAATGATCTCCGTAACATCGATCCCAAAACCCAGCCCTTAACTCCCAACCCCCGCAAACCCATGGCCGTACCCACCACCCGCGAACTCAACGTCAAAGTCATCTTCGTCGTCACGATTGTGTCGGTGCTGCTGTTGGTCGCGATCGTCTACGCGGCCCAGGCGGGCTTCTTCTTCTTCGAGAATCGCCAGATCGAGCGGCAATACAGCGAAGGGGCCCAACGCACCTACGAGCAAACCGGCCTGCGGATGGACAACCTTGAGCTGGCGACGCTGAAGAAAACGCAAACCGAAGAGCTGACCCGCGAGGGTTGGCGTGACTTGGAAGACGAAGATGGCAACGTCGTCGGGCAAGCCGAGTTGCTGCCGATCGACCGGGCAATAGACGCGATCGCCGAGCGTTACTGATCCTCGGGGCCGCGTCGGTCCGGACCGATGAAATCAGCCAAACAAGCGAAGCCCCCACCGCCCGAACCGCCTTGCGAACCCATGGAACCCTGCCCCACCAACCCGACCCGCGAAGCACCCGGCCCCGCCGCCGAGCGGCGTGCGTTGCGCCGGTGGGCCGCGCTGGGCGGGGTCGTGGCACTCGGCCTGTCGCTGGTCGGTGGCAGCGCGGTCGGTCAGTCGCGCGTTGGGCCCAATCCGCTGGGCGGCGGGAACGCACCGCTGCCGCCCGCGGCGGCCGAGATCCAGACCAACGGCATCATCCAGAAGCTCGGCAACACGCTGCCGCTGGACACCAAGCTGGTCGATCAGGCGGGTCGGCCCGTGACGCTGGGCGATTACTTCAACCAAGACAAGCCGGTGATCATCGAGTTCGCCTACTTCGACTGCCCGATGCTCTGCCCCATGGTGATGAGCGGGATCGCCGACGCGGCCAAGGCGGTCGGCGACGACTGGCGGCCCGGCGAGAACTACGACATCCTCACCATCAGCATCAACCCCGACGACAAGCCGACGGGCGCCATGCTCCAGCAGGACCGGGCGTTCGACGAGGTCGGCGGCGAGGCCGGGCTGGGCCGGGAAGTCCGCGCGGGCTGGCACTTTCTCACCGGCCGAGAAGTCGACGTCCGGCGGATCGCCGACGCGGTCGGGTTCGGCTACAACCGGATCGAAGAAACCAACGACTTCGCCCATGTCGCGGTCATCACCTTCGCCTCGCCCGACGGCGTCGTCACCCGCTACCTGCCCAGCCACGTGTACCCCGCCAAGGACTTCCGCCTCGCCCTCACCGAGGCGAGCCAGGGCAAGCAGGGCTCGTTTTTCGACATGGTGCTGCAGCTCTGCTACCGCTACGACCACACGCTGGGCCAGTACACGGTCCACGCCCTGACGCTAATGAAGCTGGCCGGGGCGGTCACGGTGGTGGCGCTGGCGAGCATCATCGGCGGGCTGTTTTACTTCGAACGCCGACGCAAAACCCGCCTGACGGGCGGCAACGACCGAGACCAAGGCTCTTCGGGGGACAATAAGCCCGGCCGGCCGTCATTGGCGTGAGTTAATTACGGGTTTTCCCTCGCCGTTGTGCCGATAGAACCCTATATTCAGGATCGAGAACTAGGCATGATGACTTTGGCCTCCATTTCGGATTTCTTCGCGTGGTTCAGCGGGCCCTGGATGCCCGAGGACGCGGGCGGTTTCTCGGGCAACGTGGACGCACTCAACGGGTTCATTCTCGTGGTGAGCTACTTCTTCTCGATCCTGATCGCCGGGTTGATGGTCTTCTTCGCGATCAAGTACCGGCAGAAGGACAAGTCGGAGGTCGGCGAGGGCAAGACCCACTCGACGCCGATCGAGATCGCCTGGACGTTGCCGCCGCTGCTGATCGTGCTGGTGATCTTCGCCGTGGGTTTCCGCGGCTACCTGGACATGTCCACCCCGGCCCAGGCGGGCAACGCCTACGAGATCCGCGCCGAGGCGAAGATGTGGGGCTGGGCGTTCTACTACCCCAATGGCGGGGTGAGCCAAGACCTCTACGTCCCGGCCAACCGGCCGACCAAGCTGACGCTGGAGTCGGCCGACGTGATCCACAGCCTGTTCATCCCCGCGTTCCGGGCCAAAAAAGACGTCGTGCCGGGCCGGTTCAACACGATGTGGTTTGAGCCCGATCCGTCGGTGGTCAGCGAAGAAAAGCCCCAAGCCGCGTTCGTTCTCAACTGTACCGAGTACTGCGGGCAGGGGCACTCACAGATGAACGCCGAATGCATCGTTGTCCACCCCAGCGAGTGGGAAAACGTGCTGGTGGAGATCAAGAAGTTCAACCCCGACAACCTGCCGCCGGTCGAGCTGGGGGCGGATATCTACAAGAACAAGGGCGGCTGCGCCGCTTGCCACTCGGTCGACGGGTCGAGCAACACCGGCCCGACGTGGCTGAACCTCTACGGCAGCCAGCGCCAACTCGCGGTAACCGACACCGGCGAGACGGTTGTGACCGCCGACGCCGCGTACCTCAACGAGTCGATCCGCTACCCCAACCGCAAGAAAGCCGTGGGCTACGCCAACGGGAACATGAGCGCCTACGGCGAGGCCCAACTCTCGGCCGGGGACGTCGCGGCGTTGATCGCCTACATGAAGACGCTCACCGACCAGTACAAGGACGAGGCGTTGCAGGAATTCCCCGAGGGCTACGACGGCAGCGTGCCGGTCGAAGAGTTCGTGCCCGCCGAGGGCGAAGCCCCCAACGAAGGTGAAGCACCCGCCGAGGCCGCATGAACCCGGCGGCCGACGCCCGGCCCGATTTTGGTTTTGACCCCGACCGCCGACGGCATGACTCGTCGGCCGTGAAAGACGCAGAGGAAGACTTATGTCCGTCATCCCGACCCCCACGACACTCGGCGAAGCCCCCGCCCCGCCCGAGCACGGCGACAACTACATCAACCACGGCAAGGGCTTCCTGTCCTGGGCCCTGACGATTGACCACAAACGCATCGGCATCATGTACATGGTCGGGGTGTGCGCCGCGTTCCTGATCGGCGGCCTCGCCGCGATCGCGCTGCGTACCGAGCTCATCGCCACCGGCCCGACGCTGATGTTCTGGGCCGAGGGCGATGCGGGCTTCAACAGCAACTGGCGGCTCTACAACCAGCTCTTCACCGTCCACGGGGCGGTGATGGTGTTCATGTTCATCATCCCCGCGATCCCGGCGATCCTCGGGAACATGGTCCTGCCGATCATGCTCGGGGCCAAGGACGTGGCGTTCCCCAAGTTGAATCTGCTGAGCTTGTACTGCTGGATCGGCGGGTCGATCTTCTTCCTGTGGATCCTCTTCGGCGGCGTGGTAGGCACGCTGCTGGGCATCGAGAACATGCCCTGGTTCTTTCCCAAGGGCCTGGACACCGGCTGGACGTTCTACACACCTTACTCGACCACGACAAACACCGGCGTGATGCTCGGCACCCTGGGCGTGTTCATCCTCGGCTTCTCGTCGATCCTCACGGGCGTGAACTTCATCGCCACCATCCACATGCTGCGGCCTAAGGGCATGGGCTGGGGCCGGCTACCGCTGTTCCTCTGGGGCCTGTACGCCACGTCGATCATCCAGATCCTCGCGACGCCCGTGTTGGCGATCACGGTGCTGCTGCTGTTCGCCGAGCGGGCGCTGGGCATCGGCGTGTTCGACCCGGCCAAGGGCGGCGACCCGGTGTTGTACCAGCACTTTTTCTGGTTCTACTCGCACCCGGCGGTGTACATCATGATCCTCCCCGGCCTCGGCGTGGTCTCGGAGATCATCACGGTCCACAGCCGCAAGCACATCTTCGGCTACAAGTTCATCGCCGCCTCGTCGCTGGCGATCGCGTTGTTCGGCTTCATCGTCTGGGGCCACCACATGTTCACGTCGGGCCAGTCGGCCCTGCTCAACTCCGTGTTCAGCCTGCTGACGATGTCGGTGGCGATCCCCTCGGCGGTCAAGGTGTTCAACTACCTCGCGACGCTGTACGGCGGGCGGATCCGGCTCGACGCGCCGATGCTCTACGCTCTGGGCTTCATCTGGCTGTTCACCATCGGCGGGCTCACGGGTCTGCCGCTGGCGGCCCTGTCCACCGACATCCACTACCACGACACCTACTTTGTCGTCGCCCACTTCCACTACGTCATGGTCGGCTCGACGCTGTTCGCCTTCATCGGCGGCATGTACCACTGGTGGCCGAAGATGTTCGGCAAGATGTACGACGTCAAGTGGGCCGTGATCGGCGCCGCGATGGTGTTCCTGGGCTTCAACGTCACGTTCTTCATCCAGTTCATCGCCGGCAGCCTCGGCATGCCGCGGCGCTACGCCGACTTCGACGACCAGTTCCTGGGCTACCACATCGCTTCGACCATCGGCTCGTACATCCTGACCATCGGCCTGTTCATCGTGCTGTTCAACTGGATCCACTCGTTGCGCAAGGGCAAGCCCGCCCCGGCCAACCCGTGGGGCGGCAACAGCCTCGAGTGGCACACCGCCTCACCGCCGCCGCACGCCAACTTCGAGGACGGCGAGGAGCCCGAAGGCGTCGAGCCCTACGACTACCACGGCTGGGACTACGACCCCGAGATCGACGGATACGTCAAGAAAAAGGGCTACGTGCCCGCCGAGAGCCACTGACCCAAACCCGAAGCCCGCGGCCCGACCGCCGCGGGCTTCGTTTCGAACGCAACGCATCACCCCGGGCCATCTGCTAGTTTTTAGCGCAAAGCCCCGACCCGATTCCGCGAAACCCAAACCATGAGCGACGCACACGCCCACGATCACTCCGGGGACCACGACCACCCGGCCCACCTCGCGCACCACTTCGAGACCCCCGAACAACAGATGGAGTCGGGCAAGCTCGGCATGTGGGTGTTCCTCGCCACCGAGATCCTGATGTTCGGCGGCCTGTTCTGCGCCTACGCGGTCTACCGGGCCAACAACCCCGACGTCTTCCTCTTCGCCCACAAGGCGCTCGACACCACGTGGGGCGCGGTCAACACCATCGTGCTGCTCGCCTCGTCGTTCACCATGGCGTGGGGCGTCCGGGCGGCGCAGCTCGGGCAGAAGGGCATCCTGGTCACCATGCTCAGCCTGACGCTGCTCGGCGGGGCCGGGTTTATGGTGATCAAGACGATCGAGTACTCGTCGAAATGGGAACACGACCTGTGGGTCGGCGGGCTCAACGCGTTCTACCAGGACTCGGGCACCCTGTTGAACCCCGACGAGGCCGAGCACACCTCGCAGGACTACATCGAAAAGAAAGCCGGCCACAAGTCCGACGGCCACGGCCACGGCCACGGCGAAAAATCATCGGCCCACACCGCAGCTAACGACCACGGCGCGGCCGATGCGGAGCACCACGACGAAGAGCACGCCGAACCTCCCACCGTGGTCGCCGAGTCCGCGGCGGTGTCGGTCGTCGAGGTCTCGACCGTCGTGCGACCCAAGCCCCCCGCCGCCGGGCTGGTGGCCGATCTGGTCGAGAACCCGCACCCCAATATCGAAGGGGCCCAGAACTTTTACAAGGGTGTCGGAGCCGTGCAGGCCGCCCATCACGGCAGCCACTACCCGCGGTTCGAGGAACTCGACGCGATCGACAAAGACCGTACCCACATCTTCTTCCAGATCTACTTCATGATGACCGGCCTACACGGCATCCACGTCCTCGTGGGTATGGGCCTGATCACTTGGATCCTCGTCAAATCCATCAATAACGTCTTCAGCCCCGCTTACTACACGCCCGTCGACCTCGTCGGCCTGTACTGGCACCTGGTTGACCTCATCTGGATCTTCCTGTTCCCACTGCTTTACCTGATCCACTGACGCCAGGCGGCGGGCCCTTGGCTATTCGCCACGGGGCAGAAAAAATTCGCCGCTGCATTTATCTTGAGCCAACTTCCCCCGATACGACCCATGCCCCACCAACACACCCACCAGGAAACCCACCACGAGAAGCACGCTCATCACGCCGTGCCGCTGTGGCTGTTGATCGCTGTCTTCGGCATCCTCATGGTGCTGACCCTTCTCACCTGGGCGGTCACGCTGGTCGACTTCGGCTACGAGATCAACCTGATGGTCGCCATGGCCATCGCCTTGGTGAAAGCGGCGTTCGTTGGGCTTTATTTCATGCACCTGCGCTGGGACGCCCCGCTCAACGGGTTCATCCTCGTCGCGTCCCTGCTGTTCGTCACACTGTTTATCACCTTCAGCCTGCTCGACACCGGCCAGACACTCGACCGCACCGAGGCCCAATCGATCCGCCAGTCCGCCACCCAGTAAATGCCCCCGCCAAGCCGGAGCCCCGGGCTCGGCGAAGGTCCGAATCCCCGACTCACCTCACGCCCGCCGCCGCGGGCGCTTTTCCTGCGCCGCCCCATGCCTTGACGGGTCACTCGACCGGCACACGCCTAGAATGCAAGCTGTGAACGACACCGCTTCCGCCATGCCGCCCGTCCCCGCCGCTCCGCCACCCCGGCGGGACCACCGCGTGCCCCGGGGGACGGGTGAGCTGGGTATGTACCTGTTCCTCGCGGCCCTGGCGATGCTGTTCCTCGCGTCGATGCTGGGCTACGTCATCGTCCGCTGGTCCAAGACCCGCGTCGTCTACGACCCGGCCAACCCCGACGTAGTCGCGTTCCCCGCGACCGCTCCGCCGCTGGGCACGATCCACATGCCCGCGATGCTCTGGGTTTCGACGCTGGTCATCCTCGCTTCGAGCGTCACCATCCACTTCGCCGTCCAGAACATCCAGCGCGAGCGCCAAGCTAAATTCCGCTCTATGCTGGTAGGCACCCTCGTGCTCTCCCTGCTATTTCTCCTCGTCCAGCTGCCCAGCCTCGCGACCCTGATCTACGAGCACTTCCAGATCGACACCGGGCACACGATGCTCGGGCTGATTTTCTTCCTCGTGTTGGTCCACGCGCTGCACGTCGTCGGCGGCATCGTCCCGCTGGCCGTCGTGACCTACAAGGCCGGGCAGGGCCGGTACGACCACGAGCACTACGGCCCGGTGAAACACGTCGCCCTGTACTGGCACTTCCTCGACGGCGTCTGGCTGTTCATGTTCGCCGTGCTGCTCATCACCCGTTGACTCACGCCAGCGATCTCCCGCAAATATCCCCGAGTATTTAGCCGGCGACCGCAGACCGCCGCCGCATCAGGTAGGAAGCGTGGCCCCGAGAAAGGCTACGCATTTTCACCGCCACGGCACGCCGTTCTGGTACTGCGCTTCTACCTCTGGACCCCAATAGTTCGGGTAGACCTGGTAGAACTCCTGCAGTCGCTGGGCGATGGTGTTACCCGGGCCCAGCAGGTCGATCCGCCGGTCGAAGTCGGCGTAGAATTCTTCACGTACCGAGTCGGCCGGGCCCAGCGTCGGCGGCGGCGTGGCGGTGTCCTGGCTGCTGGTCGGGCGGATGCGTTCGTAAGCCGCGACGCGGTCGTCGTACCAACGGTTGTCGCCCAGCTCGAGCACCTGATTCACGAAACGCCACTGCGTGTCCATCACCGTGTGCCGGTGCCGGGTCGATCCGGGGAACAGTTCCTCCCACAACGGCACCCCCCAGTCTTGGCGCACGAAGAACCGCATCGATCGGCCGCGCGGCAGGTCCTGGAAATACCGCCCCGCAAGCCGGCCCGCGCCGAGATCGACGCCCGAGGCGGCCGACTGCCAGTCATCGTGGGCTTCGACCGGAAAGAAGTCCGTTGGCTCCACCGTCAAACGCAGATCCCGCCCAGCGAAAAACGTCTCGCGCAGCTCCAGCGTCGGCGCGTTCTCGTTTAACCCTGTCGAGGGGCCCGGGGCCCGGCTTGAACCGCGCCACGATTCGTAGCGGTCCACCATGACCGTGCGCTGAAAGTCCTGCATCGAGAGCCCGAAGTACACCACCAGCGACAGGATGAACATCACGATCGGCAGCACCAGCAGCGCCTCGATCATCGCGGCGCCGCCGTCGCGGCGGCGGGAAGTGGGCTGTTGGGGATTGGGAATCAGAGAACAGACCCCGACTTTGCCCGGCGTGTGGCCCCTCGCCGAGCGTTGCCGCGGCGTACCCCACGTCTCTGGATTGCCGATCTGATCTCCCGACATCATCAATGCTCCAGCATCAGGTCCGCCAACGGCTGGACCGCTTTGAGGTACTGCGTGACCGCCGTGACGTCCGCCGGCTCGAGCCACGGCATCTGGTCGAGGCCCTCGGGCTCTTCGAGCGCATCCATCCAGGCGTCGTAGCTGTCGATCGGCATGAGTTGGGCATGCCACATCTGCGTCCACAGGTCCCACGAGTGGTTGTTGAACACCTGGGCCTGCGCCAGCCCGACCAGCTTTGTGTCCTGACGGTCGGCGTCGAAGCCCTCGGGCACGAACGCGGCGGTCTTGGGCTGGTGAGCGATGCCCAGAAACGTGAGGTTCGCCCGGCGGTTGACCTCGCTCTGGTCGAATTCATCGGGCGTGAAGTTGACCGGGCCGGGAAGGTCGTTGCGTTCGGCGCTGGTGAAGTTGTAGGGGTCGCGGACTTCCACTACGTCCCCCACATTCACGCCGACCCAAAGGTCATAGTAATAGTACTGGTCTTCACCGGGATCGGGTTGTTCGTTGGCGGGCACAGCCTGACGCCAGACGTTTTGGGTCCCGCTCACGGGTATCCACTCCGGTGGACTACGGAACACCGCCTGATCGCCACTGACGACTTTGATCCCCCACATCACTAACTCCGTTTCGCCGAAGCCATTCAGGGTATTGGCCGGCTTACGGAACTCGAACGAGATCCACATCCCCGTCCGGATCGTGTCGATCAAAGGATCTTCTTGGAGCGCGACGGCGGTCGAATAATCATCCAACCACATTGGGTCGATCAACTGTTGAAAACCACCCCCGACACTGGGGAAGACGCGGTTGATCTTCTGGTTGGCCGCGAAACGCACGCGCCGCGACCACTGGCTGGGCGCGAGCGGCGCGTCGGTGTCGGTCACGTCGTCCGGCGACGGGGCGGGGAAGAACGCCTGGCTGGTACGGCGTGGCCGGCCGTCGAGGTCTCCCGTCCGCGACTCGGCGAGCCGAGCAAGTTGGCCGATCATCAGCCGGTAGGTGCCGTCGGTAAAATACGTCTCTATCGTTGCGCTTTCGAGCTGTTGCTCGATCGGCGCGGGGATGCCGCCCGTGGAGCGGTGGCGGATGTCGGTCCCGAGGTTCGTGAACTGGCCGTTCGTGGCTCGCCCGCGCTGCCGCATGCCGAACAGGGTGTCGAACGGCCCGCGGGCGAACTCGGGGTCGTCCTGGTCGTCGGGCAGCCGGCCGTTGGCGACGACCGTCTCGAAGTCGTCGAAACTCCCCTGCGTCCACGGCACCTCGGGCACCCACGGCAGCAGCAGCCCGCCGCCCGACAGTCCGCCGTCGCGCTGGGCGATCTGAGCGCCGCGGAAGGCGTTGAGCTGGCTGATCAGGCCCAGGTTCTCCATCGTTGCGACGTTGAGGGCCGCGAGCGACTCGACGGACTGCCAGATCTGCCCGCGCTGGCCGTTGGCGTCTTCGTAGAACGTCATCGCGGCGATGTCGTAGCCGCCGGAGTTCAACAGATCGTTGAGCGGGGTGAGCAGTTGGACCTGGTTCTCGATGTTCGGCCGCACCACGTCACGCAGAGCGTTCTCGACCTCGGGCGGCAGGCCCGAGCCGTTGTCCAGATAGTCGTCGACCGCCTGCAGCACAACCTGTTGATCTTCGAGGGTGTATCTCACACTGATCGGCACCGAGTCCAGCACGGCGGCCAGCGGGATCAGCCGGGACATCTCGACGTTGTTCATCGCCACGGTGTTGAACGACCGCGCGACCCACCCGGCCCCGGAGATCGCGGCATTGTCCGCGGCGTTCTGCGTCTCCATGCGGTAGGTCACGTGTTGACCGGTGTTGAAGATGTAGAACACCAGCGACGCGAGCAGGATCAGGCTCAGCAGCATGACGATCATGATCGCCCCGCGGCGCGGCCGGGCCCAACCACCACAACGGGCGTGGCATCGACCGCCGCGATCGACCTCGGTGAGGCGGTGTCGGCTCAATCTTCACGCTCCACTGCCGGCAGCGGCGGCAACGCGGTGTCGTAACCCTCGAGCGTCATGGTGCAGGTGGCGAAGACCGTGGAGTAGGGTGTTTGCCCACCCAACGTTTCGTGAGTGACCACGGCTCCTCTTCCATTTGCGTCTTCGGTTTTATCCGCAAAGAAGAACGAGGCGTAAGGGATCGACAGATGCAGTCGGTGCGTCACGCCAACGGTCACGGGGTCTTTGGGCCCGAACGTCACGGCCTCGCCCGGAGCGGTCTCGACGAATTCGGGCACACCGTTGTCGAGCACGCGGGTCTCGTAGAGCGTCAGCTGGGTGTTGTCGGCATCCAGGGCGTAGGCCAATCGATCGCCGGCGAGGTTGTCGACCCACGCCGGGGCGGACGTGTCGTAGTACGACTTGAGCCCGCTCACATAACGGGTGACCGGGGTATCTTCGCGGTCTTGACCGTCTTCGCCGTCGGTGGGTGGGTCGCCTCCGCCGGCGACGGTGCCGGTGCCGGTGTCTTTGAGTCGGCCCGACACCGGCGTGAGCGCGAACGCCGCCGCCCGCCGCGCCGCCTCGTGGGCCGGCCCGCCGTCGATGAGTTCCCCGCCGCCGCCCTCGAAGCCCACGGGCGCCTGCACGATCGCCGAGCGCACCGCGGCGTACGCGGCGTAATTGACGAAGAGATTGCCGGTGAACACGAGCATGGTCTGCAGCAGGATCAGGCAGATGAACAGCGCGACCGGGAAAACCAATACGAACTCGACCGTCGCCGTGCCCGATTCACCCGTCAGCCGCCGAACGGCTCGCGCCGGGAACCCGAACTCACGCCGGTCGTCTCGCCCCGCGGCCCGTCCCCCCGAAGACCCGGCCAGATTCCACATCGCCCGCAGCAGCACGGACATCGCCACCACACTCGCCCCGGCGATCACCAGACACCGCAGCCCCAGACCCTCGGCCACAGCCGAAGACCACCACGGGGCAAGCCCCAATACCAGACTCGGATGGACGGGAGGACACATAAGGCGGGCGAAGCATTTTACCGGACCCTCGCCCGTTCACCCAGCCCCGAGCGAGAAATCGGCCGCCCGCGCTCATCGACTACGGCGTCACGTAGATGGCCAGACGGGATTGGGCCGGGAGGATGAGGTTGCGCCCCATAAGGAAAACCCCAAAAATCGGCTTGGAAATCTAAAACTTATCCAATAACATCTCGGTCTAGCCTGTTTCAGCTCGAGCCCTTAGTGTGGGGGAGGAGCACCCGTTCAATGTGGCTTAAGCCTCTTTATGTAAAATCTTTACAAAACTCCACAATCTCCTTCCGAGACCGACCCCGCGGCCGATCCGGGGTGGCGATAACCGCGGCGGCGTTGGTGGTGGCCGGGGTCGGACCCGCCCGCTCCGCCGTCTTCCCCGCCGACGCGGGGGTGATCGACGTCACCCAATTTGGTGTCACGCCCAACGATGGCCTCGACGACACCGCCGCGCTCCAGGCTGTCATCAACCAGTTCAACACCAACAAGCAGATCATCTACCTGCCCGACGGCGTCTACGACCTCTCGGACACCTTGGTCATCCCCCGGGCCCCAGGCTCCGGAGCCGTCCGCAACGTCTTGCAAGGCCAATCGCAAAGCGGCGCGGTCCTGAAACTCGCCAACAACCTTCAGCGCAGCGATGGCTCGGCCTTCGACGGCGCGATCCTCAACTTTGAGCCCGGCGGCTCGGCCAACTATTTCGAAAACGTCGTCCGCAACCTGACCTTCGACATCGGCTCGGGCAACGCCCTGGCCTCCGGCCTCGAGTTCAACGCCTCCAACCAGGGCACCGCTCGCGACCTGACCATCCGCTCGGGCGACGGGTCCGGCTTCGTCGGGCTCGATGTGGGCTATGCCGACAACATCGGCCCGCTGCTGATCAAAAACATCGAGGTCGACGGCTTCGACACCGGCATCCGCAGCCAGTTCCAGGTCGCCAGCAAGGTCCTCGAAGACATCACCGTCCGCAACCAGAACGTCGTCGGCTTCGAGAATTCCAACACCTCCACCGTCATGCTGCGCAACTTCCGCAGCGAGAACGATGTCACCGCCATCAGCAACAGCATCCCGCTGAACTCTTCCGGCGGGAACCCCGGCAACGGCCGGCTCACCCTGCTCGACAGCCAGTTGCTCACCGTTGACGGCGCGCCCGCCGGCACTGCCGCCATCCAGAACGCCAACGGCAACTCCGCCCCGACCCTTTATGCCCGCAACGTTGAGATCGGCGACTACACCACGGCCGTCAACAACCCCCAGCAGACCTTCCGCGGCAACCGCTGGCAGGCGACCGACCACATCGAGGAGTACTGGTACACCGGGCCGTCGGGCGGCTTCCGCAACTACGGCTGCACCTACCAGCTTTTCGACAACACGCCCGATACCGGCCTGGGCCTGCCGATCCGCGAGACCCCCGAGTCCCCCGACAACCCCGTCGAGGGCTGGGTCAGCCCGCTGGACTTCGGCGGCAACCCCAACGACCTGATCGACGACACCGCCGCTATCCAGGCCGCGATCGATTCGGGTGCCAAAACCGTCTACCTGCCCAACGGCGAGTGGGTCATCAACGGCACCGTGACCGTCCGCGGCGAAGTCGAGCAGATCGTGGGTACCGAGGCCCTCTTGCACCGTACCAACACCACCGGGAAGGTCGTCATCGCTGACGGCACCGCCGACACCGTTTTCATCGAACGCATGACCGGCGGCCGGCTTGGCTCGCCCAATCCCGTCCGCTTCGAGCACGACACCGATCGTGAGCTCGTGTTCAAGCACATCTCCAACCTCAACTACGTCCCCGTTGCTGAAAACCCCGGCGACCTGTTCCTCGAAGACGTCGTCGGCGGCAAGCGCGAGAACGCCGACATCGCCGAGGGGGCGATGATCTTCCGCAACCAGAACGTCTGGGCCCGCCAGTACAACAACGAGGTCTTCGCCGACACCAACGACCCGACCGCCCCCGACGCCAAGGTGCTGGTCGACAACGCCAACGTCTGGATCCTCGGCTACAAGGCCGAGCGCTCAGGCACGCTGGTCAAAGTCATCAACGGCGGCAAGGCCGAAGTGCTGGGCGTCTACTTCACAGGCGGATCCGCCTCCGACGCCGACAACCCCGCGTTCGTCACCGAAGAGTCGGCGTTGTCGGTCAACGGCTTCTCGATCAGCCCCGGCAACCCCGGCTGGGAGACCTGGGCCCGCGAAACCCGCAACGGTGTGACCGTCGAGTCGGCCCGCTTCAGCGAGGCCGAGGTTTACTCCGCCTTCGACGATCAGACCCTTTGGGACCTCCGACAAGAGATCTACCTCGACGACACCGACACCCGTGGCGTGACCCTCAACGGCGAGTGGGGCCAGTCCGAGAGCTTCCCCGGCGGGTTCATCGGCGAGTACTTCTCCTATTCCGACGACCCCGACGCCTCGGCCGAGTACACCCCCGACTTCCCCGTCGACGGCGAGTACGAGGTACTCATCCGCCTCGTCGGCGACTGGTTCAACCAAGACCACTCCGGCCACTCCGACGCCACCCCGATCACCATCACCTCCGAGGACGGCACCACCGAGATCGTCTTGGACCAGGGCGGCTTTGCCGCCGAGGACAGCGGGATATGGGTGTCCCTCGGGACCTACCTGTTTGCCCAAGAGCTGCTCGGGCAGGGCGTCACCATCTCGCCGTCGCTGAGCGACAACCCCAACGCCGACAATATCATCGCTGACGGCGTCCGCTTCGTCCTGGTTCCCGAGCCCTCCGCATTATTGGCGCTCGTCGGTCTGCTGTTGGTCGCCCCCGCGTCGGGGCGGCGCCGCGGGCCCCGCGGTTGATTTACCCGCGCCCCGGCCTCCCCTTCTCGGCTCACGTCGTCTCCGGCACGTTCCGGTTTTTTCGTTCCGGCCGCGCAGGCGGACGGCTTGAGCCGCGTATCCCCGGGGCCATGACGCTGATCCCACCCCGCCACCACACCGCCCCGCTCGCCCGCACCCTCGTGGTTCTGGCCGGGTTGCTGATGCTCATGCTGACGTTCACGGCGTGACGCAGCGCCGCGGGCCCGATCGTGACCGCTTAGTCCCTTAGTCCCGCACCAACGCGTCCAGCCCCACTACTTCGGCGTCAATCAGCTGCCCGCCGGCGGGCACCCGCACCTTCGTCCCCGCTCGGTGTCGGCCCCAGCGCACCACGGCAAACCCGATCCCCGCCTGACCCCGCAATGGCGAGGCCGTCGAACTCGTCACCCCGCCGATGACTTTCTGCTTCTCGTCGGCGTCGAACACCTGAGCCCCGGCCATCGGCAGGGCCTCGTCCGATTCCCCGCCGGCCGCCGCGAAACGCAGGCCCACCAGCAGCTTCTTGGGGTGGCCCAGATTCTTCATCCGGGCGACGACTTCCTGGCCGAGGTAACAGCCTTTGGTGAAGCTCACCGCGCCATCGATCCCGTGCGGACCGGGCACCTCGGCGGGCAACGAGTCGCCGCCGAAGTCGATGTGCGTCCACGGCACACCTTCTTCGATCCGCACCGTGTTGAACGCCAACCAACCCATCGGCCGACCCCGCATCGAATCACGCCGCCGCTCGGCATATGCCGCGTCCGCCTGCTCGTCACCACCCGGCTCGTAACCCGACTTGGCCAGCAGCGCCGCGTACACCTCGACCGCGTGCTCGCTCGGTACCGCCAGCCGCACGCCCAGCACTTCGCCCAGGTCCCAGCGGTAGGCCGTGGTGTGCGCGGACCTGCCCTCGTTCAGGGGCAGGTCGATCACGTGGTGCGTGCCGGGCGTCGCGCCCGTCTTTGCTGCCGCGTCCGCGCCCGCGTCGCCCGCCACGGCCGTAAGCAGCCGCACCGCCGACGGGCCAAGCAGCCACAGGAGCGTGCGCGGCGCGGCCCGGTCCTCGACGGTCACGTCCTCGGTGAACATCCGCTTTTCGAGCAGGTCCTTGACCCACGGCAGGTCGAACACGTCCGTCTCCAGCCACGTCGAGCCGCCCTGGGCCGGGTCGCCGTGGTGCACGATCAGGTCGGCCGCGATCTGGCCCTTCTCGTTGAGTTGGAACGCGTGGACACTGCTGCCCGGGGCCAGCCCGTTGATCTCTTGCGTGCACAGCCGGTGCAGGTAGTCGGCCGTGTCCGCCCCGCTCAACTTCAACACCGCCCGCTGGGGCAGGTGCATCACACCGACCCGCTGCCGGACCGCCGCGTACTCGGCCTCGAACGTGTGGAAGCCGGCCGCCATCTCTACCAGCGTGCCGTCGGGCAACGCCGGGCCGTAGGGCATCACTTCCGCGCCCAGGCGGGTGTAGACCTCGTTCCAGTCGTTCGCGGCGGTCTCGGGCATCACGGTATTTTAGTCGGGCCGCGGGGCGGCGTGCGTGATGGATTTCACGCCACCAAACCGTTCCCAGATCTGCGCCGCGCCGGCGGGCTATTCCTATTGCCTCGCCTAACTCGCGGCGATAGGTTGAACCTCTGCGTTTCCCGATCCCGCCCACCGGGGCCTTTCCCGAAAGATCATCATGCTGAAGCCGGCGCTCGCTGTACTCGGAATCTCTGCGTTCTTATTGGTGATGATCGGATGCGCCCCGGCCGGCATCGCGGTGCAGCGTGAAGGAAACGGGGGTGCGGCTTTCGCCGTGACGGAGTCCGTCGACTGGCCCGGCACCGTAACCCGCAACGACAACAGCACTTTGTTTGAAACCCGTCCGGGCAAGGGAGTCACCACCAAATACGCCGCGCCCGAGCCCCCGCCCGCCGCCGCGTCGATCGCACGCCGGGTGATCTACACCGGTGGGCTCACCGTGCTCAGCCCCGACCCCGACGGCGCGATCCACGCCGCGAAGACCATCGCCGAGGACGCCGGGGGCTACGTCACCTCGGTCAAGGGTCAACGCGTCGTGCTGCGCGTACCGGCCGCCAAGTTCGACGCCACGATGAACGCCCTCGCCGAGCTGGGACTGGTCACCGACCGTCAGATCGACGCGGCCGACGTCACCGAGCAGATGGTCGACCTGGAGATCCGCTTGGACAACCTCGAGGCGCTGCGGAAGCGCATGCAGGCCCTGCTCGAAAAGGCCGACAAGGTCGAGGACGCGCTGAAGATCGAGAAAGAACTCGGCCGTCTCACCGGCGAGATCGAGTCGATCAAGGGCCGGCTCCGCCTGCTCAAAGACCGCGTCGCGCTGTCGACGATCACGGTGACCTTCAACACCCCCGCCGGGACCGCCAGCGGCCTGGCGACGCGCGTCCGGCCGTTCGGCTGGGTCAACGCCGTGGGTTCCGAGGCCTTCGGCGCCGCCCGACTGCCCCGCGCCCAGGCCAAGCTCGGCAAAGCGCCCCGGCTCGACCTGCCCGACGGCTTCGTCCGTTTCTCCCAGGAAAACTACCGCGTCTTCGCGATCGACCGCGGCCAGGTCGTGATCAAGGTTACCCGGCAACCCAACTACGACAAAGCCGACGCGGGGTTCTGGGCCGATCAGGTCCGCGACCGACTTACCCAGGACCTCGGCGTGCCCGTCAGCGACCCGCAGCGGCTCACCGTTGACGACGCCAACGCCGGGTACGTCATGACCGGCAACCGCCCCGCCGGGCAGGATCAACTCGGCTACTTCGTCGGGCTCTCGGCCAACGACAAACACGTCTTCCTCGTCGAGGCCTGGGGCCCGGCCAAGCAAGTCGACGCCAAACACGACGAACTCGTCCGGGCTCTCAAGACCCTACGCGTCACCCGCGGCTGGTTCTGACCCATGCCACGGGCTCAACCCGATGAGCCCAACGCCAGTTTTTCGGGCAAGGCCGCGAGGCGGCCGCCGATGGCGTCGATCGATGTTTCGAAAAAACCGGCGAGCCCGATGTGGACCCGGCCGCCGAACGGTGCGAGCCAGCGGGGCTCGAGCGCCGCGGGCCCTTCGGGGTCGTGGAACACGCCAAGCAGCGCCCCGGCCGTCGCGCCGTAGCTGTCGGTGTCGTTGCCCTGCATGACCTGTAGGCAGATGCCCTCGCCGACCGACGCGGCGAAACGCAGTGTGTTCATCAACGTCGCCGATTCCTGGAACACCCGGCAGTGGCCGAACTCCCCGAACGCGGCGTGGATCGCCTCGTAGCCGGCTTGCCAACCGTCGGCGCGTTCCACGAGTTTGATCGCTTGCGCCATCGCCGCGGCGAACCGGCTGCGCTGCGGGATATACTGCTGCGCCACGCGGAACATGTCCAGCGGTTCGTCAACGACGAACGCCGCCGCGAGCGCCGCGGCGGTCCAGGCGGTGGCGTAGGCACCGGTGTGGCGGTGGTTGAGCGTGGCGTCGCGGTAGGCGAGTTCCGCGGCGCGTTGCGGGTCGCCGGGGCAGGCGTAGCCGTAGGCGTCGGCACGGATCTGCGCCCCGCACCACACGTCGCCGAACACGAGCAAATCGTGCAGCGGGTGGAGGTCGCCGCCGGTCGGCTTGCGGGCGTCGGCCACGGACCACGCCGCCAGGCCCCGCCGCTCGGGGCCGTAGGTCGTCAGGAT
This sequence comes from Planctomycetota bacterium, assembly GCA_039033595.1. Taxonomy (GTDB): domain Bacteria; phylum Planctomycetota; class Phycisphaerae; order Phycisphaerales; family Phycisphaeraceae; genus Algisphaera. Next base: position 57,605 of record JBCCCG010000014.1, on the reverse strand, counting down.
CGGCAGATTGGTTTCCCAGAGCCGGCGGAGGTGGTCGTGGGTGAAATCTGCGCCGTGACGTTCGAGCACGAGCAGGCCCATCACGGTGTAGTTCTGGTCGTCGTCGGCGTGGGCGGGGCCGTGCTCGCCGCGGACCGGGCCGGTGCCGTTGCGTTTGCCCAACGCTACCAGCGCTTCGTCGGTGACGTAGTCGTCGATCGGCCACTGCCCCACCTTCGTGAACGCTGCACGCAGCTCGGCGAGCGTGGGCATGACTTCCAGCTGCTTGCCGAGCTGGCACCCGCACACCGACGCCCGCCACCCGGCGCAGATACGCCTTGCCGTGTCGCTTGCGTCCGTCGGCACCAAGGGATCCGTGGCGCAACCGGGGTCGCACTCGCCCAAGACCTCGCCCCACGCCACCGGCTCGACGTACGGCCAACCCGCCCGCACCGGTCGATCACCCAGCATGTGCGCAAAACCGACCAGCGCGTCGTAGCTCGCCGGCAACGCGACCAAGGCGTCTTCCAGCCCCGCGACGTCACGGCCGGTCGATTCCAAGACGCCGATCGCGTCGTGAATCCAAAGGTGGAGTTGTTCGAGCGTCGGCAGCAACGGCCACTCCTCACGACAGGGAACCGCTGCCGAGTTTAGCCGCGACCGGCCCCCGACGCGTGGCGGTCGAGCAGCGCCAACCCCGCCGCGACCGCGTGGTCGATCATCGACGCGGGCATGCCGCCACGACCGACCACCGCGACGCCGAACGCCAGAGTGAGCAGCGCGTCGGCCACGCCCGGGACGTCGGTGTCCGCCGCGAGTTGACCCGCCCCCACCGCCCGGCGCAGCGTCGCGGCCAGCGCCTTGCGCAACCGGGCGGTGTAGGCCCGGGCGGTGGCGTCGGGGGCCTCGGGCTGGGTGCGGTCGCCACGGGCCATCGCCTGGGTGAACAGGCAGCCACCGTCGGGCCCGGCCCCGGCGTGCCGCTTCCACTGCCGCACAAACCCGCGCACGGCCGCCAGGGCGTCATCGTCCGCCTCGAGCGCCGTGATCTGCGGGTCGTTGGCCGTGCGGCCGTAGCGGTCCAGCGCCTCGCGGTACAGCCCCGCTTTGTCGCCGAAGCGGTGGTAGAGGCTCTGCATCGCCAGCCCGGTCTCCCGGCACAGGTCCGCCACACTAACCGCGTCGTAGCCGTCGCGTTTAAACAGCGCCGCGGCGGTGTCGAGCACTTGGTTCTCGTCGAATTTCGGGGGGCGTCCGCGGGACATACCTTAATTTTAGATTATTTGCTCAAAAAATCAAATCTCGCCCTTGATTTTTTGAGTAAACACTCTATTATTGTTTACGGCGGCCGCAGAACGCCTGCGGCCCCACGATTCCACGCAACCCCTTACTTCACCGAGGAGCCTCAACATGAATATTCAAGGAACTACCGCCCTGGTCACCGGAGCCAACCGCGGCATCGGCCGCTCGCTGGTCGAGGCCCTGCTCGCCCGCGGCGCCAGCAAGGTCTACGCCGCCGCCCGGCAGATCGCGTCGCTCGAGGACGTAGTCGCGCTCGACCCGCAGCGCGTCGTCGCCCTCGAACTCGACGTGACCAAGCCCGACCAGGTCGCCGCCGCCGCCGAGAAGGCCGGCGACGTCGAACTGCTGATCAACAACGCCGGCAAGCTCGACTTTGGCGGCGTGCTCGACGCCGGCCTCGACACGCTCGCCGGCCAGCTCGACGTGAACCTCTACGGCCTGCTCCGCGTCACCCGCGCGTTCAAGGACTCGCTCATCCAGGCCAAGGGCGGCGTTGTGAACCTACTCTCGGTCGTCGCGCTCGCCCCGATGCCCGGCATCGGCAACTACTCGGCGTCCAAGGCCGTCGCCTACTCGGTCACCGAGTCGATGAGGGCCGACTTCGCCAAAGAAGGCGTCTCGGTCCACGGCGTGTTCCCCGGCCCGGTCGACACCGACATGGCCAAGGACGTGCCGATGGACAAGACCCCGGCGATCGACGTGGCCCGCGACATCCTCAGCGGCGTCGAGGCCGGCCTGACCGATATCTACCCCGACCCCTTCGCCGAGCAGATCCAGGCCGGCTGGGCCAGCGACCCCAAGGCCGTCGCCGCCCAGTTCGCCGGAGCCTAAGCCTTTCCCCACCCCACGATGGGGGCCCTCTCCGGGGCTCCCGTCGTTTGTTTCCGTTTAGTTTTGCCGACGTTTCGCTCACCCCGCAGAGGAATCCCCATGTCAACTCTCGAAGGAAAGACCGCGCTCGTTACCGGCGGCTCGCGCGGCATCGGCGCCGCCACCGCCAAGCAGCTCGCTGCCGATGGCGCCCACGTCGCCGTGAACTACGCCGGCAGCCAGGCCCGCGCCGAACAGGTCGTCGCCGACATCACCACCGCCGGCGGCAAGGCGTTCGCCGTGCAGGCCGACGTGACCGATCCCGATCAAGTCGCCGCGATGTTCGCCACGCTTGACGAGCGTTTCGGCGGCAAGCTCGACGTCCTCTACGCCAACGCCGGTGTCTACGAGATGGCCCCCGTACAGGAGGCCGACCTAGCCCACTTCGACAAATCGCTGGACATCAACGTCCGCGGCGTGATCATCGTCATGCTCGAAGCGGTCAAGCGTTTGCAAGACCACGGCCGGGTGATCATCACCGGCAGCACGCTGGGCGAGCGCGTCCCGTTCCCCGCGCTATCTGCCTACGCGATGACCAAGTCGGCCGTGCAGGGCTTGGTCCGCGGTTGGGCCCGTGACCTGGGCCCGCGCAACATCACGGTGAACTGCTTGCAGCCCGGGCCGATCGATACCGAGATGAACCCCGACAGCGACCAGAACCCCGGGGCCGAGCCGCAGAAGGGCATGACTACGATGGGCCGGTACGGCCGGGCCGAAGAAGTCGCCCAAGCCGTCGCCTTCCTCGCTCGTCCCGAGTCGGGCTTCGTCACCGGCGGCACGCTCAATGTCGACGGCGGCATCTTTGTTTAATCACCAATGAATTTACAGCGCCGTGCGCCGGTTCTGCGATCGAGCGGCGGCACGTGATTCGTTTGATCGCATATCCCCCAAGAAAGATTAGAGATGCGTATCACGTGGATGAACGGTGTGGTGGCTCTGCTGGGCGTCCTGTCCGCGTGGACGGCTTCGGTTTCGTATGCCCACCCGGCCGACCCGCACGGGCTGGCGGACCGCTTGTACGCCGCAGTGGCGGCGGACGCTCCCGAACGGGGCCCGTTCGGGTTACTCGTGCGATTTGAAGCCAAGCCAGAGCATGCCGACGCGTTGGCGACGCTATACGCCCGGCAGGCCGAGCGGGCGCGGACCGAGCCCGGAAACTTGGCGTACGAGGTGTGGCGTGACGCGTCGCAGCCCGCGACGTTCCGTCTGTACCAACACTGGCGTGACCTAGAAGCGTTCCGCGCCCACGAGTACGCCGATTACACCCTGGAACTCTTCCGGATCGGCGCCCCGATGATCGCCACCGAGGGCCGGGAACTCCGGGTGCTGACCCCCGCGGCGGCGGCACCGGTCAACGTAACCGGCACCTACGCCGTGGACTTCGATCAAGCTGAGCACGTGGCCAATCCGCGGTTCCCCGGGATCGCCACCGCCGCCCTCTACGGCGACGCCCCGCAGCCCGGCCTCGTGGCGACACACGTCCACCTCGCCGACGGCGCCAAGACGCCGGTCCACACCCATCCCTACGACGTCACCACCGTGGTTACCAAGGGCACCGCGTACATCGGCACCGGCCCAACGTTCGACGAAAGCAAATTGAAGGCATACCCAGCCGGTTCGTTCTTCGTCACTCCCGCCGGCGCCCCGCACTTCATGTTCGCCAAAAACGGCGGCTACGAAATCCTCGACCACTACGAAGGCCCGCTCATGATCGAGATGGTCGACGACGGAGACGCTCCGTCGATCGTACCGGGAGCGGCGATCACCCCGATCAATCCGATGGCCGCGGATCACGGCGCACACCCGACGTTCGTCGGCGCGTCGGGTGCCGTGCTGTTGGGGCAACGCGATTCGCAAGACCTCTACGCCACCCACGCCAAGCTCGAACACGGCGCCGTCATCCCACCCCACACCCACCGCAATACGCTGACCACCTGGGTCACCTCGGGGACCGCCTACGTAGGCACGGGCACCGCAATCGACGAGAGCAAGCTCATCGCGTATTCCGCCGGCACTTTCTTCGTCACCCCTGCCGGCTCACCGCACTTCATCGTCGCCAAGGACGGTCCGTTCAGCGTCCTCGACCACGGCGTGGGTCCGTCGGATTTCGTGCCGGCCGATGATTGATCCTAGACGACGGCAGCATCTTTGTCTGACTCGACTGCTCTTCGAATAGATTCACCCCGATGTGACCAAGCTCCGATCCGCCTATCACCCACGAGCCCAACAACATGACCACTTTAACCCACCACCGTCCTGACTCTGATCGTGAGCTACGCCTCACCGCCCCGGTCATCGATCACCCCGAAGCCCCCGCTCTGATCGACCGCCTCGCCAAGTGGCAGCGGCTCTTCTCTCCCAATGCGGAGCCCTACCGACTGGCGGGCTACGAAGACCTATACGCCGACGCCGAAGGCTTGCTGGTCTACGACAACTTCGCTCCCGGCGATTCTCGCTTCGTGGGCTTCGATCGCTACCGTAAGACGTGGGAACTGTCGATTAACCGTGATTTCCCGGGCTTCGTGATGGAAGGGATCGTGGTCGATCGGCTGCACATCGCCGACGATTTCGCCACGGTCGCCTTCACGTGGACCGGCGATGTCCAGGGCGAAGACGGCACTAGCCGGGTTCCCGCGGCACAGCACGCCACACATATCTGGCAAAAATCGGTTGATGGGCTTTGGCGGATCACACTCGAACACCTGACCGGCGGCGTCAAAATAAACGGGCGGCCTTATGGCGAGGCCGTGGAAGCGAGGCGTCCGGCGGCGCTTGACGCGGCCCAATCCGTTTAGGCCAATCGCCGACCGTGTGAGCTGACTCACACCAGTCGACCAGAAACAACATACCGCTCTCCTTGGAGCACATGCATGAAATACGTTGTCGCTTTAAGCCTGTTAATGCTGTTCGCTTGCTCGGTTTACGCCGACGTCATCGTCCAGACCTACGCCTCGCCCGCACTCGATGTGGACGCGGTCAACACCCACCTGATCGAAACCGATGCCGGTGTGATCGTCTTCGACACGCAACGCCTGCTGCCCGAGGCCGAACGTGTGGTTCGTCTGATCGGTGACCGGCCGGTGCTGGCCGTGATCGTCAGCCACGGCCACAGCGACCACTACGGTGGCCTACCCGTTTTCGCAGAGCGCTTCCCCGAGGCCCCGCGTTATGCCGCCGAGCAGACCCTTCGCGACATCGTCGACGACCCGGCGGGCTTCAACGTCAAGCGCCGGCAACGCCACGGCGAACGTTTCCCTACACAGCCGCAGCTCACAGCCGCCGCGCCAGATCGCGTGTTGACTGATGGTGAAACACTCGAAATCGGCAGTGAAGCATTTGAGGTCGTGGTGCTCGGACCCAGTCACGCCGCCGACCACGCGGTGGTCTACCATGCCGCCAGCGGCTCACTCTTCACTGGAGACATGGTCGTCAACGGCTTTATCCCCAACGCCTTCGTTGACCTGGATGCGATGATCCGGCAACTCGACGAGATCACCCAACGCTTTCCTGACACCCGGACGATCTACCCCGGCCACGGCCCTCCTGGTCCAGCGGAGCAGTTGTTGGCGTCGCAGCGCGCATACCTCGTGCAGATCCGCGATCTGGTGTCCGCTGCGCTCGCTGACGGTGTGGTCAACGAGGCCGAAAAACAGCACATCGTTTTCACACTCGAAACCGATCACCCTCATCGTCTCGGGGCTGCGGGTAATGACCGCCGAACGATGTTGGGCAAGCTCATCAATCGCGTCGCCGCTCAGCAACTCCGACCGAATCACCAGGACTGATTTTTGCTCGAAAGAGGTCTTTTGCCATGCCCGAATCCGTTGGTTTATCGCGACGCGACGTGCTGCGTACCACCGGCATGGCGGCCGCCACGGTGATTCCAGGGGTCGCCCAGGCTCAAGCGTCGGAAAGCCCCGAGCGCTCGATCAATCCTCGCTCACGTCCTGCTGCCGCATTGGTCGTCATCGATCCGTATAACGACTTCATCAGCGAGGGCGGCAAGCGCTGGGAGTCGATCAAGCCCGTTGCCGAGCGGCTCAACACCGTGCCAAACATGTTGAAGCTGATGCACGCCGCCCGCAGCACGGGCGTATGGGTCTTTTATTCGCTGCATCACCGACCCAAGCCCGGCGACTACGACGGCTGGCTTCATCCCAACCCGTCGCACGCCGCCGTCCGCGACGCCGAACTCTTCGCCCACGGCAGCTGGGGCGGCACCATCCGCGACGAATTCACCCCTCAGCCCGGCGACGTGGTCTGCCAAGAGCACTGGACCACGGGCGGGTTCAACACAACCGATATGGACTTCCTGCTCAAGGCCCGCGGCATCGAGCGGCTGGTGCTGTGCGGCCTGCTCTCGGGTTCCTGTGTCGAGATGACGGGGCGACACGCCGTCGAACTCGGCTACCACGTGACGATGGTTACCGACGCGGTCGCGGACGGCAACGAGGCCGCCCACCGGGCCGCCGTGGAACTGAACTACCCCCGTTTTGCTCACGCCGTGACCGACACGGGCGGAGCGATCCGGACCTTCGGCCAAGGATAAAATGCAACATGCCTAATTTCCACCTTGATCGTGCCTGGCGGGGTTTGGTGTTCTCCAGCGGGCTGGCCGTGCTCACCGCGACGGGCTCCCCGAGTATTTCGGCGGCCGCCGACGAAGTCACCCAACCCCAGCTCACCGTCGTCCACGAGATGGCGCAGCGGCCGGGCAACATCGCGGTCGGACCCACGGGCCGCATCTTCGCCAGCGTACACCTGATCCAGTCGCCGGTGGTACACGTTGTCGAGCTGCTGCCGGGTAACACGCAACGCGCCTACCCCAACGCCCGCTGGGCCACCGCGCCGCACGCCGACAAGCCCGAGGGCATCAGCGCGATCATCGGCATCGAAGCCGACGCGGAAGGCACGCTCTGGATGCTCGACAACGGCAACGCCGCCGCCGGGTTCCCGCCCAAGCTGATCGCGTGGCAGACCGACACCGAAGAGCTGTACAAACAGTGGGAGATCGACGCCGGCGTCGAGAACAGTTTCATGCAGGACATGGCGATCGACCGCGAGCGTCGGATGGCCTACATCGCCGACATGGCCGGGGCCACGCCGGAGCATCCGTCGCGGCCCGCGTTCGTCGTGGTCAACCTCGCCACCGGCGAAGCGATCCGCCGGCTCGAAGCTCACCCACTGCTGCTTGCCGAGCCGGACGCCGACTTCAACGCCGGAGGCCAGCCCATCCTCAACCCGCCCCTCCCCGGCAGCGATGAACCCGTCGACCCGATGCCGGGCCTCAACCCGATCACCATCGATCCGCAGCTCGAGTGGGTCTATTTCGGCGCGATGCGCGGCACAAGTATCTACCGGGTCAAGGCCGAAGACCTCGCCAACTTCGAACTCACCGACGAGCAAATCGCCGACCGCGTCGAGCGCGTGGGCCCCAAGCCCGTGAGCGACGGGATCAACGTCGACACCGCCGGCAACGTCTACATCACCGACCTGCCCGCCAACGCCATCGGCGTCCTGACCCCCGAAGGCGAATACCGACAACTGGTGCAGAGCGATGAACTGCTGCCGTGGCCCGACGGCATCAGCTACGGCCCCGATGGGTTCTACTACGTCAACGTCAACCAACTGCACCGGCACCCGGGCCTCAACGCCGGCGTTGACGCCAGCGACCCGCCCTACCGCGTCGTGAAGTTCAAACCCCTCGCCCCCAGTGTTCTTGGTCGGTAGCCATCCAAACGCCGGGCCGCCCCGTCTGCCCCCCACGCTCCGTCCCCACGCCTCGCCTGCCACGGCGGGCCAGAGCGTCCTGGTTGCCACAAAGAAATCCTTGTTTCCCATCGGAAGGGCGTTATTATTCGATTCTCCGGCGAACATGTAATTTCTGATTCACGCCGAGATCCGTTCTTCCCAGGAAAGAGAGAAAGACTCCCGTGAAGCCTTCCGGACCCCTGACGTCCACCGTCGCCCTCGTCCTCACCGCCGGCCTCGCGGCCTCCACCAACCCCGCTGCCGCCCAGTCCGACCCCGCCGGGTTCGATTTCGTATTCAACATCGGTAATGTCCCCCCCGGGTCGATCTTCGAGATCACCGACGCCGACATCCCCGGCACCCTCACCACCGGCACCCAAGTCGGCGACGGCAACTTCACCGAGGGCGAGGTTTTCATTACGCCGACCTCTCTCGGCGGCGACACCCTCAACTCCAATAGCCAGTTCAACCTTTTCGATGGCGGCGACATTCTTCTCAGTTTCAGCGCCGGCCCGACCGATGGCACCGGCTCGAACATCGAGGTCAATATCTCCGGCGGGAGCGTCGGCGACTTCTTCGACGCCAACGCTGGCAGCGAAGTCAACATCTCCGGCGGGAGCGTCGGCTTCGTCTTCGAGGCCAAATCCGGCAGCACGGTCAACATCTCCGGAGGAACCGTCGGCGGCAGCTCCGACGCCGAATCCGGCAGCACGGTCAACATCTCCGGCGGAACCGTCGGCAGCTTCTTCGACGCCGAATCCGGCAGCGCGGTCAACCTCTCCGGCGGAACCGTCGGCATCGGCTTCGACGCCGAATCCGGCAGCACGGTCAACCTCTCCGGCGGCGAGTTCCGGCTCAACGGCTCGCCGATCAGCGACCTCTCCGGCGGCTTCGGATTTGGTACGGGCAATAACGATTTGTTCACCGGCCTGCTGACCGACGGCAGTGTTTTCATCTTCGCGGGGGAGGCATCCGACAGTTTCTTCCCGGGCAGCACCAACCTGACGACCGATGCCGTGGCCCCCTCGGCTAACCCGGGCGTGCTCGCGTCGGGTACCTTCACCCAAGGCCTGCGTGAAGGCGAATCCCTAACCGTAACCGGTACGGGCACGCTGGGCGCCAACTTCGCGGTCGTCGACGGCACGTTGAATATCGAAGGCGGCTCCGTGGGCAACGGCCTCGAGATCGTCTCTGGCGAGATTAACCTCTCCGGCGGAACCGTCGGCAACTTCTCCAACGCCTTCACCGGCAGCACGGTCAATATCTCCGGCGGAACCGTCGGCGATAGTTTCGAAGCCTTTTCCGGCAGCACGGTCAATATCTCCGGCGGCATCATCGAATTCGGCTTCGACGCCGAATCCGGCAGCACGGTCAATATCTCTGGCGGAACCATCGGCGACAACTTCGGCGCTTCCTCCGGCAGCACGGTCAACCTCTCCGGCGGAACCGTCGGCGACGGCTTCCTCGCTTTCTCCGGTAGTACGGTCAACCTGTTCGGCACCTCGTTCGTTCTCGACGGCGCCGAGTTGACCGACCTTACGCTCGGCGAAGCCTTCACGATCACCGGTCGCGGCGTCACGCTGAGCGGCTTCCTCGCCGACGGCTCCGCCTTCGAATTCGAGCTAAACATCGGCTTCGCTTTCGATCAAGATTTATTCGCCCCCGACGCGACGCTGACGATCACGCTGGTACCCGAGCCCACGTCGATACTCCTGCTCGGGCTCGGTGGCCTGCTCACCGCCCGCCGCCGTCGGGTTTGACCCCCGAATCCCTCGACCATCGACCATCGGGCCACCCGTGGAGTGGCGGATTGGCTCAAGTCTGCTTGAGCCGGTTACCAACCCTCGCTCTAGCAGTTGAGGTACGCGCATTATCTTATACAGTCCACGACGCCAGCGACCCGCCTTACCGCATCGTGAAGTTCAAACCCCTCGCCCCCAGCGCCCTGCGGCGGTGAACCACAAAGCGACGGTTGTTCTTGATGTTGCCAAAACTAGAAACGAGAACGGCAAGACCTAAAGCACTCGCGGATTCAATCGTTGGCACGATAACCTGTACATCACGCGGCTCGAACTTGTTATGCGAAGACATGATGTCGGTCCGTGGACTTTATGTAATCCAAGGGAGGGGTCATGGTCAGGTTATCTAACGTTGGCCAATCAAGGAAAATATCGATCCAAACTTGGATCGCGGCGGTGTCTCAACGCCGTTTAGTCGTTCATCGTGCACTCGTGAGCGTGGTCGCTTTGAATCTCTTTGCGACCTGTCTCGCCGAGCCGTTGGAACAGGATTTGAACTCGAAGCAGGCGATTGCTGCCGCGACGCCATCAGCCGATTTGACGTCGCTTTTCGATCAGTGGCTGCGCGACACCTTTGTGTTCCGCGCCCCCGACGGCTGGTACTACCTGACCGGCACGCTCCCGGACCCCGAACTGGGGCACTGCTGGGCAACCAATCCAGGGATACCGCTATGGCGTTCGCGCGACCTGAAGACCTGGGAAGAACTGGGTTTGATCTGGTCGTTCGAGCGGGACGGCACGTGGGACGCGGAGATCAAACCGGTGCCCGAGAACCACTGGGAGATACGCCGACGCGACAACGACGCCAACGAGCCAGTCCCGCCGATCCGCCGGGCCGCGTGGGCACCAGAGATACATTTTTTTGACGACACGTATTGGCTGACGTTCTCGCTGAACTGGACTCCCGGTTACGGGACCGTGCTGGTGCGCAGCAAGACCGGCAAACCCGAAGGGCCGTATGCTCATGTGGCCGACGGTCCGATCACTCCAGACATCGACTCGTCGCTCTTCGTCGACGACGACGGCACGGTGTACTTCATCTAGCTCGACGGCCGGTACGCGCCGCTGAACGAGAAGCGCGACGGACTAGCGGGACCACCGCGCCGGTTGCAGCAGACTTCCTGGGACCCCGAGCCGTACCTCGAAGGCGCCTACGTCTTCAAGGCCAACGGGAAATATCACTTGGCCTTAGCCGCGTGGTCCTTTCAGGACAAAACGACCGGCGAGATCCTCTACGCCGTCGCGAACGAAGACCGGCCCAACTACCGGCGTTGGGACTACGACTGCGTCGTCGCCACCGCCGATCGGTTCGAGGGGCCATACGGCCCGCGCTACGTCGCGATCCGTGGGGGTGGACACAACAACTTCTTCCGCGACCATGACGAGCGATGGTGGTCGAGTTTCTTCGGCAACCCACGATCGACCAATCCGGCCCGCCCCCTTGATCGGCGTCCCGCGATCCTGCCGATGCGGTGGACCGACGAAGGACGCATCCTCCCCACCCCATGAAGATGGGCCTGCGCAAGTAAACAACCGTTGCCGGCCTGTACGAGACGGGGGTCCTTGCTCATCATGACGGACACGACGCGTCTGCCTACGGCTTCACGGCCACCGAAATACCTAGTTGTTTGGAACGAGTTCGATAGCCGTCGGTGTGTCGCGGTCGCAATTTAGCCGGCCGTCGATGAGCTTGAGTTCCGTGACTTGCAGCGAGCTGCGGCGCAGCGGGTAGCGATCGAGCCGCATGCCGGGCTTTCGGTCGGGATGGGTAAAATAAAAGAGGTATGCCCGGCCGTCGGCGCTCACGACGACGTCGGCGTGGCTGCCCTTGACCTCGTCGTCGGGCCCCGTCCCCGGCTCGGCCAGCAGACGCGAGCCGTCTTGTCGCTCCCACGACACGGCGTCGGCGCTGCGATAGACCGCTAGCCCTTTCCACTCGTCAACGATCATCCAGTAATGGCCCTGCCACCTGATAGCGACCGGCCCCTCGCCCGGCGGCCCGTCAAACGCCCGGCCCTTGTCTTGCCACGTGTAGAGGTCGTCGCTGTCGGCATAAAACACCGCTTTGCCGCTGTCCTCTTCGTTGTAGAACATCCGCCAGCGGCCGCCGGGCAGCCGCAGCACCGCCGCGTCGATCACGCGGGGCGAAGCCAACTCCAACACGGACTGCTTTTCCCAGCGGAGCAGATCGTCACTGGTAAGGTGGACGATCTCCCGTGGATGGGCCCAGTTTTCGAATATCCCCGGGACGTGGGTCAGATACATGTGGTACTCGCCCCGGCCTTCGATCACCGCGGGGGCCCAGTGTGTCTGCGGTTGGCCGTCGGCGACGTCGATGTCCGCAGCTCCCACGTACGCCCACGTGGCCCCGTCGTCCTTCGATTCGGCGATGCCGATGTGTGTGCCGTGGACCCAGCTCACGCCGCGGTTGTCTTCCGCATCGGCCGCGAGATTGGCGCGGCGGTTGGTGTAGAGCATGTACCACGACTGGGTTTGGCGGTTCCAGATCACCGCCGGATCCGCGGCGCCGTCGTACACCGGGTCGCGGAACAGCGGCTTGTCAGCCACTTTATTCACAGGCTCGACGGCATGACAACCTAGGGCCGCGAACAGAATAATCGACAAAACAGCGAACGAGGAAGGCATGAGCGATTCCATTAACGAAAGGGGAAATTGATCGAGGCGTGTGATACGCGGTACCGGTCAGGAAGCAGTTGAAGTACATAATAATTTACGGCTTTCTTCAACAAAGACCAGAGATTCGTAGGACGCGTCAAACCTCGAATCCCATCCCGGCGGCATGGGGGCGACTCCAACCGATTCGAAGCCGGTGAGTCAGCCCTGTGCCTGGCTCCGTTGTCACGATCGGGGCTAACCAGACGCGGATCAATCCCCTGGCCGTATACCGACGAAAACGGCTTTAGCACGCAGAATCGAAGCGATCCAAGGCAAAAATGTAGCGGTGCGGGCTGCGACGCCGACGAGGCGGCCGCGTTCATGACCACGCTGGGTCACTTCTTGTTCAACCGGGGGCCGTCTCGCCATCCCCGCATCCGTTAAATCCAGAAGTTGCGACACGCTCGTCACCGGCGGGCGGTTCTGACAAAACCAGTCACCCCCACCTAGACTTCGCTATACGTGTCTTTGTAAATCCTCTCACGAAGCCAGGAGCCTCGCCTTGCCATCACCCACCCAACCCGTTCCCGCTTCCCTGACCGATTACCAACTGCTCGGCGACTCGGGCCTGCGCGTCAGCCCGTTGTGCCTGGGCACGATGAACTTCGGCGACGCCTGGGGCACCGGGGCGGGCAAGGACGACTCGCACGCCATCTTCCGGAGCTACGCCGAGGCCGGGGGCAACTTCATCGACACCGCCGACCGTTACACCGACGGCCAGAGCGAGACCTACCTTGGCGAATTCATGAAGGACCACGGTGAACGCGACCGCTTCGTCCTGGCGACCAAGTACAGCCTCGTCCGCCGTGAACACGACCCCAACGCCTGCGGCAACCACCGCAAGTCGATGATCACCGCGCTCGAGGCTTCGCTCAAACGCCTGCAGGTCGAGGCGATCGACCTGTACTGGCTGCACATCTGGGACTTCACGACGCCGACCGACGAGATCATCCGTGCCTTCGACGATCTGGTACGGGCCGGGAAGATCCACTACGTCGCGGTCAGCGACACCCCGGCGTGGAAGATCGCCGAGTTGCACACCTACGCCAAGTGCCACGCCCTGACCCGGCCGATCGCCACCCAGGTCGAGTACTCGCTGATCACCCGCGACATCGAGCGCGACATCGCGCCGATGTGCGCCGAACTGGGCCTCGGGCTGCTGCCGTGGTCGCCGCTCAAAGGCGGCGTGCTCAGCGGCAAGTACGGCCGGGCCGAGCTCGAGGCGGTCGAGAAAGGCGACCAGCAGGGCGTGGGCATGCGCCAGATGAAATGGAACGAAGATCGCGTCCAGCTCATCGAGGGGCTGCAAAAAATCGCCGACGCCCACGGCAAGACCGTGGCCCAGGTCGCGCTCAACTGGCTGCTGTCGCGGCCGTACGTCCCGTCGATCATCACCGGCCCGCGGACCGTCGAGCACCTCACCTCGTCGTACGGGGCGCTGGGCTTCGACCTGACCGCCGAGCAACTCGCCGAGATCGAGCAACTCGCCCCGATCACACTGGGCTTCCCCCACGACTTCCTGCGGCAGGGCATCGCCCGCCAGTTCGTCACCGCCGACCTCGACCTGCCCAAGCGGCCCTACGGGCAGCTCCACCCCGCGGGTTGACCCACCCCCGCCTGGGTCATCAACACTGGGCTGCCCTCCTGCGAATCAAATCGTAAAGACCTTGTTCGAATCGCCTCAGACGCTTGGTGCCGCTGGCGATCCACCCTAATCGGAACCCTCAACATGGACTTTAGTCTTCATCAGCAGCACGCGCTCGTGACTGGATCGACCTCGGGCATCGGTCGATCGATTGCCGAAACGCTGCTCCGCGAAGGGGCGACCGTCTCGATTAACGGCCGGTCCGCCGGCTCGGTCGCTCCCGTTGTCGCAGACCTCTCGGCCCTCGGGACGGTTTACGCCGCGGTCGGCGATCTCGGCACCGCCGACGGCGTCCGGCAAGTGCTCGACACCGCAGAAGCCCACGGCCCGCTCGACATAGTTGTCAACAACACCGCGATTTTTGAAACCCAGAGCTTCGATCAGATCAGCGACGAGACCTGGGAGCGGTTCTTTCGGGTCAATGTGCTCTCGGGGATCCGCCTCTGCCGCGCGATCCTGCCGGGGATGATCGAGCGAGATAAGGGGCGCATCGTCTTTGTGTCCAGCGAGTCGGCGGTCAATGTCGATCCCAACATGATCCATTACAGCGTGACCAAGACCGCTCAGCTCGCCCTGATGCGTGGCTTGGCCAAGACCGCCAAGGGCAGCGGTGTCACCGTCAACGCCGTCCTGCCCGGCCCGACCTGGACCGAAGGCGTTGCCGGGTTCGTCGACGACATCGCTCGGCAACAGGGGCTCGAGCCCGCGCAGGTTAAAGACGCCTTCATCCCTGAACAGCGCCCCGATTCGCTGATCGCCCGCTGGGCCGAGCCCAAGGAAACCGCGGCGCTGGTCGCGTTCCTCTGTTCGCCCCACGCCTCGGCCATCACCGGCTCCGGGCTTCGTGTCGACGGTGGCATCCTCAACAGCCTCGTCTGAAGCAACACCCCGAGCCGCGTCATCAATTTTCCAACGACTTAGCCAAGAATTGCAATATGAAATCAGCTCTCGTTCTACGGACTACCGCCCCAATAATCATCGCGGCGATGCTCGGCCCAGCTGCAGTTGCCGAGCCCGATTCCAGCGCGGCAAAACGCTCCACGCCCACCCGGGTGCTTATCGACGAGCTTTCGCCGGACCAGAGAGCCGTCGTCGACAAGCTCAAAGCCTGGCGGCACATGTTCTCTATGACCGGCCGCGGCGAAGTCTTCGACATCGACCGATACCCGCAGATTTTCATGCCGACCGAGCGCGGCGACGAGATGCTCACTTTCGACCAGTACGTCCCCGCGTGGGCCAGCACCCAGATCGACGGCGTCGACGGCTACCGCACCGTCTGGAACCGCGACGTCAACGACAGCTTCCCCGGCTGGACGATCGAGAAGATGGACGTGCTACGCGTCGAGGTCAGCGGTGATCTGGCTTGGAGCGCCCTGAACTTTTGGGGCACCGGCATCCGCGACGGTGAGACCTACACCGGAGCGCAACACGGCACACATATCTGGCATGACATCGATCCCGGCAACGGCCGCGATTGGCGGATCGCCCACGAACATCTCACCGCCATCACCGTCAAGGGCGAAGCCGCCCAACGCTACGACGGCCGTCCACCCGTCCCCGTCGCGCCCGCCGCCGGAGACGTAGCCCCCGTAGACGCCAAGGCCGGCCTGGCGTCTCGAGCCGGCGACACCGCGGAAGGCACGTTCGCCGCTCTGATCGATCGGTACTGCGACGCCTGGACCAGTGCTGACGGCACGCTCGACGAAACCGCCATCCGCGAGCTCTACGCCGGCGACCCGCAGCTTGTCTTCATCGAGGCGATCCTGCCCGAGACCTTCACCGGGCGCGAGACCATGATCGAGCACGGCCGAGAGTTATTCGCCGGGCTCGCCTCGATGACGCTGACCTCGACCGAGCCCGTCAAAGTCCGCCGACGAGGCGGGGGCGTCGCCTGGACGACTGGAGTGATCCGCCTGCACGCCATCCGAAAAGACGGCGGTGTCATCGACTTCCCCATGCGGCAGACGGTCGTGTGGGAACGCGTCGGCGACGGCTGGAAGATCGCCCACGAACACGTGTCTGCGCCCATCGGCACGGCGCCGAGCGGGGCCAACGCGTACACCATCCCGGTCGACGAAAACGCCTCGGCGTTTGCCGGCATGGCCATCGATCACGCCTGCCTGGTCACCGCCGACTACGACCGCCTTACCGCGTTCTACCGCGACGCCTTCGGCTTCGCGTTCGAAGAGCAGTGGGAAGCCCCCGACGTGGTCCCGGGCGCCAAGCTCTGCTACCTGGTCCACCCCTCGGGCGTACGGCTGGAGATCGTCGGGAGCCCGAACGCGAAGATGCCGGCGCCGCCCGAGACACTACCGGGCGACTTCAATGTAGGCGGCTACCGCCACCTCTGCTTGGCGGTGGACGATCTCGACGCTGCCTATGCGGAGGCCGTGGCTAAGGGCGTGGAAAACATCGCTGAGCCGTTCAACTATCCACGGCTGCAAAAACGTCTCGCCTTTCTCCGCGACTCCGACGGCAACACCATCGAACTTGTTGCCCCAATGAAAACCAATAATTAGATCAGCCCACGGCAAGGCAAACGGTTTGGCCCTGCAGGATCGGTTAATCGCCCACCGAAGCCGGGTCAGACCTCGAACCGCCAGACCTCGGGGAGGTAGTCGAAGCCGCCGCCCGCGGCGCGGAGGTGGCCGAAGGCGGGGAATGGCAGGTGCGAGCCGCAGATGCGCTGGCGGTCGGTGTCTAAGCCGACGTACCAGTCGGGGTTCGTCGTGATCAAGGGTGGGAAGGCGCCAAGCTTTGACCTGACCGCCGAGCAGCAAAACATCAACAAACTGGCCCCGATCGCGCTGGGCTTCCCCCGCCAGTTCGTCACCGCCGACCTCGACCTGTCCAAGCGGCCCTACGACCAGCTCTCCCCCCCGCCGACTGACGCCTTCCAATCCACATCTAGAGTTTGAGAGACCCGCCGCGTATGCCGCGCGACGGTACGCGTCACCGCTAAACGTGGGATTGAAATATGATCGATGTGGTACCGAAATGCGCCGAAATGTGTCGGGCCGCGCGGCGGCAGGCGCCGCGATTCAGGGAAGCGTGGCGTCGCGGTGGGCCGCGGCTAGCGTCCGCATCTCGACCAGGACGTCGGCGTAGGCCGGGTCGTCAACCAGGTTGCGCGTCTCCAACGGATCGGCCGCATAGTCGTAGAGCTCGGTCGCCACCACCGACCCGGCAATCTCGGCCGCCCCACGCTCGGCGAGCCGCCGCCACTGCACCAATCGGTACCGCTCGCTTCGGTAGGCGTAGCCCATGAGCGGGCCCGTCTCGCTGCCGCGCGGGTACTGGCTCGTCGCCAGTGCTTTGACCCGCGCCGACGGGTCGTGCAGGATCGGCCGCAGCGACACGCCGTGCAGCTCGCCGGCCGGCTCCAGTCCCACCAGGTCCATCAGTGTCGGGTAGACGTCCAGCAGGTCGACGGGCGCGTCGCTGACCCCGCCCGGCACGCCGATACCGGGCGCGACCACGATCAGCGGCGATCGGGTCGCCTGCTCGTAGTTCGTGTGCTTGCACCAGATCGCGTGGTCGCCCAGGTGGAAGCCGTGGTCGCCCCACAGCACCACGACGGTGTCGTCAGCCAGACCGTGCTCGTCCAGCGCGTCAAGCAGCCGGCCGACCTGGGCGTCGATGAACGAGGTCGTGGCGTAGTAGCCGTGGACCAGGTCGCGCTGCAGGTCCAGTGGGATCGGCCCGGTCTTAGGCACGTCGTAGACGAACCGCAGCTCCCAGCCGGGCTGTGGCGCGTAGTCCGGCGCACCCCCGGGTGCCCGGGTGAACTCGGCCAGCGGCAGCGCGTCGCGATCGTACATCCGCCAGTACCGTTCCGGGGCGTTGAACGGCAGGTGCGGTTTCTTGAAGCCGACCGCCAGGAAGAACGGTTCACCCGACGCGGCGAAACCCGCCAGCCGTTCGACCGCCAGGTCGGTCATCGCCCCGTCTTGGTATTCAGAATCCGGGACGTCGGCCCGCTCGAACGCCGGCTGCCCGTCAGGGAAAATCAGCTTCAGCCGCTCGCTCCATCCCGTCGGCGGGTCCTCGGCCTCCGCCAGGGCATGCTCGATGTGTCGCACGATCTCGGGATTGCGGTAGGAGAACGTCTGGTTCGCCGGCGCGGGCACACCCTCGAACGGCTCGGTCCAGGAGATCGGGTCCATCGTCTGCGGGTCCTCGACGCTGCGGAAGTCGAAGATCTTGCCCATCCCCACCGACGCGTACCCCACCCGCTTGAACCGCTGGGGCAACGTCACCACGTCCGGCAGGTGCTCGCGGAAGCGAGTCTTGAGGTCCCACACCCGCGTCGCGTCGGGCCGCAGCCCGGTGAGCAAGCTGACCCGCGACGGCGCGCACACCGCCTGCTGGCAGTGCGCGTTGATGAACGCGGTACCGCGGGCCGCCAGCCGGTCCATGTGCGGTGTCTGCGCGACCGGGTCGCCGAACACACCGATCGCCGGCTTCAGGTCGTCGACCGCGATGAACAACACGTTCGGCCGGTCCGCCGGCTCGGCGGCCACTACCAACGCCGCAACGCCGACGCACAGCCCCGTTAACCACCCCGTAAAAACCCGGACCCGCTCGACCATCGGCTCGACCATCGCTCAGCCCTTTCGTAAACCACAAGCGGCGAACAACGGACGGTCGGCCGCGAAAAAAAATGCAGACCGGCATTGGGCCGATCAGCTTTCAGCGTAAGCCGATCCCTGCGCCGAGCCAAGCGCCACGCCAGTCACGCCGACCGGTCTGTTGGTTAATTAACCCGTTGGCCTATACCTCGAACCGCCAGATCTCGGGGAGGTAGTCGAAGCCGCCGCCCGCAGCGCGGAGGTGACCGAAGGCGGGGAAAGGCAGGTGCGAGCCGCAGATGCGCTGGCGGTCGGTGGCGATCATGTCCATCAGGCGGAACCGTGTCGCCGCAGCGGCGGCACGATCGCTGTCGAAAGCGACGTACCAGTCGGGGTTCATGGTGGTCAGGGGCGGGAAGAAGATCAAATCGCCGACAAACAACAATGATTCGTCGCCGTCGGCGATGCGGTAGACGACGTGGCCGGGGGTGTGGCCCGCCGCTTCCACCGCCGTGACCCCCGGAAGGACTTCCCGGCCGGGGGTGACGGATTGCACGCGGTCGGCCACGGCAGACATCGTGTCGTTAGCGATCTTGATTACGGCCTGCTTCATCTCTTCGGGCACGCCCGATTCTTCCAATGTGGGGTTCGAGGCCCAGAACTTTCGCTCGGCGTCGGTGACGTGGACCGCGGCGTTGGGGAACGCGACCACCCCGTCGGGCGTGGTCAGGCCGCCGACGTGGTCGAGGTGAGCGTGGGTTACGAGGATGTCGGTGACGTGTTCGGGCTCGATGCCGAGGGTGCGCAGGTTCGTGATCAGTCGTCCGGCGGTGGGCCCGAAGGTGTGGCCGCTGCCCGCGTCGATCAGCGCGACACGGTCGCCGTGGCGGACGAGCAGGACCTGGATGTGGGCGCGGCCGTCGGGCGGGGCGTGGTGTTCACGGATCACGTCCGCGACCTGTTTCGGGTCGACGTTGCCGCCGAGCGAGGGGTGGATGGGGTCGAAATTGAACCAGCCGTCGTTGACCAGGGCCACGTCGATCTCGCCGACCTTGGTGTGGTAGACGCCGACGTTGGCGGTGGGCAACGCCGCCGCGGGCGGGGAGCCGCCCCCGGCGTCCTGCGCCCGGGCAACGCCCGCCGTGAGTCCGGCCAACCCCACGACCGCCGAGCCGATCGCTTTCCGTCGAGTGAGTTTAATCGTCATGTCCGGAGTATAGGAACCAATTTGCTGCCCGCGGCCCGCTCACACTGGATTTACACCGAGCATCCGCTCCCGCCAAGCCCTCCCCGCGGCGGCGGGCTTCGATTAAAGTACGCTCTCCCCCTTTTCAGGAGCTGTACGCCATGGCCAAGAAAACCATCGCCGACCTCGACCTCGCCGGCAAAAAAGTACTGATGCGTTGCGACTTCAACGTCCCGCTGGACGACGCCAAGAACGTAACCGACGACCGACGGGTGCGGATGGCCCTGCCGACGATCGAGCACGCGCTCAACGCCGGCGGCAGCGTGATCATCATGTCGCACCTGGGCCGGCCGTCGGGTGCCCCCGACCCGAAGTACAGCCTCAAGCCCGCCGCGGACAAGCTGAGCGAGCTCCTGGGCAAACCCGTCGAACTCGCCGCCGACACCGCCAGCGACGACGCGGCGGCCAAGGTCGCGGCGCTGCCCCCCGGGGGGGTGCTGGTGCTCGAGAACGTGCGTTTCAACGCCGGCGAGAAGAAGGGCGACGACCCGGCTTACAACACCGCACTCGCTTCGTTCGGCGACGTGTACTGCAACAACGCCTTCGGGACCTGCCACCGCACGCAGGCCTCGATGTACGCCGTACCCAAGACCATGAAGAGCGCGGGCAAACCTGCCGTGGTCGGGTTCCTCGTCGAGAAGGAGATCCGGTACCTCGCCGACACGCTGGCCCACCCGCAGCGGCCGTTCGTCGCGATCCTCGGCGGCGCCAAGGTCTCCGACAAGATCAACGTGATTGAGAACCTGCTGGGCATCTGCGACCAGGTGCTCATCGGCGGTGCAATGGCGTACACGTTCAGCCTGGCCCAGGGCGGCAAGGTTGGCGGCTCGCTGGTCGAGCCGGATAAGACCGACCTCGCCAAGTCGCTGATCGAGAAAGGCGGCGAAAAGCTCGTGTTGCCGGTCGACACCCACGCCGGCGACGCCTTCTCGGGCGACTGCAACAAGCAGGTCGTCAAGGCCGGCACGATCCCCGACGGGTTCGAGGGCTTGGACATCGGCCCCGAGACCGCGGCGATGTACGCCGACCTCGTCAAGGGCGCCAAGACCGTGATTTGGAACGGCCCGATGGGCGTGTTCGAGATGCCGCCGTTTGACGCCGGCACCAAGGCCGTCGCCCAGGCCATCGCCGACGGTGACGCGACGAGCATCATCGGCGGCGGCGACAGCGCCGCGGCCGTGGAACAGCTCGGCTTCGCCGACCAGGTCAGCCATGTCAGCACCGGCGGCGGCGCGAGCCTCGAGATGCTCGAAGGCAAGAGCTTCGCCAGCGTGGAACTGCTCGACGACAAATAAACCGGCCGCCGCCGCGTTTGGCCCCGGGCTCATGACCCCGGGCGGTCTTCGACGTACACTGCGGCCATGGCCAAGATCAAGCACGGGATCATCGGGACCGGCGGGATGGCCCGCGCTCACGCCGCGCAGTTCACTCAAATCCGCGGCGTCGAGTTGTTCGGCTGCTTCGACGTCGCCCCCGGCCGAGCCGAGGCGTTCGCCGAGAAGCACGTGGTGAAGCACGCGCTGCCCAGCGTCGATGCGTTGCTTGACGCCTGCGACTCGGTGTCGATCGTCACACCCGATGCGTTTCACGCCGAGCTGTCGCTGAAGACACTCAAGGCGGGCCGGCACCTGCTGTGCGAGAAGCCGTTGACCACCAACCTGGCCGACGCACGCAAGGTCGCCCGCGCCGCGCAGGCGGCGGCGAAGGAGCACGGCACGATCCACATGGTCAATTTCAGCTACCGCGACTCGGCCGCGTTTCAGAAGGCGATCCAGACCGTCGCGGCCGGCCGGCTGGGCGCGATCCGCCACGCGACGGGCAAGTACCTGCAGGCGTGGCTCGCGAGCAAGGTGTGGGGCACCCCGATCAGCGAGGGCTGGCTGTGGCGCCAGCAGATCCCGCCCGGAGGGGGCAAGGCAGCCGGCGGCACGCTCGGCGACATCGGTTGCCACATCCTCGACTTCACCAGCGCCGTCGCCGGCGATATCAAAGCGCTGCGCTGCACCACCCGCAACTTCCCCAAAGTCGACCCCGACACCGGGAGATCGATGACGTCCTACAAAGGCAACAAGCTCGACGCCAACGACTCGGTGCTCATCGAGTTCGACCTGAACAACGGCGGCCTGGGCAGCATCGAGACCACCCGCTGGGCCACCGGGCACCCCAACCAAGTCGCCCTCGGGGTCTACGGCACCGAAGGCGCTCTCGAGATCGATCTCGAACAGAGCTATACCACCCTGCGCACCTGCCTCGGCAAAGCCCGCCACAAGTGCGAGTGGAAGAACATCGAGGTCAAGCCCACGCCCAACAACTACCAACGCTTCATACGCTCCATCAAGACCGGCCACAACGACCAGGCGGACATCGTCCGCGGCGCGCAGATCCAGGCCTACCTCGACGCCTGCGAGCGCTCGGCCGAGGACGACGGCCGACGGGTTTCGATCCGCAAGTGGTCGTAGAACGGATTGATTGGATCTACGGCCCGACCGAGACGCGATCGGGCAACCTCCCTCGGCGTGGCCCGGCCAAAGAGTGAACGGATCGGCGCTAACGCGCCGCCTCGATGCGCTGCCAGCTGCCGGTCATGTTCACGTCACCGTCGGGGTTGTAGAACCGGTCGTTGGTCAGGACGTACCGGCCGTTACCGTCGGTGTAGACGTTGTCGTAGAAGCTCGGCAGCTTGACGGTCTCGCCCGACGGGGTCTGGTACGGCGTGACCTCACGGACCGCGTCGATGCTGCGTTCGAACCCCGCGTCGCGGATCGCCTGGCGGTCGCTCCAGCCCCGGCTGATGATATCGCTGGTTTCGTTGTTGATCTGCTGCATCTTGGCGTTGTGGGCCTGCCAGTCGCGGTTACGGTCGGCGGCGCCCTTGCTGCGGATGCGGGCGAGTTCGGCCCAGTACCGATTCATCTCGTTCTGCCACTGGGGGTTGACGCGGACCGAATGGAAGATCGCCATGAGTTCGGGGTCGTTGGCGTAGTCCGTGCCGACCGGGCCCCGGCTGCTGAGCATCAGCCCGACGCCCCACTTGCCGCCGGTGACCTGCCCCTGCCACAGGTTCACGAAGTACTGCCACGTCATGAGGATCGACTCCTCAAGGTCGATGCCGTTCTGGGTGTAGCGCAGCGTGATCACGGTGGCCTGGGTGTCAAAGGCCATGTCGACACCGGTCTGCATGGCCATGGGCTTGCCGTCCTGGATCATCTGATAGAGCGGGGCCGATTGTTGTTGAAGCTGCCGGGTGAGCGTGGGCTCCATTTCTTCGGAGACGAGTTGGAGTTTGCTCACGGTCGGGTCGGGCTGCCGGCGGGCGAGTTCCATGATCCACTGCCCCGGCGTCTCGGGCAGGGGGTAGGTCATGTTGCCGTCGCCGGTCGGCGCGAAGAGTTGGCCGGGCTGCTGGGTGTTGAACTCGAACGACATGCTGGGGAAGAAGTGGGCCTGCCGGCCGTCGGGGGCCGTGACCTTGACGTCCAGCAGGACGGGGTTCGAGTAGTACTGCGGCGCGGGCCGGGTGATGCCGCCCTCGACGGCCCAGCCCTCGGGCACCAGCAGCGTCGAGGCGACGGTGTTGTTCATCCCCGGGTCGGTGATGTGGTGTTCGCGGAAGACGGTCGCGTTTGCCGCGGCCGCCTGCGTCCCGCCGGCATTGGCGTGAGGCGTGTTCCCGGGGGCGGAGACGGTCGCTTCTGATTCCTTGGGAGTGGGCTCCGCCGTCTCCGTCCGCGAGGCGCCGGGGTTGGTGGCGGTTGCGTCTTCTTGATCACGCTGCGCTCGGAACGCCGCGAGGTGTTCGGCCTCCTCGGGAGTCAGTTCCTGGGTCAACGCCATGGACGACGCCCCATCCGCCCCGGCTTCGTCCTCGGCCGTGTTTGTTGCCTGGCCACCGCCATCGCCACAGGCCACCAGCCCTACCGCCAGCAGCCCCGTCACCACGAATCCAGACCGCCCATACCATTGATCAAACATTTCGAGCACCCCATCGAGCCGCGAGCGCGGCATATCCATAAATTATCAATTCCCGAGTCATGAGCGTAACCCGCACACGAGGGTTTTCAAAGCCCCGACGCTGAGAAATCCCCCCTCCCCGGCACCCGATCCGGATAAACTAAGCACTATGCAAACCCTCCGCGTGAACCGTTGCCTGCTGCTCATCGCGACCTGTTGCTTGCTCGTCGCCACCGGGGCCAACGCCCAGGTGGGCAGCGCACTGATCGCGGTGCCTTGGCAGCCCGAGCAACGCTTCAGCGCGACCAACTACTTCATCGGCCTACAGACGGAGTCCGAATCCTTCGGCGGCGACACCAACCTCGCCCGCGGGGTATCGTTCGGCCGGCTGCGCCTCGACCCCAACGACCCGCGGGGCCTCACCTTCGGCTGGCTCTACGACCACACGGAGATCGACTCGGGCGACCCTCTGCTGCCCGAGCGATTGAACAGCACCGCCGTGGCGGTGGGCATGAACCTCGGCGAGGTGATCGAGGGCTGGGACGTGTCGGTCTCCGGCGGCTTCGGCAACGCCAGCACCCTGCCCTACACCGACGAAGACGGGTACTACGGCCTGGGCAGCATCGTGGCGACCAAACGGCTCGACCAGCGGACCGCGCTGACGCTGCTATTGGACTTCGACGGCAGCCGGGCGGTACTGCCGGACGTTCCGCTGCCGGGTTTGCAGTACTCAGTGTTTGTCTCGCCGAAGCTGCGCTACTCGCTCGGGCTGCCGTTCTCGACGATCTACTACCAACCGGATGACCGGTGGACGTTCGACATCACGTACCTGTTACCGCTGGGCGGTCGTGCCGAGGTGAAGTACGCGATCGACGACCGGTGGACCGTCTTTACCCGGTACAACGCGACGAACCGGGCGTACCACATCGACGGAGCCGAAAACGACCGCATCTTCTTCGAGCAGGACCGCGTCTCGGCAGGGGTCGACTGGACCCCGGCCGACGGGTGGAAGTGGAGCTTCTCCGCCGGCTGGGCTTTCGACCAGGAGTTCACCACCGGCTTCGACACGTTCGACGACGAAGGCCTGCGCAGCCTCGACGACGCGGCGTTTCTTCGGATCGGGTTGAGGCTGGACTTTTAGAGGCGGGCATCGGTTCGTTATTCGCCCGGCGGTCGGTGGCCTGGGCCGGGCAATCGTTTCGCCGCACGCTACCATCACCGCATGATTAACCCCTCCGAAAAGCCGTCCCGCCCGCTGATCCTGCCGTCGATCCTCGCCGCCGACTTCACCCGGCTGGGCGACGACGTGGCCGATGTGCTCGATAAGGGGGCGGACGGGATCCACGTCGACATCATGGACGGCCACTTCGTACCCAACCTCTCGATGGGCCCGCCGGTGATGGCGTCGCTGCGTAAACGTTTCCCCGAGGTGTACTTCGACGTGCACCTGATGGTGACGAACCCCGAGACGTTCGTCGACCCGTTCGCCGACGCCGGGGCGGACCACATTACGTTCCACATCGAGGCGACCGCCGGACGCAAACAGCACCACGAGTTCGACCTGATCGATCAGATCAAGAAGGCCGGCTGCACCGCAGGCGTCTGTTTCAACCCGCCGACAACCGCCGCGTCGGTGCAACACCTGGTCGATCACGTCGAGATGGTGCTGGCCATGAGCGTCCACCCCGGCTTCGGCGGGCAGAAGTTTATCCCCGGGGTGCTCGACAAGGTCCGCGAGCTGTCGCCGAAGCTGCCGGACACGGTGCGGTTCGAGATGGACGGAGGGCTGGACCCGCAGACCACGCCCGATGCGGTCGCCGCGGGCATCGACATGGTCGTGGCGGGCTCGGCCGTCTTCGGGGCCGACGACCGGGCGGCGACGATCGCGGCCCTCAAGTCCTCGGAATTTGATTGACGATCTAACGGGGCCGCCATAGCATTTATAAAGCTTTACACCTAGGCCCATGGTGTAACGGTAGCACGACTGGTTCTGGTCCAGTTAGTCGGGGTTCAAATCCCTGTGGGCCTGTTCGACCGACTTTGCAACAAGCCGCACCCAGGTGCGGCTTGTTGCATAAAGGCTTCAGAACGTGTGTGTGAACTCTCGTTCCGGCTGAATTCGGTGGATCATGAGGCTGTCGTACGCGTCGTAGGTGCAGGTCGTCGTCTCGTCGGCCGCGAAGCCTGCGTTGTCGTAGTTGCCCGTGCCTTTGATGGGGGTCCGACGGTTGGACGCCAGGTCGAACGTGTGACGGGTGACGCAGTCTTCCGCGTCCGACTCACCGTCGTGGTCCTTGTCGAAGGCCTCGACCACCTTCGCTTCCTTCAACGTCGTGGACGCTTGGGAATCCAGTTACAGCGAGTTTTTACTCAACTGGCCGACGAGCTGCTGGAGGTGAGGTGTTCGACACGCCGCACGAGGCGAAAGTCTTGATCGAGCGTTGGCGTGTGCAGTACAACACGGCCAAGCCGTACTCGTCGCCGGGTTATCGCCCGCCGGCCCCGAAGCGTGGCTCGTAGAAGAGCCGGGTTCCTCTACCCAGGAACACACTCCTTGGGTTCGCATAGAAATCGATATCAACCGTGGGGGCAGGTCACCCCATATCCCGCCCTGCTCGTTCGAAGAGTGCGTTAACCCCGTTGAGTCCTGACAATCAAGCAGCACCCCTGATGCACAGACCTTGTACTGCCCGAGCATGTCGATCACTGTATTGAGCATGTCACGATCCGTATGCGCGGCGACAAAAATACTGGCGCCGGCCTCGCCTAAAGCCAGGGCGATCCCACGGCCAATCCTGTTCGCGCCCCGTCACAAAAACAATTTAATCTGACAGTTCAAATACGTTGCCTATCAGCGACTAGATGCGGTCCGGGCACTTCACGTGACAGATGTTTAAGCCGCTGTTGATCGCCAACTCAACAGCGTGGGTGATAAGCAGCCTTGCCGGATTGGCGACCCCGTCGCAGATCACGGGGGCCGAGGCGTAATACGAGTTGTACTGCTTTGCCACATCAAGCAGGTGCCTGATCAGGATGGTTGGCTCACACTTGAGGGTCGCTGCGATAACCCGATCCGGCATTAACTGCAGGGTAAGCAGCAGATGCGCTTCTTGATTCGAAAGCTCGTACCTATCGATCGCGCTTAGCGGCATAGGCTTGGCCCCGTGCTGACGCAAGATGCTCCGTGCCCGGCAGACGGCGTACACGACATACGCCCCCCCCGACTGTTCAAAACCCCGTACGGTGTCTTCGGGTGTGGCGACGTTGATATCCACGGCACCCTTGATGTCTTGTTTCAGATCGTTAAAGACCAGAGACCCGATGGTAAGCTCGTGGGCCGCGTGAGCACGCTCACGGTCACTCATCTCCTCTTTAGGCTCGATCCGGTCGTAGAAATATTGTTTTGACAGCTCAATCAGCTTGTAGACATTCGATACGCTGTCCCGGCTGGACAGCTTCTTCCCCGTCGCCGAGTCCACGTAAAAACCGAAATACACGTGTTTCAGCAACGGGACCCCATCGGGCACCAGATCGAGCTGTTCGGCCGCTTCGAAAAGCCGCTTAAAGTGAACTTGCTGCTCTTGGCCCACCACATAGATGACGATGTTCGGGTCGAACACCTCGTTTCTCTTGTGGATCGCGCCCAGGTCACGGGTCGCGTATATGCTCTGCCCGTCTGATCGCAACAACACGAATCGTTCGCCGGAGTCGAGAGATACAAGAGTCGCGCCGATATCTTTTAAGATCCCTTTCCTTTTTGCTTCACCGTCCTCCTTGGATAACTCGTCGTTGACCATCTGGCGGTCTACAAGCGCCAGATCTTGTTTCGCCTTCTCCTCGGTGTAAAGTACCGCCTTATCTTGATTCAAGGCCTGCTCGATGAGCATCAGCCCCGTAAACAGGTAAAAGCTCTCGCCGATGAGGAAGTCGATCGAAATATCAAGCTCCTCATAAAACAAGGCGAAGTCGTCTAAACCCCAACGCACAACGCGCTGCCACAGCTCGACCTCCTCGGGGTTCCCCCGCTCCAATCGACGAAACGCCTGATCCGATGCATCATTAAATTCTCGAAAAACGGCTTCGACCGACGGCAAGTCATTTGTACCACTGAAGTATCTCGAGATGATTTTTTGATCGGACTCGGTCCACGCGCCAGCCGGTTTTTGCTCCACTACGATTCTTTCGAGCGACCGCCTGATCGCATAGATCTCGATTAGGCGGTCGCTCTTGGGTAAGCCTTGAGGCATCAAGTCGTGGAATCGACGATAACCCTCAAGGATAAAACCAAACCCGCCGAAATCGTTGACATGATTCACGCGGTAAACGCACGCGCCACATGCATCATACAGGTTCGACAACACGTGGCCCACGATCGTCGATCGTATATGCCCGGCGTGCAGTTGCTTGGCAATGTTTGGCGAGGAGTAATCGACGAGCACATTCTGACCGGCCATCGTTTCGTTGCGAAGAAAGTCAGGAGAGAGATCAATAATCGACTGGGCCGACTGCATAATCCATTGGTCGGTAAGCCGGAGATTGATGTACATCCCCTTCACGTCGACTGAAGCGATCACCTCAGTGTATTCCGGACCGCGCAGAGCTTGGACTAAAGCCGGCTGATACTTGCCAATGAACTGTTTTGGACCTCCTGCCTGGAGGAGACGCGGCACCTTTAGCGCAACATCACCGCCGAACTTATCACGGTGGATGAGTTCGAGTTGGGCCTTAGCGTCCTCGACCCCAAACGTATCTCGAATGATCCGGTTCAGCATTGCCTCGAGCGCGAACCAAGCGTACGACTCAGTAGGGAAATATTTTCTCGCTTCGTGGCCTGCGGTTATCTGATCGCGTAGGTTTAAAACGGACTCAAGTTGTTTACTAATATGTTGCTTAAGGTGATTCATCAGGCTTACTATCGGTAGTTGGAGCACTCGCCAAGGCAACTGCAGCCCGTTCGATCTGATCTTCTTGCCCCGCTACGACCTGTGTCTGGCCTAGCTCGAAGAAGAGATCTTTTGCGTCGGTCCCATGCCGCTTTGCCGAAGCGAGCACGTGGGGCTTAAACCCCGAGAAGACGCCGGCAAGCCCAATGATGATACTCATTTCACTTGGATACGGGGAGCGTGGAAGCAAACTCTTCCCTGCCAGCGGCGCCGCCCCAAATAGCCTGTAAATCTCGGTATGGATCTTAAACCCTGGGCGTATTCAGGGAAGGCAGATCATTTATCTGCACAAACTCGACAGCCCCCGGAACAGGTCATGGGCAAGCTCCGTACGGTCGAAGTGCCTATGAGATCGGGGGTGACTTAGGAGCGAGCGACTCGCAAGTAAGGTGTTCGGCGTAGAGCTTCTGTCGTTGGCCGAAGGAAGGTGGCGGCCCGAAGGCCGACCGGACCAAGCGTCTGGGGGGCAAGACGCTGTACATCACCCCCCGGAAGCCCGTCGGAGAACGGGTACATCGAGAGCTTCATCGGCGAGCCGGCCGACGAGTTACTGGAGCGTGATACGTTCGACACGCGGCACGAAGCGAAAGATATGATCGAGCGTTGGCGTGTGCCGAACAACACAACTAGGCCGCACTGACCATTGAGCTGCCGGCCGCCGGCCGCCGACCGCCGGAGCGTGATTCGTTGAAGAGCCGGGTTTCGTTACGCTTCCCCGGTTTTTCAAACCCCGGATACGACGCTTGGATTAACATAGAACTTGGTGCGAACCGCTGGGCAAAATCAGGACGGCCAGCCTGCCAGCCCTCGGGGATTCCATCTGTCCGCCACCGCTGCGCACGACCTGCGAGTCCTACCGGTGAATACTTCTCCAATCACCCCCGACGATACCGCGTCCGACTGTGGTCACGATGCGCACACGCAGACCGCCGATTCACAGGACGGGTTACCTGGCCGCATCACTCGGCCGCTACGTGTTGTGTTCCTGGGCGCTGGCTCGACGTTCTGCCCCAAGCTCTGCCGCGACATCCTCGCGATCCAGACCGCTGACCGCGGCGAGTTCCGGCTGGTCGATATCGACGCCGATCGTCTCGCGCTGACGACCAAGGTAGTCGAAAAGCTCATCGCTGATCTGGGTAGATCTGAGGGGTGGTCCGTGAAATCCACGACCGATCGGCGGCAGGTGTTGCCGGGGGCGGACTACGCGGTGTGCAGTGTGGAGGTCTCGGGCCTCGACTGCGTGGCGATGGATAACGACATCCCCCTGAAATACGGCATCGACCAGTGCATCGGCGATACCATCGGCCCCGGCGGCTTGTTCAAAGGCCTGCGCACGGGGCCGGTTTTCCTCGACATCCTCCGCGACATGGCCGAGCTGTGCCCCGGCGCGCTGATGCTCAACTACACCAACCCGATGAACATGCTGGTCCTCGCCGCGGGGCGAGCGGTGCCCGAGGTGCCGGTGGTGGGGCTGTGCCACAGCGTCCAGGGCACGAGTCACCTCCTGGCGGACTACGCCGGCGTGCCCTACGACGAACTCGAATGGGAGTGCGCCGGTATCAACCACCTCGCCTGGTTCACCAAGCTCCGTCACCGGGGACGGGACCTTTATCAGGCCGTGCTGTTCGAAAAATTTCGCCGCGAGCTCGCGGCGGGTCGGCGGGAGGCCGAGGACGGCCGCGCGGTCCACGACGACAAGAACATCCCGTGGGGCCAGGACTCCGACGAGCCGTACGAGCAAACCGATCTGATCCGTAAGGACATGTGCGTGCACTTCGGTGCGTTCATCACCGAGAGCTCGGGGCACTTGTCCGAGTACCTGCCGTACTACCGCAAGTCCGACGCGGGGCGGGCACTCTTGCGGCGAGCCTACCACGGCGGGTCGCGTTTCTACGCCAGCAACTGGCCGACGTGGCGCGACAACATGGACGCCGAGCGTCGGGAGTGGATCAGCGGCGCCAAGCCAATCGATCCGAAACGGTCGTGGGAGTACGGCTCGTGGATCATCGAAGCCATCGAGAAAAATGCCCCCCTGCGCATCCACGGCAACGTGGTGAATTCGCTCCCGTCCCGGGCCACGGGCCGCCGCGCCGGCGGGGGTCACGGGGAAACCGGCAAGCTCATCACCAACCTTCCGGGCGACGGCTGCGTCGAGGTTGCCTGCTTCGTCGATCAGAACGGCATCCAGCCGACCCGCTACGGGGCGCTGCCCCGACCCATGGCCCACGTCTGCGCCAGCAACATGGCGGTGTTCGACCTGGCCGCCGAGGCGATCATCCACCGCAGCAAGTCCGCCGCTGCCGACGCCCTGATGCTCGACCCGCTGTGCGCCGCGGTGCTCACTCCCGCCGAAATCCACGCGATGACCCGCGAGATGTTCGACGCCGAGGCGGCGTTCCTCCCGGCTTATCACTGATCCCGCCGGGCAGTGGAGGCAACGATATCGACGACGTCTCGCGGTACCCGACCCCGCGCGGCGTCTATCGACCGTGTGATATTTTGGTTATATTGCACTAGTTCTCTGCGGCCCGTGGCCGGAGACACGGAGCGTTCCGACGCTCTGAAATCCCTCCACACTCTCTCCCCCGGACCTCCCCCCGAGATGGACAGCCCACTCGCTCAGGTCAGCCAGGACGGCCCCCGCGTCACCATCGACATCGAACGTGCCGAGGTTGATACTGACTCGCTGCGCGATCTCATCCAGGAGCTCAAGCAGCGCCTCAACGATCAGAACGCCCGAAAATTCGTGTTCGGCTTCGAAAAAGTCGAGTTCCTGCCCTCGGCCTGCCTGGCGCTGCTGCTCATGTTCTACCAAGAGGTCAAGCGCCAGGAAGGCCGAATCGTCTTGCTCAACTGTCAGGAAAACGTCTCGTTCCTCCTGCGGCTCGCCCGGCTCGACGCCCTGTTCGAGTTGGCTCAGGGCAGCGCGGCCGATATTTGAGCTGAGGTCGGGAATCAGGCTCAGACGTCGGAGTTCAAAACACGGGCGCCGGCGGCTCCGACAGCCGTTTCTAACTCCGAAATCCCCCCCCGCCCACCACGCCGCTTGTAACGATCGGGCAACCCCGAACCGTTCAGGTTTTTGCCGATCCTCCCAAACCCGCCCCGTCGCGTGGCCGATATCACCTTAGATCAAGTACCCCCGCGTCCCCGGCGTCGTCCACCTTTCACGGAATTCCGACATGGCGACCTTTGATTCTGAGATCGAACAGGCCGGCCCCAACGTCACCGTCCACGTCACCGGGCCCGAAGCCTCGCACACCGAGTTCACCGAGATCGTGGCCGAGTGCTGCGACCGGATGCGGTACGAAAACGCCAGCAATTTCGTGTTCGACCTCGAGAAGGTCGAGTTCCTCGCCTCGGCGTGTATCGGCGCGCTCGTCGAACTGCTCCGCGAGGTCGAACCGATGCGCGGCAAGATCGCGCTGGCCCAGGTCGACGAAAACGTCGCGTTCCTGTTCAAGGTCACCAAGCTCGACGACATCTTCGGCATCTTCGACGACATCGACGAAGCACTCGAGTCGTTCCAGAAACAAGATGCCCGGTTCTGAAGCAATAAAGTTGATTACCGCTTTATGCGTTGTTGGTCTTACCGGCTTGCTCGCCAGTTGCTCGCATCCGCCACGAACACCCGAGATCGTTCTCCCCGATGGCTTCGTTGGGGTGGTCGAAATCCGCAGCGCCAACCAGACCGGCCACGGACCCACGCCACGTCGCGGCCAATTGGTGGTCGATATCCCCAATAGTGGTATTCGATGGATAGACCCGGACATCTACGTCACGTATTTCACACAACAAAACGGCCAGGCCCTCGGTTTTCGGCCACGCTTTGCAAGCGGCCAATCTATCCCGTTTTTCAGCCCCGTAGTGCCGCCTGACGCCGACAACTCCCAGGTCCCGATGTTTCTGGGGCTGACACAAACAAACGGCACGCTGTATTGCGTCGTCGATAGCCACGCCAACCTGACGGCGCTCTACAACCAATTCTTTGAAGACGCCCGCTTAAAAGGTGCCGCCGGCTGGGACCGCTACTTACAAGACCTCAGCGCCGTCCACTCGCAGATCGTGGCCGAGCGGTCATAATTCTCAGCGCCCTTCGAGCAGCCGCTGGCCCAGGAAATCCGACAGGTCCGCGATCTTCTTGATCTTGTCGATCACCGCTTGGATATCGTAATCGACGCGGACGAATTCCACGCGGTCGTCGTGCAGGATCGCGTAGCTCGCGCGGGGGTCTCGGTCGCGGGGCTGGCCGACGCTGCCGGGGTTGACGATACACTTCTCGTCGTCGCGGAACACGTAGGCCTCGCCCAGGTCGGCGGGCGGATAAAAATCCGGCTCGTCGGTGAACACGCCGGCGACGTGGGTGTGGCCGCAGAACGCGCGGGTCTCGATGCGTTCAAAAATCGCGTGCATCTTATTGGGCGCCGCGATCACGTCGTCGGGGAAGATGTACTCGTTGATCGGCCGCCGCGGCGAGGCGTGGACCCATAGCGCCCCGTCGTACCACCGCCGGATCAGCAGGTTGCCCAGGTACTCGAACCGCTTGCGGCGCTGCTCGGGGTCGGGCTCCTGCTCGAACTGGCTGCGGGTCCAGAACGAGGCCTGTTCGGCGGAGGTGTTGAAACTCGTCGGCTCGTAGAGCACCGCGAAGTCGTGGTTACCCATCATCGCGAACTCGCACCGCTGCATCACCATATCCAGGCAGTCGGTCGGATTGGGCCCGTAGCCGATGATGTCGCCCAGGCATACGATGCGCTCGATGCCCCGCCCGTCGATATCTTCGAGCACGGTGCGGAGGGCGTCGGCGTTGCCGTGGATGTCGGAGATGATGGCGGTGGGCATGGAGTTGGGCGCTGGGATTGAGGAGACAGGAGTTGGGGGCCAAGCCACGGTTCGGCCGCCGCTACTCCACGTCCGGGACGGGATACGATAACCCAAACCGTGCTTTAACGTTGTGGCCCCCGCTTCATGCCCCCGACCGCTCCATCCCGAATCCAGAACCCCCGCCGCATCTTGATCGTCCGCCCGTCGGCCTTGGGCGACGTGGCCCGGACCGTGCCGTGCGTCGTGTCGCTGCGGCGGGCCTACCCCGAGGCGACGATCGATTGGCTAGTCGATGCCCGCTACGCCGACGTGATCCGGCACCACCCGGACCTCAACGACGTGGTGCTGTTTCATCGCAAAAACTTGGGTACGGTTGGGCCGCTCCTCTACCGCCTGCGGCGGGCGCGCTACGACCTGACGGTGGATCTGCGGGGTTTAGCACGTTCGGGATTCTTCGCGTGGACGACTCGGGCTCCGCGACGCGTGGGCTACGCCAACGCGCGGGAGTTTGGCTGGCTGGGCCTGAACCGACGGCACCACATCGACCGTGCGCTGCACGCCGTGCCGCGCATGCTGGGTCTGCTCGAAGCCGAGGGTATCCCTCCGGTCGGCAACCTGACCCTGCACGTCGGTGCGGAAGACGCGGCGTGGCGTGACGGCTTCCTCGCCGAACACGGCCTGCTCCCGGGCGGGTATGCCTGCATCGCGCCGACCGCGCGGTGGGGCTGCAAGTGTTGGCCGATCGAGCGCTTCGTCGAGATCGCCGAATCGTTGATGCAACACCCGGCCCTCGGCGGTCGTGTCGTCGTGCTCGCCGACTCCCGAGAACGAAGCCGTGTGCGCCCATTGCTCGCCCGGCTGGGCGACCAAGCCGTCTTTCCCGACACCCAAGTCGGCCAACTGATGGCGCTCATCCAGACCGCGCGCCTCCTGATCGGCACCGACTCGGCCCCGCTCCACCTGGCGGTGGGACTCGACACGCCAACGGTCAGCGTCTTTGGCCCGACCGACCCCGCCCTTGTCGGCCCCCCGTCACCGGAATACTTCACTCAGCAACCGGACGGCACACGGCGGGCGATCGACTTGCACCGCGTCCTTCGCGCTCCCTCGGCAGTCGGCCAAACAATCAATTACCGCCGCCACCGCGAAGACGACGCGTTGATCGCCGAGGTTCAAACAGACGCCGTGTGGCGAGCCATCGGTGAGTTGTTCGAACAAACCGCGGGCTAAACGGCGCGCTTAATTCTTGGTCTTCGCAACGTCGAGTAAGCGGCGTAGTTTCACCTGCGCGGCGGGGTCATCTTCATACAGAAACTGCCGGGTCAACTCGATGCGCTGTGCCGTGGCGGCGTTCAAGACGAGCCCCGCGGGCACCACCGGCGCCTCGGGCATGAATTCAGCACCACGAGCGAGGTCGCCCGACAACGCGGCGGCGAGGGCACGGCCGGTTTGGGTTTCGGGGGTGTCGTTCGCTACATGGGTTCCGAACCGGTCGAGCGCGTCGCGGTAGCGGCCGACGTTGAGCAGCGCCCACGGGTCTTGTGGATCGATGTCCGGCGTGGGCGCGACCTCACGCACAGCCACCACTTCGGCACCGTGCAGCGGGAATAGCGGGCCGACGGTGGCCGGCTGCGCCTCGTAGGCCGGCGCGGCCGTGGAGGTCGAGGCGGCGACAGGCTCGTCCTGAGCAAGCGGGTTGGTGTGGGTGACCGGGGCGAAGCGTTCGACCGGGTCGTGCCGACGGAACGCCCGAACGACGCCGATGGACAGGTCGTTGGGCCCGGTGAAACGCGAATTGAAGGTATTGAACCGTGACACCCCGAAGCGCGTCCGGCTGAAGCCCCGTTGATCGCAGTCGCCACCGCGCCGCCGTGTTTCGGCGCGGATCGGCCGGACGACACCGATGGACAGATCATTGGGCGCAGCGCGCCCGACGCGGACCGTGTCGCCGCGGAAAGTGCGCAGCGGCCGTTGGGTCACGACAACGACTTCGGGTGACGTGGCGCCCGCGGTGGTACCGCCATCGGACGGGGCTGGAGACTGGGCCGCGGCGGGCAGCCCCCCCCAGATCGCCAATGCCACCCCGCTCAACAAGACACGACTCATCGAAACTCCAAACGCCACACGCTGCTTGCTTCTCATCACGAACTCCTTAATCCCCATAACCCTACCGCATAATAGGGCGCAAGCGACCATATTTTTCGAAATTCAATTATTAATAACTGCTAAAAATAAACTTATCAATTTTATACCCTTCATCAAAGCTTGTTAAATCAGGGGCACTCGGGGTGTCGCATCTTTGCACAACCAAAGCCGGTCAAAAGGGTTGACCGCGGTTCATCGTTTAACTATTTTTGAGATAACGGTGATGTGATTCCGGTAAGCATTGCCCGGATATTTTCTCAAGCCAACCGTTGCGTTCGGGCCCCGCGGTCCGGCGCGTGGTTCGGGGTTCGCTTCAGATCAGAGTCGGCCTA
Source organism: Planctomycetota bacterium (assembly GCA_039033595.1). Classification (GTDB taxonomy): domain Bacteria; phylum Planctomycetota; class Phycisphaerae; order Phycisphaerales; family Phycisphaeraceae; genus Algisphaera. Next base: position 21,571 of record JBCCCG010000014.1, on the reverse strand, counting down.
CCCGGGGCGTTACGGCTCTCTTCGCTTCTTTGGGCATTGGGGTTCGACATGCAAGTTCCGGTCGGTTTTCGTTTTGGGGTGTTGGGTGCAGCGGTGACGGTGGCCGCGGGGCTGCAGGTCGCGAGTCCGGCGTCTGCGGGCACAGCGATGCCGCCGTGGAAGATGCAGATGATTGAGGCGCGGCGGAACTTGGCCGGCGCTGGGGCCACATTCTCTTCCGGCTCGGTCGGGGGGGGCTTCATTGACATCGCTGACGTCACGTATAGCTACAGCGGGTTCGGCGGCCAGAATGAACTGGATGCCGTGCTATGGAACTATGGAAGCCCGTCTAGCTCATCCTCTAGCGGCACGTCCCTGTTGAACTTCGGCAGCTCAGACGTCCCGGCTGGTTTCGACTCGGACGGCTTTACTGTCAGATCGGGCGTCGGCCAGAGCGATCTCGATTTTGATCTATTGAATTTTGGAGATTCTGATATTCAGTCGGTTTATGACCTACCCGGCACGAGCTACCACGGGTCAAGCAGTCAAAATGAATTGGATGACGTATTGCTAACGTTCGGCGACTCCATCCCCACCAATCTAACCCTGATCGGTGCACCCGAGCCTGACGAGGAGTACGGCGAGTTCTACAACCAGATCACGGGTAGCACCAGCTTGACAACCAGTTCGGTAGCGGACTTGAATGAGTCGGACCTGATTGGCCCGGCGTTATTGACCGACTCGTACTCAAGCTTCGCGTCCTTCGATGCGCTTCCCAATACCGCGGCACCGGGCGACAACGCCAGCTCGGTTGCGGCGGTGCCCGAACCCGCCGGCGCGTTGGTATTGTTGGGCCTGACGGGGTGCTTCGCGGGGCGCCGGCGGCAGGCCTGAGCCGCGTTTGGCCCGCGAGCTTGTGGGCAGATGTGGTATAGATGAGGCATGTTCGTGTACGCTGGCATCGACGAAGCGGGGTACGGCCCGTTCTTCGGGCCGATGACCGTCGGCCGGTGCGTACTGGCGATCCCGAAGCTTGGCCACGACGCGACGCCCCCGGACCTGTGGGCCCGGCTTAACAAAGCGGTGTGCCGCACGCTCACCGGCCGCAAGGGTCGGGTGGTCGTCAACGACTCGAAGAAGCTCAAGACCAAAGCCGCGGGTATCAAGCACTTGGAAGTCGGGTGCCTGGCGTTCGCGTCGCTGGCGGGGATCGAGCCGGGCGATGTCGGGGGCTGGCTGGATGCGCTGGGCGAAACGTCGCACCGCTCTTTGACGGGGATGCCGTGGTACACCGTCGGGGAGGTTGGGCCGTGGGCCGAGTTGCCTTGCGCCGCCGATGCGGGGGAGTTGGCGATCGCCCGCGGCCTGCTGGCCCACACCTGCCGGCGGATCGGCGTCGAGGTCTTGAGCCTGGGTACAGCCGTGGTATTCGAGGACCGCTTCAACCGCATGGTCGCGGCAACGCGTTCGAAGGCGGCGGTGAACTTCACATTTGTAGCCGGGCACCTGCAATATGTCTGGGAGCACCACGCGGCCTATCGCCCCACCGTCGTGGTTGACCGGCAGTCGGGTCGGATGCGCTATCGCGAGATGCTGGCAATGAATTTCCCCGACCAAAAGGTAGCAGTTTTACGGGAGACGGCGGACCACTCGACGTATCTGATCGAGGCCCGGCCCGGCGACGCGGCGGCCCCGGGGATGACCGTCCACTTCCAGACCGGGGCTGAGCAGCAACACATGCCCGTCGCCCTGGCCTCAATGCTCGCCAAATACAACCGAGAGCTCATGATGGCCCGTTTTCAGGCCTATTTCTCAGCAAAGCTTCCGGAAATCGCCTCTACCGCGGGCTACGGCAGCGACGCCAAGCGGTTCTGGGAAGAGGTCCAGCCCGAGCTGCCCCGGCTCAAGATCTCTTCCGGATCCCTCCGTCGCAGGGCTTGACATGGACCTGTGAATGCTGATAACTTTATATAAGTTTATGAACATGATCCGACGTACTGGCTGGTTGAACTGCCGCGTGTGGAAAAAGTGACGGTTTTTTACATGACCTCTCAGATCTGCTAATTTCGACCATATAAAATTGCCCCCGGAAGGGCTCGGCTTGGGACTTCGGTCCCAGCCGGGCCTTTTTTCTTAACCCGCCCGAAGCCCACTCGGGCTGCCTAACCGTTACAGACCGAGACAAAAGCGGATTTTATCCCTGTTCTGATGGCCCCGCCATGGTCTGAATTCGACATTTCCCATACGAGTGCGTTGCTCGTGTTGCCGTCCCGGTTTTCAGCCGGACATCTCTCGTCACCCGACCAAGGGGGTCTCTACTATGAAAACGAAGCTGCTATCTCACGTTGCGTTGCTGCCGGCTGCGGCGCTCACTCTCGCCGGGCCGGCCTCGGGCCAGAGCCTGGGCTACTTCAGCCACGACTATCAGGTACCGGTGACCGAACGCGCCACCTTTAATGTCAGCGGCGCCGCCACCCTCGGCGACGTGCAGGGCGACGCTTTTCTCAGCAGCGTCGTCTACCTCGACGACTCGGAGTTCACCGAGTACTACACCCCGGTAAACATCAGCCACTTCCTCGGCGAAGCGGGCAAAGGCAAGAAGCTGGCGATCCGCGGGGGCAACAACATCACCGAAGGCATCTCCGGCTTGCACTTCGTCGGGGGCTATGCCGAAGGCCGGAGGAGCGATCAAATCACCGAAGCCGATATCGAAAAGTTCGAGGCTTCGCTCCGTAAGGTGATGGCCAACAAAAACCTCAACAACTACTTCGACGTCGCCGGCGGCACCCACGGCTTCGACTTCATCATGAGCTTTGAACTGCCCGTGATGGACGACGACCCGACGCAGGCCGATGTCCGCGGCGAACTGCTCTACTTCGAACGCGGCACCGGCGGCGGTAACTCCTGGCTCACCCTCCAGGCCGTCGACGAAGACGGCAACGCCCTGGGCCCCGCCATCGCCATCAGCCCCCAGGAAACCTTCCCCACCAGCCCGATCTTTTCCGTGATGCGGAGCGACCAGAAGCTCGGCGGTCTGGCCATCGACGTGTCCCGCCTTGGCGTCTCCGAGGTCCAGCACCTGCGCGTCCGCAAGACCGAGACCACCGACGACGGCTACGGCCCGATCTCCCGCGGTGGCGTCGACTTCAACGCCGACTTCAAGGTCATGGCCGTCATCACCCACCCCGATCACCTGACCACCCTCGCCGGGCTGTACGACTGAACCCCGCCAGCGTCGTGTCCCTCAGACTTCACAGAGTCGCGTACTCCCCCGGAGTGCGCGACTTTTTTTCGTCTCGTTCGGCCCTAAGCCACCCCCGATTAAAATTCTTCAACCCCACTCATTTCCGCCGGTTCATTCAACCAGCCGCAGATAGTCCGGAGGCACGCGGTCGGTCAACCACACGCTGTTCCCCGTGACATGGAACACCGCCCCCCGCGCGTGCATCGCTCTGGCGTCGATCTCCAACAGGGCGGGCCTGCCGTGCCGCCGGGCCACGGCTAGCATGGTCGCCTTATCGGTGGACATGTGGACATGGTGACGCTTGCCCTTGATCAGACCTTGCTCACAGATGGAATCGAGAAAGTGTGTAGCCGTGCCGTGGTAAAGCACGTCCGGGGGAATCGCCGGCTCGTAGCCCAGATCAACCTCGACCGAGTGGCCCTGCCGGGCCCGGATTATCTGCCGATCTCTGCTGAACTCAAAACGCAGTTTGTCGCTGTCGGCCACGACCGTTTCGAGGCACTGGCGAGAAAAAAACTGGCCGTTTTGGGCAAAAGCTGACAGCAGGATATCGACGCCGACCCAGCCCCCCTCTCCCAACGTGATGCCGATCGTGTCGGGGCGATGCTGGAGCACGTAGCTCATCGACTTACTGATTTTCTTGATCTCTCCCAGCGTCATGGCGTTGCCTCTCGGAGCCCGTGGGTGGCGGCGTATACCCCGGCGAGAAGCTTGGTATCGATCCGAGCGCCCCCCCGACGCCGGCTTCCCCCAGCCATAACATCAAGTCAGTCAACCGCGGCTCATGAACCGTTATCGCCTCGCCGTCCACTCTTCCCCCGGCCACAGACTTCGTCAGGTCCTTGGCCAGGAAAAAAGTCGCCGCCTCATCGGTCAACCCCGCGGACGAGCACCCCACGATCAGCGGCTCCCAATTCGCTGCGTTGTAGCCTGTTTCTTCCTCTAAACTCCCGCTTGGCCGCATCGAACGGTGCCTCGGCGTGGTCGGCCAGGTTCGGGTAGCTCTCGAGCTTACCAAGCCGTTTGGTATCGACCTTGAACTCCTCGAGCGACCGCCTCGCCACGCGGTCGTCCTGTCGGATCATGGCCAAGCCGATCATGTTGTCTCTTTCCAGCAATCCTCGCACGCTTTGGAAAACCGTTGAATCAGATCCTCAATGTCAGCGAGGCGACTGAGTTGGCACCACCAGTGCTCCGGGATCGAATCGGCCCCGTAGATCAGCCCGGCCAGGCCGCCGGTGACCGCACCGGTGGTATCCGTGTCTTCGCCCAGGTTGACCGCCCGGAGGACGGCCTCTTCGTACGAGCCGGAGTTCAGGCAGCACCAAAGGCTCGCGCCGAGTGTGTGGATGACGTAGCCGCTGCCCGAGATCTCCTTGTCGCCACGGTCGGCCAGCCGCGGCTTCAACGGCAACGTAAATGCCAGCCGTTCGTCCGGGAAGCGTGTTTCGATAAGATCCGTAAACACCACCTGGGTGTCGCGCAGGGCCGCCGTCAACGACAAACCGTTGATGATCCGGGCAGCGAGCTCGACATAGAACGCGCAAGCAAGCTGCGACCTCACGTGCCCGTGCGTCAAGCAACTGGCGTCCATCGACGCGTTAATGCGTTCGGCCGGGTCGCAGCGCGCCAGGTAGAGCGCGAGCGGGAGGATGCGCATCAGAGACCCGTTACCGTTGCTGTTGACGTCGCGCGGCCCCGCGAGCCGGGGATCGTCGACGCGCTCAAGCCGAGAGATCGCGTGGCGTGTGGTCACGCCGATATCAAACACCTCGCCGTGCGGCGTCCACTCGGATTCGAACCACCAACGCCGGAACCACTGACCCTGATCGCGCAGGTTGTAGCCGCCGCACAAGCTCTCGGCGAGGCACAGCGACAACGACGTGTCATCCGACCACGTCCCCGCCGGCTGCCGGTGCGTGCCGTGGCCCCGCATGCCGGTCACCGGCCGACGACGCAATTGCTCCCGTCGCAGAAACTCAACCGGAACCCCTAACGCATCACCAACCGCGTGACCAAGGACCGCAGCGCGGATCGCGCTGCGGGGTATTCCAAATTGACGAAATCGATCGGGTTTCATGTCGAGCTCACTTCGCCCCGCAATAACACCTTGGCGAAAGCTTCGATCGTCGACCCGTCCGGCTGGTTGAGCACGGCAAACACGACCAACACAAAACTCCTGATGAACTCACCGTCCCCGAGTAAATGCTCGGCAAACAAACCGGCGATCACGGCCGGCTCGTTACGAAGCATGCCGCAACCCCAAACCCCCAAGACAAGATAGCGGTAGCCTTCGCTTTCCACCAACTCGGGGAGCAGCACGATCAGACGACGCATCCTGGACACGATCTCATCTGCGTGTTCGGGCTCATTACGGGCTACCGCTCCCGCGCTATCCGCCGGAGCCGTCACGAACCCCATTTCGTAAAGCTCGGTCAGTAGCAGGCCGTCGTCATCACGGAACACCGGCACGCCGAGGCTCAGGATCATGTGGTCGGTATACAGCCCCGTGCCGCAGACACGGTTGACCTTGTAGTAGACCGGCGCTGCGGTCAGCGTCGCATACAACGCGGACGACCGCGCCAGGCTCTCTTCCTGGGCTTGACTGCCCCCGATCAACCCACCTCCGATTCTCTCATAACAGATGCACCAAAGATCCCGAGAGGTCAGAGCAGCCTGGCGCCAGCGCACTTCCGCGCCACTCAATTTGGAGACACGTAACGCGATCCGTGCATCCGGTACCCATGGTCGGATCGACTTCAATCGAACTCTTTACTTACCAAAAAATGAATTGGATTTAGTTTACTACGGAGTATTTCAATTAATACGACTCACTACCCCAAATCAACACCTGAGCCAGATAAAGATGAAGGAAACAACGCGGCGCGATTCTTGCAATACAAGCGCTGCCGCATGGTACCAATCCACCTACATGTCCCGCCAGAATATTCATGAGCACTGTTAAGAAAAACCGGGTCCGCCACGCTAGTTAGACCCAGTTGACTGGTTGCGTCAGTAAAAAATAATCGATCAACGTGCTCCATGACCCAGGCAACAGGCTTGGCGAGATCGTATCTATCTACAACCTCCCGCAACTCCCGGATCCGGCGATCATCTACTCGCCTCCACATCCTCAGAATATCTCCAAACTTAGCAAGCGTGACGTCAAGCCCAAAGGATCGTGAATGCTCGAACCAAGCTTCACGAAAAAGATGCAGCACAGCCGCAAGAAATTCATAGCGAAAACTCATGCGGTGAATACTGAGTTTGCGCGTATCGGGAAACTGATATAAATACAACTCGTCTATCACATCATTTATTAACACACGATACGGAGCTCCCCACCAGGACAATGTAAACGCAAAATCAACAACGACGCCTATCCGCCTATCCTCTTCAACAATTTTGACCAAAGGCGGCAGGTGATCGGGGCTGAGCTTGTACGCAATTTTTTGCTTACGATCGAGAGGAATTATTGACTCAGAGCCTGCATTGTATTCACCCTCGCAATATCCTTGGCTTTCCATCAATGCTTTCGCCGCATCCGCAGATTCAGGCTTTATGATAAAGTCCATGTCGTTTAACGACCTGCTGCCTCCACCATCGTAGTAGGAACCTTCAAATACAATTCCTTTGGTACCGCAGATTACCAAACCATGATTATCGAAACTTTCGGCGATTCGTGCGGCCTCTAACCGATAGGTACGGATTTTTTGTTGGCTCAGTCGAAGCTGCTCCCGGAAAAGACCAAGCGATTCCGGTGGAAAGTGAATGGCGGGTCTCGCCAAGACTTCTTTGCCTAACAAATTGAGCACCTTGTGCCTTCTCGCCTGAAAGACTATTTCTTCCCAGTCGATTTCTGACGCAAAAACTGTGTCAAGAAACACACTATTTTCCAACTGCTCCGGGCCTGCCGCGATTGCCTCAAGAACAGCCCATTCTTTTCCTAACGAGAGGTCGAACTTGGGGTTGGATTTTTCTATCATCAAGCAGTACCGATCTCAAACATAGTCATTCAAGGGGCGATATAGCGCTGGCCGGGTGAAGGCCATTCTTGTTTTCTTGAGCTTATAGGTTCCGCCAAAATATGCGCCACGCTGCGTCACCCGCAGAAGGCTGTGCTCGCAAGCAACAAGTTAGTACACATCGGTGACGTTGATGCCAGTGATCTGTGGAGGCAGCATATCCGACAACATCTCGCCCCTGTGGCGGCCCACCCACGCGCCATTACGTCGTGTCTTGGCTCAGCACCACAGTTGAGTGCCTGGGTTCGGTGGCCGCGCGTTGGCGGTGCCGCCTAGAGCCGATCTGGTGCCGGCGTCACGCGTGGGACCGGACCAACAATTCAGATGGACAACTTCGCAACCTCGACCACTGCGGCGAGTACTGCCCGATCCGCCCCCGTAATTTCTCGAAACGATTACCCCTACCTCGAACTACGTCGGCATCTATGCCACGGCCTCCCACGGCAAAGCAATGGTAACATTCCATGCGTAACTGTAGCGCTGGAATAAATTCTCCTCTACCTCTGGTGTACTCCGACTCTGCCAACTGCGGGGAAACAAGATCTGGGTAATACGTGTAATGCGTACTTTTCATCGTCGTGTTCCGTTAGGCTCACAATGAATCTGCATGCCTCAATCTACGGACATGGACATAAGCACAGAAAGGCCTAACGCCATAACTACTCCGACACCAAATGAGTATTCCCAGAACGACAGAGTATAGCCTTTACACGGTCAATAATGTGGCTAAATATACCGGCGTGCCCCCCTTCAATCCCGCTGCTGCATTGGCAGTACAGGTTAGCGCCAGAAATATCCTGCTTACCGTCGACCATCCTGTGTTGTGGGCATCCATTGTGACACATGGCATGCCAAGGGCATTGAACCGTCTTTCCTTGCGAGTGCTTATCTTGACTCTTAAACTCTTGAAATACGTCTGCGGACAGAATTTGCTTTAGGCCTTGCCTGTCAATATTACCGAATGTATATCGCGACAAATCAAACGGCCTCGTACAAGGCACCGCATCTCCGGTCGATTCAAAACCGATTATATCCGTACATTTTCCTGCACTAGAGCAGCTTCTTGGTAGCTGGCCCAACATCGCATAGAACACATCATCTAATACTCCAATTCGAATCCCTTCCTGTCCGTAGTCAAGCCACTCCTCAAATATATCGATAACAAACCGCGCGTAATCTTTGGGATGAAGTGGCTTATTACAACAAGCCGATGAGCTTGACTCGTGTCTGTTTAGAACAGCTAACCCGGCATTGGATTCTACGTTGATACCGAAACTCGGATGAACATCGAAGTTTTTGATCCCAAGCTCCATAAAGTGATTAAAAATTTCACGGCCACATTGGGCACTAGCCTCTGTAATCACCGTGATAACCCCAAAGTCCATCCCGTTCCGCTGCAGCAGTCGTATGCCAGCAACCACACCGTCGTAACTACCTTCTTTTTGCTTACCAAAACGATATCGATTGTGGATCTCCTCGGTGCCGTCGAGGCTCAGTCCAACCGAAATATTATTTTGTATAATAAAATCAATCCAGTCCTGCGACAACAATGTTGCATTTGTCTGAACAGTATTATATACAATGCGCTTTTTGTAGTTGTGCTTTTCTTCGAGCTTAATCGCGCGCCGGAAAAAATCTAATCCAGCGAGCAATGGTTCGCCACCGTGCCATAAGAATCGCACCGGCCCTTCGCCGTGGCTTAATGTGTCCTTGATGATCTTTTCCAGTGTCTCAAATTGCATTCTAGGCAATGCTTGCCTTTCATCTCCCTGGCCTTCATAGCAATAGCTACACCGCAAGTTACACGCATCCCCAACAGGCTTAACGAGAACAGCAACAATTGGATTAGCTTCTGCGGTCAGTGTTCTAACCTGACTACCGCCAACACTAAGCTGTGTAAACGCGGCCCTAAACGCCTGAAGCCCACGCTTTTCGGCATTCCTAAATGCATCAAGAACAGTACGCTCCCAATCACCCGCCAACCCGCCTCGTATTGATTGATCTTTGAGCCATGCCAGCCCATCGAGTTCAAGCGACCCCAACTGCAACGCGTTATTTCTTTTATTTTCAAGACCATGACTCATTGTCATTGTTATGTCTCCAATGATTGGTGCCGCGGCGCTCAATCGACTCTGGATTTAAAGCAAATTCAATAGCGCCTGGTTTAATAGATATATGAAAGGCCCGGTTTAGGCTTACATGCCCATACGGGAACTACGCTCTGTTCCATCAATTCACTAGCTGAAAATAGTTTTGAATCATGGCGGAGGCGAGGAAGTTGGCGGCCAGCTTTGCGTACCGCCTACCCGGGCATCGGTCTGGCTTGAGCCCGTTGACGCAGCGTTCGGTCACGTTCCGATGGCGGTAGTCGCCCGGGCTCTACACGGCGGGGCAACCGGCTTGCTGCTTTGGTCGTGAGGCTTGGGGATCACCGCCCGGACACCACAGCGGCGCAGATACCGCTTCCCCCGCTGGGCGCTGTAGCCCTTGTCACCGTCGAGTCGGTGCGGACAAGATCGCTGGCCGATCCGCGTAGCGCTCAAGGCCGGCTCGACCTGCGCGCTTGACCGGTGGTAATCACCGCCGCGATGGGGGTTCCGTAAACATCAGTCGCCAAGAGAACCCTGGTGCCAAACCCGCCTCGCGAGCGGTCTAACACGTGATCCGCGGGCTTGGCGGATCCTCCTTTTTACCACCGCCAACCACGAACCGGCTGAATTGAACGGTGGTGCCGTCGACACACCACAAGTCCCAGTCGATGCGTTCCCACTTATCCAGCCGCACCTGCAGACGCTGGAGCATGCGGCCGAGCTTCCGCTCACGTCGCCAGCGGTTAAACTTGGCCGTGCCAGGTATTCTGAGGTTCGTAGCGCCACATCGTCGACCCTTTTCCGATTTGCCGAGATGTCAATGTGAGACGGAACCCAGAGGCTAATCCAGTTTCATTCAAGTTCGCATACACAATCCTAGCGACCAACCGTCATCCGTTCTTCATGAACACGCCGTTGAAACTGCCTGGTAACCAGATTCTAGACGGGACACACTACAAATCTGTTGTTGACGGTGCGCAATTTCAAACGGCGCGCTTCGGCTTAAAAATGAAACTAAGCTTGCGGTTAGTCCGTAGGCACCCACGTTTGGGATCATTACACGGTCGCCCACGGACAGGGATTGAACTGCGATCCCGCGCGACAAGCAATCTAAAGGGGTGCATAGTGGCCCCATAAAATCAACCTCAACGGCTTCTTGACCGTCACAATCACGGAGTGGAAGTACTGCTAATTTTTGTGTTAACGCGCGTCCGACTCCAGTCATTCCTCCCAAGTTATTAATCCCGGCATCTAAAACCACATAGATTTTGTCTTCGATAGATCGAATATCAAGTACTGTACAAACCAGTGTTCCCGATGAAGCAGTTAGGTAACGGCCGGACTCGAACCAGAGATCGGCTTCGGAGGGTAGGCCGCATTTATCTATCGTTTCTGCCAAGCCAACATGTAGCCGGGAAAGATCAAGTAATTTCCCGGTGTCTGAACCAAACGGCCATGGAAAACCCCCACCAACATCAATAATCTTGAGCGGCACTCCGCACAAGTGGGATAGTTGATCAGAAATCGAAAGTGCGAGTTTTACCGAAGCTATAACTTCATCGGCGTCGATCATCTGCGACCCAAGATACATGTGAACCCCGATGACGTTGACGCCGGAGTAACAGGCCATCCTGATGCGGTAGTCATGGATTAGATCAGGCAAAGGGAAGCCGAAATGAGTCCCGGCGCCGGCCATTCGGATATGTGAACGTGCCCGATGCATCGGATTTACACGTAAGATCACATTGGGTCGGACGCCTGCAGATGCTGCTTCTGATGCAACGCGGTCGAGTTCGGTCCACGACTCACACGAAAAGTGGCTGATGCCATGCCGTAATGCACAAGCTATATCTTTCCGAGTCTTGCCAGGTCCTGTAAATAGGCATTTTTTCCATTCAGATCCAAATTGACTTGCGGCCTCTACTTCTCCAGACGAAGAGACTTCCAACCCCAAGCCGCGAGACACCAGCGCTCGGATAATGCCGGGAAAAGGGTTCGCCTTGATCGAATACATAAGACTTGCACCAGACGGAAGCGCCCCTGTTAGTTCGTCTATCCGTTTATCAATCTCGGATAAATCATAAAGATAAAACGGAGTTCCGAAATCATGGATACATTTTTCGACAAAGCCCTTGAGTATCGCCATACCAATCCTCAAAACATGCACCGCACGCACTTATTTCAAAATCTCTAACACGACTCTAGCCAGAGATGTTCTGGTCAGACTAGCAATCATGTACCACCCGGTTCAAAAAAGAAGTAATCTGGAAAAGCAGATGCGATATCTGTTCTTCCTTATGTAAAATCCGATTGTACTTAATTGAAATATCCATGGCGGTCAGGTGATTTCGAATCTCAATATTCAAGATATACTTCCGCCGGTTATTCGGCGCAAGTACGCCACCTATCTTCTCGGCTGACGGGATCAATAACTTATCTGATTGGGGGCGAGGTGTATTGCCCTCGAGATAGTTAAACTTAATCTCAAGGTCGGGGATCTGAGCCATCGCACATCGAATACGATCGTCTTCACACAAATATCGGAGCGCGCCAAAACTTGGACCATGCCGGAAGGCTTCCAGGTATTGCCCCCAAATTTGCATGATGGATCTACGTACGCTTGCCTCTTTGCAACTCGTCAAATCAACTAAGAGAGGCCAATGAACGGTATAGTACCCGATTGAGTGCCTTACATCGAGTTCATTAAACATACGGGTTCGACCATCGACGGTCATATCCATCGCACACAGTGATGCTTTTGTCCATTTGCATAATGCTTCCGACACCGCAGCCAGGACAGCCGCCGTCGATTGTGCATATAAAAGCCGCGGAACACATCGGCGTAGTTTGTCGCATAAGCTACCGGGTAGCGCTACACTAAGAATTGAAGATTCTTCGTAGGTATTTTCAAATTCTAAAGCACCATCAGCCATGCTTTGAATCTCGACCCAACGCTGACTGCACCAGTAATCAGTAAGGTCAATCGTGCTGTCAAGTTGACCGTATCGGTAGAAATGACGCGCCCAATCCGCAAAGAAATGTTGCGTCGTCCGCAGTGATTTTTTTCCGCCATTCGTGCGGTAATGATAGATAGATTCAACGCAAGCAATGAATATCGATTGAGATCGGCCGTCCCAGATTAAATGCGATACGACCCACAACAGTAGTGGGCAGGAGTTGTCGGTGAATTTAAACAACACTGCCCGCCCAAGGGGGCCACAAGTTAGATTGAGTGAACGTCGGTACTCGACGGCTTTTGTAACTATAAATTGCGATTCGTAGCCTGCCGGAACACCAGATGTATCGACATAGTCAATTGTGATCGGTAGCGAACCGCCGTACGACTGCGTCCATAAATCTCCATCCCGTGAATATCGCAGGAGGTCACACTTGTGGTGGCGGTATGCCGCTACCAACGATTCCTCCAGTAGATCAAACTCTACATTAGCGGGTAGTTTATATAGCCATGCAAGATTGTAGTTGTGTGGGTCTTGCAGTTCTCTTTCGAAGAGCCAATTTTGGGTCGGGGTTAGTGGTACGGTACTTGACTCGGGTAGCATTGTTGGAGGCTCTATGCTGTTTGAGGCGGTTTGGGAAGCTACTAACCTTGGTCCGCCTCAACAGCCCGAACGACCTACAACGACTCTCTGAGTCGCCGCGTCTTGTGTGGCGCCGTATTTTCGAACTTCCAAGGTGTTAACTGATTCTGCCAAGCCGCGACTTACTGGCCGAGCGTGGCAGCAACACTGCTGATAGTCTTTCCTTCGAACTTATTGTGACGCAATCAAAGCTGTTACCAGCCCAGTCTGGCTGCCTAGGCATCACTCTCCGACGATACTTCCGAGTGGCTTCGGAGCAACTTCTGAATATTATCCAGCGACCGCTGGCTGTGTATTTCTCGCCACTTTCGTTTTGCTCTAATCCGTCTGGAGCGTATCCGCACACCTTCATATCGACTTAAAGCTTGGACTATTTTTGTCCCAAGCCATGGCTGGCGGATAGCCAATACGCTTAGTATTTGTGAAACAAACGATTGTCGGTGTGAAGCGTGCTCGCCGTGTTGTTCGGGTGAGACGGGCTGCCACACGCCCCCCTTGAATACTTGAATTACCTTACCTGCGATTCGGTCTCTACGGACCGGAGGATCGGGAAACGCTCGGTTGTCGCCTTGAGTCACTAGATAGCCGGTGTCGCCGGTGTCGGAACTGGTAAACACAATCCGGTGAACCAAGCATCGCTTATCCGTATCCCAATAAACCACAACATCATTTACACAATAAGTATGTGAGGGCTGCCGAATGAATCGGATTCGAGCGCCGGATGGAAATGCGCCCCGCATGCTGTCCCCTTCGACCAAGGCTCCGGTGCCCTTAGTACTGTGCAGCCCCATAAATGCATTGACAATGCGTTTGTCGACAGGACTCTTGGAGGAGTGGTTCATATACATGGTCGCTTTCGAATAATTAATTTCACAAGGTTGAGCGACTGAAGTACATGCGGTTGTTGAATTCAACGTTTAGAGGATTGGGATGAGAGGCGCAATAAGTAGTCGGACATTACCCTAATTATCAGATCACAACACTTATAGCTATTGGGGGATTTTTCGGGCATAGACGACCAGAGTACTCCCGCCTCCCGGTGTCTCTTCCTGTGGGCAAAGTTGTTGAAAAACAGCATCAAAGCCACAACCCGCGATGCTGGAGAGAATCTCGGCTTCAGAAGCCCAGTATCGCGATTGATGTTTACATACAAAGGTCACCGGATCAGCATTCACAACATCGGGATCAAAATCTCCTTGCCGTGTCATTGTTTCGGAGAAAAAAATCCCACCATCTCTCAGAACCCGCCAAATTGATGACAAAAATTTCTGCCGATCACGTTCACCAATAATACAGTGCCATACATGATTATCGATTACCGCATCCATTGACCGGTCTGCGTATTCATCAAGCCCCAAGCAGTCTCCAACCGCAAACTCCGCCTTTATCCCATGTTCTAGACAATTGGTATTGGCCAAGTCAATTGCTGTTGGCGAGAAATCAACTCCAAAAGCGGCAAAGCCTCTTTGTGCAAGCATAATCGCAACTTGTCCGCCGCCACACCCAAGGTCCAAGACTGGTTTACCCGGACTTAGATGCTTCATATGTTCGGATTCAAGAAACTCAGTAACGGCTTCGTATGAATCATCTGCGGCATCGTCATTCAGATCATCCCACCCAACGCCATCTTTTGCCACGATTCTCTCATAGAGCGCTTCGTGGTCGTAATAGGTCCTGCGCCCATCATCAAAGGTCATGGCGGCGTCTCCTCTAGAATAACTTATCACCGTTAAATACTTCGTATTCTACTAGAACGGTCGATGCGATAGCCCCATCAACCTAGCGTGACATAAGTCAACATGTTACGTCACGGATGGCTCGAGCAACGTTGGCTGCATACCATGCAATGCCAGACAACACCTCACGTCCAAAACGCACAACACATTCTGCTTGATTTCGGCTCGACGCGTCTTGGTGCCGTACAACTGCCGGGCATCACACTGTTTGCTTTCAGCAAAAAGACAACCTTCACAGGTATCGTAGAGGCTTGCTCAGATCTCCTTATTTTATCAACTGGCCTCAATCACACCAATTATAGTGGCGGCTAATGAGTTGCCGGTTTTGAACGTCTCTTCCGTCAACTTATCGTCTGGTATTGTAATTCCAAACTCACTTTCAATTTCTAATAGAAGGTCGATGGCAGATATCGAATCAAGCCCCATTTCATTGAGATTGTGCGCCATTAAAGAGTCGTCTTGAGCTTTGCTGTTGAGGATATGCCGCCTCAAAATCTTCTGTAGCAAGGTCGCAACATTTTGTGGATGAGGCTTCATAACAGCTACTTTGTCCCCTTGATGGTCGGTTGAGATCGACAATGATTTATTGAACTGGAAAGGCCATACTCTCATCAACGATAACCCCTTCATCCATAGTAAGAATTCGGTCAGCGCACTCAAAATATCGATCGTCATGACTAATCACAAGACAGGTTTTACCTGCAGCCCGCAACTCTGGAAGAATCTCATGATAAAATACTGCTTTATATATCGGATCTTGATCAGCTGCCCACTCGTCAAATATCAGCAGCGACCGCTCTTCGAGTAAAACCGTCAATAGTGCCAACCTCTTACGTTGGCCGTGAGATAAATTGATATTAGAAATCCGCCCATCTTCAATGCTAACCTTGCGTTGGAGCTGTAATCGATCTATATGCGTTTGTGCATCCCGGTCAACTGCGCCCCAATCAATACCCAGAAATTCCGCAAAAACGTGAAAATCACTGAAGATAACCGAAAAATATTCTCGGTACCATTGGCGGTTATCATCTCCAACAATTCTGCCATCAATGCGAATGCACCCTTCGTCGGGAACATATAAACCAGCCACGGTCTTGGCTAAAGTCGTCTTGCCAGAGCCATTGCCTCCAACAAGAAAAACAATTTCACCTCGCGTAATAGTAATATTGGTCGGGCCAACCACAAAGCCGCGATCATCTCTCTCACCTTCATATCGTACCGAAACGTCATTGAGAGTCAGCACGCTCCAATCTTTAGAATCGATGTCGCAAGGAGCAAGCTTCTGTTCGGCCTGGGCACTCATCAGGCTTAATCCCATGTTCCGTACTCGACCGATCGCGACATTGGCGCGATGAATCCGTGGTATTGAGTTCTGTATTGCCTCCAGTGGAGGCATCATATACAAGAAGATTACCATGTACGCAGTAATGATTCCTACGTCCACAGGAACAAACATGGTAAACACAAATAAGAACATACCCACATAAACAAAATAAAGAGTTCGATTCCAGTTGGACGCCATGGAATATATAACAACGCCGATATTCGTGTGTCGCTTCCACCGGCGAGCCGCACCATTCAAAAGTTCTGCCAAAAAATCTTGGCTTCGCCGTTGATGCATCTTGAGTTCTTTAATGCCGTTATTTAGGCTCCTAAAATGTGTTACGATTTCATCCTCGGCATCTCGTGCAAGCGTGAGGTGTTCGCGGGCACGCAATACGGGCAACAGATACGTAAAAGCCCCGAAACACAGACATGCGAGCGCGCCTAACAACAGATAAAACGATAGCGAAGCAATACAAGCAAGACATCCTACAATTATAATAATATTAATTACAAAATAAGGCAGGTTGCTAACCACCGATGCAATGCTGTTTATATCGCTGACAAATACGGTCATAAGTCGCGAAGTCCCAAATTTCTCTAAATGACGCAGAGGCGCACCCAGGATTTGTCGACACAAGTTAATACGCATAGTGACGACCGCGCTCTGGGAAAGTCTAGCCATTAAAAAATGGGAACCCACTCCGCTAAGTAATCTGAGCACGCAAAGCCCGACAAATATATATACATCCCTTGTCCCCCATTTCATTTCAATAAGTATGTGCGAGATCAGACCAAGCAAAAATGCACTACTGGCCCCACTAAGAATTCCTAGCAACACAGCGAATGATAATGTTAGCCGCGACTGCGAGTAAAGAATTTTAAATAGCATTACGCATGCATCAAGCTAAATTGAGATGGGCTGGCCGCTTCGGCCGCATATAGCCGAAGATTTGAGTTCTTGTGGAATTACCTGCGGTGATTATTGTGTTTTCTACGTAACGCAGAATAAACACACTGAGGCGGCGCGAAGTACTCCCTGCTTTGTATATGCCGTGGTGGGGCGTCATGAAACTCGGCCACATAATTTTCGGGGGCGTAGAAGTCGTCTAGTGCTTAGATGGGGGAGGATTGTTTAGCTATTTTGTCGTGGCTTTAAACAAGCTTCATGGGCAATGGAAGTATATCTCAACCACTCCGGGGTGGGCGTGTCGAACTCATACTAGATCGTATCGCCCAATCTTCCAACCTGTTTCGATCACATTTACCACGCGGTGTCTGGGGTATGGATTTCACCTTTCGAACCTCGTGAGGGACTTTCCATGGCTCAAGAATTGTGCTTAGTTTTTCCAGCAAGCGATCGGTCGCAAGATTTCCGTGTGCAGTGACAACAAATAAATATATCCTATCGTTTTTTGGTGCCTGCGCAACACCTGCATCAAGAATACCTTCAATATTGCATGTGGCTTCTTCGATTTCTGCTGCGCTGATTCGATATCCGCGGTGTTTTAATAACGTTCCTTTTCTTGCGATGAAATAGATATACCCTTCTTCGTCTATCCAACCATAATCGCCAGTGCGAAGGTACCGAATTTTTGCGTGCTTGTCCCATCCAAAACGGTCACGCGTCTCATCGGGATCCTGCCAGTATCCAGGCGAAACATGGGGGCCGCTCACGATGATTTCGCCGGTCTGGTTAGGGGGTAGACGTTGATTATCTTTTCCAACTACGAATGCCTGGGTGTCGTCCAGCGGTCGTCCCACAGAATTCGGCCGGGTACTGAACTCAGATGGCAGTAAGATCGAAACGCGCTTACATTCTGTAAGGCCGTACATTAAACAAACACTGACGCCAGGAAGCAGTGCATGTAACTGCGAGACTGCCGTAGGAGAGAGGTAATCGCCCGTATTAGTAATCAAGCGAAGCTTCTTCAATGCACTAGTATATCCGGGCCTACGCCCAAGCAGGGTAAGCAACGATTTCAACAGTACAGGAACACCTGGCAGCACGGAAATACTGTATTTCTGCAATATCGAAACAAACCTAGGTCCGACTTGATCAGGTCCGGCAAGAAATATTGATGCCCTCGCCCGCATCCCGATAAACAACTGGTATAAACTATAGTCAAATGCGAGAGGGAGAAAAATACCAATCGTATCGCTATCAACGTACCTAAGACGCCGGTGAATCGCCTCTATGGAGAATCGTAGGTTGTCATGAGTAATCATCACTGCTTTGGGTTCAGAAGTCGATCCAGACGTAAGGAGCAACCCCGCACAGTCAACACCCGCCCGGGCGACAATCGGGGCGGGTGCAACTTTCAACTGAAACACTTCTGCTAGCGTCACGCCTGCTTGCGTGGAGTTGCCTACACCCACACTCAATAGACATATATTGCTAGGCATCTCACTGCCAAAGCGAATAGACGAAGAGTCCAAGAGGATCATCTTAGGTTTGATCAATCGGATTGATTGCCAAAATCGCTCATCGGTACAAGCGGGATCAAGCACACAAAAAATTGCGCCCGCCCTAAGTGATGCACACACGGCTACCGCAACTGCCGATTGGTTTTTGATGCATATAGCAAATACATTATTCGGCCGTAAACCACTGGAGACCATCCAGTTCGTCAGCTGGTTTACACGTACCCCAAAATCCTCATAGCTCAGGCTCTCTTCTCCAAGAATAAACTGCTTACCAGTCCAATCACGGGTCCAGCCTTCAAATAAATCTCCAGTATTTGTCATCGCGGGAATACCAAATATCTTGCAGCAGATTCGAATTAGTCAATATCACTTTTAATTCTGATCCGTAGGATAGCACTTCCATATGCTGCACTATCAGTTATTGGGAAGCGTTGCGGCGTTTCAAGCAGAGGTAGACGGTGGTCAGCTAACCGTATGTTGGTAGGTGCCACAAGCATTTCGCTTGCGGCAGGTCTCCCCCCTCGGGACCATCGGTCTACCTGTTATGAGAGGATAAAGGCTGGAAGAAGCGGCCGAGAACGCCTAGAGCCCAGAACCATTGAGCGTCTCGGCGTAGGTAGCAGGGGTCTGCCAGCTCAGTGACGAGGGTATCTGACGGTGGTTGTAGTCCCGACATCACTCGCTTAGTACGTACCGCGCATCGTCCGGGCCCATGATCAACTCGCCGTTGAGCAGCTTGTCGTTGCAGCTCTCCACGATACGCGTTCTCTCAAGGGCTGCCTTTCTCAATGTACAAGGCATGGACCGTCGCTCGGTGAAACCAGTGTTGAGCTTCTTTTACGATAAACTCTGGATCGCTATCTGAACGGATGTGCTCCCGTACTCCACGCACCGCAAACATATACTGCGGCATATCGAGAAATTCTTTCGCCTTGAACAACCGTGCCGACTCGACCGCCAAGCTTTACCGGTCAAAGTCGTCGACCACATTCAGCGTGCGGTTAGCCAGGCTGTCGGTCAACACATCGCTTATGAAGTCCAGACAGCAACGGACTTTCGGTTACTCCGCTTCGTCCAACGGCATAGAAGTTCGCGAGGGAATCTGACGTTTGGGATTGATCAGGAGGTTCAACTCGATCTCCTTGTACACTTGGTGCATGCGTTTGTAGTTCCGAATCTTGCAATGTACGGCCGCCAGCGAAAGCCTCAACACGGACTATTTTCGGCCCGCCGTGTTAACTCATTCACGATCTCGTCGTCGGATCTCCGGCATGAGGTGTACCAGTAGCAAATTAAGTTGATCAAACCGTATCTCACCGCCCGCCAAGTACGATAGGCCATGTTCGCGGCGGGTAGCCAGCGGACGATACGGATCTTTTGCTCGGTGGTGTAGCGTTTGCCTTTTATCTACTGGTCTTTTCGGGTGAGACCAGACTAACGATTCAGGCGGGTCATTTTTCGTAAACTGACCAGTGCTTGTATTTACGACAACAAGCGGTATCGTTTTCAACCTGATTTGATACGAGCGTTATCGGCATTTTGGTAATACCTACAACATCTAGTCACCGGCAAGATCAACCAAAATCTTTGTTCCTGTGAGCGCAAACTCCTCATCATCACCACGCAATAGTTCTTTCTTGATGGCACAAAAATTTCGAGCGCTTTTCTCGGGACCACGACTATGCCGAAGAAATTGCCGCATCATGACTCGAGATACACGCTCTTCCTGCAAGATGGTGCCAAGGCTTTCATTTGCAACGCTACCAAGGCAATTGGATTTTTCCTGATCACGGTCGGCAGGCGTAACTACGTATACTTCACCGTCGTAGTAGATATTGAGAGTGTTGTACATACGCATTACGTGATCAGCGTCAATCAGACACCATTTATCGCCAAACTCTTTTTCAAAGTTGTGCTTAAAGTACGCTTTAAAATCATTATTGTCGTGATCGGTATCTGTTGTAGGAATATGCGGCCAATTAAGTACAGCGCGTCCGCCTTTGAATATGGCCCCAAAGCGAACTCGCATAACACCAAATCGGTCCGCAACTGCTAAAACATCACCGATACCTTCGATGTGGCATGACGGCAATGTAGCGCCCAGGCCCAAACGTTCCAGGTCTTGACCGGCATCAAGCAAATTTTGAATCCCACGCATGGTCCGGGCAAATGCCCCACGCCCTCTCATAAAGTCATGAAGCTCGGCCGTACCACCATCGAGACTGATTTTGATGTGGATTTTGTTTCGAGTAAGTTGTCGAGCAACGGCCGGTGTAATCAACGTACCGTTTGTGACTAACTTGACCTCATGGTGCCTGCGTGCGTGTTCTATAACCCGCAAGGTGTCTTCCAATCTAACAAGGGCTTCCCCGCCACCTAAGCCAAATACGGCTGAGCCAATTGTTTCGTAGACTTCATCAGAGAGCCTCATCATCCGTTCAACACTGAGACCATATTCGCCACGCGGTCCACTGCTGACATAACAATGCTTGCACTCAAGGTTACATTTATTCGTCATCAAGACATAAACCACCTTGAATCGATTCGATACAATAAGTGGTTCGCAACCTGTCGTATCAGTTACTGTCGGTATCACATTTACTCCTATCAGCCCAGCAGGCATTAGTTGCGCCGTCGCCCTAGCCAACGGTGTGTGTTACGTAAACTTGGAGAAATAACCTTAGTTATTTCCGCAGATATTTTTACGATAGTCCAGAAAATAGGACCTAGCCCTTCTCGAGTAGATTGACAATTAATGGAACTGTACTATTTAAATCGCCGACCGATAAATCGTAAGCCTCGGCATTGGCGATCAATTTCGCAGTCAGCTGGTCGGCCCGCACCTTGGCATTCACGCTTATGAGGGGAAGGAGTTTCAGCATTGCTGACGAGCGGGGTAATTTAGTTAGCTTCGGGATGGGTGAAAATCCCGACATGAAGATAACGATCTTCAAAGAAGTTGGTTCATCACATGAGAGTATTGGGGGAGCGGGGTTTGTTTGCAGCCCTGTTCCTTGCCCCTTGACGTAATCATCGATAAGCGTCTGTGAAGTGGACCTGATTCTAGGTTTTCGAGGGTAAAAGTGTATCTGATGGTCACAAAGATCGACACAACAAATGCGTTCCCAATTGTAATGCACTGTATCTT
>JBCCCG010000013.1:0-133314 GCA_039033595.1 Planctomycetota bacterium | reverse complement strand
GGTGGCCGCCCGGGGTGCGGTGGGATTGAGGGATCAGCCCCTGTCGCTCCCACACGCGCAGCGATTCGGGCGAGACGCCAAAGCGATTGGCGAGCGGGCCGATACGCAGGACGGGGGTTTGCGTTTGCATCACGTGCTCCTGTTTCTAAGTTGACGTTCGCGAGCTTGAGGAGGGAAAATCGGTTTGGGTACGTGGACGCATCGTGTGGAACATATGATTTCTCCTGTGGTGAATAATTGGGATTGAAAAGGACTCAATGACGCCGACGGGGTTCGAACCCGCAACTTCCGGATTGAAAGCCCGGTGATCTGCCGATTGATCTACGACGCCTGATATATGGGTTGGGACGGATTCGAACCGCCAGGGTCTTGCGACGGCTGCATTACAAACAGCGGGGCCTGCCGATGCCCAACCAACCCGTGTTCCACCCTCGGAAGCACATCAACAGCGGTATTTCGCGTTGGGAGGTATGAACCCCACTGCCTACGCGCTTCCGGGGACGGGAAAAGAGGAAGGCGGAGGACTCGAACCCCAAGCCGTTTCCGGCTCCATCTGTTTTCGAGACAGAGGCCGCCCCGCTGGCGAACTTCACCTTCCCAATACCCCGTGGAGCGGACGCCCGAGCGCTGTCGCCGTGGCGTTGTCGGGAACTCCCGGGGGCTAAGCGGAAGGCGGTGGGCACGATCCACGAACGCTTGCGCGTCCCATCCGGCTAGCAACCGGAGCGGCGGCCGACCCGCCGTTCACCTTCCGTTTCGAAATGCATCGCGCTCTGAGCCGGGGCGACTCACACCACGGAGTAAGCGCACGATGCACCTTGGAAAGTCGGGGCGGGAATCGAACCCGCGTGATGCGCAGTTGCAATACGCCGCCTTTGCCATTCGGCCACCCGACTAAAGGGAAAAAGAGCAGATCGATGTCACGTACCAAATCACAGTGCGGCCGGCGGGAGTCGAACCCGCTTCTCCGCCGTGGCATAGCGGTGTCTTGCCAATAGACCACGGCCGCGTCAAACGCCGACGCAGTGATGGGGCCGCGTCGACGGGTGGAGGGTTGATGAATAGAATCAGACTTCGCCCGGTTCGGCCAACTCGCTCAGGGCACAACCCGGGTTGTCGTCGGGGGTGTCGGTGAGCGTGCGGACTTGGCCGAGCATGTCGCCCTGCCCGAAGAGGAAGGTCGTATTGGCGCCCTTGAGGATGTTCTGGAGCGCTTCGAGTTCTTTCATCCGGGCGAGCACGGGGTTGTCCGCCAGCAGCTTGGCGGTGTTGGCTTGGCTGCGGGCGGCGGCGGTTTCTTCCCGCCGACGGATCAGGTTGGCCTCGGCCTGCTTCTGGGCGAGAATCACCTCGTTGAGGATCGTCTTCATGTCGCCCGGCAAAATCACGTCCCGCAAGCCCACGCCCGACACGGTGACGCCGAATAACGCGGCCTTCGCCGCGATCGCGTCGCGAACCTCGCGGCCCACGGCGTCCTTGTCGCTCAGCAGCTTGTCGAGCGTCCGGCCGCCCACCGCTTCCCGCAGCGCGAGCTGCGCTTCGCGGTAGAGCGCTTGCTCGTAGTCATCGACCGAGGATACGGCCGTCGCCGCGTCGTCCACGCGGAATGAGACGAACAGGTTTACGCGTAGCGAGACCTTGTCGGCGGTCATAATCTCTTGGCCGCTGACGTCGAGGCTGCGCTGCCGCAGGTCCACGGCCTTCCACACGACCTTGCCCGTATGCTTCCAGTACACGTGTAAGCCGGGCTTGAGCTGGTCGACGAGTTGTCCCTCGCGGAATAGCAAGACACGCTCGTGGCTCTCGACCCGCACGCCGTCGAGGTAGCTGCCCCCGCCCCGGAAGCCGAGGATCGCCTCGATCTTCGGGTGGGTGAAGGTGAATTGCTCGACGTCGTAGGTCTCGACCTCCAGGTCGTACGGCGACTTCCAGAACGCGTGCCGGCCCGTGCCGAGCACCCACGCCAGCCGGCCGTCTTTCCAGACCAGCGCCCGCTGAGTGTCCTGCAGGTCAACGACCAGCAGTTTCTCGGCGACCGATGGCTCGCGGACGAGTAGGTCGAGCAGCTTATGCTCGAACTTGGTGTCAAGCGTGCTAATGACTTCGACGCGATCGCGGTTACCGGCGAACAGTTTGCCCGGCAGCCAAACGCCCCCCGGATCGACCAGGCGGACGAAGTCACCGTGGCGGAACCGCAGGCCGATCTCGTGTTTACGGATTCGGGTCTTCATGAACATGGCGGCTCCTTTCTAGTGGATATTGGTCATGACGATTGTGTTGCCACGCGTAAACGTCACGCACGGGTCGGAAGAGTTGTGAAAACGGGTCGGAGGGAGACCTTCACGAAGCGCCCCGCTGTGTCGGCGGAGTCGGCTTGAGCCGGGGCAGGGAGCGGGCTGCGTCGCACGGGGACGCGTCGCAACGTTTCCCCCCGCCCCGCACGGAGTGGGGATGAGTCAACGACGCGAAGCCCAGCGACCGCGTCGCTTTACCCCGGTGGTATCTGCATAACTGCAGGGCCCACGTGGCGGTGCCAGTCGGTCCGCCGGCCCCGTGCCGAAACACGAAACCCAGCGCACCGCGGGCCGACGCTTCGCGGGTCGGGGCCCTCCGGCCCAAGTGGTATACACGCCCCCCCGACAGGCACCGCACGGGGCGTCCATCGGGGGGGCGTGTAAGGGTGACGCTACTCGCGTCCAAGAGGGGGAGTCGAACCCCAGGGTGGTTAAACCCTTTCCATCCAGGCAGGATTTGAACCTGCAACCGACAGATTTTCGATCTGCTGCTCTACCAGAGTGAGCTACTGGGTGGGAGTTCCCGGCCGGAGTTGAACCGACAGTCTCCGGTTTTCGGCCGGCGTGATACCTGATTACACCACGGGAACGACTCGCGCGTACCGACCGGTAGAACCCGTGTCGCGGAACGCACGGGTCCGAACGACGAGCGGGGCCCTGTACGCCGCCGGACGGCCGGCGCGGAGGAACACGTGCGGGAGGACTCGAACCTCCACCCGACGGGTTTGGAATCCGCCGCTCTGCCGATTGAGCTACACACGCAAATTAAAACTGCACCGGCTGGGCTTGAACCAGCAACCGTCTCCTTAACAGGGAGCCGCACTACCGTTGTGCTACGGTGCAAAATCGATTGATCGGTTGCGGGACCAATCACCCCGGCGGGAATCGAACCCGCACGCTTCGGTTTAGAAGACCGATGCTCTTCCGGTTGAGCTACGGGGCGCCTCCTTCCGAACGTTAGCCGGCGACGGCGCAATGGTTTTAGTGTATGTTTCGCTATCGCTTGAGATTCGATGGGGGTAAAGCTGGCGGTCGGAGTCGAACCGACGTGGTCTGTATTACGAGTACAGCGCTTAAGCCACTCAGCCACACCAGCGATCGTCAGGGTCCGAGTCAAGTGACCCCCGTGGGATTCGAACCCACACCCAACGGATTAAAAGTCCGGTGCTCTGCCGATCGAGCTACGGGGTCGGGATAGGGACGAGGACAGAGGTCTGAGTGCTGAGGGCACCGCTTTAGAGTGAATCCATCAAACATCAAACCTCCGACCTCATCCCCCGAAAGTGAAACGGGTGGGCCACGATCCCACACGCGCCCGGGTAGGAACCGGGTGCTCTGCCGATTGAGCTACCGTCTCGAAAACCGATCCATGGCGCATCTCACACCACTAACCGGGTAGGAGTTTGAGAACGAAATCAAATCAAAGACGCGCCGGACGGGTTAATCCTTGTACGGATCGAACTCGTCCTCGCCCGCCATCGCTACGCCGATGGGCGTGAGCGTGTGGACGATACGCACGGTGTCGTCGTGGGCCGACAGGACCTCGGGCAGGCGCTTGTAGCAGTGCGGCGACTCGTCCGTGCCCGCGCCGCGCAGCTCCACGCCGGCTTTCTTGACCCAAGCGTTCATCATCGACTTGGTGATCTGGCCTTCGCTTTTACGGACGAAGCCGCGGGCCTTCTTGTCCCACCGCTTCTTGCCCGCCGCCTGCGTCCGGCTCATCACCCGGCCGGCACCGTGCACGGTTGAGTGTAGGGCCGCGGCGCTGTCGACGCTCTCAACGCCTTCCAGGATCACCGAGATATCGCCCATTGAACCGCCCACGAAGCCCCGCTGGCCGGGGAACGCGGGGGTGGCGCCTTTGCGGACGACCCAGAATTCCTCGGCTTCGCCATCGACGACGTGCGTCTCCTTCCACGCGAAGTTGTGGTGGTTGTGCACCTCTTCCACGATCTCAGCGCCGATCAGGCGTGCGACCTTTTCGCACACCCAGTCGCGGCCGGCGTACGCATAGCGGCCCGCCAGGTGCATGGCCTGGAGATACGAAACGCCCAGTTCCGAGTCCTCGGCGAGGACCAAAGCCTTGGCGTTCATATCGTTCGAGCCGCCGCCCACCAACATGAAGTGCGTCGCGATCTTATGGCCCAGGCCACGCGAACCGAAGTGAACGCCGCACCATACGCGGTCTTCTTCGTCCACGAACAGATCGACGTAATGGTTGCCCGAGCCGACGGTGCCGAGTTGCTGGCGAGCCGACTGACGCAGGTGGTCGCCGCCCTTGCCGCCGATCTTCAGGCCGTTGACAACCTTCCACGCCTCGTCGTCAAACAACGCGTGGTCCACATCTTCGCGGTTCGCCCGGCCGACACCGAACGAGACCTCGGCGAAAATCAGGTCCATGATCTTTCCGATGTCCCGCTTCACGTCCTCGGCCTTCGCGTCCAGACGCACGGCCTTGTTGCCGCAGGCGATATCGTAGCCCACGCCCGAAGGCGACACCGCGCCGCGGTACGCCACGACGCCGCCGATCGGCATCGAGTAGCCCACGTGGTGATCGCCCATCAATGCGCCCGCCGCCGCTTGTTTGTCGGCCAGACAGGTCTTGATCTGCTTCACCGCGCCCCCGTCGGGAGCGCCCCAGACGGGCACGTCTTCAATCATTTCAAATCCCATCGGACACCTCCCTTTCTGTTTGAGGTCTGTGTATTAGATAGCAGAAAGCGCCGTGCCGGAATCGAACCGACGGCCTGTTGATTGGAAATCAACCGCTCGACCAACGTGAGCTCATGACGCGTTGCACAACCGAATCAGGGCGACAGGATTTGAACCTGCGGCCTTCCGGTCCCAAACCGGATGCTCTGCCAAGCTGAGCTACGCCCTATCAAAGCGGTAAGCACGAAAGCTACGCTCGCGTCGACTGTGGAATCATCGCTTCAGACCGAAGTCTCGGCCCTTGATCTTGACCATCCGGCCATCTGGGTGGTGCCAGACCAAGCCTTCGATGTCGTGTGTCGCCAAAAAGTCACGCAGGGCATCGAATTGACGAGGGGCTTCTTCGATGACTTCCTGCCCGTGTGGGATCAAGCGATGCGATTCCAAACGGTCGGGGTTGCCTTGAATCTTCGGACCGCAGAGCTCGTAAGTGCCATCCGGCTCGTTGCCGGAGAAGGCCTCACTGAACCAGCGGTCTTCCGGACCATCTCCCACCGCGAGCCAGCCCTGCTGTTTACCGGTGTTCGGATCGATATCTGTGGCGGGTTCAAAACCAGATGGGGGCGTCTTGCCGGGTTTGACTTCGTATCGCTTAAACAGCCTCTCGCTACGGACCAAGCAGCATGTGCCGTCCCACTTGCGGGTCGCCAATCCCTCGCCTGCAGCGACCCATTCTGCGCCAGCAACGATTTCGTTACGGACCAGGTGATCGGTGTCGTAGTTCCGGCAAAACAAAGAAATGATCTTCTGCACGGCCTGCTCCTTCCCACATTATCAGGGTGAACAATCATAAGGGTGACGGACGGGACTCGAACCCGCTTCCCGCTGGCTCACGACCAGCTGCCTCGGCCACTTCGGCTTCCGTCACAATCAGAGCGGCAGGACTCGAACCTGCGCCTGCCCGGTCCCAAGCCGGGTGCTCTGCCACCGAGCTTCGCTCTGTAAAGGGCCCCGGCCCTTAGGCCAGGACCGTGGACCCCCGAAACCCCCGGTCCATCCCGGAAGGGATCGGATCAATCATGCAATTCCGTGTTCCAGTACGCCGCGTCCACGAAGTGCTTCCACGAGTCATGGCGTTGCGGTCGGGACTTGAACAACAACTCCGTCGCGTCCGGCCGGCGGGGCGGGCGGATCAGCTTCAGACCCGCCTCGCTCGGCGTCCGGTCGCCCTTGAGCGAGTTGACCTCGATGCTGCAGCAGACCAGGTTGTCCCAGGTCGTCTTACCGCCCCGCGAAGTCGGGACGACGTGGTCGAGGTTGAGTTCGCTACTCGGCAGCCGTTTACCCGTGTACTGGCAGGTGTAGTTGTCACGCAGGTACACGTTCTTTCGGCTCAGCCGCAACGTCGGTCGGGTCACACGGTCGAAGTGCAGCAGCCGGACCACCGCGGGGACCAGCACCGTACTCGCCACCGTCCGCACGAAGCGGTGTTGCTCGGGCTCGAAGGCCGAGGCGTATTCGCTCAGCTCGTGCCAGGACGTGAAGTCGTAGGCGCGGTAGTCGGGGGCGACCGCCTCGACCCGGCCGACGAACAGGTCGGCCAACGCCTCGGCGGCGGTGACGATCCGCAACGCCCGCCAGTGCTTGTTGAGCACCAGCACGTCACTCTGCAGTGCCGCCGTCATGGCCGGCCTCCTTTCGGTTGGTGAGGTAAAGCCCCGAAAACCTGCGATAGATTCCGGGGTGGGGAGGGGGAGTGGAGCCGCGGGGGATCGAACCCCGATCTGCCGGGTGCAAGCCGGGCGCTCTGCCGGTTGAGCTACAGCCCCAAGTCCAAACGAATGTCGCCGGGAGGATTCGAACCTCCACTGGCCGCGCTCTCGACGCGGTGCCTCTGCCGTTGGGCTACGACGACGTGATGAGAACAGTGGCCGGGGTGGGAGTCGAACCCACACGTGGACGGGATTTGAATCCGCTTTCTCTGCCGATTGGGATACCGGGCCTATTGTTGAAGCCGCGATGGGCAAAATGCCCTCGGCTGGAGTCGAACCAGCACGTCGCGTGGACAGCGGGGCTTAAACCCGCCGCGTCTACCGTTCCGCCACGAGGGCACACTTGAAATACCACCGGCAGGATTCGAACCTGCACATTGACCGGGTCTGAGCCGGCTCCCTCTGCCTTTGGGGTACGGTGGCGTTTGGTGAGAATCACCCCGGCAAGACTCGAACTTGCAGCTTTCGGCTTCGGAGGCCGACGCTCTTCCTTTGAGCTACGGGGCGCCAATCACCCGGGATGAGTGAGTGGAAATTCAAGGGCGGGGAACTGGGCCGGCGGGAGTCGAACCCGCAACCTGCCGGTTCAAAGCCGGCCGCTCTGCCGTTGAGCTACGGCCCAATACCTTTCCAATCACCCCGGCAGGGATCGAACCTGCAACCTCCGGATTCGTAGTCCGGTGTTCATCCGGTTGAACTACGGGGCGAGAAAGCGGCGCCGGCGGGAATCGAACCCGCGACCTCTTGCGTGACAGGCAAGTGCTCTATCCGACTGAGCTACGACACCAGGCGGGCCGGGAGAGCGTGCACTACTCCGGCGGGGTCGCGTGTGACTCGCGCCGCATCCGCCGTCTATGCCACGGCCCGTGTCTAACCAAACCAATCGACCCGGGAGGATTCGAACCTCCGGCCTGCCGGTTATCAGCCGGCCGCTCTTCCGCTGAGCTACGGGTCAGTTGCACCACGACCACTCCAACCCCCGACGCACGATTGCGCAGGGGGTTAACTGTCGTAATGACATTTATCTGCTCTTGACTTGTCAAAGATCTCGGCGTGAACCGCTCACGCCATCCGGCAGGGCTTCCGCCACCGCCGGGTCAAGCCGCTGGTCCAGGATTCGAACCTGGGGTTCCCGATTTTCAGTCGGGCGCTTTACCGGCTAAGCGAACCAGCGTTTCCGGGAGAACAAAAGATGCAAGTTTCATCCGTCGTACTTCCAGGGTGTCTAAAGTCGCCGCGGCCGGGCTCGAACCGGCGCGCTCCTCTTTGTAAGAGAGGTGCTCTTCCATCTGAGCTACGCGGCATCCGGGGCACACCGATCGCGCCGGCGACGCAAGATCGCCTTGCCCGCTCGAAACGGTGTGCCACGTTCAAGTTTTCAATAGCGGCGGCGGGATTCGAACCCGCGGTCTCCGAGACATGAACCCGGTGAGGACTCCGCTCCTCTACGCCGCGAACGGATTTTCAATCACGATGGCTGGGGTCGAACCAGCAACCTGTCCCGTATGAAGGGCCTGCTCTCCCGTTGAGCTACATCGCGTGGTTTATTGGGTTTAGCGTTTACTTCCGGTTGAGGGTCTGAGTCGAATTGGAGTTGGCGATACGAGGCGCAGAAAACCAAGTTTTCTAGGCAAAAACGTAAACACGCGGCTGGGGCCTGGGTGTCGTGACGCGGTTGGATTGTGGGTCGGGGTGGGCGGGCTCAGGCGCGGAGCGAATGGCCGGGTCGATCGGCTATGAAGCCGGATCGCCCAGAGCCGCCGATGACTAAGCCCATCTCCGGCTGCGCAACGCGTGGTTCGCACGGCGGATAGAGCATACTCTCGGCGGCCCGCGCCACGAACCTTTGGCCGGTTCGTGATAGCTGGGCCCAGGTACCAAGCAGCCGCGACGCCACGATTGTGCGTCCGACGGGATTCAGATTTTGCTGCTTGATGTTCATGGAAGTCACTCGCCTCAACTGAGAGGTGGGGTAATGTGAGAAACATATCGGCCGGTCGCGGCCAATGCAACAGCTTTTTCGCATAAAACACGAAAAAACTTTACAACGTTATTATAACTTTCACGTTTTGAGATTTTGGAGATTATATTCCCCAACGAATTAGCAAACGCCGCGGTATATCGGCCGCAGCGCGGTCACTTCGGCGCGTCGAGGATACGCTGGCGATAGTGTTCGTCTTCACGTCCAGCGATCCGGGCGACGTGCTCGCAAGCCATAAACTTCGGCCCGTCCGCGGCGTAGCTACCAAGCAGGATGCGGGCGGCCTTGACCGACATCGCCGTGATCTGGGCGACTTGCTTCGCGGATTTACCCAGGGCGATGAAGCCGTGGTTCTGCAGGTAGATTGTTTTCGGAGGTTCGCCGTAGTGTTCGAGATAACGCCTCGCTTGCAACAACACCTCGTTGGCCAACGGAAGCCCGGGATCGACGTAGGGCACCAGCGCGGCCGACGGCCCACAGATGACGACTTGGTCGGGGAAGAGTCGCCGGGCTAAGTCTTCGCCGTAGCGGTTTGAGCATGCGACGGCGTTGATCGCGGTCGGGTGGGTGTGGCCCACATAAACCACACCGTCGAGTTGTAGGAGCGCCGCGTGCAGCACGGTTTCGACCGACGGCCGCACGCCGGACTCGCCTTCGACCACCGCGTCGAGCAACGCTTCGGTGATCTGCGCGTCACTCAATGCCGGCCCCTCCACCATGGCGTGGCAGGCGGCGAAGCCGACCCGCACGAGCTGGGCAGGCCGGAGCGTGCGGAGCTCCGACCCGCTGGCCTTGACCCAGAACGACTCGTCGTCGGCCCGGGCGGAAGTGTTGCCCTCGCCCAGGATCGCGTAGTCGTTTTCTGGTCGGCCGAGTTCGTGTGATAACGCGACCAAGTCGTCGCGGACGGTATCAATCACGACCACTCCGCTCCGTTCTTCTTGGTGCCGCAGATTGCGACCTCCATGCCCATCGCCTCCGCCATCGCGGCCTTGGTCAGCATCGCCTTATCCGCGGCGACGGCGCTTTCGGCGTAGACGCACTGGATGTGGTTCGCTTTGTGGCGGGCCATCATTTGGTCGCGCGACACGCCGTAGGTCACCGCGTGCATGATCGGCCACTGCGGGGTGGACTCGTCCCAGCGCCGCTGGGTTTCTTTCTTGGGCAGCTTGACGACGCCAGCCCGGCCGAGGTCCATCTTGAGTCGGTTGTCCTGCACGTAGACACGCGACCAGACGATCTCGCCGGGCTTGGCGACACCGCGTAGGGTCGAGCCGCCGTTGGGGAAGTACATGGCCGGCTGACGGTGGCCGTCGCTGCCGCGCCAGCCGCCGATGTGGTGGGCCGGCGGGGCGCTGCCGGAGATGAGGAAGACCCAGACGTAGTCACCGACGGTGCCGGACCGGTCCACGTCGCCCCAGCGCAGGTCGTGCAGCGTGTTCTCGACGGGTTGGCCCAATGCTTTGTGTACGCGTGTCGTCATCAAGCCGTCGAGCCCGGCGCACTCGTCGACTTCGTTGAAGTGCGTCACGGGTTCGCTCTTGAAAAGTATGCGTTTTCCGTCGCGTGATTTCACCGGCGGACGATCCGAGTTATTCAGTGTGCCTTCCACCAGGTCGCTGGCCGGGCACAGGTCTTTGAGGCCCTGCTGGTACTGGATGCCGATGGCGTCGCAGCCGAAGTCGTCTGCGATGCGGACCGCGGCGATGTACATCCTGCACTGGTCGAGCACTTGGTCCTTGGTTAGGTCTTTCTTGTGCTGTGCGCCGCGTGGGAAATGGAAGGTGAAGCCTTTTTTTACGTACCAGTCGTACACAGCCTTGGCCTCGCCCGCCTTGACGGCCTGCATCTCGGCAAAGAGCGCGGATTGCGATAAGCGTTCCTTGAATACGCCAGTGGGGTTGAGCAGGTGGTCGGGGATGATCGCGTTAAACATGCCCATACAGCCCTCGTCGAAGACACCCATGATGGCTTTCTGCTGGGCGAGTTCGCCGGCGAGTTTGGTGCCGAGCTTGCGGGCGGCCCCGGGCATATTCACCTTGACGAGCTTGGTAACGTGACGGGTGGCGTGGGTGCACCGACCGGTCTTGAGCCATGTCTCGAGGCGAGACAGGAAGTAGCTGTCGGTGAAGTCGCTGCTCCACAGCGTGGAATAATCGACCCCAGCCTTGGTCAGCGAGCCGTTGAGGTTGAGCATGCCCACGAGCCCGGGCCAGATGCCCGACCAGTTGGCGACGGTGAGAATCGGGCCGCGGTGACTCATCAATCCCGCCAGGACGTGGTGCGAGTACTGCCAGACCGCCTCGGCCACGATGAGCGGGGCGTTGGGGTCGATGTCGGCGAAGACCTGCATGCCGTGCTTCTGTGACGAAATAAAGCCGTGCTTTTCGTGGGGGTCGTAGTCGTGGGCGCGTTTGAGCGAGTAGCCGAAGGACTCGACCGCGTCGGTGAGTTTGGCTTCCATATCGGCCTGGGCTTTCCAGCAGGCACGGTTGGCCGAGAGACGCAGGTCGCCGCTGGCGATCATCGTGACGGTTTTCGATTTGGATCGGGAAGAAGACTTGGGCATAGCGATCGCTCCGGATAGAAAATTTTGCGAGAATTAACTCGATCCGCACGAGGCGGCAAGTCGAGGGGTGAATGAATGAACGGATGGGCGCGGGCCGACGCTGGATCAGATGTTGTCGGCGGGGGGGCTGGGCCGATTCGTGCGCGATTGGCCCGAGCAGCACTGGGCCTTGCGGCCGAACGTTGACGGGCTGAGACAGAGGCTGCGATCCATACCGCACAGGGTATCGAACCGTGGGCGAATGATCCAGAATAGCTGCTTGGGCGTGAAAGGGGGGAAACCCGTGGTCGCGATCGATGGGGGGCGCGGTTGCCGTGTCTGCGTGGGGCCTTGTGCCCGTGTCGCCCGCCCGCCGGGTTGCGGATTGACATACCGTCCGACTTGCGTCAACGTCAACGGATGAGCCAGGACGCGCGCCCCAACATCCTCGTCTTCTTCACCGATCAGCAGCGGCACGACACCACCGGCGTTCACGGCTGCCCGTTGGACCTCACGCCCAACTTCGACCGGCTCGCCCGCGCGGGCACGGACGTGCACTACGCGTTTACACCCAACCCGGTATGCGGACCGGCCCGGGCGTGTATCCAGACCGGCAACTATTCCACAACCAACGGCACCGTCCGCAACGGCGTCCCGCTGACGAAAGACCTGCCGCACCTTGCGGCCGAGCTGTGCAACGCCGGCTACCACACTGGCTACTTCGGTAAGTGGCACCTTGGGGGCCACGACATCGAGGGCCCCGTCGCCGCCGCCGACCGCGGTGGGTACGAACACTGGCTGGGCGCGAACGTGTTGGAGATGACGTCGGACCCCTACCACACCCGGCTTTGGGACAACGACGAACGGCCCGTTGACCTGCCCGGCTACCGGGTCGATGCGCTCACGGACGCGGTGATCCGTCACGTGGACGGGCGGGTGCGCGATCACGCGGATCAGCCGTTCATGGTGATGGCCAGCTACCTCGAGCCGCACCACCAGAACCACGTGGACGACTACCCGCCGCCGGACGGCATGCGGGGGCGTTACGCCGGGCGTTGGGTCCCGCCGGATTTGGCCGCTTTGCCGACCTTTGCCGAGCCGGGTCAGTTCAACCCGACGCCTCATACCACTCTCAACGGCTCCGCTCACCAGCACATCGATGGCTACTTCGGCATGGTCAGGCGCCTCGACGAGGCGTTCGGCCGTGTGGTGGACGCGCTCACGTCGCTGGGTGTGCTCGACAACACGGTCATTCTGTTTATGTCCGACCACGGCTGTCACTTCAAGACGCGCAACGGCGAATACAAGCGCAGTGGCCACGACGCGTCGATCCGCATCCCGATGATGCTCCACGGCGGGCCGTTCACCGGAGGCGGCCGGTTGTCGCAGATGGTGTCACTCGTCGATGTTGCGCCGACGCTGCTCGATACCGCTGGCGTGGTCGTGCCCGAGACGATGCAGGGGCGCAGCCTTTTGCCGCTGGTCCGTCGTGACGCCGCGGCAAACGAGGCGTGGCCGGACGACGCCTACGTCCAGGTCGCCGAGATGTGTTGGGGCCGGGCGGTGCGGACCAAGCGGTGGAAGTACATCGTGCAGGCGGAAGCCGATGACTTCACCGCCGACCCGGTCGGCGTGTTCCAGACCTACCGCGAAACTGAGCTATACGATCTCGCGCACGACCCGTATGAGTTGACGAACCTGATCACCGAGGCATCTCACACCCGGGTGCGCGAAGTGATGCGCGGGCGGCTGCGCGGTTGGCTTGACCGCCTGAGCGAACCCCGCGCCGAGATCGTTGAGCCGGCGGAGTTGCGTCCGGTCACGCAGCGGAAAGTTTCGGAAGTCGAAGCACAGGCTTGAGCCCGTGGCCTAATGACCGGGGAGCAATTTAAAGTTCAAAGCGGGAGCCTGAGGTTCCTATCTATGCGTCGTCGTGACCAACAATCAGTGTGTATTGAGATCTAAAGAGCGGCCTTCGAACCAATAACTTGCGACACAAGGGGCCGAATCCCGAGAGACTTCGGCAAAATAATAGTCGCCGCGTTCGCTTGCTTGTCCTTGGCCCGCCTGTCCAACATGGGCGCACTTGGAATTCCAACAGGAGGCTGACGCGATGAGGTGAAGCGCATGGCTCGTTGGCACGTTTCAGCGCGGTGGTGTGCCACGATATGAGTAATTGACGTATGGGAAACCATTTTTTTTGTAGGTCCACCAAACTGTTCACGTTTTCCAGGAAATTACGAGCCATTTTCGGGCCACGTCCTTAAAATCAAGTTCACTTGCGCTGAGTTGACGATTGACAAGAATCGCTAGCATGAAACCATTTTTCTCCCTCCTGTCGGTGGCTTTACTGACTATGCCACCTGGGTGTATGCAGAATCCAGCGCCGGTCGAGCAACCGATCGATCCACCCGGAGTGGTTTTTCTTTTTGGCCAATTCGATCTGGATTACGATGGGCAAACCGACGACTTTGGAGGTGCGATTGCAGCTTCAATGGTGGAAAGGGCGGGATACACCGTCAGCGACGAGCTCAACGATGATGTCGATTGGGTCTTGATCGGCATCGAGCCGCCGCTTCCTCGCCCCCCCTCATGAGACCGGAGACCTAATCAAGACGCGTAGTTTCCGCGTCGCGTTGGAGTGTTATCAACACTACCAAGATGTAATTGCGTACTCCCGGGAGCTTGGTATTCCGCTGTTCAATACTCATCGGTTATATGCGGAGATCTTGGATAACCCCCCGGCCAAGGATGGTTAGTTCCCGTCCGGGTCGTTCGGCGTACCGGGGGTGCTGCGTGGAGCGTTGTCGCCGAGATCGTTTTCCGCGAGCAAGGTGAAGTGGCGTTTACGCAGTTGCTGGCCGGCGAAGATGACGTCGTCGGTATGAATCGCCACGACCGGCAGTCCGCGCGGACGCACCAGCAGTGGATAGGCGTAGTGGATATTGAGTTCAACTCCCATCAAGACCTGGCATACCTCGATGAGCGCATGGTCGTGAGGCAGTTCTACCGCGAGGACATCGATCTCGGTGAACGCGCGTTGGCTACGCTCAAGAAGCTGACGGGCGAGGTCGGCCCGGCTGGTGAGCAGGCGCACCACGGCGTGGTCGGCGCTGTCCACGACGCTGAGGCCGGCGACGGTGAGCTGGCTCGCGCCGTCGAACACCTCGAGCATCTTCATCAACCGGCCGACGCGGTTGTCGAGAAAGACGCTGAACTGGGTGTTGACCGGCGGCTGGTATCCGCGGGCGGTCGGGACATCGACGGGGATCTGCGACATGGTGTTGTACTGTAAGTCCGGCGGGGGCGTGCGGACAAGGGTTTTACGAAAAGACTGATAATCTCGGGGTTTACGCGTAGCGGTCGTGGGGTTTGAGCCGGGTTGCGTGGTCGAGACGCGGGCGCTTCGCGCCGGCCGACCCTCAGCGGGACCAGGTCAGTCGACCCGCGCCGCGTACCACGCCACGGTATCGGCAAGGCCAGTATCGAAGTCGACGATGGGCTCGTAGCCGAATGCGCGTCGGGCGGCGGCAAGATCGGCGAGCGAATGCTTCACGTCGCCGGCGCGTTCGGGGCGGTGTTCGGGGACGAGTGAAGCCTTGTCGAGCGCTGCAGCCATGCCAGTGGCGAGTTCGTTGACGGTCACCTGCCGGCCGCCGGCGACGTTATACGGTAGGCCGTGGAGCCGACCCGGGGCTCGCGCACCAAGCAGGTTGGCGTGTACGGCGTTGTCGACGTGGGTGAAGTCGCGTGACTGTTCGCCGTCACCGTAGATGACGAGGCGTTCGCCGGCGAGTAATGCCTTAGCAAAAGCGGCGATGACCGCAGCGTAAGCCGAGTTGGCGTTTTGCCTCGGGCCAAAGATGTTGAAGTAACGCAGGCACACGGTGTCCGGGCCGCTTCCAGAATTTTTCTTGAGACCGCCCGGAGGCCCTGCATGGCTCGGATTATCTCGGCCTCCGGGACCGGGGGCGTAGCTGATGGCGTAGGCCTGCATCAGCGCTTCACCGGCGACCTTGGTGGCGGCGTACGGGCTGCGGGGCAGGGCGGGCATGGTCTCGGTCTTGGGTTGTGTCGGTGAGTCACCGTAGGCCGAGCTGCTGGCGGCGAACAGGACACGGCGGGAATCAGCGGACCGCGCCGCTTCGAGCACGTTGAGCGTGCCCTCGACGTTAACTTTCTGGTATTGGCGCGGGTGCTTCACGCTCGCCGGTACGCTGCCCATCGCGGCCTGGTGAAACACCAGAGAACAGCCAGCTGTAGCCTCGGCGAGCAGCGTCCGGTTGAGGATGCTGCCTTCGATCCGACGGCCCTTGAAGAATCCGTCGAGGTTGGACCAGCTTCCGTCGGTGCCCGAAAGGTCATCGAGCACAACGACGTCGGCGCCGAGTTTTGTCAACGCTTCACACAGGTGTGAGCCGATGAAGCCAGCTCCGCCGGTGACCAGCGCTTTGGTGCCGGCGAAGGCGTCGCCGTGGAGGGATGTCCAGTCGGTGGGGTGCATGAGAGCGAGCAATTGAAACAAGAGGGCGGTGCTGGGGGGATATGAGACCGACGGTCGTTGAGCGGACCAACTTCAATACCGTGGCACGTTCGGATCGATGTCGCGTGACCACAGATCGATGCCGCCGGCCATGGAGCGGACGTCTTCGAAGCCGTGCTGGCGGAGGAACGCGGTAACCTGCATGGAACGCGCACCGTGGTGGCACATTACGACGACCTTGTCCTCGGCATGTTCGTCTAGATCGCTCAGGCGTGACTTGATCTCGCCCATCGGCACCCACACCGCCCCCGGATACTCCGGCAGAGACGCGGCGGCCACCTCGGCGGCTTCGCGAACGTCGAGCAGAACGAAGGCCTCGCCGCGGTCCCGGAGTGCTTTGACTTTCCGCGGGGTGATTTCCCAATCGGTCTGCAGCGGGTAGCCGTCGGGCAGTCCTTGCTCGTTGAGCGGTCGCTCGGTCATCCGCATCAGGCGTCCGCCTCGGTCGAAACGCCTCCGGCGGAGTCGGCCGCTTCGTCGTTGTCGTTACCGGTTTCGTCCGCCGCCGTGACGAGCTCGACCCGGCTGTAGCGGTCGAGGTTGCACACGACGATTTCACCGTCGTCTTTCTTGAGGATCAGCCGGTCCAGCCAAAGCTTGTCGTCCTTGGCGTGGGCGAACCAGGAGCCGGTCTTCCGCTGCTCCGCCGCCTCGATTACGCCAGTGACCGACGTGGTCCAGCCTTTGTGCTGCACCTGTTGGGTGACGGTCACCCGTGTCCCGGGAGTGAGTTTCTCGGCCGTTTCGTCCATGTGTGTCAACTCCTGAAGGCTCATCACAATAGCCCAAACGCTACTGACTGGAAACCCGTGGCACGATGCGGTTATCATGTCTGGCCCAGCCGACCGGCGGGCCCCCGGCAGAGAAGCCGCGGCGACCCGGGTCGACCTTTTTGGAGAGGTGTCCGAGCGGCTGAAGGAGCTGGTTTCGAAAACCAGTGTGCGGGTTCCCCGTACCGTGGGTTCGAATCCCACCCTCTCCGCCTACACCTAACACACTCCATACAAGATAGAGCATGTTAGACCCCAACTCGAAAATCTCCCGCACCACGCGGGAGATTTTTCATTTGCGCGATCGTCTCTGCTGAAACGAGCGCGGCTGAAATCGCTTCAATTTGAAAGCGATTCCCGAAACGTCTCTTTGGCTACATACCGCGGTGTGGGTTTGCCTAACTATATCGATCTGCCCTTGGACCTTGTCCCACAACTTCCGGGACACGATGGGTTCGTGACCTCGCGCTCGAACTGGGCGAAGCTCAACAGCATATTGAGTGTCAGACGCCCCATGCTCGTCGTGGTGTTGAACTGCTGGGTCTCTTCGGAGTCCTTCGAGATGCGAAAAGTGTCGAGAAGCTCTTTACAGTGATTGCCGCACAGAAGGAGTACTGATGGTTACGACGCTTGAGCTTGGGGAAGTCTCGGTGGATGTTGTCTCGAAGGACATCAAGAACGTTCACCTCAGCGTCCATCCACCCACCGGCCGCGTTCGTATCTCTGCTCCGCAGCGGATGGAGATAGAGGCCATTCGTCTATACGCAATATCCAAATTAGGCTGGATCAAGGAGCACCAACAGAAACTACAGGAGCAGGAACGCGAAACGCCCCGCGAGTATCTGGAACGCGAGAGCCACTATGTATGGGGCAAGCGATATCTACTATCCATCGTCGAACAAAATACTCGTCCAACTGTCGAGCGAGAGCACCAGCGGCTTGTTCTGACCGTACGGCCGGACGCTAACGAAGCGAGTCGTCATACCATTCTCGAAGACTGGTACCGCGAACAGGTGCGAATTGCTACGGCGGAA
Organism: Planctomycetota bacterium; assembly: GCA_039033595.1. Lineage (GTDB taxonomy): Bacteria > Planctomycetota > Phycisphaerae > Phycisphaerales > Phycisphaeraceae > Algisphaera. Next base: position 115,720 of record JBCCCG010000013.1, on the reverse strand, counting down.
CTGATTAACGCTTGGGAGGATAAGATCGAAGTTGAAGTCACCAAGGTCTATATCCAATGCATGAAGACCCGTTGGGGAAGTTGTAACTCACAAGCAAAGACGATCCGCCTTAACACGGACCTTGGCCGGAAGTCGCCCGAATGTTTGGAGTACATTGTCGTTCACGAGATGATCCACATCTTGGAGCCCACGCACAACGAGCGTTTCCAATCCTACATGAGCCACTTCATGCCGGACTGGAAGCACCGGCGCCAGGTACTCAACCAGCTACCGCTGCGACATGCGAACTGGACTTATTAACCAATAAACAAGTATGTAAAAATATTGCGGCCTGGACAGGGCATGGCCCAGTAAGATTCAACTCACCTAATCTATGGCTCTCAAATATTTTGCTCCGTCACATCAAGTGATTTGAGTTGAACATAACCCCCGGTTCTCGCACATCCCCGACTTCCTCACCGGGGGTTCGGATTCCATCCCCTCCGACAAGTAACTTCTGCAAATTAACGAAAAAAAACTTGACGCAGAAGCTAGATGTCGCATATTCTCATCCTTCGTCTGTTAGTCAGATTATTGGTGACTCATAACTATCTCTATGTTGCGCCATCTACGACGCGAATTTTCATAAGAAAGATTCAATGCTTTTTTGCATATTTTTTGGCCCAAAAATACTTACGTAGGTATTTGATTGATTAATTGTCGATCGTTTAGCTTTTTTCATTTCATTTCTGGAGAATCACTATGCTTCGCCGATCTATAGCTTTTATTGTTTTGGCCGCCGGGCTCAGTTTGTTTATGTCCAGTGCATCAGCGCAATTTTTGTCAACCGAGGGCACATCAAATCTCATTAAAGGTGAGCGATATTTCACCGCTTGGAAAAGCGGCAACTTTGACGGTTCAGCGTTGCGGCGGTGGTGGTCAGATCAGTACGGCCCCGCGCAAGTGGATATCAACCAATACGATGGCGGTTACGATTGCGGGATCCGCAAACCGAGCCAAGGCAAGACACAGCTAAAAAATGCTAAAACCGGGAAATCGATGTATATCAAGTGGGCTGGCAATATCTGGCACAGCGGGTGGTGGGTCTGGGGTGGTAAGGTTACCGTTTCGCCGGGCACTTCGGCTTGGCCTTGGGGGAGTAACCACTACGAAACCTACATTGTTGAGGATTGCAAAAAGACACCGACTCAACTGGAGGCGTTCATCAACGGGATGTATCATAAAACTGAGTACTATAACGGCTCAAATTATAAATTTTATACCAAAAGCCATAACAATCACAAACAGCTGTGGATCGTACGGCAGAACTACCGGAGCAACGGATGGATGAATGTCGGTCAGATGTTCCGAAATCTCGGCGGTACCGGTGGGATCACCGGTGACTACTACGTCCACGATATCAAAGCCAGCGTTGAGTTTTTCGGACGAGTTGAGGGATGGTTTCAGATAAGAGACCTGAACTTATTCAAAACGTGGTGACCTGGGAATCGTCTACTATCAATTTATGTGTACTTGAAGACGTACACGCTCCGCTGTCGGTTGGTCCCGGGCACGGCCCGGGACCAACGGGCTTTGCCTTGGCCGTTTTACACACCCGCTTCCTGATCAAGCCATAAGTCCGGCTGCCTCGCGGGTGATCGAATGTCGGAGCGGCAGCCCACGTACGAAGCGGCGCAGTTCATCGATCATCTGTTGTCCCAACCGGTGGCATTCGATCCCGATTGATCCGGCGATATGGGGTGTCAGAATTACGTTGGCCATCGTCCAGAGCGGGGAGGTTGCCAAGGGGGGTTCAGGGTCGGTCACGTCCAATACCGCGGTAAGGTCGGGGCGGTCGCGTAGTGCACGGATGATTCCCGATTCTTCGACGACTGCGCCGCGGGCGGTGTTGATCAGGCCCGCGTGCTTTGGCATCGACAAAATGAGATGTTCATGAATCAGTCCGTGTGTCTCGGGCGTGCTGGGCGTGTGGATCGATACGACTTGAGAAGTTGCGAAGACTTCTTCGAGCGAGACTTGCACCACATCGGCATGTCGGGCCTGATGCTCTTCAAGGTAGGGGTCGTAGACTACGACTTCTAAGTCATGGGGACGGAGCATTTCCCTCAATTGTCGGGCGATCTGCCCGAAAGACACCAGCCCGACCCGACGCTGGTAAGCGCCGGGCGAAAGCCCACGACGCAGGGACGTCGGCTTGGCCCGGGCGTCGCGGTACATGCACCCGATGGCGTAAAAATTTTTCATGAGCATGAACACCTGCGCGAGGCAGAACTCGGCTACCGGGGTGGCGTTGGCTGCCGCCGCCGAGCTGATCGAGATGCCGCGGTCCCAGAACGCCTCGGAAACGATCGGCCGGATTGATCCGGCCGTGTGGAACACCGCTTCGAGTCTCGGGGCGTGCGTCAAGAGGTCTTGATCAAAGCGTGGTGCCCCCCACCCGGTGATAGCGACCTGCGCCTCTTGAAGCAGTTCGGGGTCACGCAATAGGTCTTCGGCCGAAACGGGTGATGCAACCTCGTCGAGGATCGCTCGCAGGGCAGGCCTTTGCCGAGGACCTATGACTTGGGCAAAGGCGTCGGGGTGCATGACGCAGAGGCCTGGTAAACATGTCGAGCCTGATGGGTTTTTCGTCATACATCACTTCCACGTACGAGCCGTCAACAATGCTGGGATTTAGGTAAAAAATTGATATATAAATATTTATTTATAGATTTTGCTCGGCATTGGCTTGGAGCCCGGTACTATCTCAACTCGTCACGGCACCTCCGCCGGCCGATACACAAGATCACGATGTGCGCAGTATGCAGTATCCGAGTTTAAGCTGCCAAGCATATTTCTGGTATTATGCCTACGTAGTTATTCTTGATCAATCAATTCAATCGACGGGTCTTTCATTGCAATCCAACTTAACTAGAGCAAATATTGATTGGCTGTTAGCCCTGGGGCTGGCCTTGATTGGATCGGTTGGCGCTCACGCGGGTGATCCCGGGGGAGAGAATCAGCACATGCCCCGGGTCGGTCTGACCGCGGCGGATGTACTCGGACCCGACGGGGTGGTCTACCCGGACTTTAGCATGGCGGGAATCCCCGGTGGCATTCCCAACACCCCCAACGCGGTGCGGGCGGAGGACTTCGGGGCCGTGGCCGACGACGGCCTTGATGATGCGGCGGCGATTCAGGCGGCGGCCGATGCGGTGGCGAAAACCGGCAAGCCCGGCGCGGTGACGCTGGGGCCGGGCATGTTCCACATGGATGTGACCGTTACGATTACTGCCGATGGTGTCGTGATCCGCGGCGCGGGACCAGACCAAACCACGGTCGTTCCCCGCTTCGAGGGCCAGCCGCTTAACAAGCAGGGGGGTGCGAAACGCACGCCGACCTTTCACTGGAACGGCAACGACCCGGGTGCCCCGCGTATCCACGGCTCCCTCACCGCCACCGCCACCCGCGGTGATTTCGTGATCGAGGTCGATGATGCCGGTCGGCTCGAAGTGGGTGACGGCCTCGAGATCGCCACCCGCAAGCTCTCGCCTCAGCTCGAGTCCGCCCTCGGTCCGAAGCTGCTTGCCAAACATCAGAAGGTCTACGACCGCAGTGTCGAAGGCAACTATCGTATCGCGCAGGAGACCATGGACTTCGCCAAGGTCGCCGCGATCGATGGCCACACGGTCACGCTCGACCGGCCGCTGCGGGGGGATTTCCCGCTGGAACGTCAGCCGTTTCTTTATAAACGGTTTTACGTGTACGGCGGTGGACTCGAAAGCCTGACCATCACTCAACCCGACGAAACCAAGACACAGATCGATGCTGTCTGGCTGGAGCGGGTCGATGGCGGCTGGGTCCGCGACGTGAAGATCGGCCCGATCGGTAGTTGGCCTCTACGGCTCGAACGCTCGGTGCACTGCGAAATACGCGACGTGTTATTCGATGACATGTTCGCCCGCGGCGGCGGCGGCGTCGGCTACTTTGGTCTCAACTTCAGTCACTACAACCTGATTGAAGATTCGGCGTTTCATCGGCTGCGACACCTGAGCTTCAGCTTCTTCTCCAGCGTCAACGTCCTCCGCAACGCCAAGCTCCGGAACGTCGATGTCAATTTCCACCTCGACTGGCCCGCCGAAACGCTCATCGAGAACTGCGACATCGACGCCGGCCCGGCTCCGGGCGAAGAGAGACGTGGCTCCTACGGCTTCGGGTTCTACACCCCCGTCTTCCACTACAACCAGCACCAGCCCTCCGGCCCGCGGCATGTGTACTTCAACAACCACGTCGTCTCGCCCAACGAAGCTCTCCACTTCGGCGGCGGCGGCTCGAGCCAGAACATCTTCGCCTACAACCGTTTCGTCGCCGAGACCCGCGTAGGCGTCCTGCTCCGACGCGGGTCCGACGATAACCTATTCCTGAACAACGTCTTTGTCCTCCGCGACTACGACGCCGACCCGGGAGACTGGCACGGCCCTCGCTATGAGAACACCAAACGCGTCGATCCCACCTTCGCCGAAACCTTCGACTACATCCCAGGCGGCGTCCTGTTCCTCAGCGGGCCCGCCCCCGGCAACCGCTTTAAGAATAACGCCTTTTACGGCGTTCCGGAGAGCGAACTGTTCGTTGGCGTCGATGAGCCCGCGGTGAGCGAGGGCAACACGGCGGTCGCCAAAGCGCCCTCGGTGCTCCCCGACACGCCGACCCCGCCATTCGACTCGCTGTTCGAGTGGACGCGAACCCAACGCGGAGCGCGTTCAACCCAATGAACCTTCACACGCTCTACGTCTCACCGTGCGGCAATGATCGCTGGCACGGCCACCTGTCCGAACCGGCCGACGACGGCTGCGACGGCCCGCTCGCTTCGCTGCAGAAGGCGGTCCATCGCGTTCGTCACGCGCGAGAACAGGGAAACTTGGCGGGCGAGGCCGAGATACGGGTCGCGGCCGGGCGGTATGCGCTGGCGAGCCCGGTCGAGTTCGGGCCCGAAGACCGGGGCATCCGGGTGGTGGCGGAGGACGGCGCGGTTCTGGACGGGTCGGTCGCGGTTACCGGCTGGCAAGTCGAGCAACTCAACGGTCGGCCGTGCTGGGTTGCGGACGTTGGCGGGCTGTTGGAAGTGGTGTCCGACCCGCGTAGCTTGTTCGTGAACGACGAGCGTCGGCCGCGCAGCCGGTACCCGAAAAGCGATTGGCTGGTGATCGAGGATGTACCGCATACCCCCGCCGAAGGCTTCAACATCGCCGACGGCGCTTCGCGTTTCGTTGTCGCCGAGGGCGACTTCGACCCCGCCTGGCGGAACGCGACCGACATCGAGGCGGTCGTGAATCATTTGTGGGTCGAGGAGCGGATGCCGGTCGAGCGATACGACGCGGCGCGTCGGCTCGTGAAGAGTTCGCGGCGGAGCGTTTTCGCGTTGCGTAATCTGGAATGGATGGGCAGCACGCCCTGCGCCCGGTACTTCTGGGAGAACGTGTTCGAGACGATGAGCGAGCCCGGTGAGTGGTACTTAGATCGCACCGCCGGGCGGCTGTATTACCTGCCCAGACCCGGCGAAACGATCGAGACGGCGGATATCCGCCTCGGCGTGCTGACCCAACTCGTCCGCGTCCACGGCGACCCGCACGCCAAAGCGTTCGGCGTCCGCCTCGAAGGCTTGACCTTTACGAACACCGACTGGCAACCCTCGCGGGGCTGGGGCAAGTGGTGGGACCCCGCCAAGCCCGAACACGAGTGGAAACCCAAGGATTCGTTCAACCACTTCAATCGCGAACGGCGCGATCACTTCGGCCGGGGCTTCCTTGAAGCGTCGCCGTTCGCCGGGACGCCGCAGGCCGGCAACGACCTGCCGGGTGTGGTGAGCTTCGAGTTGGCTGAGGGTTGCGCGTTGGTCGGGTGCGGCTTCCGAGGCTTGGGTTTCTACGGTATCGACGTCCGCGCCGGCTGCCGAAACCTCCGCGTCGAGCGTTGCCGTTTCGAAGATCTGGGCGGCGGCGGCGTGAAGATCGACGGCGCCGATCAAAGCGGCGACCCCGCGCTGCGGACCAGTCACGTCTACGTCGGCGACTGCACAATCACCCACTGCGGCCGGATCACGCCCAGCGCCGTGGGCATCGCAATCCTCCATGCGAGCCACAACATCGTCGAATACAATGAGATCGCTGATCAGTTCTACAGCGGCATCTCCGTCGGCTGGACCTGGGGCTTCGAGCAGGCGGTGTGCCAGCAGAACGTGGTCCAGCACAATCACATCCACCATATCGGCCAAGGGCGGCTGTCCGACATGGGCGGCATCTACACGCTGGGCTGCCAATCGGGCACGATCCTCCGCGGCAACCACATCCACCACATTGAGAGCGGCCACTACGGTGGCTGGGGGATCTACCTCGACGAGGGCAGCGCGTACATCCGTGTCGAGGGCAACCTCGTCCACCACACCGGCAGCCAGGCGTTCAACGAGCACTGGGGCCGGCAGAACGTCGTCACGGACAACGTGTTTGCGCTGTGCCGACGGGAACTCGCCCGGCTCTGCCGCGAAGAACAGGGCGGCCAGTACCACATCCCCCCGCCTGGCTGCCTGTTCCTCCGCAACGTCCTTCTCACCGATGGTCCGGCCGTGTTCATGGATAACACCACGTACTTCGACGTCGACGCGCTCACCAGCGACCTCAACGTTTTCTGGAATCGCGCCGGGCCCGAGTCGCCGACGATCTGGAACTACGCCCCCTGGCCCAAGATCGGTAAGCCCGCACGGACCATCGGCCTCGACGAGACGCGCTCACGCGGGTGGGAACTGCACTCGAGGGTCGTCGATCCGAAGTTCGTCGACCCCGACGCTGGCGACTTCCGTGTCGCCGACGACTCGCCGCTGCACGCGCTGGGTCTCACGCCCCCGGACGTCGATCGGGCCGGCCCTCGCGCGACACCGACCGCCTGGGAGCCGGCGGTCCGCACGTTCTCGACCGTGCAGGAAGACACCTTCACCGACTGATTCGCCATGCCATCGCAACTCCTGCAACTCAACCCGGCCGAATTCATCTTTGCGTCGTTCGCCGACCGAGACATCTCCGATCAACTGCCGCGTATGTTCGAGTTGGACGGGGCGGGGCTTCCGGGGGTTGCGGAAGTGAGGCAGGTCTGGGCGAACCTGCAACTGCGATGGGATGTGCCGGGGCGGGGCCACGCGGGGGCGACGTTCGTGACCGGGCCGTTCGCGGTGGATACGTCGGCGTTCGATCGGTTTGTCGCGGCGATGGAAGTCACGTCGGACATTACGTTCACGCTGGAAACCGAAGTCGATGGGACATGGCATGCGCTGACGGACGGCGTGCGCGGCGACGACGGCCGGATGGAGTTGGACCTGCCGCTGCCGGCGGGGGGCCAGACGCTGACCGCGGTGCGGCTGCGCTTGACCAAGCACACGTCCGGCCAGGCGTTGGTCAAACTCGTGTGGTTCGCAGTGGCGGACTCGGTTCGGCGTGACTTGTTGCTCGAACCGAAGTGGACGCCCGACCCGGCGTGGCCCGGGCTGCTGGTGTCGGCGGAGGACGTCGGTGTGCCCGAACGCTTCGGGCGTGGCCTGCTGTTCGACGCCGACCAACTTCCGGCGTTGCGTGTAAAGGCCGACCAGCCGGGCTGGCGTCCGCACATGGATATGCTGCGCCGCCGGGCGCGGGTCGCGTTGGAACGTGCCCCCGAGGCCGACGTGGGCGACTTCGTGCCGTGGACCGATTACCGGTATCTGCGTGATCGCGAGCGCGGCCGGCGGTCGCTTTGGTGGGACGCGCTGGACCTGGGTTTCGTCGGGCTGATCGATGAAGACCCGGCGATGCTGCGGCACGCCGGGCGGTTCCTGATGAGCCTGCTGCATTGCCGGCACTGGTGCCAGTCCGCCGAGAGCCGGGTGCTCGGCAGCGTGTGGGACTCGCGCTGCTTCCTCGAAGAGATGTCCGCCTCGACCGCGGCGATCCTGCTGGACTGGCTCGACCCGCTGCTGACCGACCGGGCCAAGCGGCTCGCCCACGTCGCGCTGTGGGACAAGGGGTTGGCGGTAATCGAGCGGGATATGATGAAGTACGCGTACGTCTACCGCATCAACCAGGGGCCGTGGTTCTGCCGGGCCCGGGTGTTGGCGGGGCTGATGCTCGAAGACGCCTGGCCGCGGGTCGGCAGCTACGTCGAGCGCGCGATGGACGACCTGCTCGAAGGCCTGAACCACTACGTCCTGCCCGACGGTGGGCTCGACGAAGGCGTCGGCTACTTCATGATGACGATGCACACCGCGTTGCCGGCCGTGCTCGCGTACGCCAAGGCCCGCGGCAGAAACGCGCGCGACCTGTTGCCGCCGCAGCTCGCCAAGTCCGACCGGTACTTGCGGATCATGTCGGCCGTGCGGCCCGGCCGCTTCCTGCCCGAAGCCGACAACAGCACCGACCGCGTCTTGTCCGACGGCGTGGGTGTCTTGGCTGGGCTATACCCCGAGGCCTCGGCGTACCGCGACATCCTCGCCGAGTGTCTGGGCCACGAAGACCCCGAGTCGTACTTCAGCCAGTACATGCAGCAGGGGATGTACTCGCTGATCCACGGCCCGGACGAGGTGCCGCCGCCGCGGACGATCGTGCCGGGCTTCGCGGAGCTGCCCGGGCTGGGCCAGCTCACGTCGTACCGCGAACACGACGACCGATCGACCCGCGTCCACCTGGTCGGCTGCCGCGCGAACCCCAGCCACCATACTCACCGCGACAAGGGCAACCTGCTGCTGGAACTCGACGGGGTACCGGTGCTGATCGATCGCGGCGTGCCGCGATATGACGACGCCCGCAAGGCGGCGTTCGAGCCCGCGGCGGTGCACAACTTGCTCACGCCGTGGACGCCCGGCCGCGGCTTCCTCGACCAGGCTCACCCGAAAGCCACGATGCCGTTCACCGGGCAAAGCGAAGGCGATGCGCTACACGCCGAGATCGACCTCACTCCCGCGTGGGCCGAGGGATTCGCGGCGTGTTCCCGATCCGTCGTCTCGCTCGACCCCGACCGCCTCGAAGTCACCGACGCGGGCCGGATGGCGACGCCTGGCCACGCCGTGTTCCACCTGCACGCTCGCGCCCCGTTCGTGATCGACGAAGACGCTCGCAGCGCGACGCTCACCGTCGAAGGCGTCACGCTCCGTATCGCCGTGCCGTGGGCCGAGCGCCTCGAACAACGCGAACACCTCACCGACTTCGCTCTGCGTCCGGTGTACCACCTCGAAGCGTGGAGCCCGGCGCTGACAGCCGACGACACGTTTCGCTTGACCACGAATCTGCTGCGTCTCTAAATATCTTCTACACCTCAGCCCCTTCGAGAAAACGCCATGTCTCCAACCCCCGCCATCCAGACCACTACCGTCGGCTCCTACCCCGTGCCCAACTGGCTTACCGCGCTGCCCAGCGAGCAGGCCGTCAGCGACGCGACCCGGGTCGTGTTCGACACCCAGCGGCAGGCCGGGATCGACCTGCCCACCGACGGCGAGCTCTACCGCTTCGACATCAACCACCCCGAAACGAACGGGATGATCGAGTACTTCATCCGCCCGATGGCGGGCACGCGCAGCGACCTGGGCCGCAGCGACGCCGAGGCGTTCCGCAAGCTTCGCCCGATGAGCTTCCGCGCCAAGCCTGCCGCCGCGGTGGAGGGGCCGCTGGGCGAGGGGTCGCTCGACCTGCTCAGCGACTGCCAGCGTGCCGCCGCCGTCGCGGGCGGCGATTTCAAGTTCACGCTCACCAGCCCGTACATGCTCGCCCGCACCCTGCTCGACCGGCACTACGGCGACTTCGAAGCCCTGCTCCTGGCCGTCGCCGACGTCCTCGCCGGCCAGGTCCCCGGCCTGCCCTGCGCTTGTGTCCAGGTCGACGAAGCCAACATCCCCGGCAACCCCGCCGACGCGCCGATCGCCCTCAAAGCTATCAACCGCGTCCTCGACGCCGTCGACGAAGGCACCGAGCGGGCTGTCCACTTCTGCTTCGGCAACTACGGCGGCCAGACCATCCAGTCCGGCACGTGGGGGACGCTCATCGACTTCCTCTCCGGCCTCCACGCCGACCACCTCGTCCTCGAGCTCGCCCACCGACCCGCCGAAGACCTTACGGCCCTCAAAGACATCGACCCCAAAATCGGCCTGGGCCTCGGCGTCGTGGACGTGAAGGTCAACGCCATCGAGACCGCCGAAGTCATCGCCGACCGCATCGAAGAAGCGGCCAAAGTGGTGGGGGCCGAACGCATCAAGTTCATCCATCCCGACTGCGGTTTCTGGATGCTGCCCCGCAGCATCTCCGACGCCAAGATCGCTTCGCTCGCCAAAGGCCGCGACCTGTTCCTCGGTTCGTGATCCGTCGGACTAAGAGACCCCCGCCATGCCCGATCCCCAATCCACCCACCACTACCTCGACCCGCAAGTCCCGTTCGCCGCCCCCGGAAACCACACCGGCCCGTGGTCCAAACTCACCCACGATGGTCGCGCCGGCTGGGTCGCCGGCAGCGTCCATAGCCGCGTGCGCTTTCCTGGCCACACGCTCAACGCCGACCACGGCGCGATGTCGCTCTGGCTGCTGTCCATCGACGACCTGGGGGTCTGGCATAAGCCCGAGAAAGTCCCCGACTGGGATCCCGCCGCCTACTACGTCCCGCTGATCGCCGACGAGGTCCACGAGCCCGCCGACGCAGTCGACGCCGCCGGCCACCACGTCCCCGGGCCCCTGGGACGCTGGGACGAGCGCCGATTCGCGCTGGTTTACAGCATGAGCTGGTACCGTAGCCTCTTCGCCAAGTTCTTCCACGGCCCGATCTACGGCAAACGCACCGAGTCCCAGCCCGGCGCCTACCACCCCGAGCAGAGAGCCCTCACCCAGCTCGACCACTGGTCCGTCCCCGCCATGACCTGGCACCACCTCGTGCTCACCTGGGACCGGCCCAACCGCGACGCGCTGATCTACCTCAACGGCGTCCGCGCCGGCACCTCGCCCACCCTCCGGCCCATGCGCTTCGAGGACTGCGGCGACACCCTCGTCGCCGGCCACCCCAACTGGGCGATGGCCGACCTGCGCTTCTTCGAAGGCGCCGTCGACAACGCGTGGGCCCAAGCCCAATACGAAGCCCAGGCCACGCCCGCCACCGACGCCGCCCGCGATCAGATCGCCCACACCTACGTCGGCCACGACGTCGAAACCGTGGACCTTTCGCCCGCCCCCGGCGACGGCTTCGTCGACCAGCTCACCCTCTCGCTCCGCGAACCCGAACACCTCGACCGCTTCTACCAGCAGGGCATGCCGAATTGCGTCCGCGCCACGCCCGACGGCCTCGAGGTCCGCACGCCCGACACCCAGTTCAAGAGCCGCGAGGGCATCGAGACCGGCCAGGGCTACCTCTGGACCGAAGACTTCTTCCGCGGCGAGCTGTACCTCGAATACGACTTCATGCCACTGAAAGAACAGGGCCTGCTCCTGCTGTGCTTCCAGGCGGCCGGCATCCAGGGCAACGACTTCATGGCCGACGAACCGCGGCGGATCGACGGCACGATGCGCACCGTCTTCGGCGACCACGTCCGCAACTACCACCTCGAATACTTCCGCGAGATGGACGACGCCGAGCACCGCCGCGCGTCCGTCGGCCTGTTCAAGCAGCCCTGGCTCATGCCGATGGGCTACCAGTGCCTGCCCGAACGCCTCGCCCAAAACCAGTGGCACAAGATGCAGGTCCGCCAGGACGGGACCCGGATCCGTATCGCCCTCGGCGGCAAGCTCGTGATCGACGCCCAGGACTCGGCCCACGCCACCTGCGGCCCGATCCTCCGCCAGGGCCACGTCGGCCTGCGCTGCATGTGGAAGACCCACGTCCGCTACCGCGACTTCAAGGTCGCCACGCGGCCGATCGACGTCCAGCCGATTTGACGACCGGCGTCAGCGATCCGCCGTACCAAAATCCTCAAGTTCAAACCCCTCGCTCCCAACGCCCTAGGGCGATAATGACCGACGCGCCTCGCGGAGGGATGAGGGGGCAACGCCCGCCTCGCCCGGCAAATTTTTTTCAGTTTTCAGCGTCGTCGGTTGACCGTGCATAAAATTTCTGACTCCGAGACGAGATTTCTTCAGAGGTTTTGTACAACCCGCTACAGATTGGATTTTGAATATGGATCTCGATGGACGAACCGTATTGGTGACCGGCGGCAGCAGCGGCATGGGGCTCGACACGGCCCGTTTGCTGCTGGATTCGGGGGCCCGTGTGGTCATCACCGGACGCAACCCGGATTCGTTGCGGGAAGCGGCCGACGGCCTGACGGGCGGGATCGACGAGCGCAAAGAGCGTTTGTTGACGGTGCAGAGCGACACGGCCGACGTCGGCCAGATCGACGGCCTCATCCAGCAGGCCACGTCGCACTTCGGGCCGCTCGACGGGCTGTTTGTGAACGCGGGGATCGGCATCTTCAAGCCGATCGAAGACCTGGACGAGCAGGACTTCGACAAGCTGATCAACATCAACTTCCGCGGCCTGTTTTTCACGGTGCAGAAGGCCCTGCCGCACGTCCGCGACGGCGGGTCCATCGTGCTCAACGCCTCGTGGAACGCCTACCGCGGCATGATCGGCGCCCACCTCTACTCGGCGACCAAGGCGGCGGTCCACAGCCTGGCCCGGACCCTGGCCAATGAACTGGCGCCGCGGAACATCCGCGTGAACTCGGTCAGCCCGGGGTACATCCACACCCCCATCCTGGACAAGATCGACTTTAGTCAGGAAGACATCGAGGCGCGGGCCGACGAAGTCCCGCTGAAGCGGTGGGGCCGGGGCGACGAGATCGCGCACCCGGTGGCGTTTCTGCTCTCCGACGGGGCGTCTTACATCAACGGCCAAGACCTCTTGATCGACGGCGGCCTGGTCGGGACGCACCACCTCGGCGACGTCTGAGGCTAGCGCGGGACGCCGCGGGGCCGAAAATCGGACGGGTATGGTTTCCCCCGACGGTTTCTACGACACCAACGTCAGCCCGCTCCACCGCCAACCCAGTTCTACGTCGGCAACGCCGCCAGCGACCCGCCGTACCGCACCCTCGGGTTCTAGCCGCTTGCCTTCAATTCGCCGGGTCGGTATGGTCATCGCGAATACCTTGCCGACCTATCGCCTGCGGAACCGCTGGCGCGTATTCGGTCTGATCGTTCGGATCTTCGCGGATGCCGCTCGACATTACCAACGCCCCCGACGCCCGCGCGACTCTTTTCGGGCAGACCGAATACCAACTCATCTGGCGGCCGAGCCGGGCGTACCCCGCGGGGACAGAGATCGAGCTGCGGTCCGACATCTTCCGGTCCTACGTCATGTGGCGGATCGTCCGCGTCAGCGTCGACTACGGCGAGGTCACGTTCCGCATGAAGCAGCTGCCGACGCACCAGGACCGCGGCGACCACCCCGACGAGTACCGCCGGCACGTCATCCTGCAGGCCCGGATCACCCGTGAACTCCCGGCCGGCGAGCCGGTGACGCTCAAGGTCGTCGCGATCCCGACCCCGTTCGCCTGCCTGCAGAACGAAGTGAGTCTTTGGTGCCAAGAGCCGCACCCCCGCTCGACCGCCGCCGACCCGCGGGCCCGGCGGGCCTACGACGACACCTGGACGATGGACCCCGGGGCGCAGAACACGCTCGCCGTCACCGCCGGCTCGGTCGAACGTGTCTCGGTGATCAGCCGACCCGCGGCCGGGCCGGACGGCAAGGTCCGCACACTCGTGGTCCCCGAAGACCGCTACGGCAACCCGTCGCGCTTCACCCAGCCCGTCGAAGCAACCCTCACCTGGGCGGAGCAATCGCATCCGCTGACCCTCGAAGAACTCACGGAACTCCAACTCGACGCCCCCACAAAGATCGAGCGGGCCATACTCACCATCGCCGCCGATCAACTCGACCCCAACGACAACCTCACCAATGCCGACTTCAAAGGCGACCAACTCGTCGTCACCGGCAACCCCGTCTGGCGGATCGAACCCGGCCAGCCCCGCCCTGCGTTCGGCGAGATCCACTGGCACAGCATCCTCTCCTCCGACGGCTACCGCGATTACGAAGACGCCCTCCGCGCCGCCCGCGACGAGATGAACTTCGACTTCATCTCTTCCGGCGACCACAACCCCGGCGGTGAGAAATGGGACACCACCGTCCGCGGCCTCGAAGCCTTCAACGACCCCGGCCGCTTCGCCACCTTCTTCGGCTACGAAGACTCCAGCTGGCGCGGCCACCAGAACTATTACTTCACCGACCCGAACCACCCCGTCCGCCCCGGCGGCGAGGCCGGTCTCGAGTACGGCGGCGGCCCGCTCGATAACAACCCCAAGCTCGACGCCTACCCCGACGTCCTCACCATCCCCCACCACACCAACTCCGTCGCCGAGACCCGCGACCCCACCACCGACCTGCCCCTCTGGCACGCCTACCCCTGGGGCGAGCCGGCCGAGACCATCCGCCTCGTCGAGGTCTTCCAGGCCCGTGGCAACCAGGAAGCCGACTTCCTCTCCGACCGCTGGCGCGGCTGGCATCAGCACCACGGCGCCTCGGTCCGCGACGCCCTCGCCCGCGGCCACCAGATCGGCTTCACCGGCGGCTCGGACAACCACAACGGCCTGCCCTCCCGCGCCTGGGCCGGCAGCGAGGTGAACCAGTTCCTCGCCAACGCCGACGCCGGCAACCAGTCCCTCACCGGCGTCTGGTGCGACAAGTTCGACCGCCAGTCCGTCTTCGACGCCCTCTACGCCCGCCACACCTGGGCCGTCTGGGACACCCGCGCGATTGCCCTGTTCCGCCTCAACGGCGCGATGATGGGCGACGAACTACACGTCAGCCCTGGTACTGAGCTGACCGCCACCCTCAAGCTCTCCTGCGACGGCCCGCTCCAATCCCTCGAAGTCATTTCCGACGGCCAAACCGTCTGGTCCACCACCACGCACGAGCGTGACCTCGATCTCACCATCTCTCTGGGCGTCGCCACCACCTCCACTTACTTCTACACCCGCGCCCTCCAACGCGACGGCGCCATGATCTACACCAGCCCCGTCTTCGTCCGCGTACCGTGATCGTGTGCACGATCCGCCGGGCTATTGGAGTTGGTCAAACAGATCCGGCCGGGTTAGGTCCAAGCCGCGACGCAGGTCCCGTAAGCGGGCTAGGTCGTCGGACCACTGCAGGTCGTCGATGAGGTTGTTCGTCTCGCCGGGATCGACGCTGAGCTCGTATAGCTCGTCGCGGTCGGCGTCGTGGGCGATGTGCTTCAGGCCGGTGTGGGTATCGAGGATGGAAACCGTGGGGCCGCGGAGCAGGTCGAGGAACCAGGCTTCGCCGTGCTGCTGCTTGAGGGTTTCACGGTTTTCGAGGGCGGCGCGGATCGCTTGCGGGGGGGTGGCGTGGTCGGAGCCGAAGGCGTGCTCGGCGACGTGGTAGCGGCGGTGGGGCTGGTCGGGGTTGTGGAGGCAGGGGGCGAAGCTGCGGCCCTGCGCCGCGGGGAGCGCGGCTGCTGGAGGGTGTCCGAGCAGGTCGAGGACGGTGGGGGCGAGGTCGGTGAGATCGACCGCGGCGTCGGTGGTTTGGCCCCGCGGAACGCCGGGTCCGGCGAAGACCATCGGGACGTGGAGGAGGCTTTCGTAAAGAACGACACTCTTGCCAATAAGGCCGCGGTCGCCCCAGAAATCGCCGTGGTCGCTACAGAAGACGACGAGGGTGTTGTCGTGTTGGCCGGTTTGTTCGAGGGCTTGGAGGACACGGCCGACCTGCTCGTCGACGAACTCGATCATGCCGAGATAGGTCGCTTGGACGTGGCGGATGTCGTCGTCGGTGGCGGCGTCAAGGCCGGTGCCGAAATACTGGGCGTCGAGGCGGGCGGGGTCGGCCCCGGGAACACGCGGCGCGGGGCCGGGCATGTCGTGGGGGCGGGTTTGGCTGAAATACGGCTCGGGCAGGACGTAGGGAAAGTGCGGGGCCTCGTAGCTGAGGTACATGAAGAACGGGCGGTCGTTGGGTTGCCGAAGGAAGGCGACCGCGTCGTCGGTCTGGCGGACGGCGGGGTCGTGCGCGGCGGGGCCGGGCTGGGGGGTGTGGATCGGCGACTCGAAGTAGGGGATGTCGTGTTGGCGCCAGCGGGTGACGGCGCGGTCGGCGTCGGTGGGCGGAGTGCGGGAGGCGTCGGCCTCCTTGCCGTGGATACCGTAGATCTCGCAGGCGTCCCAGTCGGCGAGGGCGTCGTCGGTGAAGGCGTGGTTCTTGCCGAAGATGGCGCGGCGGTAGCCGCAGGCGGCGAGGGTGTTGGGGAGTGTTTCGTCGTCGGGGCCTAGGATGATCTGGTTGTCGAGCAGGCCGAGCGACGAGCCGGTGCGGCCGGTCATGAGGCAAGTGCGGGCGGGCATGCACAGGGGGATGGGCGTGCGGGCCTGGGTCAAGACGCAGCCGCGAGCGGCGAGGGCGTCGAGGTTCGGCGTATCCACGAGCGCGCTGCCGGCGAAGCCCAGCGCGTCGGCGCGGTGCTGGTCGGTCATGATCAGCAGGACGTTGGTTTGACGGGGCGTGTTCATGGTAGTTGGGTTCGGCTTACGGCTCGTCGCAGACGGCGAGCAGCTTATCGACCGTGGTGAAGCCGACGCACTGCACGGTGTCGGCCCCGCCGTAGTAGAGCTTGATGCTGCCGTCGTCTTCGGGGACCACGCCGGCGGTGAATACGACGCTGGGGGTCTGGCCGTGGAGTTCGTAGTCGGTAGTCGGCGTGAGGATCGGCTTGCGGGAAAGGGCAACGACCTTGGACGGATCGTCGAGGTCGTGGACGCAGACACCGAGTTGGTAGATGAGGTGGGCCTTGGCTTGCGAGCGGACGCCGTGGAAGATGTTCAGCCAGCCCTTGTCGGTCTTGATGGGCACGGCCCCCGCGCCGACCTTGCTCCAGGCCCAGGGCACCCTGGACTTGGGCAGGATGCAGTCGCTTCGTCCCCAGTGGATCAGGTCCTTCGAGTAGCTGATCCACATGTCGCCCGAGTCCCAAGTCGTCAGCGGGCGGTCCAAGCGGACGTAGTCGTCGCCCAACTTCTCGGGGAACAGCACGAGGTTGCGGTTACCCGCGTCGGTGATGAAGCCGTGCCAAGTGAAGGTTTCGAAGTCTTTGGTGGTTTGTAGCGCGCCGCGGCAGTCGTAGCGGGAGTGGGCGGCGTGCATAAGGTAGTAGGTGTCGCCGAGCTTGGTGATGCGGGGATCGTAGATGTTGATCTCGGCGTACTTCTGGTACATCGGATCGTCTTCGGGCATCGGGATGGGTGTGTCGCGCGGCGTGAAGCTTAGGCCGTCGTCGGACTCGGCGATCCAGAAGTAGGCTTTGAGTCCAGCGTCTTCGCAGCGGCAGACCATGAGGTACTTGCCGTTGTGCTTGACGATGCCGGAGTTAAAGACGTGGAGGATGTGGTAGTCGTCCGGGAAGTCTTTGCCGGTGAGGATCGGGTTGTGGCCGTAGCGCTCGACGACGTGATAGTTGTGAAAAGTCATGGCGTGTTCTGGGGACGGCGGATGTCAACGATCCAATGACCGATACCCATCCGATACGGACTAAGCCTCACATTCGTGAGCGGGAAACGGTCATAAACTAGAAGAATTTAGTGATTATTCAAACGATACCTACGTATGCACACTTGGTCCGAGGCACTATACTCGTGAAGTAGTCGCACTGTCACCAGGATCTATTGTTTGCCAGCTACTCGCCCCGCTGCGTCTGCCCGCCCTGCTGTTCACCTCATTTGCAACGCCCACCTTGATCCGGTTTGGCTCTGGGAGTGGGAAGAGGGCGCGGCCGAGGCGATCTCCACGTTCAGGTCGGCGGTTGAGTTCTGCGAGACGACTCCGGGCATGGTGTTCAACCACAACGAGTCGCTGCTGTACGAGTGGGTCGAGGAGTACGAGCCGGCGCTGTTCGAGCGGATCCGCAGGCAGGTGAAGGCCGGGCGTTGGCACGTGATGGGCGGGTGGTACTTGCAGCCGGACTGCAACCTGCCCAGCGGCGAGGGGTTCGTACGGCAAGCGCTCGTCGGCAAGGCGTATTTCCGCGACCGCTTCGGCGTCGAGCCGACCACGGCCATCAACTTCGATCCCTTCGGACACGACCGCGGGCTGGTGCAGATCATCGCCAAGACCGGCAGCGACAGCTACCTGTTCTGTCGACCGTGGATCGACGAATATATCGAGCACCCGTTCCCCGCCGACACCTTCCGGTGGGTCGGCTACGACGGTTCGGAAGTGCTCGGCTGCCGGGCCAAGGAGCATTACAGCTCGCTCATCGGGGTGGGCCACGAGAAGATTCAGAAGCACTTGAATCAATACATGGCCGACGAAGCGCCGCACGGCATGGTGCTCTGGGGCGTCGGCAACCACGGCGGCGGCCCGTCGCGCCGCGACCTCGACCGCATCAACCAACTCATCGCCGACGTTGCCGACGACTTCGACGTCCTGCACAGCACCCCCGAAGCCTACTTCGACCACGTCCGCACCGGCGGCAAGGGTATACCCACCTACGCCCACGACATCCGGCCGTGGGGCGTCGGTTGCTACACGACTCAAGCGCTGATCAAACAGAAGTACCGGCGACTCGAAAACACGTATTTTCAAACCGAAAAGATGCTCGCTCACGCGGCGTTGCACGGCCGGCTCGACTATCCCAATGACGAACTCAAGCCAGCGCTCAAGACGCTGCTTTTCGCGCAGTTTCACGACATCCTGCCCGGCACGTCGATTCAGCCGGTTGAGGAAGCATCACTCGAAAAGATGGGCCACGGCCTCGACGTGCTCAGCATGCTCCGGGCGCGGGCCTATTTCGCCTTGGCCCGTGGGCAGAAGCCGCCGAAACAGGAGGGCCGAATCCCCGTGCTGGTCTACAACCCGCACCCGTACCCGGTCGATGCGATCGTGGCCTGCGAGTTCCAACTCGAAGATCAGAACTGGACCGGCACGCACACCGCTTTTACCGTCTGGCGGGGCCGAAAGCAACTCCCCGCGCAGCTCGAAACCGAGGCGTCGAGCTTGAAGCTCGACTGGCGGAAGAACTTGGTGTTCCGCGTCACGCTGCCGCCGGCTCAGATGTCGGCGTTCGAGTGCCGGCCGCAAGTCCTGCCGAGCAAGCCTACGTTCAAGCCGCCGAAAAACAAAACCACCCTGCGCGTCGGTGACGCGACAATCAACCTCAAGACCGGCCTGCTAGACGCCTTAAGCATCGACAAGCAAAACGTGCTGCGCCCCAACGCCACCCGCCCGCTGATCATCCACGACAACAGCGATTCGTGGGGCATGCTCGGCCGCTCGTTCGGCAAGGTCGTGCGACGCTTCCGCCCGATGACCGCCACCGAAGCGGCACAGTTCGCCGGCATCTCCGCTCACATGCCCCGGCTCGCACCGGTCCGCATCATCGAGGACGGCCCGGTCCGCACCGTCGTCGAAGCCCTGCTCAAGGCCGAAGACTCGGCGATCCAGATGCGGTACGATTTGCCCAAGGATGGCGGGCCGATCGGCGTCACCGTCCGCGTCCACTGGAACGAAAAAGACCGTTTTCTCAAGCTCGAACTACCGTTAGCTGCGGGCTTCACCAAGCTCCACGGCCAGGCCGCTTTCGGCACCAGCACCTTGCCGACCAACGGCGACGAGACCTGCGCCGGCCGATGGGTCGCCGTCGAGAGTCTCGACCAAGGCTCGACGCTGACCGTTATCAACGATGGCACCTACGGCTTGGACTTTAAGCGCGGCGCCAACCCCCGTCTCCGCCTGTCGCTCCTACGCTCCCCCGCGTACGCCGGCCACCCGATCCACGAATCCGAAGTCATCACGCCCCAGGACCGCTACTCGCCGCGGATCGATCAGGGCGAGCGCCTCTTCCGCTTCTGGATCCAGGCCGGCCCGACCGCCGAACGCTTCAGGGATATCGACCGCGAGGCGATGATTCGCAATGAGCCGCCCATGGCTCTATCTTTCTTTTCCGACGGGCAGGGCGACGCCATCCAAGAAACCGCCATCCGCCTCGACGGTGTCGGCGTCCAGCTCGTTGCCTGCAAAGCCGCCGAGGACGGCCAAGGCTTCGTCGTCCGTATGCACGAAACCACCGGTCGCAAACGCACCGCTCGCCTCCGCGTGCCCCCGCTCGGCCTCGACGAAAAGCTCACGCTCACTCCGTTCGAAGCCAAGACGATCCGCCTAACCCCCGACGGCCGAGCCACCGAAACCGACATGCTCGAACGCCCCCTAAGCCTCTGAGTCTCGACATGAACACCGCCTCCACGCCCAACGCCGATCGCCCCAACATCCTGCTGGTCATGACCGACCAGCAGCGTGGCGACTGCCTCGGCCGGGCCGGCCACCCCGACCTGCTGACCCCAAACCTCGATGCGCTGTCGCACGCAGGAGCATACTTCCAAAACGCCTATAGCGAGTGCCCCATCTGCATCCCCGCCCGTCACGCCGTCATGACCGGCAAACGCCCGCAGAACTCGGGCGTCACCGGCTACGCGTCCACCGCCCGCATCGCCGACGAAGCCAACACCCTGCCCAACCTGCTCCGCCGGGCCGGCTACCAGACCGCCACCGTCGGCCGAAGCATGCACACCCACCCGCACTACCGCCGCTACGGCTTCGAAGTGGTCAACAACAACGAGCAGGGCGACTTCTACCGCAAACACCCCGAGGTCCAGCCGCTCTCACATTCCGAAGGCAATTGGAATACCTGGCCCCACGCCCACGATCACGGCCTGTCGCCCAGCGGTATCACCGCCCGGCCCTGGCACCTCGAAGACCGCTACCACGAAACCAACGTCTCGATCCGCAAAGCGATCCAGTTCCTCGACGAACGCGACCGGGAAGACCCGTTCTTCCTCTACGTCGGCACCGTCGCGCCCCACCCCCCGCTCCTGCCCCCCGCCTGCTACTACGACCGGTACGACCGCGACGACCTCGAGCAACAGCCCTGTATCGGGGACTGGGTCGACACCGACCGCGACCCGCTGCTCTGCACGCCTACCCAAGAGCCGCCCCAAAGCATCCAGGAGGCCCGCGTCGTCCTCGACGGGCACCAACGACGCAGCACCCTCGCTGGCTATCTCGGGCTGATCAACCACTTCGACGACCAACTCCAATTGCTTCTGATGCGCCTTGCCAGCGAAGGCCTTGCCCAAAACACCGTCGTCATCTTCACCTCCGACCACGGCGAAATGCTCGGCGATCACCACTGCTTCCGAAAGTCCATGCCCTACGAGGGCGCGGCCCACATCCCATTCCTCATGCGGGGTCCGGGCATCAACCCGCATACCGTGGTCGACAGCCCCGTTGCGCTGATGGACATTTTGCCCACCTGCTGCGATCTCGCCGGAATTGACATCCCCGATTCCATCGACGGCCAAAGCCTCCTGCCGCTGCTCCGCGGTGAAACCATCGACCGCCCGTTCGTCCACGGCACGCACAGCGAGATGCACGGCGCCCACAACGGCTTCCACTTCCTCGTCGACGGCCGATACAAATACATCTGGTGGGTTGGCCCCGGTACCGAGCAACTCTTCGACCTCACGCAAGATTCACGCGAAACCCAAGACCTGGCCGACGACCCCGGCCAGATGGAGACACTCGAGCGTTTCCGCGCCGGCCTGATTGACCTGATCGCCGACGCTCCCGAAGGCTTTGTCCGCGAAGGGCGTCTGGTGTCGGGGCTCAATTATCCAAGCTACAACCGCAACGCCCGGGTTGAATAGCTTCTGATTTCCAGCTTATCGAAGCCCGGCGGGCTCAGACCCCGGTGAGTCGAGTTCCAAGCAGGACTAAGAACATAATCAATCTCTCGTCCCCTGTTGTGACATCTACATGGTGAAAATACTTACGTAAGCTTTTTGCATTCCCATGCAGTCCAAATCAATCAATTATTCCATAAATTATTATGATTTAATTTTTTATAAGGCCAAGTGGCTTCTAAATGTACGAAACAGAACGTCCGGTCCTCTCGCAAAATTTAATTGTAATGATCACCTACTGGTCGTATTATACCTACGTATGAATACGCTTCGGCCTTCATCTCGATCCGTCACGCAAAAGACCATTGCGTCGGCACTTAATATTGATCAAACGACGGTGTCGCGATGCTTCAACACGCCCGATCGGGTGGACTTGAAAACCCGTGAACGCATCATGAGCAAGGCCAAAGAGCTGGGCTACCGTCCGAATTGGCGGGGGCGCGTGTTTCGGCGTCAACAAACACGCATGATCGGCTTGGTCCATACCGACGAGCGGATCACCTATTCCTACGGCAACTCAAACTTGTTGGGCGGCCTCATCGGTGCGTTGCATGACCGCAGCTACCAGTTAGTCCACGTGCGGGTGGCCGAGGGGGGGGAGCATACCGATTCCTTGGTCGATGCCCGTTTCGATGGCTGCTTCGTGGATTATTTTGTGCGAGATATTGAGATCGACGCGATCCGTCAGGCGGCTCTGCCTGCGATCTTGATCAACGCCGCACCTAAACCCGGTTTCCCCGCGGTCGCACCGGATCACGTCGAAGCAGGTCGACTCATGGGGCGTCACCTATTGGCTCACGGTCACCGCCGGGCTGCCTTTTTTCGAGATTTCCATCTGCCCGGGGTGAACCACCCGGACTTTACGAGCGAAGCATGGGTCGCGGGCCTGCGAGAAACTTTCCGGGAAGCGGGTGTGGGTGACGGTGTGATTGTTGTACGGCCTAACCGGGAGATCGATCTTTTGGGCCGGCAACTCTCACCCGCTTTTCTTGAGGCCATGAAATCCCTCGGTGCGTTAAATCACTCGCCCACCGCCTTGATTGCCGAGTCCCCGACACACGCCATCGACGAGATCAGCTGGCAACTGCCAAGCACCGGTCTGGAAGCCGCGGGGTCGGTGCATGTGGCATCGATGGTCGACAGCCCAGTACTCAAACGTCGGTCGCGTCCGGTATCTGCGATCCGCATGCCTTATCGCATGATGGGTGAGCTCGCCGCCAAACTCCTAATTCAAAATATCGAGGACGACGGCTCAATCGAGAGTCCTGATTTGCTACCCGTTGAATTGATCGACCGTCACGCGAACGACGGCTCGAAGCACTAAATCTTCTTTATTCGGCCGCGCTGTGTCGGCCTGTTTCGCCTTGATCTTCTTGTTTTTGACTCTCATTCGGAGGAACGTAATCATGAATATGCGTAGTTTGTTTTGTGTGACCGCGTCGGTTGTCGGCATGTCCGTCGGGGCCCAGGCCGACTTGATCGGCGAGATCAACTTCGACGCTCCCGCCGGTACCACCACGATCGATCTCGACGGCGGCCTCAACGGTGGCAACGGTTTGCCGGTCGGACAAGGCGGCACCGGCTTCCGCAACGATGTCGCCACCGGCACCGTGACTAACGGCGGCCTCGAGTTCGGCGATCTGGTTACCACGGGTAACGCGTGGAACGTCACCGGTCAAAGCGGCCAATGGCAGGTGTATCGTGGCTTGGGCGTTGGCGACCCGTTCCTGTCCCTGCGTAACGGCGGAGCCAGCGCCCCGTTTGGTGCAGAGGGCGAAACGATTTGGTTTAGCGCTCTGTTCAATGTCAGTGACGACAGCGGTAACCGTCGAATTCAGCAGGTGGTCGATGGGAGTAACACCAACTCGTTGCAGATCGGTGTGATCAACGGCAACTGGGGCATCCAGGGTGCCAACTCGGTTATTGGCGACTCGGGCATTGATGCGGTGGCGGGTGAAACTACTCTGCTCGTCTGGTCGCAAACCTACGATTTCGATGGGGGTCCAGGCAGCATCGCCGAGCTTTGGGTCAACCCCGACGTTAACGCACTGACCCCCGGAACGGCCGACGCTGTGGTCAATGGCCAGCCGGTCAACCCGTGGCAGGGTTTCCGCTTCCGCGACAACAGTTACACCATCGACGAGTTGCGCTTCGGCGAAACCTTCGCCGACGTGACGCCCGTTCCCGAGCCCGGCACGCTGGCCTTGGCGGGCCTGGGTGGCCTGATGTTCCTCCGTCGTCAGCGTAGCGCGTAAACGCCTCCTCCTCCGGTTTGAACCTCAACGGGTTCATGCCGGTTTGATTTCTATCGTCTCACAATCACTTAGTCATCCCTCGAAAGCTTGGATCATGTCCACTCAACAGCTTCGCATCTTGCCTTGCCGGACAGCCTTTACTCTGATCGAGCTGCTTGTGGTGATTAGCATCATCGCTTTGCTCATCGGTCTGTTGCTGCCCGCCCTCGCTGCCGCCCGCAATGCGGCCCGGACCTCTGCGTGTCTGAGTAACATCCGGCAACTGAATCTCGCCACTCACGCCTACGCCGCCGACTCGGATGAATTCTTGCCCCACGGTGCCTGGAGCAGCAGTCCGGCCGGCTTCTTGTCGTGGGATGATTTGATTTATACCTACGTCGCCGGTCGGTCGGCTGACGCCGCCGAGGTCGCAAACAACTTTGTTGCGCCGGACAGCGGCATGGCGCTCAACAATTCGATCCTTCAATGTCCAAGCGATGAATTCGAGCGTCTCAACCCGGCCGATCGCGTACCTTTGAGCTATGCACCCAACCGAGCCAATAACAATCCGGTAACCGGACTGGCTGGCGATAGTTTTACCACGGCCGCGCCATTCCAGATCCGCCTTTCCGCCGTCTTGGATCCAACGGGAACAATCTATTTGGGCGAAGCACACTCGACGCGGAACTGGCAGGGCGGCATCTCCGTAGGGCGGATGTACAACCCTCGCTGGTCGATGATCGACCGCGGCGGTCCTTCTGAAATCGTTGAAACTTTGCCGCACGGTTCACGATCCGGTGAGCTCGGTGATAATTATGCGGATGTAAACGCTCTTTCCAACTTCAGCTACCCTGATGGTCACGCCGCAAATGCTGCGGCATGGGACACCTACGACACGACGACCTACCCGACTTACGGTGCCAACGACCACCTCCGCGGCCAATGGTCTCGTGATCCGGGTAACTGATTCCAAAGTAATGCCAAACATCCGATCTGTATCTATGAGTGTAATCAAGACAAAGAATATCACCTGCCTGTTGGTCGGAATCATCTGCTCGTTGGGTCCCGTGTCGGCCGAGACGGTAACGTTTCAACAAGGTGTTGACAACTACGCTGGCACGTCCGACACCAGCTTGTTCCAGGATAAACCTGACACCATGATTTCGGGATCGAAAGGATTGTTTGTTCAGAACGGTGAGAAGGACGGCGAACCTAACCAGCGTCACATCTTGATCCGCTTTGATGACATCTTCGGCGCCGGCCCGAATCAGATACCGGCTGATGCGACCATTGATAACGCGACCGTCACGATGGTGTGTCAGTACGGCTATAGCCCCGATGGCGGACTAGAGGTCTTTGAACTGATTCGGCCGTTCAAAGACGGTACGACTTGGAACAACTTTGGCGACGGCGTGACCGTGGGCGAAGACACCGCCTCCGATCCGGTTGGGGCTTTCAGTATTTTTAGCAATAAGAAAGACAATGCGGTCGTCGACGTTACGGCGTCGATCACGGCGTGGGTGGCGAACCCATCGGCAAACTTAGGCTGGTCGATCCTTGAGGCCGACCGCGTGGGCTTCGACGGCACCAGCGCGGCGTTTGCCTCCGAGGCTGAAGCCGTCGAGACGCGGCCGATCCTAACCGTTGAGTTCACCCCCGCTGAGCCTGCTGACCCCACCGAGCCGGAGTGAGGCGGCGTGTTCGGGGTATCGATCGATTTTGATCATTCCAAAGCAGCATGCTGACGGGGGAGGAGCGTGAATGCTCTCGGATCGATCGCACCGAGTTGTCCGACATGCAGCTGGGGGAAGGGTGCGACTTCGGGATGACCGAGGTTTGCCTGGACTCTAAGCCGTCTTGACATTGTTTATCCGTAAGCCGTTTGTATGAAATATCTATTTTTTGGAATCGCCTGTGTTTTGACGGTTTCGGCGGTGCTGGTGCGGCTTAGCTATCCGGATGTATCGAGCGATCGGCCGGTGATCTATTGGATTACCGATAAGAATCCGGCCCGCTACGAGCAGGTGGAGACGTTTCATCGGTGGCTGGTGGAACAAGGTCATACGGCCGAGGACGGCGGGCCGATCTGCGAGTTAAGGCTGGACTTCGCCAATCGCTCGTTGGCCAAGCAGGTGATCCAAACCGTCTCGGGTGCCGGTTCGGACACGATGGACATCTTGGGCGGGTCGCAGATGCGGCTGTTCCAAGACATGGGGGTGATTCACCGGCTGGATGAGGCGGCGATGGAGTTGGGTTTTGGGCTCGACAGTACGTACGACGCGGTACGCCCCGAGGTCGCCACGCCCGACGGACAGTATGCGTATCCGTGCAACGTGATCACGCGGATGCTGTACGTGAACCCTGCGGCGTTCGCGTCGGTGGGGATAGCCGAGCCGCCGCGGCGGTGGACGCTCGAGGAATTTGAGGCGATGGGCCGGGCATACGTCGCCAAGGCCAACCCGCCAGGTACGGTCCCCGCGGACCGCCGCTTTTTTGTCAACGATGTACCGATTTCCGTGCTGCATCGCGGACTGGGCGTGTCGGTGCTCAACGAAACCGGCACGGCGTCGGCGCTGAATCATCCTGACTATGTCAAGGCAATCGAGACTCGGCACCGTTGGATCTACGAAGACGAGTTGATGCCTACCCCCGATGACTTGGACGCGTTTTCGTCGGCGCAGAGTTACGGTGGGCCAACGCTCACACTATTCGGGGCTGGGAACTTTGCGATGGTTTATGGCGGGCGTTGGTACATGATCCAATTGCGGAATTTCGATAGCCTGCGAAACCTCACCGTAGTCGAGCCGCCGCACGGCGGGTTCCCCAATGTGCCGATTACCACACGGGCCGCGGCGGTCTACGCCGGGACCGAGCACCGCCGATTGGCCGAGTTGTTCTTGGCGTTCTTGGCCAGCGAGGACTACAATCTGCTGATCGTCCGCGATGCCGACGCCATGCCGCCGAACCCCGCGTTTCTGGAGACCGAGGCATACTTAAAGCCGCCCGATCGTCCCGACGAATGGCGGGTGCACGCCCCGCTGGCCGAGATTGCCCAGAGCATCGGCGTTGGCGGGTCCTATAGCCCGTTCGTTCAGGCCGTCGAACTGGGCCGAGAGCAGGATTACTTCCTCGAAGAGTTCCGGATCGGTCGGATCACGGCCGTCGAAGCGGCGTCGCGTACCGCCGCGGCGATCGACCGCCGTATCGCCGCCACGCTAGATCGCAAGCCCGAACTCCGCGGCGAGTTTGACCGCCGGGTAGCCCTCCAACAACGTATCGATAAGCGTCGGGCGGCGGGGCTGCCGATCCCGCGTAATTGGCTTTTCAACGCGTTCTACCTCGCTTATTACGAACGGACCGGGCAGCTCGCGCCCGACGAACCGATCGATTCCCCCCGCATCTCCGAAAGCGTTACAGGTAAGGCCTTAGTGGACGCTTCGGCGCAAGAGAGAGCGACCCGGTGAGTTACAAGGCGAATAAACAGCGGCGAGAATTCTACCTCGGCTTGGCGTTCCTGACGCCCAATATCTGCGGCGTGTTGTTGTTCACCATCTTTCCGGTGCTATTCAGTTTGGTGATGGCGTTTACCAACTGGGACCTGACGCAGCACAACATGTTCCGCCCCGAGGCGTCGATCGAATTCAACGGCTTAAATAACGTGACTGAACTTATGACCGAAAACCGCATCGGCGACACCAATCCCGATGGCACAGAGGTCGGTCTATGGGAAGCGGTCACGTCGTCACGATTTCTCCGCTTTCTGGGTAACACCTTGTTTTTCATGATGGGTATCCCGTTCGCGGTGGGCGGTTCGCTGATCGCCGCGATCCTGCTGAGCCAGGACACCCGCGGCGGCGGCGGACGAAACTACTTGTGGCTGCTGGCGGGTTCGGTCTTGCTTTGCTCAACGGTGATGTTGATGCTATTGGGCCTGGGAGCCACGGCAATGACTCTGCTCATTACCGGGGCCGGCTGCGGCATCCTGCTGCTGGGCGTCACCGGCGGGTTGACGTTCTACCGAAGCTTATTTTACACGCCCCACTTCGTTGCCGGCGTGGCGACCTATGTGCTCTGGAAAAATCTGTACTCGGCCCAGACCGGACCGATCAATCTCACGCTCCAACCAGTACTCGACGAGTTGGGAGACACGGTAAACGCGTTACCGCCGGGACTGGTCTCGGCGGGCCTGTTTGCCGGGTACGCCTTGATTTTAGCGGTGCTGCACCGATACATCGGTAAGCTGCGGACGATGTACCAAGACGGCGACGTGGGGTGGGCGGCGTTGGCGGTGTCGCTGGGCCTGCTGAGTCTGCCGGTCTTGGTCGCCCTGCAGTGGGATATGACAGCGGGCACGGCTTGGGTTCTGGGGGCCGGGACGGGGATCAGTTTGTTGATACACGGCGTAGCTTATGCCCGCGGCGCTGATCGGTTTGCGAGCGTCCCGGCCGAGGGATTCGGGACCGCGCTGGTCGCGTCGGTGTTCGTCATGGTGATGCTGTTCGTGATCGTTGGTCTGTCGGGGGTGGTATACGGGTTACCGGCCCGTGCCGAGAACGGGCTGACTGCACCCAGTTGGCTACGCGATTACCACTGGGCCAAGCCTTCACTGATGGTTATGGGCTTCTGGGCGGCGATCGGCTCGAATAACATGCTGTTGTATCTAGCGGCGTTGACCAACGTGCCCGGCGAGTTGTACGAAGCGGCCGATATCGACGGGGCCACGCCGTTCTCGCGGTTCTGGAACGTCACCTGGCCGCAGTTGGCACCCACGACTTTTTTCATTCTGGTGATGTCCACGATCAACGGACTGCAGGGCGGTTTTGAGGCGGCGCGGGTGATGACCAGCGGCGGACCCGCTGGGGCAACCACAACCCTGAGCTATTTCATCTACCTCGAAGGCTTTATCACCGGACGGCTGGGCTTTGCCTCGACCATCGCCTGGGTGCTGTTCCTCTTGGTATTCGGCGTCACGCTGTTCAATTGGAAGTTTGGGAACCGCTATGTCAACGATTGATCCCCCGTCGGCAACCGGGGCGAACGATCCCAGCCCTCGCCTGGCGGCGGGTAGGCTCGGTGCCGCCGTCTCGCCCAAAGCCACCATCGATGCCGCCGCGACCCGACCTTCGCCCGCCGCGCCGATCCGGCCTCGGCCGTCGCGTCGCAAACCCGTGCTACTGAAGGCCGCAGGCCTGCACCTCACGCTGACGACGGTGGGGTTGCTGCTTTTTTTACCGTTTCTGTGGATGGTGCTCACATCGCTCAAGGACTTGTCGCAGGTCGGCTTGCGATCGTGGATCCCTCAAGCCACCGCCTTGGCCGATACCGGGCAGTACGGCCCGCAACGGCTGGCAGATCTGCGAGCCGCTCTCGCCTCTCCGCAAGACCCCGCCGAGCGTTGGCTGTCGGCGCAGTGGGACAGCGGCGACATCGCCGGACTTAACGCCGAGGACGCCGCGGCATTTGTCAACCGGCTGATCCGTTTTGCGACAGAACCCATTGAGGCCCCCGCTATCGCCGATGCCCCGGCCGACGCCCGCCTCGATCGCGCCTTGGCTGAGCTTGACGCCCTGCCCCTCGGCCCCGACAACACCGAGGCCCGACGCCAACTCGCCCAGGAAACCCGCGCCCGCCAGCTCCACGCCGCGCTGCCCGATCTGGTCCCCGCTCCCGCTGCGCTACGCTGGCACAACTACCTCGAGGTCTTCCGTCAGATCCCGTTCGTCCGCTACTACGCCAACTCACTTTTCATCGCCAGCTGCGTCACCTTTCTCCAGGTTTTCACCAGCTCGCTTGCCGCGTTCAGCTTCGCCCGGCTCCGATGGCCTGGTCGGGACAGAGTCTTCCTGCTCTATCTCTCGACGATGATGTTGCCTGGCCTGGTGATGATGATCCCCAACTACCAAGTGATGATCACTCTGGGGCTGGTGGATACGATGCTCGGGCTGATCCTGCCGGGCGCGTTTACCGCCTTCGGCACGTTTCTTCTTCGGCAGTTCATGCTCTCGATCCCCCACGCCCTCGACGAGGCCGCCGAGATCGACGGGGCCAGCAAGTGGCGGCTGTACTGGGACGTGATCCTACCGCTGACCCGGCCGGGGTTGGTGACACTGGCGATCTTCACGTTCATGGGCAACTACAACTCATTCTTCTGGCCGCTGGTGATGCTCAAGAGCGAGCACAAATACACCTTGCCCATCGGCCTCTTGGCGTTCGACTCCTCGGCCGGGCAACAGACCAACCTGCTGATGGCCGCCATCGCCATGGCCATCGTGCCCATGATCATTGTCTTCGTCGTCATGCAGAAACAGCTTGTCAAAGGCATCCAACTCGGCGCAGTGAAAGGCTAGGTTCGGAACTGGACCACCGTAATCAGGTCTTTGTCCTGATGCCGGAGCTCGGCCCCGATGGCTAGCAGTCGGATGCGCTCTTCGGGAGCCAGGATCAGCCGCTGCTGGTCGAGACGAGACCGTAGAATCCGGTTTTCCTCACGGAGGAACCGAACCTGAGCATCGCGTCGACGCTGCAACCACTCCTGAAGGAGGCCCAATAGCACAAACAACGCGTGATTCACCCCAAACCCTCGATATACGTTACTGTAGAACTCACAAGGCGCCGACAAATAGGAACACCCCTAGAACACGCCTTATATAAACCGGAATTCTACTTCCTCACCGCCAACTTGGGTGAAGCGATATTGAGGGATACCCCTGGTCAGCAGCGGGGTGTCAGGGGCAACCGTGATGACATCACGCAACCTCAGGCGAAGTAAATGCTTATCGAAAACAACCCTCTCTGACACCTGACAGAACAGACATCGCTTAGCCGGTTCACGGCTGGTGATCGTGATATCTCGCAGGATTTACCCTGCCGAGTCAGAGACGGTTGTATGCATCTAGGAGAACACGCCGGATTGAGCAGCCCACCCAACTCCGATCGACAGATCACTACAGCGCCGGATGTGCGCAGGGCGGCGATTCGATATTGGAGTTGGTTGAGGCGGATTGCGCACAAAGCTCGAGTAACGCGTTGACTTCGTTGAGCAGTTTGTCAAGGTCGAGGTCGATCTCAACGGCGTCTTCAACCCGTTTGGCGATCGTGGCGATCTCGGTGCGACCCAACGAGGTGGCGGTCGCGCGTAGGCGCTCGGCGAGGACACCGATGCTGGGAACGTCTTTCCGCAGCAGCGCTCCGGACAGGCGTTCGACTTCGAGGCCGATCCGCAGGTCGAATTCGATCTGTGAGTTCGCGGCGACTTGATCGCCTTGGCGTTCGATGACGGCGATGAAGCGTTCGACGAGTTCGGGATCGAACTGCGTGCCGGCGCAGCGTCGCAGTTCGGCGAAAGCCTGCTCCCGGCTGCGGGCGGGGCGGTAGACGCGGTCGCTGACCATGGCGTCGTAGGCGTCGGCGATGCTGAGGATCCGGGCCCGGAGCGGTACGTTGTGTCCCTCTGACGCGTCGTAAGTCGAGTCCTGGAAATAGGAGTGGTGGTGACGCACGATCGCGACGACCTCGCGGCAGTCGAAACACTGCAGGATCTCCAGACCGATGCGGTCGTGACGGTTCATCACTTCCCATTCGTCTTCCGTGAGTCGCCCCGGTTTGAGCAGGATCGCGTCGGGCACACCGATCTTGCCGATATCGTGAAGCAGGGCGGCGACTTCGAGGATAAACAGATCCCGCGGGCTCATGGTGCCGACGGCGAACCGCACGCACAAGTCGGCGACGCGGTGGGAGTGCTCCGCGGTCATCGGGTCGCGATAGCGCAGCGCCGCGAACAGCGCGGTGACGGCGTGGATTGGGACGTGATCGGTCGCGGCAACCGGTTCGGGGCGGGATGTGGGTTCGGCCGAGCCTTCCGGTCGTTGGTCGTAGCGGACGACACGGTCGCGTCCCGACTGTTTGGCGGCGTAAAGTGCCGCGTCGGCGTGGTCGATCAACTGCTCGGCGTTAGCCACGTCGTCATCGGTTTCGGCTACACCGAGGCTGGCCGTGACCGTGAGGCCGGCCAGTGGTTCGCCCGCCAGCGCGTGCCGGATTTTTTCGCCCAGCACGGCCGCGCCGTCCGCCGAGGTGTTGGGCATCAGGACGCAGAATTCTTCGCCGCCGTACCGACAGACGACGTCGGATTTGCGGGCTACCGCCTGCAAACGTTTGCCTAGGCCGCGCAGGACCTCGTCGCCGGTCGCGTGGCCGTGGTTGTCGTTGATCGATTTGAAGTGGTCGACGTCCACCATGAGCGCTGCGAACGGCTCTTCGCGGCGGCGGGCGATTTCGAACAACGTTGTCAGCTGCTCGTGGAACGCCCGGCGGTTGAGGCAGCCGGTCAGGGCGTCGCGGGTCGCGAGGCGCGTGAGTTCCTCGTTCTGGCGGTTGACGCGCTCCTGGGCTTCGCCGAGACGATGCACCATCTCGACGAGTTGCTGGTTCTTCTCTTCGATCGACGTCACGTCGTCGAAAGTGACGAGCATGCCGCGGATGTGATTGCCCGCGCCGAGGATTGGCGTGGCGTTGACCATCAGGGTGCGTGGCCCTGCCGGCGTGCGCAAGCGCAGTGACACGCCGCGGAATACGCTGTCGGCCTCGGCGTGGTCCCACGGCAGGCTCTGGGGGGCGCGGTCGTGTTCGGCGTCGAGCCAATCTAGTTCCGACGCCTTGGTGCCCAGCATCGCGGCGGGGTCGCGGTCGAGGATCTCGCCAAGCGCGTGGTTCGCCAGCATGATGCGGTCGGAGCGGTCGATCACCAGGGCCCCCTCGGCCAGCGTGTCGAGCGCCGCCTTGACCCGGGCCGGTACTACCTGCGACGGGTCGAGCGCCCGCAGGGTGCGACGCATGTAGAGCATGTAGGCCAGTAGGCAGCCGCCGCCGACAAACGCCAGCAACGCCCACTCACTCAGCAGGGCCGTGGGCAACGGGGTGAACAGGATCTCGACCGTGCCCCAGTACTGGCCGCGGTCGTCGTACAGCGGCACCTCGACGTGTTGCCCCGAGTCTGTGTCCCGCCACTGCGCCTCGTGTTCGGCGCTGGCAAACAACAGCGACTCGTCGGCCCGCCGCACCGCCATCGAGCGGATCGATTCGGCGTGTCCCATCACCGATTCGGCGAGACGCAGCATCTCGTCGGGGTCGTCATTCACCAGGGCGACCGAGAACTGGATCGCCATGTTTTGGCTGAGCTTGAGCCGGCTCTGACTCTCGAGCGCGGCGCGGCGTGGTACGAGTTCGAGCGCATACGCGCCGGCGATGACGCTGAGGGTTACAAGCGTCAGGCCGATGCTGATCCGGGTTGCGTTGCTGAGTCGTCTCAAGGGATCTTCTGCCGTTTCCCCAGGGTTATCCGCCGAACATGGATTCGATCTCCGTCTTGGTTACGCTCGTTTCGGCCTTGCGTCGTCGCCACCAGCGTTTGCGCCCTGGCTGGGGCGACGGGAGCACCGCGAGGGGGTCGATCATCTTCCAGACCGGCAGGCTCGTCAGGACGCCCGCGAGGATCGAGGCCCCGCGGAACAGCCAGACGACGTAGCCGATCGTTACGAGCCCACTCACCATGACCGCGTTGCCCACCACCAGGCGGGTGTCGCGATCCTGTGCTTCCGCGTACGAGCCGAACTGCTCGCTGACGTCGGAAAGCGCGGCCGTCATTCCGGTGTTAACCATCGGCTTGACTTCGCGCGTGCTCCATTGGTCGACCGTGCGCGGCGTCCGAGAAGCAGGAGACGGCTTGGCCGAGGCTTCGGGAGTCCGAGAACCGGTGTCGGTGGGGGAGACGGCCTCTTGGTGGGTTGCCGGCTCGGGTTCGGTCGCCGGCGTGGATTCCGGTTCGGGGTTCGTCGTCCCAGGGTCGACCGCAGTTTCCGTCGGCGGGTTTTTCGCCGACGGTGTCGGCTCAACCGATGGCTCGGCCACAGGCGGACCTGACGCCGCGGGCAGGTCGGGCGGGCTCGGTGGCGTAGCGACCGGCGTCGGCCCCGTCTCGTCACCACCTACCCCGGGACCGGGTTCGAACGCGGGGGGATCGGGCGGGGCTCCCGTCGGGTCGGTTTCGGCTTCGGCCGGGAGCGTTGGGATGTCATCGATGGTTGGATCGAGGATGTTCGTGTTGAAGAAGATCTGCGCGGCGGCCGGCCCGTCCGACAGCGCCCCGTCGGTAACCGCAAGGCCGTAGCTTGGAGCGTTGGTCGTTCCGTCGTGGATAAAGACCAATTGCCCCGCGTTGATCTGGGCCTGAGTGAAACTGGTGACCGTTACGCCCGGTGCGCCGACCATCTCGAAACGACCGGCCATGACCGACGTTGCGGTATAGGTGAGTTGGGATGACGTGTTGTCGGGGTCGGCGGTATTCGCGCTGCTCGCGTCCAGAATCACCGACTGACCTGCGGTGAGCACGAGTTGGTTTGTCGCGATCGCGGGGGCATCGTTCACGTTCGTAAACGTCACGGTAACGGTATTCGGTCCGTCGCTCAGCGCCCCGTCGCTCACGGTGAGGTTGTACGCCGGAGCGGCTTCGTCGCCGTCGTGAACGAAGCGAACCTGTGCCGCGTTCACCTGCGCCTGGGTGAAGCCGCCGATAGAAACGCCCGGGGTTGAGACTAATTCGAACCGACCCCCGGTCAGCGAGTTCACGAAGTAAGTCAGGGTCGCTGGGGGATCGTCCACGTCGGTCGCGCTAACGTTACCGACCGTGAGCACAACGCTTTGCCCCTCGGTCACGGTCAGCGTGTTTCCGGTGAGCGTCGGGGCGTCGTTCTGCGGAGTCACGGTCAGGCTGAACGTGCCGCTGGAGAGCGACCCGACCCCGTCGCCCACGTCGAAATCGAAGAAATCGTTGACGGTCTCGCTGCCGTTGTGGTCGTAGGTCACGCGGTTGTTATCGATGTCGTCCTGGGTGAAGGTGTTATTGAGCCCCAACACGGTGCCGTTCAGCCGCAGAGCCCCGTTGTCCGTCACATCGGTAAGGGTGTAGACCAGTTGGTTCGTGGTGTGGTCTGCGTCCGTCGTCTCGAGTATCGCCGTGGTGATCGTGTTGCCCATTGAGCCCTCGTCAACCGTCGCCCCCGCGTTTGTAACCAACACCTGCTCGTCGTTTGTCGCAGTGACGCTGACCGTCGCGGTGAGTGGATTGCTGAGAGAAAACCCGTCGTCGACGATCACCGTCACGGTGCGGTCGGCGGTGTTGGGCGTGTCGCTGGCGTTGATATAGGTCACCGATTGGATGGCGGCGCGGTAGAACGCCACACTCGCTGTCCCGGTGAGCGTGAGCGTGCCGGTCGTGGCGTTCCACGAACCCGAGATGCCGTTCTGGTCGGTGAAGGCGAGGGTGTCTTCGCCGGTGACGTAGTTGCTGGTGATCTGCAGCGTCGCGGACTCTAGGTCGGTATCGTCCGCGTCGGTGACCGAGAGGGCAGCGAGGAGGAAAGCGGACGCCCCGTCGCCTTCGGTATATGCGTGGGTGCTACCGAAGTGTCGCAGCATGAGGTTGTCGATGCCCCACGACTCGTCACCCAACAGCACACCGTTCATGTCCGACGAGAAGCCGATTTTGAGCGTGGGGCCGGGGCTGGTGACGATCAGCTCCACGCGGTGGGCCTGGTCGGTGAAGCGGCCCACGAAGGCCTGGTCTGTAGTGCCCGGGTCGATCGACGTTACGGACCAGGCGACGTT
Organism: Planctomycetota bacterium; assembly: GCA_039033595.1. Lineage (GTDB taxonomy): Bacteria > Planctomycetota > Phycisphaerae > Phycisphaerales > Phycisphaeraceae > Algisphaera. The sequence continues at coordinate 80,055 of JBCCCG010000013.1, read as the reverse complement.
GCCGGTCGTCCCCGAGGTCGACCCGTCGTTGTTGTACGCCACGAAGACGGGGGCAGCCACGAGGACGTTGTCGACGTAGATCTCGAAAGCCTCGCTGTCCCAACTATCGATCTCGTAGAAGTCGAGCGTGACGATGGTTTGCGTCGTTCCCGCGGGCACCGCAAACGTCTTCTCGACAATCGCCGGGCCGTTGCCGGCGTTGAAGCGACCAAGGAACTCGCTCAACACCGCGTTATTGGTCGTGGTGTTGTCGTTCCATCCGGTCGCGCCGCCCTCGAAGTCTTCGGTCTCGATGACGGTTGCGACCCGAGGCGTATCGTTGACCGGTGTCACCGCCATCGTCACGCTCTGGGCCGCCGACGTGCCGCCATCGCCATCGGTGAGCGTGATGTCGATCGTTCGATTCGCGGTTGAAGGGTCGTCCGACGTGTTCTGGAACACGAGCTGGCGTAGCACCGCCTGCACCACCGCGGCGTCGGCGTCGGCGTCGAACGTGACGACCAGCGGCGTGTTCTCGTCGATGCCCCCGGAGAGACGCCCGACGACCGTGCCGTTGTGGCTGACCGCCACGGTGTTGCTACCGCCGCTTTCAAACACTGTACGCACTAGTGGCGATCCTCCCGCCAACAGCGATAGGCGGTCCCCGGCCGCCGCGCCCGCCACGAGCGCCACCGTCAGCGTGGCGCCGTCGAAATCGGGGCTGTCAACGTCCGTCACGGTGGCGTCGGGCGTGATGATCTCGCCGGGGCTGCCTTCGGTGTAAGTCTGATTGGGTGTGGGCAGCGTGACGACCGGTGGGCTCGACGCGGCGATGTTGACGGTTACGTCGCCGAAGGCGCTGAGGTTGCCGCCGCTGCCCTGGGGCGCCATGCCGCCGTTGCCGTCGTTCATCTGCCAATCGATCAACACGCTGGCGGGGGGGGCGCCACTCGTGTTGCGGTAGGCGATCGAACGCAAGGTTTCGTTGGCGGCGGCGAAGTCGGCGGCGGCGGTGAACCGCAGCGTCAGCGTGCCGCCGGAGTTGGTGACGACGGTGCCGATCGTGACCGACGACAGCACCAGCGAACCGGCCTCGGTCAGCGGGTCGAGGTTGCCGGTGGCTTCGTACGTATCGTCGGCGTTGGCCCCGCCGTTGCGAGCTAGCGTGAGCTCGACGTCGAGGAAGCTGTCGAGAGACGCCGCCAGCTCCGCGTCGCTGTACGAGACGTCGGCGTCAAACACCACGGCCGGGCCGCCCTGGACAAACGTCGGCGTATCGTCGAGGTTGAGGAAGACGGGCGCGTCGTTGACCGCGCTGACCGTCACGGTAGTGCTGCCGTTAGCGTACAGGTTCCCGCCGGATCCCTGCGCGCCGCCGTTGCCGTCCTCCATCTGCCAGTCGATCTGCACGCTGGAGGGCGGGGTGTCGCTGGCGTTGCGGTAGCCGATGGACTGCAGAAACTCGTCGACGCGTGCCTTAGTGGCGGTGCCGCTGCCGGTGAAGCGGACGTTCAGGGTGCCGCTGGAGTTGGTGAGGACGTCACCGATGTTCACGCCCGAGAGCACCAACGCGCCTCCCTCGGTCAGCGGGTCCAGGTTGCCGGTGGCGACAAACTCGTCGTCCGCGTCCGCTCCGCCGTTCCGGGACAAGAACACGTCAACGCCAGCGTAGTTGTCGATCCCCGCGTCGATCTCAGCGTCGAAGAACGTAACATCACCGTCGAGCACGACCGCGGCGCCGTCTTCCACGAACGCCGGGTTGCCGTCAAGATTGACAAAGACCGGGGCGTCGTTGACGGCGCTGATCGTCACGGTGGTGCTGCCAACGACCTGCAGCGCTACGCCGGCGTCTCCGTCGTCGAGCGTCCAGTCGATCTGTACGGACGCCGGGGGCGCGTCACCGGCGTTGGCGTAGGTGATCTGACTCAGGATGCTGGCGAGGTCGGCCGAGGTCGGGGTCTCGCCGTTGGTGTCGGTGAGAGCGATGGCCAATGCGCCGGGTGTGGTGGTTGTGTCGAATGCCGCGATGATCTGACTGTTCTTGATCAGGTTACCGCCGACCTGCGTGATGCCATTGCCGTCGTTGAACGAGAAGACGTCGTCGGCGTCGGCACCGCCGTTGCGTTGGAGCGAGAGCGAGGCGCCGTCGTAGTTGCCTAGCCCGCCGTTGAGCGCGTCCAGTTCGAGGTCGCCGGCGGCCGCGTCGCCGTCCAGCACGACCGCGGGTCCGCCCTCGGTGAAGGCCGGGGCGCCGTCGAGCAACGACTCAAGGGCGAAGCTGCCGTCCAGGGCGCCTTCGGCGTGGTAACGAACCAGGGCGAAGTCGTCATCGCCGCCGTTGAAGCTGTCGCCGACCGCGAGGACGTTCCCGGCCGCGTCAACGGTCACGGCCAAAGCCGCGTCGTCGCCGCCGCCCAGGTCGGTTGTCACTATGCCGTCGCCGTCGAAGCCCGTGTCGAGGCTGCCGTCGGTGTGGTAGCGCACCACGGCGAAATCTTCGTCTGCGCCGTTGTGCGTGTAGCCGCTCAACAGGATCTTGCCGTCGGACTGCACCGCTACGCCGTAGCCCCGGTCGTCGCCAGCGCCGATAGCGGTCGTGACCAGCCCGTCACCGTCGAAACTCGTGTCGAGGCTGCCGTCGGTGCCTACCCGTGCGAGAGCGAAATCGTAGTCCGAGCCGTTGTAGTAATGCCCGGCGATCAGTGCCTTGTCGTCGTCCTGCAGTGTCATGTCGAACGCGAAGTTGGAGTTGGCGCCGACGGCAAAACGGCTGATCCCGTCGCCGTCGTACGTCGTGTCGAGCGTTCCGCCAGTGTCGTACCGCAGCAGCGTGAAGAGGTATTGGCTCCCGACCGTATCCCAGGAGTAGCCGCCGACCACGATCTTGCCGTCGGACTGGACCTCGACGCCGTACGCGACGTCGAGCTGCGGCGCAAAATCCAATACTTCCTTACCGTCGCTGCTGAAGGATGTGTCGACGCTGCCGTCGGCGTTGAAACGCGCCACGGCTATGCGGTCGTTGACGCCGTCGCGGCTGCGTCCAGCGACGACGATCTTGCCGTCGGACTGGAGCGTCACGGCCTCGGCGTAGTCGTTGAAGCCGTCGAAGTCCAGCGACGCCATCCCGTCGCCCCCGCCGAAGCCGGTGTCGAGGCTCCCGTCGCTGTTGAAGCGGGCCAGGCCGAAATCGAGGTTGCCGCTGGCCGCGGTGTACGCCCAACCCGCGACCAGGATCTTGCCGTCGGATTGCACCAGGACGTCCTTGGCACGTTCGGTGCCCGCGCCGAACGACGCGGTCGCGATCCCGTCGCCTCCCCCGAAGCCGGTGTCCAGCGTGCCGTCGGTGTTGTAGCGGACCACGGTGAAATTGCTGCCGCTGACGCCCGTGACCAGGATCTTGCCGTCGGGCTGCACGGCCACGGCCTCGCCGTTGTTGTTGGTTGTGGAGATGTCTGTGGTCAAGACCCCGCCGCCGGAGCCGAAGAACGGCGCCGTATTCGTGAACGCCGCGGCCACGTTCAGGGCGAACTCGGAGGTGTCGCCGTAAGCGAGCAGGTCGTCCACACCGACCTGAGCCGGGTTTTCGATCTTGGTCGCGGTGGCGGTGACGTAATCGCTCGGGGACAGACTCACGCCCGAAAGCGTCACCGAAGTGAACGATGCGTCACCACTCCCATCGGTCGTGACCGTGGTGGTGCCGAGGGAGACCGCCCCCTCCCCGTGGGTCGCGTCCTGGGTGCTCGAGGCATTCCCGAAAAACTCGATCCGGTACTGCGTCAACGTGCCGTCGGTATCGAGCGTGCCGCTGACCGTCAGGTCCGTGCCACTCAAGCTAGCTTGCGTAAAGACGGGGTAGTTCTGGCCTTCGTTGGCGATGGTGTCGGTGTCGTCGGCGTCATTGAGGGTGACACCGTCGTCGTTCAAGTCGATGCCCGCCCCCGTGTTCGAGAAGATCAGGTTGCCGATGACCGAGTTGGCGTCGTTGCCATCATTTAAGAAGGTAACGCCGTCTCCATTGTTGTGGGCGATGACGTTGCCGGCGTTGGGATCCGTGCCGCCGACCAGGTTGTTGGAGGCAGAGCCCGCGAACCAGATGCCGTTACTACCATTGGCTAAGGCCGTGATCCCATCGACTTGCGTACCGATCAGGTTGCCCTGGATCGTGCTGCTATTAGCGCCGAACACCTGCATGCCATTCTGCGCATTGCCCGAAATCAGGTTGCCTTCGTTGGCGCCGCTTCCGCCGACGATATTGTTGTCGGAACTGAACAGGTCGACCCCTTCGTCCCCGTTGGGGATCGCGGCGGCACCGGCCGCGTTGGTTCCGAAGTAGTTCCCGTAAAGCGTGTTGCCGTCTCCGTGGATCCGGATGCCATCGCCCGCGTTCCCGCTGACGAGGTTCCCCTCGCCGAGCGTGGAGCCGCCGACGGTGATGAGGCTGCTGGCCGAGTCGATCATGACCCCGTCGTCCCCGTTGGCGATCGCGGCCGTTCCGGCCGCGTTGGTGCCGATGTAGTTGCCCCGGAGAGATACGTTGCTGCTGCTGGTAAGGAATACGCCATCGCCGGTGTTACCACTGACTAGGTTCCTCTCGCCGGAGATCGATCCGCCGATGACGTGACCGGTAGTGATGCCGTTAAGTTCGATTCCGTCGCCGATGTTGGCCAGCGCGGTCGAACCGGTCGCATCGGTGCCGATGTAGTTGCCCTGGATGATAGAGCCGGTGGTGGTGGCATCCGCGATGTTGATCCCGTCCGCCGAGTTGCCGGAGATAATGTTGCGTTCCCCGGCCGTCGCGCCGCCGATGACCGTGCCGTCCGCTCCGTTGTGGATATAGATGCCTTCGAACATGTTTGCGATCGCGGCATTACCCGCCGCGTTCAGGCCGATGATGTTGCCCTTGATGAGGGTGTTGTCGGAGGCTTCGCCGTTGATCACGATACCCGCGTTAAGGTTCCCTGAGATCACGTTGCCTTCGTTTGCCGCCGCCCCTCCGATGTTGGTACCGCTCGCATTGAGGACTTCGACGCCGATGCCGGTGTTCGCGACGGCGGCGGTGCCGGTGGCGTTGGTGCCGATGTAGTTGCCACGCAGGACGTTGTTGGCTCCCTCCACGTGCACACCCTCGGCATTGCCGCTGATGACGTTGCCCTGGCCGGGAGCCGAACCCCCGATGGTGTTGGCGTTGCCGAGGAGATAGATCCCGTCGTCTTGGTTCCGTTCGCCCGCCCCGGCGAATTCGCCGTCGGTGTCGAGGCCGCCGAGATAGTTGCCGTAGATGAAATTACCGTCCGAGCCGACCTGAATGGTGATGCCCGGGCCGGCGAATTCGCGGATCACGAGACCCTGGATGGTGCTGCCATCGGCGGTGGCGGTCAGGACGAGCCCATCGACCCCGGCCCCCGCCACGCCGCCGTCGATCACGACGATGGGCTTGTTACCGTTAGTCGCGAAGTCCGGCTCGGTGGTCGCATCGATGACCACGCTGTCGGTGATGCTGGGTAGGGCTGAGGTGGTATTGATGAAGTGCGGCCCGGCCCCGGCGATGTTGAAGCGTATCTCGTCGAGGCTGCCGCCGTTGACTGTGTTGTTGGCGGCGTCGATCGCCTCGCGGAGGGATACCGCGCCGTCCGCGCCGGGGTTGCCGAGCAGCGCGGCGATGCTGGACGTGTCACCGTCGGCGGCGTCGCTGGTTGTGGTGACTTCAACCACACCCGCGCCGAGGTATGCCGGACCGAACTCGCTCGTGCTGCCGAAGGTCGTGCCCGCGCCGCCGCTCGTGTCTTGAGTGGCGGTGGCGGTCATGCCCAGGATCTGCGCCGGCGTTACGCCTGTCAGCGTCGCGCTGAAGGCCTCGTAGCCCGCGACGCCGGACGCGTTGATCGTCGCCGACCCGAGGTACACCTCGCCCTCGCCGAAGCCGGTGTCGTCGTTCCCCCCGGGGTTCTCGAAGAACTCGACACGGTACCAGCCGACCGGCAGGTCGACGGAGAAACCGATATCGAGGTCGACCCCGTCCTGCACGACATTGGTCAAGACCGGAAAGTTGAGCTTTTCGTTCGGCCCGGTGTCGGCGTCCTCGGCGTCGTTGTAGGTGACACCGTCGTCGGCGAGGTCGACGCCCAAGGCGCCGTTCGAGTAGAGCATGTTGCTAAGTACGGCGTTGTTGACGCCGGCGTCGGCGGCGAGCAGTACGCCCTGCTGCGTGTGGTGGGCGATGAGGTTGCCCTCGCCCGACCCGATGCCGCCGACCCGGTTGCCGTCGGCGTTGTCGGCGAAGTAGACGCCGGCGGTGGTGCTGCCGATGCCGGCGGTCCCGGCGGCGTTAGTGCCGATGTAGTTACCAACAATCTGGTTGCCTGTCGTGCCGGCGAAATCGAAACGGACGTTGTAGTCGCTGTTGGCGCTGATGACATTGCCTTCTCCCGCGGCCGCGCCGCCGACACGGACGTTCCGGGCGGCGGTGAGCCCGCCCCAGACACCGGTGGTGGTGTTGCCCAACGCTCTGGTCCCGGTGGCGTCAACGCCGATGTAGTTGCCGGTGATCACCGTCCCATCGACGTTGAACAAGAAGATGCCGTTTTCGTTCCCGGAGGTGATGTTGCGGTCCGCCGCGGTGGCCCCACCCACGACGTCGTTGTTGCTCCCGGCGATGATAAGGCCGTTATCGACATTTCCGCGGGCTTGAGTGCCCGTGATGTCGGTGCCGAGGTAGTTGCCCACCACCGTGTTACCGCCACTGCCGCCATCGATCCGGATGGCCGAGCCGAAGGGAACGGGCCCGGAAAAGCGGTTGATCGCCAGGCCACGCACGGTGGTGCCCCCGCCGGTGAGGTACAGGCCGTTGGCGTTCCCGGCCAAGCCGCCGTCGATCTCGATAAGCGGGTGGCTCGTGAATCCCGGCTGGGTACTAGCGTCGATAACGACCGCGGCGGTGACCTGTGGCAACGCGCTGGTCGGCTGGATGCGCCACCACCCGAAGCCACCGGCCGGGTAGTCCGGATCGAAGTCGCCGATCGAGCCGTCGGGCAACGTGGTGGAGACGACCGAGCCGGCGCTGAGTGAGCCGCCGACGGTGTCGTCCTGGTAGTAGACACGACCGGAGTCGAGGAGGGGGAGGTTGAAGTGGATCTCATGAGGGTTGGAGCCGGTGGTGGTGTTGTTGACGGCGGCGATGGCTTCACGCAGCGAGATGCCGTCGCCGCCGTCGTCGGCCAGTAGCGTGGCGATGGACAACGTGTTGCCGTTGGCCAGGTCGTTGGTCGTGGTAACCGTGACGGTCTGGGGGGTGGTGCTTCGGGTGGCGAGTTCCGACACGTCGCTGGCGCTCAGGGCCCGGTCGTAGATACGCACGTCGTCGATCAGGCCATTGAACTCCCCGCCGGGCCCGGCGTAGGCGCCGATCTGGAAGTCGTCGTGGCCGGCGAGGTCGTCGAGGAAGATCGTGTTCGCGGCCGAGCCGGCGCTGTGTGTGACCGCAGCGCCGGTGAGCTCGACGCCGTCGATAAACAGCCTGTTGCCTCCCGCGTCGACCGTAACGGCAAGGTGATGCCAAGCGCCGTCGTTGATCGTCACGGCTGAGTTTGCGCGAACCTGCGCCGCGCCGCCGGCCCAGATGCCCCAATAGACCTGGCCGCTGTTAACGTAAAAAGAGAAGTAGTCGCTGGCGCTGGTATTGGCCAGGTCCGCGATGATGCCCAGCGCGGCCGAAGTAAAGTTGACCCACGCCGAGACGGTGCCTTCACCGAGTCCCGCGAAATTGCCGGCTTGAGGGGAGAGCTCAACATAGTCACCCGTGCCGTCGAGGCTCAGCTTGCCGTTGCCGATTTGGTTGGTCGCTCCCGCCGTGTCGATGTTCGCGCCGCCGGCGAGCGTGCCGTCGTAACCGTTACCGCTGCTGTCGTCCGCCCCCGCAATCGAATCGAACGTCCAGTGTGCGAGCAGGCCACTCACGGTGTCGAGCCGAACGAGCCACGATCCTGCCAACTCCGCGTCAACGATGACCGACGCCTCGATTGCCCCGGTCGCAAACTCCAGATCCCAGTCACCGCTGAGCGAAGCGTGACCCGTGAGGTCGTCGCTAGCCGCGACGTCGCAGCCGCACGCCTCGGCGATACGCTCCATCAGATCCCGCCCGGTGTCGGTCGCCGCTAGGTCGCAGCCGTAGAAAAGCACGTCCGCGTGCTCGGTCAACGCGCGGCCCCAACTGCGGACCTGATCGGTGTAATCGTCGAGGTTTGTCGCGGTCAACGTGTTGTCGCCCAAACGGACCGCGCCGGTCGTGCCGTGCGACACGATGTGGACCGCATCGACGTCGGCCCGATCCGCCAGCGTGGCGGTGATCTGCTCCATCCCGTCGCGATCGGCCTCCAGAAAGACCACTTCGAGCTGACGCTGAATCCCACCCCGCGTCCTCAAACTCTCGACCAGGGCTTGTTGATCGTTAGCGTCAAGATCGACGAAAACGATCTCGTATCGCGCCGAGGCGGCCGGTTTTCCGTGGGCAAAATGAGATGATACGTCAGAGTGCAGCGATGCCGTATCGATGGCGTTCATTGCTTCGGTTGGTGTGAGCCATGGGGGGTGCCCTCCAACCGGTAGGTTCATCGCGAGGGCCGGGTGAACTGCACTCAACATAAGCCTTGGCTCGAGCGGCTCGAACGCGATCGCCTCTGGCGGCGGAACGCCGCGCGCCGGTCTGCGCAGCTGCGTCCGGCACCGCGCGACAGACTGTTGCCGATGGCGTCCCCGGAAGGTCCGTGATGCTTTTTTTCGGCGGCCCATGCTCCCTCAACAAGGTCAAAAATTGAACATCGTGAGGGATCCCCCTATTCCTGACCCCTCACCCAGTGACATCGGTAGGGCCGCGCAATGTCTTAATTGCCGAAAAAGAAGAAAAACAGATCGAGCGGGTCCGGAAACCAGGAGTGCTCAACGCGTCGGTATCCTGCGAATGAGACCACCCGATAAATCGTGTTTTTCGTTACGAGCGAATGCCGATTCGGTTTGGTGCAGGTGTGTTCCAGAATATCGGCGTTTAACAATCACGCTCAGGTTGCCCCGGGTATCGGAAAAAAGCGGAGTATGAGACAGATCGACAAGTGTTGAGATAATAATTTATGAGACATCGATTCCCCCTGGTGGCGAGTCGACCTGATCTTGCAAATATGAAGAACAAAGAACTCGGGGAGGTAGATCTGGCAGCCCGTCGGCAGTACTGCTTGAGCGGTCCGTGCATTTTTGACTTGCAGCCAATCTTCCCGACCGTGGAAGGTTCGTGAACAAGTGATCGTCCTGGATGCTGGCCTATGTTCCGAAAACGATCCTACCGACCGGGTTTACAGCTCTCGCGTTACTCTCGAGCCCGTCGCCGGTAACACCTTTCGAAAATAGCATTCGATGTAGAGCAGGAAACGGTGGGCACGCCGATCCGCCACTTAGGTCGGCGTCGCAATAAGGCTGATTTCGTAGATGATCCGTCGCCAGCAGACGTTTCGCATCGGGCGAAGTGGCTTGATCAGCACTTCCACGGTCCGCATGTAGCTCCGATCAGAGTTCTCATTAGCCGGCCGAATATCAAGTTCTAGGAAGCTACCCGCCCATTGTCAGTACATCATCGGTTGATTGTGGGTCTACCGCGCGGCAGGACGCAGCCAGGATCTCGGAGATTTCTCGCAAGTCTCTCTGCCACGCGAGACCGGTGACGCCCGGGGGTGTGACGGCCGCGAACTCGTCACACAGCAGGATGAGCCGTAAGACGTGCCGGAAGATTATTCCTTCCTGGGCTTGCAGTTCGCGGGCAGTGATGTATTTATTGAAATCACCATTGAACTCTAGCAGGTCGCCCGCGACCCAAACAGGGGTGACGCAGAAGCTGCCGGGGTTAGGGACCTTGTTATGGAAGAGTGTGTAGAGCTTCTCGCCGAGCGTGATCGGGAATTTGGGCGGTTCGCCGAAAGGGCGGTCTTGCTCGTGCGGCGGCGGGGGGTACATCTCATCGTGGGTGAATAGCCCGTTGCGCAGCACCTCAGGATCGAGTATTTCAAGGGTCATACTCCCGGGCGGCAGGTCCTGCGGCCACGGCACACGAACGCTGCGGGCGACCGAGCCCGGCATCTCCAGTAAGGATTCAAATATCTGGATACGTTCGTGTGGTTCGGCTTGGCCGAGGTAATCCAAGAGAAATACGCCGTACAATGGTTGAACAGCGCGGAATTTCAGCAGGAGGCTGAGGCGATCGGTACTGGTCGCGCTGATCGGCTGATACAGGTCTTTCGTTTCGGGCTGGTTGAGTCGATGTGACTTGTTTGTGGGTGCCGCGGATGAAGGTGGTCCGAATTTACCGGTGGGCGCGCCGCCGAGTCCGATGCCGCCGCCGAGAGTGAGGCCGGCAAGGGGGTTGGTGTCGGCCGTGGGCTCGGTTTCAGCGGGCGCTTCCTGTGCGGATGATTCGTTCGGTTTCGCCTTGGAAGGCGGCGGCGGTTCGAGCGTGACATAACCTTCCTCGTGGAGCGTAATGAGTTGTTTGGTGAGGTGACGCTGCGCCGCGACGAGTTCGGGCTCGGTCATGAGCCGTTTGCTCGCTGCTTCACGCAGGTGTGACACGTCGTTGTCGATTTCCAACAGGAACGCCAGCAGCCGCCATGGGAGGTGGCCTTTGCTGGTCAACTTTCCCGGCTCGGCGACCTGCAGCGAACCGAACTGCGCCTCGGACCAATACTGCACCCCCTCGCGACGCTTGGGTGTCTTCTTGATGAGCTTTTTGCGGGCGGCCATCAATTTCGGGTCTTTGGTATCTTCGGGGATTTGGGCGATTTTTTCTTTATGCCGAAGGATCTTGACGTCGTCTTCGTGGGCGACGGCGAAAACGTGGCCTTGCGTATCGAACTGGGGCCGACCGGCCCGGCCGAACATCTGGTGGGCGTTGCTCGCGGCGATGAGTTTTTTCGCGCCGCGCGGGCCTTTGAGTAGATCCGTTAATACCACCGACCGCGCCGGCAAGTTCATCCCCGCCGCGAGGGTTTCGGTACAGACACAAAAACTGAGCAGTTTCTTTTGAAAGAGTTCTTCCACCACGCGTCGATACTTCGGCAGCAGGCCGGCGTGGTGTACGCCGACGCCGCGCATGAGGATCCTCTTGAGTTTCGGCCCGGCGCCGTGGTCAAAGTAGCCTTCGGCCGAGAGGGCATCGATTCGCTCGGCCAAGAGCTGCTGTTGCCCTTCGATCAACATGTCCCGGCCACGCAACAGGTCGGCGGTTGCCCAGCATTTGACTCGGTCGAAGCAAAACACCAGGGCGGGTGTTTTACGCGTCGTGTCATCCCCGCGAACCATGTCGGCCAAGTGATCGGGCAGGAGTTGGTCGCCGACCCAATGGTATTCCAAAGGCACGCGACGCTCGTTGCCCAGTACGAGCACGAGGTCGCGGCCGTGCTGTTGACGCAGCCACGAAAGGAACAGGCTCGCATTGCCGACGGTGGCCGAGAGCAACAGCAACCGGACGTGTCCAGGCAGCAGCGATAGCGCGAGCTCCCACACGATACCGCGCTCCGGCTCGGCGAAGCTGTGGAACTCGTCCATCACGACCGTAGAGACGCCGGTGAAATCAAATGCTTCGGCGTGCAGCAAGCGGTTGAGCAGGATCTCGGCGACGACGACGAGCACCTTGGCCCGCGGGTTCACCGAACGGTTGCCGGTGACCAGCCCGATCTGCTCACGCTCGAACCCCCAGCGTTCCGCGGCGTCTTGAAGTTCGGTGAACTTTTGCTCGGTGAGTGCGATGAGTGGGGTGGTGTAGTACGCGGTGCTGTCGGTGACGAGGGCTTCGTAGAGCGCGGCTTCGCCGATGATGGTCTTACCGGTGCCGGTGGGGGCGCAGGCGAGGACGCCGCCGCCGGTCTCGGTGCGTTCGAAGTAACGCATCAGCGCCTCTTCCTGCACCGGGTAAGGCTCAAAGGGCAATTGGTCAAGGTAATTCAGCAGGATATCGTCGCGAGAAATCTTGGGCATGCGTGCAGGGTAGCTTATGCCGTCAGCATGGCGTGATTCCCGTGCGCGCCATAATTCGTGATGCCGATCCCGAACATCGTGTCGGCTCACCGGCGACCGCCGAGGGGTGCCGAGACGGTGTAACTCAACACCGTGCCGTTTTCGAGCAGCACGGCGAAATCATCACCATGGTCTATTGCGCAGATAGCGACGGGTGGGCTTGAGGACTCCCTGGTCCACGAGAATCGATCGACGATGTCTACTTGCCCCTTGGTGGTCGAATACAGGCACCCGCCCTCGGTGTCCGCAACAACCAGCAGGCCCGAGGTGTTGGTAAACGCCCCGACCGGTTGGACGGTATTTCGGCAGACGGTTTCCGACATGCGGTTCCCGGGGTAATTCCAGAACATTGTGAGTCCTCGATCGTGCAGCAAGGCATAGCGTGAACGGCCGAACGGCACGGCGCCCGTGATCTGCGTCACGGGCGCGTCGAGGATCTCGGTGGACACCTGGTCTCCGTCCGCAAAGTGCATTAGAACGCGCCCGATGGTCAGCACCACCACCTCTCGTCGGGCGTGCAGCCGTATCCGAGGTGAAATCGCTTGCTCCGCGATTACCTCCCGAGCCTGCGGGGTGATGGATACGCTGAGTGACTGGGTCAGATTGTTTGCTCGGTAGGCGTTGAGTACCAACTCGGGTTCGTCGGCCAGCGTGCCCGCCAAAACCCAGGTGATGTTGGGGACGTCTCCGGATACTGCCAAGGTGTGCTTGGGCCAAGGAGTAGGGGTGCCCACGGCGACGTAGGGCGGCGCTTGATGCATCGAGCAGAGCTTGTTCGCAATCGGTGGTTTGCCCAACGCCGTCACCAGGATCTGGTGTCGATTGGGGGTGGTGTGTGGGACCACGCTGGTCACCACCGTGGATTCAAACTCGTCCCGATCTTGCCAAGTGCTCGGGGCGACGCGAGAGTGGGTGACGGTCGTTTCATTGTTCCATTTTTTCACTCGGGCGACCACAAGGTTGGTCGAGGGGTGACCTATGTCTCCCAAAGCGAACAAAGATTTTTCGATAATGAGGGCCCGGTGCCAAACGCCTTGGGGCAGCTTGATTATTTCCACGAGTTCAGCGACGTGGTTCGCAGAACGCGAACTCGAGCGGAGTTTCTGCGATGCGGGCGGTGCCTCTCTCAGGCGTTGCAGGTGGCGTCCGGCGTCGCGTGCCAGCAAGGAGTCTTCGGGAGAGAGCGCCCGGATGGCGTTGGTGAATGCGGTGGCCAAGGCCACCGAGCGTTCGTCGGGGAGGTGTCGGCCGACCAGCCCCATGACCGCGCCCGCCATGCGGTCTCGCAACAATGGATCGGGGTAGGTGCCCCGCGTCTGGGCCAACGACTGGGCCAGTTGCCCCGCCACGACCGGCCGATCAGCGTCGTTGACGAGGCGGTCGAGGGCTTCTCGGGCCTGGTCGTGTCGGCCGTGCCGGCCAGTCAACTCGAATAGGTTTTTTAAACACTTGGGGTCACGCGCCGGGGGCAATGCGCCGAGCAGCAACACCCGTTCGGCCTCCGCCACGTCCTGCAGTTTATCTTCCAACAAGGAGGCGGCTCCGACAAAATCGCTGATCTGGATTTTCTGTTCGGCGGTGTGGCGGTACCACCGGTGGGCCGAGTCGATCTGTTCGAGGCGTTCGTAGATGGCGGCGGCTGCCAGCCACTCGTTGCTTTCCAGGTAAAGCGTGACCGCTTCGCCCAGGCGGCCGCCGCGCTCAAGGCAACGCGCCGCCGCGACCGGTTGCTTCAGCTTGTCGCGCAGGATGACCGCGGCTTCCTCGAAGTAACCGCCTTCTTCCAGCACGCGTTCACTAGCCTCCAGATCGCCTAGTAGCGAGCCGTAAATGTACGCCGCCCGGCGATACCGACCCTGCTGGGCTTCCTCGGTGGCGATCTGGCGGTAGGATTCCATCAAAGCCCGGCGCTGTTCCTCGGCGATCGCCCACGGATCGGCAGGGCCGCTGCCGAATAGGCCCGACAAGCTAAAACTCGTGCCGCGCCGGGTTAGCCGATTGCCCGCGGGGGCGATACCGCGGGCTTGGGAGAGGCCCGACAGCGGGATCGCGTGAGATAGGCCCTCGGCCGGGGATCGGTTAAGCATGTCGAGCAGGCGGTCGAGCTCGTGATTGCGTTTTTCCTGATCGACCTGCCCGGGCCGGGTCCGGTTCTGTTGGGCCCACTGCTCTAATGCATCCACCCACGTTGGCTTCGCGGACCCGCTGGGGGCTTTGGAAGTTATCCAGCCTACGAGCCGTGCGACACCATCTCGCCCACGGCTTCGTGCCTTGCTGAGCGCGCCCGGTTTGGGTTCGCCTGGCAGCGGAGGGAGTTCGGTGAGCGGTTTGTCTCCGATGCCTTCGCCCATTTCTTCGTCGAGTTGCTCGAGACTGAGTTGTTCAAGCGGCTCGATCGAACGCAGGCGGTGGTTGATCCTGGCCGCGGATTCGGGCATGGTCCACGACGAAGCCCGGTGCCCCGCAGCCTCAAGCAGCATCAACGGCCGCAAGACATCGGTTTCAGTAAACCCGATCAACCCGATGATCGGGTGAAAGATCGCTGTGGGTGTTGTGAGCAGTTCGGCGATCTCGGATTCGGCCACCTCGGGATCAAGCCGGGCGTGGGTCGGTAGGTACAGCCGGCCACCCATCGTGCCGTATGCCTGGGCGTCGGGCGAGGGGCGGCTGTCGCCGTTGTAGCCGGTCAGCAGCACCCCGGCCGGAGTCAGGTCACGCGCCGACCGTGGCAGTACCCACATCTCCATGGACTCAAACGATTGGCCGCTCTCGGCGACAATCCGTAACCAGCGATCGATGTCATCGCCAGGCAGCAGCCACGCGGCTGTTTCCCGCAGCGGATGAAGACTCGGGATGATCTGCAGTTCTTGTTTCATCCCATCCGCTCGAGTATGGGCAGAATAGCTGATCGGTAGGCGAAGTCCCCTGTGATCTGTTTCGCATCGGTGGCTCTCACGGGGTTTGCGAAGTAATACTCCGAGCCAAACACCCTGCCGTCGGAGCACCACCCCGAGACGCATTCGTTTTCGATGACGAGCGTCACCTCCGCCAAGTTTTTATCGCGTGTTTGCAAGTGGAGCATGCCGCGTGAATCCAAGACGATCCGACCGCCGTCTCCGAAGTCCGCGGCCATCAACTTGTAGTGCGTGCCCGACGGCGAGGACATGGGCTTGAAGGTTTTGATTTCACTCCGCGCCGACGGGGATCCGCCTTCGATCAAGATCAGGCTCTGGTTCTGAGACCGCATCCGCAGGGTGCGATCCGAAGACGTGGTTAGCCGAATGTTGGGTTTGCCGTGGTCGTCTCGTACTAGACTGACGCCGCGATACTTCACGCGGGGCGAACGATGTCTGCACAGCTTCTCTACCTCGGGCCGCAGCCACGCATTGCCGGGGAACATCCGCGATTCGTGTACGCTTCTCACCGCGTCCGGCTCGATCTCGATCATCACATATACCGAAGTATTGCCGACTCTTTCGCGGAACTGGATGATCAGACGTCGACCGTCGCCGGACCACAGCGTGCGTATTACACGCCGGCCTTTCTTGGCCAACCATCGTGTCTGTTGCTTGAGGCCGTAAGCCGTCAACACGTGTCCTTCCTCGGTGACGGCGACGTAACCCTCGATCCCCTGGGCCTCAAAAACCGACACGATTTTGGGGCTTACCGCCAGTTCGCGTGGTGGGTCGATCGGCACCGTTACGATCGATGTTCCCTTAAACGCCAGCGCCAGCCAGTGGCGATCGGACAGTCGAACGAACCGGCCTCGCATCTCCTTAACATTTCGGTCTTCACGGACCACACGCTCGGCAAGTACCCGGCCGGTCCCCGGCTCGA
Organism: Planctomycetota bacterium; assembly: GCA_039033595.1. Taxonomy (GTDB): domain Bacteria; phylum Planctomycetota; class Phycisphaerae; order Phycisphaerales; family Phycisphaeraceae; genus Algisphaera. The sequence continues at coordinate 64,191 of JBCCCG010000013.1, read as the reverse complement.
TCGCGTACGCCGTATCCCGCGACGACGCCATCACCACGCCACGGTGATACGTCACCCCCACGATCTGTTCGTCGCCCGGGAGTTCGACAGGCGAGCACCGGACAGTATTTTCGTCGTGATTGACCGATAGGGTATAGACCTCAGCCGATTTGCCGACGCGACCGATCAGCGCATCGATCGGATCGTCGGAAGACGGTACCGAATGCCACAGCACCGTCGCCGCGGGGAGGTCGTCACATAGCTGGATAGGCCCGTGTTTCCGAGAGTCCCAGAGGGTCATCCGATGGTCTTTGGTGACGGCATAAACGCATCCACCGTTCACGCCGCTAATCCAAGCCGAGCCCGAGTGAAATTGATGTGGGACCCGTAGCGGCAGTCGATTCATCCGGATCGCGGCGGGGAGGTCTGGCGACCGCGATAGATTCCTGAGCGGAGCGCTGGTAGGCGATCGGTAGGCAAGTAGTTCCTCGACATCGACCTGCGTATGCGTGTGCGGACACAGGCCCTTGTCCGTGCAGACCGCGACCTCGACCCGGCCGGATCGATCGATCCCGACGAGATAGATCGGGTTCGGGGTGAATCGACGCAGGGCCTGCTGCAGTGCTGCGTCGCTCACCACGCTCTGGCTGAGTACCACCACCAGTTCCAACCCCTCATCGTTTGCCACGTCGTCGGCGAGCCGATCCGCCGCCACCGTGGGCGTCAGGTTGACCTCCAGCCGCGACAACAGATCTTCGAATTTTTGTGGCGTGGCCGCAGAGGCCGGCTCCACGCCGTCGTGGGTCGCGCACCAACATCTCAAGTCGACCCCGTTGTCGCCGTCGGCGGACAGAGCCAAAGCCGTCGCCGCCGAGATCAAGCGGGGCACGCCCCATTGGTTCAATCCGACGTCTACCAATACATGTCGCCGTACGGGGGTGCGTACGTGCGACTCTTCTCGTCGGAGATAGAGCGCCTCGTTGTTGGCGACTCGCGCCGCCAACGTCAGATCATCCTGCGCCAACTCACTGATTAACAGCCGGTCGAGTCGTCCTCGGCTGGTGATGTCGTTTAACCCTCCAAGCGGCAGATCGTGAGGGAGCCCCAGACCGCGCGGCAGGCGGATGGTCGCGAGTAGCTGGCGAGCCAGTTTGCCGAGCGGGGCATCTTGGTCGTGACGCTCCAACTCGCCGATAACCGCCAACGCCGACTCATGGATCGGCGGAGGAAACTCGGGCGCTTCAAGGGGCGCCAGTCCTTCGTCAACGCCGGTCTGGTGTCGCCTGCGGATCGTGTCTTCCGTCGCCCTTCCGAGGCCGGTGTCGAGCGTCCGCAGATCCAGGAGTGTCCGGTCGAAAGCATCGCGCGAACGGTCGCCTTTAAGCATATCCGGCGGTGGGCCCGCGCGCAGCGTCTCGATGACTACGCCCGCCGCGTCGGCGGGGACCTCGGTGACGCACCCCTCGAAGACGATTTCGAGGGCGGTGGATACGAGTTTCCTATCCTCAAGGGCCACGGTGACGCGATGGAATTCGGCCAGCTTCTTCTCCACCGAGGCGAGTAAGCCTCCGGGTAGATATTGACCGTATTGCTCGTGTTTGCTGATCGCCTCGGAGTACGTGTTCGTTGTGAGGCCGTGCTGTTCCGACGATTTCCTGGCCGCGTGCATCGCCATCAGCAACGCACCTAGTGGTGGGAGTCCGTCGTCGCCGATCCGCTCGAGCGTATCGGCTAGTTCAACGCGGAACGCGATGACCCCGCCGTCGGCGTGCGTAACGGCTTCTGCTTCGTCATCCCAAAGCCAAAAAGTAGGTTTTGACGGCGACAGGTATTTCTTGGTGATTAAGTCCCCGGTCAGCATGATTGCACCCCGCCGGGTTCGTCGTGCCCTGTGTGGCGGCTCAGCAGGCGGAGCGTGCCGCGCGTGGCCGCCACGAAGGCGTCGTCGGGCAGCCGGGACCACGTACCGTCGGTTTCGAACACCGCGTTCTCCGAAGTGTCGAGGCCGAGGACCGTCACGGCCGCTTGGTTCGAGATCGGCAGCGCAAAGCCGTAGCCCGCGGGTAGGCCGATCTGGTTTTCCATGACATAGCGCTGTCCCGGCAGTGGTGGCAGCGGTGTCCCTTGGACGGCGACCCGCCTGCGCTCGAGATCATTCGCGACCGAGAGCGGGACCAGCCGACGGTCCGAGGCGTGTTCGGCCCACGCCCGCATCGGCTCGAACCCCGTCACCAACAGATTGGGTCGGCATTCCGCGCCGGTGCGGGCCAGGGCCAACTCAACTTTCCGCGTCACGCAGCCGGAGAGCAATGTCGCTGGTGACACGACTTCGAGCCACCTCGAAAGCACTGCCCAGGGTGTATCGGGCAGTGTTCCCACAGGCAAACGTCCACCCATCGGAACGAGTTGCAGATCGTGGTTGACTTCGTAGCGGTTTGTTGCCGGCAACCCCAACACATCCGCCCGCGCCGCGACGGCTATGTCATCTCCACGTAACCAGACCTCACCCACGGATTCGTGGACTTCCAGCCCGGGCAGGCAGCGTAATCGACCGAGTTGTCCCGCAGCATGGATCGGCAGTTGCAGAGCCCAGGACGGCGTCACCGTTTGACTCCAAGTTTCGCCCACAACCCGTTGATCGTCGTTTCCAATGCTTCGCGCTGCGCGGCGGATTCCACCCACTGTATGCGGTCCGCCAACACCCCGATGCGGTCCTGCAGGTGGGCCTGGCGGGGCGCTTCCAAGTTGTCGCGTCCCAATTCGGTTTCGATCGCAGCTAAATCGCGCGCCACCGCTTCGGGGTCCGGCCGTGTGCTCGGGGTCGATCTGCCGTGGTGGAGGTCGTCGTCCGTTGCATCCTTGCCGATTACCTGATCCACCATCTCGCGCACGATCTCGCGCTGTTCCAGGACTTCCCAGATGTAACGCATCACCCACAAGTCGCTGGTCCGGCCCTCCGCACGACCGCACAGCAAAGCGCTCGCCGCGATCACACGTTGTAACTTGACGGCCCGCCGGTCCGATACCGCCACCCCGGCGTTGCGCAAGCGCCGGATCAATTCAAGATAGTCGTCACGCACCCCGGACAGATCTACCCGCGGAACCGCTGCCTGCAGGCCACGGATCTTTTGGGTTGTGATTGTAGTGCCTGGGGTTTCGAAGTTCTGTTCGATCACCCAGCCCGCGTCGAGCACGTCGCGCAATTGATCATCGTCAACGTTGTCCGAGACCACCCGCAGCAGGAACCGATCGAATAGCGCTCCCAGCGTCTCGTCTTCGGGCAAGCGATTGCTTGCGCCGACAAACATCAACGCGGGTAACCGCTTGGTCTCTTGTCCTCGCCGGAAAACCCGCTCGTTCAAGGCCATCAGCAGGCTGTTGAGGATCGCGCTGTTGGCATTCAAGAGCTCGTCGAGAAACACGAAGTCGGCGTCAGGCAGCATGCCTTCGGTGTTGGTCACCAGATCGCCCTCCCGCAGGCGTCGGATGTCGAACGGGCCGAACAACTCATTGGGTTCGGTGAACCGCGTGAGCAGGTAGTCGAAGACGCGGCCGTCGAACCGTTGGCCCAGGTCCTGGACCAACGCGCTTTTTGCGGTGCCGGGTGGGCCCAGAATAAAGAGGTTTTCGCCTCCGGCCAGACATACGCCCAACAGGTCGATGATCTCGTCTTTGCCGACAAAGCGGCGTTTCATCGGCTCCAGCACCTCGCGCGTAAGCTCGGGGCCGGCGGAGGAAATATCGTCGGTGGCAATCGTGGTCATACGTGTGTACTCATGGCGTTGAATCCGATGCTTGTTTCCGGAATGTCTATGGCGCCACCGGGTGTTTTGTTGCGGACCATAGTACGGCGGAAATCGAAGCGGAGACCAAATCAGTGTGCGGGCCTACGCTCAATCGGGCGGCCTCCGCGACCCGTTCGTCGCTGAGTCGATCCATATCGGATCGACTCAACACGCGGTCAACGTATGCCGCGCGGAGCGCCGCGTTGTTGAGGATCACGTCGAGCCGATCGGCCGTGGGGGTGATGCCAGCCGCCCCCACCGACGAAAGTGGCCACCGCGCGCCAAATTGCTTGAGGCATTTCACAACCGAATCGTCTGACATCGGCCCGCCGGCTAACAGGACGAGATCGGGAAGGTAACGCCCCACGACGTCGACCGAGTAATGTGCCGAAGCCGACGACTCAGCGATTGGATGGGCCGAGAGTATTTTTTCGGTGATCGCTTCGGGGACCTGTCGGCTTAACACCAGTCTCGCCGCCTGATACAGAAACACAGACGCAATCACGGCGACACGGTGATCGAATGGCGGTGGCGAGCCCGGCCAATCGGGCCGGATCAAACGTTCGCCAGACACCAGCGCGTCCACGACGTCGGCAAGCTCGCCCTGCGCAACCAAGGACTGGGTTTCGGTATCGTGTCGAAACTCCGCTTCGTTTCTGATCACCGGCACGCGGGCAACGCCTTCGTGGTGTAACGTTCGGATAAAACCCGCCAGGCTCATCTCATCTCCACTCAGTAAAACTCTGGACAGATATCTGTAAATTACAAGTGCGGGTCGCCCCGTGCCACCCCATAAACGTGCAGATTCGGCCTCTAGAGTGCCATCGCTTGACACCGGGTTCGCGGCCGGACTTGGTATATTGCCGTACCTTTAGCCAACTATTCACCGGGACTGCGATCATGATCAACGAGAATCTTACCGAGTTTTACGGCAAGCCCGTGATCGATTTTTATGCCGGGAAACCGTTACCCAACACGACAGCGACCGCGTATCGGGTGCGAGTAGACTGGGAAGACTTCGATAACAAAGTCACGTTTACGGATCGCTTCGATGCCTTACTCACCGATCCGGGTGCCGGCGGGCTCGAGGCGCTGATCATTGGCGATTGGGGAGGCGCGGGGCAAGGGGAAGATGTGGGCGCCGTGATCGCGGCGCTCGTGAAGGCAAAAGACCGGTTGCCCAACCTCAAGGCGTTGTTTATCGGTGACATGGTTTCTGAAGAAAGCGAGATATCCTGGATCGAGCAGGGCGATCTGTCGGCCTTGTGGCCGGCATACCCGAACCTGGAAGAGTTCGGCGCCCGTGGTGGGAATAACCTCTCTTTGGGCGATATGGCACTGCCCCAGCTTAAAAAACTTGTTGTCGAAGCCGGGGGCCTTCCGCCAAACGTCCTGGAAGAAATAGCCAACGCCAGTCTGCCACAACTCGAACATTTGGAGTTGTGGCTGGGGACAACTGAATACGGTGGAGACACTGCGATAGATGATGTGCGGCTGATTCTAAACGCCTCATGTTTCCCTAAGCTGAGATATCTCGGCTTGCGCAATTCCGAGATCGCCGACGATATCGCAGCTCTCGTGGGCGGGAGCAAGATTGCCGGGCAACTCAGCGTTCTGGATCTTTCGCTCGGTACATTAACGGATAAAGGGGCCGAGGCTCTGGCATCCGCTGGAAATCTCGGCGGGCTTCAAAAACTCGACATTCATTACCACTTTATTTCGCAAGAAGTTTTGGGTCGTTTACGCGAGATTGGCGTGGCTCTCGACGCGAGTGATCCGCAGGAGCCCGACGAATACGGTGGCGAACTACATTATTACGTCGCGGTGTCCGAGTAAGCGAGTGATTCCATGACGGGATTGCGCTGCCTATTGATCGGGGTAAGCGGAGATACCCGCGCACACCTATTCGACGATGCGTTGCGCCGCGCGGGGCATCCTTCTGCTCACATGATCGATTATCCGGATTGGCTAAAGTATGATCGGACCGACCGGTTACACGCGATGAGTCGAGCGGACTGCATCCGCATTGAATCACCGGGGCGTGACGAAACGACGCTTCGCGCGATTCGAGAATGGTCGGACGAAACATCCATACGCCATCGTCGTCGAGCCGTCGTCGGAGATACGGCCGCGCTCCTCGAGCCGCCGTTTCCGAAAGGATGTATCCACCGGCCGGATGAATTCGTGATGGGTTTTCGCCGTGTGATGCAACAGATATCTGACGACGCCGAACACGGCGAGGTTTTTCTGAATCACCCGGACGAGATTGTTATCGCCTGCGACAAACCCCGCGCCGTGTCCCATCTGGCGGCGCATGGGATCCGTGTCCCGCAGCCGATCGCCGAGTTGTCCGGCGTCGGGGCGGGGTACGAAGCCGTGCGCGATGCCATGGTTGCGACGGGTCGATCGCGGGTATTCATTAAACTTCGCGGTGGTTCCGCCGGCTCGGGTGTGGTGGCGTACCAGCGCTCGTCGACACGCGAGTTAGCGATCTCGACCGTGGCTATGGAGGACGGCCCGGTCGGCACCGTGTTGCGCAATTCCCGGAAGCTATGCCGGTATGCCACTACCCGAGATATTCGACGCCTACTGGATACGCTTTGTCCACTGGGTGTTTACGTCGAAGCTTGGATCCCCAAAGCGGGCGTCTGCAATCTGAGGGCCGACCTCCGCGTCGTTACGATCGCGGGGCGCGTGCGGCATGCCGTACTGCGTCTGAGTCGGCATCCAATCACAAACCTGCACCTGCTCAATAAGCGGTGCGGCACAGACGTGCTGCGGGAGCGGATGCAGACGTCGGATTGGGAAGCACTCATCGACACGTGCGAAAAAGTCGCGGCGTGCTTACCCCGGATGCTGTATCTGGGCATCGATTTGGCGGTCCATACCGACCTCCGCGGCCACACGGTTTTTGAGGTCAATGCGTTTGGTGATCTCTTACACGGCGTGCGGCACCAAGGTGAAAATACGTACGAAGCCGAGGTCGCTGCGCTCGCGTCGTGGAGAGCAAGGCATGCCTGAACTCGATGGCGTCTTCCTCAATACCGACGACACACTGTTTGACCGACGGTGGGCGGTGTATGCAAAGCAGAAAGTGATGTTTCAGATAAAGGGCTTGTTTCGGTCAATTGCTCCGTCTTGGTTGCGACGAGACTGCCTGTCGAACTCGGGTGCCCACGTAGTTTTTCGTATCCGAGGCCTAGCGCCATTGGAGCAAAGCCTGCCATGCTTGACGCACGCTCATTGATCGGCGAGCTCGACGTGGTGCTCATCACACTCGACACACTCCGCTACGATGTCGCGGAGCGGGCGATGCTCGAGGGCCGAACCCCCGGGTTTCGGTCATTGCTGCCCGGCGGCCGTTGGGAGCGACGCCACAGCTCCGGCTCGTTCACCTACGCGGCCCACCACGCGTTTTTTGCCGGCTTCTTGCCAACTCCCACCGTGCCCGGTACGCACCCCCGGCTCTTCGCCTCGCGGTTCGAGGGGAGCGAAACCACCACGCCTCAGACCGCCATTTTTGAAGAGGCTGATATTGTCTCGGGCTTGGCGGGGCGTGGATACCGTACGATCTGTGTCGGGGGAGTTGGTTTTTTTAATCGTATCAATCCGCTGGGAAGCGTACTGCCGGATCTGTTTCACGAAGCCCATTGGTCGCCCGCTCTGGGTGTCACCGACCCACACTCAACAAGAAACCAGGTTGACGTCGCCGTCTCACGACTGGCCCAGCTTCCGCAGGGCCGACGGGCGTTCCTGTTTCTGAACGTATCGGCGTTGCACCAACCCAACTGTATCTTTTCCACTGGCGCGAACGAGGATTCACCGCACACCCAGGCTGATGCGCTGGCTTACGTAGACGGACATCTACCCCCGCTGTTCGAAGCGCTGCGGCGGCGGGGCGGGGCTCTGTGTGTTGTCACATCTGATCACGGCACCGCTTACGGGGAAGACGGCTATTATGGTCATCGCCTCGGGCATTCCACTGTTTGGGACGTGCCGTATGCCGAGTTCATACTTACAGAGGCTTAGCCCGATCTGATGCCAAATACATCTAAAGTAACCCACCCGCTGCTCGACGGATCGCCTTATCAATCTTATGTCTACGGCTATCCGCATAAAACGACGTATAGGCCGTTCGAGACGCCATTGCCACTGCGAGATCTTTGGCAGGCTGAAGATCGCAGTTCCTTGTTTTTATACCTGCACGTCCCTTTTTGTGAGATGCGTTGCGGGTTTTGTAACCTCTTCACGACCGTAGATAAACGCAGTAACCGCACGAGCGACTATCTCGATGCGCTCGAACGACACATCCGCGAAGTATCTGATGCGCTCGGCCAAGCCGTATTCGCACGGATGGCGATCGGCGGCGGAACGCCGACCTATCTGGGTGTAAAGGATCTCGAACGGCTTCTGGATTTGGCTCGGGATGTATTAGGCGCCGACTGTGCCGCAATACCAACTAGCGTCGAGACGTCTCCCGGAACAGCAAGCCCCGAAAAATTGTCATTGCTCCGCGAACGCGGTGTGAGTCGTGTCAGTATCGGGGTGCAATCGTTTAGTGAAGAGGATGCTAAGCGGATCGGTCGCCCGATGCGTCGGGAAATACTGTTGCCGGCGCTCAAGCGGATCAGGGATCTGGATTTTCCTTCATTCAATATCGACCTGATCTACGGCGGCGAAGGCCAAACGCCTGAGAGATGGCTCGACAGCGTGAAGGAGGCTATCGACGTAGGGCCCCAAGAAATCTACATCTACCCGCTGTATATTCGACCTTTGACGACGCTTGGCCGCCGGGACCGGCATTGGGACGACCAGCGTATCCAATCTTATCGCCTCGCGCGTGAATACCTGCAAGACGTTGGTTACCGGCAGATATCGATGCGGATGTTCCAGCGGTCCGGAGCTGCTGCGTCGGATGAACCGCATTACTGCTGTCAGCGAGACGGCATGGTCGGCCTCGGCTGCGGTGCCCGTTCGTATACCGATTCGGTTCACTACTCTACGGAATATGCCGTGGGCCGAAGCGGCGTACAATCGATCATCGATAGCTACATCGCTCGCACAGGTTCTTCGTTCGGGTTTGCCGATCACGGGATCCGGATCGATCATCATGAGAAGGCACGGCGGTATCTACTGCTCTCTTTACTTCAATCCAGGGGTCTAAAGGTATCCGATTTTCGTAAACGATTTGAATGCGATATTTTTGATACTTTCCCAAAGATGCGTGAGTTGGAAGAACTACAGCTCATGGAAAGGATCGGCGATTGCCTGCGGCTGACCGCCGCCGGCATCGAGCGTTCAGACGCTATCGGTCCCTGGCTTTACTCGAGTCGGGTGATCGATCGCATCGAGGGTTATGAATGGCACTAGATATCTCCATTCTCTATCGCGGGGAGTTGTCGGGGTGTAATTACGCATGTGGCTACTGTCCGTTTGCCAAACGCACGGATGAGCCCGCGCACCTGCGTGTCGATCAATCACAGGTCGAACGGTTTGTGAGTTGGGTAAAAGGTCGGCGTCACGATCGCCTGGGCGTGTTCTTCACGCCCTGGGGAGAAGCTTTGGTGCGCCCGTGGTATCAAGACGCACTGGTGTCATTAAGCCGGCTGCCGCACGTCGAGAGGGTCGCGATCCAGACCAATCTCTCTTGTAGGCTGGACTGGGTCGAGGACGTCGATCGGGCGGCCTTGGGCCTATGGTGCACGTACCACCCGGGCCAGGTGACACGCGATGAATTTCTTAGTCAATGCCAGCGGCTCGATCGTGTGGGTGTCCGCTACAGCGTTGGGGTTGTGGGGCTACGTGAACACTTCGCGGAGATAGAAGCGTTACGCCTTGTCCTCGCGCCAGAGGTCTACCTGTGGGTCAACGCCTACAAGCGGCAGCCAGACTACTATCAGGAAGACGAGATCGATTGGCTCGCCGCGATCGATCCGCTGTTTGAGCTTAATAACCAAAGGTACCGTACGCGTGGCCGGGCTTGCCGGGCGGGCGAGACGGTTGTGTCCGTAGACGGCGCGGGGCATATCCGCCGGTGCCACTTCATCAATCAATGTCTCGGTAATCTATACCAAGATGGGTGGGAGTCTGTTCTCGCGGCGCGCGACTGTACGAATGAACAATGTGGGTGTCACATCGGCTACATCCACCTCAAGGAATTAGACCTGTACCGCCTTTACGGCCATGGTCTTCTCGACCGATCCGTCGACGGTACGCCCAAGCGAGAGCAAGCGCGAGATCGGGTCGTTCGATTCCAGACATCTTTACCGACACCACTGACCCACCATGGCGAACCGATCGGTCGGTCTGCTAGGAGAGGGTGGTGACGGGTCGGCAGACCGAAGCACTCTTTGGTCCTCATTTAGTCTTGTATCTTCCGCACTTTATTCTGGCTAGAAAAAACTATCCCTACCGCCCTGTGATTGCCTGAGTCTTGGCAAGGCGTTGGATGGATGGGCGAATAAATCGAGAGCCCGGGAGAATCTTGGCATAATGGCGGCGAGTAACCTTAGCCGAGGGTCGAACTTCACGGCGATGGCTTGCGTTGTCTAAAACGGCGATCTCAATATTCGAGGCGTCTTTCATGGCGGGACAGTACATCGAGGGCGAGATGCGCGGTGAGGGCGGATCTGGGGCGAGCGTGTCGCCGCCGAACGCGGTCTTTCGGGGACGATCCAGATGGTCCGCGGCCCCGAGTTTGTGAACCAAGATCCGGGCCGTTGGATGTACTGGGGCAAGGCCTACCCGGCGTTAGCCCGACCGGGCAACGAGATCGCTTACCTACGCAATATCCTCGAAGCCGTGCTGACCGACCACCGCCACAACGAGACGTGAGCGGGGCCGCAGCCCCGCATCTGGAAGCGGGAAGAATCGTAGCTATGGCAGCCGACGGATTGACTGAGGGCCGTTGAGCTCATAGGTGTTGCCACGCCACGTGAGGCGTTTGCCGCGGGCGGCGCTCAAGAGCAGCGTAAGGTTCACGGCCATGACTACGAAGGTGCCGAAGCGGTCGAGGCGCACCGTATGGCGGAGGTAGCGTAGCTGATCGCGGCCGAAGGCGGCGGCGATGGCTCGGCGTCGGTAGAAGGCACGGAACTGGTTGGCGACACCGACAGTCAACAGCGTCGCGCCGGCGTAGATGGCGACGCCCCATTCTTCGGAGGGCAGCGCGGCGATCAGGCCGACGACGCACGACACGTTGGCCAGCAGATAGAACCCGATCGCGGCCACCGCTTTTTTGTAGAGCGCCTGGTCGTGGGCGCGGGTGATGAGGTACTGGCGTCGACCGAACTCGAAGAACTCACGCCAAGTGAAGCGCACGGGCGAGGGCACGAGGCAGTGGGTCACGAAGTACAGGCGTTTACTCGCGTCGCGACACATCCGCGTCATCTGGTAGTCGTCAGACAACGAGCCACGTAGGTAGTTGTCGGTAAGTCCGTGCTCCCGCGCGAAGTCCGCGCGGACGGCCATGGACCCGCCCCAAGCCTGGGCGAGCGTGCCGTGTCCGATGAGCGTGGCGACCGAGGAATTGATCACGCTGGCGAACATGCTCGGGGTCGTGGGGCGTTGGGCGCGGAGCTCGGGCATCAGCCAGCGGTAGCCGGTGGTGACGCCGATGCGGGTGGGGTCGGCCAGCGGCGCGACGAGTTTGCGCAGCCAACCGGAGCCGGGTACGGCGTCGGAGTCAGCGAAGGCCCAGACCTCGCTGGTATCTCCGACGGCTTCGAGGTGGGCCAGCGCGGCGAGTTGGTTGTGCACCTTTTGGCCGGTGTCGTCAGGGGCGAGTCCCGCGATGACTATGTCCACCGGCGGCTTGATCTTGTTTTGTTCGAGTTCAAGTTCGATCGCGCGACGAGCGGGGTCTTCTTGGTCTTCGAAAACCAGAATCAAGCGGTACTCGGCGTAGTCCTGGGTGACCAGAGCCCGGAGGTGGCGGGGCAGGTCGTCGTCGTGGCCCTTGAACGGGACGATCACCGTGGCGGGGGGTTGATAAGCGTCGAAACCTTCGTGGGGCGGCCGGGCCACCCGCCGGGAGAATTTGCGGGCCTGCATCGCCACCGCGATCGCCTGAGCACTCCATCCGGTGCAGACGACGAGCAGAGGGATCCAGAGAAAGAGCCAGAAGAACATAAAGACGGAGCGGGTGAGGAGCGGAGGGTCGTGAAGCGCACGGGTGAGCAGGACGGCGGCCGGTATCGGGGGCCGGGGGTGTGAGTCAGAGTTGCAGCAGGCTTTGGCCGGTCATCTCGTCGGGCTTTTCGAGGCCCATCAGGTGCAGGGCGGTGGGGGCGCAGTCGGCGAGTTTCCCGCCGGGGCGGAGCGGGGTGTCGGGCTTGAGCCCGGGGTCGACGACGATGCATTCGACATCGTAGGTGGTATGGGCCGTGTGCGGGGCCTTGGTGTCGGGATCGAACATCTGCTCGGCGTTGCCGTGGTCGGCAGTAACTATGAGCTTGCCACCCTTGGTCAGGACGGCGTCGACGATCGCGCCGGTGCAGGCGTCTACGGTCTCAACCGCGGCGATGGCGGCGTTAAGTTTGCCCGTGTGGCCAACCATATCGCCGTTAGCGAAGTTAACGAGGATGAAGTCCGGGCAGTCGTCGCCGTTGACGTGTTTGAGCACGATGTCGCGGATGTCTTCGGCCGACATCTGCGGCTTGAGGTCGTAGGTCGCGACCTGAGGCGACTGGGCCATCTCGCGGGTCTCGCCCTCGAAGGGCTCTTCGCGGTAGTCGTTGGCGAAAAATGTGACGTGGGGGAATTTCTCGGTCTCGGCGACGCGGAGTTGGGTCTTACCTCGCTCAGCGAGGTACTGGCCGAGGATCTCGGGCATCTTCCCGGTCTTACCGAATGCGACCGATAGACCCGGAAAGTCGCGGAAAGTTTCGTCGTAAGCGGTCATGCAGGCGTAGCGGAGGTCAAGCTTCTCGCCACGGTCAAAGCCCTGTTCACCGGAATCGGGCGAGGGCGGGACATGGCCCTGAAAGTCGGGCTGCATCAACGCGCGGGTCAATTCCCTCGGGCGGTCGCCGCGGTAGTTGTAGAAGATCACGGTGTCTCCGCCGGCGATGCGATTTTTGTCCGCGCCGCCGACGGTGCGTGGCGTGACAAACTCGTCGCCGTTCTGCGAGTCGTTGGTCGGATCATCGTAGTAGTCGGCCAGGGCCTCGGCGGCGGTCGGGTAGTCGCCACCGGAATCTGCTGCCTTAAGCCGACCGGTGAGCAGGTCGTAGGCGAGCTTGACGCGTTCCCAGCGGTTGTCGCGGTCCATGGCGTAGTACCGGCCGCAGAGCGAGGCGATCCGGCCACAGCCCAGGTCTTCGAGTTTTTCTTCGATATCTTCGATGAAATCCTTGCCGGTGAACGGCCCGGTGTCGCGTCCGTCGGTAAACAGGTGTAGACACACGTCGCGCGGTCCGAGGCCAGCACGCTTGCAGACTTCGACGCAGGCATAGAGGTGGTCGAGCATACCGTGGACGCCGGCGTCAGAGGCGATGCCCAAGAGGTGAACCTTCCTACCCGCGGCCTTGGCGGCAGAGACCCCCGCGGTGATCGCGTCGTTGCTGAAGAACGATCCGTCTTCGATAGCAACGGTGATGCGGACCGATTCCTGGTTGACGATGCGGCCGGCGCCGATGTTCTGGTGGCCGACCTCGGAGTTACCCATCGTGCCGTCGGGCAGGCCGACCTCGCGGCCGGAGGTATGGATCAGGGTGTGGGGGTAGCGGGCGAGCAGGGCGTCGCAGCGCGGGGTCTGGGCGAGCTTGATCGCGTTGAAGTCGTCGTGCTCGGGGTGGGGGTTACGGCCCCAGCCGTCGCGGACGATCAGGACGACGGGTTTGGCGGACATGGTGAACTCTCGGGGTGGACGGAGGTTAGGGCGGCCGAGGCGATCCGGGTTTTCGTCATCGGCTCAGGCCCCCGGGTTCGGTTGGGGGGAGATTTTAGAGAATTTTGCGTAGCATGACGGGCGATGGCTCTGGACGATCAGATACGTTGCGAACGATGCGGCTACGACATGCTCGGGCTGGCGGGTGAAGGGCGGTGTCCGGAGTGCGGCAACAAGTACGACATGGACCGCCAGCAGGGCGTGACCCGTCGGTCGGCGGCGATGCTCGCCCACGATCGTGGCGACCGGGTGGTGTTTTTGGTCAAGTTCTGGGGGCTGATCGGGTTGGCGTTGGGGTGTATGGGGATCGGGGGGCTGCTGGCCATCGGCTCGAAGATGCCCCAGCGGCCGATTCTGATGGGGCTGATGTTTGGGGGAGTGTTCGCCTTCGGGGCGTTTGTGACGTGGTTCACCGAGGGGAAAAGTAATCAGTGACTCACATACCGTGAGAAACTATCGCTCTGTGTCACCACGGTGCACATGTCACTCGCTGATGAGTAAACCGGTCGGCTAGGCCCGGCCGGTCCACGCGGCCTTGCGTTCGGTGCCCGCCCGGAGACGGGCGAGGTTGCCGCGGTGGCGGACGATCACCAACGCCGCGAGCAGGGCGGTGAGCCCGGCGAACACCGCGATCTCGCCTCCGGTGAGCCCGATCGCCAAGCCGTTGATCACCGTGAGCACCGGCAGGCTCGCGGCGGCGATCATGCTGGCCAAACCAACGTATCCCGTCGTTCTGCAAACAGCGTACCAGATCACGAACGCGATCACGCCCGGGATAGTCACGATTGGGAAGAGGCCCAGCGTGGCTCCGAGTCCGGTGGCGACGCCCTTACCGCCCCGGAATTTCAGCCACGGGCTGAAGATATGGCCGAGGACAGTGGCGATGGCGACGAGGACCCACTGAAGACTGCCGGCTACCCCCGCAAGGTGATCGGTGATCCGACGGTCGCTCGTGCCAAACTGGAAACCGGAGTCTGATTCGACAACGAGTTGCCCCTCAAACGATTGGCCGAAAGCGTAGAGGAGGGTCGGAACTAGTCCTTTCCCCACATCCAGCCCGAAACAGATCAGCCCCCACTTCTTGCCCACCGTCCGACCCAGGTTGCTCGCTCCGGGGTTGCCGCTTCCGTGCTGGCGGATGTCGACGCCCTTGGCCTTGCCGATGAGCACCGCGAATGGGATCGACCCGGCCAAAAACGCTGCTGCCAACCAAATCAACCACACCTGAGTCGTCATGCGTTCACCGGCAGGCATCGTAGCGGATTTCCCGCGTATCTCGCCTGAGTTTGGGGCACTTCGTGGCTCAGGGCAACGGTGGAGCCGGCCCGAGACGTCGACCCGGGCTGAGCTGATTGGGTATTCCGCGGTTTTATTTGCGTAGCGGGGCGTGGGCGTTTACATCCGCCGGAGGCAGGCGTACCATGAAACGATGATGTCGATCCCTTCCCGCCTGTTCGTGCTGTCCGTCCTGCTCCTTACGACACCGCTTGCGTCGGCTCAACCCGTGGCGGACGCCAAGGGAGGCAACGCCTGGATCGCATTTGTGGTCGCGATCTTTCTGGCGGTTCTGGTTTTGGGCGGAGCCTTCATGAGTTCCCGCCGTGGACACCAGGACTGATATTTTTCCGATTCGACTTTCTTTCCCTCGCGGAGTGCTGTCCGATGACCCACCGTTCTCTGACCGTTTTGATCGTGCTCAATCTAATCCTGCTGGGCGGGCTCAGCCTCACGGTGATGAACCCAACCCCCGCCCAGGCGCAGTTCGGCAACGCCCGGCAGTTCACTATGATCGCCGGTCAAGCCACCGGACGGGACAGCCAATCGGTGATCTACATCCTCGACCTCAACAGCTCCAAGGTCGCGCCGATCTTCTACAACAGCAGCAACAACACGATCCAGTACTTCACCGGGCGTACGATCTCCGACGACTTCCAGGGTGTCGGACGTAGTCGTTGAGTTGTTGCTTGTTTTCCTGTGCCCTTGAATTTTCCCCGTTCCCTCGCGGAGCTCGATGATATGAACCGAATCCAAACCGCTTGTTACTGCCTGATCGCCTCGGCGCTGGTCCTCTCGGGACTGTTAGTCGTGCAGCTTTCCGAAGAAGTTGGCCCCAACGAGGCTGAAGCGACCCTCGTGATCGCCCGCGAAAACTTCACGCTGTTGACCGCCGAGACGCGTGAAGACGAGGAATCGTTGTTCATCCTGGACAACACCACCGGCACCGTGCTGATCTACCGCCTCGACATCGCCAGTAAGAAAATGGAACTAGCCAACGGCCTGGTGCTCCGCGAGATCTTTGACGGCCGTGGCCGCGGCGGTGACGATGACAACCGGCGTCGCCGATAGACCTCGGCGATCTATCCCGACCATACGAAATAACGCGGCACCAGCCGCGTTTTTTCGTGGAGAGCTCCGACCGTGGGTCGTTCATTCCGTTAAGGCTTGGCCGTCATCGCCGGGCGCAACTCGTCGATCGACTTGATCGTCACGCCCTCGCGGGTCAACTCGCCGACGCGCTGACTCGGCGAAATATCCGCGTCGATATCGCCGAGCAGATCCTCCAGCGGATGATCCGAGACGATCTCGAAGCCGGCGTCGCGGATCATCTGGTACGTCCGACGGCGCTCAGCGCCCTGGCCGTTGAGATATCCGTCGAGGAACAGCGAGTTGGCCGGGTACAGGCAAAGCGCTTCGAGGCTGCGGAGGTGAAACTCCCGCCCCGCGGCGCATCGCACCTCGGCGTCGGGGTTCGTAAACCGGAACAGACACAGTACCCGCAGGCAGTATTCGGGCGTAAGTTCGACGTCGGAGGACGTATCGGGCTTGTCTAGCACGTTGCCTTCGAACGGCAGCAGGAAGTTGACCGGGATCGACTCGGCCTTCACCGACGCAAGCGTCTGGGCGACCTCGATCAGTTCGTCGGCCGACTCACCCATGCCCACGATCAGGCCCGAGCAGGTTTGCAGCCCGGCCCTCTTGGCCGAGAGCAGCGTGTTGAGCCGGTCGTCATAGGTGTGGGTCGTGCAGATCTGGCCGTAGTTGTCGCGGCTGGTGTTGAGGTTGTGGTTCAGCCGGTCGAGGCCGGCCTTCTTGAGCACCTCGGCCTTTTCGTCGTCGAGCAGGCCCGCCGAGACGCAGACCTCGAGCGAAGGGAATTTCTCCTTGACCGCCCGGACGAATCCGGCAAGCTGATTGGTGCGTTTTTCGGTCGGGCCCCGGCCCGAGAAGACCATACAGTAGCGGTGGGCCCCGGCCCGGTAGGCCCGCTCGGCCTCGTCGAGCACTTCCTGCTCGTTTTTGATCGGGTAGGGCTCTATGTCGGCGTCGGACGTCTTGGCCTGCGTACAGTAAGAGCAGTCTTCCGGACACCGGCCGTTCTGGGCGTTATTGAGGATGTGGACCTGGACCTGCTTGCCGAACCGGGCGTGTCGCACGGCATACGCCGCGTTCAGCAGCGGCATCAACTCCAACGCGTCATCTGTGAGAATTCGGCGGCACGCATCGGTGTCGGGGGCGTTTCCGGCCAGAGCGTCCTCGGCCAGACGTTGATAGAAAGCGAAATCCATGCCCAAAACTCCGAAGGCGGGGTGAACGGTGAATCGCGATTGTAGCAGCGCCGCCCGACGGCCGATAACCATAGAAGCGTGATGGGCGGTTATGATATCCCAACGATTCGATCAGGCTTGGACAATACGAGAGACCTATTCCATGCGGACGAATGCTGTGAATCCTTCCCGCGCCGGCCGATCGGCTGGGCCGAGGCTGTTGTTGATGGTGCTGGCGCTCGCGGCCATGGGCTCGGCGTTCACGCTGCGGGCTCAAGACGCTCCGGCGGCGGCTCCGGCACCCACGTCGGCGGCGACGGCTCCGGCCGAGACGGTCGCTCCTGCGGCCGTGCCGCTCAGCACCTCCACCGACTTCGGCGACCTCCGCACCCAGCCGCTCTACAAGCTCGGCGAGATGTTCAAGTTCTCGCCGATCATCAACGGTATCATCGGCGGGCTCAGCGTCATCGCTTTGATGTTCTTCTTCTGGTTTCTCCTGACGATCAACAGCCGGACGGTCGCCCCCGCCGCGTTCGTCAACGAAATCACCAACCTCGTGTTGGTGCGACGCTACGACGCCGCGGCCGACGCCTGCCGCCGGTCCAAGGGCGTGTTTATCGCCCCGATCATCCTCCGTTGCGTCGAGAACCACGGGAAGAGCCAGTCGATCATCATGAGCATGATCGACACCGAGGGCAGGCGGTTGTCCGACATCATCTGGAACCGCATTAGTTACCTCGCCGACATCAGCAACGTCGCGCCGATGCTCGGCCTGCTCGGCACGGTCATCGGCATGATTACCGCGTTCTTCGGCCTCGAGCGCGAGTCCGGCTCGGTCGACGCCGCCGTGCTCTCGCAAGGCGTCGGCCAGGCGATGGCGACCACCATGTTCGGCCTGATGGTCGGTATCACGACGCTGGTGTTCTATTCAATAATCAAGAGCCGGGCCACGAAAACCCTCGCCGAGGCCGAAGCCGCGGTGCACTCGATCGCCGACCGCATCCGCAACGCCGAAGACGTGGAGGCGGAGGTTGAGGAAGAGCCGTCGAAGTTGTTGTGAAGAGGCAATTGGCCTTTAGCCTTTGGCCAGGTCGAGAATCCGTCGCATCAGACTTGTTTTTGCTAACGGCTCATCGCCAAACGCCAACGGTCACTCTCCATGAGTTTTTCCACCCAAACCCGCGAACGCTCGGCCCCGGTCCTGCCCCTGGCGGGGATGGTGGATATCCTGTTCTTACTGTTGATTTTTTTCATGACCGCGTCGGTCTTCCGCGACAGTGAGCTGGCGATCGACGTCGATCTGCCTGCGTCTAACAGCGAGGTGTCCGAGGTCGGGCCGGGTTCCCAAGTGGTCATTACGGTGGACGCCGACGATCGCGTTTTTCTGGGCGAGCGCGAGGTGACGCTGTCTGAGCTGCCCGGCATTCTGGACGACCTGCGCGGTGTGATCGAGGAAGGGTCGGTGGTGTTGCGTGCCGACAAAGCTGCCACGTACGGCGTGCCGTTCACGGTCTTGGACATGGTGAAATACGCCGAACTGGGCGAAGTCAGCCTCGGCACGATCCGGCCGCTGGATGAATGAGGACCGTGAACCGCCATGCGTAGATTTTCGCTGATCCGAAGAGCCCGGTTTGTCCCGCTATCCGTCGTAGCTTTCTCGGTGGTGGTGCTACTCATACCGATTCACGGGCCGGCCGCACAAGCGCAGGCCAGCCCGGCCGAACAGGAGTTCCTGTTCGCTTACAAGCTCATGCAGCGCGGTGACACCGCCGAGGCGGGCGAGGCATTCGACGCGTTTCTCGAGAAATTCCCGCAGGATGCGCAGCGCGGCGACGCGCTGTATTTTCGCGCGGCGTTGTACCGGCAGAACGGGGCGCTGCGGGCCGCGGCCGAGCTGCTCGCCGGGGCGACGGGGCGGTTTGCGCCGAAGCGTGTGCCCGCCTACGCGGTCCAACTCCTGCGCGGGCAGGTGCTGACGGACCTGGGCGAATACGAGCAGGCGATCGCGTCGCTCGAACAGGTCGAGCTCGACACGTTGCCCGATCGGGCGGTGGCGTCGGTGCGGCTGCTGCAGGCGCTGGCGTACCGCGGGGCGGGGAACTTCGAGGCGTCGGCGAACGCGGCGTCGGCCGCGGCGTCGGTGAGTTCGCCGGTCAAGGGACGGGCGCTGATAGCGCTGGCCCGGGCCCAGTCGCGGGGCGGCGATAACCCGGCGGCGCTCGAGACTCTGAGCAAGACGCTGGCGTTCGACGACGCGGCGGTGAACGCCGAGGCGGCGCGGCTGGCGGGTGATCTGGCTTACGCCGAGGGCAACTACGACCGCGCCGCGGAGTTTTACACGCGGGTGATCGAACGTGAGCAGAGCTCGCCAGAGTTTACCCCGGCTGTGGTCGGGCGGATGTGGGCCGACCTCCAAGCCGGGCGCAACGTTGCAGTGATCAGTGCCGACAAACAGTTCGCCGAGTCGCTCATGGGCGGGGCGCGGGCGAGCGCGACGTACCTCGCGGCGTCGGCGTACCAGGGGCTGGGCCAACACGCGCTCGCCGCCGAACGTTTGACACAGATCACGATTGGTGCTGCCGCGGCTGACCTGGCCGAGGAACTCCGACCGCTTTCGCTGTACAAGCTCGCGGTCAGCCAGTTCGAGCTCGCCCGTTACACCGACATGGCTAAAACTGTCGACACCCTGGAGGGGAGATATCCGGGGGTCCCGCAGCAAATCGACGCGTCGTTTTTGTTGGCGTCGGCCGACGCGAAGCAGGGGCGTGCGGCTGAGGGCGTCGTACGTCTGAACGCATTCATCGACGACGGGTCCGACAACCCGTATTTCGCCCAGGCCTTGCTGCGTCGTGCCGCGTTGTATGAGCAGAGTGGCGAGTTGTCCGCGGCGTCCGACGACCTGATCCGATATCTGAATAACACCGGCGTTGCGTGGTCGGCATCGCCGACCGTGGCGCTTCGCTACGCCGACATCTCGCATCGTCTGGGTAATTACGAGCAGGTCATCAACACCACGCAGATGCTGCTGCGTGCCGGGGATGCGCCGGTGTCCCCCGCCGCGACGCAGGAAGCGCTCTATCGCCTTGGCGAAGCGCAAACCCGAGGCGAGCAGTTCCGCGAAGCATTGGCTACGTTCGACAAGCTGCAGCAGGACCACCCGATCAACCCGTACCGCCATGCGGTGGACCTGCGGAGAGGCTTGCTGTTGAGTAAGCTCGGCCGGCCCGAGGAATCGATGGCCGTGCTCATTGCTGCGGCCGACGACCCGCAACTGCCTTCGCCCCAGCGTGTCGCCGCGTTGCGTATCATCGCAGCACAACTACGCGACGACGGCCGGGCCGACGACGCGGCGACGGTGCTGCGGCGGATGGAAAATCTCGCAGGGCTCAACACGCTCAGCGATAACGAACTGCTCTGGCTGGGCGACTACGAAGTGCAGCGCGACGCGCCCGCCGCGGCGATCAAGACCCTCGCGATTTTCGACGACCAGACGCGGAAGCTGCAGGGCGTGGCGGAATCGGAGCTGCTGCTCACCCGCGGACGGGCGCACTTCATGCTCGATGATTTGGAGAACGCCCACCGCAGCTTCTTCGGCGTCGTTGCACTGGGGCGGGGATTTGACCTTGAAGCGCGGTTGTTTTTAGCCCGTACCGAGATCGCCCGGGGGAACCTGGACGCGGCGCTCATCGAGCTGTCGGACCTGACCAAAGCCGACGACGGACGCATCGTGGCCGAGGCGCTGTACGAAGCCGGGCGAGCCCACCGCGCCCGCGCCACGCTCCTGCAGCGACGCGGCGATGCGGCGGGCGCGGCCGCGCAACGCCGGGAGAGCCGGGCGTCGATCAAGCGGATGGTCGTGCTATATCTGACTGTAGACGCGCTTTATCCACTGCAGCCGCAGGGTTTGATCGCGCTGGCGGAGATCGCCGAGGCGCTTGATGAACCAGAGGCACGTGACAAGGAATTAGGCGAGTTGATCCGCGCCTTCCCGGATTCACCGTACGCCGACTACGCCAAGGCGCTCAGCGATCAGCTCAAGCGGAATCGGTCGGACGACGCGTTAGCCCGCCTGCAACGCATAGACCGCGACGCGCTCGACACCGTGCTACGGCGTTGGGTCGACCAGAAGATCGCCGAACTGGAGGCGCTGCGCTAATGGCCCGTCGGCACCGTTACCGCCGGCCGCGGATGCGTTCGTTCCGCCCAGGCCTAGCGGCCAAGGCGCCGGGGCTGATGCTCATCGTCGGTCTGGTGCTCAGCGCCGGAGCGCACGTGGGTCTGGGGGTTGTGCTGCGTGACCACACGTTCGGCGACATCGATCCCGCGGCGCTAGCACGGGAAGAACGGTCCGTGCGGGTCAAGCGGGCGACGTTTGACGAGATCCGGGGGTCTGACCGGGACGCGGTGGCACTCGGCGAGAAGCCTGCAACGGCCGACGAATTGGCCGACAGGCTGATGCAAGAGGTCGAGACGGCGACGTCCGATCCGTTCGACCCGGAACTCGACCTGCGTGAGGTGCCCGAGCCGGTGTTTCGTCCCGAGCCGAATGAGCGCTTGGCGATGGACATCCTGGATCTCGACGGCCTGTTGGGGGAGTTGGTGGACACACCCGAGGAGTTGGTCTTCGACGAGACATCGGCCTTCGACGCCCAGCGGGCGAGCGGTCCGGGCAGTGAGGCTTTGGCCGGTGATCTGTTGGCGCGGCTCACGACGACGGACGGAGAGCTAACGAGCGTGGGTGGGGGTGGATCGGGCTTAGGCTTGGGCGGCGGGCAGGGGCTGGCCACGGGGCGGGTCGGTGGGGCGGACGCGGGTGTCGGTCCGGGAGTGGGGTTTGGCGGCGGATCGGCCGGAAACGCCGGCGACGACACGGGTTTGGCAGACGGCGGGAGCGGGCTGGATTTCTTGGATTTCGGCGCGATCGACCCGGCCGATTTCGAGCCCCCGGCCCGGCTGGACAACGATTTCGACTACGTCGTGACGCGCTACGACCCGGTCCGAGTCGGCGGGGCGGAACCGGACGGGTACTTCCGCGTCAAGATCACCGGCAAGCGTTCGCTGCGTAAGCTCGCGACGATGCCCAAGGATGTCGTGTTCATGGTCGACACCTCGCGGAGCATCCCGCAGAAAACGATCAACCAAATCGTCGAAGGCATCGGCCAATCGATCCGCACGATGAATCCCAATGATCGGTTCAACCTAGTGTTCTTTAATGACCGGGTACGTTTTTTTGCGGGGCAGCCGGTGCCGCCGACACCGCAGAATCTGGAGATGGCCGACCGCTGGGTGAAGGGGGCGCGGGCGCGGGGGCAGACCGACGTGAATCTCGCGTTGCGTCAGCTCTTGAAACGCGACCTCGAGCCGGGCCGGGTGTACGAGTTGGTTTTAATCAGCGATGGTAAGCCGACGCTAGGGGTTTTGGATACCCGTGAACTCATCAACCTGATCACCCGTGAAAACGACCTGGCGGCGAGCATCTACTGCGTCGGTATTGGCGCGAAACAGGACAACCGACTTTTGGATTTTCTGGCCTATCGCAATAAAGGTTTTTCGATCGCGGTCGAGCGTCGGGCTGATATCGCCGTGGAACTTGTTGGGCTGATGAGCCGGCTCCGCTATCCGATCATCACGGACGTGCAGGTGCGTTTCGCCGGGCAGGGAATGGACGAGGTGTACCCCCTGACGCTGCCTAACGTGCATCAAGGCGAGAGCTTCGAGGTATTTGGGCGTTTCGAACAGCCCGGGCCGTTCACGGTGCAGGTGACCGGACGCTCGGCGGGCAAACCGGTGGATCTGACATTCCGCGCTGACCTGAACCTGGCCGTACGCGGCGGCGACGAGGTGGCCGGCGGCTGGGCGTTCTGGAAACTGCACCACCTCTACAGCGAGATTATCCGCCTGGGCGAACGCGACGACCTGTTGCGGCAGATCCAGCTCCTGCGGCAGCGTTACGAACTCGAAACGCTGTATTGATCAGGGTGGGCCGCGGCACGGGCGCGACTCCGTCGCCCGACCAAGCGGCACCGTGCCGAGGTGAGTTATGCTGCGGCGATGCGAGTTCTGATTCAGCGAGTGACCCACGGCAGCGTGGTGGTTGATGAGCGTGCCGTCGGTGAGATCGGCCGCGGCTACGTGTTGCTGGTCGGAGTCGGGCCGGGGGACGATGAACGGGTAGCCGACCGGATGGCGGACAAGATCGTGAACCTTCGGCTGTTTGAGAACGAGGCGGGGAAATTTGACCGATCGCTGCTGGAGGTGGGCGGTGAGGCGTTGGTGGTGAGTCAGTTCACGCTATTCGGCGATGCGCGGAAGGGGCGGCGTCCGAGTTTTGTCGGTGCGGCGCGGCCGGAGATGGCGGAGCTGCTATGTGACCATTTTGCCAAGCAATTGCGGGTGTTGGGGGTGGCCTCAGTGGCGACGGGCCGGTTCGGGGCGCACATGGACGTGACGATCCATAACGACGGGCCGGTGACTTTGTGGCTGGACAGCGAGCGGTTGTAGTCTAGGAATCCTAAGTCTATCGATCGCCCGTACAGCGGGGTGCGGGATCTCTACCCCTGTCCCCCGAAAGGAAAGCGTGCGGTGTCGAGGTTATTCGCTCGTGCCCAAATCCTTGTCGAAGCCCATGAAGAATCGTGACCACGCGGGGTTAAGGTAGCTGCCGTCGAAAGATACGGCAACGAACTTGGCTTTGCCGGTGATCTGCTTGAGATCGACGGGCCCGAAGAACCGGCCGTCCTGAGAGTTGTCGCGGTTATCGCCGATCATGAGAAACTCGTCTTCGCCGAGCGTGTACGGGCCGAAGTTGAGCGACTGGGCGCGGGGGTTGAGGGCGCCGCGCCGGCCGCGGCCGTCTTCGACCATCGTATAGCGAGCGTACTGCACGCGGCGCGCTTCGCCTAGGATCGTCTCGGTGAGTTGTATGCCGCGTTTGTCGGAATACTCGGCCTCTTCGCCGTTGATGATGAGCTTGGAAAACTTGAACTCGAGGCCGTCAAAAGTTTGGACGGTTTCACGCATCTCGACGGTGTCTCCCGGCACCGCGACGACACGCTTGACCATGCGGATGCCGCCGTCCTGGGTTGTGGCGCGGAAGCGGGCCTCTTCTTCGGGCATACCGAGGGCGACGAGTTGATCGTAGGCCGGCTCAAAAAACCCGCCGGGCTTCCAGAAGGTAACGATGTCGTTGCGTTCGGGAGCGGAATAGTAGAACCCAGGCAGGAAATCAAGGGGCCAGGGGATGGACTTGTTGACGATGGGGATCGCGAGCTTGGGGCCGTTGAACGGCAGGTTGAAGCCGTAGGCGATCTTATTGACGACGATGCGATCGCCCACGGCCACGGTGGGAACCATCGACCCGGTGGGCACGTCGTTCCAGTCGATCAGCGTCGAGCGCAGCGCGGTGACCACGAGGATGACGGTCAGCAGCGGCCGGATCCAGCCGCGCCACAGCCCCTGTGGCTCGGGCTTTTTCTTTGACTTCTTGGGCTCGTCGGCGGGCGGTGAGGCCGAAGTGGGGGCTTGGGTGGGTTCTTCACTCATGGGCGATCCCGGTTTTCGCTGGGCTCAAGCCCGGTCTGGCTCGAGCGGGGTGGGGCGGCTCGATGGGGGCCTAACTTCCTGGGGCGGGAGAGGGGGCGGCAAACATGGCGTCAACGAACGCGGCGGGTTCGAAGGGCTCGACGTCGTCGGGGGTTTCGCCGGTGCCGATGAATTTGACCGGCAAGTTCAGGGCCTCTCGGATGGCGATGACGATGCCGCCGCGGGCGCTGCCGTCTAGCTTGGATAGAAAGATACCGGTGACGTCGATCGAATCGGCAAAGACCTTCGCCTGGTTGATGCCGTTTTGCCCGGTGGTGGCGTCGATGACGAGGATGACCTCGTGCGGAGCCCCTGGGATCTGTTTTTCTACCACGCGGCGGATCTTCGAGAGTTGGTCCATCAGGTGCGACTGCGTGTGCAGCCGGCCGGCGGTATCGATAATCAAGACGTCCACGCCGCGGGCCACGGCCGCCGCCGCCGCATCGAACGCCACCGCCGCGGGGTCGCCGCCTTGCTGACCCTTGACGACTTCCACACCCAAACGGCCCGACCACACCTCGAGCTGCTCGACCGCCGCGGCGCGGAACGTGTCGCACGCCGCGAGCAGCACGCTCTTGCCGTCGTCACGCAACGACTTGCAAATCTTGGCGATGCTCGTCGTCTTGCCCGCGCCGTTGATGCCCGCCACGAGAATCACCGTCGGCCCTTCGCCATCGGGGGCGAAGTTAAGGTTGCGGTCCCACTCGGGGTAGTACGCGGTGAGCTGGTCTTTGAGGAACTCCAACGCTGCGTCGCCGTCGGCGATCTCGCCGCGTTCCCAGCCGGCCTCGATGTCCTTGCGCAGCTCCACCGCAGTCTTGACCCCGATGTCGGCCTGGATCATCGCGCGCTCCAGCTCCCGCAGCAGTTCCTTGGAGAGCGGCTTGCCGGTCAGGATCGTACGTAACGCCCCGGCCGACCCCTCGCGGGTCTTGGACAGGGCGCCGGCGAGCTTCTTGAAGGCGGATTTGAACAGGGCCATGACGCGGAGATTCTAGCCGAACCCGCCGACAGCGTGTCTCGTTACGCTCGCAGCAGTGTTCGCCACGGGATTACCCACGGCAGGACCAGCACCCACGCCACGTAGAACCAACGGCAACGCGACGGCGATCAGCCAGAGCGATTTGTATACGAGCTGGATCAGCAGCACCCCCGCCATGCCTGTGGGCCAGACCAGACCCGCGGCGGACACTATCGCGATCGCGGCCCAGAGGCAGCCGATCAGCCGCACCGCCAGGTCCGAATCTTCGCCGCTAACCGTGCCGGTGAACACGGCTGTGTAGGCGGCGGCGGGAGACAGCAGGCTGGTCAGGCCCACCCATCCTGCGACCAACACGTTCGCCACGTACACCCCTCGAAGCGGCCACAGGTGGGTCTCATTCATCGCGCGTCGCGTCATCGAGCCAGGCCACGGGGTCGGCGGGCTTTGATTCTTCGGTTGAGCTGGTCTTGGTTTCTGGAGGCAGGTCGAGTGAGCGGTGCAGCTTGTCGAGCACGCCGTTGATGAACGCCGGGGCGTTTTCATTGCTGAACTGCTTGGCGAGCTCCACGGCCTCGTTGATCGCAACCCTCGGCGGCGTGCGGCCCGTGACCATTTCGTGGACCGCCAGCCGCAGGATCGCGCGGTCCACGGGTGGTTGACGGTGCGTCGGCCAATCGGCGGCGAGCTTGCCGACCTTCGCGTCCAGGGCGTCGCGGCCGGTCCACGCGGCGAGGGCGAGCGCGACCGCTTCGGCGCGCACGGCCACGGGGTCGTGGTCCTCGTCGAGGCCTGCGAAGATCGCCTCGGCGTCGGTCTCGCCGGTGGCGTCGATCTGGTACAGCACCTGCATGGCCAGGCGACGGGTCTGACGGCGGTTTTGCGAGGAAGCACTCATCGCGGGGAGTGTAGCCGAGATAGCACCGGATGGGTTTACCACTCCCGTTTGGTGCGTCCGGGCCGCCCGTGCTGGTGTCGGCGACGTTTGACGAGGCCGCGTTGTCCGCCCAGCCACGCGGCGTGGGCTCCGGCCACATGCGATCGCCGATCTGGATCCACGTGGTGAACAAAGCGCTGAAAGATCGCCTGCCACTGTGGCCGGGTTAGTTCGCTGGGGGCGGTGTCGCGATCGAAGCCGTGGTCGCAGGCCAGCCGGAGGAACTCACGGTGGCCGAAGATGCCGTCGAGGTTCTTGCGGAGGCTCCCGCGCCCGCCGGTGAAGCCGCGAGTGACGAAGTCACGGTACGCCGTGGCGTGCCACATTGCGACGTTGGCGGGATCGTTGGGCCGGCGCACGATACGCACGAAAACGCAGTCTACACCCGGGGCCGGGCGGAAGTCTCGCCGGTCGAATCGATAGACGGTTTGCATCACGTACCACGGCCAACGCAGCACCGAGACCAGCGTGGGCCGTCCCAGTCCCAAATGCTTGCCGGCGGCCTCGCGCTGCAGCACGAGACAGCACTCTGCCGGTGGACGTGACCCGTCCAGAAGGCGGCGTAGCAGATCGGCCGTGCGGTTGAACGGCGGGTTGGCGAGGACTTTATAGGGGACCGTCGGCAGCGGCGTGAGCAGCGCGTCGCCGTGGAGAATCTTGACCCGTGGCCAATCCGCGAAACGCCGCCGCAGCGACGCGGCGAGCCGGGCGTCGGCCTCGATGGCGAGCACCGACCCGCAGCGCCGGGCCAGCGCCGCGGTGATGATCCCCCGACCCGGGCCGATCTCCACGACGTGATCATGGGGGGTGATGGAACTGAAATCTAACAACCGCCGCACCAGCGCCGGCTGGTGC
Organism: Planctomycetota bacterium; assembly: GCA_039033595.1. Classification (GTDB taxonomy): domain Bacteria; phylum Planctomycetota; class Phycisphaerae; order Phycisphaerales; family Phycisphaeraceae; genus Algisphaera. The sequence goes on along the minus strand of JBCCCG010000013.1, from coordinate 36,641 downwards.
AGAAAGTTCTGCGAATGCTGGAGGGACATGAAAACACACGATCGGGTGACCCGCCGCAGGAACGGGGGCTGATCGGGAGTTTGAAGTCTGCACGCCGGACGCACGACGCCCGGCCGCGCTCGTCGTCGTGCGAGCGCGTGCAACAGGTTTCACCCGCCATACCACAGCCCCGTCCAACGCCGGGCCGGTTGGGTCCGGGCGCGGCGTCGCTTTCCTGCGGCCGGGGTGGCGGGGTCTGGGCGGGTTTAGATCAACATGGCAGCAGGGGTTTCCGGAACGTTGCCGAATATGACACAAAAACTTTACGGGGACCCGTCGAGGTTGTCCATCAGGTTCGCCATCTCGACGGCGGTCATCATCGCTGAGCGTCCGGCGTTGCCCATTTTGGCCCCGGCGCGGTGGATAGCCTGTTCGAGCGTATCGCAGGTCAGCACGCCGAAGATCGTGGGCACGCCCGTCTTCACCCCGACGTCCTTGATGCCCTTGGCGGTCTGGGCAACCACGTGATCGTAGTGGTCGGTGTCGCCGCGGATGACGCAGCCCAAGCAGATGACCGCGGCGTACTCGCCCGACTCGGCGAGCTTGAGCGCGGTGACGGGCAACTCGAAGCTGCCGGGGACGTGGGCCACGGTCAGGTTTTCGTCGCGGCCGCCGAGCTGCTTCCAGGTCGCGACACACCCGTCGAGGAGGTGGCCGGTGACGAACTCGTTGAAGCGTCCGACGGCGACAGCGATTTTGTGGTTGCCGGGGGTGAGCTGTCCGGTGTGTTCGGTGGGCATGGCAGAGCGGTCAGAGAAACAGGAACGAAAACCGTGCGGAGTGTAGCACACCTGTCTCCGGCCTCGGCGTCGAACAAGATACCGCGGTTAGCAAGCATAAGGCTGAATCAGACGTCAAGTGCCCAACACGGGCAGGTCTTTCCGCGTCTCGGTGCCCAGCCAGAGCACATTCCCATCGGGGTCGGCCAGTTTCATCTCGTAGGCCCACGCACGGTTTTCCGGCTCCTGAATCACCTTGACGCCTCGGCGCGGCAGCGTCTGGAACAGGTCGTCGGTCTCTAACCCGATCCATACCCAGGCGCCCGGGCTGGCGTGTTCGCTGAGCATCACAGCGCAGCCGTCGCGGCGTATCCCACAGACCTCGGCGCCCTCGTGTCCTCCCCATTCGACGGCGAAGCCGAGCAGGTCAATATAGGAGGCGATGCTTCGTGACAGGTTAGCCACGCCCAGCACAGGAATGATGCATTCCACTTGTTTGTCGGGCGGGTGGGACGCCATATAGATTCCTCACGGTGGAGATCGATGAAGATGATCGTTGCCCGGCTTCGAATCGGTGTCGCTTACCCACCCGGCTAACCGGCCGGCGCCGGGGGTTCTCGGGGTAACTCAACCAGCAAACCGCGTTCGAGCTCGCCAAAGAACGGATTATGCCGCAGGCGGATCATGTCCGCGGGGAGGATACTGAGCAAGTGACGCTCGCCGCGTAACTCGATGGAGCCGATCGGCAGGTCGGGCCAATCGCCGAGGTGCTCGGCCCGTATCGGGCTACAGCGGTCGGGGCCCTTGCCGTAGAGCGGGTCGGTCGGTGGGAAGGGCAGGGCGACGTGTGAGAGCGAATACACTTCCGCCGGCCAAGGCGTGTCGAGCGGCGTGGCCGTTTCGTGAGCATCGCCGGGGCCGCGTGTGACCTTCCGAGTGTCGAGCGTGTCGGGCGACACATTACCGATCAGAGTGAGTCGATAAGGAAGGTCGGTCCGCTCACGCACGCCATCGAGTAGGGCGGTCTGGCGGTCATCGATGAAGTGCTGCAGGTAGGACGCGCGGTTGACGTCGTAGATCACCAGTTCGCTGCCGTTGTCCGGAAGCTGGTCGTAAAATTCCAACGTCTTGTGTATCAGCACCGTCGAGTCGACCAGGCTCTGGTGCGTAACAATCGATGGGATTTGGTCGGCCTTACCCGCTGCGCAGACCGCCTTTATTTTTGCGCGGACCTGGTCAGTGAGATCAAAGATCTGCTTGCCCGCGTTCTTCGGAAACGAGTTGTACTTGAACGGGTCGTACTCGGGCGTAATCGAGCGCCAGGCAAACCGCTCGAAATACGGATGCCAAGTCAGCCAGCGATGGATCGCCCCGGCTTTGGCGAAGCGGGTGACACCGAGGGCCGGCGAGATCAGGAACAGCTTGTCGGCGACGGGCCGGGGCTCGCCGGTGCCGGGATCGGTGGGCTGGGCGATCGCGTCGAGGGTCTGCTTGAGCATCAGCGCGCCGCCGTTGGAGTAGCCGACCATCATAAAGGGTTTATCGCCGACGGCCTGCCGTACGTGGCGGGCCCCGAGTTCGACGGCGGCGAGCCAGTCGTGCCACCGGGCCGCGTCGAGCGAGCCGGGCGTGGTGCCGTGGCCGGGCATGCGGAGGTTGACGACGTAGTAGCCCCGGGTGTGGAGCAATTCGGCGACGGTACGCATGCTGTAGGGCGAGTCGGACAGGCCGTGGACGAGCAATGCGCCGCCGACCGCGGCGTCGATGCCGTCGGGGGGGATGCTGACCTGCGTGCGGTTAAAATCCGTCGGCATACTCGGTGGGTGGCTGCGGCTAAGCCGGGCGTAGCGGTTGAAGAGATTGCCGCCCCCACCCCCGGCGTCTCCCGCGCCGCCGCGCTCCGATACCGGCCTATACACCCGCTCGTCGAGCTCGGCAAACAGGCGGTCTTCGAGCGCCAGATAGTCTTCGAGAGTCCTTACGCCACCACGCCGCCGATCGCCGAATTCCTGTTCTAGCGTGACGCGGTGCCAGATGTCGAGCTCGGCCATGTGTCTTGCCTCGCAGCCCCGCGGGACCAATGCCGTGATGGCCACGGCCGCCGTGATCGCGGCGATCCGCGGCTTGATCCGGATCTGTCGGCCGCCCTATCGCCGTGCGGTCGCTCGATCCATGTGTCTATTGTCGGCTAAGCGCCGAGCCACGCAACACTCGCGGTAAGATGAGTCGATGCGGATGTTGCCGTGGATCCACCGGGCGACGCGACCACGGCCGAGTTTACTACGCGTCCGGGCGGAGGTGTTCCTGCTCGCGTGGATCCCGACGCTTGCCGTCGTGGCTTTGTCCGGCCCGCGCGAGAGCGACGCCCACCGTGCGACGACCCCCGAGCAGTCACTCGGTATACGCTCGCTGGTCGGTGATCTGCGGGACGACCCGTTCCGCTTCAACGCTCACGAAGCGATGCGGGAACTCCAGAAAATAGGTGATGTGGCGCTGCCCGCGCTGCGTCAAGCGCTCGGCGCCGACGACTGGCAGCAGCGTCAACTCGCGGCTCACCTGTTGCGCCGGATGGATCCTGAGCCCCCGGGCGACGAGATGTTGCGCGTGTGCGTCGAGGGTCTCGCCAACGACGACTTGCCCTACGGCCCGCGCCGGTGGCCCGGTATACAAGGTACACGCACCTACATCCCTAACGCCAACGCTGGGACACTCTTCCTGATCGATCACGCGGCCGCGGCGGAGCCTTGGCTGCTCAAGGCGATTGAGCACGGCGATGCGCAACAGCGGTTTCTGTCGGCGTTCATCCTCGGAACGGCCGGACGCGGCGAACACGCGGCAACGGTCGCGGCGGTGCTGTTGCCGCACTTGGCGGATAACGACATCCGCGGCGACGGGCTGATGGCGGGCTCGGCGTTGTTCCGCACCGGTGCAGCGATCGAGCCGTATCTCCGCGCCGCCCGCCCGGAAGCCGACGAGCAGGCGGGCCCGGTGATCGACCTGATCCTGCATGATTTGCACGACCCGCCGGATACCCAGGAGAAGCTGTGGGCCCGCAGCCTCCCCTTTCGCGAGCGTCTGCTCTCGCGGCGGTTCCACGATCCGGTGTACGAGTATCGCTTCACCGGCCATGGTTTCTGGGGCATCGGCGGCCCGGACCAATAATCAAGACACCCCCAAAAAAGCCGACGGCCAAGTCGCGTCGGGGGGGTCAGGACAACGCGGGTCTTAGCCGCCGGCGTTTCACCCGGAGGTAAATGTGTCGGCTCGCTCGACTAACGCAAGTACTGTAGCCAACTTAAATGCCCTCGCGCATCCGTGAAACACCCCAAAATGAGGGCGTCCGCGGGCCGGTTTGTATATTAAATTGCGGTCCGCTCGGCGTCGTCGATGGTGAGGCCGACGCGCTGAACGAGTTGCACGAGTTCACCGCGGTCAGCGAGGCGTAGCTTCTTGCCGATGTTTTCGCGCTGCGTTTCGATCGTGGCCGGGGCGCGGTGCAGGTGACGTGCCGCTTCTTTGATGCTCATGCCCCGGCCGAGCAATGCCAACACCACGAGTTCGCGTGGCGAGAGGATGTCCAACGGCCCCAGATTGATCACGCCCGCATCGATACGCTCCAGCCCGGTGTCGGACATGACCGCGTCCGCCGCGTCGCCGCCGGTGCGGCGGGTGATGACCAGCACCTTAGGTTGCGGTTGTGCGTCGGCGGTGGTGTGGCCGTCTTCGGCATGGATCGGGTAGATCCACGAGAGGTGTTGGTGTCCCCGCCACATCGCCCGGAACAGCACCGGCTGGTCGCGTTCGATCACCCCGCGCACGAGCCGGGCCCGTTCGTCGGCAAACTCCGGTGGGTAGAGCGCGTCGAGCTTCGCCCCCGTCGCGTCTTCCACGGTGACCCGGGGGCCCAGAAAAATCTCGGCCGCCTGCGCGTTGAGGTACACGATCGTCCCGGCGGCCGTAATCACCGACACCCCAGTCTGCGGCTCGCTGACCAGGGACGCCCAAACCGGTCCGCCGGCGGCCGGCTTTCCCGAACCGTCGGCCGCCGCTCGATGTTTTGCCCGTTTGCGCTCGGCCATCTATAGATTTTAATCGACGCACTTATTGCCGTCCCGACGAGAGCGTCACCAGCGGTCTCGCCGCCCCGCAATCAGGGCAGGTATCTCCCTCGGCCCCCGTGATGTTGTGACCGCATTGCAAGCAATAGCCGGTGCGTACACGCAATCTGATAAGCCGACGATAGATTTTGCGGCTGGCCCACACCAGAAAAGCCACACCACACAAACCGACGATCCACCATAAAGGTTCAGTCTGAAATGCCCACACGGTCGACGCGCCCAAGGGGTCCCATACGCCATGCGTGGGGACGATGCCGAACGGGAATTCAGCGTACCCGCCCTCCGGAAAGGGATTCAGACGTTGTTCAAATGCTTGGTCTTCGCTCAGTGGGTACACCTGCGAAACGGCAAACTGTCCGCGAAAAACATCGATACGAAGAAACGCCTGCGTATTGGCATCGGGAGCGGGCTTGACGAGCCAAGTCGGCCAGGGCGTTGCGGAACGGACTTCAACCAGGAAGGAAGCAGCGTAAGCGAGCGAGATGCCGATGGCGAGCACAATCGTCGTTTCTACCAGCAGAAAGCTTACCCAACGAAAAAAGCGCCGCATCGGTACATAATATCGATACAACGCCGGGGTTTGAAGAATCAAGAGCAGTGTTTACCTGTACGTGCTGAACGACACGCTTTCGACGACCTTACCGAGTCCGTCGCCGGGTCAGGCAGGTCAGGCCCAGCGTGAACAGACCGGCGGTGGCAGGCTCGGGAACCACGAACGCGCCACCGTCGATTACGCCCTGAACAAGCAACGGAGCGTTCGGGTCGGAGGTGTCGCTGATCGTCTGGAAATCGGCAAGGATCGAATCGATGCTGGTCAGGCTGTCGAGATCGCCGCCCGTAGTTGAGATGAATCCGCCCGCCGTTGCGAGCACGGTGAAGGTCCCTTTTGCGTCGTTGGACAGCGAGATACGCGAAATCAAGAAATCCTGCTGGTCTTCAAACGGCAGGAAGAATGTGTCGAATGGCTGCGCCGGTTGGTAGACCCAGGCCGAGTTAACGCCGGCGTTGTCGAACTGGATTAACCTCGACCCACCGAGATCCACCGCGCCACCAAACGCGAGGAGGTTGGCATTCAGTTCGTCGGAAGACGTGGCGTTGAGCGTAACATATGAGTCATACGTGGCGGCGGGGTCGATGCTTTGCAGCGTGAGCGACGGCGGGCCGGCGCCGGGAACCGCCGCGTTTTGATAGATCGAACCTTGTTCGAGCACGATCAGCATCTGTGACCCCGTCCAGCGGCTATCGAAGTCGATGCGGACGTCGGTTGTGGTAAAGCCATCAAGCGCAGGAGCCCCGGCACTGTTCTCAACACCCACGAAATCGAAGGCAGTGATCCCGGCTGACACCGAGGGCGCGTAGACCGATACCCCGAATAAAGCAACGTACAAATACTTCATCTGTTCTCTCCTTTGAAGTTGTGGGGCCCGGAAGGTGTGCCCCTGAATAGTTCAAATGCCGGAGCCCAACCGGTCTCGAAAAGACCGAGATTGGGGGATGCTTCGGCGTTTCGCGGCCAAACAAAAACCCGCGTCTTGCACCACCAAGACGCGGGTCCGTTGAGGCATAGAACCAGGGGTTTACCCCAGCATCTCGGCGACGGTCTCGCGCTCGGCTACCAGTTCGTCGTTGGTCGCTTGGATCTTGGATTCAGCGAAGTCGTCCATCGCCAGACCCTCGACGATTTCGTATTCGCCCGGTGCGGTGGTCTTGACCGGCAGGCCAGCCCAGACGTCGGGGTGGAAGCCGTACTTGCCTTCGGATTTCACGGCCACGGAGTGGACCTTCCCGGGGGTCGACAGATCGCGGACGTGGTCGATCAGGGCGTTGCCGGCGGACGCGGCGCTGGACGAGCCTCGAGCCGCGATGATCGCGGCGCCGCGCTTGCCGACTGTGCTGCAGAACTCGCCTTGCAGGTAGTCGGTGTCGCCGATGACTTGCGGGGCGGGCTTGCCGTCGATCTTGGCGAGGTGGAAGGCGGGGAACATGGTGGGGCTGTGGTTACCGAAGATGTAGATGTCTTCCACGGCCGTAGTGCCGACGCCGGCCTTGGCGGCGAGCTGAGTCTGCGCCCGGTTCTGGTCGAGGCGGACCATCGCGGTCCACCGGTCGGCGGTGATGCGTTTGCAGTGGGAGGCTCCGATCATGCAGTTGGTGTTGGCGGGGTTGCCGACGATGGCGACGCGCGCGTTGTCCGCGGCGACTTCGTCAATGGCTTTGCCCTGACCAACGAAGATCTTGCCGTTGTCTTTGAGCAGGTCCGCGCGTTCCATGCCCGGGCCACGCGGTTTGCTGCCCACGAGCAGGCACCAGTTGGCGCCTTTGAAGCCTTCGTTCGGGTCACTGGTGAGGACCATCGAATCGAGCAACGGGAACGCGCAGTCGTCGAGCTCCATGGCGACGCCTTCGAGGGCGTTCATCGCTTTCTCGACGGGGATCTCGAGGAGTTGAAGGATCACCGGCTGATCGGGGCCGAACATCTCACCTGCAGCGATACGGAAGAGCAGGCTGTAACAGATCTGGCCGGCAGCGCCGGTCACGGCCACACGGATCGGGGCGTTCATGACGGGGTCCTTTGCGGAAAAGAAAACGGGACGCGAGGTACGACCGTCGAGTATAGACAGTTGCCGGGGGACTTCATCCGGCACGAAAAGGGTATGGAATAGCGACGCGTAAGATGCCAAGGGGCCGTGGCCCTTGGGTTGGGGCGAGACGTGGGGTGGTTGTTGCGGTCGGGTTGGAATGAACCCGGGCGGGGGCCGACCGGTATGATGAGGGGCGGTCTAGCAGAGCGCGAGGAACGTGAGGCCCATGAGCACGAGGATTCGCTTGCGTTTCGAGTTCGGGCCGGCGTTGAGCGAGAAGAGGGCGGTCATGGCGGGGCTCCTGATCGTGAGGACGCCCGACTTGTCACAACCCCTGTGCCGGGCTGGCATGCCAAACCAGTTATTTTGTTAAATAATTGAATTAAATGAATTTATTGTCAAAAATAGCGGATTTGCAACGGCGAGGTTCCTGCGGGATGTGGCGTGGAAACCACACAGGCTGTATCGCTGGGGCCACCCGTGGGGCTGCGTCAACCACGGTTGGAAAATCGATAGCCAAACAGAGCTTCCGGAGGCGGGTTGGGTGGTTGGTGCTGTGGGTGTCGGCGGGTCTGATGTGGGCCGGGTTAGGGGTTTCGGCGGCGTGGGGACAGGCGGGCGCGGCTGAGCCGGTGTCCCGGCCCGACGAATCACATGCCCGAGCGGTGCACCGGCTGGTCGAAGACTGGGTGCGGCGTGGCGGCGTGCCGGGCAAAAGGGCCCAACCGATCCGCGCCGCCGAGGTGATCGCGCTGCGCGTTACGCTGCGGCTAGACGGCTTGACGTTGGGCATGGGTACGGCTCTCCGCGGCAACCTGGCCGAGGTGCTCAGCGATCCCGACGGCCCCGCGGCGGGGCGGGCGATGGATTTGGTCAGCCTTGCCGAGATCGCTACCGACCGCAGTCTCAACGATGCGCTCCAGCAGGTCGCCGACCGTCAACTGGACGCACGCATCCGTGCGGCCCGCGACGCCTCGACGCCCGGGGCGGGCCAAGAGATCAGCGCGCTGGAACTCGGTGCCCAGGTCGATGTCGATGTACAGATCGCTTACGCGCCCCGGCGTATCGTGATCGCGCCCGACGCGCCGCCCGAAGAAGCGTTTGGTCGATTCGCGCCGGGCTACCACGGGCTGCTGGCGGTAGCTCCAGAGGGTGCGGCCGTCGAGCGCGAGCCTTCGCTGGTCTGGCCCGCTACGTCGCTGGCCAGCAACCTGCCACCCGACCGGCAGGTCATCAAGCTGTCCGTCGGGGCTCAACTCGACCCCGAGAGTGCGCAGCAACTCGGTCGACCCGGCGGCTGGGCGTTCTACCGGTTTGACGCGCTGCACATCGTGCGCAGCCGGATCGATCAGCCGGTGATGCTGCTGATCCGCGGGGGGCAGGAGTTCCCCGCGCGGTTTGTCGACGAGAAGACCGTCGCCGATATTTCCGACCGGATCGGGCTGCACCTGTTTGGCCGATTCATCGATCAGGGCCGGGTACGCGGGGGGTACCAGCCGGCACGCGGGGTGTATCAGCCGGAGCTGGCCGAGGACCGCGAGGCCGCGCTGGCTTCGTACACGCTGGTGCGTTACGCCGAACGCAAACGGCTTGACGGCAACAACGATCGGGTGTTCGAGGGCTTCGAGTTTGTGGCCCGCGAGGCGATCAACAAGATTGTGGGGCGGCTGTTGAGCCCCGATGCCGAGCCGCAGCCGGTGACCGCGGGGTTCTGTCTGCTAACGGTTTTACGTTCTCCGGACGACACCTTCGACCCCGCGGTACGGTCACGGCTGACGGCGATGCTCACGCGGTTGATCGACGAGCGCGGCCGGCTGGTACCCGACCCCGCCGAGCCGGGCGCGGTGCTGCCCACGGCGAGCACGGCCGTGGTGTTGTCGGCGCTGGTCGAGTTGCACGGCCACACCGGGGACGCCGAACTCGCGAAGCAGATCGCGCTGGTGTTCGACAATCTTTGGCAGAAGAGTGGCGGGCGTTTTAACGTGAACGCCCTGCCGTGGGTCGCGTTGGCGCACGTACGCGGCGTGCCCCGTCTGGTTGAGGCCGGAGTCATCGACGCGGAGACGGTCACTCAGCGCAGCGAAGACCTGAAGTGGATGCTCGATCGGATCGACGAGTGGCAGATCGTCGAGCGCCCGGCGCTCGGGCCGGGCGACGTGATCGGCGGGATCGTGATCCGGCCGGGCCCCGAGGGCAGCCCGCCGAATCCGACGTGGCAGACCGCGCCGCTGTTCAGTTTTCTGGCGACGGTGATCCGCGACCCACAGATCGTTCCCAAGGGCCGGCACTTCGGGCCGTTGGTCACCGCCTCGGCAACCGCCCGGTTCCTGGGCCAACTGATGATGGACAAGCCCAACTGCTTTGCGGTGCGTAGTGAAGCCGAGGCGGTGGGTGGTATCCGCTTGTCGCTGTACGACAACCGGCTGGACATCGGCCCCTCGGCGTTGACGCTGCTGGCGATGTTGGAGATGCGCGAGACCTTCGCTTGGCTCACGCCGGTGGGCGAAACCGAGGACGGTGGTGTCGCGGACGTGGATGCGGGGGATGAGCTGGCCGAATAGCTGTTTGTTTTCGCCGCATGCTGTGGGCGCCGCAAACGACATGGTCACATTTCATTTGATTGATGGCACGTCCGGAGTCTACCCCGCGTTTTCGAGGGCCTTGACTTTCTCCAGTCGGCGGTTGTGCCGCTCCTCGCCGCTGAACTCGGCGGCCACAAAGGCGCGGACCAAGTCTTCGGCGAGCTGTGGGCCGATGATGCGTGAGCCCAGGCACAGCACGTTCATCGCGTCGTGTTCGACGCCCTGGTGGGCGGAGTAGACGTCGTGGCAGACCGAAGCGCGGATACCGTCCATCTTGTTGGCGGCGATGCAGGCCCCGACGCCCGAGCCGCAGAGCAGTACACCTTTGTCGGCGTTGCCGTGCTGGATCGCCGTCCCGATGTAGCGGGCGAAGTCGGGGTAGTCGTCGTCCTTGTCGTACTCGTGGGCCCCCAGGTCGGTGACCTCGTGGCCCATGGACTCAATGACGTTGATCATCTGTTCTTTGAGCGGGTAGCCGCCGTGGTCACAGGCAATGGCGATTTTCATGCGGGGCAAACTCCGGCGGTCTCAGGTCCCGGGGGCGGGTGGCGTCGGCGCGACGTAAAAGCAGAAGTCGGTGCATGATCGCCGGGGCCGGGCGGGCTTGTCAACGCGGTGGCGTGATTTGGGCCGTAACGGCGGAAGCGTCCGCGCCCAGACGGGTGCAGGACGCTTCCGCTTCAGTTGACGTTTGGTGTCGGGCCTGAGTAGTTTTGGCGGCGTTTGTGCATCGCGAAGCCCATCAGCGAGAGCGACGCGGCCCCCGCGGGTTCGGGCACGGCCCGGATCCGGTCAACGCCGAATTCCTGACCGCCGACGCCGAGTTTGGTGATCGGTGCGACACCGTCGCCGAGGGTGAGGCGGCCGATCTCGTTGTTACCACCGGTGAGTTGGCCGGTGAGTTCGAAGTCGATGCCGTTGTAGGTGCCGTTGAAGGTTTGCAGGACGGGCGTGAGCGCGACGCCGAGAATCTGGCTGAGGCCGCCGGGGGCCGCGTCGATGGCGCCGTTGACCTGGAGGTTGGTGTCTCCGCCGAGGAAGGCGTAGTCGAACTCTACGAGGGTTGGGTCGGCTCCGAAGTCGAAGTTCATGAAGATGTTGTTGAGCTGAGCTTCGAGTTTGCCGTCGCCGAAGCCGCTGGCGGGCGGGATGAGGCCGTGGGCGACGACGGTGCCGAAGTTGGAGGTGGTGCCGCCGCCAGAGAGCTGAAAGTCGGAGAAGACGAGATCGATGCCGTCGGTGGTCTTGATGTCGCCAGATACGGCGGTGGAACCGGGAGTGACCGACTCGAAACCGGTACCCAACGGCAGGCCGCGCGTGAAGGACGAGGCCAGCCCGACCGTGAAGCCGACGGCGAGGAGGGCAAGCGTGGGGAGGGTTGAGTGGGTGTCGGGGTTGTGATCGGGGATTGTGCTGAACATGCGGAAATCTCCGGTGGGATGGGTTCGGGGCACGACGCGTGCCCCACGACGCGTGCCCGGGGATCACCGGTGGTTTCGCGGGGCGGCGGCGGGGGCTGCGCTGAGTGCGATTTATTTTTCGGGCCCGAAGACGACGACGAGGTGGTTTGCCACGGGGCGCTGGCGGCGCGGGATTTTCGTATGGCAAGGCCGGCTGAGCACGCGAGGTGTGCCGTCGTCGCGCACGGCGAGGGTAGACGAGCCGCCACCGTCCAGGTTGATCGCGTCGGCGACGCCCAGTTCCTGCAGGAGTGCCGCGAGTTCGGAAAGTCCGAGGCCTTCGCTGTAGCGCGGCTGTTTGCCGTCGACGACGACCAGCCAGAGCACGCGGCGGTCGGCGCTCAGGCCCACCGCCGTACGGGGGTAGGGTTGTTCGAACGCCGTGGGGTGATCGAGCGGTTTGCTGTCCTGCACCAGCCACGTATCGCCCGAGACGGCGTGCCGGGTCTGCTGATCGGGTGAGCCGATGAACACGCCGCCGTCGTCCTGAACGCAAAGGCTCGGCCAGCCCGGTGCATCGCGTCCGTAGCGAACACCGTGGCTGATCGTCGCGCCGATGGCTTCTACAGGGGCGCCGTGCCGCGGGGCGTAGTCGAGGAACCATTTGTCGCGGAACGGGCGGAAGTACGAGGCGTTGATCACGAGGTCGGCGTTGAATCGCCTCAGCGCATCGGTCGCGGTCAGGGCGGCGCAGCGTGGGCCGCGCGGCGTCTGTAAGTTTGCCGAGGAGACCAATAGCCGATGCCCGACCGTCAGGTCAATGCGAACCAGATGGATCACGGCCGGGTGGGGGGCATCAATCACGCGACGCTCATATTCGATGCCGTTTACTAGCGTCTGTTGAGTGGCGTGTGGCTGACCCTCTGCCCAACTCCAACCGAGGTAACCCGCCAGGGTCGCGGTCGGCAGCGACGCCAAAACAAAGCCAGCGACAAACCTCCTGCCCCACTCCGGGCGCTGATGGTAGCGCCACGCCCAGCGCCCGGCGAGACCTATGGCGATCAGCAGCAGTGAGAAAGCGGTGCACCCCGCGAAGGTGTTAAGCATGGCGGCTTGCCCGAATCGGGTCTAATCGGCCGGGACCAGTCGGCGGATCAGGCCGGGCTGTTCGGTGGCGACGTAGATCGAGCCGTCGGGCCCGGTGACCACATCGCGGACGCGGCCGAGGCCGCGGAAGATCGCCTCGTCTTCGACAACGGACCGGCCGTCGTCGGACAGACGCACCCGGCGGATTTCTTCCTTGGCCAAAGCCGCCACGAACAGGTCGTGCTGCCAGCCGGGGAAGCGGTCGCCGGTGTAGAAGCTCGCGCCACACTGGGCGATCGACGGCAGCCAGTAGTGGACGGGCTCGGCAAAGCCTTTGTCGGCGTGGAACGGCGGGTTGTCGCCGAACGGCGTCTGGTTGTAATTTATCGAATAGGACACGACGGGCCATCCGTAGTTCTGACCGGGCTCGACCAAGTTGACCTCGTCGCCGCCGCGTGGCCCGTGCTCGATGTCGTACAGGAGGCCGGTGACGGGGTGCTTGGCTAGCCCCTGCGGGTTGCGGTGGCCGAGGGACCAGATGGACGCCAGCGCGTTGGGCCGGTCCCGGTACGGGTTGTCGTTAGGGATCGACCCGTCCCGGTGGATGCGATGGATCTTGCCGTTCGGGGTTTTGAGGCTTTGGGAGAGGTTGGCCTGGCCGCGGTCGCCGACGCTGAAGAACAGCGTATTGTTGTCGCCGAAGACGAACCGGCTGCCAAAGTGCAGGCCTCTGCTGCCACCGGGGAAATGAGCGGGCGTGGTGAACAGCGTCTCTTGATCGACCCAGCGGACGCGGTTGCCGTGTTGCTCGAGCCGGCCGCGGACCACGGCGGTCATCCCCGCCTTTCGTTTGCCCGAGCCGTTGGTGGCCTCGGAATACGACAGATAGATCCAGCCGTTATCGGGTTCACCGTAATCAGGGTCGACCGCGACGTCGAGCAGGCCGCCCTGGCCCTGGTTCCAGACCTTCGGTGTGCCGTCGACGGGCCGTTTGACCAGTTGGCCGTCAACGACCAGTCGCAGCCGGCCGGGGCGCTCGGTGACGAGCATTGTGCCGTCGGGCAGGAAGTCCATGGCCCACGGGCGTTCGAGGCCCTTGGCTACGGGCTGGATGCGGTAGGCGTGGTGCTGAGTTTGGTAAACCCCAGCGTCGCTCGGCTCGCTGGCGCCGAGCTGTTCACGGCGGACGCGGTCACGCTGCTCGCGGATGTAGACGACCAGCGCCCACGCCTGGGCCTCGGAGAGCCCGCCCTTGTATGCCGGCATGCCTGCGTCTTCGAGCCCGTGGTAGATCGCGTTGTAGAGTGCCCGGTCGCTGCCGTCGGTCAGCCAGTCGTCGTCGAGCATCGACGGGGCGCTGCCGCCCGCGGCGTTCTTGCCGTGGCAGGAGGCGCAGTTGTCGCGGTAAAGTTCCCCGACATTCTGAGCCCGCAACGAAACGCCGCCGAGTCCGGTGAGGACCGCGGCGGCGGCAAGGAGGGTCAGGGGAGATGTTCGAGCGAGCGGAGGTCGGGGGAGGCTACACATGCCCGGATTCTATCCTGCCCGACGGCGTCGGCGAGGGCGGATCAGACGCGGCTCGCCAAGCGGATCGCAGGCTGGGCTTTCTTGACGTCGTCCATCGCGTCGCCCACGAGGTAGAACACCATGTCGGCCTCACGCCAAACCATCATCGGTCGGCCGCTGTGGTCCTGCGGCGGGATGTACGGCACACCGGGGTCGAGTGTGGGCTTGCCGTTGTAGGCCTTGATCCACAGGGAGAGCGTGTTTCCGCCCTCATTTTCGTAGATCACGTGGACGGCGTTATCACCGGGGATCGGACAAACACCGGCGACCTGGTAGTCGTAGCCCAGCGAAGACAGATCGAGCGCCGCACCGTCGAGTTCCTGGCCGACGTGCTGAGCGAGGGATTCATCGAGTTGATCGATGTCGGTGGGGAAAAGGTCGGCTTTGTAGGGAGCGATTTCGCCGAGAGTGCAGCTGGCGTGGCGGTCGCCGAACCTCTCGGCGAGGCTGGCGCTGATGAGGCCATCGGCGGTGTACCCGCCGGAAGTCGCGCTGCGGAAGACGTTGAGCCCAACCACGCCGACGATTGCGAGCAAGGCCGCGACGGCCAGCGGCGCGACCCACCGGCCGATCGTGGCGAGCACGGGGCTGTCGTGGCGGTCGTCGTAGCCGGGTTTGGGGGTTAAGTCACCGGAGCCAGAGGAATCGCCGCCGTTGCTCCGGCTTTCGCCGTTTCCCGCTTCGCCTTCTTCTCTCAGGGCAGCCTCGGCCATCTCCTCGATCTGCTGGCGGAGGGCGACGGGACACTTGACGGCGGGGTCGCCCATCACGCGGCCGCAGGCCTGGCGGAGTTGCTGCTGATGGAGGACCCGCTTGGTATTGACCGGGTCCATCGCCATCTGTTCGAGCACGCGCAGGTTCTGTTCCACGTCGAGTTCGCCGTCAGCGAACGCGGGGAGGAACTTACGCGCTTCTTGAGATTTCATGGGTCGTTCCATGGTTGTTCCTGAAAACCTTTCTGCCCAGCACTTGAAACACTCCCCCGAGATACGTTTTATTTCCGGTTCTTTGGTCTCTCGGCTTTACGCCACGGTGATGCCTTGTTCGGCGGCGAGGTCAGCGAGTTTTTCACTCAGGATGCTGCGGGCCCGGTACAGTCGGCTCATCACCGTGCCCAGCGCCACGCCTAAAACTTCCGCGACCTCGCGGTATTTCAGTCCTTCGACCGCCCAGAGCAGCAGCACTTCTCGGTAGTGCTCGGGTAAATCGTCTATCGCGTGCTTGAGCCGGTCATCGACTTGTTCCCAGTCGAGATGCTCCAGGTCCCACGCCGGCGGCGGGCTGTCGAGCTCGCTGGGCACGCTGTCCTGGATGAGATCGTCGGCGATGGTTGGTTCACGCTTCTTCTTCTGGTAGCGGGTATAAAAATTGTTGTGCAGGATTTTGAACAGCCAAGGGCGCACGCCCTTGTCTCGGAGCTCAAACCGTCCTTCGGCCTTGAAAGCCTTGAGGTAGGTTTCCTGCACTAGGTCGGCCGCCTCGTCGGGGTGGTGGGTCAGGTGCATCGCCATGCGGTACACCGAGTCCATCTCGGCCAAAGCTAATTCTCGAAACGCAGCACTATCCACAGCGTTTACCCCTTGTCCTCATGGTCCACCGGGTCCATTACCGGCTCGCACCAAAGCATAACCGCTGACCGCTATGGTCTATTCCCCGAAGCGAGCAGAAAGGTCGCAAGAATGTTATCGGCCGCGTTTAGCCTGTCGCCGTGCCGAGTGCCGGGTCGACCGGAACCGGGAAAAGACCCGTTGGGGTCCCCGAATTGCTCGGGTTTGCCGGGTCTCCGGGTATTTGGGGCATCCCCGGGGTTTGGGGGGCATCGGAGGGGGCCTGCCACTGCCGGCGGACGAAGTCGGCGGCGGCGACCAGATCGTGGCGGATCGCGGTGACTTCCTGCTCCACCGGGGCCGGCAGGGTGGTGGGGGGGTGGGCGAGGGTTTCGCCGAGGGCCTGCACGTGGCCGGGCCAGGCGGTGGCGAAGCCGAACGACGGGTTGAGCCGTTTGCCAAGATTCCGCTCAGCCTGCTCGATCCCAGCCACCAGGGAGCGCACCGGCTCGGCCAACGTGTTGGGTGGTGTCGGCCTCTCCGCGACCGGTGGTGAGGGTGGCGTGGCGACGAATTGCATCACCCCAGCCAAAGCCAACAGCACCCCGGCGGTGATGGTGCCGCTAAGGCCCAGCATCCACGCCAGACGGAGGATCACGTTCGCCCCGCGCCGGGGTGCGGCCGTTTGGGGGCGAGGCGGCGGGTAGTCGCCGATCGGGTAGGTCTGCTGATCGATGACAGCGCGGCGAGCGCGGGCGCCTTGTCGCAGGGCGGTGTCGAGGTCCTGAAGGGGGTTGGGTTGTTCCATGGCGAATCTCTCGAAAACTGGATGCGGTTTTAGGCCGAATCGGCGCTGACGGGTACCAACGCCTTCTGCGGGTCGCCCTCACGCTGCGCGAGCGCTTCCGCCACGCGCTTGCGGGCGCGGTGCAGCATCACCCGCACGCTGACCCGGCTGACGTTCAGGGCCGCGGCGATCTCGGCCGGTGTCTGATCCTCGCCGTAGGCCAGCCACAGCGCCGTCCACTGCGTGGGCTTGAGCACCTCGTCGGCGACCTGCCAGATGCCGCCGTCACGCGTCGGGTCGGATTCCTCGGCCCGGATCGCGCGCTGCATCGGCCCGGGCTGTTCGTCGGCGAGCGCGGCCGTGGACTCGCCGCCCGCCTCTCCCCGCCGCTGTCGCGCCCGGCCCAGATCGATGGCCTTGCGGGTGCCGATCGTAAACAACCAAGTGCTGAACTTCCGCGACGGGTCGTAGCGGTCGATCTTCTCGTAGGCGGTCCATAGCGTCGCCTGCGCCAAATCCTCGGCGTCGGCTTCCCGGCCGACACGTTTACGCAGCAGGTGGACCAGCCGGGCGCGGTATCGGCGGTCGAGTTGCTCGTAGCTGCGCACGCAGCCGCCCTGGACGCGGGCGGCGAGGTCTTCGTCGCTCTCGTGGTCCGGGGCTTCTGCGCCGGGTACGGCTTGGTATGTGGCATCCTCTTCCGACATACGACTCTCGATTGATATACGGCCCCGGGTCAACGACCCGGGGCGGGAAACCAACGAGCTGATTACTGAGCCAACTCGTCAAACGCCCCTTGCTCGTCGAGCAGGTCCAGCAGCACCGCCAGGTCGTCGGTACCGGCCGCGGCACGGATCGAAACCACCGCGCCTCCATCGGGATTGTCGATGGTGATGTACGCCAGCAGATCGGCGAGCTTCGCGGCGTCGGGGTCTTCGGTGGCAGCGAACTCGATGAACGCCTTGCCCCCCGCGGCCATCTGGTAGATCTGTCGGGCCCGCGCGGGGTTGGCCGTGGTGATGCTGAGGCTCATCGCCGTTTGCTCAGCGTTGGTCGTGCCGACGAGTTCGATCGATTGGATCATCGACAGGACTTTGGATTGCTGCGACTCGGGGCCGAACATCTCGGCGGGCAGCTTGTCGATCCATACACGGAGGAACTCGTCCTGGCCCAGTGTCGCGGGGTCGGCCACCGCGGTGCCCTGCTGGGCCTGATCGACCAGCCCCTCGGTGAGCTGGGCGGCTGGGGAAACGATCACCACGCCGTTTCGATCGTCCCCCCCGGGCACGACCGCGCAGTGCAGCCGGGGTTCTTCGGCGCTCTCCTGCAGCGAGTGGATGATCAGTTCGTTGTACTCATAAGAGTCGTACCCGGGGGCGGCGAGTATCAGGCCTTCGAGATTGGCCTCGGCTTGGCCGATGTCAACCGCCAGCGCCATGTCCTGCGGGTTGAAGCCGTGGCCGAAGGCGGCGACGCGTCCGAGGTCTTGCCGCAGGTTGATGCCCAGTGTGTTGGACAGCCCGTCGAGCTTCTGGTTCAGCCCGTCGCGTTGGGCCGGGTCGAGCCGGTCGAGGGTTTGCCGGGCCAGGGCGCTGTCGCGGATCTTGGCGGGATCGAAGACAACGCCCCAAACCGCTTCGGCGGGGATCAGAGACGGGGCGGGGGTCACGCCCTGGTCGATCACGTCTTGGGCGCTGAGCGTGGGATTGACGGTGAGGCCCGGAGGGCCGGTCAGGGCCAGCGTGGCGACGCCGGCCAAGGTCAAAAGGGTGCGAGTCATCGTGTGCTCCAATGCAGGATAAAGGGAAAATCGATGGGGCCACCGTAGGCCATTTTACGGCCGAGCCCAATCGGCTCGGGTATGTCAGATCTACGACGCCAGCCCGGACGGCGTTACACCGTGGATCGGTTCGGCTTTCGCTACCATGCCCCGCATGAGTGACACGTCCCCCTCGGTTCCGTTGAAGATCGGCATTATCGGCGGCAGCGGCCTGGGCGACACGTTCGGTTCGGGCGCCGTGGCCGCGGCCCACGAGCCCGACACGCCGTTCGGTAAGCCCAGCGGGCCGATCACGGTCGTCGAATGGGCGGGTGTCGAGGTGTGTCTCTTGCAGCGCCACGGCCCGGGTCACGTCCTGAACCCCACGGCCGTGCCGTACCGGGCCAATATCTACGCCATGAAGGCCTTGGGCGTCACGCATCTCCTGGCCAGCGGCGCGACCGGGTCGCTCCGCGAGCACCTACACCCCGGCGAACTGGTTGTAGTCGACCAGATCGTGGACAAGACTCATCGGCGGGCCAACACGTTCTTCGAACACGCCGCGGTCCACGTCGAATTCTCTGCCCCGTTTTGTCCGGTGATGCGGCGGTGGCTGCTCAACGCCGCGGGCAGGATGGGCGGCGATGTCAACGTCCACGACGGCGGTACGTACGTTTGCATGGAGGGGCCGGTGTTCTCGACGCGGGCCGAGAGCGAGTGGCACCGCCAACTCGGCGGCGACCTGATCGGCATGACCGCCATGCCCGAAGCCAAGCTCGCACGCGAGGCCGAGATCGCCTACGCCCTCGTCGCGTTACCCACGGACTACGACAGCTGGAAGCCGCACGACCCCAGCCAGCTTCAGCACGACCTGTTGATGGAGATCATCGGCAACCTCAAAAAGGCTAGCGCCGTGGGATTGGAACTCATGAAGGCCGCGCTGTCGGACCTCTCGTACCTACGCGAACACCCTAGCCCCGCTCACACGGCCTTGGCTCTGGGCATCTGGTCGGATAAATCTAAAATCGATCCCCGGGAAATCCAGCGACTAGAAGTTCTATGGGGCAAGTACTTCGAGTGATACCGATCGCCCTGTCGGCGGGCCACCCTTGGGTCACGGCGTGTCGCCGTTGTTCTTGGGTGTCGTACCATCGCGGGCTTTTTCGTCGGCCAGCTCTTTGCGGTTGATATCGACCTCACGGGGGAAGTCGAAGGCGAGCCGGACCTTGTCGCCATGGATGTCCACGACGCGGATCAGGCCCAGCGGGTTTTTCGGGTCGCCGATGACGACTTCTTCTCCGACACGACGGGTTAAAGCGAGCATTCGTCGGTACCTCCTGTACCACCGGCGGCACGTTCCGACGCGTGCGACGTGGGGCGGTCTGTCTCGTGGCTGACGCCTGGGTTCGTGAGAACGGGCGGGTATTCGGTGTGGGGGTGGGGCCGAGAGATTAGTCGAGTTGTTCCACGCCGGTGACTTCGGGGATGCGTTCGCGGAGGTTGCGCTCGATGCCCATATGCAGCGTCATCGTACTCGACGGACAACCGACGCAGGCCCCGTGCAGCCGGATCTGGGCAACCCCCGTGTCGGTTACACCGACGAGTTCGACGTCTCCGCCATCGGACTGCACGGCCGGGCGGATCCGATCGATCACCGATTCGACGCGCTGGAAAAGCTCGGACCGCGGGGCCTCGGGGGCTTCGGACGAAATGGGATCGGGTTTGGCGGTGCGTTCGGTGGTCATCTTGGGGGCGGCTGTGTCGCCGGTATGTGCCTGTCAGATCATCATAGACCCCGGTCGGGTGCCGAACAACGTGATCGCCGCCCCCGCCCGGCGGCCAGGCCCCCGGCCGCGAGCCACATCGCCGCGGCCCCTGGCTCGGGCGTGGCGTTATCGCCCGGGCCTGTCGTCGTTTGCAGCGTGGTGCCTGGATTGAAGGAGGCCGGAGAAGCCGGGAAGTCTTCGAGGCGGGCCGAGGCTCCGGAGATGCCGCCGCTTATGGTGCCGGGCAGGAGTGTGTCGAGCCGGGGTATGTTGTCGATAATCGCCCGCGCCAGCACGCTGATGTCTTGTGTCGCCGCGACCGGCTGGGGTAAATCATCGATGCCCAGCGCCGCAGCCAAGTCCTCGTCCAACGCAAAGAGCCCGGCCTCGGCCGTGTCCAAGGCCGATCCCGGGCCCAGCGTCACCCAGTCCGCGATCGGGTTGGCCGTCAACGCGGATCCGACCAACTCGGGTCGCGCCAACGCGGTACCCGGCTGCAGGGCGGTCTCGCCCTCGAACACCGCCAGCACCACCGGATCGCCCAGCGGCAGGGAAAACGGCGGCAGTGTGACCGTGAAATCCCGTTGATCTGGCTTGACCAGGTCGCCCAGCACCGCGTTTTCGCCCAGCAGCAGCGTGCCGGGCGTAGAAACCTCAAATTTCCGTCGGATCGTCAGCTGTCCTTCCGGCGTGGCGTTGACGAGCAAGAGGGTCGCGCCGTCGCCCCGGATCCCACTGATCTCCACGGCCGGCCCTGCAGAGGCTCCCGTGCCGCCCGTGCCCGCCGGGTTCGGGAGGAAGATTTCGCTAATAAACGGTGCTGCGTAAAGATTTTGCGTTGTGATTAAAGCCAGGATCATTACCCAGACCGCCACGGCCACTCGACCGCCCGGTCGCCGCGTTCGGATAATCCCCCTCCGTCTCAACGCGAAGGTCGTGACGCAAGCACGTGTAAACGCCGATCGTGGGGGGCCGAAAAAAACCATCTCTAACCAGCACTTATACCTCTATGCCGCGTTTATGTGAACCCCGATCACAGATGATTTTCATCGCGATACCCAATAAATCATGGCCAAATCGTGGTGGGTGAAGCGGCTCATTGCCACAGGTTGGCTACCGCCGGTCGAGGTTTGACTTGACCGCCGAGCCTTGGTATTTTCATTATCCGTTCGGTTCGCTACCGAATAGAGTGAGCTAAGCTCGTTTGCGTAGGGGCGCGTGTTGGTACTCGAACCGACTCGTCGCCCCTTGTCAATCGGGGGCAGGTCGCTACATTGCTCTGCCCGTTACAGACTCGGCTTGATGCCGAGCGTAGGTAGAGCGGGCCGGTTAGAGCCGCTACGACGGCGATCTTTGGTCGGGCGTCGCCCCGCCGCCGGCGACAACTAAATAGTTTCGAATTGGCCGTCCGGGTGACGGTCGGTGGCGTTTAGAATGACGGACCGACTCCACCGCCCGCGGGCCCGTCGGCCGTGAATCCCTTGGCCGCAACGGATGTGCCGCCCTAGCTCAGTTGGTAGAGCGCACCCTTGGTAAGGGTGAGGTCGTGGGTTCGAGTCCCATGGGTGGCTTTTCGAGATTTCAATTTTTGATTGAGGATTTTTGATTGCAACGAACAATAATGATGGACGTTTGGCGGTGTAGCCAAAATCGAAAATCATCAATCAAAAATCAAAAATGAACGCGTGGTCGCTGACCACAGAACCACGGAGAGTAATTCAAATGGCTAAGGGTGTATTCGAACGGACCAAACCGCACGTCAACGTCGGCACGATCGGCCACGTCGACCACGGCAAGACCACGCTGACCGCGGCCATCACCGCCGTGCAGGGCGCCAAGGGCCTGGCCGACCACGTCTCCTACGACGACGTCGCCAAGGCCTCGGCTTCCGACGGCCGCCGCGACGCGACCAAGATCGTCACCATCTCGACCTCGCACGTCGAATACGAAACCGAGAACCGCCACTACGCCCACGTCGACTGCCCCGGCCACGCCGACTTCGTCAAGAACATGATCACCGGCGCCGCCCAGATGGACGGCGGCATCCTCGTGGTTTCGGCCGCCGACGGCCCGATGCCTCAGACCAAGGAACACGTCCTGCTGGCCCGCCAGGTGAACGTGCCCAAGCTCGTGGTTTTCCTCAACAAGGTCGACCTGGTCGACGACGAAGAATTGCTCGACCTGGTCGAGCTCGAGGTGCAGGAACTGCTTGAGAAGTACGAGTTCGAAGCCGACACCCCGATCATCAAGGGCGCCGCGTTCCCCGCGCTGCAGAACCCCTCGGACGACGCGGCCTCGGCCTGCATCACCGAACTGATGAACGCCATCGACACCTGGATCCCCGAGCCCGAGCGGGAAACCGACAAGCCGTTCCTGATGTCGATCGAAGACGTCTTCTCCATCAAGGGTCGTGGTACCGTAGCCACCGGCCGTGTGGAACGCGGTGAAGTCAAGGTCGGCGACAAGGTCGAGATCGTCGGCCTCGGCGAGACCAAGGAAACCACCGTCACCGGCGTCGAGATGTTCAACAAGACCCTCGATTCCGCCATCGCCGGCGACAACTGCGGGGCCCTGCTCCGCGGCATCGAGAAGAACGAGGTCGAGCGTGGCCAGGTCCTCGCCGCTCCGAAGACCATCACGCCCCACAAGAAGTTCGAGGCCGAGGTTTACATCCTCACCAAGGAAGAGGGTGGCCGCACCAGCCCGTTCTTCGCCGGCTACAAGCCGCAGTTCTACTTCCGCACGACCGACGTGACGGGTGCGATCGAGCTGACCGGCGGCGCCGAGATGGCCATGCCCGGCGACAACATCAAAATCAATGTCGACCTGGGCGACAAGCCCATCGCCATGGAAGAGGGCGTCCGTTTCGCCGTCCGTGAAGGCGGCCGCACCGTCGGCGCCGGCGTCGTAACCAGCATCATCGAGTAAACAAGCAAAGCCAATGCTGTGTCGGCGGTGGAGACGCCGCCGACACGTTTCGATTAGCCCGTATGAAGCCGCCGACGCCATCGGCGGTCATCCCAAGCGACCCCCCGCGGCTACGCCGCGTCTCACCGAAAGCCCCGTCATGGCCAAGTCCAAAGAAGCCGTCGAGTTCGTCTGGCTGCAGTGCTCCGAGTGCGGCGACCTGAATTACCGCACGCCCGTTAATGTCAAGGGTGGTATGCCCGAGAAACTCAAGGCCGGCCTGAAGAAATACTCTCCACGCCTGCGCAAGCACACGCTGCACAAGATCAAGCGGAAGTGATCCCATTTGGCGATCTTGCGGTTTTGCGATTTGGCGGTTGAGTGAGCCCTCGGCAGATCGCCCGATCGTGAAATCGTCCGATCGCCAAATGCCTTCCGCTACGCCAGTAGCTCAGTTGGCTAGAGCAGCGGATTCCAAATCCGCAGGTCGTGGGTTCGAGTCCCTCCTGGCGTGTTTCGTGAGTTTTGATCTTGAATAAGGATTTCGATTTGGATCGCTGGGGCCGTTTGGCTCGCCCGCGAGCTAAATAAGCAACCTCAAACCCAAAGCCAAAAAGTACACCATGGCTCTCCCCATCTACAAATCCGGACAAGGCTACTGGACCCGAATGCTCTCGGCGATCGGGGCCGGCACGCTCGTCCTCGCCGGCGCGGCTTGGCTGTACACCAAGATCGTCCCCCGCTATGCCCCGACCGAAAACCTGATCTATTACCAAGCCGGCATCGCCACCGGCGTGATCATCGCCTTCGGCCTGCTGATCTACTTCCTACTCAACAAACCTAAGATCGTCGATTTCATGATCGCCGTCGAGGCCGAGATGAAAAAGGTTAACTGGCCGACGAAGAAAGAGATCATCGGCTCGACGTGGGTCGTGATCTGCGGCACCCTGTTCATCGCGGCTCTGTTGTTTGTCATCAACATCGCCTTCGGAAAACTCTTCATCTGGGCCGAAATCCTGGCCCCTACCAGCAACTGACCCGCAGACCGTCAACCCCGTCCCGCGCGTGGCGAGATCTCGCCGTAAAGCACGGGCAGAAACACGCTATGTCCGAAGAAGAAAGCACCCATGTCATGACCGACGAGACGCACTCGGAGCAACCCGAAGAGCAGCCCGAAGAGCGTCCGGAGATCGAAGACCAGATCGACGAGGACGACCTGCTGGTTATGCCCGGCATGAACTGGTTCGTCCTCCGCGTTGCGTCCAACAAAGAGTCCAGTGTCCGTAAGACCCTGCTGCGCAAGATCAAGATCGAGGGTTACGACGGCGAAGACGCCGAGAAGCCGCACCTGGTCAACCGCATCCTCGTGCCGACCGAGAAAACCAAGACCATTAAGGCCGGCAAACAGAAGATCGTCGAGACCAAGCTCTACCCCGGCTACGTCTTCGTCGAGATGAAACTCGAAGACGACGGCCGCATCCCCCAGGACATCTTCTTCCTCATCAAGGAAACCACCGGCGTGGGTGACTTCATCGGCACCGCCGGCCGGCCCTCACCCATGTCGATCCCCGAGATCGAGAAGATGCTCATGGCCTCCAAGCCCGCGGAAGAGCAGCCGCAGGTCAAGATGGAGTTCGTCAAGGGCGACCACATCAAGATCACCTCCGGCGCCTTCGAGAACATGGAAGGCACCGTCGACGAACTCATGCCCGACCAGGGCAAGGTCCGTGTCATCGTGACCATCTTCGGCCGCGCGACGCCCGTCGAACTCGAGTACTGGATCATCGAGAAGGTCGAAGAGTAGCGTCCGACACCTCTCGCCAGAGTATCTCCTGTGCCCGCAGATGCACGCGAAGCCGCCGTAGGTGATAGCGTGGCTGAGGCAATTGCACTGGATTACCCCGATAAAAACCGCGTTTCAGGCTTGAAAAGGCGTGTGCCTTCAGGTCGTGACCCGATCCTGACGATAAAGCGACAGGGCGGTCGCCCGTGCGCCGCTCACCCCGCGTTGGAGGCAAAAGGGTCGTTGCCATGTCCAGCATCGGAACCGGAATCGCTACAAGTGTCGCTTCGGTCGCCCAGACCGCTCAGCAGACGGCCCGCGCCCGGGATAAACGCAGCGGCGACGCGCAGCGCACGGCCCAGGAAGTGGCCGACCGCTTCGAGCAGCGGCTCCACGCCGCCGGAGAAGCGAACGACCCCGACGCCGAACTCCCGGATCACCAGGCCCCGGGCTACGAACAGCTCTACCTCCAAGACGGCGACGGCGAACCTCTCTCCGAGCCCGCCGACCCGTCGGCTCCCGTTCCGGTGGTCTACGGTCCGGCTGCCCCGCCTCCGTCGGCCCCTGAGCACCCGCTCTACCAGCACCTAGACATCCAGGCCTGAGCCTAGTAAGCCGCCCCGAAATCGAGACCCCGAGAGAGAGCCGAAACCCTGTATCCAGGAAGTCTGAGACCTGGATGGTTGGAAGCCACCGGCCCGAGTCGTGGGCCGTGACTTTGCCCCGTATACAATCCGTTGATGCTCGCTGAACTCTCCCTCGCCGTGACGGTTGTCCTGTTGCTGGGGGCCCTGGTTGCCTGCGGTTGGCTGGCTCGCCAGCGCTCGGCCCTAGCCCGTGAGCTCGCTGACGCGGAGCGTCAGAACGATTCGCTACGCGAGTCCAACCGTCAGCTCGGTACCGATATCGCCGTGGCCAAGGAGTCGCAGGCCAACATCAAGCAGCAGTTCGCCCAAGCCCAGGCCGCGCTGCAAGACGCGTTCAAGTCTCTGTCGGCAGACGCTCTTCACAAGGCCAACGAGCAGTTCCTCCAGCTCGCCGAGCAGAAGCTCAAGGGTGAGCAGAAGGACGCCGTGGCTCAGCTCGACCAACGTAAGCTCGCCATCGAGTCGCTGGTCAAGCCCATCGGCGAGAAGCTCGAGAAGGCCACGTCCGTCATCGGTGAGATCGAGAAGTCCCGTAAAGAAGCCTACGGCGGGCTCAAGCAGCACCTCGCCGCCATGGTGAGCGACCAGAAGCGACTCCGCGACGAGACCGCCAACCTCGTCAAGGCGCTCCGCCGCCCCGAGGTCCGCGGGCAGTGGGGCGAGATGCAGCTCCGCCGTGTCGCCGAGCTCGCGGGCATGGCGGCGCACTGCGACTTCACCGAGCAGGCCACGGCTGAAAGCGGAACTCTACGCCCGGACATGGTGGTTGATCTTCCGGGGGGGCGGCAGATCGTGGTCGACGCCAAGACGCCGATCACCGCGTACATCGACGCCGCCGAGGCCACCGAAGACGCCGAGCGCGACACCAATCTCGCCCGCCACGTCCGTCACATTGAGGACAAAGTCGCCGAGCTCGGCAGCAAGCGGTACCAGGACCACTTCCAGACCGCCGACTTCGTGGTGCTGTTCATCCCGGGCGAGTCGTTCCTCTACGCCGCCGCGTCACGCAAGCCCGACCTAATCGAGAGCGCGATGAACCGCAACGTTGTGATCGCCACGCCCACGACGCTGATCTCGCTGCTCAAGGTCGTGGCGCTGGGTTGGCGGGAGGAACAGCTCGCCGACAACGCCAAGAAGATCAAGAACCTGGGCCAGGAGTTGCACAAGCGCGTCGCCACGCTGACCCGCCACCTCGACAACCTCGGCAAGGCGGTGGGCAAGACCGTCGAGCACTACAACAAGTTCGTCGGCAGCTACGAGTCGCAGGTGATGGTCCAGACCCGTAAGTTCCAGGAACTCGGCGCCGACTCGCCCAAGGAACTGCCCGCTGAGGGCGAGATCCCGCAGGTCGAGATCGTCCCGCGGGAGCTGCGCACGATCGAGGCAAATCCGGCCGACGCGTGACCCCCGCGGCAGACTCCTCGTTGCTCCGCTCACGCCCCCTTGGCGTAGGCGACCGAATAGGCGGTACCTACCGCCAGCGCGAGGAAGATCAGGTCGAACGCACCGAGTGTGAGCAGGAAGTTGCGGCCAAAGTCCGAACTGATGCCCTCTTCCTCCATCTCGGCCTGGAAGCTCTCGAGTTCGGCGTCGGCGTCGCCGAACATCTCATCTTCGCTGCTGATCCAGCTCGGGTAAGCCGCTTTGGTGTCAGCGATCAACTGCTGGCGTTGGGCTGTGTCCAGCGTCGCGACGTGTTCGCCGGTCTTCTGAATCAGGTCGAACTCGCGCTTCATGTAAACATCGTTTTCGAGCCAATCCCCGTAGTCATCGTTGTAGTCTTCCCAATCCGCCTCGTCGTGGATGTTGTGGTAGTAAACCACTGTCTGCTTCCCGTGGTTCAGGACGTCGGCCGGCAGCGCTTCCTGTTCGACGAGATGCGCTACCGCGGCCTGATACAGGAACGGGTCGCCGACCCAGCTGGGGTGACGTGCCTGCGCCGAGGTTAATTCCTGCTCCTGTTCGGCCTCGCTCATCTCGGCCAACTTGGCTTCTACCTTCTCATCAACATCCCACGATGCATTGAAGTACGAATCGCTGTCGGGCTCAGGCACCCATTGGACGCCAAAGAAGATGTCGGTGGTGATCTGAGCGTATTGTTCTTCGGCTCCGCTGAACTCCCCGTCGTTGAGCATGCCCTGCATCACGGCGTGAAACAGGTTTTCTCGCTGTGGGCTGAACTCATCGAAGATCGTCTCAGCCAAGCTCGCCCCCCACATCGCGACGCTCATCGTCGCGGCGATGATGACCTTGGCGCCGACGATGCTCGCCCCAGCAATCACCGCCGTCAGCCCGCAATAGATCGGCGAGGGGTTGCGGCCGATCAGCCCGGCGGTGAGCCCGATGATCCCACCGATCGCCCACGCGATCAGCCCGACCTCGAAGCCCGTCACCGCTGTGACGATCAGCCAACCTACGCAGCAGATAATCCCGACCACCGAGGTGACCACCAAGCCGAGGATCATCCGCCCAGGCCCGCCCATGCTCGATTTCCGCTCGCTCCCGCTGTCGTCGTCGCGGACGACTTTTGTGTCCAGCTTCTTGCCCTTGCCCTTGAACGAGTGGCCACAGCTGATGCAGATGACGGCCTTGTCCGACACGGCTGCGCCACACGACGGGCAGGTCCGCCCGGGGGCTTCGATCTGTTTCAGCCCGCCACCGACAGCGGCGGCGGGGGCGGCCGCGGCTTCCAGCGCGGCCAACCCCGCGAGGTCGGGTAATGCGTCGTCGAGCGCCGAGACGGCCTCGGGTTCCGGCTCGGGCGGCTTGGGCACGCTCAGCCGCGTCTCGCAGCCCGGGCATTTGATCGCCCGCCCGGCATACTTCTCGGGAACGCCGATCTTCTTCTGGCAATTACCGCAACGAAACTTGATCATCGAAGACCCCATCGAAGGAAATGTCCGGACATCCACCCGCCCAAACGTTTGGTTTTAACGTATCGGTGGCGTTGAGGCAATGATTTGCCCCCAAGGGGGTGACAACCTTGTGACATCTTCAGCGTTCGGAGGAACTTAGCGCGGCCCGTAACCGTGTCGGGGCGCCGCACTCGGGGCAGGTCTCGGACTCGGTCCCGCGCAGGTCGTAGTCGCAGCGGGCGCAGACCGGCAGGCGGTACCCGTGGCCGTAGAGCGCGATGGCCCGGCGGAGCCGGTCGCGGTCGGAGTGGATCATCGCCGGCACGATCGCCGCGCTGGCCAACAGCAACGGCACGAATACCAGTCCGCACACCGGGGCGACCGCCGTGCTCAACACCCCCGCCACGAATGAGCCGAAGACCGCCGGGACAACAAAGAACGGCGCGACCCGGCTCGCGGGGATCTGCGCCGCATGGGCGAAGCAACGCTCGACCACCACGGGTCGCATGTCGCGCGGGAAGTGTTGTAACTCAGGCACCGAGGATAGCCGGAAGTAGATCGCCACGGACGTCTCGTCAAGGTGGGGCGCGCGCGGTCAGACGAGCTTGGGCAGCTCCACGTCCACCGCGGGGAAGTGGCGTCGGATGACCGAGCAGTCGAAACGCACGGCGATCTCCTCGGCCGGCTCGTTCTGCAGCAGGAACCTGAACGCCGCCTCGACGACGCGTGACGGGCTCACCCGTCCGCGGCACCACAGATCGTAATCTTGATAGCTCAGGGTGACGGTGTGACGGCGGACCCGGCCGGCGTCGAACACCGACACGTCGTAAGACCACGACGCGGCGTTTTCGGTTTCGGTTCCGACTTCGACCTCGGCCATACGGCTACCATACCCGGTGATGCGATTTGACGGCGAACTAACCCCGGACGATTTTGAGGCCGACAACCCCGAGTTGGCGCTGCGGCGGCACGCCGACCGCTGTTTTTTCCGGGTCGAAGAAGTCCTGCCGTATCCGGACGGATCGTTGCGTGGGTTCTTGATTGATGGCGTGATGGTCGCGGTGGAAGACGTCGCAGAATTGCGGCGGACCGGGCCGGACGGCGGGGAGTTGCCGGCGTGCAAAACGTAGAAACACGGCGGTGCCCGTGAATTTGATAGCAGGCCAAGGCACGCGATGTTCATGTCCAGCGGCTTTGTGAGATAATCGGAGCCGTGAATTTTTTTCTTGCCACACTTCGCCTGGGCCTGGCCAACCTCTGGATCCACAAACTGCGCTCGCTACTCACGGCGCTGGGCATCATCATCGGTGTCGGGGCGGTCGTCGCCATCGCGGCCTACGGCGAGGGCACGAAGATTGCCGCGGTGCAGGACATCATGCGCCTCGGGGCGAGCAACATCATCGTCCGCTCGGTCAAGCCGCCGGGCTCAAGCAACGCCGCCCAGGCCGAGGCCACCAGCCTGAGCATCTACGGCCTGACGCGCCGCGATGTCCGCCGGATGCAGGAGACCGTTGCCCCGATCGAGCGACTTGTCCCGCTCAAGCAGGTCGGCGACCGGGTGCGTTTTGGCAACCGCCGAGCCAACGCCGCGGTGTTCGGCACGACACCCGAGCTGCGTGAGGCGGCGTCGCTGGTCGTCGAGCGCGGCCGTTATCTCACCGACGCCGACGAGGCCAGCGGTCGCAACTACGCGGTCATCGGCGCCGAGGTTGCCGAGGCGTTGTTTCCGCTGGCCGACCCGTTGGAACAGAGTTTCCTCGTTGACGACCAGCGGTTTGTTGTGGTGGGGGTGTTGCGTCGCGTCGGGCTCGCCGGCGGGGCGGGCACCGCGCTTGTCGGCCGCGACCTGAACTTCGACATCCACATCCCGCTACGCACCGCCAACACCCGCTTCGGCGACGTGCGGCAGTCGCTGGGCTCGGGCAGCCGGGAGCGCACGCAGATCGAGATCACCGAGGTCATCTTGCAGGTGCCCGACCAGTCGCAGGTCAAGACGGTTGCCCAGCAGCTCGAGCGCCTGCTTGAGAGGGGACACGCCGAGGCGCAGGACGTGACGATGGTCGTGCCGTTGGAGTTGATCGAGCAGGCCGAGCGGGTGCAGTTCCGCAGCAACGTGCTGATGATCGTCATCGGCGGGCTGAGCCTCTTCGTCGGCGGTGTGGGCATCATGAACATCATGCTCGCCTCGGTCACCGAGCGGACCCGCGAGATCGGCATCCGCCGTGCGCTCGGCGCGACACGCCGGCACATCGTCGCGCAGTTCCTCGTCGAGACGACGACGCTGTCGTGCGTCGGCGGGCTCATCGGTGTCGGCTCGGGGTTGATCGTATCGCTCGGTTTGGCGTGGTACGCCAATGCCTACGGCGGGCTCGAGCCGCCGGTGGTCTTGCCGCTGCCGGTCGTGATCGCGTTCGGTTTCGCGGTGTTGGTGGGCATCGCTTTCGGCGTTTACCCCGCGGTCCGTGCCTCACAGCAGGACCCGATCGTCGCGCTGCGGCACGATTAGTTTCGTCCGCGTCCGCCGAGCAGGTCCGCCGCGACACGGGATTCTCGCGCGGCGATGGGGTCAACGGTCTGCAGGGACCGCGCCTCATCCCGCAGCGAAGCGACCCGGCGATCGACCAGCTCAGCGGCAATCCGTTTGGCTAAGGTGTCCGCGGCGCAGCCGATGAGCTCGTCACGGAGGTCGGCGTCCGTGCGGAGGCGCAGCGGGTCTTCGGCGAGGCCGAGGTCGGGGCGGGCGTTGTGGATCACGGTGTCGGTGTCCTCGATACGCACCTTGGCGTGGACAGCCGGCAGATCGATCAATTCGACCGAGGCATCGAGTTTTGCGGTGCGTTTGTGGTGTTCGACGGTGTAGGGCCAATGCTCGGTCCTTACGGCGGTGATCAGAGTCGACGTGTGACGCAGCTTCCGGTGCAGCCGGCGGTTCTTGCGCTCCGCGTCCTCTATGTCGCAGCGGACGCGGTGCAGCTTGGGGTAGAACGCCTGGGCCGCGACCGGGTCGTGGTGTTGCAGGTGTTCGTAGCGGACACACAGCCGGGCCTCGCGGCGGCGCAGGTCGTGGAGGCAACCCCCGACGTTCGACAGCTCGTGCTGCAGGTTCGCGACCTCGGGGTTGGGCACATCGAATTCGACGTCGTAGGCGTGTTGCCGGTGCTCGGTGCGGACCGCGTGGGCGGGCAGGCTCAGGCGATCGATGGTGAGTAAAACCTGTTCGCCGCCTTGATCCAGACGCAGCGCCGCCGACTTGTTTCGGGCCAGGCGCCGGCGCACCCGATCAGCGAGGGCTTCGGACCGGCGGTCGTCGTCTTGCGCCGTGACCGCGATACTCAGGCGGTGTCGATCGCGGATCAGATCCGCGGCGCGCTGCGCGCCTGCCCGTGCCGCGTCGCGGTCCGGGTGTCCGGCGAGACGATGCTCGGCCTTGCGGTACTCCACCCATGCCGCCCCGGTGCGGTCGGCGGCAAAGTCCGCGTCGGCGCGGGCGAGATGGACGGCACCCAGGGCCGGGTCAAGCTCGGGGTGCTCGGGCCGGTAATCGGAAACGCGTCGCAGCGCCGCGTCGGCGTCGTCGAACTGCCCCGCGGCCAAAGCAGAGCGGCCGCGGTCGAGATGGTCTTGCGCCGCGTCGTCGAGCGCCGCGGGCAGCACCGCTCGGGCGGGCAGGAAGTCGGGCACCGACGAGATACTCCGCCGCAGCGCCGCCAACCCGGCGTCCCAGTCGCGTTGCGAAAGCGACCGGGACGCCTGCCGGAAGGGCTCGGGTTGTCGGTCTTCGGCGAGGGTCAGGCTGACCAACGCGGCGTTGGCGCGGGGGTGATCGGGGACGTGTTGCAAGGCATCGTCCAGCGCCGCCCGCGCGGCGGGTAGGTCACCGGCGTCGGCCGCGGCGAGGGCCGACGCGTGCCGCTGGTCCGCCGCGTCTTGGTGCGCTCGTACCAATCCGTCGACCGCCGACGACCACTCCGGCTCAAGCCGCAGCGCCACCTCGAACCGTTCGATCGCGTCCCACGGCTGCCTGTCGCGTAAGGCCCGCTCGCCCTCGACCACCGCCGCGTCCCGCTTCGCCACGCGGAAATCTTCGGCAAACTCGGGCTTGTCCGCGAGTTTCGAGTCGTGTTCGAGCGCCCGGCGGAAGTGATGCCGGGCGGACACGGGATCGTCCGCTAGCAGCGCCGCCTCGGCGTGTTTGAGGTGTCGCTGCGCCGCGCACCCGCCCAGCACGATCGTGAGGGCGAGGGTCAGCAGGGCGGTTAAGACGATTTTCGAACGCAGGGTCTTCATCGCGGCGTCTCCACCCTACGGGGCGGAATCGCCGGTTTTCAGATCGCCGGAAGGCGTTGAACCAAGGTTTCGTAAGTCGGCGTGCGTGGCGCAGCCGGCCGAGACGGACCGAACGTGGTCAGCGGCGACGCAGCGCCGCGAGCCCGACCAGCCCGAGCAGGGCGGCGGCGTTCGGCTCGGGGACCACAGCCGGAGTCACCGCGTCGATGATCTCGCCGGGGTTGTCGAACTCCACGAGCCCCTCGAGGAATAGTGTCGAGGTGTTGTTGGCCGTGTTGTAGAGCACTAGGTCATCGCGGCTGAACGTCAGGCCTCCGAGGGTGAGCAAGCCGCTGGTGCTGCTGCCTTCGTTGCTCGCGGCCAGCAGGACGTGGTCCGCGTCGATCTCGGCGAACGCCAGAAGGTCCGGCTCGCCGCCGGTGATGAGCGAGCCGTCGAAGAACAGGTTCGCCGTACCCCCGACCGGGTCGTAGGCGATGACATCGTCTTTCGAGAAGGTGTTGCCGCCGAGCGTGACGCCGTCGTTGCTGGCGGTCGAGAACAGCACGGTGCCGTCGGCCCGGACGTGGACCGCGTTGATGTTCGGCACGGTGTTGTTGAGACCGGTCAGCCCGATCGCCGAGGCGTCGAGGAACACCGACGCCGTGCCGTTGACCCGGTCGAGCTCGAGCAGATCCGATTCGGTGAACGTCAGGCCGCCGAAGGTGCCGCCCGCCTGAGTGGAGACGATCAGGTCGCCGTTGGGCAACTCGTGCGCCGCGTCGAGGTCGCGCGCGATGCCGAACTCATCAGCGAGATCGAACAGCTGCACCGCGAAATTTGTGACCGGGTCGTACCCCACCAACGCGTCGTCTTCGAAGTTGACGTTGTTGAGTCCGGCCGGCTGGGTGGTGGACAAGGCCACGTCGGGCACGGCGACGCCGTTGGCGTAGGCCTGTGCCGCGCCCAACATCAAGATCCCCGTGACGACCCCGCTGCCGATCTGCTTGCCGCTCATGTTCCCAACCCTTCCTCTTCTAAATCTCTAATCGAGCCGTGCCCGCTTGGTCAGAGGTACCCCTCGCCGCCGTCTCGTCGACGGCGGGCCGAAGCGGGCTAAAAAACACAACACACCCCATGTGCAGATGCGCACGTCATCAACTTAAGCGTTCGTCGGTCGGCCTCCAATACGCAATTTCCCTCAATTCATAGCTCAACGGCACGGCGAGCCCGGCTATGCCCCATGCATAATCCCGAGCGAAAGCGTAACCTCGCCCGATTGCGGGGCCTCCAAAGAAGGCTGGCGGAAGGAATACGGATAACAACGACTCAGGGGGAATGGATGGCGGTGTTAGCGCTTGAGGTCGAGGCCGTACACCACTTCGTCGGCGGGGCGTCCGTCACGCCCCGGGTCGTCCTTGGCTCGGACCGCTTCGCGATGCATGCCCAACTTCTCCAACACCCGCTGCGATCGGGTGTTTCCCGCCTGGGTTGAGGCCCACACCCGCGTGAGGCCGAACTCTCTGTGTGCCCACGCGATCGCCGCGGTGGCGGCCTCGGTGGCGATCCCCCGGCCCCACCACGGACGCCCGATCGCGTACCCGATCATCGCCGTGTCGCTTTCCGCTTCGACCTCAAAGCTTACCGTACCGATCACCTGGCCGTTCAGCGCTACGGCAAACGTCGGCGACTTTTCCCAGTCCTCGGCCATGTTGCGCTCCACGAACGCCTCGGCGTTACGCCGCGTGAACGGGTAAGGGATATGCGGCAGAAACCTCACGAATTCCCGGTCGTTTCGATATGCCAGCGCGTCCTCCACGTCACCAGCTCGGAACGGGCGGAGCACCAGTCGCGTTGTACGAATTTCTGTGGGCATCGGCATCGCCCCGCGAGTTTACGGCAACGGCCCGCCACGGGAATACGGAGATCGGACTCGCACAACCTTGGGTACACTTCAGCACGCGACTCGTCCTGCCGCCCACTTACCGAGGTAATCCTGAGATGATCAAACTGGTCATGTGTCTCCGCCGCCATCCCGACCTGACCCGGGAACAGTTCCTCGACTACTGGCAGAACAAGCACGGCCTGTTCTTCCAAGCGAACGCGTCGACCATGCGGGCGAAACGCTATGTCCAGTCGCAGACGCTCGACTCGCCACTGAACCAGGGCATGATCGAATCACGGAACATGCAGCCCTAGTACGACGGCGTGGCCGAGGTCTGGTTCGAGTCGGAAGAGGATCTCATGGCCGGGATGAATTCGCCCGAGGGGCAGGCGCTCGGGGCCGCGCTCCTCAAAGACGAGCAGAATTTCATCGACCACGCGATATCGACGGCGTTTATCGTCCGCGAAGTTGAGTTTTGATGACTTCGAGTTTTGTTGGCTATTTCCCTCCAATCATTTGACGACCTCATGCCCTTGGGTCCGCTTCGTTGATGAAGAACAAACCTGTTTGGATTTATCATGGCTATGCTTAATCGGTCTTGCTGCTTGCCGCCCGTCATCCTGTTTCGCGCTATCAGCTTACTACTCATCCCGGGTGTCTCCATCGCAGCCGATGTCGATTGGATCAACCCTTCGACCGAGGAGGCGCAGCTCCTAAAAGTCGAATCGGGTTATGCGGTATGGCTGGTTTCAAAGGTTCATCCAGAGACAGTTTTGCATCGTGCGCGGACATTTACACACCTGTTCTACCTTCAGCCTCTGGACGCCGAGAGAGCGAAGTTGATTTACCGATACGTAGATAGCAACACTAGAATCCAGATCGCGATCCGTGAAGATGGTTCTCTGCTCCTTGAGGCGCGCGGAGACCTTCATTTTGTGACCGCAGCGGACCCGCCGGTAACGCGGGATCTTGGTTGGCTGGATTGCCTAGCGCTTTATCCCGACGGCCTCCTCGTGCAGGACCGGTCTGTAGGGCATGCAGTGCAACAGAGGCCGCCGGTTTATTTCGTGCCTTTCGATGCGGATACCCTTCGCTTACAAGATCTGGTGCGAATCGTCGGCCCGGGCGTGAAGCGGTGGTCCCAGCAACAAGGGCTCGACTACCCCAGCGAACCCTATCGCTTTGGTAATCGATTGGTGTGGGTTGTGGATTCAGTTTTCCATACGTTTGATCTGAGCAATCACGAGCGAAACTCAATAAAATTTGGGTACGAACTTCACCCGAGCTACCGAGTAACTGCGTTCGACGGCGTCACGGTTGTGTGTGGCTTTCACGTTTTCGACGCGGCGGATGGGAAGTTACTCGGAGAAATTGACGATTACAGGCGTCGCAGGAGCGCTACCGCCGTTTTCGCGGTTCGTCATCGGATCGGTTACCACTACGAATCCGGAAGCTTGAAGGCGATCGATCTGTCTTCGCCTGATGGGCCGAGTGTAGATATGGGCAACGCCGAGCGCCTCGTGCCAATGCAGGGCGAAAAGGGCCTGACGGTCTGGGATGGAGAGCAATGGCGGTTTGTACCGTGGCTTAAAGAAATGCCGCCGTCTTAATTTGTAAAAGCGTTGGCAAACATGTTGGGCCGGGCCAGTGGTTCAATCTATCGCGGCTCAAAAATTGGTTCCTGACCGTTTCGGCAAAAACTCGCATTCCATCAGGCGGCATGCAACGAATCTGGATCAAACGCGTGGCCGCATTCTTTTGCGATGGCTTCGAATTCCTTGATCTCCGCCTTGGTAAACACCAGCCCGCCGGCCTGTTCGCTGGCCTGAGCGGCTTGGTATTCGAGTTGGCCGGGGAGGATGGTGCCGGTTTCGGTGTTGCCGTGGCCGAGGACGTCTTCGATCACGGCCTTGACGTTGGCGGCCTGATCACGGTCGGCGGCGAAGGCGCCGGCGCTGAGCGCGTCGGGGTGGATGACTTGGAAGAAAAACGCGGGGGTGGTCTTTTCAATCCCGGACGGGTCGACGCGCAGCGCGGCGTCGGGGCGGGAGCGGATCGTGGGGAGTGAGCCGCCGATGAACGCGCCGACGAGTTCGTTGATGAGCGAGAGGCCGTAGCCCTTGTGCGCTCCGAACGGGAACAGCGCTTTGGCTTGGCGGGGATTCTGTGTAGGTTGGCCGTCACCGTTGACGGCCCAGCCCTCGGGTAGCGTCTTGCCTTCGCGCTCGAACTGCTGGATACGCCCCATGGCCACGATGGAGGTGGCCCAGTCGATGATGATGGGGTAGCCGATGGCGTCGGTCGTGGGGAAGCCCCAGGAGTGGGGGTTGGTGCCGAGGGTGGGGTG
>JBCCCG010000012.1:0-153827 GCA_039033595.1 Planctomycetota bacterium | reverse complement strand
TCGAATCTTGCCGCCGGGCTTGCCTGCGGCGTCCTGGCCGTTTCGGCCTGCGCCCTGCCCGACGGCTGGACTGACAACTTCGAGCAGGCCAAGACATCGGCTGCGGATTCAGGCAAAGACCTATTGCTGGATTTCACCGGCTCGGACTGGTGCGGCTGGTGTATCAAGCTCCGCGAAGAAGTATTCGACCAGCCTTCGTTCAAGGAGACCGCACCCGAGAACTTCGTGCTCGTGGAACTCGACTACCCCAACGCCGTGCCACAGAGCGACGAAGTCAAGGCCCAGAACGCTCGCCTGCAAGAGGTGTACGACATCGCGGGCTACCCCACGATCTTGCTGACCGACGCGACGGGGCTGCCCTACGCAAAAACGGGCTATCAGCCCGGAGGCTCGGACAGTTACCTCGAACACCTCGAAGAATTGCGGGGGCGTAAGGCGGCACGAGACGAAGCGATGCTTGCCGCCGACGAGGCCGAAGGTGTCGATAAAGCGCGTGCGCTCGACGCCGCGCTCAATGCGGTCGGGCTTGAACTCGCTGTTGAGTACTACGGCGACGTGATCGAGCAGATCGTCGAACTCGATCCCGAAGGTGCCGCGGGCCTCAAGGATAAATACGAACAAATGATGAACGCCGGCCGCATCGACGAGCAGATGCAGGATGCCTTTGCGTTGCTCTCGCAACAAGAATTTCAGGCGGGTTTGGCCAAGCTCAATCAGGTCATGGCCGACAACGAACTCGATGACCAGCAGAAGCAGATCATCATGGCCATTAAGGGGCAGGTCCACGCCGAGATGGGCGATTTGGACAAGGCGGTCGAGATGCTCAACGCCGCGATCGCCGTGATGCCCGATTCGGAAGTAGCGCCTCAGATCAAGGAACTGGCCGGGCAACTGCAAGCCGCGCCGGACGAGTAGTCTACGTCCAAGGTGGAATCTCAACGAGACACCCGCCCGCCGGCGGGTGTTTTTTTATTTGTCGCGCGCGGCGAGTGACGCCGCGAAGCGGACCGGGTTTATTTGCCCACGTCGATGGGCGTGGCCGCGGCTTTTCCCGCGACCAACTCGGCGAGCAGCACCCCGAGCCGCGACGGCGCGAAGCGTTCATGGTGGGCCGCGATCTGGTGGGCCGACCACCAGCGGTGCTCGGTGAGGTCTTCGACTTCGTAGTCGAGCATGCCGGTGGTGTCGACGGCGACGTCTTCAACGCGCAGCGTAAAATAGCGTTCGTGCTGACGAAATACCTTGTGCCCGTAACGGATATCGATCGTTCGCGTCCAGACACAGGGGCCGAGTTGGCCGTCGGCGTTTATCCCGGTTTCTTCGCGTAGCTCTCGGCGGGCGGCGTCTTCGTAGGCCTCACCGTCATCGAGCCCGCCGCCGGGCGTGATCCAGAACGCGGCGCCCGTGGCCGGATCGACAAAGCGAAACAGCAGGACGCGGTCGTCGCGGTCGATGACCAACACCCGTGCCGCGTGCCGCAGGGGCGTGTCGGCGGTGGGGCCGGGTTCAGCGGGGGGTGACTTCACAGGTAAAAAAGCCCGGCTAACGGGTCGCCGGGCTTCCTTCAGATCCAGGTGAATCGTGGTGGGCTCATGCCTCGAGTGTTCGCAAGCTCATGCCCATGTCGGTTAGGCGTTCCTTGATCTCGACGAGGCTGGTCATACCGAAGTTCTTGACACCCATCAGTTCGGCTTCGGTTTTCATGACCAAATCGCCGATGCTGGTCACGCCCAACAACGCCAGCGCTTTACGGGCCCGGACGCTGAGGTTTAGCTCGTTGACCGACTTGTCGAGCATGCCGTTGTCGTCGCCGACCTCGCTCTTGAGTTGGTCGTAGACCTGCTGCTTGACCTCGGCCTGGTGTTGTTCAACGGCTTGACCAAGCTTCAGTCCCTTTTGGGCGAGCATGGCCTTGATCTCGTCGAGGCTCGCGTCGCCAAAGTTCTTGAAGCTGCGCAGCTCGGCTTCGGTGACCTTGAGCAAGTCGCCTAGCGTGCGGATGTTCATCTTCCGCAGAGCGTTGCGGGTCCGCACCGACAACTCGAAGTCGGTCACGGGTGTGTCGAGCAGAGCCGAGTGCTTCTCGAGGCGTTTCTCTTGCTCGTCGTCGAACACCATGGCCTTGGACGCGAGGATGTCCTTGATGTACAGCCGGGCCCGTGGGTGATTCGGGTCGGTGGCGAGCACCTGCCGTATGCATCGCTCGGCTTGGGCGTATTTGCCGCGGTCCTCGTAGGCGACCGCGAGGTTGACCAGCGCGTTGAGCGGAGGCTTCTCTTGCTTGGCGCACTCTTCGTAGAGGTGCAGGGCTTGGTCTTCCTCGCCTACGAGGTCGAGGTTGTAAGCCAGGCGGAAGCAGTTTTCGGTGTCTTCGGGGTCGGCGGTGTACGCGGCCTCGTACTGTTCGATCGCGGTCATGCTGTCGCCTTCGTTCTCGGCGGCGTAGCCGGCTTCGAAGTATTTGCGGGCGGTGGCGGTGTCGCGGAACTCGCCGCCGTCGAGCAGGGCGGTGGACTCGTCACTCATGATTTTCGTTATCTCTTAAGGTCTTCGGATATTGGGGTTTGGACGAATTGATAAGGATATCCCGGTCCACTTGCCGAGGCAACCTGGCCCGGTGGGTCGCCGTGCTCTCCCCAGGGTTCCGGCGGATGATCGTTTGGTCTTCTGAAAGCCACCTGTCGGGCTCGAACCGACGACCTGCGGTTTACAAAACCGCTGCTCTACCAACTGAGCTAAGGTGGCATATCCGCCAAGTTTTCAAACCATAGACAACCGCAACGCGTCGGCCAAGCCAGCGATCGGCCGGATGCCGTATTGGCTTGCTCTCCGGGCCCAGGGCACGCTCTGGAGGCTTCCCGGGCGCGGGGGCAAAGCCACCGACTGGACTCGAACCAGCGACCTGATCTTTACGAAAGATCTGCTCTACCAACTGAGCTACGGTGGCGGTAGATCAGGCATTGTGCGGCGGGGGGAGGGGTGTGTCAATGCCCCGCGGTGGGGCGGTTTATTTGCCGCTCTCGGCCGCGAGCAGGGCGGCACCCAAGAGGCCCGCGTCGTCCTCGAGCTCGCTGGGCACGATTGTGCAAGACCGCAGTTCGGCGGGGAAGACGTGGCGGTCGAACGCCTCGCGGATCCACTTCATCCAAGGCTTGCCCAGCGCCTCGGTCGCCCCGCCGCCGACCACCACGCACGGCAGGCTCAGCAGCGTGACCACGTTTGCGATCGTCGCGCCGATGTGGGCGGCGGCCCGCTGGACCACTTCCACGGTGATCGGGTCTTCCTGTTTGAGGGCCTGGCCGAGGACCTTGGAGCGTACCCGGGACAGGTCGCCGTCGACGAGCTCGGGGATGATGGACTTGTGGCCGCTTTCGATCAGCTGCACGAGCAGGTCGACGACGGCGGTGCGGCTGGCGAGGTTCTCGACCGTGTTGCGGCCGAGTCCGCCGTCGACGTTCAGCAACGTGTGGCCGACTTCCCCAGCCGTGTGGCAGGCCCCGTGGTAGATCCGGTCATTGAGGATCACACCGCCGCCGACGCCCGTGCCGACGAAAATGGCGAACAGGTCGGCGAAGCCCTGACCGGCGCCGGCGCGGTGCTCACCCCAAGCCCCCACGTTCACGTCGTTGTCCACGACTACGGGCAGCTTCATCTCGTCGCCGAGCACCTTGGCCAGCGGGAAGTCTTTCCAGCCGAGGTTGACCGCCTTGATCACGACGCCGTGAGGCATGTCGATCGCGCCCGGGGCGCCGATGCCCAGGCCGCCCAGGTCTTTGCGGGACAGGTCCGCCTGCTCGGTGACCTTGTCGCAGAGCTTGATCAGTCGCTTGATCACCGCGTCGCTGCCCTCGGCCGCCTTAGTCTTAGTTTCGTCGCGGACAACGATCTTGCCGTCGATCACAACACCGCATTGGATATTGGTCCCGCCGAGGTCAATGCCGAGGTACGGTTGCGTTGATTTACCCATGTGATTCTGTTCCTGCCTCGTTCGTACGGAGATCGCGTCTTCGCCGGGCCGGCCTCGCCGCCCAAAAATACAGGGCAAACATGGTTGCCCAGAGTGCCGAGCCTGAGCCAGGTTCGGTCGTCCGCGCCGCCCACACCAGCGGACAATCAATCATCCAGCCCATGGCGAAGAGAGAAAACAAGGTCCCGAAAAACGTGACCGCGCCACGGTAGTGATGAGGGATCAACTCGTGCATCCAGATCGAGTGGCGTGCCATCGAATGACTCTCGGGTTCCTACGATCTACGCCCCGCCGCCGTCGCCCAAGACCTTGGGCACCTTGAAGAAGTCGTCCTGCCGCCCCGGCGCATTGGCCAGCGCCTGGTCGGGTGTAAGGCCGGGTCGTGGCTCGTCGGCCCTAGTTACGCTGTGGTGGTCCGAGGCGTGGTACAGCGGCTCGATGCCGTCGAGGTCGAGCTCGTTGAGCTTGCCCACGTAGTCGAGCACCGCCGCGAGTTGGCCGGTGAAGTGGGCGACCTCGTCTTCGGTCAGCCGCAGGCGGCCGAGCTTGGCGACATCGCGGACATCCTGTTCGGTGATGGGCTTGGCCATGCGGAGATGATAGCAAGTGGTATGGGAGCTGAGGGCTGAGGCGAGTTAGGTACCCGAAGGGTTTCTGTGCCGCCGAACCGGCTTGGGCTAAACTATAGTAGATGGGTTTTCGCTGAGCCCCAACCCTCGATCCCCCAATCCCAACGACCTCACCCTATGCCCGACCGCGACCTGCTCAAGTGCTTTGATAACCCCAATCCGGGGCGCTCGTTCGTCATCGAACATGTCTCCGACGAGTTCACCAGCGTCTGCCCCGAGACGGGCCACCCCGACTTCGGCAGCGTGATCCTCCAGTACATCCCTGCCGACGCGTGCATCGAGCTCAAGTCGCTCAAGCTCTACTACCAGAGTTTCCGCAACGAAGGTATCTATTACGAAGCCGTCACCGGCAAGATCGCCGAGGACTTGGCCCGGTCGATGCAGCCGGTGTGGATGCAGGTCGTCACCGACTGGAAGGGCCGCGGCGGCATCCGCTCGCGTATCACGGTCGAGTTTGGCCAACACCCACAGGACGCGCCGCGTGGGGCTGACGACTTCGACGACGATGAGGACGACGACCGACTGCCGCCAGGGTACTGAGTGATACGGCTTTTCGACCGCGCCGATCGCGCACGTGTGTAGCGGTCTGTGCACCTCTCAACCATGATTTCTTCAGCGAAAATGACGCGGGTCGTGGGATGGTTCCTTGCCGGGGCGGCGTCTTTGTTGTTGGTGGCGACCGCAACGATCAAGCTTTCGGGCACGCCCGCCGTATCCGAGCAACTGAGCGGAGCCCTGGGATACCCCGAGCGGGTCATCCCTTGGCTGGCGGCGGCGCAGCTACTGGGCGTCGGGCTTTACCTGTATCCCCGCACCGCGGTCCTGGGCGCGGTCTGGCTCACGGCCTATCTGGGCGGAGCAACGGCGTCGCTGGTTCGCGTGGGAGAGATCTTTGCCCTGCCGGTCGTGGTGGGCGTGATCGTCTGGGGCGCTCTGATTCTGCGTGACCCTCGGCTACACTCGGTGATGCCTTGGCGTAGGCGCACCTTGTCTTAATCCAGCCCGAGGCGGATTGAGGGATAAAGCCTTGGTGTCGCGAGGCTGTACGAGGCGTAGCGGTACCCGGCGAGATTCGGACCGGCACAAGCCGCGCGGCAAGAAACCCGCCCGAGCGAATCGGGCAGGCTTCTTAGGATATGGTCTTTAGTTTCAGAGATCACACGTCGTCGGCCGGCCGCGTGGTGTCACCCCCACCGCCGTCACGCCGATCTTCCCGCCGATCCCTCACGTCCTCACGGCGATCCCGCCGGTCCTCGGCCCGGTCGCGTTTGTCTTCTTGGCGATCGCGTCGGTCTTCGGCACGATCCCGCCGATCTTCGCGGCGGTCGCGGATGTCCTCGGCCCGGTCCCGCGGCCCGTCGTCGCTCCGCGCATCACGGCGGTCTTCCCGCCGATCGCGCACATCTTCCCGCCGGTCTCGCTTGTCCTCGGCACGATCTCTCTTGTCTTCAGCTCGGTCGCGCCGGTCTTCCCGTCGGTCACGCACGTCTTCCTGCCGGTCGCGCCGATCTTCGGCACGATCGCGGTTGCGCCGCCGCTCGGGCCCACCGGCGAATTCCGTTACGTCGTGCCCGGTCGGCGCGTCAAATGCCACCGCGCTCGGTGTAACCTCCAGCGCAACGCTCGGCATCACGGCTTGGGTCGGGGTGAGCAGGGCGGACGACAACACAACCAGCGTACTCAGCATCGCAGGACTCCAGATAAGAAAAGTAATACGGGCACAAGCCGACGCCCGTGGCATCGACACCGGTTCAACGGCCCACCCGAGGCGTTATTGCATACCTCCCGAAGAATTTTCCACGACGCCGAATGTCTAACGGATGCCGCGGCGCGGACGCCCCTGCGAGCCAGCCGTTACAACCCGAACGACTTGCCGAGCTTTGCGCACGCCGCGTGCCGCGGGCATCCGATCACGTGGTCGTTGGCCATACCCACGGACTGCATATAGGCGTACACGATCGTCGAACCGACAAACTTGAAGCCGCGCTTCTTCAGGTCTTTGCTCAGCATGTCGGAGATTGAAGTCTTGGCGGGAACCTGTTTGAGCGATTTGAACTTGTTCTGGATCGGCCGTCCGTCCACAAACGCCCACACGTATTTTGCGAACCCGCCGTACTCGTTCTGCACCTTGAGGAACGCCTTGGCGTTCTCGACCGACGCCGCGACCTTTAGCCGGTTACGCACGATGCCGGGGTCGTCGAGCAGCTTCGCCTGCCTCGCCGCCGTGAACCGCGCGACCTTCGCGGGGTCAAAGCCGGCGTAGACCTTGCGGTAGTGATCCCGCTTGTTCAGGATCGTCGACCAGCTCAGCCCCGCCTGGGCCCCCTCGAGGATCAGCATCTCGAACAGGTATGTCTCGTCCCGCGACGGCACGCCCCACTCTTGGTCGTGGTAAGCCTCGTACCGCTCGCCCTTGGCCCACTCGCAGCGTCCATCCATATGGGTTTAGTGTAACGCCCTGCGGGCCCGCAGCGTCTCCGCCGGGGCCCGGCCCGATCGCCACGGGCACGATGGCCCGATGCGCCACCCCCCAACCCGCCCGGGAATGTTAGACTGCCTGCCCGTTCCGGCGGTTTTCCCCAACTCCTAACCCTCAAGCCCCCTCGAAGACACCCATGAGCATCCTCGTCAACGCCGATACCAAAGTCATCTGCCAGGGCATTACCGGCTCCGCCGGCCAGTTCCACACCACCGGCTGCCTCGAATACGGCACACAGATGGTCGGCGGCGTCACTCCTGGCAAGGGCGGCCAGACCGACGCCAACGGCCTGCCGGTGTTCAATACCTGCGCCGAGGCCGTCGCCGCCACCGGCGCCAACGCCACGATGATCTTCGTGCCGCCGCCGTTCGCCGCCGATGGGATTCTTGAGGCCGCCGACGCCGGCATCACCCTGATCTGCTGCATCACTGAGCACATCCCCGTCCTCGACATGATGCGCGTCAAGGAAGCCTTGGCCGACAAGCCCGGCGTTACGCTCATCGGCCCCAACTGTCCCGGTGTCATCACTCCCGGCCCCCGCAACCCCCAAGCGACCGGTACCGGATCCAAGGACCAGCCGCTCACCAACGGCGGCTGCAAGATCGGCATCATGCCCGGCTACATCCACGTCGCCCCGTCGGAAGCCAAGACCGGC
This sequence comes from Planctomycetota bacterium, assembly GCA_039033595.1. Lineage (GTDB taxonomy): Bacteria > Planctomycetota > Phycisphaerae > Phycisphaerales > Phycisphaeraceae > Algisphaera. The sequence goes on along the minus strand of JBCCCG010000012.1, from coordinate 146,097 downwards.
AAGAACGTTGGCATTATCTCAAGGTCGGGCACCCTTACCTACGAGGCCGTCTGGCAGACCGCCGAACGCGGCATCGGCCACTCCACCGCCGTCGGCATCGGCGGCGACCCCGTCCGCGGCATGAACTTCGTCGACCTGCTCCCGCTCTTCGAGGCCGACCCCGAGACTCACGGCATCGTCCTCATCGGCGAGATCGGCGGCACCGACGAAGAGGCCGCCGCCGCCTTCATCAAGGCGAATATCAAGAAACCCGTCACCGCCTTTATCGCCGGCCGCACCGCCCCCCCCGGAAGAAGAATGGGCCACGCAGGCGCCATCATCTCCGGCGGCGAGGGCGGCGCCGAAGACAAACTCAGCGCCCTCCGCGATGCCGGCTGCCACATCGCCGAAAGTCCGGCCGACCTGGGCAGCACGATGGCGAGGGCGTTGAAGATATAAATCAACTTCAAAAGTTTCGAGAAATTCAGCATGTTTATTCTGGCGGAATCATTTGACTGGCTGACTCCTGTTGGATGGGTTGTGACATTCGTATTTGGGATTGCATCCACAATAATCATTCAGCGGATTAGCCGGAAAAAGAAACAGATCTCTTGGTCGTTATTGAGCGAAGCCGAGTTGTTTTCGCAGCAGGTTGCAGAATCGACTTCGATGCCAGTGAAAGTCATTGTCGGTGAATCCGAAAATACCTCCTTGTCGGCCGTAAATATGCGAATCGGCAATACCGGTAATGAAGTAATTAACGAAGTTTCAATGCTGATAAAGTTCAATGACGGTGCAGCAATACTCAAGCACGAAATTGAGAATGATCTCGGGGAATATGGAAAAAACGTATGCCGTGACGCACAAGGGCCAAGTTTGCGTATCGAATTTAAGTTTATAAATCCGAAGCAAATTATTGATCTTGAGATCTTGCTAGGAGATTATTTGCCCGGCTCAACACAGTTGGACTGCGCCGCTCCGGGTGTTGAGCTAAGGCAACAGGCAATGGGAAGATGGGACTTGTCCGTGGGGATATTTAAGTCCTTTGCGATGGGTATCGCCGGCATACGGTACGAGCCGACTGTTGTTCCGTTAATTGAAGTTGCGGAAACCTTGAGGGCAATCAGTAAGAAAGTGGATTCGTTGACGACGAAGAAGAGCTAGGGGTCACCGAACGTTTTTTTAAAGCGATTTGTCGATGAGATGCGTTTGGTGTTGGATGATTACTTGGTTGATTGGCGTTGGGGCGACGAGCGAGGAGGTGGACGTAGTGTTCATTGGCGACTCGATGACCAAGGGTTACGCGTTCGCCGAGAACAGTACGCCTGAGTTACCGGTGACGACCTTCGGGCCCGATCACGCGGTGGCTCAAGCGCTACGGGCCCACGACTATGGCTGGACCGCGGCGGCGATGGCGACGGACGGCGTAACGTCGTATTCGTGGGACCGCCACGACGCCTGGGAGCCGAGAGACCCCGAAGGCTTTAGCCGAGTCGCGGTTGTGAACGAGATGAAGCCGCGGCTGGTGGTGGTCATGCTCGGCACGAACGATGCGCTGCAGGCCGGGCACAAAGACGCCGACCGGCACCAGACGCAGGCGTCGCGGCGCGAAACGTACGACCGAGCGATGACGGCGATCCTCGACGGGCTCGACCCGGCGGTCGCGGTGCTTTTGCTGCGGCCGATGGATGTCCTGACGGGTGATCCCGAGGACGGCTGGTTGAAAGACGTCGATGCCCAGGCGGTGAACGATATGCTGGCCGATCACATCACGCCGTACCTGCAGGCCCAAGCGGCAGCCCGAGAGAACGTGTATTTCTACGACCTCAACGCGGCGTTCCGGAAACGACCGAACTGGCGGGACTTCTACAACGATGGGATTCACGTCTATAAGGTGCATGAAGGCGCGTACGGGTTCAGCTTAGTCCTGAGCGACGTGTTGTCGGCGACACACCATGTCTTGCAACAACTGCCGTGAAAGGACGCGAGGTTCCTGATCTGGGGGCGCTGCACTCTGAAACTACCTCGGAGTTTCTTCCCGACCTCCCGAGGGCTCACGGACAGCGAATACCCGCGCCGTACCGGAGTCATTTTGATGTCGGGGGTCAGGCGGCCGACGCGGTAGAATCGGGACATGATGAATGTCGTGGCGATGGCGAAGCCCGAGTGGTTCGAGGAACCGGTGGCCGTGTCGGCGGTGGCGATCGAGTTGGTGGGGGTGGCGGTGATCGTCGTCGGGGGGCGTGGTGGTCATGCTTTGGTTTGCCGCCGAGTGTCTCGGCCGGTTGATCGAACAGATGGAAACGTACCGTCGGCTGGGGCGGGCGCTCCTGCTGGGACTGGAATTCCTGGTCGCGGCGGACATCGTCGCCATGGTGATGATCGACCCGTCGCCGCGCTCGGTCGCGTCGTTGGGCTTAGTGGTGCTGATCCGGACCTTCTTGAGTTAGTCGCTGGCGGTGGAGTTGGAGGGGCGGTGGCCTTGGCAGGGCGGGGCGGAACCCGCTGCCTGAGAACTTGGTCTTCAAGACAAATTCAAGAGATATCTGGGGTGATGGCCACGGTTTTGGAATTCACAGGGTGATGGTTGTACTGGAGATGTAATGTTGTTGATGCCGCCCGAACACGCAGATGTTGAAACGCTCACGGGCCCGATGCGGGTCCACGTGTTGCGGCCGGACACCGACCAAGCGGTTCCGGGGGTCGTCATGTATTCGGAGATCTATCAGGTGACCGGCCCAATCCACCGGACGGCGGCGATCCTGGCGGGACAGGGCTACGTGGTCGCACTGCCGGAGATTTATCACGAGTTCGAGGACCCGGGCGTGGCGTACAACTACGACAAGCCGGGGACCGACCGGGGCAACGAACTCAAAACGACCAAAGAGTTGGCGAGCTACGACGCCGACGCGCGGGCGGCTTTGGACTTCCTTAAGCAACACCCGGCTTGCAACGGCCGACTCGGCACACTGGGCATCTGCATCGGCGGACACCTGGCTTTTCGATGCGCGATGAACCCGGACGTGTCGGCGGGCGTGTGCTACTACCCGACCGACATCCACAAGCGTTCGCTGGGTAAGGGCATGAACGATGACTCGCTGGACCGGATGGGCGAGATCGCGGGAGAGATGCTGATGGTGTTTGGCCGGCAGGATCCCCACGTCCCCGCCGAGGGGAGGCGGATCATCTACGACGCGATGACCGCCGCCGACGTGAACTTCACTTGGCATGAGTTCAACGGTCAGCACGCGTTCATGCGCGACGAGGGCCACCGCTACGATCCCGCGATCGCGCGGCTGGTGTACAGCCTGACGTTTGACGTGTTGGAGCGGCGTTTGAAGTCATAGATCACGGGATCATCTACCGGTAAGGTTTCTTATCGCACGACGGCACGGATGCGATGTTTGAGTTTCGGCAAGACACGGTTGGCGTACCAAGAGTTTTTCTTAAGCCAAATGTTGTTGCGCGGCGAAGGGTGGGGCAGAGCGATACGCTCGGGCAGCAGAGCGCCGTAGCCGCGCACAGCATCGGTAATGGTTTTGAACTGTTCGCGGAGGTAGCGATTGTGCGCGTACTTGCCGATGTAGACGGTCAGCCCTACGTGGCGCCACGCCTCGAGCAACTGCGGATGCCAGAGCGGAGCACATTCGGGGCGGGGCGGGGCGTCGCCAGAACGCGCCTTGCCGGGATAACAGAGGCCCATGGGTAGGAGGGCGACCAGATCGGGGTTGTAGAACTGCTCGTCAGTGAAGCCTAGCCAATCGCGGAGACGTTGACCGCTTTGGTCGTCCCAAGGGATCCCCGTGGTGTGCGCAGCAAAGCCCGGAGCCTGGCCGATGATGAGCAGGCGGGCCTTGGTGCTTCCCTGCAAGAGCGGCCGTGGCCCTTCGGGTAGGTGTTCTTCACAGACGCGGCAAGCGCGGGCTTGGTCGAGCAGGACGGGGAGTTTCATCTGCGTTTCCAGAGACGTTTCGGAGAGTGCAGGTTGGTCTTCGTGGCTTACGGCGGGTTTGGTGAAAGGCAACAGCCCGTCTTCACGGGTTGTCGCCGGAGCGGGGTTAGGCGATGCCCGGTTGCCGAGGGGCACTGCCTTGGGCGAGGGGTTCGGGCTGGTGAAGGCCGACTACGATGGCAACGGTGACCCCGTTGATCCAGTAGAACCACGCATCGAGCCCGGAGAAGCCCAGGGCAAACGGCGCGATGAGGAAAGCCGCGCCTACGAGGCCGTCGACCAGCAGGTGGAACGGGTAGGGCAAGATGCGAAAGACGCCGAGTTTGTGGTTGGTCAGAAGCGTGAGCACCAGCGCCGCGGCTCCCGTGCCCACGCCGAGCCAGAGGGCAAAGGAGTGCGAGCTCCCCAGCCCCAGCAGGAAAGGCAGCGTCAGGAAAGCGATTGCGACGGGGTAGTCGAGCAGGGCGTGGATGTTTTTGGTGATGAAGCGAGGGTTCATGATGGATTTCCGTGGTGAGGGGTGAGCGAGTGGCTGCGCAACCCCTGAGCTTGGAGGTGTCAATAGCGGCACGCATCCGTCTGGATTGCGCGGAGAAAAAACCTGTGGCCACAGCCTTGGGTCAGATCGATGCAAAAATATCGGGAGAACGGAGGCCAGTGAGAGTCTGACCACCGAGGGTACGGCCTGATGCTCAGAACAATGTCAGGCCGGTGCCGTTGAGCGATGCCTGAAGCGGGTCGCGTCGGTCACAACGGGGTGAAGGGGTTGGGAAGCAGAAAGAGGGCATTTTGGAGTCAATCGTCGTCGCGGGGCATTTATTCCAACTGCGGAGCGCTGAAGGGGGAATGCGGCTGTTTGCCCGGTCTGCAGGAGTCGATCTTGCCCCCGGATAATCGAAGAAAAGCGTCATTACATTTAGTTTGATCGGGGGAGCGGGCTGCCGAGAGGAGAGGGGAATTGGTATCTTGTGCGGGTGCCGGTGTCCAGCCGTTCATCTCGGTTTCAGTTTTCGTCGCGGCGGCGGGAGGCGATGTGGCAGCACCTCGGGGCGTTTGCGCTGACAGGGGTGTTGTTGATGCTGGCGTTCCCGCGTCCGGGGTGGGGACTCTTGGCGTACGTTGCGCTGGTGCCGGCGGCGGTGGCGGCGGGGCGGACGCGGAACTGGCGTACGTTGTGGTGGACGGGCTGGGTGGTGCTGGGGCTGTGGTGGCTGTGGATGCTGCGGTGGCTGCTGCCGATCTCGCCGGCAGCACCGCCGGCGTTGGGAGTGTGGTTGGGGCTGAATGCGGTGGCGGGTGTGCTGGCGGCGGGGGTGTTGAATCAGAAGCTGCGGTGGCCGATGGTGGTGGCGTTGCCGTTGGGCTGGGTGAGCATCGAGGCATTGCGTTCGGTGTGGCCGGTGGGGGGGATCTCGTGGTTCACGCTGGCACACTCGCAGGCGATGTGGGACACGGGCGACATCGGGCGGGTGGTGCAGACGGCCGATCTCTTGGGGCAGCACACGGTGGGGCTGGTCGTCGCGGCGGTGAACGGGGCGGTGGTGGACGTGCTGCTGCGCCGGAAGCTGCCGCGGACGTCGGTGGGGCTGGCCGGGGTGCTGCTGGTCGGGGCGTTTGTTTACGGGCAGTGGCGGATCGGCGAGTGGGCCGGGGCGACCGAAGCGGGCCCGACGGTCGCGGTGGTGCAGACGCATCGGGAGCAGGACAACACCGTCGGGCTCACGGCCGAGCGGGTAGTCGAAGAGTGGTCGGACCTGGTGAGCCTGCACGGCCAAGCGGTGCAAGAGAAAGATGGACAACGGCCCACGCTGGTGGTATGGCCCGAGACGATCGTGCCGGCCCCGCTGAACCCGGCGGGCATCGCGAGGATGCGTGAGGTCGCGGGCAATCCGGAGATGACTGTCGACACGCGTAATTGGTACGGGCTGCGGGCGCAGTTCGGCGACGTGGTGCCCGAGGTGGTGCAGGCGGGGGGCGTGGCGACGATCGTCGGAGCGAGCGGTTTGGAGATCTCGCCGGAGTTGCGGCGGACCAACGCGGCTTACCTCGTGGCCCCGGACGGGGCGATCGAGACGACGGCTTACGAGAAGCAGCACCGCGTGCCCATGGGTGAGTACATCCCGGGGCCGGGGTTTGTCGAGGACTTGATCGCGTGGATGAGCCCGTGGGAGAGCAGCTATGTGTTGACGCCCGGCGCCGGGCCGGTGGTGTTCACGCTGCCGGGAGGTTGGCAGGTGGGCACGCCGATCTGTTACGAAGACGCGATCGCCGGGGTATGCCGGGAGATGGTGTACGGCCCCGACGGCAAGCGGATGGATTTCTTGGTCAACCTGACCAACGACGGCTGGTATCCCGGCAAGGGCATGCGGCGTCAGCACGCGCAGCTGGCGAGCCTGCGATGTATCGAGAACCGCGTGCCGATGGCGCGGAGTGTGAACACGGGGATCAGCACGCTGATCGATTCGGTGGGGCGTAGCTCGGCCCGTTTGGACGAGTACGAGGCGGGCGTGATAACGCACACGCTGCGGGTCGATAACCGGTCGACGGTGTACGGCGCGGTGGGTGGTTGGCCGTGGGCCTTGTTCGTGTTGCTGACGGCGATGGCGGCGGCATTCGCGGCGGTCTTCGGTCGGCCGGTGGCGAAGCACCGGATAGCTTGAACGCGGAAACCGCGAAGACGCGGGGTACACGAAACAAAGCAATCCGGCCGCAGCAACCTCTCAGCGCCTTGGGATTCATCTGAATCTACGCTCGGTGTGCCTTCGGAGCTAGGTAATTTCGTGGTTCAATCTGATTTGGGTTTCACGACTTCCACCCAGTGTTTGGCTCTCACGCCGAGGAAGTCGTGGAGCTGGTGGCGGCAGGAGATGCCACAGGCGACGATGGTTTTACCGTCCTTAACTGCGTCGCGGACGGCGGGGAACAGGCGGTCTTCGCCGATCTGTTCGGACAGGTCGTGTTGTTCGTAGCCGAAGGAGCCGGCCATGCCGCAGCATCCCGAGTCGACTTCTTCGCAGTTCGTCTCGGGCATCTCGGCGAACAGCTTCTTGATCGCGGCGGTGCCGAAGAGGGCTTTCTGGTGGCAGTGGCCGTGCAAGAGGATCTCGGGGTAGTCGGTGGTAAGTTTGACGCCCTGGGCGGCGAGGAACGTATCGATCATGTGGACGCGTGAGGCGATGTTTTGGCCGAGTTCGATGTCGTCGACAAGATCGGGCAGATCGTCCGCGAGGGCCGAAGCGCAAGAGGGCTCGAGGCAGATAATGGGCGTGTCCGGGTAGCCCATGCGATAGAGATTCTTGAAAGTTTGTGTGCCACGTATTTTTGCTTCGCGGACCATGCCTTTTGAAAGACGCGGGCGTTGGCAGCAGCCGGCACTGAACTCACGTTGGCCGGTATTTGCGAGGTGTACTCCGTAGCCCAGGGAATCAAGAAGTTCGATCGCCGCCAAGCCGATGTGAGGCTCCATGTAAGAGCAGTAAGTGTCGTTAAACAAGATAACTTCACCGCGAGTTGGGGGGACCGGATCATCCGGGCCGCCGCCGTCGAGCGTCAAGGCGTGCTTGACTTTGCGTTGCCGCGCGAGGTTCATCAGGTTTTGGGGGGCAAAGGTCGGCAGCGGCCGTCGGCGGTCGATGCCCGTGACTTTCTCAAACAGTACGCGGTAGGGCGGGAACCGGTTGAGCGTCTTGCCGAACCATGCCAGCGGGCCGCGCATCAGCGGGGCGATATCTGGCATGCGGCCGATGAGCTTGTACCCCAGCGGCACGCCACGCTCGTCGTGACGCATCTGCAGCGCGTCGGCCTTCAGCCGCGACATGTCCACGGCGTTGGGGCACTCGGTCTTGCATGCCTTGCACGATAGACACAGGTCGAGCACGTCGTGGACCCCGTCGGACGCGAGCGCCCCCGGAATATCGTTTCCGTCACCGCTGGTTGCATTTAGTTGCCCTGACATCGCCAACCGCAGCGCGTTGGCCCGGCCACGGGTCGTGTCCTTCTCGTCGCGGGTGGCCATGTACGACGGGCACATCGTGCCGCTGCCGAGCTTACGGCAGGCCCCGACACCGTTGCACTGCTCCACCGCCCCCCGGAAGTAGGATCCTTCGTGACCGGCCGGGGCCTGGTCACGGTACTGGAACAGCGACGGCACCTCGGCGACACGGTAGCCGTCGCCGTAGCGCAGCAGCGACGGGTCGGTCATCGACGGGCTGTCGACAATCTTGCCGGGGTTCATCAGGTTATATGGGTCGAAGAGCGCCTTGAGTTGACGGAAAGCTGCGTAAAGCTCGTCGCCGAAGAAGCGGGGGATGTACGCGCCGCGGACGAAGCCGTCGCCGTGCTCGCCGGCGAAGATGCCGCCGGCATTTTTCACTTGTTCAAAGGCGAAATCGGCGATCTGCCGCATCTTGTCGCGGTGGTCGGGTCGGTGCAGATCCACCGCCGGGCGGAAGTGGATCACGCCGACCGAGGCGTGGGCGTACATTGCCGAGTCGATGTCGAGTTCGCGGCACTTACGCTGTAGTCTCTCGATGTAGTCGCCTAGCACCTCGACGGGGACGCAAGCGTCCTCGACAAACGCTTGACCTTTCACGGGGCCTTTGACGTTGGAGATCAACCCGAGTCCGAGCTTGCGCGTCTCCCACACGTCGCTTTGCCTCGCCGCGTCGAGCATAAGCGGGTGGGCGTAGCCGACGCCGGCGTCACGCATCGCGGCCGCGAACGACTCGGTTCTTTGGCGGACATCGCCCTCGGGGTCAGTACTTCCGGGGTTTGCGAAGAACTCGGTCAGCAACACGGCGGCGGGGTCGCCCTCGACCCAGGTGGCCATGTCCCGCGTCGCGGGGTTGACCTTGGCTTCGCGCAGCACCGGCCGATCAAGCAGTTCTACCGCCGAGGGCCCGTGTTCGTTGATCGCGGGCACGGCACGCAGGGACGCGAGCTCGTCGTCGAAGTGCACAACGCACACGGCCGTGGCCTTCGGCAGCGGGACCAGACGCACCGTGGCTTCCAGCAGAAAGCCCAGTGTGCCCTCGCTGCCAGCGATGAGGTGGGCCAGGTTCCACGGCCGATGCTTGTCGGGTGCGTGGGTTCCGTTGTAGTCGCCGATGGGCCCGGTGTAGCCCGCGCCGTCGACGAAGGCGTCGAGGTTGTACCCCGACACGCGGCGCATGACCTTGGGGTAGCGGGCTCTGATCTCGTCCTGGTGTTGGAGCACGAGTTGCTTGACGCCGCGGTAAAGCTCGGCTTCGCGTCCGCTGTGGGTCCCTTCACCGGCAGCGCGGGCCCGCCATGTCTCGTCGTCGCAGGCTGCCGCGTCGATGACCGTGCCGTCGGGCAGGGCGAAGCGGCAGGCGATGAGGTGGTCGATTGTTTTGCCGTAGACGATCGAGCGGGTGCCGGACGAGTTGTTGCCGATCATGCCGCCGACAGTGGCCCGGCTCGACGTGGCGGGGTCGGGGGCGAACTGCAGCCCCAGCGGCTTGAGACGGGCGTTGAGGTGGTCGCGCACCACGCCGGGTTGTACGCGTGCCCAGCTTCCGGAAGTTCCAGAAAGTGCGCCAACGTTCTCGTCAACATGGATCTCGAGCACCCGATTCAAGTGCTTGGACACGTCGATCACCATACCCGGTCCAAAGGTCTGTCCCGACAGCGCCGTCGCCCCGCCACGCGGTGTGATCGGGACCCGGAACGCGTGGGCCACGCGTAGCGCCGCTAGGCAGTCCGCCTCGTCGTTGGGCACCACCACGCACGCCGGGGTGACCTGGTAGTGGCTGGCGTCGGTGGCGTGGATCCCACGGATCACCGGGTCGAACGACACCTCGCCACGGACCGCGTCACGCAGCGCCGGCTCGAAGTCGGGATGCGGAGCGGGATCAGGAGTCTCGGCGAGTGGGGGCATGGAAATCGTGGAAGATCGAAAGCTCGACGGAGGCCGACAGCGGCCGGATGCGATTGAAAATATTATATAATTTTTATTGACGTATTTCGAGTCGTCGGTTACGTTTAGTTTAGGAGTGTGAGGCCGGTCGGGATGTCGAATTCCTGCCAGCCATCCAGGAGTGAATCTTTGAGCCAGCCCCGTTTACGTTCCCCCGACCGCCCCTTGCGCGACCGGCCGGGCCCGGTCTGCTTCGAGCCGATCGAGCCTCGCATCTTGTTCTCGGGGGATTTGGTGCCCGTAGGTACCCAGCCCGAAGGCTCGCTGAGCGAAAAGATTGTATATGTTCACGCCGGGCACGGCTGGGAGTTTACCGGCTCGTCCTGGGTCACCCAGCGGCCCGAGACGTTCGAGATGGTCGAAGACTTCGGCAATATCGATCAAATGAATTTCTTGATCGATTACTTATGGAACGCTGGGGCGACGGTGGTACCGCTGAGGCCGGCCGGACACCAGCTCAACGAGGTTGTGCTCGATAACGACGACGCTGAAGTCACGTTCGTCGGCAACTGGTCGAATAGTTCGTCGCCGATCTACTTCGGAACCGCGGGCGACACGCCGTACCGTTTCGCGAGCACCAACGCCACCGAAACGGCCTACGCCCGATACCGCCCGGACATCCCGGAAGCCGGGCACTACCCGGTGTACGCTTGGACCCGCGCTGGCTCGGACCGCGTCGAACAGCTCTACCGCGTCCACCACGCCGGCGGGATTACCGAGGTCACAATCAACCATCGCCGCGTGGGTAACGGCTGGGTCTACCTCGGTGAGTACTACCTTGAGGCAGGCACCGACGCCTACGTCGACATCTCCAACCGCAGCGACGATCCCAGCGGCAGCGTCGTCATCGCCGACGCCATCCGCTTCGGCAACGGCATCGGCGATTCGACCTATCCGCGCGAGGACGAGTCGTCGCTGTACTGGGTGCAGGAGCAACTCGGCGTCGGGGCGTCGGGCAGTGTCGGCGGTGTCGTGTCGTCTTCGATCCGCCACGCGGCGCGGATGAACCGCTCGGCCGACGGCTCGTTGTCCGACCGCGTCTTCGTAAGCTTCCACTCCAACGCCGGCGGCGGACGCGGGGCGCTGGGCCTGCACAACACCGCTAACGGCGGGGCTACTCCGAACCAGTTCGACCTCGCCCGCACCCTGGCCAAGCAGGTCAACGACGACCTCGTCGCGCTCAACGGCGCGTTCGAGCACAACTGGTTCGACCGTGGAGACAACCTGACGTTCCAGGCGTCGTTCAACTACGGCGAGATCAACAACCTCTACGCCGCCAACGAGTTCGACGCCACGATCCTCGAGACCGCCTTCCACGACAACCAATTCGACGCCGAACTCATGCGCGATCCCAAGGTCCGCGACGCGATCGCCCGGGCGACCTACCAAGGGATCATCGAGTATTTCAACGACGTAGACGGCGGCGCGACGCCGATCCTGAACCTGCCCCCGCCGGTGACCGACCTGCGGACCTCCGAAGTCTTTACGGGGGTCGCCCAACTCAATTGGTCGCTGCCGGCGTCCGACGACCAGGTCGGTGATGCGCCTACGGGTTACATGGTGTACCAGTCAACCGATGGTGTGAGTTTTGACGGCGGGACGTACGTCGACGGTGCCCTCAACACCCAGTTCTTCGTGACCGACCTCGGCCCGGCCGAAGGCCCGCGCTACTTCCGGGTCGCGGCGGTGAATGCCGCGGGCCAGTCGCTGTCGCCCGACACCGTGGCGTTCCTGCCCGACGCCGCGGACCAGCGGGTACTGATCGTCAACGGCTTCGACCGGCTCGACCGCACCCTCAATCCGACGCAGGGTTTCCCCAACCCGGCGAGCGCCAATACCATCGAACGCGTCCGTCCGCAGCTGAGCAACAGCTTCGACTATGCCGTGCAACACGCCGAGGCGATCGCGGCCTACGGCAACGGGCAGATCAGCATCAATACCGTGCAGAACGAAGCCGTCGCGAGCGGGGCGGTGGACCTGCTGGACTACGACGCGGTGTTCTGGATTAGCGGTGAAGAATCCTCGGCCGACGCGACCTTCAGCCTCACCGAGCAGTCGGCGGTGGGCGGGTACCTCGCCGGTGGCGGGAACTTCTTCGTCAGCGGCGCAGAGATCGCTTGGGATCTTGATTTCTTAAACAACGGGCGGTTCTTCTACAACAGCCAGTTCCGGGCGGATTACGTCGCCGACGACGCGGGGACCTACAACGCCGCGGGCGTCGCCGGCTCGATCTTCGAGGGGCTGAGCCTGGACTTCGACACCCGCGACACCGTGTACGACGCCCAGTTCCCCGACGTGATTGCGCCGCTGAACGGCGCGACCGCGGCGCTGACCTACGTCGGCGGGTCGGGCGGCACGGCGGCCGTGCAGTACGACGGTAGCGGAGTGGGCCTGGGCAATGTCGTGAACCTCGGCTTCCCGTTCGAGACGATCGATCAGGCGTCGCAGCGCAACGCGGTCATGGCCGCGACGCTCGAGTTCTTCGGCCTCTCCAACGTCTTGACCCCCGAGTTCATCGTCGGCGACTACAACGGCGACCAGATCGTCTCTCAGGGCGATCTGAACCTCGTGTTGCTGAACTGGGGCAGCAGCGATCTGCCCGAGGGCTGGGTCGCGGCCGCCCAATTTGCCGACGGCCAGATCAGCCAGAACGAACTCAACAGCGTGCTGCTGAATTGGGGCAACACCGCACCGGTCGCCGCCTCCGCGGCGGCTCTCGCGGCTTCCGACGACGCGGTCACGCCAGCAGCGACGACTTCGACGTCACCCGTTGCGGCCGTCGAGACACCGGAAGAAGCCACCGTTGCCGCATCGACGCCGGCGAGCCAGGTGATCGTCGCGACCGCCCCGGCCGAGGAATCCGGTCCGCCACCGTCCGAGCCGATGTCCGCCCGTGCCGCCTGGCTGTACTTGCTGAGCCAGGCCGAGTCCGAACGCGCATTCGCTCTGACCGGCGTGAACGGTGCGTCGACCGAGCCCGATGACGACGAAGACGGCGTTTCGGTTGTAGATGGCTATGTGGCGTAACCGCTGCGCCGCCTGGTCGGCACCATCACCATGGCTCCGCGGCGCTGTTCGGCCGCGGCCAAACCCAGCGGTTTACCCGGCGTTGATTCGGGCGGGTTTACCTGTGACACAGGTAAAAGCTTGCCTAAGCGACGCGGTGACGACGGCGGAGTCCGATGAGGGCGCACCCGACCACACCCCACAGCCCCGCGGTCGCGGGCTCGGGAACGCAAGCGAAGCTGACACCATCAGTCAAAATGAAATGAGCGGTGAAGATATCGCCGCCGGCGGAAGCCAAGACCGAGACGGTTCCGTTGGCGTCGTCTGAAACACCGAGGCGGCCGATGATGAAGTCGGTTTCGTCAAAGTTGGATTCATTTTGTTGGGCGGCGGTGACGAAGGCGGCGACGTCGAAGAGGGTCGGGCTGGCGACGGCCACGGTGCCGGTGCCGCCGAGGGGCTCACCGCCGCCGAGGTCGACCGCCGCACCGGCGATCGAGGGGACGGTCGCGAAGCTGACGGGGTTGTTGCCGGTGGTGATGAAGGTCACGTCGCCTTCATTGGGCAAGACGGGGAACAGCTCGGAGCCGAGGTTGATGGTCCCGGTTGCAAGCTGGACGAGCAGTTGCACGCCGGTGAACTGGCCCTCGAAATCGATGACGATATCGCACGCCCCGCCGCCCACCTCTTCGTTGAGCACGAACCGGAGATCGGTGACCTGCCCGAGTGTGGATGCAGTGAACAGCGTGGCTAGCAATGAACCGAGTAAAAAACGCGGCATGACGTTCCTCCGAAAATAGTAGTGATACCATCAAAATAGTCTGTGACCACGGCCTGTCGATCAGGGTTGTCCCTAAATCGATCGGGGTCGTAGCCCCTGCTGAATCCGTGATGCCCGCAGCGCGCGGTTAGTGGGGACACGACGCGGGAGCGTGATCAGCCCTTGATCTTCTGGCCCCAGCGGCCCTGGATCGTCTCGGCGAGCGGCAGCTTGATATAGGGCGGCAGCTCGTCCACGAAGACCTTGCGGACGTTGAGGAAGATGTGGTGGGCTCGGGGACGACGACGCCGTCCACGATGGGCAGTTCAAGGGTGGCGATGTCGCCGGCGGCCGAAGCGAGGACGGCCACGGTGCCGGAACCCCCGAGGGGTGCGCCACCACCGAGGTCGACCGCCGCGCCGGGGATCGTGGGGATGGACGCAAAGTCGATGGGGTTGTTGCCGGGCGTGATGAAAGTGGTATCGGTTTCACCACCGGTGGGGAAGGGGTTAGAAGCGGTGTTGATGGTGCCGAAATCGAGTTGGACGAGCAGTTGGACGCCGGTGAACTGGCCGAAGAAATCGATCAGGATGTCCTGGCCATCGGACAGGTCAAAGGTCTGGGTGCTATCTCTTACACTACACCCTCGATATCGATCCGGGTGATTTGGGCCGAGGCGGAAGTGGAGGCGAACAGGCCGGCTACGAGGATATACGTAAGCACGAAAATTGATTAACGCATAGCAAACCTCCGGAGGCAGTTGCGGGACAGGAGTGATGGAGAACTCTTCCGCATCGAGTCGGATTTGTTCACACGGTTCAGTTTAATGCTGCCAAGGTGATTGAGCCAGAAGAAACCCATGGTAAAACCCGCGTTTCTGATCGGCGTCAGGTTCCCCTGTTTCTTGTCCACAGGCGCCGATCGACAAACGGGTGCAAGACTTGAGGTCGATTACCGTAAGGATAAGACGGTTTTCTGTCTTCCCGCACGGATTTATTGTGCTTGGGGCCAAGCCGATGGGCTGATCCCTAGAGCCGTCCTTTATTGGATGTAGCAGGTGGCGGAGCAAGCTGAGCTGAGTATCAGTGTGAGACATAAAAAAACCGGGACACCTTGGAGGGTGTCCCGGTCGTGCACTTACTTAGAAGGCTGACTTACGCACGCCGACGGCGGGCGATGAGGCCCAGACCGGCGAGGCCGAGGAGACCAGCGGTGGTGGGCTCGGGAACGACAACGCCATCAATGATGGGCAGGTTTTCGAGGATGACGATTTCGCCACCGGCGGAAGCGAGGATCGAAACCGTGCCGTTGGCATCGTCCGAGACGCCGACGCGGCCGATGATGAAGCCGTTTTCGTCGAAGTTGTCATCGGTCTGCTGGGCAGCGGGGACGAAGGCGGCGACGTCGAAGAGGCTGGGGCTGACGACGGCGACGGTGCCGGAGCCACCGAGGGGCTCGCCACCGCCCAGGTCGACGGCGGCGCCGGCGATCGAGGGAACGGTCAGGAAGCTGACGGGGTTGTTGCCGGTGGTGATGAAGGTGGTATCGGTTTCACCGCCGGTGGGGAAGGGGTTGGCCGCGGTGTTGATGACGCCGGTATCGAGCTGGACGAGCAGCTGGGCGCCGGTGAACTGGCCGAGGAAGTCGATCAGGATGTCCTGGCCATCGGACAGATCGAGGACCTGGGTGCTGTCGCCAACACCTTCGATGTCGACGTTAGTGATTTGGGCCGAAGCCGAGGTTCCGGCGAACACGCCGGCACCGAGAGCGAGAGCTGAAACAAACTTAAACATATCAAACCTCCTAAGTAGGGTTAATCAGATGATAAAGTGGAGTACAGAGCCATTTCGAGGCGGAACCAATTCCCGCACACTTAATTTAATCGCACCTCCGCACTCGTGCAAGTCTAAATCATGGGCTACGCGAATATTTCACAAGATATCGACGATAGGGTAATTACTAGGCAGAATTTATTGTCATAAGAACAATTTTTTTAATTGTTTACATTTGATCTTGGGCAATTTATCCCATTTTATCAGTGTCAAAACCGTCGACGTTATCGGGCCTTGAAGGGTGGCCGCGGCCCGAGGTCGGGGGCTTGAGGTCATACCTGGAATGACCGGTTGATCTGCGTTCAGCCCGGAAGCGGGCTTTCCTGGATGCTAATGACGGTTAACCAGTTGTCTTCGGCGAGAGCATTTTCTTGGCTTTACTTTTTAGGTGGCGTCCGTTCCACGATCATCTCGTAGCTCCCGGCATGAGCCGGTTATTCGTAGCGGTGACCGTCGTGTTCGATCCATCCGCCTTCGCGCCATTTTTTGGGGTCGTGGTGGGTCCAGTGCAGGGCTCCGCCGAGTTCGTTCCATTCGTATTCGCCCTTGAACTCGATGTGGTCGCCTTCGCTGACCGGGACCCGGGGGGCGAGGTCGATGTTGTGGGCGATCTTGATGGTGACATCACAGTGATCGATCTCGACCAGGAAGCGCTGGTGGCGTGAGCCCTCGTTGTCGTCCGGCAAGAGGTGGACGACGGTACCGGTGTCGGTGAGGATCACGTCCGACTGACGCTTGCGGAAGAGTTCGGCGATCGGGGAGGAGCGGTCGCGCGAAGTCGCTTTCACGCCGCGGCCGGCCGCGCTCGGCGGGGCGGGCAGGGGCTGGTTGCTCTCTCGCTTTCGTGCCTTGGCCGGTTTGGCGGTCAGCGCGCCCGCGCTGCGGTCGGTCACCTTCACCCCCGCGCCTTCGGGGCTGCTCCCCGCATTGCTTTGGGCCTTGCGGTTCTTGAGTGCCCTGAGGATCAGCGGCAGTGCGAGCAGCAAGACCTGTTTGAGGATGCGGGTGAGCTGGGGGCTAGGTTTTTTGGCCATGGCACGGGTAGTCTACGAAAGAAGCCCGCGGATGGACTCCGCGGGCTTCGGGTTTATGGATTGTGGGAGCGCCCAGTGGCACCACCTGCAGCGGCGTAGCTTTTAGTAGCTCAGCATCGGGGGCAGCTCTTTAGCCTGGTCGACCCAGCCGGAGACGGTGGATTCGCTGGGCAGGCTGCGGACCAGGTTCTTGCCTTCGTTGACCTCTTCCATCTTCTTGGTGAGGTTGTCAGCGCGGCGGGTGGCCAGCTCCTTGACCGTGTCGACGCCGGCGGCCTCGAGGAGTTCGGAGTACTCCTCGCCCACGCCCTTGATGCGCATCAGGTCGGCCATGTTGGCGAACTTGAGCAGTTCTTTTTCGGTGAGGCCGGTGGCCTCGGCGGTGGCCTTGCGGCCGGCGGGGGCGGCGCACTTGCCCAGCAGGTCGTCGGTGGTGGCGATGTCGGCCTTGGCCAGGGCTTCCTTCTTGGCGGGGCCGATGCCTTCGATTTCGTCGATCTTGTAACCCATGATGTGTCTCTTTCGTGCTAACGGGGTGAACGGGAAATGATCCGAAAAATAGCTCCCGGCCCGCGGCGTCCCCCCGCCACCGACCTGGCGTCAAGGAGTTTAAGGGATATCGCCGGGCGTTTGTACCCGGTGGAACTGCTGCGAGTTATGCGGACGTTGCCGAGGCTTACCAGTCCAGCGGCTTGAGCCAGGCGCTGCGGAGTTCGTCGAGCGGGATGGTGCAGACCTGACCCTGGGTCGCGGTGCGGAGCGCGAGGTCTTGGTGATCGGCGAAGGTGCCGATCTGAGCGAAAGGCGTGCCGGCCTCACGCAGCGACTTGATCACCGCGTCGAGTTTGTCGGGTTCGACTTCCAGCAGGTAGCGGCTAGGGGTTTCGGCGAAGCACTTGGCGATCAGGTTGAGCTCACCCGAGGCAGTCGTTTCTGGCGGGGCGGTCAGGTCCAAGTCCAGCCCGACACGGCCGGCGAAAGCCATCTCGGCGGCCGCGGGCAGGAGGCCGCCTTCGGAGCAGTCGTGGGCCGAGGCGACTAGACGCTCGGTGATTAGCGAGGCGACCGCAGCGGCGTTGCGTGGGCCGGCGGCGAGGTCGATGCGGGGGATGCGCAAGTCGGCGGTTTGGGGTGCTAAGCCGCAGGCGGCTAGATGCGAGCCGCCGAGGTTCGGCGTCGTGGACCCAACGATCAAGAGCGCGTTGCCGGAGGCTTTGGCGTCCATGGTCCGGGCGCGGGTCACGTCGTCGATCATGCCCAACGCCGAGATGAGCATCGTAGGTGGAATAGTGATGAGTCGGCCGTCTTCGGTGGTGAACTGGTTGGACAGCGAGTCTTTGCCCGACACAAACGGTGTCTCGTAGGCCATCGCCCCGTCGTAGCAAGCCTCGGCGGCGCGGACGAGGCTGCCGAGTTGGGCGGGGTCGTCGCAGCGCGGCCAACAGAAGTTGTCGAGGATCGCCAAGTGTCTGGGGTCGGCCCCGACACACACGGCGTTGCGTACCGCTTCGTCGAGAGCCGCGAGTGTCGCCCAGTAGGAGTCGCCGTCGACCGCGGTGCCGTCGGCGGTAGCTTTTTCCGAGAGGTAGGGAGCCAAGCCGTTGGACAGCGTGATGCCCCGGGTCGAGTCGAGTTTGGGACGCAGGACCGCGGCGTCGGACGGGCCGTCCTGGGCGGGGCCGACGAGCGGCTTGACGACGCTGCCGGCCTGGACCTCGTGGTCGTACTGGCGAACGATCCAGTGCTTGGAGGCGAGGTTGGGGTGAGAGAGCACGGCGACGAGCGCCGCGGCAGGATCGACCGCGTCGGTGGTGGTGGCTAATTTTGGGCTGCGGACGTCGGATCTCGGTTGCCCCGGCCACTCGGCTTGGCGCGTCGGCGTGGGGATGCCGTCGTGCATGAACGGCATGGCAAGTTGTCCGACTTCCTGGCCGTGCCAAGTCAGCAGTAGGGTGGGGACGTCCTTGCCGTCGCTTCCTGGGGCTTCGTAGCCGAATTCGCCGAGGTCGCAGAACGGTACGTCTTCGGCCTCGGCGAGCTTGCGCAGCGCCTCGACGTTTTCCGGGGGCACGGCCAGCGGCATGCGCTCCTGGGCCTCGCTGATCCAGACCTCGGTGTAGGTCAGCCCGTCGTACTTGGTCGGCGCGGTCTCGAGCGTGACGCGGGCCCCGACTTTTTCCCCCATCTCGCCAACGGCCGAGCTGAACCCGCCGGCCCCGCAGTCGCTGATGGCATTGAATAGACAACGCGTCGTTTCGGGGTTGTCGTCGGTCGGCGCGGGGTAATCGCGGGCTTGCAGGATCACGTCGAGGGTTTTCTTCTCGGTGATCGCGTTGCCGATCTGCACGGCGTGGCTGAACTCGTCGGCGTGGGTGTCGGTCAGTTCGGCGGAGCTGAACGTCGCGCCGTGGATACCGTCGCGGCCGGTCGCACCGCCGAGGATGATGATGCGGTCGCCCGGTTTCGGTTCACCGAAACACTTGTCGAGCGGGATCAGGCCGACACACCCGGCGTAGACCAGCGGGTTGGCGACATAGTCGTCGTGGAAGTAAACGGCCCCGTTAACGGTAGGGATGCCCATGCGGTTGCCGTAGTCGCGCACGCCGTCGACAACGCGTTGCAGGGTTCGCTTCGGATGGATCACGCCTGGGGGTAACGCGCCGGGGTCGACGTCGGGGAACGATACGCAGAACGTGTCGGTGTTGGCGATCGGCTTTGCGCTGAGCCCCGTCCCCATGATGTCGCGGATGCAGCCGCCGATGCCGGTGGCGGCGCCGCCGTAGGGTTCGAGCGCGGAAGGGTGGTTGTGGGTTTCGACCTTGATGGCGATGCCGTGGGTCTCGTCGAAGCGGACGATTCCGGCGTTGTCGTCGAAGACCGACACAAGCCAGTCCTCGCGGTCGGTGCCCCGCCACTTCTTCTTAAGGTCGAACGTCGCGGCGGCGACGGTGTTTTTAAGCAGGTTGTGGATGGTGACGGCGCCGTCGTCGGCCACCTCGTGGCCGGCTTTGCCCCGGAAGATATCCAGCGATTCCTTGTCCGTCGTGGCGTATGACACCGTGGACTTGAGCGTCTTGTGCACGCAGTGCTCAGACCAGGTTTGGGCGAGTGTCTCGAGTTCCACGTCGGTCGGGTCGCGTTGGGCATCGCGGTAATACGATTGGATCGCCCGCATCTCTTTAAGCGACAGGAACAGGTGGGCCTCGCGGGACATCGCCTCGAGCGCCGCGTCGTCGAGATCACGGATCGGCACGTGGGTGAGTTTGAACTCGTAGGGCGTGCCGCGCTCGAACGATGCGGGCTGGTACGCCTCGGCTTCGACCGCCTGCACCACGGGGTTGGCGAGTTGGGTCCGGGCAAAACCCAACACGGCCTCGGCGTCAAGCGGCGTGTCGTGGGTCAGGTGGTAGCGCGTGCCGGTGCGGACCTGCACGCCGGTCAGCCCCGGCAGCATCTCGTGGATCGCGTCCTGCGTGGACTCGGCCACGGGGTCCATCACGCCCGGCAGGTAGTGCACCTCGACCGTGGTGCCGGCGGATTCCGGATCGACCATGCCGAGGGTTGCCGTCTGGTTGATGGGGTCGGCCAGCAACTCGTCGGCTACCCGCCCGGCCTGGGATTCGTCCAGCGCCGCTTCGATCAGAAAAACCTCGGCGGTGTGCACGGCCGTGACCGCATTGCCCAAAGTCACGCGGGCGGCGTCGAGCGTGGATGCGTCCCGGGGGTCGGCCTGGCCCACGGCGGCGCGGACCTCAACCCGCCAGACACGGATCGGTGGTGCATCGGCTTCGGCGGCGGGAGCGGGTACGGCGGCGGGGTCACTTCCGAGCGTCATGCCCGGGATGATACGGCAGGAAGCCGTCGGCTACCGACGGGGTCAGCCGGGCGACTCCAGCGTCACGTCCGCCAGCCGGCCGACGTTGCCCCACCACGTAAACCACAGCGGCTTGTCGGTCGCGTCGATCACCCCTGCGGGCCGGTCGGCGTCGGTCTGGCGGAGGATCGCTTTGTAGACCGGCAGATAGACAAAACCGTCGGCGTCCGTCTTGAGGTGCGGAAACAGCAGCACCAGTGTCGAGTCGCGTTGGTCGTTGACGATCCTGTCGGCCACCAGCGCCACGGCCGGGGCCGCCGCGTACGCCGCGTCCTTCCCGTCGGTGCCCACGTGGTGGCGCAGCAAGGCGGCCGGGGCCAAGTCAAACGCCCGGGTGTATGCCGCCTCGGCCTCCGCCGCCTCACCCCGCAGGCGGTGCCAGGTGCCTCGCAGGTAGTGGCCGTAAAACAGGCCGGGCGTCTCGGCGAGGATGTCGTCGAGGATTTGCCGGGTTGCGTCGCTCGCAAAAGCCTCGCGCGGCAACGCGGCCAGATTGCCGCAACGCAGAACGGCACGGATCTCGGCGGGCGGCACCCGCAGCCCGATTTTTTCGTTATGTACCTTATTCGTACGGGCGCTCGACATCGGGCCGCGCTCGAGCGACTTGAATACGGTGAACTGACTGCGGGGCCAGTTGTGCCGCTCGCTCCAGGCCAGCGGGGGCGGTGGGTCGGCCCGCTTGTCGGGGCTGATCAGCAGGAACCACGCCCCGACCGACACAAGCGGCACGATGATGAACAAGCTCAGGGTGGCCGCGACGATCCAGGGACCGCCGAGGGTGAGGCCGGGGCGTTCGTGGGAAAGATTTTCGGAGTTGGGCTCGGCGGCGTGGGTCATGGTGCAGTGGCCAGGACACCATAGGCCTCGAGCTTGGCCGTGACCGCGGGGATGGGGTTGTCGGTATCGCGGGCCACGAGTTCGGCGTGCCAGCCGCAAGCCCGCGCGGCGTCGATGTTCTCCGAGATATCGTCGAAGAAGAGGATGCGGTCGGGCGGCGTGTCCGTGAGTTCTTCGACCCGCCGGTAGATCGCGGGGTTGGGTTTGGCCAGGCCCAGGATCTGGCTCCCCCACGGGTAGTCCAGTCGCTCCAGCGGCAGGTAAGACGGGTTCGCGGGGTCGGTGATGAGTTGCCAGTGCCGGGCGTTGGTGTTGCTCAGGCAGGCGGTTTTCGTGGGCAAGTCGGCGAGGCGATCGAGCATTTCCACGGTACCGGGGTAGGTTTCGATCAGACAGGCGTCGAGGATGGCGATGATGTCTTCGGGCGAAGCCCCGGTGATCGCCGCGGCCCGCGCGGCGTAGTCGTCGACGGCGATCGTGCCGGTCTCGAAGCCGTTGAAAAGATCGGCGGCTTCGGGATCGGAGTTGCGCCGGGCGTGGACCGACAGGTCGCCGGAGAAGCCCGAGAGGGCGGGGCGGTCGGCCCGTGCGCAGGCGTGATCGAAATCATCGACGATCCGCAGAAGCACACGGCCGAGGTCGAAGACGACGAGTAGGATGAGGGGATCGGGAGTTCGAGGCTGGGGCAAAGTCATAGTTCCTGGTTGTTTCTCGATCGTGCGACTCGCATCTTCAATGCCCAGTCGCCCGGTCCCGCGCGTCACTGTTTGCCTTCGATGGCGCACAGCAGTATCGCGGCGGCGAGGCCGAGCCGCGGGTCGAGGAGGTTGCCGGTGTCTTCGCTGAAGTCGATGGCGATCTTCTGGACGAACGGGTTGAAATTCTGCTTGAACGTCGCGACGGGTTGGCCGTGCCACGTGGCGTGGTAGGCCTGGGGCATGAAGACCGAGGCGGCCTCGATGAACCGCCGAACAACGGCTTTAAGCGTCGAATCCTCAATGATCTTGCCGGCCTCCGTGCCCTGGTTGTCATAGATCGTCCACTCGTCTTTGAACATCGACTTCACGCCGTGCCGCTTCAGGGCCCCGACGGCCTCGCCCGTCGTGGCGTCGACCACGCCGTAGGTCCCGGAGATGTCGAAGACGCTCTGCGTACGGATCGTCAGGACTTCCTGGACCATCGACTCGTCGGCGTAGACACGGATGTCTTCCTTGAGTTTGAAAGCCTTCTGCTTGGAGTAAAGAACCACACTTCCTTCGGGGTCAAAGATGTGGAACGCTCCGCCGAAGATCTTGAAGACCTTCTGGCGCAGGACGTAGGAGGGGAAAGCGTAGCGTTCAGCAAGATCCAAGGTGGCACCCCCAAAGGTGATGAAAGCGAGTCGCGAAAGATTTTAGTCGCGGGTCTGCCCGTCGCCGCGGGCGACCCACTTGTAGGTGCAAAGGTCGGCGGCGCCCATCGGGCCGCGGGCGTGGAGCTTATCGGTGGAGATGCCGATCTCGGCCCCGAGGCCGTACTGCTGGCCATCGGAGAAACGCGTTGAGCAGTTGACCATGACATTGGCGGTGTCGACGGTCTGGACGAAGCGGTCGACGGCACGAACGTCGGCACTGACAACGGCGTCGGTGTGCTTGCTGCCGTAGCGGTTGATGTGGGCCACGGCGTCGTCGAGCGAGTCGACGACCCGCAGTGCGACGATCAGATCAAGGTATTCGGCCGACCAGTCGGCCTCCTCGGCGTGTTTCGCGGAGGGCAGTTCGCTCATGCTCCGCGTGTCGGCGCGCAGCTCGACACCCTTCTCCAGCAGGGCCTCGCCGACGCGGCGCACAAGCCCCGACGCGACCAGGTCCTGGTGGAACAGGATTGTTTCGGCGGCGTTGCAGACTCCGGTGCGCTGGGTCTTGGCGTTCACGCAGATGTCCACGGCCATCTCCGGATCGGCGTGGGCGTCGAGATAGACGTGGCAGTTGCCAGTGTAGTGCTTGATGACCGGAATACGGGCCTGCTCGACCACCGCGCGGATCAGCGACTCGCCGCCGCGGGGGATACACAGATCGATCTGTTCGTCGAGCTTGAGAAGCTCGCCCACCGCCACGCGGTCGGTCGTGGCGACGAGCTGGACGATCGCGGGGTCGAGCCCGGCCTTCTCGAGCCCGGCTTTAACGCAGTCGGCGATCGCGGCGTTGGAGTGCAGCGCCTCCTTGCCGCCCCGCAGGATCACGGCGTTGCCGGACTTCAGGCACAGCGCCGCGGCGTCGGCGGTCACGTTGGGCCGGCTCTCGAAGATGATCAGCACGGTGCCGATGGGCACGCGGACTTTCTCCAGGCGGATGCCGTTGGGCAGGACACGGCCCTCGAGGATGTGGCCGACGGGGTCGGTCTGGGCGGCGATCTGCCGGACGCCCTCGGCCATGGACGTGATGCGGGCGTCGGTGAGTTCGAGGCGGTCGAGCATCGACGAGGCAAGGCCGCTCTCGCGGCCGGCGGCGAGGTCCTTGGCGTTCGCGGCTTTGAGCGTATCGGCGTCGGCGACCAATGCGTCGGCGATATGGCGGAGCGCCTCGTCGCGAACCCGCCCCGGGATGGAGGCCAGGGTAAGTCCGGCCCGGCGGGCCGAGGTGGCGAGGCCGCGGCAGTAAGCCGGCACGTCCGGGTTGGCTCCGGGGGCGGCCGTGGCGGGATCGGTGGGGGTAGCGGTAGACATCTAACCCGCATCGTAGCGGTGGCGGCGGCCGCTTCCAAACGCCGAGCCCCATTCGGGGCGTCAGCCCCCAAATTCATTGGATGTGGACGTCTGGGTCGGGAGGTTCAGGGGCCGGCGTTTTCGCGCAGGCTGATGGTGATTTCGATGCCTTCGGGGCTGGTCGTCAAGCCGTAGACACCGGATTCGCCACGGATGACCGGGTAGACAATCGATTTCTGGGGAAGCGTCGAGAGATTGTTGAGCTTGATCTCGGCCCAAACATCAAAACGTGCGTCGCCGGACTCGATGCCGGCAATCACTTCGGCAGGACCGGTAATTCTGACGTCTGAGAGGAACTGCCGATCCAGCTCGACGACGTAGCTGCTCTGCTGATCGACCGGCAGGTTGATGAAGATGGGCAGGGACTTCTCCGTGCTCTGGTCGTTGTCCGCCAGGGTGTAGTCGATTCTGACCTCACGAACCAAGGCGGTAATCCATGGGCTGTCGTCGGGCTCGAGCCCCTCGGGGAAGCCGAGCGCCACCCGCGTGGCGACCGCCTCCTGCCCCGGCTGCTTGTCGGCGACTTCTTCGGCGGTGAGCCGGGCGATGACCTTCGCATCCCTGTATTGCTCGACCACGTCCGCCGGGGCCCTCAGGGTGATGGTCTGCGGATCGACGCGGAGGCTTTCCAGTTGCACGCCCCCCGAGTCGACCTCGACTTCGAGCGTCATCTCCTGGATCTTGCGGAGTTTCACGGCCATGACCTGCGGCTCGGCGACGAGGTCGGTGATGCCCAGGTCGCCGAGTTCGGTCGCCAACAGTTTTTCGGCGAGCTGCACGAAGACCTCTTGCTGATCTTCCGCGGGTTGCGCATCGACGGGGATGATGAGCGGTTGACCCGTGAACCCTTGGAACTGCTGCCACTGGCCGCTGGAGGCCTTGAAGCTGACGCGGACATTCTGGTCGGAGCGAGGGTTGACGGCGTAGCTATTGGTGGGTTCGGAGAAGCGGACCTGGAGGACCTTGCTGTCTTCTTTGAGCACCGTGGCTTCGGCGTAGAGCCAGACCAGCACCGAGATCACGGTGACGATGGTCCAGGTCTCGACTTTCTCGTGGAACTTACGTTTGGCCATTGGGGCGGTTGGTGCGGGTGGAATACCGCGCTTAGGTTGCGGGGTTGGGCTCGGGGCCGGTGGTGTTGTCGGCGGCGTCGTCGTCCGCAGCGGGTTCGCTGGGCACGGCAAGGGTGACCTGGGTCATGCCCTTCGTCAGGACTTTCCGGAGGTCTTCGATGGTCAGGTTGCGGGTGAGCTGGCCGCGCTCGGCGACGCTGATGACACCCGTCTCTTCGGAAACCACGAGGATCAGCGCATCGACCTCGGCCGAAAGCCCGATGGCGGCACGGTGGCGCGATCCGAGTTCTTGATCGACGCTATCTCCCTCGGCTAGCGGGAACTGCACACCGGCGGCGACGAGGCGGTCGCCCCGGAGAACCACGCCCATGTCGTGCAACGCCGAGCCCGGCCAGAAGATCGTGTTGAGCAGTTCCTTGCTGACGTCGGCGTCGACGCGGATGCCCGCCTCGATGATCCCGCCGAGCCCAACCTGTCGCTCGATCGCGATAAGCGCTCCGACTTTATTGCGGGACAGGTACTGGATCGATCCGAGCAGCTCTTCGACCACGCGGGCCTTGCGGAGGCCGGTCTGCCGGAAGAAGCGGGTTTCGCCCAGCCGAACGAGAGCCCGCCGCAACTCGGGCTGGAAGACGATGATCAGGGCGAGCGTAATCGCGCCCAAAAAGCCGCGGTACAGAAAGCCGAGGCGTTCGAGCTGGTTGGCGCCACCGAAAATCTGGATGGTGAGGGTTCCGATAATCAGGATGATCGCGACGCCCTTGATGACCCGCGCCCCGCGCGTGCCGCGGAGGAAACGCAGGATCAGGTAAACGACCACCCAGATGACCGCGAGCTCGAAGAACACCGCGAGCTTCTCGTTTTCCCAGTAGTTCTCGACGCGGGCCCAGACGTCGCGGGCATTGCCGATCAAGTTGTTGAGTAGGCCGTCGAACATGGCGGGAAGCGTGTGGCGGGCGTCACGGGACGCGGGGGGATTCGGGACAGACATAAATAGTATCGGTCCGCGGACAGAGCGGACGACGCAAATCGGATCACGCGCGGCCGCCACCGATAATAGTGCCGCCCGTGGTCGGGGGTGCGTCCGGAAAGAGCGGGCCGGGCAATGGTTATACTGTCGTCCCCGCGGCGGGGTTCTGTCGCGCCAACGTTTCGTCCTTCCGCCTTGAACGCCGCCTATGCACCGTCTCGAACGCCTGCGGGCCAACATCCAGTCGTGTTTCCTGGGGAACCAACAAGCGATCGACAAGCTGATCGTCTGTCTGTTGGCGCGAGGCCACGTGCTGATCGAGGACGTGCCAGGCGTGGGCAAGACAACCCTCGCCATCGCGTTGTCCAAGAGCCTCGACGGCTCGTTGTCGCGGATCCAGCTGACGCCCGACATGCTGCCGGCCGACATCTTGGGCGTGACCGTCTGGGATCGCGAGAAGTCGGAATTCGTGTTCAAGCCGGGTCCGATTTTTTCCAACGTCGTGCTGGCCGACGAGATCAACCGTACCACGCCGCGGACCCAGTCGGCCCTGCTCGAAGCGATGAACGAGGCCCAGGTGTCGATGGACGGCGTGACGCGTCGATTGCTCGACCCGTTCCTGGTGATCGCGACGCAGAACCCCTTCGAGTTCGAGGGCACGTACTTCTTGCCCGAGTCGCAGCTCGACCGGTTTTTGATGCGACTGACGCTGGGTTACCCCAGCCCGGCCGACGAGGCGCGGGTGCTTACGCTCGACCCGCGGCGCACGGCGTTGGCCGAGCTCAAGCCGGTGATGACGTCGCAGGAATTGGTAGACCTACAGAAGAAGGCCGAGGAAGTGACGGTCGACCCGGTCTTGGTGGACTACGTCGTGGCGATCGCCAACGCCACGCGGGGCCATGACCAATTGCAGATCGGTGTGAGCCCACGGGGCTCGCTGGCGTTGATCCGTGCCGCCAAGGCGACCGCGATGCTGCACGGCCGGGACTATGCGGTGCCCGAAGACGTCACCGCAAACGTCGTGTCGGTCTTCGCCCATCGTTGCTTAAGCAAGACGTACATGCACGAGAGCGACGGCGTCTCGTCCCAGCATGTGCTCAAGGACATCATGCAGACGGTGCCCAGCCCGGTGTGACCCCGGAATTTCGCGAAGCCGGGTTTCGTGTTTGGCTGCGGATTATTGCTCCGAGCGGAAAGGTGATCTTCGGCTGCCCCTAAGTCGTTTGCTCCTCCGGGTCGGAGTTCACCCGGATGCGCTGTGCCGCGGTCGTACCGAGCGTGACGGGGTTGTAGCCGGAAGCGGCGACGGTCATCGCGCCGGCGTGAGGGGGGTGATCGGTGACGGTGACGACGGCGCCTGGCACCAGGCCGTGGGCCTCGGCGAAGCGGAGGAACTGAGGGTCGTGATCGACCAGCCGGGCGATGGTGATCGGCACGCCGGTCGGCGCGGTGTCGAGGCTGGGCAGGTTGTCGCGGCCCAGAGGCTGGTCAGAGCGGGGGATCGGGCTGCCGTGCGGATCGGTGGCGGGATGGCCCAGCAGGGCGTCGATCCGGGAGAGCACCTTGTCGGAGATCGTATGTTCGAGCTCCTCGGCTTCCTCATGCACCTCGGACCAATCCATCTTCAGCACCTCGACGAGGAACTGCTCGACCAGCCGGTGGCGGCGTAGCACCCGGTGGGCCATTCGCTGCCCGGCCGGGGTCAACTCGACGCCGGCACGGGGCTCGTAACGCAAAAGCTCCGCTTCGGCGAGCGACTTGACCATCGTTGTCGCGGTGCCGGGGGTGACGCCCACGGCGTCGGCCAGCCGCCCCATCGGGACCAGTTCGTCCGCCCCCCGGCGGTTCTGCTCGAGGCAGACTTGTTTCAGGTAATTCTCGACGGTGACGCTGGGCATATGGGTCTAGGTGCAACAAGGGGAATGCGGCGAGAAGATTGACATCTTCAGATTACTACTTTATCATCAAAATCATGACTTTGAATATTCAAAATAGATTGTCGGGCAAACTCTTCTTGACGGGCTTGGTGCTGGCGGGTCTCTTGGCATTGGCCGGCTGCGGGGGGGGGGGCGGCAGCGCTGAAAACGACCGACTCCAGATCGTGGCTACCACAACGATGATCGAAGATCTGGCCCGCCGGATTGCCGGCGAAGACGCCGACGTCGTGGGCATCATGAAGGTCGGCGAGGACCCGCACGTCTACGACGTCCGCCCCAACGACGCGGTGGCGATTTCCCGGGCCGACCTTGTGCTGACCAACGGCTTCCACCTAGAAGCCACGCTCGGCGGTGTGATCGAGCAGACTGCCCGGGGCGACGTGCTGCACCTCGCCGAGGTCGCGAATATCACTCCTATCGGATCGACGGTTTACGAGGGCGCGCCCGATCCCCACTGCTGGATGGATGTGCGGCTGTTCCGCCGGTACGCCGAGGTCTTGCGTGACCGTCTCATCAGCATGGACCCCGATCGCGAAGCGGGGTACGGCCAACGCGCAGCGGAATACCTCTACGAACTCGACCAGCTGCAGGCCCAGATCCTTTCGATGTGGGAGTCGGTGCCCCGGGATCGACGCGTCATCGTCACCAGCCACGACGCGTTCAACTACTACGCGGCGGCCTACGGCGTCGAGGTCCACGGTGTCATCGGCATCAGCACCGACGCCCAGCCCAAAGCCTCGGACATTGAAGACCTGCGCGACATGATCACCGAGCGAAACGTCCGCGCGTTGTTTCTCGAAACCTCTGTTGCCCCGACGCTGAACCAAATCGTCGAGAACATCGCCGAGGCCACCGGCGCGTCTATCGGGGGTAAGCTCTACAGCGACTCACTGGGCGGACCCGAGTCCCCCGGCGCGACGTACATCGACATGATGAGGCACAACACCACCACGATGGTCGAGGCGCTCAAGTGAACCTGTCGGTCGTATCCGAAAGCCTCGCAACCGATACGGTCTCGTTGCCTCCGCTGCAGGCCCGCGACTTGACCGTGGCGTACGACGCCCGGCCGGTGCTGCGGTCGGTATCGTTCGAACTCGAAAAAGGTCATATGCTCGGCGTGGTCGGCCCTAACGGTGCGGGCAAGAGCACCATGCTCAAAGCTTTGCTCGGGCTGATCGCCCCGGACTACGGCGGCGTCCGGGTATTCGGCCAGCCCGTCGACGACGTGCGCGACCGTATCGCCTACGTCCCGCAGACCGAGACGGTGGACTGGGACTTCCCGGTCACGGTAGCCGAGGTCGTGTTGATGGGCCGGCAGCCGAGCAAGGGCTGGTTCGGACGCCCCACCCATGAAGATCGGCGACTCGCGGCCGAGGCGCTCGACCGTGTCGGCATGACCGCGTTCGCGAAGCGCCACATCCGCCAGCTCTCCGGCGGCCAACAGCGCCGCGTCTTCCTGGCGCGGGCGTTGTGTCAGGGCGCGGATCTACTCTTGCTCGACGAGCCGTTCGCCGGCGTGGACGCGGCGACCGAGAAGGCGATCTTCGCGCTCATCGACCAGATGGCAGACGAGGGCAGGTCGCTGCTCATCGTGAACCACGACCTGTCGATTCTCGGCCGGTTCGACCGCGTTATGTTGCTGAACCAGCGCGTCATCGCGTTCGGTGCGCCGGATGACGTGGTGACTGAAGAGAATTTGCGAGCTACCTACGGCGGGCGGTTATCGCTGTTGGACGAAGCCGACCTCACTCTGGCCCAGCGGAGGAATGAGCGTGACCACCTTGCTCGCACAGCTTCAGAGTGAGTGGTCCCAATGGCTCTTGCCTTGGGATGCGCTATACCTCAAGGGGACGCTGTGCAGCATTCTTGTCGGGTTGGGCTGCGGCTTGTTGGGGTGTTTCGTGGTGCTGCGGCGCATGGCGCTGATTGGCGATGCGTTGTCGCATGCCGTGCTGCCGGGGGTGGTGCTGGCGTACATGGTCACCGGCGATACGCAGCCGGTCCCGCTGCTGATCGGGGCGCTCGTGTCTGGGCTGGTCGCGGCGGTGCTCATCAACCTGACCACGCGGCACAGCCGAACAAAGGAAGACTCTTCCATCGGGATCGTGTTCACGGCGCTGTTCGCGCTGGGTATCGTGTTGGTAAGCAACCTGCCGCGCGGCACGCACTTCGACCTCAAGTGTTTTTTGTGGGGCGAGCCTTTGGCGGTGGGGCGATCGGACTTGACGATGATGGCGATCATCTGCGGCGGCGTGCTGCTGGTCGTCGCGTTGCTGTACCACCGCCTGAAACTTGTGAGCTTCGACCCGCTCGTCGCCGCGGCGATGGGTATTAGCGTCGGGGCGATGCATTACCTGCTCATGGGGATGCTCTCGGCCACGGTTGTCGCGGGCCTCAAGACCACCGGCGTCATCCTCGTGGTGGCCATGGTCATCACCCCGGCATCCGCGGCTTACCAGCTCACGAACCGATTCTCGGTCATGCTCCTGCTCGCCGGGGTATTCGGCATGCTATCGGCGGTCGTGGGCATGTCTGTGGCTTTCGTATTCAACGCCAGCACCGGGCCGGCGATGGTCATAGTCGCCACCGCAATCTTCGGCCTCAGCGTGATGCTCAGCCCGTCGCACGGCTTGGTGTTCGATCGGCTACGACGCGTACGGTTGGCCCGGCATGTGCGCGGCGAGGACGTGCTCAAGGCCGTGTACCGCCACGGCCCGTTGTCGTCGGCGCCGGAGGGTTACCTGCCCACGCTGATCGAGACGCTCAAGATGCCCGTCAAGCAGATTACCCGCACGCTCGATCGCCTGCGCCGCGAAGGCTTGGTTACACCATCCGCCGAAGCCTTGGCCGTCACCGACGCGGGGAGGCATCACGCCGAGCAGATCGTTCGCACCCACCGGTTGTGGGAAACCTACCTGGCCGAGCGCATGGGTGTCGACCCCGACGAGGTCCACGTCGAGGCCGAGCGTCTGGAACATGCCCACGACCTCGCCGAGCGGCTGGATGAAGTGCTGGGCCGGCCCGAAACCGACCCCCACGGTTCCGCGATCCCGCGGTCCTGACCAGCCGGTTCGGCTAAGAAATATCTGCAACATCAAGGTAACCCCTCGGAACTTCTGCCGGACGGACGCGTCACAATGACCGTCCCCCGTTTTTCTGGAGCCCGCCATGATGTGTTGCCGCCGTTTCGCCCTCGCCCTCCTCGCCTTGACGCTCCTTGCGCCAAACATCGCCCACGCCCGGGTCAAGCTCACGACACTGCCCGTCCGGGAGCGCGTCGAGATCCAACTCGACCATTCCTCAGCCACGCTGGTCGAGGAAGAGCGAATCGTCCCGCTGGTTGCGGGGACCAACCAGATCGACTTCTCTTGGGCCAACACGCAGATCGATCCGAGCACGATAGTGTTCCGGGTGCTCGGATCGGCCCCGGAAGGCGGCGGATTGATCGACGATATGGCCGAAGTCAGCGTGCTTTCGGTGACCTATCCCCCGGGCGAGAACGCATTGGTGTGGCAAGTCTCCTCCAACGTTTCCACTTCGGTGACCGTCCGTATCAGCTACCTCCTCGGGGGCCTGACCAAGAGCTTTAATTACCGAGCAGTGGTAGAAAACGACGAGTCGGTCTTGACGCTGTCGCAGTACATCCGCGTGCAGAACTTCGCCGGCGAGGGCTACGACGACACGCAGATCTACGCGGGCTTCGGCGACGAGTTCCTCAGGCCCATCGGCGTCAACGAGACCAAGCAGATGCTGGTGCAACGCGTCGTCGAGGTGCCCGTGGTCAAGACCTACGCGGCCGACCTGCACCGATACGGCTGGCTCGATCCGTCGCAGAACAAACTGCGCGTGCCGATGCACTACCGGTTGGAGAACTCGGCCGACGCCGGACTCGGTGAGGCCGCGCTGCCGGCGGGCAAAGTGCGTATCTTCCAAAAAGACGCCGCGACGGCGGACGCGACCACCGCGTTCCTCGGCGAGGACTTTGCCCGCCACACGCCCATCGACAACCACGCCGACCTGTATCTCGGCGTCGCCCAGGACATCGTGGTCAAACGAACCGTCGAGAAGCGCCAGGACAAGCGGATCGCCGGCAACCTGTTCGACCGCCACGTCACTATCAAGTACGAGATCGAGAACTTCAAGGACTCGGCCGTGACGCTTAAGCTCGCCGAGCAGATCGAACCGTTGCGGCAAGAGCTCGGCCTCGCGTCCGGGCAGTCCGCGGAGTGGGTCATTGGCGACGACACGACCTTCGCCGCGGGCCCGCTCGTCGACGAGACCCATCAACGCCAAGTCACCTTCACCGCCGATTTGCCGGCGCGTGACGGCGACGAGGCCGAGAAGGTGACGCTGTATCTGCACCTGGTCTTTAAGAACCAGTGGTGAGAACAACCATTTACCTGCCACCGCGACACGAAACGCTGCGGCTGAGGAGCTACCCATGAAATCCGTCTGTTTCGTTCTGTTTACCCTTCTGTTCGCGCTCGACCTTCAAGGGAAGAACATCGACCTCGCCACGGTCCCCGACCGTGCGACGGTGCAGCTGACGATCTATAACAGCGAAGATCTCACGCTGGTCCGCGAGACACGCAAGCTCGTGTTCAAGCCCGGCAACAACCCGCTGCAGTTCTCCTGGGCGAACACGCAGATCGA
Source organism: Planctomycetota bacterium (assembly GCA_039033595.1). Taxonomy (GTDB): domain Bacteria; phylum Planctomycetota; class Phycisphaerae; order Phycisphaerales; family Phycisphaeraceae; genus Algisphaera. The sequence goes on along the minus strand of JBCCCG010000012.1, from coordinate 113,509 downwards.
CCCGACGTCGGTGCAGCTCCGCTTCCTGAGCCACGCCGACAAGCTCGACGTGCTCGACACAACCTTCCCCCACGACCGCCCGCAGCAGCTCGTCTGGAGCGTCGGCAGCGAACACACCGGGGAAGCGACGGTCGAGATCAGCTACTTCACTTCGGGCGTCACCTGGGCAGCCGACTACACCGTCATCGCCAACCCCGACGAGTCCGCCGCCAGCGTTGAGGGTTACGTCACCGTGGCCAACAACTCTGGTGAAGACTACGAAGACGCCGAGGTGCGTCTGGTGGTCGGTACGATCAACCTCGTCGAGCAGATCGCCGAGTTGGCTCGCCGCCGGGGCGTCGCACTCGACTCCCTTCCCCGCAGCGAATTAAGCTACTTCCGACAGAACGCCGCTCGTGACGCGATCGCCCTGGGAGCGGAGCTGGCTGATGGCAGCAGCTTCGAAGTCGCCGAGCAGAAAAAGATCGTCAAGCAGGGCCTGTCCGAATACTTCATCTTCACAATCGAAGGCACCGAGACCGTACCCAACAACTCGCGCAAGCGCCTGCCGAGCTTCACCGCCAACGCCGCGCCGCTCAAGGTCCAGTACCGCTACCGCCCACGGCAATACGGCGAGCAGCTCGCCCGGGTGATGCTCATGACCAACGACACCGATTCGGAGATGGGCGCGTCGCCGCTGCCCGACGGCCAAGTCCGCGTGTTCCGGCAGAAGGACGACGGTCGCGGGCTGTCGTTCCTCGTCCGCCAGCAGATCAAGTACATCCCCATCGGCGAGGACATCGAGATCAACCTTGGTCAAGACCCGAACGTTGGCTTCGAGCTGATCGCCCAGCATAGCTTCCGCGATAACATCTGGCTGCGCCTCCGCGGGCCCCGCGTGTACAAGCGTGTCGGCGAGCCGGGCGTAAAGTTCGACGACCAGTCCACCGTCGCCGGCTGGGACGAGCACGCCGTGGTGACGCGCCGTATCCGTAACGACACCCCCCGGCAGATCGATGTCGAGATACGGCAGACAGTTCCCGGCGACGCGACGTTTGTCAGCCGCCTAAGCGCGACGCGCTACGACAACCAGACCGTGGCCTACGGCGGCACGCTGGCGCCCGGCGAGAGGTTCGATGCCGACTACGAAGTGATCACCCGCCAGGGCCACAACGCCAGGCAGTCACGCGTCGAGATCACCGACGCCGATCCGGCGGAGCCACCGTGGCGGGAATAGCCGTCGGTATAAGTCAGGCATCTATCTGAATGTTCCCGCGCCGAAGGCGGCCGCCCCGGCTTTCTTTTGCGCCGAGGCGCCTCACAATGCCGAACCGTCCTGTCGGTGCTAACGTTGTACCGCCGTGTCCGTACGTTTCCTGACAACCCGTCGCCTCCGCCGTTGGTCCGTTGCCGGGGGGGCGCTGGTGCTGACTTGGTCCGTCGTCACGGTCGTGGTGCAGACCGCCCGGGCCCACCGGCCATCGCCAGCCTTGGTGATACAGGCCGTTGAGCAAGTCGAAGCCACTGCTTCGGAATCCGTGGCGTTCGAAGCCCAACTCGACCAGATCATCCACGCGGTTCAACGCCTCCCTCCCAAGCAGCGCATGCAGCCGGAGGTTCAGGGTGCGTTGCGGCGCTCGTTTGCCGTGATGTCGCCCGAGCAGCAGGCGACTTTCGTCGAATCGGTGTTGCCGATGGGGCTGGAGCAGATGGTCTCGGCGTACCGGGGCATGGGGGAAGATCAGAAACGCTTCGTTTCCGAACTGATTTACGCCGAGTTCAGCGGGCGGGGTTGGCTACCCGAAGACACGGACGCCCAGGCGTTCGCCGCGCTGCTTGATGAGAACGCGGCGAAGTTCCTCGAGGCGCCGGACGCCGAGACCCGCCTCGAACTACTGCCCGAGATGCAGCGCATGTTGCACATCATGCAGGCCCGCTGACGCAAGGCAGCGAGCCCGAATCTAGTATCGGGCTGCCCGCCGAGGGGCTCGTAGGCGTCTATCAATGACTCGCTTATCGCATCCACACCCCGTTCCCGGAGCCCAGACGTCCCCGAAACCGCACCCATGATCGAAGTCCAAGGCGTCAGCAAGACCTTCGCCGGCCGGCCGGCGGTGAGCGAGCTGTCGTTGGCCGTGCGACGCGGCGAGGTTTACGGACTGCTCGGGCACAACGGCGCGGGCAAGAGCACCACACTCGGCGTGCTGCTGGGCCAGGTCTACCCCGACCAGGGCGGTGTCCGTCTCAATGGTGTAGACGTCTTCCGCCACCGCCGTGCGGCGTTGGCCGGTGTCGGGGCGATCTTCGAGTCGCCTTGCTTCTACGACTACCTCAGCGGCCGGCGCAACCTCCGCATCTTCTCGAACTACAGCCACCGTGTCCCGCCGAAACGCGTCGACGACGTGATCGAGCAGGTCGGCCTCACGGCGCGAATCGACGACCCCGTTGCCGCGTACTCCCACGGCATGAGGCAACGCCTGGCTTTAGCGCAGGCCCTGCTCCCGGGCCCGCACACACTGATCCTCGACGAGCCGACCGACGGGCTCGACCCACAAGGCATCGCCGAGTTCCGCGAGACGATCCGCCGGCTCAACCGTGAGGAGGGGCTGACGATCCTGTTCAGCTCACACCTGCTCGGCGAGGTGCAGCAGCTCTGCAATCGCGTGGCCGTGCTGCATCGGGGGCGGCGGGTCTTCGAGGGCCGCTGGGACGCGACGCCGATCGGACCGCGTTGGGTCGAGTTGGAAGTTGATCGGCGCGACGCGGCGCTGACCAGGCTCCGTGAATCGGAGCTCATCACCGAGCGCACGATGGAGAACCGCGTGGAACTGACCGACAGCGCCGGGGCCGCATCGGTGAACCGCTGTCTGGTCGAGGCAGGTTTTGCCGTGGCCCGGCTGAATCCGGTGAAGCCGACGCTCGAAGACTTTTACCTGCAAACCGTGGGCGACGACGATACGAACGCCAACGCGTCCGAGATGCCTACAAAAGACGCCTCCGGGCGGGGGGCCGCATGCTGATCGTTCACCAATTTATCGATGAGCTCACCAAGCTCTTCGCCCGCAAGCGGACGTATATCGGCTTCGGCGCGTTCGTCGCGTTGCAGGCGATGATCCTCGCGTTGCTGCAACACCCCAAGGCCCGCAAATCGATCGCCGACCTGCTCGAGAAGAACGGCTTGGGCTTCGAAGACCACTACATGGGCCTGACGCTGGCGATCGTGGTGATCGCGTTCTCGTTCACGTTCCTCGGCGGGTTGTACGTCGCGCTTATCGCCGGGGACATCGTGGCCAAGGAGGTCGAAGAGGGCACGATGCGGATGATCCTGGCCCGTCCGATCGGGCGGGTACGGCTGCTCTTGCTCAAGTTCGCGGCCTGCATGTTGTACACGCTGGTGCTGGTCTGGTTCCTCGGGGCCACGGCCCTGGTCTTTGCCAGCCTCTACCGTGGTGGGCTCGGCAAGCTGTTCATTTTCTTGCCCGAGGAAGACCTGTTCGCGTTCTATGACACCGCCGACGGGTTAGGCCGGTACGCCCGCAGCGTGTTGTGCTTGAGTTATGCGACACTGACTATTGCGGCGCTGGGGTTCATGTTTTCTTGCTTCCGCATGAAGCCGGCGGCGGCGACGATCCTGACGTTGTCGGTATTCTTCGTCGACGTGGTGCTGATGAACCTGCCGTACTTTTCGGACCTGCGACACTGGTTCATGAGCTACCACATCGGATTCTGGGTGCGGACGTATCACGCCTACCCGCCGTGGGCCGAGATCGTCGAGAGCGTCGCGTGGCTGACGGGATTGATGACGACGTTCGTGGTCGTCGGGGTGTCCCACTTCGCGGGGCGTGACCTGAAGGGATGAGTCCGCGAGAACGACGATCCGGGATCGTCGGTTGAACGTGCGATATGTTTAAACTAATCAGATGTCTCGTCCCGTAGCTGAAATTCGTGGAGTCACGAAGGTGTACCAGAAGTCCAAGGCCGCGCCGCCGGTGCATGCGTTGGCGGGCGTCGACCTCGTGGTTCCACGCGGGCAGTACATCGCCGTCATGGGCCCGTCGGGCAGCGGCAAGTCGACGATGATGAACATCATCGGTTGCCTTGATCGTCCCACGGCCGGGCAGTACCTGCTCGACGGTGAGGACGTGGCCCGGATGAGCGACGAGAAGCTGTCCCGGGTGCGTGGCAAGCGGCTGGGCTTCGTGTTCCAAGCGTTCAACCTGATCCCACAGCTCAGCGTGCAAGACAATGTCGCGGTGCCTTTGTTTTATCAGGGCGTGAGCCCGGCGAAACGGCGCGAGCGGGCAGCCCACGCGCTATCACGCGTTGGCCTGGCCGATCGTATGGGCCACCGCCCGTCGGAACTCTCCGGCGGACAGCAGCAGCGCGTCGCCATCGCCAGGGCCTTGGTGAACGAGCCGAGCATCCTGCTCGCCGACGAACCCACCGGCGCCCTCGACACCAAGACCGGCGACGCGATCCTCGAACTCTTCGCAGAGCTCCACGACAACGGCCAGACCGTCGTGGTCATCACCCACGACGAAGAAGTCGCGCACCACTGCGAACGCGTCGTGCGCCTACGCGACGGCCTGATTGATCGTGACGAGGCCGGCGGCAAGGAATCCGTCACAGTTCAGCGGGAGATGTGAACGCGGTGGACCCGACGAAGCGTTTCTCCGATCGCGTGGCCGACTACGTGCGGTATCGCCCTGATTACCCGCCGGCGGTGCTCGATCGTTTGGCAGAGAGGTTTTCTGCATCCCCCGATGTGGTCGATGTGGTCGATGTGGGTGCGGGCACGGGCATCTGGACGCGGCAAATGGCCGATCGCGGTTGGGCCGTCACCGCCGTTGAGCCCAACGACGCGATGCGAAAGGCTTGCGAAGCCGCGGCGGAAGAAACGCCCGGGATCCGGGTGATTAACGCCGGCGCCGAATCAACCGGCCTGCCAGACGGGTGCGCTGATCTGGTGACCGCGGCGCAGGCGTTTCACTGGTTCGACCCTGACGCGGCGCTGCGGGAGTTCAGGCGGCTGTTGCGCCCGGGCGGCTTCGTGGCCCTCTTGTGGAACAGCCGGCAGACCGACACCACCGTGTTTCTGCGTGATTACGAGCGGATGCTGCAAGACTTCGCCACGGATTACGGACAGGTGAACCATCAGCGTTTCGAGGACGGGCGGCTGTCCCAGATGATCCCCGATGGGTACGCGTTGTGGGAATGCCCGCACGTCCAGTCGTTCGACTTCGCGGGCCTGTGTGGGCGGTTACTCTCGTCGTCGTACGCGCCTCCGGCGGGTCACCCCAACCACCACGCAATGCTCGATCGCCTGCGCGAGGTCTTCGAGACGCATGAGGAAAACGGCCGTGTCGAGTTTCGATACACGACGCAACTCTACACGGGCCGACCCATCTGATCGGCGGCCGGCGTGGGGTAACTCATCGTTGAAAAACCTACGGTTACGCGTGGTCTGTTATTTGGCTTACGCGTACTTCGTGGGGTCTTTCTTGTGGCGTCCGGCATTGGCACCTTTGGCGCAACCGCCATCACCGATCGTGCGTACGTGGGGCTGGTTCGTGTCGGTGATCCCCATCCGGGCGTACGGGTCGCGGCCGGCGATCATGACGATGTCGCGGACGTCGGCCTTAGCGACTGTCTGGTTGTGATCGATGAAGGTGCCATGGTTGACCAGACCGTGGACCCACGGCAGCAGCGACGAGGCGCTCATGTAGTGGTTGACCAGTGTTCGGCGAAACTTGCCGGCGGGGGCGCGGTTGGGCAGCGAGCGGTGCAGGAGGTAGCCGTTGAAAAACACGATGCTGCCGGCTTTGACCTCGACGGGCACGGCGTCGTCTTCGGTATACGGGAACCCGACGCTCTTCTCGGCACAGTCGTAGTCGGGGTGGTCCTGGAACTCCTGCGGCCAAAGGACGCCGTGCCGGTGCGAGCCGGGGATGATCCAGAGGCAGCCGTTGTCGATGGTGGCGTCGTCGAGGGCGATCCAAGCGCCGGCCAGCGAGCGGTCGCGGGTGGGGATGTAGTCCTCGTCCTGGTGCCAGGCTTGGCCGGGCTTGCCCGAGGCCTTGATGAAGAGCATGGACTGCATGCATTTGACGTCGGGGCCGATGACGCCGGTGAGCGTCTCGACGATCCTGGGGTGGGCGAGGTGTCCGTTGATCGTCGGCGAAAGCTTGTGGGGGAAGTGGATGCAGTGGTACTGCTTGAGCACGTCGGTGTCGGTGTCGTGGTCGTGGGGCCCGCCCCAGCCGTCGAACGTGCCGTACTTCCCGCGGCAGATGTCCACGGCCTCTCCGTTGATCGCGGCGACCTCGTCAGCTGAGAAGGCGTTTTCGACGACGAGATAGCCTTGTTCGCGATAGAACGAGGCCGCGGCTTCATCGAGGAATCCGGGTTGGGTCCCGTCGAGCGTGCCGGGCAGGGGTTTTGTACTAATTGTCATGAAGTTGATCCGGGAGAAGCTGGGGAAGCAGAAGCGACATATGAGATTTCAACTATTATGGAGTAGAATCGCCGTATAGCCATGTACGTCGTTTACAAAAACATATCCAAAATTGACATTTTACCCCCGGCGTCGGTGGTTTTTGGGGAGGTGCATTACGAGCCGGGCCGGTGCCTCGGGCCGCGGACGCAGATGGATTTTCAGTTGGTCATGATCGACCGCGGGTCGGTGCGGATCACGTCCGACGGGGTGGAGCAGTACGTGGGGCCGGGCGAGGTCGTCTGCCAATGGCCCGGCGGCCGGGAATTCTACCGGTTCGATCCCGACCTGAATTCGTCACACCGCTGGGTAGCGCTGCATTACGAGGAATCGACCGACGTGCGGGAGTGGTTCGCCGCGGCGCGGCACCGGGCCCCGCGGGTCCGCCGCGAGTCCCCGCTGATGCGGAGCCTTTTCGACACGGCTTTCGGGCTGACCCCCGTCAACGACCCGGCGATTGCCAACACGCGGACCCACTTGGCGATGGCCTACCTCTCGGCTTACCTGGGAGAGAAGCACGAGGCGGCCTCGTCCACCGGCACGCCGCTGCCCGCGGCGCTGACCGCGATGCAGGAGGCGATCGCCCAACGCCACACCGAGCCACTGACGCTCGACGACCTCGCCGAGGCGGGATCGGTCTCGACAAACCATCTCGTTCGGCTGTGCCGTATGCACCTCGATACCACGCCGATGCGCTTGCTGTGGGACGTCCGTGTCGAGCGGGGGTTCGAGCTACTTCTACACACCGCCTTGACTATCGGCGAGATCGCCTACCGCGTAGGTTTCGCAACACCGTTTCACTTTTCGCGTCTATTCAAGGCTAAATATGGCCGGTCGCCACGGGATTATCGACGCGACGAGTGGGCGGGACGCGGAAGTCGGGGGCGGTAGCCGGCTCAACCCGAGCGCATCAAGGGCATTGATCTGCTTCGGCGGGAAACGGTTTGCGCGGGGTGGCACCGGCTGCACAACCAACCGCAGGCGGCGAGTTGGTGATGGGTAAGGTTTGCGCCGGGCCTCAGTCGTTTTCCGCCTCGAATTCCTTGAATTCCCCGCGTTCGGTGGCCTCGGCGACGTATTTCTCGAACGCGCCGTGTTGGTAGGAGATGAAAACGAAGGCGTGGTGCAGTGTGAGCCATTCGATGTCGGTGGGATCTTCGCCCAGGTCTTTGCGCAGGCGGTTGAGTTCGGCGAGTAGAGGTTCGGGTTTCATGGCCTTAGCTTAGTCCGGCGGCGGTGAAGCAGGAAGCCGACCGCCACAGATTCCGCGACGACCGTCGGAACTGCAGAAAAAAGCCCCGCGCGTCGGGATGACACGCGAGGCCGGGTGGGGTGCAGGGTAGTGCGGCTTGTCCTTCGGGCGTCGTCGGTTCGACGATCGTCACGATGGCTGCCTAAAAATGTTGAATGCTTGGGGTATGGCAGGCGTGGAGCTTGGTCACTGTGGAGGCTAGGAGCTACGCAACGATTCTTGGTAGATCCCGCGGTGGGCGACGGCGAACAGGAGGATTTTCCTTGGCGTGGTCATAATCACGGCAACTCCTGTGTGGGCGGAAGATGAAATGGGGTAAATCATGGCCCGGACATGCCAATGTCGGCGGATACTCGCATAGGCAACTATGTCCTAAGAATAGCCCATTTGACGCGGGTAATCCCGTAGATGATGCAAAATGGGGTGTTTGCCTGAGAACAAGCAGGGGGGCTCAAGGCCGCTCTTTTCGCCGGTGGGCGGCCTGTAGCAGCGTCAGTCCGGCCAGCCACAGCCCCGCCGTCGGCTCGGGCACGACGGTGTAACCTAAATCACGCATCGATTGGATCGTCGTGTTGCTCAGGAACGGCTCGCCGAAGTCCGGATCGATCGCCCCGGTCATTAATTCCAGCCCGAGGTCTCGGCCCATCGCGTCGGTGATCCCGATCAGCGGTGAAAGACTGAACGGGTCATCGGGATCGCCTTCTTGCGTGCTCGACCGCATGAGCTGATCCCAGTGGCTGTTCATCGTGCCGACGCCGCCCGCGTTTTCGACGGGGATGAACGCGGCGTCGGCGTCGAACTCCTCGCGGTAGGCGGTGAGACCAAACACGCCGGTGTATTGGAAGCTGTTATTGACGTAGAGCCCATTGTCGTCCCACAGCGTGCCGATGCCCAGGGCGTGGCCGATCTCGTGGGCGATAATGTCGTCGACGAAGTTGAGCCCGAAGCCCGCGTCCATGCGGGGCCAGGACGCGAATGTCTCCAGTTCGTTGGCGTTGAAGTTCACAAACCCGCTGGTCGCCAGCCGGAAGCCGCCTTGGTTCGTGGTGGTGCTGAAGTTCGCCGAGGCGAGGCCGGTGTTCACGCGGCGGATCTCGATCGGGACGACGGGGATGTCGATGCCCGGTTGGTACCCGGTCACCACGGTCTCCCACAACGTCTCGGCGTAATCGGCCGCGTCGGTGAGGATCGAGAGCTGGTTGGCCGTGTAGCTCTGGGGGTCCCGGATCGTGACCGACAGGTCGAACGCCGACGCCGCGCCGGCCGGCACCCACGCCATGGCCAGGCCGATCAACAATCGCTTAGACCAGGAACCGTGACGCATGACTTCTCCCGCTTTCCGGACGCTCCGCCCGCTGCCAAAAGATAACACAGCCTCGGCGGTTGACCTGCAAAAAAACGCACATTATCCCAGAAAATCCGGCGAAAACGGGCCGGGCCCACGGGCAACGGGGCAGATGCCCGATTTACGCCGCGATCGCGCCGGTGATCTTCTCGGCCGCGTCGGTAAGGTCGCTGGCGACGATCATCGTGGGGATGTCGGCCTTGGCTTCTTCGAGGATGGCCCGGGCCGGCTCGACATTGGTGCCCTCGAGGCGCACGACCAACGGAACCTCGAAGCCCACGGACTTCGCGGCGGCGACGATGGCGTTGGCGATCGTATCGCACTTGGCGATGCCGCCGAAGATGTTGACGAGGATGCCCTTCACGCCGTCGTCGGCGAGGATGATGCGGAAGGCTTCGGTCACGGCCTCCTGGGTCGCGCTGCCGCCGACGTCGAGGAAGTTGGCCGGTTCGGCGCCGTGGAGCTTGATCATGTCCATGGTGGCCATCGCCAAGCCCGCGCCGTTGACGAGGCAGCCGATGTCCCCGTCGAGCTTGATATACGACAGCCCGTGCTCCGACGCCCGGGCCTCGGCGGGGTCGACTTCGGCGGGGTCTTCCAGGGCCTTGATGTCGGCGTGGCGGAACATGGCGTTGTCGTCGAAGTCGATCTTCGCGTCGATCGCGAGCACCTGGCCGTCGGGGTGTCCGTTGGTCGCGGGGGTGACGATCAGCGGGTTGATCTCGACGAGGCTGGCGTCGGTGCCCAGGAACAGCTTGGCGAGCGACACCATCACCTTGATCGCCTGGCCGACCTGCTTGCCCGTGAAGCCCATGGCGAACGCCACCTTGCGGGCCTGGTAGGCCTGCAACCCGGCGACAGGGTCGATCGGCTCCTTGATGATCTTCTCGGGAGTCTTGGCGGCGACCTCTTCGATATCCATCCCGCCCTCGGCAGAGCCCATGAGCACCGGGCACCCGCGGGCACGGTCGACCACGATGCCCAGGTAGTATTCCTTGGCGATATCCACGCCCGCCGCGATTAGCAGCTTGTTGACCGGCACGCCTTCGGCGGTCGTCTGCGGCGTTACCAGCGGCTTGCTCAGGATCGTCGCCGCCGCGTCCTTCGCCTCGGCCGCGGACTTGACGAGCTTGACCCCGCCGCCCTTGCCCCGCCCACCGGCGTGGACCTGGGCCTTCACGACCGCGAGGGCGGCGCCGTCGGCCTCGAGTTTGCCAAACGCCTCCGCCGCCTGATCGGCTTCGTCCACGACGATCCCGCCGGGCACCGGCACGCCGAATTGTTCGAGGAGTTCACGCGACTGATATTCATGGATTTTCATGAGCGGGATGATATCAGGTCGTCGGAGCCGTGCCGCGGCCGCGATTTCTATTCCCCTTGATAGTTCTTTGGGTTACATTTCTGAGGCTTGATATGTGCTTAGCTAAGGTGAATCAAAAAAACAGATCCTTGGGATATTCTGGAGTGAAGAAAGGTCTTCCGGTGAGTGACGACAAGCGTAGTTTCTGGGTGAAATGGGCCGGCGTGCTGTCGGTCGTGGCCATCAGTGTCACGACATCCGGTCAGGGCGTGGGGTGGGACGATGATGACTACCTCGTGGGGCTCGGTCGGGGAAACGGGGCCATCGCGGTGTACGACCATGACTTCTCGCTGAAGGGAGTGTTGGACTACGGCACAAACCCTGCGGATGTCGGCTCTCCCTTCTTGGACGGACAGACCCCACGCGGGATGACTTTTGATCCCGCAGGGCGGCTGGTCGCGGCTTTCACGCCAGTGAGCGAAATCTCGGTGAATGCAGGCTTGAGCAGCATCCGGGTATACGACCCCACGGGTATGCGGACGCCCGATGGATTGGCGTCAACGCCTTTCGATGTTTTAGGTGGTTTCGGTTTCGATGACTTGCCATTAGGGATCGTGGCTCGACCCGGGGAGGATTATTACGCCGGCAGCACGGTCGGGGTCATCACCACCAAGCCTCATCCCGCAGCCTACTGTGCCGACGATCCCACCGATAACCCCATCCGCCCGTGCATCCTCGACCCACCCAATCCTTTCCCAAGTTTTCAGGCGGTTCAGGGGTTGGCTTTGATTTCTGACGACGTGTTGTGAGCCGGCCCAGGTTCAGAGTTTGGCCGGCCCCTTTCGCCGGATATTGCTGTTATCGATTTGAGTGCCGGTGACCTGATGGCTTCGCTGCCGCTGGACGGAGGCCAAGTCGCTGCCACGGCCATGCACGTCGATCACACCACCCAGACGGTGCTGATCGCCGACGCCCTCAGCCTCGCGGTGTACGAAAGGGCTTTCGATGGATCTCTGGTCCGCACTTTCGTAATGGACCAAGTTTTCAAGCCTTTGGGCGTGACCCGTGGCCCAAACGGCGAGGTGATTGTTGCTGGTTTGCTGAACCAGGTGGCTCGGTGGGAGGCCGACGGGACGTTCATCGACTCCACGGAATTAACTTTGCCGTCGGGTGTGTTCCCAGGGGCCGGATCGATCCTCTGGGCCGGTACCGTCCCCGAGCCCGGCAGCCTCGGGCTGTTGGCCGTGATCGGGGCGTCGCTATGCGGTGGCCGGGCCCGATATCGGCGTCGCCTTGACCTCGGGGGTTGAGCCTGCCGATAATGTCAATGTGAAAATGGTGCACCCCCGAACCCGTAATGCCGACCCGTCGGCGTCGATGGCCCTGCTGGCCGTCGCGGCGGCGGTGTGTCTGACGGCGTCGGGGACTGGGGGGCTGCCGGTTACGGGGCAGCACGGCGACCACCGACGGGTCGGGGCCGACACGGACCGGGCCGTCGCGTCCTTCGTGGCGTGCCTTAACGAGGCGGCCAAGACGCTCGCCGGGGCGACCGCGGCCGTGGTTGAATCCGACGGCGACCGCTTCACGCTCCCCGTGGTCACCGAGACCGATCTCACCCCGACCGACGACGCTCCCGTCGTCGCGGTTCAGCCCCACGTCTTCCTGCTGAACCTGCCGCCACCTACGACGCTGTCCTGACCGCGTTCGCGATCCAGTGACGGTGTTGCCGAAGCGTTCGGCCCCGCACCCCAATCTAATCCTCCCGACGGCTACGCTGCGGCGCGGCCGCTCCCCATCCCGAAGGATGTGTCCCATGGTCGTTCAAGCCATCGGCAAAGGCTTTACCAAAGTATTCGGCTCGCGCAACGAGCGCGTGGTCAAGAGCTACAACAAACGTGTCGTGCAGATCAACGCCCTCGAAGAGCAGACGCGGCGCCTTACCGACGCCGAGCTGCGGGCCAAGACCGCCGAGTTCCGCAAACGGTCGACCGACGGCGAGTCGAAAGACACGCTGTTGCTCGAGGTCATGGCCGTCGCTCGCGAGACGATGGACCGGGCCGTGGGTATCCGAAGCGTGTTTCGCGACGAGCACGGCTTCGACCCCCAGCAGCTGTCGCCCGAGATGGCGAAGCTATTCGAGAAACTCAAAGCCGAGGCCGACGCGAAAGAGCCCGATCCGGTCCTGGGCGGCGAGCCCGCCCCCGGCTACCTGCAGATCGACGTGCCCAACGCGTTCTACGAAGCGATCCGTGAGCTGTACCCTGAGAGCAAGCCGCCGTTCCGCGCCCGGCCGTTCGACGTTCAACTCATCGGCGGCATGGTGCTGGGCGAGGGCAAGATCGCCGAGATGCGCACCGGCGAGGGCAAGACGATCGTTGCGCCGCTCGCTTGCTACGTGGCGTGCTGCGACGCGTTGAAGTGCCACGTGGTCACGGTCAATGACTACCTCGTGCAGCGCGACCGCGACTGGGTGTTCCCCTTCTACTACTTCCTGGGGCTCACCGTCGGCGCGATCCACCCCCACCACCAGCAGCCGCCGCACCTCAAGGCCCAGGCCTACCAGTGCGACGTGCTCTACGGCACGAACTCCGAGCTGGGCTTCGACTACCTCCGTGACAACATGAAGCTCTCGACGCAGGAGCAGGTCCAGAAGACCCGCGACTTCTGCATCATCGACGAGGTCGACTCGATCCTCATCGACGAGGCTCGCACCCCGCTGATCATCTCCGGCCCGGCGAACAACGATGCGCCGCGTTACGACTTGGCCGACCAGATCGCGAAGCACCTGATGACCAAGCAGAAGCCGTGGGCGGCGGCCAACCAGAAGGTCGAAGACGCCGAGGTCCGCATCAAGGGTCTCGAGGGCGATGCCCGCAACGCACGGGATAAGACCAAAGCCAACGAGTACCGCGACGCGATGAAGCGGCTCATGGCGGAGTTGCCGGCGCTCGAGGCGGCCCGCGACCAGCACGTCCAGTACTACGAAGTCGAGATGGAGAAGAAGGCCGCCCACCTCACCCACGACGGCACGGCCGAGGCGCAGAAGATCGCCGGCGTCGGGTCGTTCTACGTCGGCAACAACATGGACCTGCCGCACTTGATCAACAACGCGATCCGGGCGCACGCCGTGTACCTCCGCGACCGTGACTACGTCGTGCAGGATGGCGAGGTGGTGATCGTCGACGTCAACACCGGCCGGCTCATGGTCGGCCGGCAGTGGTCCGACGGCCTGCACCAGGCCGCCGAGGCCAAAGAGGGCGTCAAGATCAAGCAGGAGACCCAGACCCTCGCCACCGTCACGATCCAGAACTTCTTCAAGCTCTACAAACGCCTGGCGGGCATGACCGGCACCGCGATCACCGAGGCGACCGAGTTCAACGAGGTCTACAAGCTCGACGTCGTCTCCGTGCCGACCAACAAGCCGATCCAGCGGATCGACCGCGACGATCTGATCTTCATGGGCGAGAAAGACAAGTGGAGCGCGATCGTCGACGAGATCGAACGCGTCCACAACACCGGCCGCCCCGTGCTCGTGGGCACGACCAGCGTCGAGCGTTCCGAGATGCTCAGCGCGATGCTCGGCCGGAAACACGGGATCAAGCACGAGGTGCTCAACGCCAAGGCCGAGAACGCCGAGCGCGAGGGCAATATCGTCGAAGACGCCGGGCACCTGGGCGCGGTGATGATTGCCACCAACATGGCCGGCCGCGGCACGGACATCAAGCTCCAGCCGCTGACCCGGGAACAACTTATCGACCATTGGAAGACGCGGAACCTGTTGCCCCGGCAGGCCGAGGCGTCGATGACCGACGACCAGGTGATCGCGCTGTCGTACCGCCACCAAGCGGCCAACGAACTGCGCATGCCCAAGAAGGAGGCCGAGGCCGCGGGCGACGACGAGTTGAAGCTGAAGCTGCTGCGCCACTGGTGTGAAAAAGACGCCTACATCGACGAGAAAAAGGCGTCGGCGATGTCGATGGAAGAATGCCTCGACGCGCTCGACAGGCTGCCGGACTACAAGCGTCACCGCCTGGAGCTCTGGCCGCACATCGAGGCGATGGGTGGGCTGCACATCGTCGGCACCGAGCGGCACGAGTCGCGGCGGATCGACAACCAGCTGCGCGGCCGCGCCGGGCGGCAGGGCGACCAGGGGTCGTCCCGGTTCTTCCTGTCGCTGGAAGACGACCTCATGAAGATGTTCGCCGGGGGCAAGACGAAGATTCTGCTCTCCAAGCTCGGGATGAAGGAGGGCGACGCGATCGAACACTCGATGGTGTCGAAGTCCGTCGGTCGTGCCCAGCGCAAGGTCGAGGAACGCAACTACGAGATCCGCAAGAACCTGCTCGAGTACGACGAGGTCATGGAGTACCAGCGGACCGAGTTTTACGCGATCCGCCAAGACGTCTTGGAAGGCAAGGACGTCGGTGACTTGATCTTCGACTACATCGCTGAATCGGTGAACGACGCGGTTGGGACATACCTCGCCTCCGACTACGTCAAGCAGCAGGCGGCCGAGTGGTGTCAGTCCACGCTCGACGTGTCGGTCGACCCCGCCCGCCTGCACCTTCACGACCTGCGCGAGCTGCAAGAGATCGTCCGCAAGTCGGCCCGCTACGAGGTTTCCCAGATCATCGATGTGACGCTGGGCGAGTACATGTCCAACGACATCCCGGCCGAGGACTGGGACCTCAAGGGGCTGAGCCAGTGGGCGATGTCGCGGTTTGACGTGAACCTACCGGTTAGTCGTCTGCGCGGCATGAACCCTACCGATGTCGCGGCGGAACTCACCGCCTCGGCGCAGGAGCAGATCGACAAGAAGGACCTCGACGGCCTCGCCGCCTTCCTCGACCCCGATATCCCGCAGCGTGAGCTGTCGGAGTGGGCGAAGCAGAAGTTTGGCCTCGAACTCGGCATCGAAGAACTCAGGGATTACGACATCGATTCGGCGAGCTCGATGATCCTCGAAAAGGCTCGCCAGACCTACCGCCAGCGTGAAATCACCTACCCGGTCGAGTTCGCGATGGAGGTCATCATGCAAGGAGCCAAGCAGGACCAGAATTGGGCGGTGGACCAACTCAAGGGCCTGATGAAGTCACGCTACCTCGTTGACCTCGAAGACGAAGCCATCACGACGATGAACGGACAGGAGATCTTTCAACGGCTGCTCGACGAACAAAAGGCGTGGCTGGCCGAGGACGGCAAGCTCAAGAAAGAAGCCACCGACATCGTGGCTAAGTTCCGCAGCGATCCCGGGGGGCTGGGCGAGAAACTCGCCGAACGTTACGGCGTCGCCCTCGAAGACGGTGAACTCGATGGGGTGGAAGGCGAGCAGCTCGAGGCGCTGGTATACGACAAGGGGCGGACGATGTTTACCGGCGAGTTGCAGCGGCTCGAACGCTTCGTCTTGCTGCAGATCCTCGACAAGACTTGGAAAGAGCACCTGTATTCGATGGACCAGGTCAAGGACGCGGTGGGCCTGCGCGGCTACGCCGAGAAAGACCCCCGGATCGAGTACAAACGCGAGGGTGCGGCCCAGTTTGTTGCGATGCAGCGGTCGGTCCGCGATCAAGTGACGGACTTGATCTTCCGGGCCCGGCTCACGCCGAACGTGCAGCTCAATAATGCCTACGGTGACCAGCAGCAGGCTCAACACCCCGACGCGCAGGGGGCGGCTTCCGGTGGCGGCGCTCCGTCGCCGGAGATGGCCGCCGCCGCGGCCGCCGCGGTGCGTGGGGGCACGGCCGAGCAGCGGCAAGACCTCGCCGCCGCCGACCGCGCCGGAGTTCGGCCGGACCGCAATGCGAATATGACACGCAAGCAGCGCCGCGCCGCCGAGGCCCGTGAGCGCCACGAAAACACTAGCGGCTCCAAGAAGCAGCGCAAGCGTAGGAAACGCTGACCCCGGCAAACGATCGATCTCTCCCGAACCCGGCCGTCACGGCCGGGTTTTTTGTGGGACAGGCAAGAGGGTTTTCCACACGCGGAATGATCCCGCACCATCTCTCGCGCGGGATGTGCGTGGGAGGGATACCACCGTTTTATTGGCCCGCCGAGCGAGGCGGCGGCACCGTTTGGCCACCCGGACCCCCCAGAGGGGCCAGACGTTGAGAGTGTGCCGCCGCCGTGCTTTGCTTAGCCCGGGCGGGTGATGTATTCGACCGGGATCGAAGGGTGGTCCGGCGAGTCGTCGTAGTCCACGTTCAGGCGCACGGCATGAAGGTGGTACGACCCGCGATTGAACCGTCCCTTAAAGTCGGGAATCGATGATTCGATACGGTTGAACAATAATTCGCCGACGTCTTCGAACGTACCGCTCTCGAACGTGCGGGAAAACGTCTGCTTGATGATGCGCTGCAGGATCCGCTTGGTTTCCTGGTTGATGACGAAGGTCATACCGCCGGGGACGTTGGACTTGAATTCCAGGCGGAGTTCGACGGGGTGGGCGTGAGGTGTCAGGTCTTCGCCGATCTCGGGGTTGTGGGTGTGGACGAGGTTGACATGGAACGGCCCCACGATCGCGCTGGAGACGGGGACGGTGGTCAGCCGGTTGTCAGAAGAACGGGTGTTGGTCTGGATCACGAATCTATTGTCCTGTTGGTCAAAAATAGAGGAAGATTTGAGACTCGTGCGGGTGACCGGCCTATCCTTAGGCATGCACTGCTTCGAGGCATATTGTGCATCGGATTGAGCCGTCCGTCGGTCGATTGCACCCGACCGATGGGTGGTCAGTCCACTCCTCGTCTCACATATAAGACACACCGTTTCGGGGTACAGCTAAACGCCTTGCGTGGGCAACAGCCGATTTGGTTGGTCGCCAGAACGGTATGATTATGTATACAAACTGTTGGGATTGATCGTTGTGCTTACGGAAGCGTCGCAACGGGAGCGAGCTACCGCGATTTCTCATTCATTGGTAATTCTCTCGGGGTGGGGTGAATGGGAAGCAGGTATGCGTGTGTTTTGCCCGTGGCCGTTTGCGGCGGCTGGGGCGAACGTGAAATTCAGACATTCGTCGATGATTTCGTTGAGGGTCGCGGCGTCGCCGTCAAGGATGGCGTGGCCTTTTTCGGGCGTGGCGGAGCGGGGGTCGCCGAGTGTGCCGGTGGGAGAGAGATCGCGGGTGAGCCAGGCGAAGCTCGCGCCGCCCTTGAGCCGCAAATGTTTTTGATTCTGGGGTGTGCTCGGTAACTGCGAGGCGTAGCGCTCGGGACGCACGTCGTCGGGTTGGATCGCGAGGACCATCGATGTCTCGGCCTCGTTGGCGTGGATACCGACGCCTTTTTCGTCGGCGGTTACGTGTTGCGAGGCACAGGAAAAACGGAACGGGTGGGCGGTAAATACCAGCAGATCGGGGAACTCGACGCGCAGGTCGCGGGCCGCGGTGTCGATGACTTCGGGTTGCCCGCCGTGGCCGTTGAGCAGGAGCAAGCGGCGCAGGCCGCTGGCGTAGGCCGACCGGCCGAGATCCGTGAGCACCGCCGTGAGCGTGCCGGCCGACAGCGTGAGTGTGCCGGGGAACCCGGTGTGCTCGTTGCTCTTGCCGTACGGCAGCAGCGGTAGGGTCCACACCCGCCCATCTTGGGGCCGTGTTTCGAGCGCCCGGCGGAGCACCTCCATGATCTGTGCCGCGTCGGTGTAAACCGGCAGGTGCGGGCCGTGCTGCTCGATCGCCCCGATCGGCAACACTATGAGCGTCGCGTCGCCGTCGAGCGCAGCGATGTCCACGGTGGTCAGCCGGGTCAGGTCGGTTTCGTGGGGCGGTTGCGGGAGCATGGTCGAACTATTTTTTGCGTTTGGGCGCCGTGGGTTTTGGTTCGGCCGCGTCGGGGTAGCGATCGAGGTAGATGCGTTTGAGTTCGTAACGGTGGCAGGCGTGCGGTCGGCGTTCACGGCAGAGGATCGTTACCGTGCCGTGCTCTTTTTCGAGCTTGCGGAGCTGCCGGAGCCCCCGCTCCGAGACGCTCTCGCGGAACTCGGCGTACATCTCATGTGTGGTGATCTCTTTGGCCCACCAGCGGTTGAGCGAGTCCAGCGAAGGGCTGAGCGACTTGATCCACGTGTCGTAGGGCAGGTCGTGAATCTTCGGGTCGCGCACGATACGCATCACCAGCACGCGGTGGCCGTCTTCGGGAGCGGGTGGGTCGTAGATGCTCTTGTCGCGGATCATGGCGCCGTCTCCGCGGGCTGACCCGTAAAAGGCGTTGCGAAAGAGCGCCCCCGGGCGGCGTCCTCGCCGAAGGCGGCGCGGAGCTTGCCGGGGTTCAAAAGGCCCTTGGGATCGTTGCGGTGCTTGGCCTCCAGCATCTGCGCGACGCCATCGACGAGCCCGCCGTCTTCGAGCACCCAGGTGTGCGGGTTGGCGACGCCGATGTCGATTGTTTCGAGGAACGCGATGACCTCGGCGAGTTGCGTCTCGCCCTTATACGGCACGATCGGCATCGCGCCGGTCCCGGGTGTTCCGCCCCAGCGGGTGTACTCGCTGTGCATCTGGTAGTCATCGCCGAACTCGGACTTGACCGCCGCATACTGCTCGCCGTATCGGTCCATGCTCATGCCGGTCTGGAGGTACGTATACCCCGGGTCTGACCGTTTGGCCCAGAGCGTGGTGTGGTTCCACGAGTAGTCGATCAGCCGCCGACGCTGGGCGTCTTCTTGGGCGATGACAAAGTCGACGGCGCCGCCGTGTTTTGCGGCGAGTTCTTCGATCTTCGGACGCTCACCTTCGCCGTAGATCAAGAGCGCCGCGTCCTTGCCCTGGGTGAACGGCAGGGGCGACCGCTTGAAGTGGGCGACCACGCAAGCCTCGGAAGTGGAGATCATACGCACGGCCAGATCGGTGCGCCGGATCAATTCGGCGGCGAAGTCGTGGACGCGGATAAAGTCGGGGAAGACGAAGCTGGCCTGTTCCCATTGACGCAGAGGAGTAAGCGGGACGGTGACGTCGGCGACGACGCCGGTCGTGCCGTAGCTGTGCATGTAGAGTTTCAGGTCGTCGCCAGTGACCGCGATGGGTTTCGGGTCATCATTGATCGGGACAACGGTCGCGGCGAGCAGGTTGCCGTCGTACAGCGAGCCGAACTCGGTCGAGCCGATGCCGCCCGAGCCGCCGCAGACGAACCCGGCGACGGTGGCCATGAGATAGGTACTCGGGAAGATGCGGGCTTCCTGGCCGGTGGGCAGGGCGGCGGCGTCCATCTCGGGGAACTTCACGCCCGCTTCGACCCGGGCATAACCGTTTCCGATCTCAAGAACACGGTTCATTTTCAGCGTACTGATCACCAGTCCGCCGAACAGCGGCACGGCCTGGCCGTAGTTGCCTGTCCCCCCGGCCCGCACGGTTACGGGCACATCAAGGTCGTGAGCGACCGCTAGCGTGGCCGCGAGTTCGTCGATCGACGTGGGCCAGGCGACGACGTCCGCCCGACAGCCCGCGAGCAGGCTTTCGAGCAGGTTGGAGTACCAATAAAAATCGGCCGAATTGTTGTCGAGCGTGCGCGCATCGACGCTCACACGATCGGCGGGCAACACCTGGGTGAGGCGCTGTGCCAGTTCAATGGCAACTGAAGGCATATGCGGTTGGAGTGGGCTGTTTTACGTGCGGGTCGGTGGAGGTGCCATCGCCAAGCCGTGCGCAGACAACTGAGCAAGATATATATCGTTACTTGTGTTTCAGTTCAATAGGAATTCCCCATCCGGAATATATTTTTATGCGTTTCACGGTGTTACTTGCCCCACCGCCGGACCGCGTCGTCGAATAATGCGTCACATTCGTCTGCCATAACGCCGCCGACAACTCGTTCGGCGCCCCAGCCGCTCTTGGCCGCGATGTCGTGAGAGCGCAGGTCGATCTGGAACCAACCCGTGGTCTGGAGGTGAGGGATGGACGTGCCGTAGACGACCTGGGCGAACCCGCTCCAAACGCACGCGGCCATGCACATCGGGCACGGCTCGGCGGTGGTGTAGAGCACGCATCGCTTGAGCCGGTCGCAGTCGCACGCGGCGGCCGCGTTCTGGATGCAGACAATCTCGCCGTGCAGCGTCGGATCGCCGCCGGAGTTGTTAAGGCCGACCGCGACCTCGGCGTGGTTGTCAGTGGGGTCGATGAGCACGGCTCCGAAGGGGGCGTCCGGGTTGCCGTGGGCGATCTCGATAGCGCGGCGCATGTAAATTTCGTGGTCTAGAATCATGAGTGGACTATAGGGTCAAGCCCATATGCCGTCTCGTCTGCAAGAATTCGGTGAAATATTCACGGCCCACTTGAATCGGTGCGAGATTGTTCAGACGATCGTCTCTATGAAATTTACCCGACCCAACTCCGTTGCCGTGATCAGCGGTATTCTCGTTTCGACGGCTTGTTTCCTTGGCGGAGTAACTGGCTGCGCCAGCTCCGAACCGGTTGAGCGTCCGCCGATCCTCGGTGCCTCCCCGGACGCCGAAATCCAAGTCATCGCCTTTGGCTCGTGTGCCCGCAGCGACCGCGACCAGACGATCTGGGACAGCATCGTCGCCGAGCGCCCCGACCTGTTTCTTTTCATCGGCGACAACGTCTACGTTGATATCCCTGACGACCCCACAGACCGTCGGGACTTCATAATTAAGTACGATCAACTCGCGGCCAAGCCGGGGTGGCGGAAGCTCACCGCGACGGTGCCGGTGCTCGCGACTTGGGACGACCACGATTACGGGCTGAACGACGCCGGCGCCGAATTCCCGCTCAAGGCGGTGGCCCAAGAAGAGTTCCTGAGGTTTTTCGGCGTGCCCAAAGACTCGCCACGCTGGGATCGCGAAGGGATTTATCACGCCGAAACGTTTGGTCCGGCCGGCAAACGCGTCCAGGTCATTATGCTCGATACCCGCTACTTCCGCGACCCACTCACCCGCAACCCCGCGGGACGGGTCGACGGCCTGGGCCCGTACCTCCCCAACCCCCACGGCCAGGGCACGCTGCTCGGCGAAGCGCAGTGGGAATGGTTGGGGGACCAACTCCGACAGCCCGCCGACCTGCGGGTGATCGCGACGAGCATCCAGGTTGTCGCGGACGAGCACCGCTGGGAGACTTGGGGCAACATGCCGCACGAGCGCGAGCGGCTGTACAAATTGATCGGCGACACCGGGGCCAACGGCGTGGTGTTTGTCAGCGGCGACCGGCACCTGCTAGAGATCTCCAAAGACACCGAGCGTGGCGTGCCGTACCCGATGTGGGATATCACGTCGTCGGGCTTCAACTGGGGCAAGAGAAGCGTGAGCGATCCGAACCGTTTCCGCGTCGGCCCCGTGACCCGGCAGCCGAACTTCGGCGTGCTGCGGGTCGACTGGTCGGCCGACAAGCCGACGGTGACGATGGAGGGCCGTGACCTGCAGGGCGATCTGCTGGTTTCGGCGAAGACGGACCTGGGCGAGCTCAAGCCCTAAACGCGGGCTGGATTCAGAGCAGCTTCGCGATCACGCTGTCGGCGACGAACAGCCCAGACCGCGTGAGCCTCAAGTGGGTCGCGCTGCGCTCAAGCATGTCCAACTCGATCAAGTGGTCGATCTCGTGGCGTCGTCGATCGTCGGGTCCGACGTGTTCATCGATCCACGCGAGGTCCAGCCCTTCAGCCAGCCGAAGTCCGAGCATCAAACGCTCTCCGACCCGGCCGTCGGGACCGAGTTCTTCGTGGTCCTGCGTCGGTACCTCCGGGGCTTCGGCGATGTAGGTTGCAAGGTTGGGCACGTTGCGCCAGCGACGGCCGTCCCGATGCGACGCGGCAGAGGGGCCGATGCCCAGCCAGTTGCGGTTTAGCCAGTAGGTGAGGTTGTGTTGGCAGCGACGGTTCTTGGGGTTGGGCGTCGGGGGGTGGAGATTCGGAGCGGCATCTCGAACTGATGGGGCGGTACCGCCCATTCTCTCTGACCCCCAGGCCCCAGTTCCCAACTGCTGGCGCAACGCCCAATTGGATACCTCGTAGTGTTCGAACCCCTCGGCTTCCAGCCGTTCGAGCACGTGGGAGTACATCGCCCGCTGTGTATCCTCGTCGATGGGTGTGACCTGGCCGACGCGGAGGCGGGCGGCGAGCGGGGTGTTGGGCTCGTAGGTCAGGCCGTAGGTCGAGAGGTGGGTGGGGTTTAACGCCACGAGGCGGGACAGATCGTCGTCGAGCATGGCAAGCGTCTGGCCGGGGATGGCGAAGATGAGGTCCAGCGAAAGGTTATCGATGTCCGCTTCGCGGCAGGCCGTCACGGCCCGCGGCACGTTGTCCGGGTCGTGCCAGCGTTCGAGGGCCGCCAGCGACTCGCGCTGAAACGATTGGGCCCCGATCGACACCCGGTTAACCCCGCCGTCCGCGAGAAGTTGCATGAGCTGAAACGTCACTGTTTCGGGATTGGCTTCGACGGTGAATTCCTCGACCTCTTCCAAGACACCCAGCCCGCGCAGGGCGTCGAGCAGCCGACTCCAGAGCTCGGGCCGGAGAAATGTCGGGGTGCCGCCGCCGACGAAGAGCGTCGTCGGCCGAAGGGTGGTGCGCCGGGCCCACGCCCGCAGTTCGGCGATCAGCGCGTCGGTAAACGCGGCTTGGCGGTCCTGGTCGGCTCGATCAACCACACTGAAAAAATCGCAGTAGTGGCATTTGTGGAAGCAGAACGGCAGGTGCAGGTAGAGCCCGTCGAATCTACGCGGGGAGGGGGTCGCGGTGTTTTCGGGGCGGCTTGCGGGTTGATGGTGCGTGCTCACAGCGGTATTATCGTAGAAATAAGTGGTCGACGACGGTCGACCGGGGGACTGCGAAAAGGGTGTGTTATGAAAGCCTCACTGGTTATGTTCAAAGCCGACGGGACGCGACGCGATTTCCCACTTCGGCCGGGCAACCTGGTGGTGGGCCGGAAGAATAGCTGCGAGCTGCGGATCCCGCTGTCGAGCGTTTCCCGCCAGCACTGCGAAGTCCGGGTTGAGGGCGATTCGATCACCCTGCGAGACCTGGGGTCGTCCAACGGGACGTACCACAACAGCATCCGCGTGCAGACGGCCGAACTCGAGGCGGGCGACGAGATCGTCGTGGGCCCGGTGGTATTTACGGTCGTGGTCAACGGTGTGCCCGCCGAGATCAAGCCGGTGCGGACCATCGTTTCCTCGGCCGACTCGCATGGCTCAGCGGCGACGATCTCTCCGGACCTGCCCGTGGCCAATGCCGAGATCGTCAGCAGTCTGGGCGGCGACGATTCGGACGCCGCCACTCTCGATCTGGACGACGAAGATGACGAGCCGGCCTCGGGCGCCGGAGATGACGACGACACCGACCCCATCGCCGCCCTCGAAGCGATGGCAAGCCAGGAAAAGACCAGCGGCAGCCCGAGCGACAGCAGTCTCATTGATTTCGATTTCGACGACCTGACCGACGACGACTGATCATCGGGTTCAAGCCAGACTTTCACCCCACCGGACCCCGCCTCCACGGGGTTATTTCTTGGCCGCGTCCGCCCCGGCCTCGTCGCCCGCCGGAGCCTTCGGCGATCCCTGACCCGCGGGCACCTGGATCCGCATGCCGCAACTGCGACAACGCACGGTCTTGCCCCGAGCAGTGATCGGCACCGACAGGATCGTTCGGCACTTCAGATTGGGGCACAGCAGCCGGACAGCACTTGGTGACATGTGTATTGCCTCTCTCTGGGGTCGACACGCTGGACCCGCCACGCTATCCCTATCGAACCGTTGGGACGAGAACTTAACGCAGGCGGATCGTTCTACCGCCATGGAGCGTTAGGGTTTGTTGGCTCTGACGCTTGGGGAGTGGGAGTGTCGCGACGGCCGATAGACGGGTAAGCAGATACGGTATGCGGTGACTGGCATCACGAGTCACCTCGCCGCCGTGGGTTTTGAGGCGGGTTCGGTTTGTAAGGTTTAGTTGGATTGGCGCATCAGGAGTGTTTGCATGGTTTGGGAAGCCTGGGCCACGTTGGGTTTGATCGCTGTGATGGCGGCGGCCCTGCTGCGCGCGTGGGCCGGGCCCGACACGGTGTTGCTGGGCGGCACGGCGCTGCTGATCGCGCTCGGCGTTTTCTCGGATAAATTTCCTGGAGCGGCGCTGGCGGTCGCGGGGTTTGGCAACGAGGCGGTCGTAACGATCGGCGTGCTGTTCGTGATCGCCGAGGGCTTGTCGCGGACCGGAGCGATGGAGCGGATCACACGCCCCGTACTCGGCCAGCCGCGCACGGTGCGCGGAGCGCAGAGCCGGATGCTGCCGGTGGTGATGGGGCTCAGCGCGTTTCTGAACAACACGCCGATTGTGGCGATGTTCATCCCGGTCGTCCGGGACTGGTGTAAGAAGACGGGGTTGTCGCCGTCCAAGCTGCTGATCCCGCTGTCGTATGCCGCGATTATGGGTGGCTCTTGTACGCTCATCGGGACGGCCACGAACGTCTTCGTCGACGGCATGGTTCGCTCGGCCCAAGACAACGGGCAGACGCTCGGGCCGATCATCGACGGCCAACGCGCGGCGTTGGAACTCGGGCTGTTTTCGATCGGCATCGTCGGCTTGCCCGCGGCGCTGCTGGGGCTGGTTTACCTGCTGCTGCTCTCGGACCGGCTCTTGCCGGACCGGCGCGGCGCGGCCGAAGCGTTCGAGGTCGATCCGGTGGGAGCAGGTGACTCCGGGGATGTCGCGGGCGGGGACGGGCAAACGGCCCGCCGGTTCACGGTCGAGATGATGGTCGCCGCGGATGCGCCGTTCGCCGATCAGACTATCGCGCAGGCCGGCCTGCGGAATCTGCCGGGGGCGTACCTGATCGAGATCGAGCGTGGAGGCGACCGGTTGGTGGCCGTGGGCCCCGAGCAAACGCTGCGCATCGGCGATCGGCTGATCTTCGCCGGCGTCGTCGACTCGGTGGTGGACCTGCAAAAAATCCGTGGCCTGGTGCCCGCGACCGATCAGGTATTTAAGCTCGACGATCCCCGGCCCAACCGCCGGCTGGTCGAGGCCGTCGTGAGTACGCAGAACCCGTTGCTCGGGCAGACGATCCGCGAAGGGCGGTTTCGTACGCAGTACGGCGCGGCCGTCATTGCGGTCCACCGAGGCGGCGAATGCCTCAACCAACGCCTCGGCGATGTCCGGCTTCTCGCCGGGGATACGCTGCTGCTCGACACACACCCGCGTTTCGTGGCCCGGCAGCGCAACCGCCAGGACTTTATCCTCGTCTCGGCGGTTGAAGGCTCGGAAACCCCGCGTTACGAGCGTGCGTGGATCGCGTTGCTGCTGCTGCTGGCGATGGTGTTGCTCACCACATTGACCGAAATGCGGTTGGTGGCCGCGGCGCTACTCGCTGCCGGCGGGATGATCGTGACCGGCTGTGTCACCGGCGAGCAGGCGCGGCAGAGCGTGAACTGGCGGGTGTTGCTGGCGATGGGCGGGGCGTTGGGCGTTGGCGCGGCGCTCGACACGACCGGCGCCGCGGTTTCGGTTGCGCAGCTATTGGTCGATGTTTTTTCCGGGGCCGGGCCGGTCGCGATCCTCGCGGCGGTGTACCTCGCGGCGATGCTGTTGACCTCGCTCATCGGGCCGATCGGCACGGTGGCGCTGATCTTCCCGGTAGCGCGAGCCGCGGCGCTGGCGGCCGATCTAAATTTTGAGCCCTTCGCCATCGCCCTGATGATGACCGCCGCCGCGAGCTTCGCGACGCCCACCGCCTACCAGACGAACCTGATGGTCTACGGCATCGGTGGCTATCGCTTCTCCGACTACCTGCGTGTGGGCCTGCCGCTGAACCTGCTGGTGATGGCCGTGACGCTGGTGATTGCGCCTTGGGTTTGGCCGTTGACGACGGGTTGATCGATCAAGTGCTCAGCAACGGCTTAGTCGCTTACGGCGCGTATTCCACGCCGTTGTTAGGTGTCTCGAACAGACGCACCATGACCAACTCCGGCAGGTCGGGCTTCATCTTGTGGTAGATCCACGCGGCGATGACCTCGGCGGTAGGGACTTCGAGACCCTCGATATCATTGAGGTAGCGGTGGTCGAGCGCGTCGATGATCGGGGCGATGTGGTCTTTGAGGTCGCCGTAGTCCATGAAGTAGCCCACGGCCGGATCGATCTCGCCCTCGCAGGCGATCTCGCAAAGGTAGGTGTGGCCGTGCATCCGCCGACACTTGTGTCCTTCGGGCATCGTGAAGAGTTGATGCGCCGCGTCGAAGCTGAACTTGCGGAGGATGCGGGTCTTCATGAAGCTAGTTTATCGCGGCGGAAATCCGATCGCCAAGGGGCCGGGTCACGGCCGGGGAATCAGTGACTCCCTGTTATTCAGCCCATCGGCGATCCAACTTCAAACCCCCCGCGCCTGCGGATCCCAGATCAGTTTGTGCAGCTGAGTCTGCACCCGAACCGGCAGGCGGTCTTCGAGCACCCATGCGGCCAGATCTGTGATGGACAACCCCTCGCAACCCGCGATCTCCAGCCCCGGGGCGACGTGGTGCACGGCGCTGACGAGCACAGCGTTCACCTTCGCGTGCAGGCGGTGCTCTTCGATCTTCTGCCGCATCCACTCGTAGTCGGCCCGGTCGGTGAGGACGAACTTCACTTCGTCACGCTCGTTGAGGTGCTCGACGTTGGCCCACCGATTCCGCTGCGCCTCGCCGCTGCCGGGAGTCTTGAGGTCCATGATGCGGATCACACGCGGATCGCACGCCGTGATGTCACACGCCCCGGACGTTTCAATCAGCACGGTCTTACCGGCGTCGCAGAGCGCGGTCATCAACGGGTAGACGTCGCGCTGCAGCAGCGGTTCACCGCCGGTGATCTCCACCAGATCGGCTCGGCCGCCACTGACCGACTCGATTTCGTCGAGGACCGCGGACAGCGTCCGCTTATCGCCTTCGTGAAACGCGTACTCGGTGTCGCAATACGCGCACCGAAGGTGGCATCCCCGCAGCCTGACGAACACGCAGGGCAGCCCGGTGTAGGTCGACTCACCTTGCACCGAGTAGAAGATCTCGTTGATCAGCAGCGTAGGTTCGCGCGTCTTGTTCACGGGGCCACCCCCGCGCCGAGTTCGGCACGCATCTCCGTCACGCTCTTGCCCAAGACCGGGTGGATCCACCCGGGCGCGACGTCGGCGAGCGGGCCCAGGACAAAAGCGCGTTCGTGTAAACGCGGATGCGGAAGCGTGAGGCCGGTTTGGTCGAGAACGGTTTGGCCGTGGACTAACAGGTCGAGGTCGATCTCGCGCGGCCCCCAGTGCCGACGTTCCTCGCGCGGCGGACGACCGAGCGCGCGCTCCAAACGCAGCAGTTCGTCCAGCAATATGTCCGGGGGCAGTGTGGTGGTCAGCAGGGCGGCGGCGTTGAGGAAGTCGCCCTGGTCCTGGGGGCCCACCGGGGCCGTCTCCACGAACCGGCTGGGTGTCACCGACTCCACGCCGGGTAGTATGGCCATCGCCGCCAGCGCCCGCCGCAGGTGCTCGGCCCGGTCGCCCAGGTTCGAGCCCAACGCGACTCCCGCTTCGACGGGTGTGATGTGATCGCGATAATGTGGGGAGTGCGTCTCCATCGGGCGGCATTGTATGCTTCGCAAAGCCAACGATCCGCCGGGTTCTTGTCTCCGAGCGGATCGCCTATGATGTGTCGTCAGCCCCGAAAGCCGCCATGACCGATCCCGCCACCGAAACCTCTGCTACTCTCAACCTCGCCGGCGTCAACGCGTCGCTCGCGGACGCCAAACCCGCGGAAGTGGTGCGCTGGGCCGCGGATACATTCGGCGACGGGCTGGTGATGTCCACCAGCTTCGGCGTCCAGTCGGCCGTGATGCTGCACCTGGTCACACGGGTCGTACCCGAAGTTCCTGTGATCTTCATCGACACCGGATTCCACTTCGTCGAAACCTACAAATTTGCCGACGAACTTACCCAGCGTCTGAAGCTGAACCTCAAGGTTTACGCCGCCGAGGAGAGCCCGAGCTGGTTCGTCGCCCGCCACGGCCAGCTTTGGGATTCGGACAACGCCGACGACCTGAACCGCTACGACCGTCTGCGCAAAGTCGAGCCGATGAATCGTGCGCTCGAAGAACTCGGGGCGGTTGCAACGCTCGCGGGCCTGCGTCGCCAGCAGACCAACCATCGCGCAAATCTCCGCAAGGTCGAGGGGCAGGACGGCCGGTTCAAGGTCGCCCCGATCATCGAGTGGACGACCAAGGACATCCACGAGTACCTCAAGGCTCACGATCTCTCCTACCACCCGCTCCACGAGCAGGGCTACGCCAGCATCGGTGACTGGCACAGCACCCGCCCGATCACCGCCGGTGACGACGAACGTGCCGGACGCTTCAACGGCCTCAAACAAGAATGTGGTCTCCACCTGCCGACCACGAAGCAGGAAGACGAAAGCCGGTTCAGCTCCGGCCTGTGAGTTCAGGGTACGGCGATAATCTCGACATCTTGGGTAAATCCGTGCTTATTTAGAGCTTGCTCGATCAACTCTCTGATATGTTTGCGCTGCGCTCGTTTCGTTACCTGCACCGTGATGGTATTTACGACGTCATCGACCCCCGGCACCTCGCCGAGGCCCGTCTGCTCGATCCCACGATAAAGGTCTTCGGCCAGGATCCAAAACCGATGCGAAAACGGCTCGGGATCGTCGTGAAGCAGCCGCAACTCGAACGCGGGGCGGGGCATGTGGTGTCAAGGCACGATCTGTACCGTGCTGCCTTCGCTGTGGTCGGTGAGCATCGAGAAGACGAGTTTGATGTCGTCGTCGTCGAGGCGGATGCAGCCGCGGCTCGCTTCTTTGCCGATGGAGTCGGGTTCGACCGTGCCGTGGATACCGAAGCCTCTTTTGTTTTTATTGGATTCGTCGAGGCCGTGGATGGCGATCCAGTAGTCGCCGATGGGGTTGTCGGGGTTGTCGGGGGTGAAGAACTCACCGGTTTCGTCGTCGCGCCAGGAAGGCTCCTTGACCTTGCGGCCTTTGGTGACCTGCCAGTTGCCCGGTGGGGTCTTGTCGTTTTCCCCCAGACCCACGGGGAAAGAGCAGATGTAGACCGGCAGGCCCTGGGGGTCGAGGGCGTAGAGGTCCATGAGGAATTGGTGCTTGATGACCCGGGCATGGAGTGGCCCCCTGGACGACTTTGAGGACGTGGTCGCCGCGGAGTTGACGCTCGCTGATGCCGTTGATGATTTCCAGGAGCTGGTAGGGCACGCGGAACTTCACGCCGATCTGGCCTAGGAATGAGCCGTCGTTCTTGAAGTACTTTGTGATGGAATCGCCTTCGGTGACCTCGGGCGACCAGAACAACTCGGCGTTGACTTCGTTCAGCCGGTTGCGGACCGCCATCGCGTCTCGGTGAGCGAGCTGGAGGTCGGCGGCAAAGAGCAGACGGGAGAGCACGGCCCGCCCGGCGATCGGATCGCCGTCGGCGATGAGCTTGTCGCCGCGGTTATACAACGTCGCGGCGTCGGCGCCCGAGGTGAACGGTTTGGGTTTAGGCAACGCTCGTTCGACCTCACGCACAGCTTTCTGCACGACCGGGTCAGGCTCGGCTTGTGTGGTGGTCGTAGGCGTAGGCCCAGGTTTAATGGCCGGGGCGTGATCGGGTTTACCGAAGTCGAGCACCGCCGGGGGCGCGGGCTGGGGGGCGGTCAGCCCGGCCCCGCTCGGATCGGCGGGGTGGGCCCCGGCGAGCGTGGCCGGGGCATCGACCAGGTCGTGATCGGCGTTGCGAGCCTCGGCGGCGTCTGCGGGGGGTTCGCCGTCACCGCCCCAGAAGAAAAACGCGCCGGCGGCGAGCACGGCGAGAAGGATCAAGATTTTAGGCACGAGGCCGAGTCCTTTGCGGCGCTTCATGCCGTAGCCGGCCATGGAGGAGCGGGGAGCTTGGGATTGCATGGCCATGGGAATCTTCCTTGATCGTTGGCGGCGGATTTGCTTGGTATTGTAACGGATAATACTCAGGTATCCGGGCCACCGTCTCGCCCTGGCCGGGTTTCGGGGCGTATCTATCCGGGTGGATTTGGAGTAGTTTTTTTGGGGGTCGCACGCTGATCGTCGATCCACTTGAGGAACTCGGCGATACGCTGCTCATAGCCGCGGTCGGTGGGGGTGTAGTAGGTCTTGTCGACGCCGAGGTAGTCCTGGTCGACGAATCCGGTGTCGCTGTTGTGGGCGTAGGCGTAGGTGCCGTCTTTGCGGTTGTGGGCGCTGCGGAGCTTCTTGGGCACGGGCACGGTGCGCTGGTGCTTGACGTCCTGCTCGGCGGCCTTGATGGCGGCGTAAGAAGCGTTGGACTTCGGCGCGGTGGCGAGGTAGATGGTGGCCTGGGCGAGAGTGATGCGGCCCTCGGGTAGGCCGATGCGGTGGACGATATCGTAGGCCGCGGCGGCAACCGAGATACCGCGGGGGTCGGCGTTGCCGATGTCCTCGGAAGCGAGGATAGCGATCCGACGGGCGATAAACAGCGGGTCTTCACCGGCTACGAGCATGCGGGCCAGCCAGTAGATCGCGGCGTCGGGGTCGCTGCCGCGGACGGATTTGATGAACGCGGAGATGGCGTCGTAGTGCTCGTCGCCGTCGCGGTCGTAGTTAATGGATTTCTGCTGTATGGAGGCTTCGGCGGCGGTGAGCCCGATGTGGACCGGCCGGTCGCGTGCGCCGCGTTCGGACCGTACGGCTATTTCGAGGGCCGTAAGCGCCCGCCGCGCGTCGCCGTCGCAGGCCACCGCCCAGTGCTGCAGGCTAGCGTCGTCAACGGTCAGGTCGAGCCGGCCGTAGCCGCGGTCGTCGTCTTGGATGGCTCGTTGTAGCACCCCGAGGATGTCGTCTTCGGTGAGTGGCTCGAACTGGAAGACCTGTGATCTGCTGACCAGCGCGTTATTGACGGTAAAATACGGATTTTCGGTCGTCGCGCCGATGAGTGTGACGATCCCGCGCTCGACGTCGCCGAGCAGCACATCCTGCTGAGCTTTGTTGAAGCGATGGATCTCGTCGAGAAAGAAGATCGTGCGTCGGGCATCGTTCTCCAGGCGGCGGCGGGCGCCGTCGAGGACGTGGCGGACGTCTTTCACACCGACTATGGCCGCGTTGCCGCGATCGAAATGGGCCTGCGTGTGTTGGGCGATGAGTTCGGCGAGGGTGGTTTTTCCCGTCCCGGGCGGGCCGTAGAAGAGGACCGAGGTGATTCGGTCGGCTTCGAGCATCCGCCGCAGGAGTTGGCCGGGCCCGAGGAAGTGCTGCTGCCCCGCGAACTCATCGAGATTCCGGGGGCGCATACGCACAGCCAGGGGCTCGGCGGCCTTGCGGTTCATTTCCCGGCGGTCTTCCCAGAGGTCAGCCATCGCACCATGGTACGTCCGGACACAACACCCGGTTATCGGCGTCGCTTTTCTAAATTGCGGCGAAAACGTCCAGACCGTGCAGGGCCGGCGTGAGCGTCCGGGAATTCACGTAACACGATCCGAGGAAGTACCGGGATGCCGACGGGAAACGTGCAAATCCGCTTTTCTCGAACCCTTTAGCTTGAGTCCGTAAATCCTCAGGGATTTGCCCCGCTCAATTAACGGGATCAAACACACGATGTCGCGAGGGAGGTCCGATGGTTTTATAGAACACTTGCAATAAGCGAGACATCGATGAAATGGGTGCAGAAGATGAAGTCGTTGGGCCTCACGACAAGGATCGTGACCCTGGTGGTCGCCGTTGTGGTAGCGGTGGTGGCGGTAAACTACATCGTATTTGTCAAGGGCTACCGGGCCTCGGCTGAGCAGGCCTTGGTCGATAAAGCGGCCGCGTTCACCGCGACGGCCGACGCCACCAAAGACTACGCCGCCCAGCAACTCCACGGTAACGACGCGTTCGACAAGGCGAGCCTGCTTGAAGACCTCCGGCAGGTCCAGGCTGAAGGCCGGCCGTACACCGACGCGAAAATCTTTAGCACCGTGCCCGTGGTTGTCGGCTGGAAGGCCGCCGCCGAGGCCGCCGAGCGTGAAGACATCGACTTCCGTATCACCGCGTTCGAGACCCGTAACGCCGACAACAATCCCGACACCGAGTTCTCCCGTCAACTCCTGGAAGACCTGACCGACCAGGCCGAGGCCGGCGACGGCGACACGATCAGCCGTGTCGACCCCGACGACCCGGCCGGCAGCAAGCTCCACTACATGCGTGCGATCCGCGTGACCGATGCCGCGGGCTGCATGACTTGTCACGGCGACCCGGCCACCAGCCCAACCGGCGACGGCAAGGATATCCTCGGCTTCCCCATGGAGAACTGGCCCGACGGCTACATCCACGGCGCTTACCACGTCGCCATGCCCATGGCTCCGGTAGAGAGCCAGGTCGCCTCGTTCATCAGCCACGGTCTCATGTGGACCGCGCCCTTGGTGATCGGCGCGACCGTCCTGTTTGTACTGATGTTGTCGCTGATGTTCGGCCGACCCGTCAAGCAACTCATCGAGCGCATCCGCGACATCGCCGAGGGCGAAGGTGACCTCACCCAACGTATCGACGTCAAGAGCGACGACGAACTCGGCCAACTCGGCCGGTGGTTCAACCAGTTCGTCCAGCGTATCCACGACGTCATGGTCACCGTTGCCGGTTCGACGCACGAGGTCGCCTCCGCCGCCACCGAGATCGCCGCGAGCAGCGAAGAGATCAGCACCGGCATGGGCGAGCAGTCCGCGCAGGTCACCCAGATCAGCGCCGCGGTAGAAGAGATGTCCGCGTCGGTGGTCGAGGTCGCCCGCAAGTCCGCCGATGCGTCGAAAAACGCCGAACAGTCGGGCAAGGCCGCGACCGAGGGCGGCCGGATCGTCGAGCAGACCATCAATGAGATGAACGCGATCAGCGAAGCGGTCAACGCCTCTTCCCGCAGCGTGCAGGACCTGGGACAGCGAGGCGAGCAGATCGGCGAGATCATCAGCGTGATCAACGACATCGCCGACCAGACAAACCTGTTGGCATTGAACGCCGCGATCGAAGCGGCGCGTGCCGGCGAGCACGGCCGGGGCTTCGCGGTCGTTGCCGACGAGGTCCGCAAACTCGCCGACCGAACCACCCAAGCGACCGACGAGATCAGCCAGTCGATCAAGGCGATCCAGTCCGAAACGACCAGCGCTGTCGAGCGCATGGGTGAGGGCACCCGTCAGGTCGAAGTCGGCGTGAACCGCGCGACGGACGCGGGCACCAGCCTGACCCAGATCGTCAGCAACGCCCGGGAGGTGGCGGGCATGATCCAATCCATCGCCGCCGCCACCGAAGAACAGTCGGCGGCCAGCGAAGAGGTGGCTCGCACGATCGAAGCGATCGCCGCGGTTACCCAGCAGTCTAAAGACGGCACCGACCAGGCCGCGATCGCCGCGGTCCAGCTTTCTGAACAGGCCGAACGGTTGCAGACGATGGTGGGCAAATTCAAGGTCGATTCCGATATGGCGCAGGGCTCGTAAAAACGCCGTGCCGGACACCAGACGGGCAGGACTAAGTCGCAAGACGCTTGCGATCCGGCTTGCATGAACGTCAGGGCGAGTTGATCCGGCGGTCGTGAGCGCGGCCCGTCGTTTTGGTGCGCTTCCCGGTGCGGTTTACACTGCCCCTATGCACGAGCACCCGAGTATCCATGGGCCGCCGTCCCTGCCGGTGATGTTGCGCCTAGAGGGGCGACGCTGCGTGATCGTCGGCGGCGGCGCGGTGGCGGCCCGACGGGCGGCCGCACTGGTCGAGTGTGGGGCTGAGGTAGTCGTGGTCGCGCCGTCGATGGACGAGATGCTGGATCGCCTGCTGATCGAACGCCGCGACCGCGGCTACGCGGCGAGCGATCTGGACGGAGCGTTTCTGGTGGTGATCGCAACCGACGACCCCGATTTGAACCATCGGGTCGCCGCCGACGCCAAAGAGCTGGAAGTACTGATCAACCGGGCCGACGACGCGGATGCGGCGGACGCCGGCGACTTGACGGTGATGGGCCACGATCGCCGGGGGCAGTTAACAGTGGCCGTAGATACGGGGCGCGCCTCGGCGGCGGCGAGCAAAGCGATCCGGAAGGAACTGGTCGATCAACTCGACCCGGACTGGATAGCCCTGCTCGACGCGGCCCGGCCTTGGCGGTCGCGGCTCAAGGCGGCGGCCTTGGCCCCGGGCGAACGCACGGCCCGGCTGCGTCGGCTGACAGACGCCGCGGCCATGCATATCCTGAAGGATTCGGGTGCGGCAGCGCTCGGTGAACACCTGCAGCGCGTGGCCGATGGGCGTTCCGGGAGCGGGGGCGATTCCGGGGCCGGCGAGACTTTATGAAATTGACCGTGACCAATCTGACACTCGTGGCGCTGACGCTTGTGGGCGTGGCGGCATCCGGCGTGGCGTTGCGCCGGTTGCGCATCACCATGCGGCTGGCGACGAGCGGTGGGGAACTCGAAACGAATGCCAAGGCGGGGCGGCCGAGCAAGCGTGGCCTCAATGCGCTGGTCGTGTTAATGGGCGTGGGGGCGGGGCTGTTGTTGTTCTACCGGTGGCGGTGGGTGGGCGAGGGCGGATCGCCGCTGGCGGCGCACGTGGACGGGTTGCTGCTGATCGCGACGCTCTTGGCGTGTGTCGGGCTTTACGTGCAGAGCCGGCCGCGGCTCGGTGGGCTGGCGGCGTTCTACCTGCCGGTGCTGACGCTGCTGTTGGCATGGGCGGTGTGTGCGTCGGCGTGGACGTACCGGCCGTTTGCGATGGACACGCTCAACCCCGTGTGGCGGGCGATACATCTCGGGGGTGTGTACCTCGGCACGCTTGGCTGTGCCGTGGCGGCGGTGGCGGGGGGCATGTACCTGTTCGTGCAGCGTCAGCTCAAAAACAAGACCAACCCGCGAAGCTTGTCGCGTTTGGCGAGCCTGGAGAGCCTCGAACGACTTGTGCAGCACGCGGCGATGCTGGGTTTCGGATTGCTGACGCTCGGTTTGATCAGCGGCGTGGTGATTCAGCAACAGGCGGACGCGCTGGCCGAGGGCTGGTGGCATTCGCCCAAAGTCGTGCTGGCGTTCGCGGCGTGGGCTCTGTACGCGGTGGTCATGAACGTGCGGGTGGCGACGGTGTTCCGCGGCCGGCGTGCCGCGTGGCTGGCTATCGGCGGGTTTGTGTTGCTGTTGGGTGTGTACGGCATTGTCACCTCGGGAGGACCGGACTGATGCGGATCCTCCTTTTGGGTATCAACCACCGCACGGCCCCGGTGGCGTTACGCGAATCGATCGCGGTTACCGCCGAGCGGCTGCCGGGTGTTTTAGCTCGATTCGGCGAGCGGTTCGGCTCGCCGCGCGAGGCGGTGCTGTTGTCCACGTGCAACCGCACGGAGTTGTACGTCGCCCGTCCGGCCCACGCCGCGCCGGACGCCGACGCGCTGCGGCGTTTTCTGGCCGAGCAGACCGGCGCTTCGGTCGACGTCTTGGCGGGGGCGTCGATCCACCGCGAGCAGCAGACAGCGGTGCACCACCTGTTTCGCGTGACGGCCGGACTCGACGCGATGGCGGTCGGCGAGCCGCAGGTGCTCGGGCAGGTCCGCCGGGCTTACGACGCGGCGCAGTCCGCCGGCACGGTCGGCCCGACGCTGCACCGCGTCTTCCAAACGGCCCTCAGCGAGACCCGCAAGGCCCACCGCGCCAGCGGCGTCGATACGCTCCGGCAATCGGTCAGCTCGATGGCGGTCGAGTTTTCGGGCAACCTGTTCGAGTCCTACCGGGATAAAACCGTCGTCGGCATCGGGGCCGGCGAGATCACCAAGGCCACGTTGCGGCAGATGCTCGAGAAAAGCCCCGGGCGGACGTGGGTGGTCAACCGCACAATGGAGACGGGTCTGGCGTTGGCCCGAACGCTGGGATTGAGTCTGGGCCCGTCTAATGGTTCGGCCGCGGGACATGTGGGGGGTGCTCGTTCTTGGGAGGAACTCGACGAAGTCCTTGTGGAGGCCGATGTTGTGCTCACCGGTACCGGGGCGAGCGAGCCGGTGATCACGGTGGAGCGGTTCAAGCCGCTTCTCAAGCGTCGCCGGCACCGGCCGATGTTTTTAATCGATCTGGCGGTGCCCCGTGACGTCGAGTCGGCGGTCGGCACGTTACCGAACGTATACCTTTACAACCTGGACGACCTCAACGCGGCGCTCTCGGCGATCCCTCAGCGACGTGAAAAAATCGAGCGCTGCGAGGCGCTGGTCCGCGAGGCGGCCGACCGCTGCGTCGGCGCGTCGCAGCACCAGGACCTGGGCGTGCTCGTCCGTCAGCTCCGCAACCGTCTGCGCAATATCGGCGATACCGAGAACCTGCGGACCAAACGCAAATTGCAAGCGCTGCACGACGCCGGGGAGTACCAAAAAATCGACAAGCTCCTCGACGAGCACACCCACCGTTTCATCAACAAGGTGCTGCACCTGCCCCTGAGTCAACTCGACACCAAGGATAAGCAGGCGCCGCTGGGTTTCTACGCCGCAGCGTTGCGGCGGTTGTTCGGCCTCGACGACACACCGAGCGGTAGCCCGAACCCGACGGCGGAAGACGATGCCTGATGTCGCGGGCGCCGACACTGAGCCCCGCGGGTTCACGGGAACGGGAATCGCCGTGTGGGCTGTGGGTACATTTTTTCTTTTGCTGTGCATGTGGGTCACCCACCAAGGCGGACTGCTCCCGGCCGAGCCGGCGAGCGCCGACGGCCCGGGTTCAGCCCGGGCGTTTCTCGGCGTGCTGGCGATCATCGTCGAAGCGCTGCCGACCCTCGCGGGGTGGTGGGGTGCGGCGGCGGGATACGGGTTCGCCTTGCGGCAGCGCGGCATCGCGCAGGTCGGCGTCGGCATGGCGTTCCTGCAGACGCTGAACTACGTGCTCGGCCTGGCGGTGGGGTTTACCGGTCCGGCCGCCTGGTCGATGGTGGGTGTCGGGTGGGGGTGCTTGGTTTTTCAAGTGATCCGCGGCGTTGGTACGTCCCGCAGTGCGGCGTCCACGAGCACGATAAGTGCTCCGCCCGTTCGCCGTGCGGCATGGGTGTGGCTGATCGGCGTGCCGGGGCTCGCGTTGCTGCTGGTCGGAGCGTGTTGCCCGCCGGGAACGCTGTGGGCGGTTGAGGCGTTCGGTTACGACGTGACGAGCTACCACCTCCAGATCCCCAAGGAGTGGGTCGCGGCGAGGGGCATGGTGGAGTTGGAACACAACGTTTACGCCTACCTGCCCGGGTTGATGGAGGCGGCGTTTACGTCGTTGTTCACGATGTACGGCGGGGCGGACGCTGGGGGGGTGTACCTCTGCCAGTTGTTTCACGCGTCGTTCGCGGTACTCGCGGCGATAGGCGTAGCGCACTGGCTGCGCGGCTGGGTCTCGCCGCTCGCGGCGACGGCGGGTGGGGCGGTGGTGCTCCTCGTACCGTGGACGATAGTGACGGGCGCATCAGCGTACAACGAGCAGGTGGCCGTGGCGTTCGCAGTGGTGGGGCTGTCGATCGTGGCGGGCGCTGATAAACCGTGCGGACGCGGTGCGGCGGCGGTCGGCTTGCTCGCGGGCGCGGCGACGCTAGCGAAACTTACGGCCGCGTTTACCGTCGCGTTGCCGCTGGGCGGGGTGCTGGTGTGGCGGCTGCTGATCGATCGGTCGGCGAAGAAAGCCCTGGCCCCCGCGGCGTTGTGCGTGTTGGTTGGCAGCGCCACGCTCCTTCCGTACCTAGCCCGCAACGCGGCGTGGACCGGCAACCCGGTGTTCCCGTTTGCGCAATCGACACTGGGCGAAAGCCACTGGGACGAAGCGCGGGCCCAGCGCTGGAACGCGGCGCACATGCCCGACGCGCCGTGGGGCGAACGGCTGAGCAGCACCTGGCGACAGGCGATAGGCAACGCGGGTTACGGCGCCATCGGCGGCTCGCCGACGCCCCCGGAATCGCGGAACATCGCACGTTTCCGCACCGAAAGCGGCGTGCCGGTCTTCTGGCTCGCGGCGCTCGGTGGGTTGACGTATGGCTTGACGCAAAAAAGACTCCGCTGGCTCAGCGGGGTCGCGTTGGTGGTATTGCTCTGGCAGTTCGTTTGGTGGTTGACGCTGACGCACCTCCAGAGCCGATTCCTGATTGTGGGGGTCGTGCCTCTGGTGGCGGCGGTGGGGTTGTTGCTGGAGGCTTTGACGAGACTTCCAGGGCGAGGGGGCTGCACCGGGCCAGGCTTGGGCGCGGCGGTGATGGGTATCTTGCTGTCGGCGGGGGCGTTGACGGTGACGTGGTCGCAGGCGGTGCCGCTAACGCTGCCCGGCGGTCGATCGATCCCGGCACCGCTGTGGTTCATCACCGACGGCCTGCCATCGCCCTACGGCCGGGGGACAATGCCGTCGCCCACCCTCAACGGCCTGCCCGCCGACGCACGGGTCATGGTCGTGGGTAATAACCAATCACTTTTCTACTTCGAGCGCGACTTGATCTACGCCAGCGCGTTCGACGAATCGCCGTTAACACCGATCCTGCGACAAGCAGACACCCCCGATGTGGTCGCGGCGGCGTTGCGGTCGCGTGGGGTGACACACCTCTGGATCGGCTACAGCGAAATCGACCGATTACACGCAACCTATGGTTTCGACGCGGAGGTCACCGCTGAGGGCGTCGCCCGGGTTGTACGCGGCTGGAACCATCTGACCCCGCCCGGGCCGTCAGAGTTGGTTGAGGTGCCGGCGGCTCCCCGTTAGACCGCGCCGTACGCCGTCTATGCCGGGGATATACCCCCTGCCGGGGAAGTTCGACCAAGGCCCACAAAATACTCTTGATCCGCCGTTCTGATTGGCCGATAATGTAGTTGACAGACAGCAGCCTCTTACCACGAAAGGAGACCGCCCGACATCCAAAAGCCTTGACAAAGGGTTTCGACCCGCCGAGTGTGCGCACAACATCTGGTTTGTTATTCTTCTCTTACCTTTATTTAGCGTCACTCGGTTTTTTTGTGCGCATTACCGTTCTACACCCTGCATCAACACTACACAGAAGGCGCCCTGCGTGAGTGCATCGCGAAAACCGGAAAATGTACGGCTGGCCAATCACCCGCTGATCGAGCAACTGCTCACAACGCTGCGCGACCGCGAGACGCCTCCGCTACGGTTTCGTGAAGCGGTCGAGGCACTCGGGCACCTTCTGGCGTACGAAGCGATCCGCGACACGCCGCTTTCGATCAAGAAGATCCAGACCCCGCTTGAGCCGATGGACGCGCCGGTGATGAGCGAGCGGATCACGATCGTGCCGATCTTGCGAGCGGGTCTGGGGCTGGCCCACGGGATGCTGAGTCTGCTGCCCGATGCGCAGATGGGTCACATCGGCATGGCCCGCAACGAGGACACACTCGAGCCCGAGTCGTACTACGAAAAGCTGCCGCCCACGATCGCCGATGGCACCGTGCTGGTTGCCGACCCGATGCTGGCTACCGGGGGCAGCGCCGTGGCGGCGGTGGACCTGCTCAAGTCGCGCGGTTGCAAATCGCTGATTTTCGTAGGTGTTCTCGCCGCGCCGGAAGGCTTGGAGGCCTTGGGGCGATCCCATCCCGAGCTGCCGATCGTCGTCGCGGGGATCGACCGTGAGCTCAATGATGTGGGTTACATCGTCCCGGGCTTGGGCGACGCGGGGGACCGGTATTTCGGAACTGTGGAATGACGCAAGTTTGCCCGGTATGTCGTGAGCACGCGAAGCGTCTCGTTTCCAGCCCTTCGGGCCGTTGGCACCGGCTAAGTGTTCAGAGATGATGTCGTGACAGATACGCGACCGCTTGGGCGACATCAACGTAGCTCACGTCAAACACCACGTCCGCCAATTCGCGGTACACCGGGTCACGCTGTTCGAGCACGGCGGTGATTTCTTCGACGTCCCCGGAAGCCGTCGCGGCTCCCCCCGTGAGAGACGGCCGTGACTCGGCGCTCCGGGCGTCGGCGGCGATGCGCTCCGCAAGAACGGTGGGCTTGGCGGCAAGGTAGATGCGCTTGGCTTCGGTGGTGTCCCGGATCGCCTCGGCTGTAGCGGGGTCCATCACGGCGCCCCCGCCGAGCGCGATCACGTGGTTATCGCGCTTGAGTAGCTCCTGCGTCACCTCGGCCTCGGTTTTGCGGAAGGCCGCCTCGCCATCGGTTTGCCAGATGTCGGCGATCGATCGGCCGGCGAATCGCTTCACCACCTCGGTGTCGGTGTCGACGAACTCCTTCCAGGTCTGGTCCGCGATCTTCTTGCCGATGGAGGTCTTGCCGCTGCCGCGGTAGCCCATGAGGATGATCTTCATGGTGAGAGTATCGGCGATTTTCGGGGCCCCGGGTTAGCCGTGCCTCGGAAGTACCTCCCGGAAGCGAACCCGGCGGCGATCCGTGGACGCCGGGGGTGTAAAGGGCCGGATCCTGCTCCTCGGAGAGCCGATCGGCCGGGGTATAATAAGGCTATGAGCCCGTCACCCGAAGAATCCGCGAGCCGTGAGCATGTCGAGAAGATGCGTACGTTGCGGGTGCGGCCCGATCGTGACTTGTCACTGGGTTTTTTAACGGATCAGTTCAAACGGGAGGTGGCCCGGCCGTTCAAGCAACTCGGCGACCTCGTCGAATTATGGGCGGAACTGCTTCCGAAGGACGTGGCAGATGGCACCCGGCTGGAGTCATTGCAACGCGGGGTGCTGAGCGTGGCGGTGGATTCGAGTGCCCGGCTGTACGAGGTTGACCGCCGACTGCGTGAGGGGTTGGAGACGCAGTTGATCACGCGCCACAAGGGGGGGGCGTTTCGGCGGGTGAAACTGCGGGTTGATGCGACAGGTTGGAGCGAGTGAATCGTCACGTATCCCCGGCGCGTGGTGGCACAGGATCGTTCGGCAGGTCTGGAGCACCTTCCGAACGCGGAGGCGGATCCTCGGTGATCGCCAAGTGCACGCCCGACTCGTCGGCGAGGTCCAAGATCCGCTGCATGACCTCTGCGGCCGTTGCGCGGCGGAGCGCCTTACCCCTGTGGCTGCCCGGGGCGGTGGCAAAGGCCTGTAGCAGACGATTCGTCAGGACTGATTCGAACGTCGGGCTAGCCGCGGCGTCGTAGGTTTCGACCGCGTCGATCAGCAGCGGGTTGCCCACTTCCAGGAGTTGGATGAGCCGGGTCGGCGTGTTCGATGGCTTGCCCACCAAGTGACGCCGGGCGACCGAGAGAATCACCGGCAGGTGCCAGGTGACCAACAGGCTGCGGCCCCGTGCGGCGCGGGCGACGTCCTGCTCGAACAGGTCCAGATCGCGGGCGCGGGCCGGGGCGTGGGCGAAGCGTTCGCGAGTCTGCTGGGCACGGTGCTTGAGGAAGTTGTAGCGGAGAAACAGCGAGCGGATCTTGTCGGGGCTGACGATCGGTTGGACGTACAACGGCCGGAGCTCGGCGGGCAGTCCGTCCACTGGAACCGCCGAGCGCGGGGTGTCGGCCAACAGCGTGCTGTCGCTCTTCTCTGGGTCAAGGTTGGTCCGGAGATACACGTCTGCGGCGTCGGGCCGATCGAACTGCGGGTTTGCCACGTAGCCGAGCTTCAAACGCATCGCTCGCGCGGCGCGGCGGTCGAGGATAACCCGATGGATCGTGGCCCGGCTCCGGCGGAAGCGTTCGGCGAGCTTGCCCACGCCCACACCCATGCGGTGGGCCCGGCTGATCAACCGCTTCTGCCGCGAGGTCAGCGGGCCCGTACGGTCGGCGAAGAGCGGTTCTTCGGGGTGATCGCGGTCTTGTTTTTCCAGGATCAGGCGCACGGTTTCGAGCGCCCGTCCCGTGCGCTTGGCCAGGTGCGCAGCGACCTGGTTGAATGTAGCGTCGGTCGTCGCGGCGAGGCGCCGGGCCCGCTGGATCAGACGTTCGCGCTGGGCGTCCGTGAGTTGGGTGAAGCTCGACGCCTTGGCCACGCGGT
The DNA here is from genome assembly GCA_039033595.1 of Planctomycetota bacterium. Taxonomy (GTDB): domain Bacteria; phylum Planctomycetota; class Phycisphaerae; order Phycisphaerales; family Phycisphaeraceae; genus Algisphaera. Next base: position 71,314 of record JBCCCG010000012.1, on the reverse strand, counting down.
CGGGTCGGTTGCCGCGGTAGTGTTCGACCGCGTCCGCGGTGAACGCGATCACGCGGCGGCTTTTCGCCCCGCCCGTGCCCGGCGTGACCCAACGCCAGCGCAGGCCGTCTTTCCGCCAACGCGACAGCGTCTTGGTGCTGACGTTGAGGTCGGCGGCGAGCTGCTCGACGGTCCGTGCGTTGCCCTCGGATGGCGACAGCGTCAATGTTTTACTGATCTGGTCGATAAGCAGACGCAGGTCGGGAAGCACGGCCGAGCCGACCAGCAGCGAGTCGTCGCCGTAGTCGCGGCGGAACCCGGTAAGCCGGAACGCGAGGAACTCCAGCGGGTACGCCGCGTCCGGGTCGAGTGAATCGTGCAACGCCTCGGCCCGCCGCAATAAATCAACCCGTCGGTCTTCGGCCAACGCGAGCCACTGCGGCGCGAGCGTCGCAAGCGGGGTGCAGCGGTAGGCGGGCGCGGCGCGGGCGATAACGCTCCTCATTCATCCCCGAGTTAACGACCCGGATTGGGTCGAGTCTGAAGACGCCAAGATACCGAGCTCTTCCAGACGTTTCCCGAAGTGTTCGATCGCCCCCAACTCGGCGTCCCCCAGCCGGTAGCGCAGGATCTGCCCCAGGTACTGATCGGCCAGATCGACCGGCCACCCGTGGTCGATGGCGTAGGTCGTCACGATGGTGTCGAGTCGATCGAGGTTCTTGTCTAGCAGCGCCGCGAGACGGCGGGGCAGGCCGCCAAGGTCGGTGCCGACGCGCTTCATCCACACCGCAAACACGAACGGCTGACCGGTCAGGTCATGCCACGCACCGCCGAGATCGAGTTGGTACGGGTAAACCGTGGCCGAGGGCGCATCGGTCACGACCTTATCGCCGATCAGTAGCATCGACTGCGGCGGGCGCGACAGGTCCAGTGCGCGTCCCGCGGCGCGGCGGGCGCGGGCGTCATAATGGATCAACTCGGGTTGGATTCCGTACAGATCGTGCAGCAGCACGCGCAGCAGCGCGACGGACGTATGGCTGTCGGTGTCGGCGTGCACGGCCGTGATCTGTTCGACAGGCACGCGGCTAAAGAGCCGCACCGTCAGCGTCGGCCCTCCGCAGGCGATCCCGCCGACGGGCACGAGTTCGAGCCGTCCCGCTCCGCGGAAATGATCCACCGTGGAACATAATGCCAAATCGACGTGGCCCGTGGTGAGGCGATCGGCCAGGCGTGACGGCACATCGAGTTGCAGCTCGATGTCGCCGCTGTCATCTAGGCCGTGAATTAACGGCTTCGCGTTGAGATAGGACACGCAGCCGACACGCGGCCGTTCGGGGGGGGGCGGAGCTGCATCGGTTTGGGCGGCGGTGAGCGTCACGACGGTGAATTATAGTTGCCACTCCGGTGGAGGTTTATTTGCCAGCGGACTCCGTCTATTCTGACGTCATGACGCCACGCGAATCTCAATCCGCCGACGACACCATCACCGCCCAGGTCCTCGTGATCGACGACGAACCCGACCACGCCGAGGTGATGGCGGAAGCCTTGCGCCGCATCGGCCACGTCTGCACGTTGGTCAATAACCTCGACGACGCCAAGGACGAACTGCAGCACGGCAACTTTGATCTGGTTGTCACGGACCTGAAAATGGATTCCGACGACGACGGCATGCAGGTCCTCGCCGCCGCCCGCCAGACTCAGCCCAACGCCGAGACGATCATGGTCACCGCCCACGGCGATGTGCCCACCGCCAAGGCCGCGATCAAGGGCGGCGCATTCGACTTTATCGAAAAACCGCTGGACCTCGACGTTTTCCGCACACTCTGCGGCAACGCGCTCAACACCGTGTTTCTCCGCGCCCAAAACGATGACCTGCGCAGCCGGCTCGACGAGCAGTTCGGCTTCGAGGGCATCATCGGCAACTCCCCGGCGATCCGACAACTCATCACCACGATGAAGCAGATCGCCCCGAGCACGATCCCCGTGCTCATCACCGGTGAGTCCGGCACGGGCAAGGAACTCGTCGCCCAGGCGCTGCATAACAACTCCAAACGCGACAAAAAACAGTTTGCCCCACTCAACTGTGCCGGGCTGTCGGAGTCGATCCTTGAAGATGAATTATTCGGCCACGTGCGTGGTGCGTTTACCGGGGCCGAGAAAGATCGGCAGGGCCGATTCGAATACGCCCACGGCGGGACGCTCTTTCTCGACGAGGTCGGCGATATGCCTAAAGCGATGCAGGCCAAGCTGCTGCGCGTCCTCGAGTCCGGAGAAGTCGTCCGTGTCGGGTCCAATGAACCGCGACACGTCGACGTCCGCCTGGTCAGCGCGACTAACCGAGACTTGGCCGAGATGGTCAAGGAAGGCGAGTTCCGCGAGGATCTCTTCTTCCGGATCAAGGGTGTGGAGTTGCGGCTGCCGTCGCTGCGCGAACGTCGGGAAGACATCCCGCTTCTGACCCGGCATTTCGTCACCCACTACGCCCGTCAGATGGAGAAGGACGTTCCGGCGGTGGCCGAGGATGTGCAGATGCTCTTGATGCAGCACGACTGGCCGGGCAATGTCCGGCAACTGATGAACGTGATCCAGAACATGGTCGTGATCGCCGACGGCGACACCCTTGAACCTCGCCACTTGCCTCCGGAAGTAGCGCAGGCGAAAGCGGGCGGCGGTGACACGGCCGGTTCCGTCAACACCGGTGGGATGTCGTTGGATCATCTTGAGAAACAAGCCATCCGCGAGGCTCTGCGGACCACGGCCGGTAACCGGGAGCAGGCGGCCAAAATGCTGGGCATCGGCGAGCGTACGCTGTACCGTAAGCTCAAGGAGTACGGACTCAAATGACGCTCAGCGCCCGAGGCCCGGTCCAACACGAAGAAGTACACGAATCCGAGTCGGGGGAGACGTGGCTCGAGAGTTTGGGGTGGCGTAGTGGGGTTGCGTTCCTGGGATTCGTGGCCGGGACGGCGGTCGTGGGTGCGTTGGGGCTAGGCGAGCGTTTATCCGGGGTAGAGCCTCTGGCATTCGTGGCGGTCGTGTTTTGCGGATTTCTCTTGGGAGCAGGGTTATTGGCGATGCTGCTCTCTTGGTTGGCTTTCCAACCTAATCGAGGGGTGACAGCCAGACACGAGTTGGTGTTTGCGGGGACGTTGGGCATTGTTGGAGCAATCGGGGCTGCGGTTGTCTTTGTGGGGTGGGAGCCGGCGCGAACTACCGGACCTGCGAAATCGATTGCCGAAGTCCTCGAGAGAGCTAACGAGGCCTACATCGAAAAAAACTTCGGTCTCAATGATGGCTTCGATATCTCGCCGATCGTGTTTGTGGCCGATGATCTTGATCCTCTAATCCGTGACTTCGAGAACATGGCGACCTCGGTGGAAGAGGAGGACCATCTCGTATTGCAGGCATTGGTCGCTTACATAAATGAGATCAAAGCGGACCAAGTGGCTTATTTACGCAGGTCGTGGAATTTTGACCAAGTGACCTACGAGACACAAGCAGCCGCTGGCGATCGCTTGAGTTGGCTCCACCATCAACGGCTCGGCGGTGAGGCGGCGAGGGCCATCCGGCGTTTTGATAAGCATCTTGAGCACTTGCCGCAGCGGCTGGAGCATTGTCTTCGTGTTGCCGGCGTCGAGAGGAATCGTGCTGCGGCGTTGGCCGGAGAGTACGCACGATCTCTTGAGTTGGTAGCGCAGCGCGGCGTGCTGGTGGGTGAGTTGGAAATACTTGATGCGTCGCTGCGGCTGAGGTCGCACACTGCTAATCATCCTGGCGTGGTCGGGGTTGGGTCTGCTGATGCATTGACTCCCGACGAGCACGCAAGGTACGTCGAGCTTCTTGATCATCTGATTGAGTTGCAGGTCGGTCATTACGGTCGCTACGCGGACCTCTATGACAAAATCCGGCTGCTGGGAGCAGCGACGCTGATTTGGCCCGGGCGCTGCGTGACGACGTCATCATGGACGCCGCGGCCGCGCCAGTGCATCGTGAGTTGGCGGGGTTGGTCGATGAGATGCACGCCCGGATCGACGAGTTTCATGCGTTACCTCTCTTGTGGCCTGAAAACCTGCGCCGACGTAACCAAATTGAGGAGCGGCGCACCTACCTTATGGAATCGCTCGAAATCACTCAGTTTTTTTTCAATCAAAACGATACGGTGCAGGAGCGGCTTGCAGGCGAACTTCAAGAGGCCGGGTTTTCGGAACAACAGATCGATGGCAAGCTCCGGCAGCTTGCGGAGCGAGGAAAGGTCTTTGCCGGCTCGGAAGCTTACGCAAAAGCGTACATACGCCTAGCAAAAATTGAACTCGAACTTCTCGAGCTCTATGACTCGCACTTTGGAGAGTGGTACACAGATGCACAAGGATACGCCGTATTCAAATCACCTCAGGCCCATACTCAATTCATTAATATTCTGGAACGTAGCGAACGAGCGAACGAGCGAACGAGCGAATGAAGAAGCCGACCTTGAGTTGAAGCAATACTTTGAGTTTGACTTGGACCAGTCTATCGACCCCGAGAGTGGAAAAGATTCATGACGCTCCCCCGCATCGGACACGGCTTCGACCTGCATCGGCTCGAAGAAGATCGACCGCTAGTTGTCGGCGGCGTGACTTTGGAGCACGACCGCGGCTGCGCGGCACACTCCGACGGTGATGTGGTCTACCACGCCGTGACCGATGCGATCCTCGGGGCGTTGGGACAGGACGACATCGGGCAGCTGTTTCCGGACGACGATCCGCGGTGGAAGGACGCCGACTCGTCGGTGTTTGTCCGCGAGGCCGTGATGCGCATGGACGGGGCGGGATACCAGGTAGGCAATCTCGACGTGACCGTGATCCTGCAGCGCCCCAAGCTCAGCCCGCACAAGGCGGTGATTCACATGCATCTCGCGGACCTGCTGCACTGCGCGGTGTCGCGGATCAACCTCAAAGGCAAGACGCACGAGGGCGTGGATGCCCTGGGCGAGAACCGAGCCATCGCGTGCCACACGGTGGTGTTGCTGGTGCCGACGGGGGCGTAAGGCGGGGGAAATGCAGAGGCCGCCGTCCCGCGGCGGATTGGCTTACGCGGGCCGGGCGGGGACGCCGTGGAGAGTGGTGCGGTCGGGGGCGTCGCGGGTGACGACGGCGCCGGCGCCGACGACACAGTGCTCGCCGAGCGTGATCCCCGGAAGGATATTCGCCCCGATGCCGACCAAGGTGCAGGCTCCGACGGTGACCCGACCCGCCAAGGCCGCGGCGGGCGCCAGGTGGACGCCGGGGTGGAGCACGGCGTGGTGTTCGGCCACGGCGGCGGAGTTGACGATCACCGCGTCACCGAGGTGCGCGGCGGGGCCGACCACGGCACGCGGGCCGACGTAGACTCCGCGGCCGAGCTGTGCGTCCGGGCTGATCGTCGCGTCGGGGTGGATTACGTTGCCGAGCGTTCGGCCTTCTTCCAGTAGGCGTTGGGTCACCGCGAGACGAGTGGTGTTGTCGCCGATAGCGGTGATGTACACCGCGGTGGACAGCAGCGGGTCCTCGGGGTCGAGCAGATCGCGTCCCGCGGCAGGTGGCGCGTCGTCGAGGAAGCCCAGCAGTTGCAGGCCCGCGGCGTGGGCGGCGTCGGCGACGACTTGGCCGTGGTCACCGGCTCCGTAGATGACCAGCGGTGGGGTGGGGTGCGCGGGTTGGATCATGGGCGACGGTTCAGCCGGGGCTGGTCGGGGGGCCTTGGGTTTCGTAACGCTCGGCGGTGTTGGCGTCCCACGGCCGGGGATTGCCGACGACGCGGGTGTCGTGGAATTCACTGGCGCAACGGTAACAGACAAAATAGCGGTCGGCGTAGAGATAGATCAGCAGGTCGAACGCGAGTACCACGGCCAATACGATGAGCGCGGGCCGGCTGAGCCCGAAGCCGTAGAACACCATCGCGATCACAGCGGCGGCGACGATTAGGGCGAAGACCGTGAGCTGAGGAACTTTCTTGCGGGCGTAGAAGTCGGGGCACTGGCACACCGGGCAGTGGCGCAGCCGGCCCTCGTCGTCCAGAGTCTGGTCCCAGTCGAGGCTGATGGCGGGGCCGCGGTTGTCGGTGGCGTGGACGACGGTGGGGGGCTGGGCGGGATCGACGTGCACGGTCAGCCGGGGTTGGCCTTGGATATCTTTGATCTGAATCCGCATCCGGCTTGCTCGGGTCGGGTCACGGGTCGGCGTCGGTACGTGACCCGTGGGGGGAACGACTAAACTGTTTGACATGTGTGTGCAGGATAACGTTGGAGCCGACGCGCCGCTGCGGCTGACACGGGCCCAGAGCCGGGCGGTGGATCGGTACGCAATCGACGTACTGGGGTTGCCGGGACTGGTTTTGATGGAGAACGCGGGGATCAACGCAGCGGGGGCGGTCTTCGACGTGCTGCGGGGCGAGTTCGTAGTCGACGGAGACTCGGCCCGGGTGGCCGTGCTGTGCGGCGGCGGGAATAACGGCGGCGACGGTTACGTGATTGCGCGGCAGCTCTTGAGCTGGGGTGTGCCGACACGGGTGTATAGCGTCAAGCCGGTGGAGGCATTGACCGGCGACGCCGCGGTCAACGCGGCGGCGTGGGTCGCCCTGGGGCAGAGGGTTATGCTGATCGACGACCCGGTGGGGCTAGGCGAAGCGGTGGGCGAGTGGCGGGAAACCCACGTGATCGTGGACGCGTTATTGGGTACGGGTCTTTCGGCCGAGCGTGGCCCGATAAGAGCCGAAGTCGCGGCGGCGATCGAGGCGGTCGCCGGGTTGGTGGCTGGGGGAAGTGTGAGCGGGGACGACGCGGTCCGGGGATTACCAGGTTTCCGGGGCCGGGTGGTCGCGGTTGACGTGCCGTCGGGTTTGGATGTCGATTCGGGACAGGCCGTGGGCTCGGCCGTTCGGGCCGATTTAACCGTCACGTTCGTGGCGGAGAAGGCGGGCTTTGCCATGGACACGGCGGCGGAGTACCTGGGCCGGGTCGTCTCGGCCGATATCGGCCTGCCGCCCTCAGCCATCGAGGCGGCTCTTGAGTGGGGGACGAAGCACGTCAGATGACCGGGAGGGCGTATCGGCTTGACCCAAACTCAGGATTTAGGCACAATACGTGACTCGATCTACATCGAAGGAGATGGTGCCACCCTCCGGGTGGCACCTAACGCTTCGCAACTCGTTAAGTTCCCGAAAGTTAACGCCATGACCGCGATTCCTGACATTTCCCCCGGCACGAAGATCAACTTGAAGATCGTCAAGCAGCCGACCAGTGCCGCGGCGTCTAAGACGCTCGAACGTCTGCTCTGCAAGGACCCCGCGGTGATCGCTGAGAACAAACGGCACGCCAAGATCCGCAAGAAAGCCCAGTGGATGTCCACTCGCGGCGGCCGGTGGCGGGTCTGGGAATCACGCTTGGCCAAGCAACACCCGGTTTCGGGCAAGCTCGGCGAAGAGGGCACGCTTGTTGCCAGCTATGACGTGATCAAGGACCTGCCCAGCGTGGCCCGGTTCTTGGAGATCAAGCCCGTCGGCTGACTGTCCGAAAGCTTTGAGGGGCTCCCGCGACTCGGTGGGACCCGCTAAAAAAATCGTATAATTTCCGGCCGCGCAGCCGTCGAAGTGCCTTGGAGGAGGTGTACTTCGGCGGTTGTCTTTCGGGCCGAGCTTTTCGTTTCTCGGCTGCACAACCGGCCGGGCACCGGCTAGGATGATGGACGTGAATATCTCTCTCTCCAACATGGTGCTGGATAACACCACGGCGGCGGGCGGCCAGCCGATCGACTTTATCCGCAAGAAAAAGCCCGATTGGCTCCGCGCTCCCCTACCCGGCGGACCGGGCTACGGCGAGACCCGCTCGCTTGTCGACAAGTACGCCTTGCACACCGTCTGCGAATCCGCCAAGTGCCCTAACCTCGGCGAATGCTGGGCCCGCGGCACCGCGACCATGATGATCCTCGGCGACGTCTGCACCCGGGCCTGCGGTTTCTGCAACATCAAGACCGGCCGACCCCCGGAATACGACTTGGACGAACCACGCCGCGTGGGCGAGGCGGCGGCGCTGATGCGGCTCAAGCACATCGTCATCACCAGCGTGAACCGTGACGAGTTGCCCGATGGCGGAGCGGAGATCTGGGCCGAGACGATCCGCGAGATCCGTCGCCACTCGCCCGGCACGCAGATCGAGGTACTGATCCCCGATTTCTGCGGCGACTGGGATGCGCTGCAGATCGTCCTAAACGAGCGACCGGAGATCTTGAACCACAACCTCGAATCCGTGAAGCGGATGTACAAAGTCGTTCGGCCGCAAGCGATCTACGAACGCTCGATCGAGTTGCTGCGCCGCGCTAAAGCGCAGGGTCTTACCGTCAAAACCGGCATCATGGTCGGCATCGGCGAACACGAAACGGAAATCGAGGAGCTCATCCGTGACGTCGTCGAAGGCACCCGTGTCGCGGGGGTCTCGGCCGACGTGCCCGGGACCAATCGCGACCCGTTTGCGACCCCCGATCCTGACCGTGACTTGCCCGAAGGCGTGTCGCTGGAGCGCACGGTCACCGGCGAGATGAAACCGGCGCTCGGCGAGAAGTTGCGCCGTGGGGGCTACTTGGTGCAGCAGACCAGCAACCCCTATTGGCAGCATTCCGCTCCCGGGAAAGCGCGGGCGTCTGCAGAAGACCGGGCCGCGGAAATCGGTTACCCGCACGCCACGTACCCGGGTGTTCACGAGACTTGCGACATCCTCACGATCGGCCAATACCTTCAGCCGACGCGCAACCACCTGCCGATTTCGCGTTGGGTCACTCCCGCCGAGTTCGTCGAGTATAAACGGATGGCCGAAGAGATCGGCTTCCGCCACTGCGAGTCGGGCCCGCTGGTGCGTTCGTCGTACCACGCCGACGAACAGGTGTTGAAGATGGAGGACGTCGCGGCGTCCTGACGATCCAACGTCAGCCGGTAGGTTCTTTTTGGTTTGCGAGGCGGCATTGAAGCGTTATCGATCGGGCAAGACGGGAGTGGTGATCGGGCTGGCTTGGCTTTTCGCCTCGGCCGCGGCAGCACAACCTAACGACACAAACATGCTCAGGGCCGAGGTCGGCAAGGCGTTGGGCCCCGGCGCGAAAAAGGGCGCGACGGTGGTAGTGGTGGTCGTTGATGGGCTGACCGGGCAGACGCTTCTCACCACGCCTAACGCCGACGCGGCGTTCATCCCTGCCAGTAATATGAAACTCGTCACGTCCGCGACGGCGTTGGACCTCTACGGCCCCGAGGCACGGCTTACCACGACCCTGGCGATCTCCGGGGACGATCTGGTGGTCATCGGGGGGGGCGATCCGGGGCTCGGAGACCCTACACTGGAGGCCAAGGCGGGTCGGACACCGATGAGCGTATTCGATGAATGGGAGGCGGCGCTCCGCCGGCGGGGCGTGGGTCTGATCACGGGAGATGTTGTGGTTGTCGATGCCGTATTTGCCGGCCCGACGACCCACCCGACCTGGGGCGACGCCAACAAGTTGCAATGGTACGGTGCGCCGGTGGCCGGGGTGAACTTCAACGATAACTGTGTCGATTTCACTTTCCTGCCCAGCCAGAAAAGCGGGGGGATGGCGAGCGTGCGGGTCCTGCCGCCGGCCGGCGGTTTCGTGGTGAACGGCAAAGTCAAGACCACCCGAGACGTGAAGAAGCACAACCCGATCCTGGACAAACGCCCCTCGCCATCGGAAACGGGGGACTCGATTTACACGGTGGGTGGTTGGGTGGCCCGCGAGGCTGGGCCGTACAGCAAGCCGGTGGATGATCCCCGGCGGTTCTTCGGCGAGGTGCTGAAAGCCGCGTTGCAGGAGCGTGGGATCAGGGTCCTCGGCGGCGTCCGTGTTGTAGAGACACCCATCGAGGGCCGCCCGGTTGCTTCGCGGGATACTCCGCTCCTCGCCGTCCTTCGTAGGGTGAACACCAACAGCCAGAACATGATGGCCGAGGCGTTAGCGAAGCTCAACGGGCTGTCGCATCAAATCGATCAGGGCGTGCCGCGGGACGAGGCCCGCGGGTCGTGGGCTTCGGGCCACGAGGCGGCGGTGACGTTCCTCCGGGGCATCGGGATCGATACACTCCCGCTGGCCGCGGCCGACGGCTCGGGGCTGTCGCGCGAAAACCGGGTCAGCGCGAACCTGCTCGCGGGCCTGCTCACCCACATGCTCCGACAGCACGAGCACGGCGAGTACTTCCTCGACAGCCTCGCGGTCAGTGGCGTCCGCGGGTCGCTGCGCAACCGGATGAAGTCGCTCGAGGGCCGGGTCTACGGCAAAACCGGCACGATCAACGGCGTTAGCACGTTGTCGGGCTACGTCTTTGCCGAGAACGGCCGGGTCGCGGTCTTTTCGATCCTGCACAACGACATCAAGGGTGGCTCGTCGCCGTACCGGGCCCAGCAGGACGCGGCCGTGCAGGCGATCGCGGCGTGGCTGGAGGGGCACCCCACGGTCGAGTTGGACGCCCCGAGCGTCCCCACCGAGGTCGGCGAGGCGATGAGGCATGTCGGCTTGGTCGGCGCGGCCGAATAAAACGGCAGCCGAACCCGGTTCTCCTATCTCGTATCCCCGAGATAACTACTTCTCGGCCTACAGCCGGCGACGGGAGATCTTCACGGCCCGTTTTGCGTAATTCCGGGGGTTCGCTACAATCTCCGATTCGCGATCCGGCCCCACGACGGCGGCTGGGCAATCCACCCCACCCCGGACACGGGCGTCCCGACAGGGCCCCGCTACCCCATACCGGAGACCCGCTGTGGCTGATACCACCCCCAAACTGTACGAAGGCCTTTTCCTGATGAGCCAGTCCGCGATCTCCGCGGGCCTGGGCTCGGCGATCGACACCGTCCGCGGCATGCTCGACCGCGTTGACGCCGAAGTCCTTTCGCTGAGCAAATGGGAAGAGCGCAAACTCGCCTACCCCATCGAAGGCCAGAAACGTGGCACCTATCTGATCACGATGTTCAAGGTCAAGCCGACCCAGATCGTCAACATCGAGCGTGACTGCAACCTGTCCGAAGACGTGCTGCGGGTGATGATGACCCGTGCCGACCACATGGGCGAAACCGAGTTGGCCGAGGCGCTCAAGGCGGCGGAAACGTCGGCCGACGCCGCGAAGCTCGAAGAAGAGCCCGCGGCCACCGAAGCGTAATTCAAATCCGGATAGGGGGTTTCGGGTTCTGAAATCGACGCGCGGTGCTGTCGGCCGAACTTGAATCAACCACTTTCCGATTTCCCAAACCACTTATCCAAAGTCATCAACCATGGCCAGCTACAACCGTGTCATCCTGATGGGCAATCTTACCCGCGACCCGGAGGTGCGCTACCTGCCGAGCAACATGGCGGTGGTCGACATCGGCTTGGCCGTGAACGAACGTTTCCAAGACAAGCAGTCCGGCGAGTGGCAAGAGCGGGCGAACTTCTTCGACTGCACCGCGTTCGGCAAGAGCGCCGAGTCGATCGGCCGTTTTTTTTCCAAAGGCCGGCCGATCCTGATCGAGGGTAAGCTCCGCCTCGACCAGTGGGACGACAAACAGACCGGCCAAAAACGCTCGAAGGTCAAGATCATCATTGACCAGTGGAATTTCTGTGACAGCCGCGGTGGGGGGGATGGCGGCGGCAGTGGCGGCCGCAGCTACGGCGGCAACCAGGCCGGAGGCGGCCAGAACTACGGTGGAGGCAGCCGTGGCGGCCAATCCAGCGGGGTCAACTACGACAGCGGCCCGGCCCATCAGCCGATCGAGGAAGACGACATCCCGTTCTAGATCCGAGCGGACGTCGAAAGCGGAACACCATCCAACCTATTCCTGGCGCTCGCTACCCGTGACGCGACGCCTAACTCACTCTCTTTCTGAGGACAGGACCCCATGAAAACCATCGAACTCCTCCTGCTGCAGACCGTCGACAACCTCGGCATCGTCGGCGACGTTGTGCACGTCAAGCCCGGCTTTGCCCGCAACTACCTGTTGCCCCACGGCATCGCCGTGCCTCCCACCCCGGAAAAGGTGGAAGAGCTGGCGGCGAAACGCGCCGAAGAGGCCGCTCGCCTCGCCAAGCTGGCGTCCGAGCAGCAGGCCATGATTGAGAAGCTCAGCGACTTCGAGCTGACCCTCGAACGCTCGGCGAACGAGACCGGCGTGCTCTTCGGCGGCGTCTCGCAGCACGATATCACCCTCGCGCTGAAGGCCGAAGGCTTCGCGGTCGAAGACCGCTACGTCCGCATCGGCGACCAGATCAAGCGACTGGACTCCTACGACATCCCGATCGTGATCAACAAGGATCTTAAGACCGAGATCAAACTGTGGGTCGTCAGCGACAACCCCGCCGACCAAGAGACCGAGGACGAAGAAACCCCGGAAGCCGCAGAAGAGGGCGAAGCCACCGAAGCCGAAGCCCCGGCCGAAGCCGCTGCGGAATAATCCGACGCCTATTGCAACCCAACAAAAGCCCGGCCGTCTGGCCGGGTTTTTTATTGCAAGCCTGCCGAATCAAAACGCGAAGACGAGGTTTAGCCCCGCGGTGTGGGCCTCGTAGTCGGCGTTGCCGAAGATGGGGCGATACGTGAAACGCAGCCGTGAGTCGCGGCCGAAGCGCCAGCCCAAGCCCACCTCGGGCGACACCCAGTAGTCCACGGCCGCGTCGTCGATGAAAAAGAAATAGCTCGCGCCGCCGTCGAGGAAGACGTTGCCATCGGGACGGTCGAGGAACGTGGTCACGACCACGCCCGTGCTCACAATACCCTGGCTCAGGTCGGTATCGAACTCGAAATCTTCGTCGCCGAAGTCATCATCGTCATCGAAATCCTCGAACTCGACGTCGACGCCCTCGGCGTAAACGATCTGCGTGCCCCAGTTGACGATGACTTTGTCGTGGACCCCCAGGTGGACGTTCGACGCGAGCCCGACGCCGAAGAAACCCCCGCCCGCCGCGGCGTCGGACGAAGCGCCGACGCCCGAGTGGACGAACGGGCTGAGCTGCCAACCGACGCTGTTGGTCCAAGCGTCGTCGGGGTTCTCGTCCCAATCGGTCAGCGGGACGACGGCCCAGTTGAGCGCGACGTGGAACGAGGAGTGGAAGATATCCGTGCCTTCGAGGTCGTTGAACGCAAAGCTGCCGCCCGCCGAGACGCCGAGGTACTCGCTGAAGTAGAACCCGCCGGCGGCGTTGATCGCGGCGACGTCGCCGTCAAAGTCGCCGGCCTCGATCCGCTCGTAGGTCGGGGTGACCTCGAACCAGCCGACGTTGCCGGAGTTGTACTCATCGGCGGCGTAGGTGAAGTGGTTGGGGTTGGCCCAACTCGGGCCGTTGACGCCCAGGCCGTAGAGGTCGAAGGTGTGGCGGGCCAGCCGGGCGGTGGTGGCGCTGGGGTTGCCGTCGAGCACGGCGGCGACGGACCGCTCGCGGATCGCCCGCAGAAAGTCGGCGTAGGCGTCCGAACCGTCTTCGAGCAGGAACTCTTCGATCTCGTCGGCCAGATCATCGGGGTCGGTACCGACGAAGGTTTGGCTGAAGCCGGTGATCGGGAAGGTGAGTGTGGCCGAGGTGCCGGCGGGGTTGACGGTGATCTGGGCCGCGTTGGGTACGCCGCCGTAGTTGAGCGTGGACACGACGGTCTGGCCGCTGAGCGAACTGAATGCGCCGGTGGTTTCGATCGCCGACTCAGCGAGATCGAGCACGTCCTGATCCGTGGCCGTCACGGTGTTCACCCCGTTGCCCACGGCGGTGATCGAGAACAGGTCTTGGGCAACCGCGGATATGCCGGAGCACAGGACCACAGCGAGACAAACGATCCGGGTGGGTCTGAACATGCGTGATTCCTCGTATTCACCGCCCGTGGAATACCGCAAGCCTATCGACCTCATTGCCAGAGTGTCAACGCCGCTAGGGGAAGCCCGAAAGCGAGATGCACAGTGTGGGCCGTAAATGGAACGAACGCCGTACGTTCGCTCTTGCGACGCGTATTAGGCGCTGGCTTTGGCGTCGTCCGCGTTCTTCTTGCCGTCCGGGTATTTGATGCGCGTGTGGTAGACGGCGCAGAGGGTCTTGTGGACCGCGGCCTCGACGCGGGCCAGGTCGCGGAGTGTGAGGTTGCACTCGTCGAACTGGCCGTCCATCAGGCGTTTGTTGGCCATTACGTGGACGAGCTGTTCGAGCCGGACGGCGGTGGGGTCGTCCATAGCGCGGGCGGCACCTTCGATGCCGTCACACAGCAGCATGATGGCGGCCTCTTTGGTGCGGGGTTTCGGGCCCGGGTAGCGGAACTCGAACTCGCTGGGGGCGGGTTTTTCTTCGGCCTCTTTCTGCTTTTTCGCGGCGTGGTAGAAGTACTCGACGAGCGTCGTGCCGTGGTGCGACTCGATGAAGTGGCGGATGTCGGGGGGCAGGTTGTACTCGCGGGCCATCTCGACGCCGTCTTTGACGTGGCCGACGATGATGAGCAGTGACATGGCGGGGGAGAGTTTGTTGTGTTTATTGGGGCCACCGCCCTGGTTCTCGATGAAGTACGAGGGCTTGTTGATCTTGCCGATGTCGTGGTACATCGCCCCGACGCGGCAGAGCAGGCCATCGGCGCCGATGGCCTCGGCGGCGGCCTCGGTCATGTCCGCGATGCGCAGCGAGTGCTGGTACGTGCCGGCCGACTCCTGAGCGAGACGCTGCAGCAGCGGGTGGCTGGCGTCGTTGAGCTCCTTGAGCGTCATCGCGGTGGTGACGTGGAACATTCTTTCGATGCTCGGCAGGATCCCCTGGACCAGCAGGCCTACGACCGTGCCGGCGAGCAGGGTGTACACCATGTCCGAGCCGAGCAGACCCCACTGCGCGGAGACGTCGGTGTTGAAAAACGGCACGGTCCAGATCGATGGAAGGTTGAAACTGCGCTCTGCCATCCCGCCGACGCCGGTCGCCAGGCCCATCGCCAGCCCCGACCACAGGCCGACCCGCACCAGCTTCGATCGGCTGCGCACCTCGCGGAGCTGCGCCACCGCCACCGCCACGCCGGTCATCATGACCACCGCCGCGCTCACCGGCAGCCGCAGGCTCAGCACGATCAGCACCGTCAGCGCCAAGCCCATCATCAGCGCAAAGCGCTGGTCGTACACGATTGCAAACACCACGGCGCCCAGCAGCGTGGAAAACGCCACACCGCCCAACGCGATCTCCGGCCAGACACCCACGAGCAGGACCGCCGTGGCCTGACACAACAGCATCAACCCCGTCAACGCGAAACCTCGCATCGGGTTGCGGCGCACCTTCGGGTTGTACGCAAACACGTAGGCCCACACACCCGCGCCCAGCAGAATGAGCAGCCCCAGAGCCCCCAACCACGACATCCACCAGCGGTGCAGCGGTGTCTGATCGGCAAACGCTTTCTGCTCAGCCTCGATCAATTGCAATTCGTCTTCGGTGATGCGGCTGCCCGAATTCACGAGGATGTCGTCGGGCCGATAGGTAATCTCGACGTCCGGCGTCTCTTCGTCAGCGGTTTGCCGTGTCTGGTTTGTGAGCTCTTCGTCGAGCAGGTAAGTGGGCCCGAGGTGGCGCAGCACCAAAGCGAAAACCGTGTCCCGCAGCTCGGGCTGGAAATCCATGGTGACGTCGGAACTCAGCCGTTTGCGGATCAGGTCGGTGTCGTCGAGCGGAAGCAGTTCGCGCTCGAAGTAGGTGCGTTCGGGGGCGTCGCCGGCGTAGGGCAAAGGGTGGCTGGCATTGATCCGTTTAATGCCGGAGACGACATCGGCGTGCTGCTGCGGATCGAGGATGGCGTGGTTGTAGAGGCGTTGCAGCAGGCGGTCGGTGCGCTCGGCCCACTTCTCGGGCGACAGGCCGTCGTCGTCCGCGGTGTCGGCGTACCGTTGAAGCTGGGCGTAGCCCTTCTCGGTCAGGTTGATGTTGGCGCGGTAGTCCGAGGGCAGCTCGTCATACGGCGTGTCGGGCAGGCTCAGCAGACCCAGGATCTGTTCGCGCAGCGTGTCACGGAGGTTATCGTTGTGGGTGAAGACCGGCGGGACGTTGCGCCGGGCAAACTCACGGTCGCGCTCGGTCGTCTCGGTGTCGATCGCCTTGAACTCGACTCGGGCGACCACCGGTCGGTCGATGATCTGTGTGAGGTAATAACGTGGGGCGCTGCGGGTCGATACCGCCACAGCCGAGGCCACCACGGCGAGCATCAACACGAACACCGCGGCCCACATCACGTCACGTTGTCTGAACGCCTCGAGCCAGCCGGGCGTGGGACGCGGCACCGCCCGGCGGACGTCGCGCCTTCGGGCAGAGGCAGATTGGCTTTTGCTTGTTGCCATGATCGAGGGCAGGTCTTGAGCAGGGAGTAAACCGATTAGTTCAATCGGCCGGTTTGCATACCGGCTTGCCGACCCAGATTTTATCGCCCCCATCGGGGGACGCCAGGGCGAGTTATGAGCCGCTCGGAGTGGGGGTAGTAGGGGTTGTAACGACTAGGTGTTTTCGTAAGCTTCGACGATCCGCTGCACGAGGCTGTGGCGGACGATATCGCTGCCGCTGAGCGTGCAAAAAGCCACGCCCTTGACGCGTTTGAGGCGCTGCGCGGCGTCAATGAGGCCGCTATCGCGGGGATCATCTAGGTCGATCTGCGAGGCGTCGCCGGTGACGACCATCTTGCCGCCGTGACCCAAGCGGGTGAGGAACATGAGCATCTGGCTCTTGGTCGTGTTCTGAGCTTCGTCGAGGATGATCAGCGCATCGTTGAGCGTCCGGCCGCGCATGAACGCCAGCGGGACGATCTCGATCAGGTCGTGGGCCATGAAGCGTTCGATGTGCTCGAACTCCATCATGTCGTGCAGCGCGTCGAGCAGCGGGCGGAGGTAGGGGTTGACCTTGTCCTGCATAGTGCCGGGCAAGAACCCCAATTTTTCGCCGGCCTCGACCGCGGGGCGGACCAAGACGAGTTTGCGCACCTGCCCGGCTTTAAGCATGGACACCGCCGCGGCCACGGCGAGGTACGTCTTGCCCGTGCCCGCCGGGCCGATGCAGAACGTCAAGTCGTGGTCGTGCAGCGCCTTGAGATAATCCATCTGCCCGGCGGTCTTGGCACGGATGCGTCTACCCGGCAGGTAGACCTCCATCGTCTCGGGCGTCGACGGCGCGTTGCTGACCGTTGGTCCGGCGGGCGAGGGGTTGGTCAGTGCCGCGGTCGAGACCGTTTCGAGCAGTTGCTCCCGCGCCATCGGCGTGCCGGCCCGGGCCGCTTCGGTGAGTCGTTCGATCACGACCGCGGCCTGGCCTACGGCGCGCGACTCGCCGGTCAGACGCAGCGTCCCGTTGCGAGCGCTGATGGTGACGCCCAAGGCTTCGCGGATGATTTTGAGGTTGCGTTCCGCAGGGCCGGTGACGGCTAGGCGTTGTTCGCGGTCGGGCAGTTGGAGGGTGATTTCCACGGGTGCAGATTCCGGGCGGTGCGATCGGGAGAGGCGGGAGCGGAGAGGAAGCCAGCCGGCTTGTTCTAGTCGAGCTTATCCTCCCAGATTTCCATGAGTTCGCCGTGCGTTGTGGGTACGAGCGACAAGCCGCTGGGGTCTGTTCGCCGGACGAGTTTGCCGTCGCGGTTGTAAACGTGTTCGATCGGGCTGAAGCGGCTGTTTGGGCGATCACGGACGGTCACACCGCCGCCGTCTAGCGGGATCACTTCAACCAGCCGGAGTCCGGGTTTACCGGTGCGGGAGTGGAAGGCGGTGAAGCAGTATTCGCCCGGTTCTTTGGGCAGCAGCCCCGCAAAGACCCACAGGTCGGTCTGGGAGAGGTAGGCCCGTTTTGGGGCCTCCCATTCGTTGGCCTGCGTGCTCTTGCGCGCTTCGTTTCGGCGGCGTTGGCTGACGAAGCGCTTGTTTTGCTCGACGAGAACGACGGATTCGCTGGGCGGTGGGCTGTCGGTGATGACGGTGAGGGCGTGCACGTCGCGGTCGCCGACCTTGCGATCGCCTCGCACCCCGGTTTCAGCCCACGTTGCCAAAACCGGCGCCGGGTTACCCGCCAACCCGGCTCGGCCGTGTTCGGGATCACGCAGCGTGGTCTTGGTACTCCACTCTTCTTGATCGCCGTCGGCCGAGACGAACATAGTCGTCAGGGTGTCGACCGTCTGCCCGTTGATGATCTGACGGCGATTGATCTGGGAATACGTGCCCGGGGGTTGGTGCCCCCGGCGACGCAAGACTTCGGGGTCTTGGGTCGAGGCGAACCGCAGGTGGCCTACGTCGATGCCGTTGAAAAGCAGGCGGTACCACTGCAACTCCGGCAGCGCGGCGTGCAGGGTTTCGGTACCGATCCCCTTCAACCAGGCGTCGGCGTCGTCGACGCGTTGCTCGCGCGATTCGTTCAGCTCTATACCCAGCGGGACGTGCACGGTCGAGACTACTTGGTTGAATGTGTCCCGGGCCTCGACAAACCGGCTCTTGGGCGCGTTGAGCTTCAGCACGGCCGCCGCGTAGGGTTCGAGCATGATGATCACCTGCCCGAAGACGCGGGGGCGATCGTCCGGCCCGTCGGGGTCAAACTCGAAAAACAGGCGTGCCCCCGGACGCTCGGCGATCGACTCGGGAAGCGGCTCGCTCCGTACGGGCTTGCCTTCTTCGGTGATGAGCCTGGGGGTGTTGTTTGCGAAACCTGCCTGGACCATGGTCGAGGTCACGAGTTCCTTCAAAGTGGTCCGCGTATCGCTGTAGACGATCTCGAAGCTGATCGAAAAGCCTCGTGGGTCGTCCCAGACCACGCTCGGCCCTTCGTAAAGCAAGGCGCCGGGCGGCGGGACGAGTGAGATTCCGTAGGCCATTTCGCGCCAGCGCTGTTGAAGCTCCTCCGTTGCCTGTGCCGAAGCCGCGACACCAGACGCGGAAATACACAGCATGTACAGCCCGATTTGTCCGCAGAAGATCTTCCCAATCGTCGAGGTTAACATGGTCCTATTGTAGCCATGCGACGTGATCTACCCATGTTGCCGGTCGCCCCGAGAACCTCGTCGATGTCGTAGTCACGAGTCGCTCGGGGAATATGAAAGCGTGTCGGCGATGCGACGCAGTTGTTCCTGGTGCCCCTGTTTGGTCTGCTGGGTGAGGTTCTCTTGCGGGATCTGATCCGTGAGCTGAAACAGCCAATACCGCTTGCGGTCCGGCGTGAACAGACGGACGGCGTGGAGCTGAGGTGAGGTGCGGACCCGAGCGATCCGGGCGGCGGTAAATTGCGTGTCAAGCGCCTCACCTACAGGGGTCTGAACTTCGGTACTTTTTGACAGGATCTGCTGGGCTTGTTGCCTCGACAGGCCCGCGATCACGACCTGCGAGTTAACCAGGAACTCCAGTGCTTGCCGGGGCTCGGCCTGGGGTTCGACGGCGAACCGAAAGACGCGCAGCCGTTCGGCCGACGAGACGGAGTTATTGAAATACCACTGCCGCAACGCGCCGTTGGGCGTGCTCGATTCTGATTCGAGTTGCCACGCTGAGGGCAACGTGATGCTTACGCCGCCCAGCTCAAGGCGGTCCGGTTCGGGCCCGCGGGGCGGGATGACCGGCGCCCCGGTCAACCCCCACGCCAACGCCAACGAGCCGAACAAGAGCGCCAACATCCCGCCACCGATCACGGCCGAGCGCAAAGGGGCAGACGAAATCAGCGAGGTCTTGGGTGGCATACCCAGATCGTACCGGCGCCCGCCCCGCGCAACAAAAACGCCGACACCCTGGACGGACATCGGCGTCGTTCCCTCTCCCGCGGTCGGCGGCCTCCTCGCCCGCCGGCCGGTACCCGCTAGGGTCCCCAGAACCGCACGCCTTCGGGGCGTGGGCCTTCTCCCGCTCCGCCCCGTTGGACGTCGGCCGTAGTAAACACGACCGCGTCGTTGGGTGGAGACGGCGGTGAGGTGCTGGCTTCCGCCAGTGATTGGGACGCGGTCTTGGCCGCGAGCTCCTGGGTGGCTTCGATCAATTGTGTCTGCGCTCCGCGGAGCGTTTCGAGCTGATACGCAAGTTGGGAGAGCGCTTCCCGCATGGAGTCGAGGTCCTGCGCGGACAACCTGTCGCCGCCCATGCCTGCTTCTTGCATAGTCGCCGTCGGGTTAGTCGGCTGGCCCATGGTCTGCACGACGTGCTCGGCCGTAACGCCGAACAACTGATCCCACGCCAATCCCATCGAGCCCAATGCCGTGGGTGGAACAAACACCACGTCGCCTCCGGCCAACACCACGTCAAGCGTCGAATCCCCACGCTGCACCAACGCGTCGAAGTCCACGGTCATGCGCCGACGGAACTCACCGTCGGCGCTGGGTCGAAGGACCTGGATGTGGGCGGTATCAGCGCGGCCGTTGGGCTGTGCCGCCGACACCGCGTCGAGCACCGTGTTGGCGCCGTGGTACGGCTGGGCGCCGTCCCGCTGAACCTGTCCGAACACAAAGATTTTCTGGCTCGCGAAATCGTCTACCCGCACCGAGACGCTCGGTGATTGGGGCGACTCCGCGTCCCGCTCGGCTTGGGCGTCCAGCGCCGCCGCGATCTCGGCACAGGTCTGATCGGCCGCCGCCACGGGCTCAAAACCCGCAACCCACAGCCTGCCATCCGGGCCGATCGTGTGCATGGTTTCCCGCACTTCGACTCCGGACCGCACGGTCACCGTCAGCGTGTCCGGCACGCCGACACGGTAATCACCCCCGACCACGCTCGGCTGTGGTTCACGCACAAACGCTGCGTAATCGGTATATACCGCCTGTTGACAGCCCACGGCCGATAACACCACGCAAGCACCCAACACGAATTGCAAAAACAGCCGAACCATTGGAGTCGTCATCGGCTCCGAGATCGCGCGACTTAACCTGCCTGTACCGATCTTGCCGTCTGGGGCAGAGAGATCATGAAACAGCGTGACAGCACTCGGTCAGACGTGGCCGAGGTGTATCACGGACGAGCGTTCGTCGATCGCCGGCATCCGGCTGGCGGCGTTGTTAAACGCTGCGTTCATCTCTAACTCCATGTTCTAGTGAATGACGCGTCTGGCCGGGCATGTTCGCCGTCGCGTCAGGGCTTGGGTACAATGCTGACCTTGGGTCTGTAGCTCAATTGGATAGAGCACCGGTCTTCGGAACCGACGGTTGGAGGTTCGAATCCTCCCAGGCCCATTTCTAGTAATTCGTAAGCTGCCGAATGATGCCGCATTCCATTGCGTAAACCCTTTTGAATAAAGGGTTTTTCTTTTGGAGTGTGTTTCTGGGCATCAAGGTGCGGTCAGGTGCAACGTCGGTATTTGCGTCAGAGGATACGTCGGCTTTTACGTCGCTTTTGATCCAACCACGTTGCGCCCGATCGGGTTAGCGTTGGGTCTTGGCGGCCTCAGTGATGTGGGCTTCGGTGACTTGGAGGTAGTGTTTCTGGGCCACGCTGACGCTGTTGCCCAGCCAAGCGGTCACAACGTGGAGCGGGAAACGCTCTGCAAGCTCGGTTTCACAGCTGGACCGTAGGTTCTGGAAGAGCTTGGGCCACGGCTCCATCCCAGCTTTGCGAATGATGCGGTTCAACTGCGTTCGGAGGTTGACGTTGCTGAGCCGATACCGCGTGATCAAATGTTTGGAGTCGGGGCGGCCGTGCTTATGAACATGGCGTAGGGCTTGGGCGACTTCGGGGAACAGCGGGACGATGCGCATATCATGGCCGTCGTGGTGCTCGGTCTTGGGACTGTGGACGGTGAACCGTTGGTTCTGCCAATCGATGTCATCCCAGGTCAGAAGCAGGAGCTCCGAGGGGCAGCGAAGGCCGCCATATCTGCACAAAGTAAAGATGAGCCTCCACTCGTCGTCGGGGCAGGCTGAGGTGACTTTCTTGGCTTCTTCCGTCGTGATGAAGTAAGAGCGTTTGCTGTTGGGCCGGACGGTACAGGGCAGCCCTTGGAACGGGTTGGAATCGACGTAACCGTCACGGATCGCGGCGGCGAAGAACTGCTTGGCGATCCCGGTGGTGCGGCGGACGGTGTTGTCGGCCAACCCGGTCTGGGCCAAATGCTGCCGCCAAGCAATCGCCTGGGGTTGATCAATCCGGCGGATTGGAGTTAGTGCATCGAAGTAACCCAATAGCCTACGCCGAGTCTGGTCGTACATCACCTTGGTGGAGGCCTTCACATCGCCGCGGCTGTTGATGTAGTTATTTATGAACTCTTCCAAGCCGATGGCGGCAGCGATCGTGATGAGCCCGACAGCACCGAGCCGCTTCTGGAGGCTCGCGTCCAAACTGCCGACCCAGCGGGTGGTGTCGGGGTCGAGCGGGGAGTCCGTGATCTTGGCCCCCAGCAGTTGCTCCACACGGAGGCGGACGTGTTCGGCTTGCTTCTTGGTGACTTTGCCGAGGCGGAGGGTGTGGCGCTTACCGTCTGGGGCCTGGAACTGGATCACTCGACGGCCGGTCTGTTTATTATGCGAGACGCTGGCCATCAGACACCACCGCCGGTTGCGCCTTGATTTTGCTGAGCGTGGGTTTCCGTCTGCCGATCGAGCCAGATTTCGAGATCGCGGCGGGGGATGACAACCTTGCGACCGATGCGGCGGATCGGGAAGCCGGAGGTCTTGTCGGCGATGAGGTTATCGACGGTACGGACCGAGACGCTGAGCAGGGCGGCGGCCTCAACGCGGCTGTAGCCGAGTTTATCGGGAGAGGGAGCGAGCTGAGAATTGTTGATTTGGATCACGGGGTATCTCCGTTGAGAGTGGGGGTTCCCAGACGAAGTGCCGTGTCGCAACGATTTGTTGCGTGCGGTCTTTGCGGAGGTATGCGTTTCCAGGGGTGGGGGCTGAGGTTCATCGCGACACCTCGCGTTGTTGACCGCGTATCCAGTCGGCGGCTTTCTGCCCGGCCCCGGCGGCGGAGACGACGAGCCGCTTGTCATTACGGAGCTTCTTGAGCCACCCGGCGATGTAGGCAGCGTGCTGATCGACGGTGACCGGGGCAATTCCCGCGACGGCACACAGGCAAGCGGCCCCCATCTCGGCGATGAGTTCTTCCTTGGAGTAGTCGGGCGAACCGAATGGCGTGAGCTTCTGGTCGAGCCCGCGGTCGAGCCGGGACGAGTGTCCGGTCGCGTGGACGAGTTCGTGGAAGAGCGTGGCGTAGTAATCCGCGGCCGACACGAAGCGTTTGGCTACCGGAAGGCGCACCAAGTCATCCGACGGATGGTAGAACGCACGCGAGCCTTTGTGCTCGATGGTGGGTCCGTCTGTGAAGCCTGTGACGAGGACCTCGGCTCGCTCGTCTGATTGGACCTCCACTCCCATGTTTTCCGGGGGTTCCGGGGCCGGATAAGCAACGCCCTCGCACTGCTCGGCGTTGAAGACGCGGTAGGACCGGAGCATCGGTACGTTCTTGGGTTCGCCCGTTACTTGGTCGGTGACCTTAAGTTGTTTCCAGAACACGGCAAGGGAGGATTTCTCGCCCTTGCGGACGTGCCCGCCGCGTTCGGCGGCCTGGCGGTAGGTCAACCACCACGGCGAGCCGTACCCTTGGGTCCACGCGGTCAAGGCCAATGTGAACACGTTGACCCCCGAGTAAGGCTTGCCGGTGTTCAGATTCCGGGGGAAGGCGTCTTCGCCGGAGCCGAGGATGGGGTGCCGCCACGGGACGGTGCCCGCTTCCAAGGCGGCGATGATCTGGTTCGTAATGGACTGATAGAGATCGGGTGCGGTTGACACGAGAGAACTCCCCCTGGTTAAGTTGATGGTTTGATGATGGCCCGACACTCAACCCCGCTTCCGGGGGTGAACCGAGCTGAAGTGGATGCGGCCGCGGGCAAACTTTCGAGCCGATGCACCCCACCCCGGCCTCCCACAGAACACGGGATTTCCGGGACCGAGCTTTGAGTGGGGCTAGCTATCGCTCGCGTTGCCGAGCGCGTCCGACGTGGAACGGTAGCTCCCCGTAATTCAATACGTGACGCGACAACTCCAACCCTTCCTGCCAGTCCGAGGCGTCTCCGTCGCTCACCACGTTCACGTCCGGGAAGTGGTGCTTCAAAGCGATCAAGGCCGCGGTCACCAGCAAGTCATACGGTTTGCGGGCGGTCTTGCAGAACTCGAAGTAGCGGCCGCAGTCGTCGGCCGTGTGGTGGGGCATCGGCTTCAGCCGTCGTGGAACGTAGAAGGTCTCGTGGTCGAGGTCGTTGAGCGAGGACTTCCCGCCGTTGCGGCCGTTGAAAGCGATGAGCGTGCTATTCAAGACCGGTTTCCCGCGGCCGTCGGGTCCGTGTATCGACAAGCGCCGATCTTTGAAGTGTCCGCCCGCGGTGGTGGTGAATTCGGGGAGCTGGTCGTGCAGCCATCTCACATCCCGCACCCAGACCCGGAAGCGGGCGGGGTCGAGGTTGGGCACGCGATACCAGTAGTGGGTGTATCCCATGGTTTGATTCCTTTCGTTGGGTGGTTGAAGCCGGCCTACCGCGTCAGCTGCCGGTGCCGCCGCACGCCCTCGCCGGTCAGGACGTGGACGTGCAGGTCGGCGTGGCGGCGCAGGCGTCCCGACTCGATGAGGCCCAGCCGCCGGAGGTCGGTGAGGCGGGCGCGGACGACGTGGCGGCTGAGCCCGGTGTGCTTGGCGAGGTCGGCGGCGGTGTTGCCGACGACGTGGAACGGGTGGGGCTGACCGTCGAGGTCGGCCAGGGCCCCCAGCACCCGCTCGCCGGTGGGCCGGAGTTTCAGGCCTTCCACGAACAGCACTGAGGCGTCGTTACCGTTTGCCGATAGCGATAGCTTCCGGGGGCCGGGGCTGATTCCGGGGGCAGGGGTCATCGAGTGTGCTGGACCGGACGGGCCGGGCCGTTGGTCGTGTCCGCTGGTTCATCCGCTTCACCGTTTACCGTGTCGCTCTCGGATCGGGCCTGACGATCGGCTCGCGTGAGTTCCGAGATCTTCTGGGCGGCGCGTTGGGCGACGTGAGCGACGGCGAGCAGGTCGCGCTGGCCAAAACTGGATGAGTCCTTCCACTCTCCGGAATCGGGGTCGCGGTAGGTGCGGCTGAGGGTGGTGACGTAGAAGGGGTCGCCCGCCTCGGTGTGGTTCATCCAGACGGCGGCGGCGATGGAGCCCATGACCTCACGGTGGACGGGCAGGTTGGAAGTTTGAGTTTGATCGTTCATGACGAAGTCTCCTGGTTGGTTACGTTGGTTTGAGCCCCATCCATCCCACACCCCCGGAGGTAAAAAAAGCGTTGTCCCCAGATCGGAGCCGCGCATAAAAAAACCGCCCCCGGAAGTTCCGGGGACGGCTGAGGTGGAAGGGGCGGTTCAGATCAACCCCCCGAAATTGGAGCGGTGGTTCCGGAGGCGATTCCGGGGGCGGTTCCAGGGGCAGTTCCGGGGGTAGTTCCGGGGGCGGAGGTAGGCAGGGGATCGAGGAGTTTGCTCCAGAGCGAATCGGGCTGGTCGCCGTCACCGTCCTGAGGTTGTCGTCGGAACATCGGCAGGCCGAGGTGAGCGACAAGCTGGTGTTTCTGGCGGGGGTTCCAGCCGGCCAACTCGGCGACCGCGAAGCCTTCGTCGGCGACTTCTTTTTGTTCATTGAGTTCCGACGAGAAGTAGGTGCCGATGATCTGCTGATCGATGTGGTCCAGCAGGGTGTTGCGTTCCTGCTGGCGGAGCCGGGCTTCGACAAAGAAGAGGCCCAGACCCATGGCGGCGAGGTAGAGCGAAAACGCCCACGGCCCGAACGGGGCGTTCTTGACCCCCGTCACTTCCGGGGGCAGGACGAACCGATCCCCGCGGGAGAGGATGAACAAGGCGGCACACACCAAGACGGCGGGTTCGAGGACGCCGCGGTTGAGGTGTGGCTGACGCGGCAGAACCCAATCGAACCACGAATCGCCGCGGCACAGGCTGTAGTGGCGGATCCCCCGTTTCTTGCGGAGGCGGATGGTCATGCTGTGGACGGCGTACATCGCCGGCAGGATCAGCGTTAACCAATAAGCCGGGGAGAGACCACAGGACACGGCGACCAGACTGACGATAAACCACGCGACCAAACAGGCCAAGCCCGAGAGGGTGCGTTCGCCCAGGTTGCGACGCAAGAGCAGCAGCGCCGGATAAGACATCAGGTCCGCGAACCATTTGAGTACCTTCAAGGCCGTCTGGATGAGTTGAAGGGTCTCTTGATGGGACTTCTGGATATCCTTCATCAAAGCCACCGGCGAAAGATTGCCCCCGGAAGTTAGAGGGGGTTCCGGGGATGGGGTGCTAGACATCGATGATTCTCCTTCGGGGATGAGGGTTAGGAAGACGCTTGGTTGAACACCACCGGCAACACGGGCGTGCCAGAGTGGGCCCAGGTGCGGCCCATCTGGAAGCACAGGGCTTGGACCCGGCGGTCGTTGGCGGGCCCCCCGGTCCGCAGCCGATTGAGCTCCGACCCCTGCAGGAACGCTTCCACCTGCTGCTGCGTCGAACTCGACACCTGCCCCCCGGAAGCCCCGCCCCCGCCCCCGCCCCCGGAAGAATTGGGACCGTGGCTTTGACTTCCGCGGGAAGGGTTGGAGACGCTGCTGCTGGAACGGCTGGCCCAGTGCTTGCCGAAGAGCTGCTCGGCGTACTCGTAGGTCGAGGGGTCGGAGTTGGCGGTGAAGATCTTGGTGGTCAGATTCGCGAGGAAGGCATGGGTGTTGTGCGTGCCGCCGCCACCGCCCAGGCGGCATTGGTACCCGGCGATGCTCTGGGTCAGGAGCAGGGTGCAGACCTTGGCGCTGCGGGCGGTGGCCTGGAAGGCGAGGTCGGACTCGGTGAGGAATTGGTCGGCTTCGTCGATGATGAGGGCGACGGGCCTGGGGTGGGTCCGCACGTCGCGGCGTTCCATGGCCTGCTGCCAGCAGTACTTGATCAGACAGGTGGCCTGCCGGGCCACGTCCCCGTAGACCTTGGTGGGCAGGTCGACGATCCAGATCGCCCCGGACGCGCACATTTCGGGGACCACGTTGAGCCCGGTGGAGAAGAGCTGGCGGATGAGGCCGCGGCTGAACGCGTCGGCCATCACCGCGTAGCTGATGAGGATGTTGCTGCGGGTCTTGGGGTCCTGGGTGGGGAAGTCTTGGCACCAAAAGCGAACGGTGGCCCGGCAGTCGTGGGCCTCGTCTTCGCTTAGTTCTCGCTGGTTGGCGAGTTGGAGGCAACGCCAACAATAGGAACCGGCTTGCCAGCCGGGGTCTTGGACCTGTTCCAACGCCAGCGGGGCGGTGGCCAAGACTTCCTGGATGGAGGTGAGAGACAGCTCTTCGCCCGCAAACCGGAGCAGGTCCACGCTGTTGCGCATGATCTGGTCGGTGGCTTTCCGCCAGAAGGTTTCATTCGATCTGGCTCCTCCTCCTGCCCCGGAACCCAAGTCCCCGGCTTCGAGGATGGTGCGGATGAGGCCGACGATGTTTTCGGTCTGGCCTCCCCCGGCCCCGGGGCGGGTCTGCTCGTAGCGGAAGGGGTTGAAGGCGTAGCCCGAATCGGGGCCGAAACGGATCACGTCGTCGAGTCGGCCGGCTTCGGCGCAGAACCGCAGGTACTCGTCCGTGTCGCCGGGCTTGGTGGTGGTGATGAGGGCTCCGAACCCTTGCTGGAGGTAGGCCCGTGTGAAGGCCCGGTTGACCGAGCTCGATTTTCCGGACCCCGTGGCCCCGAAGCACTGCACCCCGGAGCAGGCGTCGCGGAGGGTGAAGGCGTCGTCGAGCGAAGGCGACAGGTAGAGCAACGGGGTGTCGAGGTCGAAGGGGCGGTGCGGAACCGACCGGAGGCGGTGTTTTTGCTTGTTCAGCAACATGTGAGGTCTCCGGGGCGTTCTCCGGGGCGTTACCCGAGAGTGCTGCGTCTGAGCTTGGGGTTGCACGCCGATACAGAATTTCGGGACAAAGAGCGGCGGGGCCAGGTCGCGGATCACGAACCACTACCCGACCGATGCTTCGAGGAGGCCGAGGATGCGGTGGAGGCGGCGGCAGATCGTGCTCTTGGAGACGTCCCACGCGGCCCCGACTTCCTGCTGGGTCATGTCCTGCCAGAAGATCATCCGCAGGATCGCTTGTTCGTCGTCCGAGCAGTGGGCGAAGACCTGTTCGATCTGCTGCTGCTGGATGAGCCGCGACAGCGGATCGAGCACGGCCGCGTCGCCGGGCTCGACGGACGGCATAGACGAGCCGCGTTTCTTGCGCAGGTGCCTGCGGGCGGTCTGGAGGATGATGCCGAAGCAGTAGGCGGCGGGGTCGTCGTTCTGGAGGACGGTGCCGTCGCCCAGCTTGCGGGCGGCGATGACCATCGATTCCTGGATGCAGTCCTCGATGTCTTCGTGGCTCAGCGCCGGGTAGCGGCGCTGCAGGTAGGCTTGTACTTTTTCGAACACGTACAATAATTCGATCACGGCTTCCCAGTTCATCTCGGGGTCCCTTCACACGGTGGGGGCGGTGGTCCGCAGACGGTTGCGGCCTTACACCGATCAAGGGCCGGGACTAAGCGGACGGATTGGAGAACTATCCGGGATCTACTGGCAATCTATTTTTTCGGGCTAAGTGCATGGCAAAACAGGGATTGACGGGGGCCAACAATCTATTTCAGTGCGTGAGGACGCCGCACAAACCGGTCTACCCCGAGGGTTTTGTGAGTGCCCGGGTCGACCTGTCGTGCCGCAAGATCTGCGAGAGGGTCGCCGCGCGGTATGAAGAAGCGAATCCGGGCAAGCGCTGCGGCCGAGAGCAGGTGCTTTCGGTGCTGGTCGACAACTGCTTGTTGGAACGCGCAGAAGCCCGAGAGCTGGTGGAGGCGTGGCAGACCGATTCGGGCGCCACGGTGAAGTATCGCGCGGAGAAGCGGTGGCGGCTGCAGCAGGTGCTGTACGACGAACTGGCTTCTTGCAATATGCACCTTGAACTGCGCCCGGATTTTGAGGTTCAACTGGCCGAGCCTCCACGGGACGATGCGGCCACGGACCAACCGGTCAGCGAGGATGCCCCCGAGGCTCGGGGCGAGGCCAACTCCCCTGTGGGGCCCAAGCCCGACCCGGGGCATCACCGGCGGTGGACTCATTCACCCCGGAAGATGGTGGTGGGGGTTGGGGTGGTGATCGGCCTGGTGGCGATCGGTCTGGGGTACCGGTCGGGATCGACGTGGCGGGAGACCGTACCTCCTGGCACGGCGTTCCAAGTCTTGGCGGAGCCCCGAACCTTTGAGGGTAAGCCGCCTTTCGTGGAGGTGAATGCCGCCGTCAAGGCCGATGAGCCGGTACTGATTCATTTCTGGATAAATCCGGGTGAGCACCAAACACAGAAAGCGCGGGCGGTTCTGGGGTGGGGCGGCTTCAGTACCGGCTACGACGACCATGTTTTGCTGGCGTTACCGTCTGACGGGAGCATCCGCCTGAACCGCGAGCAGCCACGCCGGGACGCCGAGCCGGGATACGTGGTGAGTTTGGGAACGGGACCGGCGGTGGTTGAGACGGACCGCTGGCAGCACCTCGCGTTGCTCTTCGATCCGGGGCTGACGGTCCCGGTGCGTCTGTACTTGAACGGCGAGCCCCAAGCCCTCGTGGTCCCGGCGGGGGGCGAAGTCGGATGGTCGTGGCCCGGGTCTCTGCCCGCTTCCGGGGTGTTCTTTATTGGCGGTCGGGAAGACTTTGTGGAGCTCGACAACTTTTCCGGAAAAATCGGGCCGGTCACGCTCCTCCAGGCGGACGAGTTTACCGATGACGATGTACGTCGAGAGATGGAGCGTACTGTTCCGGGGGCGGGGAGCCGAAAATGACACGCCGAGCTTCCGGGTTTTCGTTGATCGAGCTGTTGGTGGTGATCGCGGTCGTCGCGGTATTGATCGGGGTGTTGCTGCCCGTCTTGCGGTCCGCACGCGTGGCCGCCACCAACGTGAATTGCCAGGTCCGTCTGCGTGAGTTGGGTACGTTGGTGAACGCGCACGCGGTGGACAACAACGGTTTACTCCCGGATATGGGGATGCCCGGGCCGGGATCGCCGCCACGTACGGCAACCACGATCACGTTTCTCCACGGGTTCGACGCGTACTGGACCGGGGCGTCGGCGACTCGGAATCCGCTGGGCCTTCCGCAGGACGATCCCGAGCAGTTCAACTGCCCGGCGAACCCCGAGTTCCGGGACGACGCGTCGTGGACGACGGCGTGGGGCTTCCCCGAGACCACGGTGAGTACCTATGTGTACAACGGCAACCGGTCATGGGTGTGGGCGCAGATCGAGGCGAACAACACGGCAAAGGTGAAGGTGTTCGGCGGGGGACCGGTGTCCGAGGTGTTTCCGCGGCGGATCACCGAACTCGGGGCCCGGACGACGGTGTTTCACGACCGGATGAGCGGGGTTTTTGATAACGCGTTGGGCCGTCGTCTCATCAACCACACGCAAGGCAACAGCCAGAAAGCCGGGGGCAAAAACATCGCGTTTGGGGATGGCCGGGTGGAGTTTGTCCCCGTGGAGGAGACCGCAGACATCGTCGGGGTGGATGGGGTTCGCTACCGCGGCAAGCGCCGCGATTAGCGGCCGCTTTTTGTGCCTAACCCCGTTAGGAGAGATGTCTGCCCTCTCTTGAGGTTCTTAGGGTCTTTGGAACCTAAGAAGCTATTGATGGATCAATAGGAAGGATTTAGATGGGATATCGGTCCGTTGAATCTCGGGTTGTTTGAGGTTCAGTGTTCGGCTGACTTTCGGAATCTCTTAGATCACTTCCGGGGGTGGGGTGTATCTGGTGGGGGGACGGTTGTGGTTCTTCCGGGGGTGTTGTGGCAGGGATGGGGGTTCAACCTTGAGGCAACTTTCTTCGTTGCGGTCGGATTTTCAATGGGGCTTTCGTGCAACAGGATCGGGTCGTGACGCACCTTGTTCACGAACCCATGCTGCGATTTGCACCCCCGACGACTTCGGCGGCCGATGTGAAGGCCTACTACCTGGAAGGGTCCCAGCCCTATCGGGCGGATTACTACTTGGAGAACGAGGGCATAGGGGTGTGGGGCGGTTTGGGGGCTCAGCGGTTGGGGCTATCGGGCCGGATCACGCGGGAGCCGTTCGAGGCCTTGGCGGAGAACATCCACCCGGTGACAGGCCAGCGGTTAACGGCCCGCAACAAGGTCAACCGTCGGGTCGGCTACGACCTGAGTTTCCACGTGCCGAAAAGTGTGAGCCTGGCCTGGGCCTTCGGACGCGACGACCGGATCATCGAACTGATCCAGCGGGCGGCCCGCGAGACGCTGGACCTGATGGAGCCCGAGGCCGAGGTCCGGGTCCGGTCCGACGACCGCAACCACGAAGAGAAGTCGGGCGAACTGACCTACGCGATGTTCACCCACCTCACCGCGCGTCCCCCCCGGAACAGTGATGTGCCCGATCCCCTGCTGCACGTGCACGCGTTTCTGTTCAACCACACCTGGCACGAGGAGGACGTGCAGTTCAAGGCGGTGGATATCGCCCGGATTCAGCGGGATGCACCCTACTACCAGGCGATCTTTCATTCGATCGTGGCCAAGGGGCTGATCGACCTGGGTTATCCGCTGGACCGCAAGGGCGGCAAGCACGTCGCCGGTTACGAGATCACGGGGATCACCCCGGAATTGATTCAGAAGTACTCACAGCGTGATCAGGAGATCCGCCGCGAGATCCGGGAACTGGGCATCACCGACCCGGCGAAGAAGGCCCGCATGGCCGAACGGACCCGCCGCAAGAAGTCGGTGGGGCGGTACAGCCTGGACCAGTTGCGGGTGCTGTGGAAGGAACGCTTGAGCCTCAAGGAGATGGCCACCTTCGCGTTTATCCGCCGCTCACCTAAGACCCCGGAAGTTGAACCCGCGAAGGCCCTCGATCACGCGGTCGAACACTCCTTCGAACGCCACTCCACGGTCCGGGCCCGCGAACTGGTCCGTCAGGCCCTCAAGAGGGGCGTCGGATCAGTCACGCGAGATCAGATCGAGACCGCCTTCGGCCGACGCCAATGGTTCCGGGGGTCGGACCGCTGGGGCCGGACGGTGGTGACCACGCCGGAGATGCTGAAGCAGGAGCAGCAACTGGTCAACTTCGCCAAACACGGCCAAGGATACTGGACGCCTCTTGGCCCCCGGAACTACAAGTTCGAGCCGATCGACGGTCAGACGCTGAGTAAGGACCAAGAAGAAGCCGCTCGTGAAGTCTTGGCGAGCACCAACCGGGTCACCTTCCTGGCCGGGAAGGCGGGGGTCGGCAAGACGACGACGATGCGTCATATCCAGGAGGCGATGAACGCCGGGGGCCGGACGTTGGTCCCGCTGGCCCCGTCGGCCAAGGCGTCACGCGGCGTGCTGAGGAAAGAAGGCTTTGCTCAGGCCGACACGGTGGCGGCGTTCTTCGAACGCGACGATTTGAAGCGGGCTGCTTATAGACAGGTCATCTGGGTCGATGAAGCGTCGCTGATGGGAACGAACGATTACCACCGCCTGTTCTGGCACGCCGAGAAACTCAAGGCCCGCGTCCTGCTGACCGGTGACCCGATGCAGCACAAGAGCGTCCAGGCCGGCAATGTCTTGGATTCGTTGATCAAGCACCATGGGGTGAAGCCGATCGAGCTGTCGGCTATCCGCCGTCAACGCGGCAAGTACCTCAAGGTGGTTGAGCACTTCAGCGAGGGTAAGACCGCTCGCGGTTTTGACATGCTGGAAGACATGGGTTCGGTGGTCGAGTTGGGGACCGACGAGCGGTATCGCCGGATGGCGAATGATTACGGCAAGGTGATCGCCAAGGGGAAAACCGCCCTGGCGGTGGCCCCCACCAAGGCCGAGGGCCGGACCGCCACGGCGTACATCCGGGCCGAACTCAAGGACCGGGGGGTGATCGCCGAGATCGACCGCGAGGTGACGCACCTGCGGGACCTCCAGTTGACCAACGCCGAGAAGCGTCAGCGCGGTTCGTACGAACTGGGCGACGTGATCCAGTTCCACCGGGACAGCGAACACTACGGTCGCGGGGCCCGGTTGACGGTGGTGGGGCTGGAAGGTGACCGCGTGCTGGCCACGACTGCCGGTGGGAACGGGAAGGTACGAGCGTTTGAACCGAAGAACGCGGACTACGTCAGCGTGTACCGGCCCGAGTCGGTGCAGTTGGCTCGCGGCGACTTGGTCATGGTGAGCCAGAACACGCGGACGCAGGACGGGCGGACGCGTCTCGAGAACGGTTACATGGCCAAGGTCCACGGGTTCAAGCCCAATGGCGATATCCAACTCAAACCCTTGACCCGGAACAACCGCCCCCGGAATAACTACCCCCGGAAAAACGGGAAGAACTTCCGGGGGCGGGGGAAGGTGCTGACTCTCGACGGGGACAACGGTTTTCTGAACCACGCGTACTGTGTTACCAGCCATAAGGGCCAGGGCGACACGGTCGATCACGTCTTCATCGCCCAGAGCGACACCTCGTTCCCTGCCAGCTCGCTAGAGCAAATCTACACGTCGGTGAGTCGCGGCCGATTGGGTTGCACGCTCTACACCGACGACGTGGAAGGCTTGCGTCGAGCGGTGCAACGCACCGAGAGCGTCAAGACCGCCCTCGAACTGGCGGCGTTCGCCGACGACCCCGGCCGCGAACAGAACCAACGTGTTCGCGACGGCTTGAAACGTATCCGCGAGTCCTCACCGGTTCGCGTCGATACGCAGAAACTCACCAAGAGCCGCCAACGCCCACGGCACTGGCCGCTCGACATCATCCGCCAACGACGAGGAGGCCCCTCCCATGAACGATAACCCCCGCCCCCGGAATCATCAGAATCCATTACAGACGGGTTCTTGGAATCCTTTTGCCGGTATCCAAGCCACTCCGACGCCTAACGGCTCACCGTCGATGCATCCAAGTCCATCTTCCGGGGGCGGGGGGGTGTTGGATGAGTTTGTGGGGAATCCGGGGCGTAGCCCGCATGAGGGTGAAGTGGGGGGCTTGGATCAACGGGCGTTGAATCCGGCCCAAGAGTTCGAGTGCTACTCGGAACATGCGACTGATCTGCGGATGATCGATCTGCGTCAGGTCAACGGCTCGTTCACGGCTTTGCCGTACCACTACCTGGAGACGGTGGATTTTCTGCCGTCGGAGGGAATCGTGATGAAGTTCTCGATGGCCACGGTGAAGATCACGGGCTATCGGTTGCACGCGGTGTACCGGGCCTTGCTTGGGTACCGCGTCGGCTTCGTTCAGGCCTTGGGCAATCACTTCATGCCGTTGGCCACAGACGTGGCTGATGGCGAAGACGGCGAGCCGGCCGTCGAAGGCATCGCCATCGAAACCACCACCCCCACCCCCGGAAATGAATAATCGTTCCGACGCCCTTGGCCCCACTTCCGGGGCGGGGGGTTAGTGTTCGGAGGGGAGATAGAGGGTCCAGTATTGATTGTCGCGGCCGGCCCAGATGTCGATGGCGTCGAGTGGGAAGTCGGTCCACGGGATGCGTTGGGTGATGAAGGGCGGCCCCCCGGAATCAACCCGGGCGGTGAGGACGGCCGAGCGGTCCTGGTGGACGTGGAGCGTCCAGCACTGGAAGGTTTCGACGAGTGGGTCGTCCCGTATGGCTTCGAGCATGACCGGCGAGCCGAAGTAGGAGGCGATGGCGTCGGTCAGCCACCAGGCCGCGCCGGTGTCAGCGAGATATCTCACGCCTTGGGTGAGGAGAACGAAGGGGTTCCGGGGGTGGCGGTAGACTTCGGCGTCACCCGTGAACTGGGCCAGGTCGGCCTTGGTTAAACGGGCCATCAGCCAATGGCCTCCACCTGGACTTGGTGGTCGGTAACGGTCACCGATTTGGGGACCGAGTGGCGATTGGCGTCGTGCTGCCGGGCCAAGAGTTCCACAGTTCCCTGGCTATCGGCCTGGATTTCGTAGACGCGGCGGACGGTTTCGGTCACGGTGAGGCGGTACTTAGGCAATGGATCGCGAAGATAATCTTCGAGGATTTCTCTACCTTTGAGTTTGGGCATGGTCTTTCTCCTTCTCGAATGAATCGTTGAGCTTGTTGATGGTGTCGCGGACCGAGGTCAGTTGACGCTCGATCTCGGTTAACCCCAGGTCTTGGAGGCAGAGCTGATCGAGGGTGTCGTACATCTGCTCTAGGCGGGCGGTAATCTCGTCGATGCTGGTTTGCACGAACAGATACGACCGGTCCAGTTGATCGCACAGGCGAAGGGCCGCTTTGACGCGGGCCCTTGCTGTGGTGGGTGTCTCGAACAACGGCATTTATGCCGCCTGTTCTTGAACACGTCGGGCGTCACGTTCGGCGTCCAACATCTCGCGGATCTCGGTATCCACCGCGTCGGCCAGTTTGGCCAAGCCCAACAGGTCAGAACGGTTGAAGTTCTGTGACGAGTTCCACTGCCCGTCTTTGTTCTTGTAGGCCCTCTCGAACGTGACGCTGTAGAACACCTCGCCCTCGCGGGTGATGTTGTCCCAGACCGCTGCCCGTAAAGGGAAGTGGTCTACGGTCATCACCGGCCGGCGTTTGGTGCCCTGGCCGTTGGATACGGGTTGAGGTTGAGTGGTTGTTGTGTTGTAGTCGGTCATAGCTTTTTCCTTTCTCTTGGTTTGCTATAACCCCTGCCCAGCGGCGAGCGATTCCTAATCGCGAATAGCGAGCGGAAGCGGTCGGCACAGTCGGACACCCGTAGGCCGCCGTGCACGGTCCAAAATGCGGCAGGTGTCCTGCCGCTACTCACGGCGGGCAAGGGCCGCACAAAATTACGGAGGGTCCCCCACTTCCGGGGGAAACCGTCATTTTGTGCGGGGGCTTGCCCTGGATGGCTTGACGGCCGTCCCGCACGCCCAAGCTAGGATGAGGGGTTTACAAACCTTGCCCCCGCCCCCGGAAGCCCCCGGAACCAAATTCCGGGGGCGGGCGCGCTGATTTACTTACGAAAGATGTATCCGAGAGTCGCTGGTCCGCGGCGGTCGGATGCGACAAGAAAAAGTTTCCACGCGGAAAACCGCGTGATTGAGGCTGCTAAATCTGGATTCCGGGGTACCTCAGTGGCGGCAGGTTCTGCTCCGCTCTCAGAGTATTGGCTTCTTCGATCAGGCGGACGATACGGGTGACTTTGCCGTCGAGCGTGAATTCATCACCGCGGCAGGTTGCACGGTTGCCCAGGGTTTCCAGGGCGGTTTGAACGGTGGGGCTGAGTTCTATCCCTTCCGGGGGCTGATCCATCATGTCGTGGTAGGCGTCGTCGAGCACTTGCTGCTCGTCAGCCTGTAGCCGCGACCAGGGGTACAGAGGACGACCGATGAGTTCTTCGTCGTCGGACAGGCACTGGGCGGAATCCTGGGATAGGCCAGCACTTTCGGCTCGTGCTTCAAAGTTGCTGGGGACATTTCCGGGGGCGTGGGTTGGGTTGAGAGCTAGAAAGTCGTTGGGGGTGACTTGGCCGGCCGTGGCTTGATAGATGCGTTGGAGGACCTCGGGGCGGGGGAACCGCTCGCCGCGGATGTAGCGATGGATGCTCATCCGCCCCACGCCGATCCGGCGGGCGAATTCGGCGGGTCCGAGCTGTTGACTGATGAGGTAGTCCGAGAGCTTCATACCCCCAGCCGTAGCGCCTCCCCCCCGAAGCGGATACCCCAAGTCACACGTCTGGAGACAAGCGAGACAAGATGAAGCGGCATGGGGCAGACGCGACGAGTTAATCTGATGGAAGGGAGTCAAGGCAAACGTAGTAAATGCTTTGGCCATCGGTGCGCGGTGGTTGTTGCAGATGGCCAACTTATCCACAGCACGAATATGCCCGCGTCAAGCACAACCACGCGTATGCGTACATCCAACACGCAGGCGTGTGTTGTTGCCTGGATAAGCAGTTCAAGCAAACGCGTATCACTATCAGGATGTTCGGTGGTGACCTCCGGGTTATGATTTTAATCGGAGAGATTATCGCAACATCCTATGTGGACATTTATTACTGTATACATCGAGAGTTGCGGTCTCTCGCCAGCCATGCCCATGTAGACTATGTTGTCTAGATCGTATGGAGCAGATTTCGTAACCTTGACCACAGCAGCAGGGCCGCGGCGGCGGGTTCCAGGACACCTCTCAGCGTCATTCCCGAGCCGACCAGTGCCGTATCGTTGGGGCTATTCGGTTTGTTTGTCGCTACTCGCCATCGTCGTACAGCCTGAAGGGTTTCGTCGGTTCCGCCGTTCGTCCGACACAAAAGCCGTCCGGGTCCACAGCTTGACCTTAGTTGAGCAGGACAAAGTCCAGGCCGGCTCATATGACCTGCCTCACTTTGTCCACTTCGCTTACCCCACACGGAATGGTCTGCCCCGGAACGGGAGTCACGCAACCCGAGCTAAGCTGGGCGGTATGGGTAGACTCAGGCGGGAGAGTGTTTTCAGAATTGTCAAGAGATTCAGTGTCGCTTCTGGCTTGACTCCCTATGATGCAAAGGGAAGGCATGCTCAGTGTGAGTTGCCTTGATCATCCGCTTCATCTCTACGGCCGCTCGGCGGTCTGAGCGGATAGACATACTCGATCTTTAGTCTTAGCGAGGGTGGGGTTCTCGAACAACTCAGAAAAAAGGGATGGTGGAATGAAATACGCGAGCCGAGACGGGGTCGTAGTGTGGGTGGCCGGAGTGGGGATAGCAGCCGCGGGTGTTACAGGGTCGCTTCAAGCGGCGGATCTCGACTGGAACGCGACCGGCGCGCTGTTGTTTTACGACACCGATACGAACTGGGACCCCAACTCCGACCCGGCCGGTCCGACGGATGCCGACAACCTCACGTTCTCGATCGACCTGGGCGGCTCGCCGATCGTGCTGGGCTCGCCGAGCAACGGCCTGAACCTCGACTTTACCGACAACGCCTGGACCTTCACCGGGGCTGGCGGCGCGAACCTCGACACCGAAGGCACCACGACCATCGACGACCTCCTCGCCACCGCGCTGGGCAACGGCGCGTCGCTCACCTTCACCGGCGGGGTCGATTGGGACAACGCGCTCGATGTCATCGCCGGGGAGGCGGGCTACGGCACGCTGACCTACGAAGGCGGCGGCGACGCCCGTGTTCAGACCGTTTATGTCGGCCGGCAGGCCGGCTCGGTGGGTGAATTCAACGTCACCGGCAGCGGCACCCTTTTTCAGACCGACGGCACGGATCAGAACTTCGGTTATTTCGTCGGTGAAGACGGAACGGGCACACTCAACGTCACCGGCGGGGCCACCGCCCGCATCGTCAACGACACCTCCGGCGGGATCGCCGACTTCGTCTTCGGCCGCAACGCCACCGGCAACGGCACAGGCAACATCGGCGGCGTTGGCACGCAGATAATCGCCGAGGACGTGTTAGTCGGTAACTCTGGCACAGGCGCCCTCAACATCACCAACGGCGGGACGGTGCTGCAGAACATTGGCCCCAGCCCCGACGCGTTCGTGGGTAGCCTTGCAGGTTCTTCCGGCAGCGTCGTGGTCAACGGCGACGGCTCGCGCTGGGCTTCCAGCCGGACCGAGATCGGAAACAACGGCAGCGGCACGCTCTCGGTCGAGGCCGGCGGGCTGGTCGAGTCCGGCACCACGGCCGTCGACGACATGGTCATCGGCGACCAGGCAACCGCCACCGGCTCGGTCGCGGTCTTCGGCAGCGAAGGAGGCAACGCCTCGCGTCTCACCTCGACCCGCGACCTTTACGTTGGGGCAAGTGGTCTGGGCGAACTCCGCATCGGCCAAGACCTGACCGGCAGCACCGCCGCCTCCGGCGGCTTCGGTGAACTCAGCGTCGCCAGCGACCTGCGTATCGGCCTGAACGCGACCAACACCTTCGACAACAAAGCCATCCTCGACGGCGCCAACGCCACCGCCACCGTCGGCGACGTGATCTACGCCGGTGAAAACGGTACCGGCACCCTCGAGGTCCGCAACGGCGCGACCATCACCGGGGCCCGCCTCCGCGTCGGCAGCGGGGTGGATTCCAACGGCAGCCTCTTGGTTACGGGCGACAGCTCATTGCTGACCGCCACCACCGACTTGGTCGTCGCGACCAACGGTATCGGCGACGCTACGGTCAGTGACGGCGGACGCATCGCCGCGAGTGGTGAATTCTGGGTCGGCTACAGCGGCAGCGCTGTCGGCACCCTCACCATCGACGATGCCACGGTCAACGTCGGCCAGGGCAACTCCGGCAACTTCTATATCGGCGGCCGTGACGACGTCACCAACGCCGGGGGCAACGGTACCGTTATTGTCGAGAACGGTGGGCTGATCACGTCCGCCCTCGACACCATCATCGGCAGCAACGAAACATCATCGGGCGTGCTCACGGTTACCGGCGCCGGCTCGATCGCCGACTTCAGCGACAACGGTGCGGGCGCTACCATCAACGATCTAACGACCGTCGGTGGCCGCGGCGGCGGGATACTCAACGTTAACGCCGGTGGCGAACTGGCCGCCGAAGGCTTGTACCTCAACTCCGCCTCGGCCAATACCCAAGACGTCGAACTCAACGTCGACGGCATGGGAACCGAAATCAATGTCGACGGCGCACTGATCGTCGGCAACGCCGGTTCAGCCACCGCGACCATCAGCGGCGGCGCTCAGATCAACACCGCTTTCAACCCCGACACCAACGTCATCAACCGTCGCGTCATCATCGGCCTCGGCACAAACTCCGACGGCTCCAGCCTCACGCTCACCGGCAACGGAACTCGGCTTGATTACTTCGACAACGAACGCCTCAGTGTCGGGTTCAACGGGGGCAGCACGACCAACCGCGCCTTGCTCGAAGTCCTCGACGGCGCGGTGGTCCAACTCGCCCAGCCCGGCGAAGCCTTGGCCGACCAAGGCTTCATCGTCGTCGGCGACGAGGCCAACGGCAACGGGCAGATCGACGTCCGCGGTGCCGGCTCGCTGCTCGAAGGGCGTTACCTCAACATCGGCGAGAGCACCAACACCAGCGGCTTGGTCAACATCACCGACGGCGGCGAAATCAGAGCCAACGACTTCTCCGAGGTCGGCGCGGCCGGTACCGGCAGCAGCTTTATGAACATCTCCGGTAGCGGTTCGCTGTTCGAGGTCGGAACCGACGACTCGGCCAACTCGGTCTTCCAGGGCGACCTGTCCGTCGGAGCCGGGGGCGTGGGGACCAACGGCACGCTGAACATCTTCGACGGCGGCACCGCACGCAACGTCCGCACCGCCTACGTCGGTCGGTTCAGCGGCAGCAACGGCACGCTCAACCTCGGCGACCAGGCCGTCGGCGACAACGGCGCGCTGGCCACCTGGGAAGTCGGCCAAGACCTCCACATCGCCGGCACCGCCAACCTCGCGGTCAGCGGCAGCCAGACCTCCGGCAGCGGCACCGTCAACATCAACGAAAACGGCCTGCTCGACGTCACCGGGCAGACCGTCATCAAGGACCGCGGCACCGTCACGCTCAACGGCGGCGAGCTCGCCACTGATACCCTGCTTTTCCAGGATTTCGCCGAACGCGCCGGCAGTCCCACACTCAACTTCAACAGCGGCAAGCTCCGCTTCACCCAGGCTGTGGGCAACACCCTCAGCGCCGCCCTGCTCGATGACATCTTCGGTGGGCCCGCCCAGCTGAACGCCGGCCAACACCTGGCGGTGGATAACACCGCGACCTTCGGCGACGAAATCCGCGTCAATGGCGGTGAGCTCAGCGTCGGATCGATCTCGACGGCCAACTTCCAGAATGTCGACTTCGATGCGGGCACGTTAAACCTCACCAGTTCGGGCCTGGTGGTGACGGCCGCGGGCCTCTTCGGCAGCGTCGCGGTCATCGACAATGACGAAACCCTTAACGTCGCCAATACCACCTTTGTGCAGGCAGACGGCCTACTCAACGTCGCCGGCGGCAGCTTCTCGACGAGCGCGACGGTCAACAGCGGCACGATCGTGATCGCCGAGGGCACCGCCGACTTCGGCAGCAGCCTCAACAACACCAACGGCGACCTCATTCTCGTTGATGCCATCACTACCGGCCTCATCGACGGCGGCGACGTCACGATCGTCAACACGAGTGTTGCCAGCGCCCTCGCGCTGACCAGTGGCAGCAGCATCACGTTCGGCATCGAAACCGAGGCCGGCTCCGCCGACCAGCTCCAAGTCGCCGCCACGGCCAGCCTCGCCGGATCGCTCAGCGTCACCGCACAGGACGTCTCCTCGGTCGGCCTCGGCGACGAGTACGACCTGATCACCGCCGGCAACGTCGTGGGCACGTTCGACGCTATCTCCCTGCCGAGCCTCGGCGGAGGCCTGGGCCTCGAAGTGCTCTACGAGGCGACCCGTGTCGCTTTGACGGTCGTCGACCTCGGTTCGCTGGTTGGCGACTACAACGCCAACGGCTTCGTCAGTCAGGCCGATCTCAACTTGTTGCTGCTCAACTGGGGTGATGGGGTGTTGCCGACGGGCTTCGACGAATCAGCGATCCCCGGCGGCGGGCCGTTCGACGGGTTAATCTCGCAGAATGAACTCAACGGCGTCCTGCTAAACTGGGGCGCTGGCACCCCACCGACAGTGACCCCTATCCCGGAACCGACCAGTGCCGGTCTGTTAGTGCTGTTGGGCTCCGTGCTGACCACCCGCAGGCGTCGGGCCGCCTAATAGGTTTTGTCGATTACGCGACTTCTTCAACGGCCTTGAAGCCAGCTGCAGCGTCCAAGATCGGTACGCCCACAAACCCTACGGCTAAATCTGGATCGGCGCACAAAAAAGACCAGCCGTAAAGGGCTGGTCTTTCTTCGCTTAACGAGTAGCGGGGAGTGGATTCGAACCACTGACCTCCGGGTTATGAGAAACCTGAAGGGTTTTTCACAACTACAGGCAGCATAAGCAACTGCGGTGATCGGCAGAGTTTACGCTTCTGCCAACTGGCGCCGATATTAACCATGTAGACCATGTTCTCCAACCTTTCAGGGGCAAAATAAGGGGCAATATCGATCAATAGAACAGGCCTTAGGAGAATTAGTTCAATTACGCATTGAACAATGCAGAATCACTATCAGTCGGCTGAAGCAACGCCGTAGACCTGTCTGAGCGGGAAGCGGTGCCGCATGTCGGCGCTCAGGTTCTCGTAGCTGCTCAGGAACAGCCCGACGAAGCGGTCGGCGTCGATCAGGATCAGGTTCGCGTCGTTCTGCTCCGTTGCGATGCCCCCTCAAACTCCAATCAAACCGACACGATAGCCATACAATTTCAGGCGGTTCACCGCCCCGCGAAGATTCACCTTACTGAAAAACGGTAGATCCCCGGCCGGGTCGTTGGGGTCCGCCCCAAGGATCACGTACGCGATAGTCCACCTGCGAGGGTCGAAATTATTTTTCCACTCCTTCGCCTCATCTTTATGACTCGCCGGGACCTTCTTTAGGGCTTCTTTCACGAAAGCCGGGTCCCGCGAAAGTAGCTCTGCTGACACCACGCCCTGGGCAAACAAGTGACTGAGCCCAGAACTGTGCTGATCGCGGCGTTTAACGTGCGCGATCACACGCGGTTTCCAAAGCAGGTCGCAGAGTTCCACCTTGCTCTGTCCGCCGCCGTACTGAATGTTCGCAGGGTGAATACACGCCGCTTTGCCCCACGACCGACCAGCGGTTTTATTCCAGTCGTCCTCTTTCTCGGGTGGGTCGGAAGTCCACGGCCGAAACTTGTGTTTTAGCTTTGGGATAGCTCGGACCTCGGCGTTCACCGCTTCCACATACTCCCGGTCCAGTCGGAACCACTCGCCGTCGATCAACAGCAGGTGCTCATTCTGGTCGTCAAACTCGGCGACGATACAGCGGTACAGGCTAGCCTTAGCACACTCCATCTCGGTACTGGTGTTTAGCAGGTAAACCATGTGGCTTTGCTTCGCGGTCTGAACCGTCCAGTCACGCTGCTGACGTCGTGCCGCAAGGTAGGCCGAGAAGTCACTGACGAAGTCCGGAGCATCGGCCTCCGCCTTAAAAAGCTTTGGCGTTAGCCCGCTGACGTCGCCGGTGAACTCCGGGATCGCCAGCCGGATACCGTCAAACTGCGTAGAGGCGACGCGGGTTTCAAGTGCGGCATCAAGTTCTCCAATGCGAGACGGGTCGTTGATCTTGCGGACCTGATCGATCCACGCAAAGCCGTCGGGTAGCTTCTTCCGGTTGTAAGCCCGCAGCAGGCCGGTGGCGAGACTCGGCAAAGCGTCAATCTTGACCCGCGCGACGGCGATCAGGTTGCCCCAGCGCGCGCCGAACCTTTCACAGATTCTCGGGTCCTTGCACTGGGCTTCCAACCCTTTGAGCAGGTCCGTATCCAGATTCATCTGGAAGGCGTCGACGGAGCCCGCGTCGCTGAGCTGAATCCGACCCGTCCGTGTCCGCTCCTCAATCGTGCGGTAATCGACGGCATTCAGCGTGTCGGGCTTGCAGAGCATGAGTGCTGTACGGACGCCAAAGTCAGAGACAAGCTTCGACTCTTGCAGCATGGTCCTTCCGTAGCCGAACGTACACGCAAAGGTGCGCTGCCTCGTGCGTGGTCCGGCATTGAAGAAAAGCACCGCCGACGCGTGTTTCGCTTCGAGCCGCGGCAGGTCCGCTGGGAAACCTTCGGCCAGAAAAGCTCGCCAACCGGCCGAACGCTGCGGCGGATTGCGGTAGTACAGCGTGCCTCCCGGCAGCACGTCCGCCCGGGCCGAAAGGTGTTGCGATGAACGAACCTTGCTCGTCAGCGCGTCCACAACGTTCGTAACATCAGATTTGAGCAGAAAGAGGTTGAGGGTTTGCTTGGTAACGGTTTCGACGGGCATGGAAAGCTCCCGGAATTGTGTTCTCTCTAACTACGTTGTCGTTGTGCATTCGTTCAGTGCCGGCAGGCTCGCCACAATCTTATTGGTTTCGAGGCTTACGCGGACGAGGCGTTGGAGGAGGTCGAAGATGTAGCGGGGGTCGTCGTGCTCGGCGCACCAGTCGTTGGGGTCGTTTTTGATCCCACTTTTCTTGTCGATCTTGACCTGATAGCGTTCCATCACCCATTCGATAGCGGGTTTGCCGTTGACGACGTAGTCGTAGGCCTCCAACGGGATTTCGCTGAGGGTGAGGTAGGTGTTGTAGACGATCTTTGTCTTGTCGTGTTTCAAACCTTCGGCCTTCTGCTCTTTGGTTGGGCGTGCGAAGACCATTTTCTTGACCTTGAACTTGTCCTCGGCGGGCATGGTCATCGGCGCCGTATCGTGTGTGACAAGTGGCCAGGGCTCAACGGTTTCGTAGTTCAGGTGCCATTCGGCCAATTCCCGGCCGGCCTTAGAGAACTTCCAGAAGTCTTCGCTGGTGCCCGTTAGTGGAATCCGGGGCAGCATCTTCTTGAGGTCGGCCGCGAACCGCTCTCGGTACTCGGGGCTGTGCAGGATTCCGTAGACGTAGTAGAAGATGTCCTCCTTGGTCACCTTCTTGCCATACGCTTTCTGAAACGTTTTGAGAATCCCATCCGTGATCGCGTCGCGACGGCGGTAGTCATCACCCGCAGAAGGCTCGTCACCGCTT
The DNA here is from genome assembly GCA_039033595.1 of Planctomycetota bacterium. Taxonomy (GTDB): domain Bacteria; phylum Planctomycetota; class Phycisphaerae; order Phycisphaerales; family Phycisphaeraceae; genus Algisphaera. The sequence continues at coordinate 26,870 of JBCCCG010000012.1, read as the reverse complement.
TGGTCAAAATCCAGCTTGCCGCCTTCACTATCGATCTTTTCGTAAAGGTAAAGGGGGAAGCTCTGACCTTTCGAAACAAGTTCATAATCAGGAAGCGTGTCAACTATTAACGCCGAGAAATCCTTTGTTGAACCTCGACTATTTACCGCGATCGCGAGGTTGGGATGTGTGCCTTCTGGAAAGAGCTTGGGTAACTGATAGACACGCTCATTGAAGTCGCGGTCGAAATAGCAATTCTGTTTTGCAAACGGTCGATAATGACCCACTGTAGTTGCGGCGTCGGCAAAAGAATGCTTTGTCCCGCGCACGCCATCTGCTTTGAGGTTGCCGGACCAAGATATTTTCGACGGGCTTGCATCTACAACGGCTTCGAACGTCGACAAGGCATCACCTTTCTCCGACTTGGCGACGGATGGAGTCGCTCGCTCGACCTGCTTGTTGTAGTGATCGATCATTCGCTTTATGCCATAATCAACGGTCGATCGACTAAAACTGTAGCACCATGCGTCACGGCTGGTCAGTAGACCTTGGCTATAGCTTTCGAAGAAAACTGTAGCTTCCTCACCACCTTTATCGCCTAGTGGAATAAACGCTTCGAACGCCGGATCACGCTGATTGATCCAGTCGTGTTCAGGGTTGGGATTGATCGTCTTCCACTCTTTAACCTTGGCGATGCCGTTGATGCTGGTGAACTTGCGAATGATGCGGAGTTTTTCGTCGCGGCTGAGATAGTCGCCAATATCGTGGTAGTAGAGTTCACTCTTGCCTTTATTGTCGTGATTTTTAACAAGTAGCGTGATGGCCACTGTTGCGCGAGAGCCGGAGCCGAAGACTTTACCTCCTTCCTTGCGTGATGTCTCGCCAGATGTGCGTTGGTTGCCGCGTAAGTTGAAGACGTAGAGCGAGGTGAATTCGTCTGCGAGGCAGCCGCGGAGACCATCCATGTTGTTGGCGTCGATAAATGAGCCGTTGGTGACGAAGCCGACGATTCCCCTTTCCTTGATCCGATCGCTAGCCCAGCGGATGGCACGGATATAGCTGTCGTAGAGGTTTTTGAGAAGCTTCGCGTTCGAGGCTTTGGCATAGGTCTCGGCGATACGATTGTCGAGCGCGGGGTAGTCTAAGCCCTTGTTATTGTCGTTTTCGCTTTGTTGCTGGGCCGAATACGGCGGATTCGCAATCACAACACGGATCGGGCTTTGTTGCTGCCGCTTTGCACGTTTGGAGTTTTCGGGGAATGTGCCCTCGATCTGGCCTTGTTTGTTTTCGGAGAGCTGGAACGTGTCGGTGAGGACGATACCTTCAAACGGCTCGTACTTGGAAGGTTTCTCTTCATCAGAGGACATGAGACCGTGGTACGTTTCTTCGATGTTGATGGCGGCAATGTAGTAGGCGAGCAGGACGATCTCGTTGGCGTGCAACTCTCCCTGGAATTTGCGTTGAAGGTCTTGCACCGGGATCAAGCCAGATTGCAGTAGGCGGACAATGAACGTGCCGGTGCCGGTGAACGGGTCGATAATGTGGACATCTTCATCGCCGAGAGACGAGTCGAATTGGTCTCGCAGGATGTCCTGGACCGAATGGATGATGAAATCGACCACTTCGACCGGGGTGTAGACGATGCCAAGACGCTCGGCCATCTTGGGGAAGGCGTTTTTGAAGAACTCGTCGTAAAGCTCGATAATGACCTTCTGGCGGGCCTCGGCGTTGTCTAGCCCGGCGGCGCGGTCGCGGACCGAGGCGTAGAACTTGTCGAGCGTTTCGGCTTCCTTCTCGATGGCCTCGTCGTCCAGCTTGTCGAGCATGGCCTGCATGGCCTGAGACACGGGGTTGTGATCGGTGAAGGCGTAGCCCGCAAATAGAGCATCGAAAACCGGGCGGGTAATCAGATGCTGCGCGAGCATTTCGACGGCTTCGTCCGCCGTGACGGCGGGGTTGAGGCTGTCTTGCAGGCTCTTGAGGAACGCGGCGAAATCGTCGGCGTAGGGTGCATCCTTGTCGGCGACCAGGGTTTTGATACGGCTGATGTGGCGCTCGGCGATGGCGGCGATGTCCTTGGCCCAGGTCTGCCAGTAGGCGCGGTCGCCGACTTTCATCACCATCTTGGCGTAGATGGCGTCTTTCCACTCGTCGAGTTGGGGGAAGGCGAAAGCGCCCTGGACCTCGCGCTGCCTGGGTTTGCTATCCCCGTCCGATCTTGAGCCGTCGCTTCCGGGGTCGGGGGCACCGACGCCGATGACTTGGATGTTGTCGGGCCGCTGTTTGTTGAGTTCGATCTGATTAACGGTGGCGTTGAAGCGGTCGTCGTGGGCGCGGAGGGCTTGCAAGACCTGCCAAACAACCTTGTATTTCTCGTTGTCTTTGAGGGCTTCCTCGGGGGTTTTGTCAGCGGGGATACCGATCGGCAGGATGATGTAACCGAAACGCTTGTCCGGGGCGAGGCGCATGACCCGCCCCACCGACTGAACGACATCCACCACCGAATTTCGAGGGTTGAGGAACATCACCGCGTCGAGGGCGGGGACATCGACGCCTTCGGAGAGGCATCGGGCGTTGGAGAGGACTCTTGCCGTATTTCCGGGGGCGTCCGATTTGAGCCAATCGAGCAGTGCGTTGCGTTTGAGGGCGTCGAATGATCCATCGACGTGGTCGGCTTCGATATCGAGGACATCAAGGTCCGGGTGGTCTTCTTTGTAGGCTTCGACAATGTCGTGGAACTGGGCCACGAATCGCTTAGAGTCTTTGATCGTGCGCGAGAAGGCGACAGCGCGGCGCATCGGTTCGATGTCGCCCTGCAAATCCGGGGCGTCCTTGAGGGCTTCGAAGCGCTTTTCGAGGCCGTTCCAGCAGCCGGTGATGCGGGTGGCGTCGTCGAGGTTGAGTTCTTTGTCTTTATTGGCCAGTTGTGACTGAAACGTCTCGGCGACATACGACTCATCCACCGCGAGTACGAGGACCTTGTAGTCCGTCAGCAAGCCGTGCTTGACGGCTTCGCCGAAGCCGAGGCGGTGTAACTCGTGGCCGAAGTAGTCGGGGTCGTCCATCGAGGCGAGTTCGGCGGCGGCGTCTTTGGCTTTGGACTTGGCCGAGTCGCCGTAGATACGCGGCGTGGCGGTCATGTAGAGTCGCTTCTTGGCTTTGATAAAGTCGGCGTCGTGGACTTTGACGAAGTGGGATTCGTCTTCGCCGACTAGGGTCACGCCGGTGGTGCGGTGGGCCTCGTCGCAGATGACCAAGTCGAACTCGGGGAGGCCTGCCTTTTGGGCTTCGGAGACGGCTTCGATGGAGTGATAGGTCGAGAAGACGACCGTAAGCTTTGCTTTCTTCTCCTTTTCTGTATCACGGGCGAGGTATTTGTATTGGGTGGTGAGTTGCTTGTCGTTGGTGGTGGCGGGGAAGGCGAGGTCGTGGACCGTGATGTCTTCTGTGTCGTCTTTCGATTTCTTTCTTCGTTTGCCGATGCTGGCGTCGGAGCAGACGGCGAGAGCGTGGATACCGTTCGTGGCTTGGGCGGTCCACTCGCGCAGCGTTTGGGCGAGGAGCGAGAGCGAGGGGACGAGGAAGAGGACGTGGCCGCCGGGAGCCTTTTCTTCAGCGATCTTGAGGGCGGTGAAGGTTTTCCCGGTACCGCAGGCCATGATGAGCTTGCCGCGGTCGGCGTCTTTGAGGCCGTTGATGACGTCTTTGATAGCGGCTTTCTGGTGCGGACGGGGCTGGTGCTTAGGGAGGGTATCGAGGTCTTGCGGGCGCTTCTGGTCGAAGCGCGACCAGTCGATCGGGCTGGCTTCGAGATCGTGGGCGCTGAGACGAGTGACGGGCTTGGTCTGGTGGTTGAGGGCGTCGTCGGCGTTCTTACCCCACTTGTCGGTGGTGGAGACGATCATGCCGGAGGTGAACTGTTCCCGGCCCATCGCGGTGAAGAACGAGTCGATATCGCCCTTGGCCAGCGTGTGTTCGGGGAGATAGAACTTGCACTGGATGGCGACGTGCTCGCCGGTGGCGCGGTCGCGGGCGACGAGGTCGATGCCGATGTCGCCGACGTCGCCTTTGTCGGGCCAATCGTTCCACATCCAGACCTTGTCGAAGCGATCCGAATAGATCGGGTCGAGTTCGAAGAAGCGGACCATCAGGCGTTCAAATCGGTCGCCGAGGTCGCGGTTGTTGCGGGCGTCGTCTCGGAATTGATCGAGGATGTCGTTGAGCGTCTTGTTCGTGCTAATAGCCAAGATGAGCCTCAAGAGGTCAAGCGAGAAGATCGGGGATGCGATACCCCAGAACCGCAAGCAGGATAACGCTTTACATTGCCACTTGCAGAATTGTGGGGCTGAGCCGGAGTCGACAGAGCTTGGGCAGCTCAACCCGTGGAACGGAAACTACTCTTCCGGGGGGCGCGGCGGGTGATGAGGGCGAGGGTGCCGAGGGTCAGCAGCGCGAGGCTGGTGGGCTCGGGGGTTTGGAGGCCGGTAACAACGAGGGTGCCCAAGAGGCTGGCGTTTTGGGCGTCGTTGATGGCGAAGAAGGCGCCGTTGGACTGGTCGAAGTCGTTGAGGGTCAGGGGGAAGGTCGGGAGCTCGCCGGTGAACGGCAACGCGTTGGTGGTGTCGCGGAAGTTGACGCTGAACGACCATTGGGTCCAGCCCGCGGGGCGCGGGGCGCTGGAGGGTTGAAACGTGACCTGGAGGCTGTCGCCGGACGAGCCGTTGCCGATGATGGCGATCTCGACGCCGAAGGTCTCGTGGATCGTGCCGAGGGTGAGCGTGGCGGTGGCGGCGTAGAAGCCGGCACGGCCATCGGGGCTCAGGTCGGGGGTGTCCGGATCGACGAGGATTTCGACCGAGAAGGCGTTGGAGCCTTGGAGGATGTTGAAGTCGTTGAAGTCCTCGGTGGTGCCCTGGATCGTCCAGGTCTGGAGCGGCACGGCGTGGGACGAGGCGGTCGCGACGATCAACGTGAACACGACGATGCTGAGGGTGGAGGAGAGACGCATCCGGTAAGTATAGCGCGCGGCAATCGTTGATCGCAGACGCGCGGATGGAACCCGCGGGGCGGAGACTATTTCCGGGGACCGGGGCGGGGATGCACGAAAGATAGATGGGTGGGATGCAACGTGAGGCGACCGTTGCGATAAAGCGCTGCGTGGGAAAGCCGAACTGCGGGGGACAATGAGGGTCTCCAGTATGGTATTTTTTGTATATAGCGATTGGCGTCGAATGACTACTTCGACGCCATAGGTTGAACTGGGGCTTGGGTCGGAGGGTCTTGGTCCCTTACGACTATTAAGTATGTATGAGTTTCGGGGGCATATCGAGAGCACACCTGCTGGAGGTTCTAATCGATTACTGCTTAGAAAATTTTAGAGATATTTTGAGCGTCTCTCTGTAATATTTCGCGGAGACGCCTAGCTTCAACAGAGTCGGCTTATTACAAATATTGAGTAAACGGCTAGCGCAGCAGTTCGATACGATCGATCTCGAGACGATACGGTCCATCGCTCACGTTGTTTAGAATGATGCCGACTCGACCGAGTTGCGACGTATCCAATGGGGCCCAATTGTCAGGGTCCAGGCGATTGCCGTGATGGGTGGGTTGCAGGTCCGCCACCGCCACGGTGACGGTTTGCCATTGCTCGGGGTCCACGTCAGTATCGAGCGGTAGGACGGCACGGAAATTAATACCCCGCGATCGCCTAACCCTGTCCTCAAGCCGTAACGCAAAAGGTTTTTGCAACGAGGTAGTATCTGCGCGGACACGTAAGCGAACGGCTCGCAAGTCAGGCAGGATCGAAGCCTCGGCCTCCGACTCGAACATCTCCGGATCGACGCGCATGCGAACAGAGGTAAACCCGCCGCCGTTGGTGTTGATGTCGCCGGTCAGGGTCATGACCCCTTGTTGTGGATCGGCAAACGTCATGTAGCCATCGGACCGTCCCCCCATGACGTTGTCGTTGACCACCGCCCAACGCGCGTTGCGTTCACCATCCGTGAAGTCGGTCAGCAACACCGCCTCCGCCGATTCCTGCATTTCCTTACTGTCCATGCCCGCGTCGTCCGCCAAGGACGTTTCAATCGCCGGAATCATCACGCATAAAACTAGGGCAAACAACATCCAAAGCGTATTCTGCATCGTCATGCATCCCTGTATAATATAGGCGAAAGTGTCATTTGATTCGTTCTGCGAACCCATCGGCCTAAAGCGGGTAGATTTTACGATGGTTGTAGCCCGGAGATGAGTTCGCAAGGAACTGAGCCACGGATGCATGATACCGAGATTTTTTGAAATCGGGTCATCGGGCCGGCGACGGCGAAATGTCACGCCTGACCGATCTCCTCTTCCGGCACGTTGCTACCGGGGCAAGTTTAGCTATGTCGGAACCACACCATCCACTGCGGGGTGCCTGTGGTCTGGATTCTGGCGTCGAGTGGTTTCTTCGATGTCAACTGTTTGAACCCCATCGACTCGCAAGCAATCCATCGATTGAACTGGATTGGTCAGTCTACTTTGATCATATTGGAATCAGAGACCGCTCCAGAGGCACATCGGAATAGAACAGTATCTGAGGCTAAAATCTTTTGTTTAACATCACGTTAAGCCTGATATAAGCTTAGTTCGGAGGTACGGGAGTGGTCATGAGTTCAATCAGCGGTTCGACGGCGTGGAGGTACGAACGCACCTCGGCCAACGCCGGATCGGGATCATTTACTTCGTCGAGGATCGACAACCAGTCGCCGTAACGATCCACCGGCGTGAGTTGAGCGTGCCACATCTGGGTCCACAGGTCCCATGAATGGTTGTTGAACACCACGGCCTGGGCGAGCGCCACTTGGTGGCGGTCGCGGCGGTCGTCGTCGAAGGCCGAGGACCACATTGGCGCGTCTTTAGGTTGGTACGCGATCCCGAGGTATGTCAGCCCTCGATCGTTTTGCCCCACGTCGTTGGGCGCAAACCCCTTTCCAGCACCGTATTCCGGGGGAAAGTTGATGGGGCCGGCCATGACTTTGCGGTCTTCGGCATCAAAGTTGAAGGGGTTGCGGACGGCCGCTTCCTCGGCGATCTGTACCCCAATGAACACAAAGTAACGCAGGTGGCGACGGTGGTAACCACGTCCGTCGATCGTTTCGCGTTTGACGACCTTCTCGTCTCGCCAGACGTGCTCGGCGACCTTGAGCAGGTGTGGTGGGCTGAGCACTTCGCGTTCGGGGCGGGCGATTCCCCACGTATCCAAGAGCGGGGGTGCGGTGATCGATAACAGGTCGCCCTCGAACTCGTCACGGATAAAGTTGAGCACGAGGTAAAGGCCATTGCTGATCGCGGGTAGGCCCGCTGCCTGAATCTCGGTGGCTTCGTCGTAGTTCTGCTCCCATCGCGGCCGCAGGACTACACGGTTGCTCGCCGCCCCCGGGAAACAAAAGTTGATTTTGCGATCGGCGATGAACGCCAGGTGCCGGGCCCAGAGGCTCGGCGCCAGAGGGTGGCGCTGAAACCGGGCGGGGTCGGCCCAGGCCTCCTGATACGGGCTCGTGTGGCCGTAGGGGCTGCGGGCCAGATCCATGCCGCGGGTCCGCATGTCGCGGTACGCCCCGTAGGTGTCGTAGCTGATGATTTCGGCTCCTCGCCGCGGAAGCAAGGCTTCGGGTGAGGCCGGTACCCATTCGGTCAGAGCGTAGGGCTTCACCACACCCAGGTCACCACCAGCGGGCAAAGGCGCCCCCCCTCCTCCTAATCGGTAGTCGCGGAACCCGAAGAGCGTATCGAACGGTCCACGGTTGGTCTGCGGGTCGTCCTGTCCTGCGGGCAGCCGTCCCCGCAGCACGGGCAATCGGAAGTCGCCGAAGTCCCCCTGAACCCACGGCACGTCGGGGTCCCAGGCCATCAGCACGCCGCCTCCGCCGCGTCCGATCTGTTGGTTGGCCCGGGCGGCCTGCGTCGCGTTCAGCCCGGATAGGGGGGTGAGGTTCTCCATAGCGGCGACACTCATCCCCGACAACGCGTCAATGGCCTGCCATAGGTCGCCACGCCCGCCTTCGGGGGCCCCCGGAGGGCGGTAATACGTCATCTGCGTGAGGTCGTAGCCGCCAGATGCGTCAAACATCTCATCGAGTGGCTCGAGCAGGGCCAATTGCCGGTCGAAGGTTGATCGGGCTTCGAGCAGGCCATCGCGTAACCAAGGCACGGCGCTGAGGTCTCGGGTGAGTTGGAGGTCGATGCCGTCCCGCAAGGCGGTCTGATCGATAATCGTGTACTCGATGGCCTGCGGGACGGCATCGAGAACGGCGACGTAAGAGATCAGCCGCGCCGTTTCGACGTTGTTCATGGCCACGGTGTTGAATGATCTTGCAATCCACCCGGCACCCGAGATCACAGAAGCGTCGGCGGCGTTTTGAGTTTCGATCCGCGTGGCAACGTGGTGACCGGTGTTGTAGATGTAAAACACCAAAGATGCAAGCAGGATTAATGCCAAGAGAGTGATGACCATCACCGCGCCGCATTGTCGGCGTGACCCGGCCGGGCTCTGAAATAAAAAGTGACGAATGGCCATCGCGTGGATCTGGCTGACATACTAGACCATTGATGGACGCAGGCAAGCAACCACGAGCGGTAAAAAATGAAAACTTATTCTTGCGTGCGCGAAGTGATCTGTTATAAACTCAATTCCGGTCCGGTTAACCTTTCGGGAATTGATGTAATCATTCAGGGGCTCCAAACATGAAAAACAGGGTAATGTGGCCTGCGACGCTTAGCGTCGCGGTGATCTTTGTCGTTGTGATATGCGTTGAATACGCGCATAAGGAATCAACCGCTCATGCGGCGCCGGTTCAGTCAGTTCAAACCGCGCGCAAAGTCAATCCGCGTATCTCGCCGGCAGAAAACGATCAAGTTCGTACAGTTCACGAGATGGGTAGACGGCCGGAAGGCGGCATGTACATTTCGGCTTTAGTCAAGCCTGCACCGTTGCCAGACAAGGAGCGCGGTGAGAGACCAAGATCGGGGGTACAGATTACGCCTTCTCCGGGGCGGGTTTGGGATGTGGCTCAGTCGCATCACGAGACGCCCCGTATCGAGTTAGTCGGTCAAGATGCAGACTCAACAATCTCGCCGGGAGCTACGGTCCGACTCCAGGTCAAAGTAACTCCGTACGCCCCGGTTACATTTACTAGCAACGACGGTGGAGCCTTTGAGAACAAACTCGCTTCAATCACGGTTTATGCCGACCGCCGGGGCTTGGCAACGGCTCGATTTACGGCAACTGACGGCACTACAGGGCCTGTATCCATATTGGCTGGCTGTCCAGAGACCTCCGGTCACGTCGACTTTGTTGTGACCATAAAGTGATTTGGAACAGCTAGTTCTGTTGATCTATTTCTATGCCTGTCATATGCGCTCGTTCGCCTTTAGACACTTTTTCAGGGGCTCTATTTTGACTTTTCTGCGCATCGATATTCACCAATCTTTGATTGGGTGCTTCTTCCTTTTGCTCTTACTGTCTTGGGCAGCGCCTTCACTGGCGGTACTCGGGGGCAACGGCTCGATCTCACCAGATTTAGCGCAGCAGGTAGTGCGGGATACTCCGCTAGATAACTCCGGAAACCAACCCTCGTCGCCGAAGCCATCTGATACGCCTCCGAAAGGAGAGCCCGGAGAAATGGGGCCCGGCGGAATTATTTGCGCTTACCCACCACCAGGTGAGCCTGGTGTAGAGTGCCCGCCAGAAGAAGAAGAGGAGGAAGAAGGAGAAGGGGGAGGTGAGGAAGGAGAGGGGGGTGACGATGAGACTACTGATGAAGAGAAGGACGAGTCTCAGGATAGCGAGGAGGAAGATTCTGGCGCTCCAGGAGAGCTAGAGGGCGGATCAGTTATTGATAACACGGCCTTGCGTTTCCGGCACCATGCGGTTGATTACAACACACCGACTCCAACGGGCTGCGTAAGTTGTGGGTCGGTCCATCCTGGCCCTAAAACGCTGCCAACGCTCAAGATTATTCGGGGTCACAACTACGATCAGACCATTGTGTCCACACTTTTCGGCAAGCACGTGGGGTGGAACTGGGATATTTGGCTGCGCTTTGGTAATCAATTTGACAACGCTCAAGTCTTGCAGGCCACGAGGACACAGCACCGCGTGCAAATGCGCGATGTCGGTGTGGGTGGCGCTTCGGATGGTGTGTTTAGATGCGAGGATTGGGATGTTTATGACCGCCTCGAAACATATGACAGTTTGCAAATCAAGACTGCCGACCGGGCGAACACCGTGTCTGCCAAGCTGTTCCGCCATGACGGTGCTGTTTTGGAATTCGAGGTCTTTTCTCTCATGACCGCGGGGGGGGGAACGCGCTACGGGCGGTTGACGAGCTTCACGGATCGAAACGGCAATCGGATCCTGTTTACGTGGGAGCACGATCTTGATGACCCGCAATTGACCGACGCTACTCGTGATCGGCTATTTCGGCGCGACCAAGCGATCGATGCATACAACCGGACTTTTACGTTCCACTACCAATCATCGCAAGTCGATGGCTTCTGGGTTTGCAGTAGAATTGATTTACCCAACGGCGAACACATTGAATACCGCTACGGAACGGTCGGACCAGATGGAGAGGGAGGCTCTAACATTGGCCTGACTTCAGTGCTGCATCCTGATGGTATACAGTCAACGTTTAACTCGAGCTTTGATCCTGTAAGCCAATGTGTCCAATTGTTTATTTTTGACGCGGCTGCGCAAGATCCGCTCAGCCGGATTAAGACAGTTTTTTTGAGTTCGGTAGCAGCCGTTGACGGGGACGGTCATGTCGTGAACCAGGCGGGCAACCGCATCCGGATGATGCTCAATGGAGACGACGAGGTTTCGTACTTGGTATGGCAGGGTAGTGTCAATGGCGAGAGCGTAAATTTTGTCTACAGCGGCGCCGGTAAAATCAGTGCTCTTGTCTTGGATCAAAAAGAACGAATCATTAAGCGATACATTAAGGACACGTTTAATCCTGACGGAAGCGATCTCGGGCAGACACCTGGAAATTGGTCGGAATGGTCTTTGGTAGATAGCGGTATCGTCTATGACGACAACTCTCGCTTAGTTGAGAAGACCAATGGTGCGGGCAAGGCGTATGTCCGGCAACGGCACCCGCGTACGGGGCGAACCACGCAAATCACCCATGTTGATGGGTCGGTCAGCTCGGCTACATATAACGAGTTCAAGCAGCCGCTTACGCATGTTGATCGCTTGATGCGAGAGACACGATGGGGCTATGACGGCAATGGCAATCTGATGTCGAAAACGGAAGCGTTTGGCACGTTAGAAGAAGGTACGTGGCGATTCACTTACAACGGTTTGGGGCAATGTGAAACGCGAACCGATGCCAACAACAATGTGACGGAGTATTTTTACTCTACGTCTGGCGATCCGAATCAAATCGATGGCTCGGGCTACCTTGTCAAGATAATCGAGCCCGCTGATATCCCGGGAGGACCACGAGCTGAGTCATTATTTTACTATGACTCAGCCGGAAGACTTGACCAGACTAAAGATCCTCTTGGCCGAACAACCGTTTACGAATATGACAAGCGGAATCGTCTTGTTAAAACAATTTTTCCTGACTTATCAACCGAGATTATTACCTATGCTGGCCCGGAGAGGAATGGAGGATTTGAGGCGAATTTGGTCGTGGCCACGACCGATCGAAACGGTAACGAAACAGAATATTTTTATGATTTTTCTGGCCGCGTCGACGTTATGGTGCAAGCGTTTGGATCCTCTGTACCGTTAAGTACATTCTATGGATATTTGGACGGTAGCAAATATCCCGACGTGATAACGCGCGGCGGGGTGACCTCGATATACAACTATGACACCCGCGCGCGAAAAACTGGAGAAAGCACCAATGTGAATGGTGCCATAACACTTACTTCGTCTAAGGAATACGATAACGCTAATCGTGTCGATTTCCAAACCGATGCATACGGTCGACGAACATTTTACGTATATGATGACAACAGCCGTATTAAACGAAAAGTCTTTGAAATGGCTTCGGGCGAACTCTCGCCTCCTGATCCCACGAGTTACACGAATCCTCTCGCCTATCTCGCCGACCGCGATAACTACCTGCTCGGCTTAGTTCGGACGCCGGATGGGATTGCCGGTGCCAACGCGGGTTATTTGATAGAAGACATCACATATGATGCCGAGGGACAGTTCGACTTGTTGATCGATCCTCGAGGTTTTACAACGGATTATAGCTACGATGCGCAAGGACGGCAGACTACCGTCGTTGAAGCGGTAAGTACACCTGATGAAGCCAAAGTCGAATACGACTATGATCCACAGGGGAATCTTGTCGAAATTCGCACGCCGCGTTATTTCGTAGCCGACGACACGCAAGGTTTTGACAACGCCCGCGCCGTGATGACATATACGGGGCGAAACTTACTCGAAACTAAGACGGTCGCACCCGGCACGCCCGAAGCCGCGACCGAGAGTCATACTTATTTTCTTGATCGGCGCGCGGATTCTACGACCGATCCGCGCGGCAACACGCTTTCGAGACTGTGGGGTACCTGCTGCGCGAGGTTGATGGCGGTTGTCGATCCGCCGTCATATGTAGACGATTCTTCAATACTCAAACGTTCCGCCGATGTGGTGCGGCACGATTTCTACGGAAACATCACACATACGGGTCGCGTCGTCAATGTGGATAACGTTGCGTTTGCCAACACTCCGGAAAACCCTACGGTCTTCACTGATCTGCCGGACGTCGAAACTCTGAGCGAAACAACTTATCGGTATGATGCGCGCCACCGTCGTGCCGCGAAGACCATCTGGCTCGTACCGCGTGGCCCCATCGATCCCGACAGCGTTCCGATCGCGGGTGGGGCGCAGCAAAGCGATCCTCCCGTGGTCGACGACACAACAGGGCAAGTCTTAGGGCTTACCACGACGTGGGAATACGACGACGATCTTGCCGATGGAGTTGGGCTTGATGCGGCTTACGCTTCTGAGATCAACGCACAACTTCCCAACGGTTTCTACGGCAGCAGTAGCGATGGTTACGCCGTCGCGATAACAAACCCGGAAGGTGAAGTGTCGACGGCGTTTATGGACGGTCTGGGGCGCATAGTACTGACCGTGGATGCGAGCGGTGACACCCAGCGGTTCGAATACGATTCCACGACTTTCGTAAGCGGCAGTGGTCTTCTCCTTGAAAGCAGCATGACCGATGCGCTGGGACAAGTGGTCATCAATCGCCATGATGGCGCTGGTCGTCTAATCCAATCTGTTGATTCGGAGGGTCGCGTCAACTTCTACAGTTACGACAACAACTCCAACGTTGTCTCGTTTCGAGATCCCGCTGGGGTAGGTGAGGATTGTATTTTTGATGCTCGCAATCGTCAGACCGAATGTCGTGACACACAAGAGATCGTCGATCTCACCTTCCGAGAGACCGTTTACGACGCGAACAGCAACGTTGTTGCGATGGTTGACGCCGCAGGTAACAGTTCTACATACGCATATGATGCACGTGACCGACAAGTGTCGTATACCGATCGAATTAATGCTCTCACGCAATACTTCTATGATGCCAATTCCAATCTCATGAGCATTGAAGACGCCGAGGGTGGTGTGACAAAGTATGAGTATGATCCTCGTAATTTACAGATTGCTGTTGAATATCCCGGACACACACCAGAATTCGGAACCCTGGAAGGAGACTACAACAACGACGGAATCGTTTCTCAGGGTGACTTGAATCTGGTATTGCTTAACTGGGGTGCTACCACGCTTCCGGCTGAGTTTTACGAGCCTTCCCTCCCCGGGGGAGCATTTGATGGCCAGATCGGCCAAAATGAGCTTGACGCAGTTCTCCCGAATTTTGGCAATACGATTCAGTCGGACCGCTCGGGGTACGACCGTATTGATGTTGCCTACGACGCTCTACATCGCCCCGCGAAACGCCTCGACCAACTCGGCGACAACAGTACGTATTCTTATGATTTGGCTTCGCGTCTGACCAGAGTGGACTACCGCTTGGCATCGGCAACGTCGGTCGGTCTGGGGGGACCGTTGGCTTACGTTTCTTTCGCGGGTAGCCCCAGCGATGTAACCGGTAACGGCTACGACGCTCAGGTGTTGGATTTCAACGCCGGCGTAGCACCTCCGGCATATACGGCAGGTCCGGACGGAGCTCCTAATCAAGCCTTGGCTTTTAGTGGCGCCGATAATCAAGTCTGCTTTATTCAAACGATGCCCGACACCATTTCGAGCGTTTCGTTTGGGTTGTGGGCTCGCTCAATGCAGCCCAATTGGAATCAAACCGACGTGCTAGCCGGGCGCGACGGTGCGTGGAAGATTTCGCCCCAGCAGGGGACCAAGAATATTGTTCTGGAAGTCACCCAAGACAACGCGCAGAACCTGCAAGTTCAGTTCCAGCCCGGAGTCGGGTTTGATATCACGCAGTGGCACTATTACCTTGCGACATACGACGAGACCACTGGTAAGTTGTGTCTGTATGTGGACGGCCAGCTTGAGGTCCAAACAGACTACACCCCTCGGTCGCTCGCCACTTCGTCAAGCGAGGTACGAATTGGATCAACGCTGGGATTTCCGGGCCGCTCGATCAATGGAAAGGTTTCGGGATTCGTAGTCTTCGATCGCGCGATCGATGCGGATGAAGCTGAAGCTTTAGCTTCCGCGGGAGCAAGTGCCACTGGAGATCTCAAGCCGCCAACTGATTCAAATCATTTCACTTATGACAAGGCGTCACGTCTATTGACCGCCGAATCTGAGCGTTATGGTAATACGATCACCTATGAATGGACCGACGACAGTCTGATTCTTTCTGAGAAAATACAGGGCAACGTCAGTACCGACCCAGCAGGGTATACCATCGGTCGGGACTACGACGCCGAAGATCGTCTGAAAACCATTACATACCCCGACGGCAGCGTGGTCACACGTACGTATACCTCCCGAAATCAGCTCGATACGTTGATCCGTGATCCGGACGGAGCCGGTCCCACTCCTGAAGTCCAGCTAATGGACATGGACTACAACTCGGCAATGCGGGAAACCGTTCGTTTATTGGGTAACGGGCTGCAGAGACAGGCAATATACGACCGCGCCGACCATCTTCCGACGGCCCTCACTGTTGAGACCGCTCCGGGGAACGCCGATCGTCCCGGCTTGTCCTGGAGCACCTACGGCTACGACCTGAACAAAAATCTTGATGTCGCCACGACCGGCGGCAACATGGCAGATTACAGCTATACGGCGCAGCAAGATGCCGAAAATCGGTTGGATCTGTGGACTCGAGCCAACGGCGAGCGTGAAGACTACGGCCTTAGTCTTGTTGGTGATTGGGATACTTACGATAGCGAGGAGCTGGTCAACGGCATTCTGACCACAACCGGCGATACCCGAACACACAACGGTGTCCACGAAATTACCGATATCGACTCCGGTGGTGGCGCGATCCCTCTTCGGTATGACGCCAAAGGTAATTTACTCGAAGATGAACCCGGTCGTACTTATCAGTGGGACTTCGACAACCGCTTGGTTGAAGTACGGAACTCTGCGGGCCATCTGTTGGGAAGCTATACCTACGACGCCTTGGGGCGACGCGTAACCAAGACAGTGCCGGGTGATATCCCCGATGACCCCTCGGTTACGACAGCTTATGTGTGCATGGCGGATGACTCGGGAATGAGTCAGCAGATAGCGGAATATGAAGCAGGTGTGCTACGGCGGCAATATATCTACGGAGACTACATTGATGAACCAATCTCCCTGATTGAACACGATGCATCTTTTCCCGATGGTGAACAGGTCTTGTATCTCCACAGGGACCGGCAGTTTAATATTGTTGGTCTTTCGGATGATGCGGGAGTTGTCGTTGAGCGTTATGCCTACAGCCCCTTTGGTAAACGTCGGATTCTCGCGCCCGACGGGATTACTGTCCGCCAGACTTCCGCCTTCAGTAATCCACTTGGCCACCAAGGAATATATCACGATGATAAAACAGAACTGTTATATAACCGGTCTCGATATCGCAATCCTGATTTGGGGCAATGGCTGAGTAGGGACACCCTAGGATACGAAGATGGCTATTCGCTGTATGCGAATTACCAGAATATTAATGACGGCCTAGATCCGTCGGGCAATATATGGCGCTGGTGGTGGGACGATGCAAGGTGGGTTTTCAAACGTGGACCGAAAAGATCTACCGGTAAAAATGTAAAACGACGATCGACCACGGAGATGGAGCTCCATAAAGAGCACAACATGGGCGATGACGTGGTAGACATCATGTTGCGTGCCGGTGCTGGTGACAGCTTGGGTGAGTTCTTAGATGGTCTAGTCGATGTAACAGGAGAAATTGCTAAAGCCACAGTTACTGAGGCCATTACCAGTGCTCTTGGTTTGGGTACTTTCAAATTTGGCGGAAAATTGTTTAAGGTAGTTTGTATAAAAGGTAAAAAGGTGCTTCAGCAGCTTGACGAAGCCGGTAATGTAACCAAGACTTTTACCGAAAACGAAACAAGAAAATGGGTTGAAAGAAATGCAGATAAATTGCCTAGAGGATTTTGCTTTGTGGCGGGCACGCTTGTCGCCGTAAACGAGGGAAGGGTCCCAATCGAGTCGATTCAGGTGGGGGATCGTGTGTTGACGACAGATGAGAGCGAAGGGCCAGGGGCTTCCGAGGTCGATCCGGAGACTTGGAAAAAAATCACTCTGCGTATGCCTAATCCTACGCATCCGAACGACGTGCTGGAAATCACCGTTTTACGTTCACCCGAGTGGATGCTGCATACAGGTTGCGAACTGGGTGCGCGCATATATTTTACACTAGAAGAAATGGGGCTGGAAGGTTGGGCTAAAGTAACGATCATCGAACCGTGCCCAAAAATTCAAGAAGGAGCCGGCCGTGTCGTGTTGGCGACCGTCAACCATAACAATGGAAATGTTTTTACCCTACATCTCATAGATGGGACAGTACTTGAGCCAACTGGACGGCATCGCTTGTTCTCAGAAAATCAACAGGACTGGATACCCACTGAGCAACTGATAGCAGGTGATCTTCTACGCACACGGGGCGGCTCGGCAGCTATTCTATCGATTGAGCGCAAACCCGGCATTCACCGTGTATTCAATATTGAAGTTGAAACCGAGCATTGCTACTGGGTTTCCGTCGCAGACGTATTGAGCCATAACTCAAACCCGTGTGCTGCGGGTGTCAAACAACGTCTGGCGCAACTGCCTAGAGGCAAACGTTCCCATGTACGAACCGTTTCAGACGAGAAGTCATTAAATGATTTATATAATGAATTGACAGAGGGTGCAGAAATTCTAGACTCTGGAAAGTATCCGGGTGAATTAAGGAAGTTGGCAGACGGAACGACTATTGGAAAACGAGCCGGTTCAAAAAGTGGCGGAGCAACAATTGATATCAAATTGCCAGACGGATCGACACTAAAAGTTCATATAGAGTAATTATGACAGACATGAATTCTTTATTGGATATTCTCGTAGAGTCTTTAGAAACTGACATAATCAGTTATGGCGAACTGAAAGAAATCATAGCGACTCACAGTAACAAAGAGCTATTGGACTTTGTTGGTTTTGCGTTACAGCATGATATCGAGATAGGAACGGCAGTTGATTCCAATGGAAGCTACGTAAAATTTATTGCTTGGAGTGGAAGTATAAATTCTAGAATAGAACGTGCTTTGTTGACCATAGAAGAATCTCAGGAATTTGATAAAGACTTTTCTTTTTGGCTGTGCTTGCGCAAGAATGTTGATGCGACAGAGCACTAAGACCCTAGCGCGGTAAATTGCGATCTGTTGGAGGCTGCAAAGACTGCGCGTGATCACAGGTTATATTCAAAAGATATAGGCCAATTAAAATAAATTGTATTTTAAAATTAAGAATCTGTGTGAGAAGCTGGCTTGCCTCCTGAAATCTATTCCACAGCTCACCGACTCAAGAAGCTAGGACGGAGCTGATTGTGACCCTTCTCCGTGAACGCAGTTCGGGTTATTTGGGAGACTTCCCGGGATTTGGACGTCCTCAGAAATGAAGTGTCAACGATGAGTCGGAAACGTCATACGGCCGACGAGATCGTCAACAAGCTGCGTAAAGCCGATGTGCTGCTGGGCCAGGGCCGGACGGCGGCTCACGGGCGTGCAAGCTGTTGGGGGTGGGAGAGCAGACGTACTATCGATAGCGTCGGGAGTGCTGCGGCATGAAGGTCGACCAGGCGAGGAAGTTCAAGGAGTTGGAGCGTGAGAACACCCGGCTCAAGAAGCTCTTGGCCGAGTCGGAGTTGGACAAAGCGATCCTGCGTGAGGCCACGGCACTAGAACGCCCGTGAGGTGGTGGATCACCTGCGGGTGAGTGAGCGTCGCGCGTGCCGGGTGTTGCGGCAGTCGCGGGCGGCGCAGCGTTATTTCCCGCTCGAACGGACCGACGAAGGCTCGTTGACGCGGCAGATCGTGGAGCTGGCGTCGATGTACGGGCGTTACGGAACGCCGCGTATTACGACGTTGCTGCGTGAAGAAGGCTGGCAGGTGCCCAAGAAACAATCTAACCGCGGCCGGCTTTGGCTAAACGACGGATCGTGCTTACGGCTTCGGCCGGAGCACCAGGATCACGCCTGAGCGCATGACTTCGTGCAGGCCCAGACGCACGACGGTCGGCCGTTCCGCATCTTGACGGTGGCGGGCGCATACACCCGCGAATGTCTGGCGTTGGACATGGATCGTAGGCTCAAGAGCGACGACGTGATGTAACGGCCGGCATGACTGATGGCCACGCGGAGCGTGCCGGGATACCTCCGCTCAGATAACGGCCCGGAGTTCACGGTCAGGGCGGTTCGAAGCTGGTTGCAGCGAGTCGGCGTCGCGACGCTGTTCATCGAACCGAGAAGCCCTTAGGAGAATAGCTATGTCGAGAGCTTCAACGGCAAGCTGCGCGACGAGCTGCTCAACGGCGAGGTCTTCTACTCATTCAAGGAAGTGGAGGTGCTGATCGAACTATGGCGACGGCATTACAACACCCGCCGTCCGCGCTCGGTTCTGGGCTATCGCACCCCCGGCACCGGAAACGATCGCTTGGGAGGCGGGCCCCGCTACGCTCTGCCCGCCTCCCAAGCAACACCACCGTCTGCCGCAGACTGTGGGCTTAACCGTGGTGGAAGGATACGGCGACGGGGCTGGAGTTAAGCCCAACTACGAGTGGCCGACCGGACGAGACCTGGTTTTGTTCGTCGGCTCTGGGATCGTGGGTTGGAGGCACAGGAATATATTCAGCTCGAGTCTAAAATTGGACAGAGCTACGACTAACTTGCCACGGGTTGCGCCGGAAAATCCAGCGTCAGTGACCACACGCAATACCTAAATCTCTGTGCAGGATTGGTTTCAGTGACTTGCCGCGGGTCTCGTCAGACTTAGTTCAACCAACTTGTAGAATCTGATGGCGCCGAACGGCTTCTTCGACGCCACTTTTACCCCCCAGTCATGCTCATTCGTCGGTATTGAATGTCACCACGATCGGGAAGTGATCGCTGATGCCCGCCGGATCGTATCTATTGGGGAATTCAACCTCGTCGATGCGCTCGGCCAATTCCGGGGCGACCAGAATATGGTCGATTGAGGTCAATTCATCCCGACCATCAATCTTGCCGTTGTTGTTCTTGTCCCAGTGGCAGGTGTAACGCCGCTTCTTGGGCACAAACTGCGCTACGTTCACGAGGTCGTCGTTGGCGGTTGCGGGGTCCATACCCCGAAGACTGGCCACGACGTTGGTGATCGGCTGATTGCTCCGGTGGTCTGAGGCCTCCTTGGAGCCGTCGTAGTCGTTGATGTCTCCCGCGATGATGACGTGGAAGCCTTCGGTGTCGAGTTCTCGGGCCGCATTGAGGATGGAGTCGGCCTGGGCTTGGCGGTCGTGGAGACGCCGCCGGTCGGTGGGGCGCGACAGGAAATGGACGCCGATCAGCGCGATCCGTTCGTCCCCGACGGTGAACTTGGCGATGTAGTTCTTCGAGGCCGATTTATTCACGTCGCCCGACCGGCCCCGGCGATCTTCACGCCACAGAGGCTCGTCCGGGTCAATACGGGTCAGCAGCCCCACGTCCTGGCCGGTGTATTGGTCCCTCCCGTTCTTCAGGTAGGCCTCGTAGCCCATGTCGGACAGGAATTCACGGTTAAGCCGTTCCAGGGCGTCGAGGTTCTCCACCTCGTCCAGGCTGACCATATCCGGGTCATGCTTCCGGATGATTTCGGCGATCCTGGCCATCTTGGCCGCCGCGAGTTCTGGGTTGCCCCGGTGGGCGAATTTGATGCTTTCGCTGCCTTCCTCTGGCGGATAACCGTCCCACATAAATTCGACGTTGAAGCTCATGAGGGTGAGCTTGGACTTGTCTTTGCGGCGATCCTCAGCGTGGACGGACACGGTGAGAATCAAACACAGAAAAGCAATGTATTTCATTATGAAAGTCTAACCTCCCTCCCTGCACGACAGCGAATATCACGCCAATAAAAAAGCGGCGAGGAATCCTGAGGACTCACTCGCCGCCTTCCGGGGGCAGTGATTTGTATTTCTTAGAGTATTGTACTGAATCTGTCGGCAGTGACCGCCGCGAGCCTGATTTGAAGCTCGCCGGACGGCTCGATGACCATCTCGTAGGTGGTCAACCCTATCCATCGGGCGAGGATACCAACACTTCATCTTGAGTCTTCGCGGCGAGGCTTTGCCCTAAGTCCAGCCACCGCCGCCGGATGATTGGGTCTTCGATGTTTCGCGCGATCCTGGCGGCGCGGTGTTCGGAACGATCGTAGTTCGGCGGGGGTGTTGCGACCGCATCGGGCAGCAGCGAGGCGGGCGGCACCCCGAGTACGGGAGCCAAGTCGATCAGTCGGGAAGCCGGGATTCGGTTCAGCCCCTTCTCGTACTTCTGAATCTGTTGGAAGCTGATACCCAGACAGTGGGCCAAGGCGTTCTGGGTAAGGCCGGCCCGGAGTCGGGCCTGACGCAGCCGTAGACCGATCTTGCGGTCGAGGGGATGGGTCGATCTCTTGTTCTGCGCCATAGCTCAAGCCTCCGGAATTGATGACATTCAACAGCACTCGGGTTCTCCGGGTGCCGGGGGTGCAACATTAATCCCAATATCAGAGAAAAAGCCTGGCTGTTCCCCTTGCGGGTGTTGTATTCACCAGGTCCCCGACCTAGCGGGTAGGTCGTGGTCTGAATTGGGTATTTCACTAATGTTGCGTGTCGAACATAGCGCAGGGTGCAGCTCTATGTAAAGGATTTTCAACGCGATCGCTGATCGAGAATCCAGTCCGCGGTTTCTTGGCCTACTCCGGCGGTCTTCGCAACCAATCGATTGCCAGATATCAGCCCCTTGAACCGAGCGATGCCCCGCCAAAGAGTGATTTCATTAAGCGATCGTCTCCTACAACAGAAAGGCGTGACGCCGAAATCGACGCCACGCCTCTACACGGACCCCTAGACGGAGTGCTTACTTGGAGGGGGCGGGTTTCTTGGCCTCGGTGGGTTTAGGTGTCTGAGGCTTGCTGCCCGTAGCGGGTTTGGGATGGCTGCCATTGCTCATGAGAGAGTCTCCTTCAGGATTCATCAGGGCGGTGACCCGAGTGTAATAGCGGTGCAGGTTGCTGCGTGAGGTTGCCCAGAACACGGCGATCAGGGCCAGCAGCATGAATTCAAGCGTTCCATTTGAATCGTCAAATCCCGATGAGCCCCGGTGGGCCGCGTAAGCGATCAG
The DNA here is from genome assembly GCA_039033595.1 of Planctomycetota bacterium. GTDB lineage: Bacteria > Planctomycetota > Phycisphaerae > Phycisphaerales > Phycisphaeraceae > Algisphaera. Next base: position 5,097 of record JBCCCG010000012.1, on the reverse strand, counting down.
GAGCGAAACGATCGTATTGGAATGGAATTGGTAGTAACGGTAATGATGTTCGACCAAAAGATCGAAAGCGTGAAGATTCTGCTGGAGCTTGGAGTCGTCCCAAGTAGGGCGCGGGAGGCCGGTATGGTGGTGCAGCCAATCGATCACGCACCAACGAATCGCCCCGACCGCCATCCCCAACGCCACCGAAGCGAGCGTGACATACAGGAAACCGCCTACCGTAGGCAGGTCTGAAGCTGATGAAGCCGCACTCAGCCAGACGCGAACGGTGGGCGAGACGGCTTGTAATCCCCACAGGGCGATGAATCCTGGGAGGACATGGGCAATCAGAAGCCCAAAATTGCGGTTCGAAATATCCTTCATCAGTCTCGGTCTCTATGGTTGGGAGATCAAGATTGGGGTAGGAAAATCGCAAAGTAAAGGCTGGAATACCCAGACCTGAGATGGCGCTGTGGATTGTGTGGGTGAGTAACGGCTTCATAACCGGATCAAATGCACCATATATGGGTACAGAATTGAGGCCAATTTAACGTGTACCCTCAATGGGTGCAAGAGATTCATCCCGAAAAGGCCCTCTGCATGACCCGGCCTATCGCCAATTATGCGGCCTGCTCCGCCAATGGCGGGAAGATGCGGGCTTGCCTCAGCGCGAGCTTGCCGCAAAGCTGAAAAAAATTCACACTTATGTTGCCAAAAGCGAACAAGGAGAGCGACGAATCGATCCTATCGAAATGATTCGCTGGGCACGAGCATGCAACTTGAAGCCGTCGAAAGCCCTCAAGCAGATTGAGCCGTTGGTGAAATAACACTCAGAGTGTAGAAGAATATTCTTGCGCCTAGTACACCGCTGTGGTACACATAATCAACACCACTGCTCTAGACGAAGAGCTAAGCCATTGATTTCCGGTCATGCTGCGGAATGGGTTCGATCCCGTTCACCCGCTCCATGATTCCAGATCATCCTTTCAAATCAACGGCTTAACCTTTTTCGGGTTCGATCTCTGTCCGCAGCAGGTACACACCAACCGAAAATCGGTACACACGCCTCTGTTCCGTGTGCACCGTCGAGATTCCAGGGGGGATCGATATGCCATTGCCCAACTACGTCCAGCGTCGCCCGGGCGGCTACTACTACCGACAACGCGTGCCCAAACTGCAACAAGAGGGGATCGGCAGACGCGAAATCGTGGTGTCGTTGCACACCTCGTGTCCGAAAGCCGCTTCGTTTCGAGCGGCCCAGATCTACGTTGCCGTCAACAACGCCTTGAACACGTCGGAAACCATGAGCCAGAACCAGCTTAGCCATCAATTTGCCGCCCAGATCGCCGAACGTTGGAAGCGCCGGGCCTTGAACGCGGATTTTGACCAACGAGTATCGGGGCAAGCCAATCCGCCTCATGCGGGGGATATCTCGGGCGACCTCCATTCAGCGCAACGTGATCTGAGGCAGGTTCGTCTCGATCGATACGCGGAGATGATCGACTCGGTGGTCGGCGAGCATCGACTCGACCTCGAACCGGATTCGGAAGATTGGCGACGCCTTGGCTATTACCTGCTCAAGGCCAACACCGAGTTGCTCCAAGAGATTCAGAAGCGATCGGACCCTAGCAGTCTGGAGCCGATGGCCTACATCCCGCCGGATGAAGCGGAGGAAGAAAGCCCGGAGGTCTGGATACGGCTGTCCGAGGCGGTGGAGCGTTGGGAGGAAGAGGGCGGTCGTCGTCCCCTGACGGTCAAGGAATGGCGGTACCGCATCAACCGATTCGTCGAACTCAAGGGCGATCTCTACGTCCACGAGATCACGGCAGACGACGTGCGTGATTTCAAAGACGCCTACAAACAACTGCCGGCGAAGCTCCCCCGGAAGGACCGACAGCGGACGCTTCTGCAGATCATTGAGCGATATGAGGGATTCGATGTTGATCGACTCAAGCCCAACTCCATCAATAACGCGCTGACGGCCCTGAGTTCGGTGCTCACCTGGTGCGTGGAGAACCGATTCCTCAAAAAGAACGTCGCCCTGGGGATCCGGGTTCCGCGGCCGAAGCATGGAGTCCAGCGCAGACTGCCGTTCAATGCCGAAGACCTCAAGGCGATCTTCGAGCGGTCGCCGATCTACCGCATCGGGCAGCGTCCCCAAGGCGGAGGCGGTCACGCCGCCTACTGGATACCTGTCTTGGCGCTCTACACCGGCGCTCGCCTGGAAGAGTTAGCTCAACTCACGGTCGATGACATTCGGCAAGAAGCGGGGCGGTTCTACCTCGACATCAACGACCAGGGTGAGAACAAGTACCTCAAAACCCCCGGAAGCAAGCGACGGATACCGATGCACCGGGAGGTGTTGGATTTGGGGTTCATGGAGTACGTCAGTTCTACACAGCAGCAAGGGCATGAGGATCTGTTCCCATATGTTCAGTCTGCCACGGGTAAGCGTACCGCTGCGTTCTCGAAGTGGGTCAACAGCTACCTTCGGAAGCAGTGTGGGATCAGCGACCCCCGGAAAGTATTTCATTCGTTTCGTCACACGTTCAAGGATGCCTGCCGCGAAGCGGGAATCCCTCAAGATGTGCACAACGCCCTGACCGGGCATACGACGGGGGGCGTGGACGAGGGCTACGGCCTGGGCTTCAGCATCCGCGTGCTGGACGAAGCCGTTCAGTCGATCCGCTGGGACGCCCTGACGATCGGCAGAGAGGGTGTTCAGTAGTCGTCGCCATCACCTCTCCCATTCTCGGCAATATGACCAGCCGTGACGAACAATCTTGTCGTAGTACGCGACGGGATCGGACTCCTTGAGTTCTAGAAGTTTGGCGAGTTGGCGGCAGGCGGCCAGCATGATCGCCTTCATTTCGTCGTCGGTGATCCGGCTCAGTGAATCGACTTCGAGAAGCGCGGAGTGTTTTCCGGCGTGGAGGTCTTCGATCGGACCGTTACGGAAAGCCGAGGCCACCAAGGCATTGGCTTCATCACGTAGAGTGAAATTACGTAGCCAGGCATCGAGTTCTTGTGGTCTATCTTCGGAATGATCCATGTGTCTTGCTCCCGGTGGTTGCTTGCAGGATTAGTACCTCGAACAAGCAAGGCCGACAAGCTTTTTCTGGGCGTGGAATATCTTGTTGCCCGCGTACTTTATGTACGCATGTATGCAGGCTAGTTCAGAATGCCGATTCTTCGGGTGACCGATAGTCGCTTCCGCCGGGTCTTGCGCAGGGGCTGGTGTAGGCCGTTCCCTCCTTGCTTATCAGATACCACCCGAACAGGAGCAAGCCGACCAGTGTGCTCAGGCTCCCCGCTAGAAATAGCAGCATGTAAAATCTCCCTGTTGTTTGTCTGAAGGCCACCAACAATTGATCCGGTTGGTGACCGGGAGTTTCAAAGCTGCACGCAGACAACCGCGACGATCTTTAGCCGCGAGGCTTGGACATACACCGCCGCCTCCCGGTCGTAACGACGGGGAAGGCGACATCAGAATTCACGGTCGATGTCATACCGCTGCATGAAGGGTTTGAACGCCCCTGGGCCGGCCGCTGGCCGACTTGGTGTGGATTAAAGCGCAAGTCGGGGCGGATGGCAACGGAAAAGTGCTTTCGGCGGTGCCGGGCGTGCGTCGGAAATCGCATCAGCGTGGCGAGCAGAGAGCGAATGTCGCTGCAGGCCTCGGCGTTTCGAGCGGGCAATTGATCCCTGTAGGATAAAAACATATGCGGACGGCTTGGAGTGAATGTTAAGAGCGTGAGCAAGAGATTAGAGCGTATTTTTGATGCTCTGCCCCGTGCCATAAGAATCTCCTCCCCCGAAAAACGACCGGGGGAAATATGTTTCATGTAAATGCCTTTGTATTAAATGTTTATATGTGGCGCGCAGGGGCTCCGGAAGTTTGACGTTGATTCGTAAAATCCTTACCTGTATTCTACTAACAACATATTGCGGGGAACGTAATTGATTTCCACCATAGATCTTTTCCGAGAGACAACAGCTCATATCGTTGAGGCTACACGGTGCGCTGGGCTACCGATTTTTCCTATTGGTGTTAGGAGCATGGATAATGACGCAGATGCGGGCTCTGCTTTTCAATGGCCAGGGATTATATGTACTATGCTGGGGGTGGTATTAGTGGATGTGCTACATCCAAGGCGGGGGCCTTAATTCTAGCGGCGGAACAAATTGAATTAGGGCAGAGCCAACCCACTGATTGTACATAAGTGTGGGGTGAGCCGGGAGCATATTCTGATTTCCCAAGTACCAAGCCATATGGTTTAGCCGCAACGCTCGCCATACAACGACCCACTTGTACCGTAGATGATTATTGCCTAACCGCCCTGCAGTGGTCGAATAGTGAGTGCGCGTGATTATGGAGTATTTGCCTGGGTATTACAAGCTACTCCGAGAAAGTGGCTGGTTTGATGCGTTTAGTCAAGACATCGAATGCATTGCCAGAGATTATCAAATCGGCTGGGAACGTGAGAAGGGATTTCGACACAGCTAAATACAGAGAGCGTGTTGTTATGAGATGCCAAGTGCCATGCCATCATTGTAAGGCGATGCAGCCAAGCCGGGCCCTTTCCGATCAGAGATCTAGGAACTTGCAGATCCGATCCACTCATAAATTACCATGAATAACGATCGTTACATAATCGGAATTGAGGGTATTTCAAGGCGTCAAAGTTTTGGTCTCTTGACAAATAGTAATGGAAAAATATTAGCGATTGCGCATATCCCTGAGCCAATGGCTCTGCATACGATTGATGAAAATATAATACGGCGCCGTTTAATCAGTCTGTTGTCACAACTTGCCGAGAAGGCGTCGCTCGGTCGAGAGGAGATGCTTGCCGGCAGCAGTTTATGCGTTGGTATGCGAGGTATTACAACAGATACGGAGGAACGGCTTTTTATGCCAAGGCTAATGTCTTCGATCGTAGGAAGCCGTCTCAGTCAACTGGTATGCGTGGGTGACGCTGAATTGGTATTGATCTCCCATCTTATGAGTACAACCGGGTCAGCTGTAATATGTGGCCACGGATCCATCGCACTATCTATGCTTAGAGGTAGGCGCAAGAAAATTGGAGGTTGGGGACCCCTTTTGGGGGATGAAGGGTC